>JBDWHS010000014.1:0-135785 GCA_039975135.1 Sneathiella sp. | reverse complement strand
TGAACACCCCGGTTTTTGACGAAGAAGACAAGGACATCCTGTTTTATGTGGCAAGCCGGGGGCATCACGCGGATATTGGCGGCCTCACTCCAGGTTCCATGCCTCCCGATAGCCGCCGGGTGGAAGAAGAAGGCGTCCTGTTGGATAACATTCTGCTGGTAGATGGCGGCCATTTCCTGGAAGAGGACATGATCGATTTGCTGAAATCCGGAGAGTACCCTTCCCGCAACACGCGCCAAAATATTGCAGATTTGAAAGCCCAGATTGCCGCCTGTGAAAAAGGCATTCAGGAGCTTCGCAAAATGGTAGATCATTTCGGTCTCAATGTCGTGCATGCCTATATGCGCCATGTGCAGGACAATGCGGAAGAATCCGTACGCCGGGTTCTGGATGTCTTAAAAGACGGCGCTTTCACATACCCGATGGATGACGGTTATGAAATAAAGGTCGATATCAAAATAAACCGGGAAAATCGCTCTGCTGTGATTGATTTCACCGGCACCAGCGGCCAGCATCCAACCAATTATAACGCCCCGCGCGCTGTGACAACCGCTGCCGTTCTCTATGTCTTTCGCTGCCTGGTGGACAGTGATATTCCGCTCAACGCTGGCTGCCTGAAGCCACTGGACATTATTGTCCCTGATAATTCCATGCTCTCCCCCGAATATCCGGCGGCTGTGGTCGCGGGCAATGTGGAAACCTCACAATGCATCACCGATTGCCTGTTCGGCGCACTCAATGTAATGGCCGCAGCTCAAGGCACTATGAACAATTTTACGTTCGGCAATGATACCTACCAATATTATGAAACCATCTGCGGTGGTTGCGGGGCCGGCCCCACCTTTGAGGGAACCAGCGCTGTTCACACTCATATGACAAATGCCAGACTGACTGATCCGGAAATCCTCGAATGGCGTTTTCCGGTAACGCTGGAAAGTTTCGAAATCCGCAAAAACTCCGGTGGAGACGGCTTGCATAAGGGCGGCGATGGCACGCTGCGCAAGATTAAATTCCACGAGCCCATGACCGCTGCCATCCTCGCCAGCCACCGTACAGTTCCACCTTTCGGACTGGAAGGAGCAGATAATGGCGAAGTTGGCAATCAGTGGGTTGTTCGCAAAGACGGTAGCACAGCAAATCTGGAAGGCCGCGACAAAACTGAAATGAGCGCCGGTGATATCTTTGTCATTCAGACACCAAGCGGCGGCGGTTATGGGAAGAAATAGGAATTGAGAGGTACGTGATGTCGACGGTCCTGCATGGTTATGGCTACAGCGTTTATACCCGCATCGCCAAAATGGTTCTGATCGAGAAAGAGGTTCATTTCGACTATCAGGAAATCGACCCTTTCTCGGAAGATGTACCGACGGCCTATCTTCACCTGCACCCTTTCAATCGGGTGCCTGCATTCCAGCATGGTGATTTCACACTGTATGAAACATCCGCCATCACGGGGTATATCAACGAAACCTTTCCCGGAAGGGATTTGATGCCAGGTGACAAACAAGCGCGAGCCCGCCTGTCGCAGCTTCTGTCAATCATCGACAACTATGCATACTGGCCTCTCGTTCGGCAGATCTTCTCAAATAGTTATTTCCTCCCCCATTTCGATCAGCCGAGTGATCTCTCAGATCTAAAGGCTGGCTTGAAGTCGGCTCCCGATATCTTAAAAGTTCTCGACGGGATTTGCTCGGAGGGTCTTGTTCTGAGGCCTCAGACAACGACCATCGCCGATCTCCACCTGGCACCGATGATGGCCTATTTTATGATGACAAAAGAAGGACAGTCCTTAATGCCTGACTATCCTGCATTGGAACAATGGTGGAGCGGGATATCTGACCTGCAAAGCCTGACAGCGACGGAGCCTCAATTTTAGCGAAATGAACGTGCCTAAGAAACGAACCTTCATCGCGTTCTGGGCAGATTTTGCTTCTAACACGGATACTTAAACATGGATAAAATATACAGGGGCAGTTGCTTGTGCGGCCACATCACATTCGAAGTGGCCGGAGAACCGGAAAACCCGCATACTTGCTCCTGCTCGATCTGCCAAAAACATTCCGGTGCGCCCACCGTAAACTGGGTGGAATATTCTGCTGAAGCCGTCAAATGGACGGGAGCTGGCGGCACCCCAGCCACCTTTCGCTCCTCACCCGATTCCAGTCGGGCTTTCTGCCCAAAATGCGGAAGCACAATCGGCGCAATCGACGATGAACCCGTCATCGCTTTCGTCACCGGTTGTTTTAGCGATGGAAAGAAAAAAGCCTTCAAACCGGCAGGCCATTCTTATCGCAGCAACCGCCCAAAATGGTGGCATTTGGATATTGGTGACTAGATTAGTCTACCTCTTCCGCGACCTTTCTGACAATCATATCGCCTGTCATCAGGTCCAGATGAGCACCTCCTCCGTTTTTGAAGAGGGTGATTTCCTCGGGGGACTGCCGGCCGGGAGCGCCGTTGCAGAGATCGCGGAAATCGCCTTTGACATGGCTCTTATCGAACAGGCCTGCCGCCATAGGGATCATCAACTCCCCAATTTCGCCAATGGTTGTCTCCCGCGCATCGACAAACAGGCTGCCTTTCAGCATCAGATCATCATTGGCTTCACGCATATCAGGACGAAAAGCACCGATTAGATCAATATGGGTTCCCGGAGTCACCCATTCCCCTTTAAGGATCGGCTCTTTCGCCAGTGTGGCGGTGGAGACTATATCAGCAGCGGCGACAGCATTTGCAAGATCCGTGGCAACGGTAACAGTCAACCCTTCCGCCGCCATCGCCTCCACAAGGGCTTGCGCCTTGTCCGTGGAACGTGCCCAGACCGTCAGTGTCTCGAGCCCTGAAAAAACCTCTGAATAGGCTTGCAACAGGGTTTTCGCAACTGTGCCTGCCCCGATCACCAGATAGGATTTTGCGTCCGGCCGGGCAAGAAGGCGCGCACCCAGAACGCTGTCGCCTGCGGTTTTCCATTTAGTGACAAGCGGTCCGTCGAGAATGGCGCTCAAGGCACCGCTTTCACTATCGAACAGCAGCATTGCGCCCTGTACAGAAGGCGTGGGTGGTTGTTTCGTCGCATTTTCCGGAAAAATCGTTACCGATTTGAGGGCGAGCCCCACCCCGTCAATCCACGCCCCCCGGCTGAGCAGGCTGCGATCTTCCTTGGCCAGTAGAAGATCTCCTATTTCAGCTTTTTCAAGCCTGTGACCTGCTTCCAGCGCATCTGCCATATCTGTCCAGTTTAACCGGTGATCCGCGTCTTCAAAGCTTATAAATCTCATCGTCAAAACTCTTCCGTTACCTGTATCCGGTTTACGCTTCTGCTATCGCTTCTATTTCGAGAAGCCAGTTCTCGTCAAAGATACCCGCAATAATTACGGTCAGCGCGACCTTTCGATCCCCAAGCGCCAATTGCCGAGCTGCTCTATTATCCATGGTATATTGGCGGTCGGACAGAAAGATTGTTGCTTTCACAAGATTATCCAGCGTCATCTCAGCCGCTTTCAACTGCGCTTCGATATTGGCCCACACCACCGCGGCCTGATCTGCAAAGCTATCCGGCGCATCTCCTGCGGCAGTAACCGGGATTTGTCCACTGATATAAAGGCGGCGCGTGGTCTCAGAGACTTCGATAGCTTGCGAATAGCCGCCCGCAGACTGAGGTGCATTCTCTGCATTGATTGATCTTGTTGCCATGATGGTACCTCCCTTTTCTTCAGAAGGTACCGCTCTGCTCAAAGCCGCGCAAGCGAGGCTTATTCACACAGCTTGTTATTTTTTGGCAAGATACTCTTTCCAGTGTAGATCGGCATCCATGATCCGCGCGGCGATGCCCGTTGCTTCCCACCGGTCTTTGCCTTCTTTATGGCCGAAGAAATAAAGTTTCTTATCGTGAATAAGCCAAACCCCCGGATCAATGTCCGACAAGTTCCCCAAGCTCATCTGATTGGAGCAATAGCCCCCATATTGCGGGGCATATCCGCCTGGATTGGCCGCAAACAAATCCCGGCTTCTGGCATCCGCAAAATGCCAGTCAGCGCCTTTCCATTTGAAGGAATAGGTTTTCTGGCCTTCAATGGCCTGCCGGTCAGAGAAATAGCGCGTGCTGTCATAGCCTTGCAGGGCTGTTTCGTTGAAATAGCCAGTATTGACTTCTTCAAACGCCGCAGCGGGCGATGCCACTAAAGATGCCAAAAAAACAGAAACAACAAAACAAAATCTGGAAAACATAGCTCTCCCCTTTAGCCAATGAGAGCTTACTATTTTCCAGATTTGATGCATTGTGAAATCAAATAAATGTCAAGTCGTTACACGACCGCTTTCATTTCTTCAATTAAGGAGATTTGACGGAATATTTCATCCGGGCCATTTTCTGGAGAAGGCGGATAAATCAAACTGTTTACAATTTGATGCTTGATCGCTTTCCCCTCATCCCTGGTCGCTTGTACTTCCGGATTCCACCCCACAGTAAAGAGCGCCCCCCATTTCCCAAGATCGAGACAGGTTCGGTACACTTCCTGCCGATACAGGATCCAGTCCTGCCCCAAAAGATCACTCATGGCATTATGCCCTACATACCGACCCAACTGAATCGCATGCTGACAGGACATCAGAGCAACATGCTCCTCATCAGCATAGGCATGGCTGGTGTCTCCTCCGGCATAAATATCAGAAGAGCCAATGACCCTCAGGGACCCATCGACCTTTAGTCGGCCATAAGCGTCCTTCTCGCCCTGAACAGACTGTGTGAGCGTGCTGGCGCGCATGCCTGTCGCCAGAATAACAGTTTCACTCTCAAGAAATTCTCCGCCCTGCAGCTGAACACCTTTCCTTGTAATTTTTTCAATCCCGCGCCCAAGATGCCGTTCAATCCGGGCCGCGGTTAGCGCTTCATCGATATGGGGTAAAGCGTTCTGCCCCATAAAATGAACAGCTGTTTCATTCTGATCGACCAGGTGAATGCGAACAGCTTCCCCAAACCGGCTTCGCAATTCTGTGGCAATTTCAATACCAGCAAAGCTTGCACCGATCACCACAAAGGAAGCATCTTCGGACAGTGTATCATAATGTTTGTTCAGCCGGGAGGCAGCCTCCCAATCATCAACGTCGAAACACAATTCAGCCCCTGGCAGATCCGGCTTGGACAAGGCACTCCCCGTTGCCAGAACAAGTCTGTCATAGGAGACTTCCTGCTTGTCTGTCGTGATCACCCTTTTCCGTTTTTCGGCGATGGAAGTGACATCCGCGATCCTGAAATCAACACCAATTTCTTTCATCAACGGTGCCAAAGGCGTGCGAATATAATCGGAGAGTGGCTCATATAGCCGGGGCCGCATTGTCAGAAACCCGTCTCTGCTCAAGAGGGATATTTCTACCGTCTCATCCTGCCTGCGATGTTTCTCCGCTGCCGCGCTCATCGCCGCCCAGACACCAGCATAACCGCCGCCAACAATCAGTAATTTGGACATTTAGACTTCCTCAATTCATCAAGTAACCATTGACTTCACTCTGTCATTTGCAAAAATGCTATTGAAGTTGTAATTTTGTTAAATTCATTTGCATTGGTGCAAATTATGCTGATTTGGGATGATTATCGACTGGTACTGGCAATTGCGCGTAGCTCTAGCTTACCCGGCGCTGCTGAAGCATTGGGTGTCACACTCTCGACTGTTTTCAGGCGGTTGGAGCGGATCGAACAATCGCTGGAAGTGCGATTATTCGACCGCACAAAAGGCTTGTACCACCCAACAGATGCCGGGCAGGAACTCGTCCATGCCGCTGAGCGGATGGAGCATGAAGCGCTGGCGGGTGACCGGGCCGTCACGGGCCGTGATCAGCAGCTTGAAGGGTCGTTGAAAATCACATCAACAGAGTCTATTTCAGCCTCGTTCCTTGCGTGTCACATACCGTCTTTCAGAAAACAATATCCGGGCCTGATCGTAGAGATTATCGCATCAGATCGTATACTGAGCCTCGCGGATCGGGAAGCGGATATTGCACTCAGACCTCGACGCCCCCAACAGGAATCTCTCGTCGGACGCAAGATAGGAGACTTAAGATGGGGGATTTTTACGGCTGCGTCCAATAAGGATCGCTATTCAAATATTTCCAAACTCTCCGACTTGGTCGGGTTGGAGATGATCGGCTGGCAAGGCAGCCCCGCAGCTCACGACACCATGCAATGGCTTTCCCGGAGGATTGATCCTCTCAACATCGTCTATCAATCCAGTAGCCTGCTCACCAACGCAGCACTCACCGCCTCCGGCGAAGCGCTTGCTCCTCTGCCCTACAGGGTTGGGAATTTCTGGCCTGGCCTGACACCGGTCCTCTCTCCAATTGACGAGGCAATGGGAGAGCTTTGGCTTGTCATGCATCAAGACCTTCGGCGAAATGCCCGGGTTCGGGCTCTCGCCGATTTCATCGCAAACGCGGCATCGGAAGAAGCGGCTGCCTTTACAGGCAACCGCTAAACCAGCTCTCAGGATTCGCTGGTCGTCCTGGCCCTGTCATATCCAAGATTGGAGGCCAGCAATCGTTCCGCCTCAACAATTGTAAGCCCTTTACGAGCCGCGTAATCTTCCACCTGATCTTTCGCCAGTTTACCGACGCCGAAATAGCGGGCATCGGGATGGGCGAAATAGAAACCTGACACGGACGAGGCCGGCAGCATGGCATACCCTTCGGTCAAGGAAACACCAATTCTGTCAGTTGCTTCCAACACGTCAAACAGACCTGGCTTTTCGGAATGATCCGGGCAAGCTGGATATCCAGGTGCCGGGCGGATACCGCGGTACGCTTCGCGGATCAGCTGGTCATTGGCCAATGTCTCTTCGGGCGCATATCCCCAAAGTTCTTTTCGCACCAGCTCATGCATATATTCAGCAGTTGCCTCGGCAAACCGGTCCGCTAAGGCTTTCAAGAGAATACTGCTATAGTCATCATGAGTACGCTCAAAGTCAGCGAGCCTGTCTTCGATGCCCAATCCGCCTGTCACGGTAAAGCCGCCCATATAATCGGCAATACCCGATTGCTTGGGAGCCACAAAATCTGCCAGGCAGTGATTGGCCCGGCTGTTTGAGCGGTTCATCTGCTGGCGCAGGAAATGAAACCGGTGAAATTCTTTTAACCGGGCTTCATCTTCATACAGGATAACATCATCACCGTCGGCTACCGCCGGGAAAAACCCGACCACAGCTTTAATCGTCAGCCATTTTTCCTTGATGATGCGCGATAACATGGTTTGAGCGTCGTTATAAAGCTCGGTCGCAGTCTCTCCCACTACCTCATCATCCAGGATCTTCGGAAAATGTCCTGCAAGTTCCCAAGTGCGGAAGAAAGGAGACCAGTCGATATAATCAACAATCACCGCGGGATCGATATCATCAAACTGCTTCAACCCGGTAAAGGATGGTTTGGGCGGCGTATATCCCTCCCAATTAATATCAGCAGCATTCAACCGCGCGTCTTCGATCGAAGCAAAATTATCCGGTTTCTGTTTGCGATAATAATTTTCGCGAACTGTTTCATACTCAGCCTTGATATCCTCAACCAGAGTTCCCTGCTGATCTTCACTGGTCAGCGTCGTTGCGATACCCACCGCGCGGGATGCATCCGTCACATAAATGGTAGAGCCTTCATATTGCGGCGCAATTTTGAGGGCTGTATGAACTTTTGACGTTGTCGCACCACCGATAAGCAGCGGCTTTTTGAAGTCCCCACGCTGCATCTCGGCGGCAACCGTGGCCATTTCCTCAAGCGATGGTGTGATCAAGCCGCTCAATCCGATAATATCGACATTTTCAGCTTTGGCAGTTTCCAGAATTTTGGTGTAGGGCACCATCACCCCAAGATCGATCACTTCGAAATTGTTACACTGAAGAACGACCCCCACGATATTCTTACCAATATCATGAACATCACCCTTAACGGTTGCGAGCAGGATTTTTCCCTTAGTTGAAATCTCCCCGCCCCCTTCTTTCTCAGCCTCGATAAAAGGAAGCAGATGCGCAACCGCCTGCTTCATCACGCGGGCGCTTTTAACCACTTGCGGCAAGAACATTTTACCGGATCCGAAAAGATCCCCGACGACGTTCATACCGTCCATCAGCGGCCCCTCAATCACATGAATGGGTCGTTCCACCTGAAGACGAGCCTCCTCTGTATCTTCAATGATATAGTCGGAAATCCCCTTAACCAATGCATGCGTAAGCCGCTCCCCGACAGTCCCTTCACGCCAGGACAAATCCTGAACATTCCCTGTTTTCTGTCCAACAGCCTGCTCAGCCACTTCCAGAAGGCGATCGGTCGCGTCTTCGCGGCGGTTCAGAACAGCATCCTCAATCCGCTCCCGCATCTCTTCGGGAATATCTGAATAAACGGCAAGCTGCCCCGCATTAACAATCCCCATATCCATTCCGGCCTGAACGGCATGATACAGAAAGACAGCATGCATCGCTTCGCGCATGGCATTGTTACCACGCAGGGAAAAGGACATATTGCTGACGCCGCCGCTAATTTTGGCGCCGGGCAACGTCTGCTTAATGATTTTGGTCGCCTCGATATAATCCTGGGAAAAATTCCGATGCTCATCAATACCTGTGGCAATCGGGAAGATATTGGGGTCAAAAATGATGTCTTCTGGCGGGAAGTCGACCACTTCCGTCAGGATTTTATAAGACCGGGTACAAATCTCGATCATACGTTCTTTGGTATCAGCCTGGCCGTCTTCATCGAATGCCATCACGATGGTTGCCGCACCATAGCGGCGAATTTCACGCGCTTGTTCAATGAACGCCCCCTCCCCCTCTTTGAGGGAGATGGAATTGACAATGCTTTTTCCTTGCACAGTTTTGAGGCCGGCCTCGATGACCGCCCATTTAGAGCTGTCAATCATCAGCGGAACCCGGCAGATATCCGGCTCGGAGGCGATCAGGTTCAGGAATGTCGGCATTGCCGTTTCGGCTTCGAGCATGGCGTCATCCATATTGACATCGACGACCTGTGCTCCGTTGATCACCTGATCCCGCGCAATATCAAGCGCCGTATCATAATCCCCGTTCATCACCAGCTTCTTAAACTTGGCTGAGCCTGCAACGTTGGTGCGCTCCCCCACATTCACAAAGCCTACAGTGTCATCAAGATACAATGGCTCCAATCCGCTGAAACGGGCAATGCCATCTTTTTCAGGGATCTCGCGCGGATCGACCTTTGCCACGGCATTGGCAATCGCTTTAATATGCTCAGGACGCGTTCCGCAACAGCCTCCCACAATATTGACCAGTCCGCTTGTCGCAAATTCCTGCAGCTGCTCAGCCATATATTCCGGTGTATCGTCATATTCACCCAGCTCATTGGGCAAACCGGCATTCGGATGGACACTCACCCCGGTATGAGCAATGCTCGAAACGGCTTGCACATGCGGGCGCAAATCCTTGGCGCCAAGGGCGCAGTTAAATCCAATGCTGATAGGATTGACATGGGCCATGGAGGCCCAGAAGGCTTCTGCTGTCTGTCCTGACAATGTCCGCCCCGACGCATCGGTAATTGTCCCCGAGACCATGACCGGATACCGAATACCGGTGTCGTCAAAGTATTTCAGCACTGCATAGATGGCAGCCTTGCAATTGAGGCTGTCAAAGACAGTTTCAATCAGGATGATATCAGCACCGCCATCAATCAGTCCTTTTAGGGCTTCTGAATAGGCCGCAACCAGATCATCAAAAGTCACATTGCGAAAACCGGGGTCATTGACATCGGGTGAAATCGAGGCGGTTCTGTTGGTTGGCCCCAGAACACCTGCAACAAATCGTGGCTTCTCCGGGGTCTTTGCCGTCCATTTGTCGGCAACCTTGCGGGCCAGCTTTGCACTTTCACAGTTGATATCATAGACCTCGCTTTCGAGGCTGTAATCTGCCTGTGCAATCGAGGTTCCGCTGAAGGTATTCGTCTCCAGAATATCCGAACCTGCTGCCAGAAACTGATCATGGATGTTTTCAATAACATCGGGGCGTGTCAGCGATAGCAGATCACTGTTTCCCTTCAGATCAATCAGCGAATTTTTATACCGGTCCCCGCGATAATCTTCTTCGGTCAGGGCGAAAGCCTGGATCATCGTACCCATAGCACCATCCAGTACCAGAATTCGATCCTGCAGGTTTTTTTCGATGATATTAAAGGATGCTGATTTCTTCATGGGACGTTATCCGTTCCTGATCCATAAACTGTTTCAAGTCTCTAAATTTAAATGTAGTCGTTACGTATTTGGCCGCACACCCATTGTATGACAAATGGCATAAACCAGATCCGCACGATTGAGCGTATAAAAATGAAAATCCGTGACCCCGGCTTGCTGCAGTTGGCGGCATTGCTCTGATGCAACCATTGCAGCGACAAGATTCCGGGTTGAGGGATCTTCATCCAGCCCTTCAAATAAATGGGTCAGCCAGGCTGGCAAATGAGTTCCGCACTGTCCGGCAAACTGCTTCAATTTTGAATAACTGGTTACCGGCAATATGCCCGGTATAATGGGAATATCAATACCCTGCGCCTGCGCCCGGTCAACAAACCGCAGATATGTATCAGGATCAAAGAAAAACTGCGTAATGGCCCGGGTTGCTCCGGCATCCATCTTCCGCTTCAGATAATCAATATCGGCCAGACTGGAGGTCGCCTCCGGATGTATTTCCGGATAGCAGCCTACGCTAATCTCGAAATCATGCATCTTTTTGAGATGCTCAATCAATTCAACGGACCCCTTAAATCCGTCCGGATGAGGCTTGAAAACCTGATCGCCTTCCGGCGGATCCCCTCTTAGAGCAACGATATGCCGTATCCCGCTCTCCCAATATTGCTCGGCCACGTCTTCAACTTCACTTTTTGAGGCCCCGACACAGGTGAGATGAGCCGCAGGCTGCATGTCCGTTTCCTGGCGAATACGACTGACAAGGCCATGGGTTCTCTCCCGGGTAGACCCGCCCGCCCCATAGGTCACAGAGACGAAAGAAGGATCGAGAGGGCCAAGTCGCTTGACAGTCTCCCAGAGCTTATCGACCATTTTCTCTGTGGTTGGCGGAAAAAACTCAAAAGAAATCGAAACAGGGTTCCGTCTGTCACTATTCAGCAATTGTGCCGCACTATTTGTCTTTGCAGCACGATCCGGCAAAGTCATTTTCTCGCTCCTGACGAAGGATATTGTGTTTTTGGGGTAGCAATCCAGATATTAACGGTAAGCGGATCGCCTTTGAGTATGTGTAAATCCTTGCGCTCCAAACCAACCTCTTCGCACCATGCCCAGATCTGCTCAGCGTCAAAACCCAATTGCCGGTGCGCATGTTCCGTCCGAAGTGTTTCTATTTCATGAACGGCAAAATCCGCGATAATAAGGAGACCGTTTTCTTTCAGCACGCGTTTTGCCTCGCCAATCGCCACCTTGGGGCGATCCGCGTAATGAAGCACTTGATGAATAACAACAAGATCCTGAGAGGCATTGGGAAAGGGAAGTGTATACATATCGCCCAGCCGAACCTGACAATTTCTT
Source organism: Sneathiella sp. (assembly GCA_039975135.1). Classification (GTDB taxonomy): domain Bacteria; phylum Pseudomonadota; class Alphaproteobacteria; order Sneathiellales; family Sneathiellaceae; genus Sneathiella. The sequence continues at coordinate 124,252 of JBDWHS010000014.1, read as the reverse complement.
AGGTCCGCCTTCTCGATAGCTGCTCTTGCAAAGGCTAGCATTTCGCGGCTGGTATCGATCCCGACAGCGAAGTCTGTTTTGGGGCCAAAAAGCTCAAGCATCCGACCCGTTCCTGTTCCAATATCCAGGAAGTCGGTTATAGAATGCCCCTCAACTGCTGCCAGCAATGTCGATTCAACTTCAGCGTCATCCACATGAAGAGAACGAATTTCATTCCAATGCTTTGCATTTTCCTTGAAATAGGAAGCCGCAGCATCAAGCCTCGCCTGCTTAACAACATTCAAGCGCTCCAGATCTCGCGCCACCACCGGATCGTCCTCTGGCGTCAAATCCACCAGATAACGCGCCAGAAGCGATGTGCTGCTTTTGTTCGACAGGCGATAAAAAACCCAGCTTCCTTCCTGAAAACGGTCCAACAACCCCGCATCGCATAACAGTTTGAGATGACGAGATACCCTCGGCTGACTCTGCCCCAGAATCTGAATAAGCTCGCTAACCGTCAGCTCTGCGTGGCCACACAGGACAAGAAGGCGCATGCGCGTCTCTTCCCCTGCAGCCCTTAATCCTTGCAGCAACTGTTCCATTTACTTTTTCCACGAATCTAGTATATTTTTAATGATATAAACATATATTTATATCTTTGTACAGATTTCTTTCGCGCGACTTTTTAGCAACATTTCCTCTACCCGCTACTGCACGATGGCTCTCTGCCACTGGAATTCGAAACATCTCTGTGCTATCGGTCATCACATTTGGTAAAAAAATGTAATCAGAACATCATTTTACTTTGGTCTTACCTTTTTATGGGTTAAATAAAGACTTCTGTAAGGATTGTTATGCTTCTATCAGCACCATTGGCGTGCGGGTAAAACGGGAACTGGGTATAAATATGAGTTCAAAGAAATTCGAACGATCGTTTCTATTGAGTTGTGTCGCAGTAGCTGCTTTGGGGTTAGCTGGCTGCACGACACCTCCGGGCGAAGATCCAAAAAACGTTATCTATACGGAAGTTCAAGATCCGATTGAACCGCTCAATCGTTATTTCTTCGATGTAAATGATGCTCTTGACGCCGTTGCCTTGAAGCCCGTTGCTCATATTTATGATGAGGCCTTGCCGGAAGGTGTGAAGGATAGTGTCACAAATTTCCTGACCAACCTGTCCCAGCCGTTCAGTTTTCTGAATAATCTGGCCCAGGGGGATCTGGACGGAGCTGGCGACAATATGGGCGCCTTCTTTACAAATACATTCCTCGGATTTGGCGGACTGTTCGATATTGCCCAAATTGATACCCAGGATGAAGACCTTGGCCAGACGATGGCCGTCTGGGGTATCCCTGAAGGCCCTTATTTGGTTCTGCCTGTCCTGGGCCCGAATACAACACGCGAAGCGATCGGCTTTGTTGGTGAATATTTCATCGACCCGGTTAACCTGATTGCAGACAATCAGGATCTTGATGGCTTCCGGTTCTATCGTGCTGGCGCGCAAGCGATTGACTTCAGATCTCGTTCTCTCGATTCCCTGGAGGAAATTGAAAAGAATTCAATCGATTTCTACGCGACGATACGCAGTTTATATCGCCAGAACAGAAAAGCCGCTATTCTAGATGGCAATGGGGAATTGACACCTCTTCCTGAGATCTCTTTTGAGCAGGATGATGACAAGCCCTTAGCAACTGATCGCGTCTCTTTGCTGTTTGAAGAAGACGAAGCTCCGACCAAAAAAGCTGCCCCCTCTTCCAACTAAATAACAGGGAAGCAGGTATGATCTTTCGTAAATTTATACTGCTATCTTTGACAGCGGTCGTGGTTACAGCGGCCCCTGTCATAGCTGCACCTTCCTACTTTGTCGCCATGGCAGAGCAAAAAACCGAAAAAAGTGCTCGTGTTCTGGTCGAAAATCTGGGGCAAGAGGCTGTCGCTCTTCTCTCCAATAAAGACCTTAGTACCGATGCCAAACGGGATGAATTTGATAGGCTGGTGAGCCGCGACTTTGATATGCCGCTTATTGGCCGTTTTGTACTTGGTAAACATTGGCGCAAGGCATCTGCACAACAAAAATCTGAATATCAGAACCTGTTCAAGCAGTATATTGTTACGACCTATCAAAAGCGGATTGGTGAGTATTCTGGCGAGAATCTGAAGATTGTAAAAGCCAGACCTCTCAACAAAAAGGAAATCCTGGTCAATTCTCAGATTATCCGGCCAAGCGGCCCTGCGATCAAGTTAGATTGGCGGGTACGGATATCTAAAAATGGTGACCAGAAAATTGTCGACCTTGTTGTGGAGAATGTCAGTATGGCTCTCACCCACCGAGACGAATTCTCGTCCGTCATCAGCAAAAATGGCGGCAATGTCAATGGGTTAATCGAAACCCTGCGCAAACATATCGCTGCCGCCAAAGGGTAAGTAACTTCTCGCTTACAGCCTCCGATTATTCTTTTTCGAAACAATACCCAACGGCACGAACTGTCCGAATTAAGTCGGCTTCACCCGTAGTATTTAGTGCCTTGCGCAGGCGTCGGATATGGACATCTACCGTGCGGTCTTCCACATAGACATTCTGCCCCCAGACACCATCCAGTAACTGTTCACGCGTCAGAACACGCCCTACTCTCTCCATGAAATAGCGCAGCAATTTAAACTCGGTCGGTCCCAGATGCAGATCCCGGCCCGCCCGGTTAACTTTATAGGCCACCAAATCCATCGTGACATCAGCAACAGTTATGGTATCGCTTCCCATATTGGGGTTGTGCCGGCGGAGAACAGCACGAATACGGGCCATGAGCTCTGCTGGAGAAAAAGGTTTGGACATATAATCATCTGCCCCAACATCAAGTCCTCTCACCCGATCCGTTTCTTCGCCCCGGGCTGTAATCATAATCACCGGAAGATTCCGGTATTCCTGATCCCGACGCAAACGACGGCAAATTTCGATCCCTGACAATTTAGGCAACATCCAGTCCAGAAGAACCATATCAGGCTTCTGTTCTTCAATAGTCAGCATCGCTTCTTCTCCATCCAGGGCGGAGGCGACTTCAAAGCCCTCGCTTTCCAGGTTATACCGAAGCAGCTCCACCATGGATGGTTCGTCTTCAACTATCAAAACACGCATCTCTTATAATCCTTAAGATGATTGAGGGGTTTCATTCTCAATCATTGTCATACTGGTCTTGTCGCCTTTTGGCCGCGGCTCAGACGGTGCTTGACCCGTAATCTGGTAAATAATAATTTCAGCAATATTGGTCATATGATCCCCAACCCGTTCGATATTTTTTGCCATGAAGATCAAATGCGTACAGCTGGTGATACTTCGGGGATCTTCCATCATATAGGTCAATAATTCGCGAAACATACTATTGTAAAGCTGATCCACTTCCCGATCCCGCCGCCAGACATCATAGGCAAGATCGACATCTTCCTGAGCATAGGCCGTCAGAATATCATCGATCATATGGCGCACCATCTCGCCCATGCGCGGTATCGCAGAAACCGGCCGAATTGCAGGCGCCAGATTGAGGGCCATTGTCCGCTTCGCAATATTTGCAGAGTAATCGGCCACCCGCTCCAGCAAGGAAGCAATTTTGAGCGCAGAAATTACCAGACGCAAATCATCTGCCACCGGATTGCGAAGAGCCAGCAATTTGACCGCCATCGCATCAATCGACTTCTCCAGATCATCAACAGCAACATCGGCTTCAATCGTTGACTGGGCAAGATCTGTATTCCGATCCATCAACGCCCTGACAGCGGCTTCCAATTGCGATTCCGCAAGACCACCCATTTCGATGATCGCATTGCGCATCTCTTGAAGATCTTCGTCAAAAGACCGGACAATATGTCCTGTTCCGTTCATTCCATCTCTCCTCGATCTTCAAAATCAGCCGAAGCGGCCGGTAATATATCCTTGCGTCCGCTCATCAGACGGGCTGGTGAAAAGCTGTTCTGTATCACCGACTTCAACAATTTCTCCCAAGTGGAAGAAGGCCGTCTTTTGCGAAATACGCGCGGCCTGCTGCATGGAATGCGTTACAATGATAATCGTGTAATTTTCCCGAAGCTCTTCAATCAGTTCTTCTACCTTCGCCGTTGCAATCGGATCCAGCGCCGAGCAGGGCTCATCCATCAGGATGATATCAGGCTGCACGGCAAGAGCCCTGGCAATACACAAACGTTGCTGCTGGCCGCCAGACAAGCCTGTACCGGATGCATTCAGTCGATCCCGCACTTCTTTTAACAGTCCTGCTTTTTCTAGACTGGTCAGAACCAGATCATCCAGATCATCTTTGTCTGACGCCAACCCATGAATACGCGGACCATAGGCCACATTGTCATAGATCGATTTTGGGAACGGGTTGGGTTTCTGAAAAACCATTCCCACGCGGGCACGAAGCAGCACTTCATCCACTGAAGAAGCGTAGATATCCTGGCCATCCAGGGTAATTTTTCCCTCTACGCGGCATCCCGGCACTGTGTCATTCATTCGGTTCAAGCATCGCAAGAATGTTGACTTTCCACAGCCGGATGGCCCAATCAGCGAGGTGATCTCGTTTTCTCCGACATCCAGTGAAACGGCATTGAGAGCCTGTTTGTCGTCGTAATAAACACTGACATCTCTTGCAGAGATAATCGCAGGGTGATCCGCCATTTCTGGAACCTGTACTTCAGCAAGCATTTGCATTTCCTTGTATCCTTATATCAGCAATATCTACCAGCGACGTTCAAATTTTTTGCGCAGCACCACTGCCAGCGCATTCATGAAAACCAGAAACCCGAGCAAGACCATGATCGCGCCTGATGTTTTCTCGACAAAAGCTCGCTCCGGGCTGTCTGCCCACAGGAAAATCTGAACCGGCATAACAGTCGCCGGATCTGTTACCCCACCAGGAATATCCACAATAAAGGCCACCATCCCAATCATCAGAAGGGGCGCCGTCTCACCCAAAGCCTGAGAAAGGCCAATAATGGTCCCCGTCATAATCCCTGGCAAAGAAAGCGGTAAAACATGATGAAGAGCTGTTTGTTGCGGAGATGCCCCAAGCCCGAGTGCTGCCTGCCGGATGCTGTCAGGCACAGCGCGGATTGACGCGCGGGCCGCAATAATAATTGTCGGAAGCGTCATCAGAGCCAACGTCAAACCACCAACCAGTGGCGCCGATCGCGGCAGATGGGCAACATTGAGGAATAAGGCAAGCCCCAACAAGCCAAACACGATAGAGGGAACCGCCGCCAGATTATTGATATTCACCTCGATTAGATCCGTGAACTTGTTTTGAGGCGCAAATTCCTCAAGATAAATCGCTGTCATCACGCCGATGGGAAACGCTATGACAAGCGTAATCATCAAGGTAAAGAACGAGCCAACGATCGAGCCCCGGATACCTGCGATTTCGGGCTCCCGGCTATCTCCATTTGTGAAGAAGTCCGCATTGAAAACAGTAGAGACAGCTCCTTTGGCATCCAGCTGATCAAACCACCGGACCTCACGGTCTTTCACCCGACGATCATCCTCAACAAGGTTACGATCAATGAAGCCTTTATTGAACATGTCCATATCATCATTGGCAACCAGACTTAAAGACTGCGTTGTTCCAATAATACCCGGGTTTTCCATAACCATGCGGCGTAGCTGTTTCGTGGCCCCTTTACTAACAATACCAAAGAGTGCTCTTAGATCCCGACGAGAAGTCACGTCAGGAAACTCTTTACGCAGCGCATCCCGGATCACCGTCCCATAACTCGCCGAGCGGAGGACTTCCTGATCCCGAGTACCTGACGGATCGATTATCTCTTCGGAAAAAGTCACCTCAATCTGGAAACGGGTCTGAACAAAAGCACTGTAGCCTTTGCTAGAAATACTAACCAGCAATGTGGCCAACATACTAAGCGCGATAATAATCGCCCCAAGCCCGATGGAACGAAACAGGCGTTCTGAGCGATGCCGCTTGGCCAGGTTGGCTGTCATCTTCGGCGTCGCCCAGCCCGCTTTTTTTTCAGCTTCCTTCATATCAGTCATATTTTTCTCGGTATTTACGGACCACGACAAGAGCGATCACATTAAGCAACAGGGTGATGACAAACAGAACCAGGGCAAGGGCAAATGCAGCCAGTGTTTTGGCACTGTCAAACTCCTGATCACCAACAAGAAGGCCAACAATCTGTACAGTAACGGTTGTTACAGCCTCCAGCGGGTTCGCCGTCAGGTTCGCCGCAAACCCGGCGGCCATCACGACAATCATCGTCTCGCCAATTGCCCGGCTGACAGCCAGAAGAACAGCTCCGACAATGCCCGGCAAAGCCGCGGGAAGAATAACTTTCAGAACCGTCTCTGATTTTGTCGCGCCTAAACCATAGGATCCATCGCGAAGGCTTTGTGGAACCGCCATGATAATGTCATCGCTTAGCGACGAAATAAACGGTATGATCATCATGCCCATCACGACGCCTGCAGCCAAAGCGCTTTCCGAAACAACTGTTAATCCCAGGGACGTTCCAACGTCTCGAAAGAAAACACCAACGGTCAGCGCAGCAAAGAAGCCATAAACAACCGTTGGGATACCCGCGAGTATTTCCAGGATTGGCTTGACGACGGCCCGAAATGTATTTGAGGCATATTCAGTCATGTAAACGGCGCTCAGCAACCCCAGCGGCACTGCAACCACCATCGCGATGAGTGTAATCAGCATCGTACCAGCAAAGAGAGGGATAGCACCAAAGGCACCGGAGGAGCCGACCTGATCAGCGCGAAGGGCTGTTTGCGGGCTCCACTCCAGACCAAAAAAGAAATCTGTGTAAGAGACTTTGCCAAAAAAATTGATCGTCTCGAACATCAGGGAGAAAACAATACCAACTGTTGTAAAGACAGAGATGGTCGAAGCCAGGATCAAAATGCCGAAAACTGACATTTCCAAGGTTTTTCTAACCCGAAGGCCCGGCTGGATTTTCTGAACTGCGAAATACAACCCGGAGGCTGCAGCCAGCATCGCTAAAACAGGAAAAACAATCTGATCGACTTGCCGAAGGGCTCCAACATTGCGATCAACAGGCATTAACGTGAAAAGAAACCACACGGCAAATAATAAAAGAGGCGGTATCAGCCCCCAGACAACAACATACAAGCCAAACTGATGTGGTCGCCCTGCATAGGTTGTGGCATCCAAAGCTTTGCCTGCCAGCGCCTTTTTAGACCCATACCAGTATCCGGCGGCACACATGGCTAAAAGCAGAACGATAAGCGGTGAAAAACTCATGATAGCGCCTTATTGGAGGTCGATCTTTTAGTGGAAAAGACGGGATGGAGACTGATCTCCATCCCAATAAGGCAGTTTACATCATTTTCAATTTTGAAAGAGATGTCGCAGCGTCCCGAACCTGAGCACGCTCTTCTTTTGAAAGCGGGATCAGTCCTTTTTCTGTCAGATACCCGAACTCACCGAAAGCATCTTCGTTAGTGAATTCTGTGATGAATTCCTTGATGCCTGGTACTTTACCGACATGCGCTGCCTTCACATAGAAGTAAAGGGAGCGGGAAATACCATATTTACCGCCAGAGATGTTTTCAAATGTTGGCTCAACACCACCAATAACACCGCCTTGGATTTTATCGGCATTCTGATCAAGGAAGCTGAAACCGAAAACACCGATTGCATCAGGGTTCGCGACCAGTTTCTGAACGATCAGATTGTCATTTTCGCCAGCTTCAATATAAGCGCCATCTTCGCGAACGGCGTGTGCAACTGCTTTAAAAGCCTTTTTGTCAGACTTGCGCAATGCCTTCAGGCTGGCAAATTTCTTCGCGCCACCTTCCATGGCAAGCTCAGAGAACGCATCACGTGTACCGGAGGTTGGCGGTGGACCCAGAACCTCGATTTTTGTGTTTGGCAAAGAAGGATCAACGTCTTTCCATGTTTTGTAAGGATTATCGACCAGCTTACCATCAATCGGAATCTGCTTGGCAAGCGCCATGAAGATCTGCTTCTTGGTCAGCTTAATCGGCGCTGTTGATTTGGAATTTGCCAGAACAATCCCATCAAAGCCGACTTTAACTTCAGTGATGTCGTTGATACCGGCTTTCGCGCATTTCTCAACTTCTGACTTTTTGATGCGGCGGGAAGCATTCGTAATGTCTGGGTGCTCATCACCGATGCCTGCGCAAAACAGTTTCAACCCACCACCTGAACCTGTGCTTTCAACAACAGGTGTTTTGAATTTGCCTTTATTGCCAAAGGTTTCAGCAACTGTCGTTGCAAATGGAAATACGGTTGAAGAGCCAACAATTCTGATCTGATCGCGGGCTGCAGCCTGTCCTGCAAGTGCTACTGTCGCGATGACAGCAAGTCCGAGAGTTTTCTTTAACACGTCTAGTCTCCGTTCATTTGAGCGACAGCGTCTCCTGTCGATTTGCGGAACTTGCTCCTCGACCGTGACCGGAGTACTACAATTTTATGACACTATTGTTACAGGGACTTATATTATACAAATCAGAGGGTTATCTATATCAAAACAGGCAATCGAATAGTAAACTCGGATCCTTTTCCGATTTCCGAGTCGATTTCAAGCTGTCCTCGATGGCGACTCACAATATGCTTTACAATAGCCAGGCCAAGGCCGGTCCCGCCCATTTCCCTGCTCCGGTCACTATCCACACGATAGAAACGCTCTGTCAGCCTTGGTAAATGCTCTGGAGAGATCCCTTCTCCCTGATCTCTGACCGAAACCGAGACATCTTTTCCCCCAACATCCAGCGCAATGGTGACGGCACTTTTGTCTTTTCCATATTTCAATGCATTATCGACGAGATTTGTAAAAATCTGCAGAAGTTGGTCTTTATCGCCAGAGACCGGCGCGGTTCCATCTGGTATTTCAAGAATAAGGGTTTTGCCCAAGTCGCTTGCCTTCGCCTTGATCAAATTCACGACACCCTGCAATACATCAGCCATATCAACACGATCTGATGGGCGCGCATGCTCGTTCATTTCAATCTGCGATAAAGAGAGCAAATCATCAATCAGCTGCGACATGCGTCTGGATTGTGCATGCATCATGCTTAAAAAGCGCCTTTGAGCCTCGGCATCCTTTGAGGCAGGCCCCTGCAGAGTTTCAATCGCTCCAATCAGGATCGCCAAAGGCGTCCGTAATTCATGACTGGCATTGGCAACAAAATCTACGCGCATCTGCTCCATCTTCTTGGCTGTTGTCAAATCGTGCAAGGTCAGTATCACCTGTAATTCCTCACCGCCTTCTCCCGGCAGCTTGACAACATGCACCGCAAGATGCCGCGCGACACTTCCCGGCAAGGAAAATTCGATAATCTGAGGTTCCAAAGATCCCAAAATGGCAGCATCAACTGCCTTTATCAACGACGGATGGCGCAAATATGCAGTCAGATCATTCTCCATCTCTTCCGTATTGAAGAAAGTTTTTGCTGCTTTGTTAAAACGACTTACCCGCCGTTTCTTGTCTAATACAAGAACGGGGTCTGGTAACATGTTAAAAAGAAGGAAAGCATCATCCTGGTGAGATTTTGCTTCTTTGAACAAATGTTGCATGCTGCGTCTATATTGCTGCATGGCAAGCAAAAGATCATTCACCGGCAACAAACCTGCCCGAACCGAACCCGGTAACAAATGGCCAAATAAAGGGGCACCGGCTTCCTGCTCTATCCGCTGCGATACGGCTGTCATCTCCCGCAGCATCCGATTATAAATCAAGACAGCAGGACCGACAGGTGTAAGAGAGAGCAGAACTGCATATTCCGCAGACAATAATCCTTGTGTCACCAACCAAAAAGCCACCACAGAGACAGGCAGGGTGACCAACAAGATGAATATGAGCATCTTTCCCACGAACCCGGTAGTATTCAGCATTCAATCTCTCATTCTTTACCGAAATATGACAATCATTGTCGAGAATCGCTAATATGCGTCCATTCGCTTACACTTTTGTGACACACTTAAGGGTTTCACCAATTTCTCTGTTCACCGTCAAGGTTGCATATGAATCCAATTGGGTTGCTTCCCTGTTTAAAATGACCAAATCAGCTCCATGATGCCGGGCAATCACCGGGATCTCAGCGGCGGGATAAACGACAAGAGAAGAACCAACCACGATCAACAAATCGCATTCTATAGCTTCCTGTTCGGCCCGCTGCATCTTCTCAATCGGCATCGCCTGCCCAAATGAAATTGTCGCGGTCTTGATCATGCCGCCACACACAGTGCAAATTGGCAGGCGTTCATTTTCTGCGAATGTTGCCCGCACAACGTCGAGAGACATTCTCTCCTCGCAATCCAGGCATTTGGCATAAGTCGTGTTCCCGTGAATTTCGACCACATCGTCCTCTGAGACTCCAGATATCTGATGCAAACCATCAATATTCTGCGTCACGACAGCAGAAACTTTACCCTCTGCATAAAGCTCCGCAATGGCGCGATGACCATCATTTGGGCGGGCTTTACTCAGGACCGGTTCCATTGCAAATTTGCGTCGCCAGGATTCTCTTCGGGCTTCTTCCGATGCCATAAATTCCGAAAAATCAATGGGCCTGTTCTGCTCCCACAAACCTCCCGGGCTGCGGAAATCAGGAATACCGGATTCTGTACTGATACCTGCGCCGGTAAAAAAAACAATTTTGCTGTTTTCCTCGATCAGCGTCTTAAACTGACTGATGGTGTCATCCATCCAAAGCCTCCCAAAGTTGCCTGTTTCGACTATACAGACTGGCATCCCAACGGTACAGCCGCTGCGAAGTTATCTAGCTCATCAACAAGAAATTCGTCACAGCGGGATGAATACAGCCGTCATGAAGGCGACATACACCATTGATAATTAGATCCACCTCAGTTCAGGAGATAGGGATGAGCAATTCAAGAATGAATAATCTGGTGGCCAAGGAACTCTCCGAGGCCCTCACCCGATGCAAAACGAATGGTGTCGACGAGCAATCTATGAGAACCGGTCTTCTCACAATAACCATCGCCAATTTTGTCAACAGGATCGGCATGGATAATACAATTGCTTTGTTTCAGGAACTTCCAGGTCAAATTGCTTCCGGCATTTTCGACCGCTATATAGATCCCAATACCAACGTCCCTCGCTCCATGCCAAATGCATCGCAGCAGCCTCAGGCAAGTCCCTATCCACCTCAACAACAAGCTCCCTATCCAGCAGCTCCTCAACCACAGATGCCTCCGCCGTCCTATCAGAACCCATCGATGCCAACCAACTTCATACAACCCCATCCGGGATATCCGCAACCCGTCGCCGGGCCGCAACCTCCCTATACGGGATCAGCATCTCAGCCGCAATCTGTCGCTTCTGCTTCAAATCGTCGGAGGCTGGTCGATTAGGTGCTACAACGATGATTCCGCAAGGCTTTGATCCCAATACATCGCCTCTATCTTGTGCCCATCAAGGTCGCGAACAAAGCATCCATAATAGGCTGCACCATAATGCGGCCTGGGACCTGGTTCACCATCAGGAGACCCGCCTGCCTCTATCGCGGCATTGAAAAAATCGTCCACAGACTGTTTGCTGGCTGCAAGAAAAGCAACATGATAGCCATTTCCAACAGAAGGTTTTTGATCGTTATCAGGAACCTGAACCCAGAATTCGGGAAACTGGCGTCCGTAAGCCACGGCCTTGGCTTCAGGAACTTCCATAATGCGTTTGGCTCCCAAAGCCGCCATAACGGGGTCATAAAAGGCAAGAGCTTCTTCATACATCGCAGTCCCGACGGAAACATGAGAAAGAATACTGGGCAGACTTTCTGGCATCGCTTTTCTCCTTATTGTTGGATTTAGAATTTCCTTTTCAGATCGATATTTTACCTAAAAATTTGGCTAAATCATCTTCCTATTCTTAACCGTTTTTAAGGATGATTTCGATACGATAACTGTCAATAGTCGTTAGTGGAACGGGAGCACAGTATTATGTCCCAGATGAAAAGCATCCTTACTCTGAACAAACTAGCCTTGCTGGTCACCACCAGTGTGGTTGTTGCAGGCTGCAATACGACCGCTGAATATCAGGACCCAGCTGATGCAACGCCAACGAAAGTTGCAGCTGGAAAGACGGAACGATCTTCGCCTCAGAAGGCAAAAGGCTTGTCGCAAGCAAAACTCATGCGCGTTGCGAAGCGTGCCTGGAGTAATGGCAATCCATCAGCTGCCATGCGCCTTTACGGGATGGCTGCGCAGAAAAACCCACAAAATCCGACGCCGCTCATCGCGATGGCAGACATCTTGCGGAAGACAAAAAAGACCGACGCGGCGATCCAGCTTTACAAAAGAGTCCTGGAGACATCCCCTGATCACTTGGCCGCTCATACCGGTGTCGGTTATAGCTTACTAAGTCAGGAAAAGCCCTATATGGCAGCCCAGGCGTTTGAAACCGCTATTGCCCTTGCTCCCAAAGATGCGACCTCACTGGGTGGTATGGCCGTCTCCCTGGATACGGCAGGCGAACATGCAAAGGCACAAGACTATTATCGCTTGGCCATTAAAGCGGCGCCAAATAATCTGACCTATCAGAATAACCTGGCCCTCTCCCTTTCCCTTTCCGGGCGGACAGAACAAGCAATCGCCATGCTGGAAATCATCACCACACATCCCAAAGCCACGGCACAACACCGACAAAACCTGGCTCTCGTCTACGGGATGGCGGGCAAGTCAGCCGAAGCCATGCGCTATTCACGCATGGATTTGAGTGAAAAAGATGCCCGCAATAACGCCCTGTACTTTCAGGCGCTTAATAGCGGGGAGAAGGGCGATCTGGAAGAGAAAGAAAATCAGTTAAAAGCCATGAAGGCGCAAAAGGAGGCGCGTTATCGCTCTCCTGAAACGTCCCGGCAGCCATACAGCCCACTTGTCGCACGTGAAGGCTCCGACCATATCGGAACAGCACCAGCCATACAGGATGCGCCTGAAGCGACCCTTCCGTCTCTGCCACAGAGGCCGCATTTCGATCGGTATGTCAGAAGCCCTGCCTCGGCCGAGAAATTAATTGCCTCTGTCGAAATCCGGGACGAGCTGAAAGCCGATATTGCCGCCGCTCCCGTCCCTCCTGTCATTGAGGAACAGCTTGCAAAACCGGCTAGTCTGTCCGTTACAGCAATGCCAGAGATTTTTGCTGAATGGGAGGTCGCCCCCTTTGCGGCCAAGCAGGAGCGCCTGGCACCACAATCCTTTCGCCTCCAAGCACAGGCTTTGTTCGTTCCTTACGACGATATCTCCGGATATCACACGATCGCTGTTCTTCCATCAGATCATCACTATTTCGCACAGCTTGGCTCCTTCCGGTCTGAAGAGAGGGCTTATGCTGGTTGGGAAGTATTGAAAGAACGACATGCCGACTTGCTGGCAGACAGAACACCTGTCATCAGCAAAGTCGAACTCGGCTCTGAAAAAGGTACTTTCTACCGTATTCGGCTGGGAGCTTTTGAGGATCGCGGCGCACCGGAACAGCTCTGTCAGATGATGATAAGCCGCGCACAGGGATGCTATGCTTCTCGTGTCAGTGCAGCTGCGCTTGCTGAAACCGATATCAAACCAGCTTCTGCGCCCGCCCAGGACAACAACTTGATTGAAGCCCGTGTCAGCTCGCCGGATCCAGAAGGACTAACAAAGTTGACAAGTCGATCTCAGGACAAAAAGAAACGGATCAGCCTGCGGAAATATGATGCGGCCTTCGCCTCCTACTAAACAGAAAATATAATCAACAACAAAAAGGCCCGCCGATTAAATTCAGCGGGCTTTTTTATTACTTTTCACTACTGATAGTTTAGTCAGCTCGAAAAGGCATCGATAGCCCGCAGTACAGCCGGTCCAATCAGAACAATAAACAAAGTCGGAAGGATGAAAACAATCATTGGTACGGTCATAATCGCCGGCAGCCTTGCAGCTTTCTCTTCCGCCTTCATCAAGCGTTCATGCCGCATCTCCGCAGAAAGAACTCTTAGTGCGACAGCAAGTGGCGTTCCGTATTTTTCAGTCTGAAGCAACGTATTTACCAACGTCGTCATCGCCTGAAAATCAACGCGCTGCGCCAAATTCATCAAGGCTTCCTTCCTGTCGGGCAAAAACCCAAGTTCAATGGAAGTCAGACCAAACTCATCAGCAAGTTCGGGCGCTGAATTGGAAACTTCGCGGCAAACACGATCCAGACCGCTATCCAGGTTAAGACCAGCTTCCGTACAGATAACGAGTAGATCAAGTGCATCGGGCAATGATTTGCGGATCGCCGTATATCGCTTGGACATCTGATTTTTAAGCAAGATACGAGGGAGCGAAAAGCCTACGAAAGCAGCCCCTACAGAGGCTGCTATGGCCGCCGTTAAGGTCCAGTCGAACGGGTTGGCGCCTGCCAGATACAACATGCCCAACCCGCCAAAGGCGATCGGCAAGCAAATACGGGCAAACAGATAGGTAACCAAGGCATCTTTCGAACGCCAGCCTCCTTTGGCAAGGTCTGACGAAATCTGCCTGGCTTTCTCCCCCTTCATCAGCTGCATCTTCTTAACAATCCGATGCATCAGCGTTTCCCGCGCAATCAACTGACTGCGCTGCCGGGTCTCGTTGACCAAATCTGTCCGAAGCTTATTTCGCCGTTTTTCCAGCCCCTTGATGCGCTCTGGCAGCGTATCTTTCACCAACAATGCATTCCAGATAATGAGGAAGGAGGCAAATGCGGCTACACCCGCCATCATGGCGAGGATATCTTCAGATTTCAAAAAACCCGGGAGCAGTGATGATATATCCATGACAGTCTCCTAAATTTCAAACCGAACCATTTTGGCCATCACACCGATCCCCATCCCCAAAGAAACAAACCCCGCGCCAATCAGATAAATACCGCGTGGATCTTCAATCAGTGTTCGAACATAATCATCATTCACCAACCATAAGAGCATGAACATGATGAACGGCAAGGAACCTATGATCCAGGCACTAGCCCTGGCTTCTGAGGACATGGCCTTCACTTTAAGTTTGATCTGCCTGCGCTTGCGAAGTGTATCCGCAAGGCCCGCTAGTGTTTCGGCAAGATTACCGCCCGTCTCCCGCTGAATTGAAATGGCGATAATCAGAAACTTGAAATCTGGTATGTCAATGCGTGTTGAAACATTCCAGAGGCCGTCTTCTATGGTTTTCCCCAGCCGAACAGCATCTGCCACCCCGCGGAATTCCTGTCCCACAGGCTCAGGCGCATCATTCCCAACAGTGACAATCGCTTCACTGATCGGCAGTCCGGCTCGTAAACTTCTCACCAAAAGTTCAATGGCTTCCGGAAAGGTCTTCATGAATTTATTGATCCGCCTGTTCCCCAGATATCCAATAATCCAGTGCGGAAAGAAGAGGCCTGTAAAAATACTGACGGGGACAGCCAATAACATCCCAATATCATAAAGAAGATGCATCACCACCATTACCAATGCCATGGTCACCACGGTTATCAATGCATATTCCGCAATCGAAATTTTTAAGCCGGTTTTTTCCAATCGAGCACGAAGTTCCGCAGGCTTCGGAACAAATTTTCGAACAAGCGTGTCCAGAAATTTAATACTGCTTTGCTGGCTATTTAACCTGGCAGAGTTTCGATGCATCGGTTTGGCCGCAGTAGGTCCATTCCCTTGCCCCACTTCAGCAAGTCGGCGTTTGGCGTTAGCTGTTGCCTCATCGCCACCAAGGAGGGCAAAACCAAGGATCAAAGCGACAACAAGTGTGCCGCCCCCAACAACCAATGTTATAAAAAATTGATCCTCTGCACCGAACATTACATTGCTCCTATCAGCATTTTATCAAGGCCAAAATAGGCAGCACGCGGCGCAAAATGAGGCCGCAAGCCGGAAGATTTAAATTCACCCAGCAACCGTCCGCCTTTATCTTCGCCTTGATATTCGTACCAAAACAGATCCTGCATGGTGATCACATCTTCTTCCATGCCGACCACTTCAGAAATATAGGTGATGCGCCGCATACCATCGCGCATCCGGCTTACTTGAACGATCAAATCAATAGCCGATGCAATTTGTGCCTTGACGGCCTTGGCAGGCAAATTGATACCCGACATGCCAACCATATTTTCAAGGCGGGTCAAGGCCTCTCTTGGCCGATTGGCATGGATGGTCGACAGGGAGCCGTCATGACCGGTATTCATGGCCTGCAACATATCGATGGCTTCGCCGCCACGGATCTCACCCAGGATGATACGATCCGGTCGCATGCGAAGAGAGTTCTTCAGCAGATCACGCATGGAAATTTCACCCGTCCCCTCAAGGTTGGCAGAACGAGTTTCAAGGCGCACCACATGCGGCTGCTGCATCTGCAGCTCCGCTGCATCCTCAATGGTTACAATACGTTCACCCGGATCAATCAATTGGGAGATCGCATTAAGCAAAGTTGTTTTACCAGAACCAGTACCGCCGGAGATCAGAATATTCAGACGGCATCTACCAGCAACCCGCAGGACTGTTGCAGCTGGTGTCGATAAGTTCCCCTGTCGTTCCATGGTATCCAGCGTAATTTTCTGCTTGGCAAATTTACGAATGGAAATACTCGGACCGTCAATCGCCAGGGGCGGAATGATGATATTCACCCGGCTGCCATCAGCAAGCCGAGCATCAACCAACGGATTGGATTCGTCGACACGCCGCCCAACATGGCTGACAATGCGGGTGGCAATACTGAGAACATGGGCATTGTCCCGGAACTGACAATCAGACAGAACCAATTTGCCCTTCTTCTCCACATAGACCTGCTTGGGGCCGTTGACCATGATATCGGTAATGCCTTCATCCGCCAGAAGCGGCTCCAGCGGCCCAAGCCCCAGCATGTCATGCATAAGGCTTTCGATGAGTTCCCGCTGTTCCCGCTGATTGAGCTGGATGCGTTCTTCAATCAGAATATCACCGACGATATCCGAAATGTCTCGCGCCAGATCCAGCCGGTCCATGGTAACTGCTGCGCTGATATCAATCCGTTCCAATAGAAGCGGTTGGATCCGCCCTTTGACCATATCAGTCTGACTGGCTGCTTTTGGCGCGGCTTTTTCGGTAACCGCTTCCAAACGCAGTAAATCTGCGCTGCTTTCTTCTGGTTCGGGTTCAGGCTCTGCAGCTGGTTTTTCTGTTATTTTCGCGGTTGGAATAACAGGCTCAGGAATTTCTTCATCAGCATCGTCTGAAAGCCGGTCGGGCGCTCTTCGTTCAATAGCCACATCCTGCGGCTGCTCGAATTCGGCTTTGACTTCGACCGGAGCTGCCGTATCTGCTCCAAAAACAGTAATGCCTTCTTCCAGAATTTGAGTGGCATCGGGAACATCTGGCCCAGGTTCGCTGGCTTGGGCCGCATCTTGATCAGGCGCTAGGCGCTCTGTCGGTATCCGCTGTTCTTCGATATGCTGCCACAAGCGATTGGTCAGGCTGGTTACTAAATTTCTTTGCTCCAGAACGTTCAGCGTCAGTTTTCGTTGCGCCAGTATTTCTTTCGTGAACTGCTTGACCTGTCCAGCGACTTCCGCCCTGCCAACCTGGCTGTCAAAACCCTCAAGCAATGCATCCCGGGCGAGTTCCGCCAAGCTTTCAAACAGCTCAGCCGCTGTTGTCTCTGCAGTTTCAGGGGCTGCAGATTTGTCCTTTTGAAACGCGGAAGAAGAACGCCACAAGCTCACTCTTATGCATCCTCATTCTTATTGCGGGGCTTTATCATGCGTCCCAGAAGACCCTTCTTCTTCGGTTCATGATAATCAGAAACGGTCGCAGCCAGTTCCCGCAACGCTTTCGAAATAGGTGCTTTTTCGGCGACTGACGCGATAGCCTTTCCAGCATTCGCGCAAATCGTCAATGTTTTGGCATCTTCGGGGATCGTGCCATCAACGGGCTCTGCCAATGCGCGTGCAAAATCTGCTTTAGTGACCTGCGCCGCCCGCTCTCCGCCAACCCGGCTGACAACGCGCAAAATTCGCCCTTTTGTCGAGAGCGACGTCATAGCTTGCGTAATCCGGTTGATATCTCGAATACCGGCAAGCGTCTGATCAGAAACCAGCACAACCGTGTCTGCAGAAGCCAACAAGGCCCCTTGCGTTGGCAACAGATGGCGCGGTAAATCAATAACGACTTGATTATAATCCTGATTTACTTCCCCGATCAGCGTATCAATAGACTCCGGATTCACATCGACAAATTCTTCGATCGGCTCTTCCGTTCCCAGCACAGCAAGTCTGTCACTCGCTTTGGAAATCGCGCTGTCCAGAAACAACTTATCCAGACGGTGGGGATTTTCGAGTGCTTCACGGAACCCGCCGCCCGTTTCGATATCAAGGGCCAGGGTTGTTGTCCCAAAGTGCAGATCGAGATCCAGTAGCATTGTACTGAGTTTCTCTTCATTGGCCATGATCCAGGCGATGTTCGTGGCAATGGTTGACGCACCCACGCCGCCCCTCACACCGATCACAACCGTCAGCCGCCCGCTTTGCGCAACTTTTGTTGCCTGGGCCTGGCGATCAATATTTTCGACGGCGTCTTCAAACAGCTCTGCGGTGAGAGGTTTAACCAAATAGTCACTTGCCCCCAATGAAACCATTTTCCGAAAAACAGCGACATCATTCGAAGCCCCCAGAACAATGAGAGAGTTCTGAGGCCCCATTTTTCGAACCAGGCGCGTGATATCCCCTTCCGGATCCAAGCTTCGACTGATATCAGCAAACACGACTTTAGGGGAATGTCCCGCCTCAATCCGTTCAAGGGCGAGATTTATCCCCCCGTCCTGAACGGCATCTGCGGGCCAGTCCTTATCTGACGCAACTTCGCGGCAAATTCCCAGTGAATGCTCATCATCCACAAAAGCCATAAAGTCTTCACAGATTTGCGTCCCGAAAAGCGTGCTTAAATTAGATGCTGCGCTCGCCATATTTCATGCCTTCCATAAATCAACTTTATTTCTTACCGCCGCCACCGGATTTACCACTACCGCCGGATTTACTCTTACTTTTGCCGCCACCGGCCGCACCGGCTTGGTATTTCAAGATAGAAAGTGCCGCCCGGGCTCCGTCATACGGACCCATTGTCCCCGGTTCTATAAGATCTTTTGGGTTGGCCAGCATTTGCGTGAGATTGGAAGCCGTGGCACATCCCATATGCTCAAGCGGCAGACTTTCATATTCTTGCCCCTTTGGCCGGGTCCAACCGCGACTACATTTTGGGTCAACCGTGGCCACATATTTGGTGAAGTAAACACGGAGGGAGTTTTCAAGACCATCCCGGGCCAGTTTTGGCTCTACCGTAAAGCCTTCATCCTGCAAAAATCCGCCGATTGCACCGAAACGTTCTTCATTCATACCGGCGGCGTCTGAGAAAGGCGGTAGTTCGAGTTGCAACACATCTCCGAACTCAGCGCCCTGCGCCTGAATAAAGCCGAGCAAACGACCTTTTTCAAGTTCAGAAAAAACGGATTTTTCTGGTTCAAACTTCACCACAAAAGTTGGTGTCAATTTCTGAACATTGATCTGTTTGGTCATCATCGCTGTTTGCGGGTTCGCCCGCAGTGCAAGCTCGCCGGTTTCAGGATCTCTGGGTGCACCGCAGGCACTCAGTCCCATCACAAGTGAAAGTCCCAACAGCCCAGCTTTTGATATAACAGTGAATGTCATATTCTCACTCCATAATAAAGCCGGCAGGGCCAACCAGTTTGACTTGTTTATTTGCGGTGGACGGGCCGGCGGGTGCCGATTTCTTCGCCTCGTCTTCACTGATCGACGGACGATAATTCAAACCGTCTTTATATTGATCCGTGCTATTGGGCGGAACATAACCGTCTGTCGGCAGAGCCATACGCGAGTTGGTAGGCTTCACCAGATAAGGAGTCACGATAATCACAAGCTCAGTCTCATTCCTCTGAAAAGAGGTCGACCGGAATAATGCTCCAATAATGGGAAGCTCACCCAATAACGGCGTTTTCTGAACGTTATTATCAGAATCACTATTTAGCAGCCCCCCAATAACAAAGCTTTGACCACTGGCGAGCTCAACTGTTGTATTCGCTCTCCTGGTAATAAGAGACTGAATAAAAATATTGTTCACATTAATGGCTGATGCCGACGAGAGCTGGCTAACCTCAGGGTTTACCTTTAAATTAATGCGATCATTCCCAACCACATTCGGCGTGAAATCCAAAGAAACACCAAATTCTTTATACTCAATCGTAATTTCCCCATCTTCGCCGGGAACCGGTATTGGAAACTCGCCACCTGCAAGGAAGCTCGCGCTTTCGCCGGATAGAGCCGTCAAATTTGGCTCTGCAAGCAAAGTAATCAAGCCTTCTTCCTCTAATGCATCGATTGCACCACCAATGGCGGTTTGCCCGTCGTTAAAACCAAGAAAGCCCGTACTCTGACTTCCATTTCTTACGATAGTTGTACCATCAAGAATGTCTCGACCGGTCCCTAGGCCAAGTGTAAAATTACCAAAATTACTAAGATTTTCCCAGTTAACACCAAGCTGTTTAGTGACAGATCTGGCAACTTCTGCAACTTGAACCCGTAGATTCACCTGCATGGCACCTTCAACCACAATCCGATTGAAAATCTTGTTTTTCTTAGCGTACAAGGCAGCAAGGCTCTGTGCGCTTGCAGAGATATCAGCGGATGCTACCCGGCCTGTTAAGATGATTCCATCATTCATAGATTGCGCTCGCAAATTCGAATTCGGGGTGAGGTCCCGAAGGGCCGCTTCCAGTGCCTGAACATCATGCTGAATGACAACCGGCGAATTAATCAGAACCTGACCGCGCCCATCAAGTGCAAAAAGATTTGTTTTACCTGGCTGCTTGGCAAAAATATAAATAATTCGGGGCGATTGTACATGAACGTCGGCCAGTTCCGGATTACCCACAAAAACCGACGTAGCAGCCTTATCGAGCCGAATTAGTTTTCCAGCATTCAGTGTAATATTGAGCGGATCGCCAACATCATTAACAACTTCTGCAGCCTCAGTCTGTCCAGAGACAGCAATTGTCGCAAACAGCAGGAGGATCACTGCTGCCAATAAACTCATCACTCTTGGCATCATCGAAAATACCCCCTACTCAAATGACTGCTCTTTAAGATCACCTGCCCGAATAACATGGACCTTTCTAGCAGCGCTCCCTCCACCCACAGGCGGAGAAATCAAAGCACTGACATCACTATCACGCGTATAGCCCTTGCCCCGCTCTTTCTTCATGATGGGCGAGCCATCCGCATTCTTCTTCGTATCTTCAATTCGGGCAATACTGCGAAGCGACAACGAAAGGCGTCCAAGTTCCCTGCTCAGGGAGACGATTTCTGCTTCTTTTGGTGAGACTTCCAGTGTAGCAACCTGACGAATAGACGCTTCTTGTGTCTGATCATCCGTCGATTGATCCATAGCAACGATGCGGACATCTGTCAGAATGGTTTCGCTAGCCCGTGTTGTCGATGCAAGTTCATCGACCCCTCCTCCACCTTGGACAACATCCAAAGTCAAAATCATGTCCACCCGATCACCAGGAAAAACAAATCCAGCAACACCGGATGTCGCGTTCACCTCAATGGAAATCGCCCGCGTGCCCGGCTTCAAGACAGCAGCTAAAAACCCGCTTTGTCCAGGTTTAACGAGGCGCCCATCAGTAATAGGCTCCCCACTGGCGATCCCTTGCCGAACAACTGTACCGAGAAGGTCTTCAAGGGGCCGCTTATCTTGAACGACATATTTCTCTTCCATGTCTTTATCTTCCGGCCAGGACTGCCAGGAAACATGTTCATCCCGAACCAAAGTACCGGCTGGTAGATCGGCTGCCGCAACCAGAATTTTGACGGTCGGCGCGACTTGCTCAACCTTTAACTCAGTCACTTGATTTACAACAGGTTGATTTTGGTTCCCCGCCCAATTGCGAACAAACCAAACGGTTGAACCCGCAATAATCAGAGCAAACATGATCAATATAAGTTTACGTGCCATAACCATGGTTCCAGCAATTAAAATGATTCTCAAAATAGCGCAGGAGTGCTTAATTTCCGGTTAAATTAAACAATGATTGGAAAACACCAGACAGGCTCGCGTAATGGTAGAAAATCGGAAAACTACCAAATGCAATAGCAATACCATAGGGGACTGGTGCTTTATCGCTCAATGTCTCTCGAGCACTGATTAAATAGCTACCGCCCTTGCCCTTGTTACGAACAACATTGTTGACAAACATAATGGCGACCAGGACTCCACCAACCAAAACTGTCGCCATTAAAAACGGCAGAACTTTATCCACTCCAGCCCATAGTGAGAGTACTGAAATAAGCTTAACATCGCCCCCCCCCAAAGCTTTCAATGCAAATAGTAGAAAACCAGACGCCAGGACAGCTGCAAAAACCGCAATAGACCAATACCATTGAATTGCCATTGGAGACGTCACGATCACTAGTGGAAATAGTAGTAGAATACCGACGCTAATCCAGTTTGGTATCGTTAACGATCGAAAATCAGACCAAGCAGCCCACAGAGTAAAAGAAAATGATAAGCCAACAGCCAAAAAATATAAGTATTCAATTAGCATTACTATTACTTCAAACCAAATTAAGCCTTACGTTAAACAATCTTGAATAAAGAAAAAATTTTTATTGAAACAAAGTCACTAGACTTTAGCAGTTTATGGATACCATCTTGACTGCATCACAAAACTTGTCTTCAACTCCAGTGTACATATCTGCAATACCTGCACCCGTCGTTGTAAAAGCAACAATGCCTGCAATTCCTACTAAAAATGCAATCAATCCGTATTCGATAGAAGTTGCACCGCAATTTTTTCTAGCCAGAGAGATCAATTTTTTCATAACCCACTCCGTTCCAACAGATATAGATCCTAAAAAAATAGAGGCCGTGCAATTATTACACGACCTCTATTTTCTATTATTTCTTCAACACTATTATAAAGGTGTCCAACATTTATGAGCAACCAGTAGCGCTGGCAACTGAAGTAGTGTTACCCTTGACACCTTGACAGAGTGAATCAGCAACTTCCTGGAATGCATCGTCAACACCTTGACCCAAGGCAGTGAATGCGGCAATACCGGCCAATGCGACCAAAGCGGCAATCAAACCATATTCAATTGCTGTCGCACCGGATTCGTCTTTTAAAAATGAACGGACCATTTTAAACATCTTACATCTCCTAATAAGCTACAGGACATAAATCCTGAAAATCAAAACTTGGCTTCAAATCCGAGAGTTGAACCCCTCGCTCTTCAGACTTCCTAAGCTTGCTTTGAGCAGAACCGTGAAAAGCCCTCTAGTTATGTTAAAGCGCTTTCCAAGTTTCTTCTCTTGCCTCGCGCTGTTAAGGAATTTGCTCCAAAAATATTAATCAATAGTTAAACGGAGTAATTTTTTCAAAAAAACATATAATCATATTATATAAAATTTTATCTAACTTTGTATTACATAATAAATATTGATATTTTAGATAATTTTCCATTAATATTTATTTACTCATTATTTAAAAAAAATTTTACTTATACAAATAACTAAATTTTAATTATAATTTTTATACAATAAATAGACACAAATACTATTTTTATTATAAATTGCACAAAATTGAAGAGGCTTCTTTAGCCAAATTTAAGACTTCCACGCCTATATAAGAGCAGTCTCGACTGTCTTTCATTATTCTTGGTAGTCACATGAATTATTATTCTTACTTTAAAGAACAGCTCACCCATTTTGCCAAAGATACGCAAGGTGTGTCCGCGATTATTATTGCTATGGCAGCCATCCCTCTTTTCGGGGTCATTGGCTTATCCGTGGACTTGGGACGTGCTTATGTTTTAAAATCCAAATTGGCAACTGCCCTTGATGCTGCAGGCTTAGCTGCCGGCCGTAACATTTTCGCAAACGATGCTGAAATTTATGCAGACGCGCAAAAATATTTTGATGCAAATTTTCCAACGGGATATATGTCAACATCCCCAATTGTCATGAATGCCTCTACACTTACCTGGGATGCTACACGCGAAACAGTCACGTTGAATGTTGAAGCAAATTTAAATACGACATTTATGAGTATTCTAGGTAGAGACCTATTAACAGTCGGCGCTCGAACGGAAATCAATCGGGAAAACCGGGGTATGGAACTTGTTCTGGTCCTCGATAATACCGGCTCAATGGATTACAACACCTCTGGCACTAAACGTCTGACAACATTGAAAAATGCCTCCAAAAACCTGATTGATATTCTTTATGGGAACGAGGAAACAAAAGACAAACTTTGGGTCAGTGTTGTTCCCTATACAACGCAGGTCAATGTCGGACCGCATAATATTGGCTTTTTGCCGACGGCGGATCGTAATAACCTGCTGACAGATGCTGGCAGTATTTTTACCCAGGACAGCACCAATACGGCCCTTGGATTTGATGTCGATCTCAATGGCAGTAACGACACAGTCTATGGCTGGGAAGGCTGCGTAGAAATGCGGGACGACTTGATGGGCGGCACACGGGACCTGTCCGATGATCCCCCTAATCAGGACTTTATTCCCTATTATTATACAAAAACGACGTGGAATAACGAGAAGAAGAAATATGAAGTGGATACAAGCATACCTAATCACTATTGCCCTCCGCCCGTGCTGCCTTTGACAGCTGAAAAAACCGCTATCAAATCTCATATTGACTCTATGGAAGCGTCTGGCGCGACCGCTGTTAATGTTGGGCTCATCTGGGGATGGAGAGCAATCTCGCCGCGTTGGAATGGGTTGTGGTATGATTCCTCTACCGTGAATATCCCGTCGGGCTATTCTGCCCTCCCTCTCAATTATGGTGAAGACTTTATGGACAAGGTAGTCGTGCTGATGACCGACGGCGAGAATACGCTAGGCACCTATGGTATTTATCACGCTTATGCACGCCAGAAAGAACTGGGTAAAACCTCCAGCCATCCAGACTATAATCCCAAATACCATTCCTCAGGCTCTGGTGTTCTGACTTCTGCTATTTCAGGTTCAACCTATAAAGCCATGGATGACACTAAAACAGCGCAAGCCTGTGCCAACATGAAGGCGCAAGGCGTGATAATCTATACGGTGATTTTTGTCAGCGGTAATGAAAACCTCTTCAAGAATTGTGCAACCTCGCCCAAGCACTATTTCAAGGCAGCTACTGCGAATGCGTTGATTGATGACTTTAACACCATCGGCGAAGAGTTAAGCAACCTCAGAATCTCCAAATAATCCGCGAGGAGAAGGATCCTTTCCTAAAGGCGGTGGCTCTAGGCCATCGCCTTTCTTTATGTCCTCCTTGCCCCTGCCCTCCTATTTACTCAAAAACGAGTTCTCTTTCCCTCACAAACGGCAAAAAAACCCGACAATCTGCTTACCGGGTTTAGTTTTAATCTTGTGAAATATTCTTTACGGAGCGGCGGGAAAGGTAATTTTGTCCGTAAAGCGAGGCCTGAAGTAGGCATCCCGATAGAAAACTGAATCGCTGAAAAACCCGAGCTTACCCGCCAAATAGGGGCTGTAGTTGTAATATAGCTCCGCTACAATTAGAGTTTCTCCGTCATTCAACGTTTCGCCACTTCCCATATCCGGGAAAGCTGTCGGTAAAGTAGCATCCCCATTAACAACCGTGCCGAGCGTGCTGTCTTTACCCGAAATATCCCCCTCAACACGCTGGCTCAGAATTTGTGGGGCCTGGGAGGCGCGCCCTTCAACCGAGGTGACGATCAACATGGCTTCACCGGAAATATCAAAAGGCCGCGCCATATAAAGTGCCGAGTCCATGATATTGGCGATTTCCACCTCTGACATCGCCTCATTTCCAGATCGGGCGACTAAATCAGAAAGTGTCCCGACAATTCGATCAAGCTTTTGCATAATGAGTGCATAGCGCGCAACTTCGAAGCTGCCCGCCGTAATCACCATTAAAATAGGGAGCATCATGGCAAATTCTACCATGGCCACGCCGCGATTATTGCGGATAAAGGACCGGAGGGTCCTTTGCGAACGGGTTGCCATGAAGGTCAATATCTTCTTCATCGTATAATACCGCGTTAAAAATTGGATCCGATGCTTAGAAAGGTTCGTTCTGAACCACGATGGAGGCGGTCATCGGTATAACGCCCCCTAAAATGGGAATGATCTGACCACTGAGGAAATTCCAGTCGTAGGTTACAGTATAAAGGACGATATCTCCGGGATTGCCAAGACCAGCTTCGCCGAAATCTTCGTCCCATACGCCGTTGCCATTCACCTCAACCCAGGGCTCACCGTTCGGATACTCGACCCCTTCATGCGTCAATGGCGTTTCGGTCCATGTCCCGTTGCCGTCAAGGTCGGTATATTCCTCACCGGTCCCAACGGAAGCAAAATTTTCATATACGAGAGAAGTCACATCATCGGTGGTTAGCGCCAACATTCCAAGCGACGAGTCATTGAGAATATTCACAATCGCCTGATCGTTGCTGGTCCCTTCCTGGATTTGCCCGGTAAGCCCCAGGCGGGACGCATCCCGCAGACTGCCTTCAACCACGGTATTGATATACATACCAACGCTGAGTTCAATAATGCCAATCATAATAAGCATCAAAATCGGCATGATCATCGCCACTTCAACTGCAGTGGCGCCATCCTGATCTTTTTTGAAGCGCCGGATCAACCGGCGCAGAACGAGCTTGCGTACCATAATCCTCAAACCTCATTTATGGAGGCTCAAGGATAGGTATCAGGTCTTAAATCCAGGTTAAATAAAACCGCTGTTTTGCTTAAACTTTTAGCTTATACAGCATCAGATCCGCCGAATTTTTCCTGCCATTCTGCGATTTCATCTTCACTGATTTTACGGAACAGGACATCAGGTACCGTAAAGGCATGCCCCGCTTTAAGGATCTGTAATTCGGCCAACATATCACCGCAAATCCAGTCCTTCTCAGTGAGTCCCAACCCAAGAGCATCCGACAATGTCTGACTTGCATTGGGAATAACCGGAGCACTCAAAATGGCAAAGATACGGATCAGATTTATGGCAGTCCGAAGACTTACCGCAGCGGCATCCGGATCAGTTTTAAACGCTGTCCAGGGGGCCGCCTCCGTAAGATATTCGTTCCCCATCACCCAGATTGCCCGCAGCTCCTGCATGGCTTTACGGATTTGCAGCTCGTCCATATGTCTATTGTAGGCGGCAAGCCGTTTATCTAGCGCGTCAGCCAGAGCAATTTCGCGCTCTCCGATTTCACCGCCTTCCGGTAATTCCACGCCAAATTTTGAAGAACAGAATTTCAGAATGCGATTAACAAAGTTGCCCAACGTATCCGCGAGGTCTTTATTGGCCGTTCCAGCGAACCCTTCCCAGGTGAAACTGGTATCCGAGCTTTCCGGCGCATTGGCCAGGAGATAATAACGCCAGTAATCAGCAGGGAGCATCTGAATCGCGTCTGACATGAAGATACCGCGCTGCTGACTGGTGGAGAATTTACCGCCATAGTAATTCAGCCAGTTAAAGCCCTTGATATAATCCACCATCTTCCAGGGCTCGCGGCTTCCCAGCTGTGTGCCCGGGAAGGTTACCGTATGAAAGGGAATATTATCCTTCGCCATGAACTCCGTGTAGCGCACATCATCAGCCTCATACCACCAGGATTTCCAATCCCGGCTGCTTGGGTCTTCATCCGCCCATTCCTTGGTCGCCGCAATATATTCGATAGGCGCATCAAACCAGACATAATAAACCTTGTCTTCCATCCCTGCACGGTCCACCGGCACGCCCCATTTCAAATCCCGGGTAATGCCTCTGTCATGCAAGCCCTCATCCAGCCATTTGAGGGCAATGGAAGAGACAAGTAATGGCCACTCAGGATGTTTATCCACCCAGGCGCGGATTTCATCAGAGAGTTTGGATTGTAGCAGGAACAGATGCTTGCTTTCGCGTACTTCCAGGTTGGTACTACCCGAAATAGCAGACCGCGGATCGACCAGATCAGTAGGATCCAGCAACCGCGTACAGCTTTCACACTGATCACCCCGTGCTTTGTCGTAACCGCAATGAGGACAGGTTCCCTCTACATAGCGATCCGGCAGAAAGCGATCATCATCAACAGAAAAAATCTGTTTGGTCACCCGCTCTTCGATAAAGCCGTTTTCCAGCAACTTGGCACCAAAATGCTGAGTAAGCTCTTTATTCTGTTGGGATGAGGAGCGGCCAAAATAGTCAAAAGAAAGCGAAAACGCCCGGCCAAGGCTGGCTTGCACCTCATGCTGCTCCGCACAGAAATCAGCCACACCCAAGCCCGCAGCTCTCGCTGCCAGCTCTGCTGGCGTGCCATGCTCATCCGTTGCACAAATCAGCAAAACCTCTTGCCCGCGCGCTCGCAAATACCGGGCATACAGATCCGATGGCAACATGGACCCCACCAGATTACCCAGATGTTTGACGCCGTTGATATACGGCAAGGCAGAGGTAATGAGATGGCGTGTCATCGATAAAGTCCATTACTGATAAGAAAGAGAGCATTTGCGCTTCTTTTACAGGAGAAGCCCGCCCGGAGCAAAAGACTTTTCACATAACAGGTCACGCCCCTACAGTTTGTTTAGCCTTAAAAGGCGAGCCTATTAAAACGGCTCCTTGTTATCGAATTAATTTGATTTCCTATCTGTCGAAACATTTGGCAACAATGGCTCTCCACTCTGCTTTTTTGCTTCTGTCTCTTTTTGAGCAGCTTTTATATGCGTTAAATGTACCGGCTTAAATGAATGAATAGTCAAATACTTGACCTGATCATTATTGTCTTTAAGGCTTTTCTTACTTAATGCAGATAGATTAAGGAGAAATTTGCGGCCCTTCATTACGTTATAACCAGCTTCCTCCATTAGATACACCGCGATATAATCCGCTTCTCTCTCCTGAGTTTCAGTAAATTGTGTTTTCCAGCCTTCGCTATGAGCCTCCAAACGTTGACGCTTACCAAATCCGTATAGGTCGCGCCCCAAACAACTTATTCCGCAAAAAGCAGTGCTTAGAATCGATCCTAAAGGCGTTGTTGGACCTAATCTGGCAGGGCCATTGGCATCAACGTGACCTGTCAGGATATGCCCAATCTGATGAGCCAGCATATAAGCCATTTCATCTTTGTTCATGATATATGGCAGGATGCGCCTGTTGACAGTCAGGCCACTCACTCCCCAAGGATATGCATTAACTTCTTCAGTTTCAGAAAGTCTGAAAACAAACCAGCCACAGCCATGTTGATATGCATTAACGGCTGAGCAAATTTCTTCCCCCGCCGCAACAAGCGCTTGGTATACTTCTGAAAGAAGCTTTACTCTCTCATCTTCTGAAAATCTGTTTTCTTCGTATAACGTCGCCTTTTCAACCAGCTCTTTTTCATAATCACCTTCACCAGAAGAAATCACAGGTCCGAGATAGCTTTTCCCGTTGGTAACAGCCGACATTCTTGTCACACAGGAAGACAGCAGCAGCAGCCCCAAAAGTATTACAACATACCGAAACATAGATCTCTCCATTTTTGCCGCCATCCTAAAAAGAGAAAATAGAGAGGTCAAATAAGGGCTTGGAAAGCAGAGACAATATAAGCCATTGTCTCGACCCTAGTAATATTCTTTTACCTCGGGTTTTTTAGGCGTTGGCAGAAGGTTCTTACCTGTTCTTTTCTTTAGCAGAATTTCCTGCTTTACGGCTAATACGCGCGCGTATTGCGCCGGACTGAATGCATGGAGATCAAAGTAGCCTGCTTTGCCCTTCTCCTCACTCCCATTTTCAGGATTGAGCGCGGCCATTTTCAACAGAAAATTGCGTCCGATTGAAATATCATATCCGGCACTTTCCATCAAATACACAGCGATGTAGTCTGCCTCTCTCTCCTGAGTATGATCAAACGAGGTTTCCCACTCTTCTTGAAGGGCCTCAGCTCGTTTTTGAGCGCCATAAGCTGGAATATTTTGGACACATCCAACACCGCAAATGAGATACGCGAGTACGCCCATCCCTCCTTGCTTGTTTGCAACAGAATACTCAATATTTTCAGACACATGCCGCGCAAGAATGTGTCCCATTTGATGCGCAAGCACATAAGCAGTTTCATGGTCATTGTCAGTATATGCAAGAATTGCCTTGTTCACGCTCAATCCACTCTCCCCCCAGGGATAAGCGTTCAGGGTTTTGGTTTCATTGAGCGTAAAATTAAACCATTTACAGCCAGTATGAACATCATTGACTTCAGAACAGACTGCCCCTCCAGACTGGGACTCGGTCAAATTTTTGTATACCTCATTCAGCATACTCTCCCGTTCTTTTTCTGAAAGAGTATTCTTCGAGGGTTTGGTCACGTTTTCTACGACATCGCGCGCGGCTACATTATCGTAGGATTTTCCTGGCGGGCCAGGATAGGTACGGCCTTCCGTTACAGTTCCGGAGCCCGTGGTGCAAGCGGACGACAAAAAGACTAGAAATAGGGCAAAACTCAACCGGAACATAAATCTCTCCATTTTCTTTCTATCCTAAAAGGAGAAAATGGAGAGGTCAAATACAGGTTGAATAAAAACGATAAAAATCGTGTATTCAGAAATTTACGCTCGGCAGAATTGCCTGTTCGTCAGTTTTTCGATTTAAAACTGTTCGTGCCACTTGCATGTGACGGCAGGTCAATATGACAATGATAAGAATCCGGCGGGATTGCTGTCAAGTCACCATCGTATTTTGCACACAGCTTGTTAAACTCGTCGCAGCCATTGGGATTACTGCTTGTGTGAGTACATGTTACATCAACATCATTATCTCCGTCTGTTCTACGGCTTTGCTGAACAAATTTATCAAGCGTCGATGCGGCGCGTGCAGAAGGTTCCTTTTTTGCAAGCACCCCGCCTGCCAAAACTGCCTGACTACCAGCTACCACACTGACTAAATACACTGCAAAAATTACTTTTTTGAGTACCATTGTCGTATCCTTTCCAATGAGGAGAACAAAGAGCTCAAATATGCCCTTACAGTCATAAGTCGGAGAAACAGGATCAGTGGTTCAGTGTCACAGCAGGCAGCGTTTCCATCATCGACCACAAACCCGACAGTGCGTCAAGGAGGCGTCCGTCAGGTTGCCGCAGGCTCCGCATCGCCTCAGAAACTCTTCAGAATTTTCAGGAGCAGCGAAAGTCGGCTGATCGTCCCCGCCCCTTTTCAGTTTCGGCATCAGGAGAAGAACGACCAGGGCCGGCGGAAATGAGGCAACCAGAAAAAGCCAGAAAATCTGCGACTTCCCGCGAGAGCTTGCTAGTTTAACACTGGCCATCAGAACGATTACCCAAAGGGCGATGGCTAGAAGAACGGTATGGTCAGGATCAATATCGAAGATAAACATGCTGGACGAGGCTAGTGTCAAATCCCTAACCAACCGTCAACAAAGCCATGCGATTTCTGCAAGGCAGTCTTCGCAAAACTGCACTTATCAAAAGCGATTAATCGCCTATTTCTAATACAGTAACACAACAAATGAATTTTTAGGGAGGGCAGATCATGTCTTTCGCCAAAGCAAATCTGATTACAACACAAACTCCGATCGCTTATGATGATCGCTTTTTTGATATCCTTAAAGGCTATTTCGAAAAGAGACGGGCCGCCCGTCAGTTGAACGGAATGTCTGATCGGGAACTTGCAGATATCGGCATTTGCCGTGCGGAAATTAAACAGGCTGTTGCTGGCGATCTATATCGTTAGGCCGCAACCTGAAAATTCTTGCTGGTGTTATACGGGTATGATTAACATGGCGGCCTGAACAGTTTCTGGTAAAGGCCTCCCATGACTTCAATCCCGCACTCCACCGTTCCGACCGACGCTGATGACCGCCGTCGCGTACCGCCCGTCATCTGCTATCCCAACGAAACGCTCCCGTCGTATAAAGCTGGGTTTTATAACGCAGCCCGAAAAGACATGACTCTTGTCGAGACGGTTATTGTTCCACCGCGCGACGCGAAATGCTTCTCAGTTCCTGCAGGCCATTTTTGCCAAATTCACTTTCAGGAAGGCCCCCAGGTTGGCGACCTAAACCTTTGGAATGCCGATAATCTCCAGGAACGGTTTTTCAGTGGGAAAACCCGAGCTTTGCATGGCACTCATGTAGACACAGGAGATCGACTGTGGAGCAATTTGCCTTACCTGAGGCCCCTCGCGACGGTCACTGAAGATACGCTCGGCTGGTATGGGTATGATGAATTTGGCGGCGGTGTGCATGATGTCATCGGCACGCGCTGTGATCCCTATACCAACCATCTGCTGAGCGGAGAGGATTACCATCATTGCTGCCATTCCAACTTGATCCGCGCGCTGGCAAAGGAAAGGAACATGGCACCAGAGGAGGCAGAACCTCTTGTACATGACGTCCTCAATGTCTTTATGTGCACCGGCTTTACCAAAGACACGCACCAATATTTCATGAAAGCAAGCCCGGTCCGCGCGGGCGATTATTTGGAGTTCTTTGCTGAAACAAACTTGCTGGGCGGCCTCTCTGCCTGCCCGGGCGGCGATTGCGGCAGCAGTCATTCCAGCGAAGATGCCAAATGCTACCCGCTTCGTGTAGAAATCTACAAGCCAACAGACGGCGCGCTTGGAGACTGGAGACCCGAAGACGTCAACGGCTATTCAGGATCCCATGGTCTTTGAACAGGGCGGCAGTAAAGCCGCTCTCAGCCTGCTTCTTCGTTCACAAACAAAGTGCGTGTCGATGACATTATGGTCTCGGCATACTTTTCCTGTGACCAGCCGCAATCAATTGTAAGATGTTCCCAGTTGCGAACAGAAAGCATGGTCCAGAGAAGATCTGTCGCCTCTTCAATCGTGTAATCCTTTGACAGGGTTCCATCCCGGCTCAACGCCAGAATGGCCGCCTCGCACCCTTCTCTCATATCCTCCATGCGATCTGCCCAGGTTTTAGCGGCAGCCTTATCCGTGTCACTCATCGCCAGAAGGGCTTTGGCCAGCCCGTATATTTCTGGAATATAGCTCGCCCAGGATCCAACATAAGCCTCCAGCCGCTCGATACCCGTAGCGGCGGTCCGGCTTGCTTCCAGTCGCTCGGTCTCACCCTTCTGATCAGAGAGATACCGAGTTAATCCATCCAGAAGTTCTGCTCTGGTCGGGAAATGAAGATAAAGCGCCTGACGGCTTATGCCCACGGCTTTAGCGATATCCGTCATACGAACCCCTTTACCCTTTTGGGTCAACAATAGGTCGTAAGCCGCTTTCAGAATACGGATGCGTGTTGGATTATTTTTACTTGACATAATGTAAAGTACTCATATCTTGACATGATGTCAACTTTACATGATGTCAAGCAATCAAGGAGCTTCCAATGAAGGTCATCATTTTCGGCGCCACAGGTACAGTCGGACGCCATATTATCCATCAGACTCTCGATCAGGGCCACCAGGTTACAGCCTTTACCCGATCTCCCGAAAAATATCCCAATCCTCAAAAGTCCCTCTCCTTGACGCAAGGGAATGTGTTGGATCTCGTCTCTGTCAAAAAGGCCATTCAGGGGCAGGACGCGGTCTTGTGTGCTCTCGGCATGCCTCTTCTCAACAAGGACGGGTTGCGGGCAAAGGGGACTGAAGTGATCGTCAAAGCCATGGAGACTATCGGACCAAAAAGATTCATCGGCTTGTCCATGATGGGGGTTGGAGACAGCCGGGAGCAATTGCCTTTTCATTACAAATATCTGATCCTGCCCTTGCTGCTCAAACATGTCGGTCGGGATCACCAAGAACAGGAAAAAATCGTTCGTAAAAGCGGATTGGACTGGACTTTTGTTCGTCCAGTGAATTTCACCAAAGGCCCTCAAACAGGATCCTACTGGCACGGCTTCTCGGTTGCCAATACTAATCTAACACATAAAATATCAGCCGCGGATGTAGCTGATTTTATGGTAAAGCAGCTTTCCAGCGACCAATATCTGCACCAGGCACCCTGCCTGTCCTATCAGGCATGAGGATATAGTCATGACTTCTCAAACGCTTGTTATTCTTTGTGAAATCTCTGTGATTGCCTACGCCCTTGTCTCTGGCGTCTTTCTGACCTTCTCGGATTTCGTGATGAAATCTCTGGGAGCCACACAACCTGCAGGCGGGATCGAAGCCATGCAGATCATCAACCGGAAAGTCTTCAGAACTGTCTTCATGGTTCTATTGATCGGCATGGCCATTCTCTCGCCGGTCTGGATGGGATATGCGTTTCATTTTCTATCTGGCACGCCACAGGTCCTTATTCTCGTCGGTGGCAGCCTCTATACGGTTGGCGTGCTATTCGCTTCCCTGATCGGCAATATTCCAATGAACGAACGGCTGGACAAGCTCGACCACACAGCAAAAGAGACAGCAGAATACTGGGATTTTTATGTCAGGCGCTGGAGCCAATGGAATACAGCGCGCACCATCAGTTCCGCTCTGTCAGCGATCTGCTTCTTGCAAGCCGCCATCACCTTGGCAAAAATGTCGGTTTCTTAGGTTCAAGTCACATCAATTCTGATGATAGAAAAATGCCAGTTTGTGGCCTTCCAAATCGCGACAATAGGCAAATTCAGCGCCCCGATTGCCACGCGGACCTGGCGCCCCTTCATCAGTTCCGCCCAGACTGAGAGCTTTTGCATGCATCTGGGTAACCAGTTCTTTTGACGGCATTGGCAAGGCAATCATGGAGCCATTGGCTGTCGTTGCAGGCTCTTTATTAAAGGGTTTGATCAAACCCAGCACAGCCGCCTTTTGACTGGTTCCCCAGATCGTCAAATGACTGCTGTCAGAGACCCGTTTTGCCCCCAATTCGCCAAGCAGTTCATCATAAAAGGCCCGCGCTTTTTCGATATCATTTGTTCCAAGCGTTACATAGCCAATCATGGTTTCCTCCTGAGTTAATGTCAGTGTTTTTTAAAAGTATTAGCCAGGCTATTGTATCTGACTTGAAGGCAATGCGGTAGAAGCTTGACCAGCACAAAAAAGCCGAAGCATTTCAGCCCCGGCCTCGCCTCTTTGTCAGCACCATAGGCTAAGCCTTTAGCCCATGCAGTAAAAAGCCAGCTTATGGCCTTCCAGGTCCCGACAATAAGAAAACTCCATGCCATTTTGACCACGCGGACCGGGCTCTCCTTCGTCCGTGCCGCCGAGGGACAGAGCCTTGGCAT
Organism: Sneathiella sp.; assembly: GCA_039975135.1. GTDB lineage: Bacteria > Pseudomonadota > Alphaproteobacteria > Sneathiellales > Sneathiellaceae > Sneathiella. Next base: position 89,090 of record JBDWHS010000014.1, on the reverse strand, counting down.
GCATTTTCGCCACCATCTCACTGTTTTCGACGAAAAAGGCCGTCATCGTGCCGTTTCCGACGGTCGCGGTTTCGCCGTCATGTGGGCGGATGAGCCCCAGCATCGGCGCCCCTCTTTTGGTTGTCCAGAGAGACAGGCGGTCCCCATCATCACTGATCCTTTTTGCGCCCAGCTCACCGAGCAATGCATCATAAAAATCACGGGCTTTGGCAATGTCATTCGTGCCAAGTGTTAGGTAACCAATCATTATTATCTCCTGATTTGATGTCAGTTTTTATTTTGAAAATGGCAAGTCGGTTTAAAGGGACGCCAACGCAGCGCGGATCTTGTCAGCATTCGCCTTCAGGATTTCAAGCTTTTCTATAACCTGATGTGGCGCACGTGGTTTCACCGCATCATGGCGCGGCAGCACATGAAAATGCAAATGAAACACTTCCTGCCCGCCAGCCGCTTCATTGAATTGCTGAAGCGTTATTCCGTCCGCGTCAAAGGCTTTCAGCAGAGCATGGCTGATTTTCTGCACACTGTTCATACAGGCCGCCAGCTGATCGGCTGTTGCATCCAACATATTACGAGCAGGATCTTTGGGAATAACCAGAACATGCCCATCAACCCGCGGCATAATATCCATCAGAACGACTGTCTGGTCATCTTCGTAAACCCGCTCGGAAGGCAACTCACCTCGCAGTATTTTCGCGAAGATATTGTCTGGATCATACGTCATTGTCTCAAACATCCTTTTTTGGGAGGCGAAAAAGCAGGCCGCCTCCACAATCGTGTTTTTATCTGTTCTGCCCCGCCGCAGAATGGGAGGTTTTACCATGAAATACCAGCATGAATTTCTATCAATCGGATAATTGTCGATCAGCGATAATCCAATGCCAACTCAATAGGCCTGGGCTTGCCTAACAGACGAACCTCCGGTGCCCCCACCTCGTTCCAGCGCAGAAGGGTGATATGCCATAGGCCCGGCCGCCGGCGGGAAGGATCGATCAGGCCAGCATGCCCCTGCTGCCGAATATCATCGGCAGCCCCCCAAGAGGCAGGCTCTTCACCTGCGGCCAGAACCGGGCGCCAGCTTTTAGAGGCACGTGCATAAATACCCTCCGCTTCCGGATGTCGTAAATCAAACAGCTCGCAAGCGGTTACCTCATAAGTAACCAGAACCCGGTCCGGGTCCCCTGCCTTAACATACTCGCCAATCGCAACCCGGGCACTTTCTTCATTCGGACTCAGATAAAGCGCATCCTGTCCTGGCCGGTTAAACCGGGCGGGCGGGCGATGAGCATGCCCTTTCTCAAGGACGATATCCACCTCATCTGCGAAAACTATTTTGACGAATATTCCTGAAATGCTTCTCAGCATTCTTTGCTCTCCCGCGTCCTGCTTAAAGAACAGTCTATCAGCCGGCCCTGAAAGATGCACCCTTCAGGAATAAAACACCTTCCCTTACTTCTTAATTCCCCTCCCATCGCATAAGACTTGCCTAAGGAGGAAAATAGGCGTTAAAATTTCTGGAAAAGGAGAGAAAAATGGGACAAACCCGTCACTCCACAACCGGCTTTTCTGTGGAACCTCTTGATAAGAGCTTTGGTGCTGTCGTCCGGGATATCGATCTGCGAGATCTGGAAGGTCCAGTTTTTGATGATTTGTATCAGGCATGGCTCACCTATGCCCTCCTTATTTTTCCGGAGCAAAATCTTGGTAAACGGGAACAGATTGCCTTCGCCCGGCGCTTCGGCGATTTGATCAAAGGATTGACCGCCGTTGAGATAAGCAATGTCAAAAAAGACGGTAGCCTGCGCGATGCTCCAGATGATGACATGATGAAAATAATTCGCGGCAACATGCATTGGCATCAGGACAGTACTTATATGCCGGTGCAGGCAAAAGGTGCTGTCTTCAGTGCCCATGTGGTTCCAAAGACGCAGGGCGACACAGCCTTTGCCGATATGCGTGATGCCTATAATGCACTGGACAGCGAAACCAAAAAAATGATCGCGCCTCTCTCAGCCTACCACTCCCTGGAATACAGCCAAAGATCTGTCGGAGAAGAGACAAAGAAGAAGAAAAGCGAATATAGCGGATATGGACTGAATGTGGCCAAGGCCCCGCTTAGGCCGCTCGTCAAGACCCACCCGGAGACCGGACGCAAGGCACTCGCTGTTGGACGTCATGCCTATGGCATTCCAGGCCTGCCTGAGGCAGACTCAGAAGCTCTGATTACCCAGCTCAATGATTTTTCCGTAAGCGATGAACGAAGAGTCTATCAACATCGCTGGACAGCCGGAGACATCGTTATCTGGGATAACCGCTGCCTGATGCACAAAGCCTGCGACTGGAATTTCAACGAACCCCGCATTATGCTCCACTCACGCATCGCAGGAGACCCTGTGAGTGAGGGTGCTGAAGAAGAGTAATCACAATACATGCCCTTAAGGTCGGATATGAGCACTGAAATGCTGGTTTCGTTCGCAAGCCAGCTGTCAATAAGGCTGTCAAATGTAGCATGCATCTTATCGGCGTGAATGCCATTCCTTTGCATCTGGTGGTCTGACGTGGTATTAAATTTCTCTGATAATGGCGGACACAATGCTAAAGATGGCTGAACTATAGGGATTGCACATGAAAATCAATCCATTTTTACTGACAATTATTCTCTCAATTGTAGCTCTCTCGAATATCTCAAAAGCGGCAACTGTAATTGATATAGAACAATCAGACTTTACCCATACGATAAGCGACAATACGGGTTCCACCCTCGCCCAATCTTTTCAGGCTTCTGCCAACAATATTGCGGGTGCTGGAGTATTCGTCGGCGCCGGTACGGGTACTATAAGCATCTCACTTTTTGATGCCCTTCCAAGCCAAGGTGGAGCCCAGCTCGCGACAGGAACGGCTTCACTTTCTTTCGGCTGGGTCGATGCATTCTGGTCACCTGTCCAACTCACGCCTTCAATCGATTATTTTCTGGTATTCGAAGGACAATCAGAATTTTTATTGAGAGGGCAAGCAAACGACCCCTACCAGGGCGGTAGAGCTTTTGGCGACGCAGCTGTTTTTCCGGACTTTGACTATGCGTTCAGAACATATACGGAAACTAATTTGAATGCCGTACCTTTGCCGGCGGCTCTGCCTCTATATGGCGCAGGCATTGCAGTTCTGTGGCTTCTCGGTTGGCGCAGAAAACGGCTTGCGCATAAAAAAACAATTTAACGGATACATCGAAAGTAGCGCGTAATAAGAAGATCCTGCAGACGGCGTGTGAGGTTACAGGCGTAACTTTAATAAATAATAATTGATTGTTCACACCAACCCTATATTTAGAGGCTGTAATTTATAGTGAGAACCCTGTGAGCACGCTCGACCGAACCATATCCATTGCACCGATGCTCGACTGGACCGACCGTCATGATCGGTATTTCCTGCGGCTGATTACGTCGAAGGCGTTGCTGTATACGGAGATGGTGACGACGGGGGCGATCCTGTTTGGGGATGAGGCGCGGCATCTGGATTTTGATGCAGCAGAGCAGCCCGTGGCATTGCAACTGGGCGGCAGCGATCCTGAAGCGCTGGCGAAATGTGCCAAAATTGCAGAAGGCTATGGCTATCAGGAGATTAACCTCAATGTGGGCTGTCCGTCAGACCGGGTGCAAAACGGACGGTTCGGGGCCTGCCTGATGGGAGAGCCTAAAACCGTTGCCGATTGTGTGGCTGCCATGCGCGGCGCAACAAGCCTGCCGGTCACCGTCAAAAACCGGATCGGTATTGATGATCTGGACAGCTATCAGCATCTCGTTGATTTTACAGGAACGGTAAAAGAGGCAGGCTGTGAGACTTTTATCATCCATGCCCGCAAAGCCTGGCTCACCGGTCTGAGCCCCAAGGAGAACAGAACCATTCCGCCGCTGGATTACCCACGGGTCTATCAGTTAAAGAAAGACTTTCCTGATCTTGAGATCATCCTCAATGGCGGCATCACGACCCTGGAGGAAATTGATGCACATTTGGAAAATGTGGATGGCGTCATGGTGGGCCGGGAAGCGTATCAGAACCCGTACTTCTTAGCGGCCATCGACAAGCGCTATTTTGGTCTTTCCGATAAAGCTCCCGAGAGACAGGACGTGATCCGGAATATCCTCCCGTATATAGAGCGGGAAATGGAAAAGGGCGTCCCCCTCAAATCTATCACCCGTCATATGCTGGGCCTGTTTCAGGGACGTCCGGGCGCGAAAGCCTGGCGGCGTCATATCTCCGAAAATGCCCATTTGAAAGACGCGACACCGGACGTTCTTACGGAAGCTGCGGCAAAGGTTCGCTAGGGTCGTTTTACCTCTTCATAGGCTTACTTCTATCTGGTAGTTTCTTGGCGGCCTCCGCCTGCAAATTACAGAATGCAGACAATTGAGAGGCAACAATAGGTCTGCGGAGTTCCATGAGTGAGATGATTTCCAAATACAGACGCGATATTGACGGACTGCGCGCCGTAGCCGTGTTAAGCGTTCTTGTCTATCATCTAAACCATGACTGGCTCAGCGGTGGTTTTGTTGGCGTCGATATCTTCTTCGTCATTTCCGGATATCTCATTACACAGATTATCGTATCCGAAATTGCAAAAGACACCTTTTCGTTTTCAGTCTTTTATGCCCGGCGGATCAGGCGGATCTTCCCGGCGCTGTTTGCCATGCTGTTTGTAACAGCCTTTGTCGCCTGGTTCATCCTGCCTCATCAGGAATATAAAAGCTTTTTCCAAGACTTCAAAATGGCAGCTGGTCAGATTTCCAATTTCCATTTTGCCCGGACAGTCGAATATCTGGGTGTGGGAATTGAAGCATCCCCGCTTCTTCATACCTGGTCTCTTGCCGTAGAAGAGCAATTCTATCTTGTCTGGCCGTTGCTCTGCCTGACGATCCTGTCTCTCGCAGGCAAAAAATGGCTGAAAATAGTGATGATCGCCGGCTTCTTTTTATCACTCGCAGTATGCCAGTATCTGCTGTCTATCGGAGAAACCGAAAATGCCTTCTATATGTTTTATGCCAGAGCTTTTGAGCTGATTATCGGCGCAATTCTGGCCCTCAACCTCTTTCCGGTTATAAAAAACCTTTTCTACCGCCATCTTATTTCCGTTGCAGGCGGTGTCTTGATTGCCCTCTCTTTCGTCGTGATTGACACAACGACGTTGTTTCCCGGATATATGGCCCTGCTTCCTGCCGTCGGAGCGGCGTGTCTTCTCTATTCTGGCGGCCATGCCACGCCCGGCATCCTGAACCGATTTCTGGCCTTTTCCCCAATGGTGGGAGTCGGTCTTATCTCTTATTCGCTCTATCTATGGCACTGGCCGCTTATTGTTTTCACGCAGATACTAACGGGACAACTGCTTACACCGACTCACGCCGTGCTCGTAGCCGTCGCCTCCATTGTAGCCGCTTATCTTTCATTCCGATTTATTGAAAAGCCGTTTCGCAAAACAGCGGGTCCCACCAAGCCTCACCTTAAATTCTGGAATGCCAGCAGCAAAACGGTTTCGACGGGTATTCTGACAATCCTGCTAACCATTATTATTGGACAGCAGTTCCGAGCCCAACAGCAGTGGTTTGGCCGTTCTTATAACAACGATATGCTGACAATGGCCAGACAAACAGCGGCTCCTACGACACTTCGCTGCAGCGAGAATGAAGAGCTTCAGGAAAATGCAGATGTCTCTGAATTTGTTCAGTGTGTTTTTCGAGAAAATCCAGAGGGGACCGACGTCATACAGGTCGGAGACTCCCATTCGATGTATTTCAAAAAGGCGGCGCGCGCCTGGAGCAAATCCAACAATCTTACTTTCCAGGATTTTGCTGTCTCCGGCTGCTCCATGCTCTTTAGCGACTACAGATTTGGGAGTAAAAGCCGGCCTGCAGAAAGACAGACAATCTGCTCCAGGCTTGCTTTGGAGATTGCGGACATCATTCGTCAATACCCGAATCGAGAAAGAACGATCTTCATGGTCAACCGCAATGATATCGCATTGTCAATCGACAAACGTCGGGTTATTGAACTTACCCCTCCACTGCCTGGCACCCCTTCGACTATTGAAAAGCAACTGGAATTATACAGGCGCTCGATTGAGCATTTGACTTCCCTCGGCAATGTTAAAATCATTCTTGTTGGGCAAGCAACAGTCCTCAAGAATTCACCCTTTATTTGCCTGGACAAACAGCAAATTATACCACTCTACTCTCTGTTTTCCGGCGGCGTTGACTGCCCGGCAGCCCTCGTCCCTAATGAGTATCAGGATCAACTGGACCTGTTTCATACACAGCTCCGGAAGCTGACGGAGCAATATGCCAACGTTGAATATTTCGGTATAGATCAGTATGTGGCAAGCCTATACGACGATAAAGGTCAGCTCCTTTACAAGGATAACAACCATATCAGCGAGCTTTCAGCCGATCTTCTCTTTTCCTCATTAAAAAAAGCCTTTAGGAATTTCCCGGATCGAAATGCAACTCTTCAGGCTGATCGGTGAACGGCAATGCCGATCATGACCAGCGCAATACCAATCAGATCCTGAAATGACGGAATTTGGAAAAGAACGGCCGCCGCGATCACTGTGGCGGTTGCGGGCAGAAGGGCTAGCATCAAGGCAAAGGATGCCCGTGGCAGGCGGGCCATAGCAAGTTGGTCACAAACATAGGGAATAACAGAAGAGCAAACCCCCACCCCTATTCCCGCCAGAACAAGGGTAATCGAGCCAAAGGCACGCACCGCTTCCATTAATCCGACAGGAACAAGAACAATACCGGCGATCATCATGGCAGCCCCCAGTGTTTCTATGCCTTCCTTTGCCCCCTGTTCGGCCGCCTTGTGTCCCAGAATAATATAACACACAAACAGAAGGGCATTGAGCGCCGCCCAGCCAAGGCCAATGAGGTCAGACGCCCATTTCACATCAATCAAGACCAGAACGCCGGCAACCGCCAGAATTAGGGCCAGAAGGTTTCGGCCACTGCGCAACCCATAGAGGGCGACACCAAGTGTTCCGACAAATTCCATCGCAGCGACCAAACTCATCGGCAATCTGTCCAGCGCCAGATAAAAGGAGACATTCATGATTGCCAGGCAGGCTCCAAGCCCCAGCAGCAAAATCCTTTTTCTGGCATCCGCTTCGCGGATGACGGTCCAGGGCCTGGTGACTGGCGCAAAGACAAGGGCTGCTGTCGTTACCCGAAACCAGGCAACCCCGAGCACGCCAATAGCCGGGAAGAGCAGAACAGCGAATGAGGGGCCCAGATAGTGAAAAACAGCACTGATGCCAAACCACAGTTGCGGCGGCACATGTTGCGATAATCGGTCACTTTGAGAGAGCGGTGTATTTTTTTTCATACCTTGAGAATAGAAAACACCACGCTATCTATACATAGGTAATACAAGAAAATTTCCAACTAATTCCTTAAAATAGAAGAACATACGAATGAAACGCCTAAAATACGAAAATGGTTCATTTGACAGGATAGATGGGAGGTTGCTCCTGGCATTAGCGAAGGACGGGAGAGCAAGCATCTCTGACCTCGCAAAACATGTCGGTCTTTCTCCGCCGACAGTCTCTGAAAGGATCAGACGCCTTGAAGAGGTCGGGGCAATTGAAGGTTATCAGGCAAAAATCAATGCCGCAGCCATCGGCCTCCCGCTTTCCGCATGGCTCAGGATCAGACCTGTTCCCGGTGAGTTGAAACGGGTTGTTGAGATCCTGCAAGACTGTCCGGAAATTGTTGAATGCGACCGTGTCACCGGTGAAGACTGCTTTATGGCAAAAGCACATATCATGTCTGTTGGTGACCTTGAGATCCTGATTGATCGGCTGATCCCCTATGCCATGACCAATACGGCAATCATACAATCATCCCCTGTTACACATAGAGCACCGGATCTGACACATATTTCGTCGCAAGAATAGAACTCAAAGCCCCGGATACGCGGACAGCGACCGCCGCCCCACCCCGGGACTTTGAACGAGGAATTCAAGCCCGCATACTGTAGCGGTTATATTCTGTGAACATAGATTTCAGTTGAAAGCGGAAACTATGCTCCTCTTCCCGGCTGAATGCCTGTATTCTTCTGCGGCTGTCTTTCAGGAAATCAATAATTTCTTTCGTTTCATCAGCTTTTTCCTGACTGAAACCCGGTAATTGATGGATACCCGGAGCCTGACGACGAAAGACACCATACCGGTGACCTTCAATCATCTGACTACTGGTAAACTCGATCTTGCTACCGGCTGTATTAATGACAGCAGCACGGCCCGGATCATAGTCAACGGTTGCCGTTGACACACTGACTTCAAGTGCAAAACTACTAAAAACACCGGATCCCGAGCTACCAAAACCTCGATGACTATAGGTTTCTTCAACACGGGCAAATCGAATATCAACGGAAAGCGAGGCTGCATCCACTGACGTATCGGTTACCAGATCTGACAGGCTCTCCATTGCTTTATTCAGGATACCTGCCAACTCCTCTCCCTTCTTGCCAAAAGGCTCCAAAAACCCTTCCAGTTTTTCCTTGAGAAGATCCATCATTGCATCGGAGGATTTCTCCCCCTCGGCAAAGGGCAAAGACACAACCGGAGAGCTGTGGCCTTCCGCAATAACGGCATCAAAGCTAAAAGAAGATTCCTGAGACACAGTCGAGGAACTGTGAGACACCCCTCGAAAGGGGCTGCTATAGCGCGCCGCCTCAGCGAACGAGCTATAGGAAGACGAGGCTGCAAACCCCGCGACCAAACCAGTCATTACACTACCTTTCTCTTTTCAAGAGCAAAGGGCTTCGTTCTAAAGCCCTGTCTAACGATTTCACGTTAGAGAAAGGTCATTAATATCTCGTTAATATCTTATATGAGTTATGAGTATGCGGCCTGCTCAGCCTTGCTGGCCACGATGCCGAAGAAGATGATCAGCAAGGACACATGCCATCATGGCCTCTCCCACAGGAACGGCCCGTATACCGACGCAAGGGTCGTGCCGGCCCTTGGTTATAATCTCCGTATCCTTGCCCTCTTTGGTGATGGTGTTGCGAGGCTTGAGAATGGAGGAGGTTGGCTTTACAGCAAAACGAACCACAATATCCTGTCCGGTTGAAATGCCGCCCAATATACCGCCGGCATGGTTACTCATAAACCGGGGGTTATCTGCATTGCCCTGCCGCATTTCATCGGCATTACTCTCACCGGTCAACGCCGCTGCCGAAAATCCCTCGCCAATTTCAACGCCTTTAACAGCGTTGATGGTCATCATGGCCCCCGCCAGATCCGAATCCAGTTTGCCATAAATAGGCGCTCCCAATCCCGCAGGCACACCAGAGGCAACAACCTCGATCACCGCCCCGACAGAAGATCCTGCCTTGCGGATACCATCCAGATAGGTTTCCCATTCTTTCGCAGCGACCGGGTCGGGCGACCAAAAGGGGTTCTTGTCGATTTCCGTAGCATCAAACCGGCTGCGATCAATTTCCTTATCGCCAATTTGTGTCAGATATCCTTTGATGGTTACGTGATCACCCAGGACTTTTCTGGCAAGCCCGCCGGCGGCCACACGGGCAGCCGTTTCCCGGGCGCTGGAGCGTCCGCCGCCCCGGTAGTCACGAATACCATACTTGGTCTGATACGCGTAGTCAGCATGACCTGGCCGGAATTTCTCTTTGATATCACCATAATCCTTGGAGCGCTGATCAACATTTTCGATCATCAGACTGACAGGCGTTCCTGTCGTCTTACCTTCAAAAACACCAGACAGAATTTTAACCGCATCCGGCTCCCGTCGCTGGGTAGTGAAACGGTTCTGGCCCGGACGGCGTTGATCAAGGAAGACCTGTATTTCTTCTTCCGTAATGTCGATCAAGGATGGGCAGCCATCGATGACACATCCCAAAGCTGGGCCGTGACTTTCGCCCCAGGTTGTGACCCGGAACAGATGACCAAAGCTATTATGCGACATACGGACTACCGTTTATAAAATTAAAATCAGGATTTTTGAGGAGGTGTCAGATCCGGTGCATCTTCGGCTTTCATGCCGACAACGTGATATCCCGCATCCACATGGTGGGTTTCGCCGGTAACACCAGCTCCCAAATCACTCAGTAAATACAGGGCAGAGCCGCCTACATCATCAATGGTTACATTCCGTTTGAGTGGTGAGTTATATTCATTCCATTTCAATATGTAGCGGAAATCCCCGATACCGGATGCAGCCAATGTTTTGATCGGTCCAGCAGAAATTGCATTTACCCGAATATTCTCACGACCCATTTCCATGGCAAGGTAACGAACAGAAGCTTCCAAAGCGGCCTTGGCAACACCCATGACATTGTAGTGAGGGATCACTCTTTCCGCGCCATAATATGTCAAGGTCACCATACTTCCACCCTCTGTCATCAGAGGCGCAGCCCGCTTGGCGAGGGCTGTAAATGAAAAACAGGAGATATCCATGGTCATCAGAAAATTATCCCGGGTGGTATCGGAGTACTTTCCGCGCAGCTGAGTTTTATCCGAATAGCCAATCGCATGGACCAGGAAATCAATTTTCCCCCAGCGCTCAGCCAGATCATCAAACAAGGCATCCATGGAGGCGTCATCCGTCACATCGCATTCGATAACGACATTGGACCCGACACTTTCCGCCAGTGGAATAACCCGCTTTCCCAGCGCTTCCCCCTGATAGGTGAAGGCAATCTCTGCCCCGTGATCACTTAATGCTTTTGCAATTCCCCAGGCAAGAGACTTATCATTGGCGACCCCCATGATCACCCCTCTTTTGCCTGCCATCAGCCCCAACTGCTCAGTCATTCACTCAATCCTATTATCTCGACACAGAACGCCGTGCTCCCCCCATTTCTATCGTGCTGATAAAAAACAGTCAAAAGCAAATGGCACTTCGATACACTTTTCAATCGATTAATTTACTACTTGGCAAATTTCGAACGGGCGTCATATTCATGGCCTTCCGACCATTTCGCAACCCAGTCCTGCAATTCATCATCCTGCTTTTCAGGCAATACGACCTTCAGACGGACAAGTTGATCACCGCGCGCCTTACCGGCAACCCCTTTTCCTTTCAACCGGAGCGTCGAGCCGGTATTCGAGCCTGCCGGGATTTTTAAATTAACGGTCCCGTCAACGGTGGGAACGGCAATCTTGGCTCCAAGAACGGCCTCCGGCAAACTGACAGGCAATTCGACAATGACATTTGACCCGTCCCTTGTAAAAACGGGATGATCCTGCACGGTCACATTAATCAGAATATCGCCTGCTGGACCTCCGTTGGAGCCAGCCTCGCCCTGTCCTTTTAACCGGACCTGCTTGCCACTGGTAATGCCCGCAGGAATTTTAACATCCAGTGTTTTACCGCCTTCACCCATTGTCAAACGGCGCGTACCACCGGTTGCCGCCTCAACAAATGTCACATCAATACCAAAAGTCTGATCCCGCCCTTTTGCCGGACCTCTCGACTGCCTGCCGCGTCCTTGTCTGAAATTTCCGAATATTTCGGAAAAAATATCGTCGCCGCCACCACCAAAGAAATCTGAACCGGCCTGGTGTCCTCCGCCTGCCCCACCAAAGCCATAGGTGGCCCGTGGCTGTCCATTGGCATCGATCTCTCCGCGATCAAATTGACCACGCGTCTTTTCATCACCCACAATATTATAGGCCGCCGAGACAGCCTTAAACTGATCGGCAACCTTTTCGTTGCCGGGATTAGCATCCGGATGCAGCTTTTTGGCCAGTTTCCGATAAGCGGATTTTATGTCTTGCTGACTCGCGCTTTTGGAAACACCGAGAACTTTATAAGGATCTTGCATGGACACTCTTTAACCGATCGATTTCTTCTGTATGGCTTTACTCAACTCAATTCCCCGCCCCTTTGGAATAAGTTTAATTCTGAAGGCGCAGCTGTCTTTTTTCAAGGAATGTAAGTGTTTTTTCAAGTTCAGCAAGAGAGGTGATCGCTTTTTGATATCCCGCTGTTTTGGCTTTTTCCCACCAGTAATAGGCCTGCACCCGATCAACCGGCACGGCCTGGCCTTTATTAAACATCACACCCAGATTATATTGCGCCTCGGCATTGCCTCTCTGAGCCAGTGGTGCCCAGACATTCAGGGCCTGCTGATACTCCTCCAGAGTATAAGCAAGACTTGCCATTTCCAGCCTTTCGCTCAAGGATAAAGCACCTGCCAAAGGAGCCGTCGCCACTGGAGTTGGAGCAGGCTTGGCGGCTGGCGCAACTTGTGCTTTCACAGGTGCCGTTGCGACGACAGCAGATTTCTCGGCAACGACTGGAGCTGGGGTATTTTCTGGTGCTTTTTCCGGTTTGGCCGGCTCAACTACCTTCGTTGCTGCTGACCGTTCTATAGGAGCCACTGTTTTAACCGTAGACTTAGCGACAGGAGGCGTGCTCCCCTCTTCATTATTTCCCGCAATTAGAGACTTGAGAGAAGCAAAAAACCCCGGCTTCTCTTCTTCTTTTGGTTTCGGCTTCTCGGTGGTCCGCAATGCATCTGAACTTTCTGAACTTGCCGGTTCCGTGGCAGCCGGTTTGGAGAAGGCAGTCGCCTCGCCAGAGGTCGGTTGTTTGTTTGCACTTCCAGCAAATGGATCAAATTTCTTTTTGGCTTGCCCATCAGATGTCGCTACAGAAACGGCCGTATCTTTTTCCCCCGCAACCGCTACAGCTTGGGGTTTCGCTGTAATGGATACAGGTTTCTCCGAATTATCTGACGTCTTCACCTTTTTAAGCGGTGTCTGCGCTTTCGGAGCGACCTTTGCAGCAACTGGTTTAGGCTCCGCTGCCTTGGATGTCGTTGGTTTTATGTCCTTATCTTTTTTCACCGGAGCAGGTACTGCTTTTATCGGCGCCGAAGCAACTGACTTTGATGCGCTCTCAGGCGTTTCAACCTTGATGTCAGGATCACCGGCAACGAGTATGGAAAGCTTGTTCAGTGCTTGTTTGTGTCCTGCTTTGGACGCAAGATTGTACCAGGCAAGAGCTTTACTCTGACTTTTTTCCACACCCCGACCGTGCTCATACATAAGACCAAGGTTATATTGTGCGATTGTATGACCATTCCGGGCAGCTTTGGTAAACCACTTTGCGGCTTCCGAAAAATCGGCCTCAACCCCCTCGCCTTTCAAATACATGGTTCCAACATTGGCTTGAGCCCTGTCAAACCCCATATCCGCAGCCCGCTTATACCAGGAAAGCGCTTTGGAGAAATTCTTCTCTACTCCCAATCCTCGGCGGTAGAGATGTCCAAGATTACGCATAGCGGCAGGATCGCGATCTTCAGCAAGCGGCAACCACTCGTCATGAGCTTTTTTGTAGTCGCCCTGCTCATACGCTTGAACCGCCTCGTCAAATCCAGCTTCTGCAAGCCGAAGCGTTGCAGAAGACAGAACCACAGCAACAGCCGTTCCTGTCAGCAAATATTTAAATGTCCGCATCAACTCAATCTACACGTTAGTGATCTGTGAATATCCTTTTTATTGGAGTTTACAGCAAAAATACAGGCCTATTGATGCAAGACGGTTATGTCATGATTTGCCAGGCGCCATCTTCTTGACGACAGGCCGTGCCATATCCTTCTTCCAGCTTACCATTTACTTCTATGGTTTGGCGGAATTCCCGGCAGTAGCGACCCTTCGGATCTTTTCCTTCGCGAACCGGTGTAACGGTACCTTTATTTCCGCTGTCAGGGTTGTTCCAGGTAATGGTCTCGTTCATAGGGGATGTTGTTGCCCGTCGTTCTGCACGGTCAATAGCAGCCCGGTCGGCCTTATCCAGAGACTTACCAACTTCAGAGCCGACCCAGGCTCCAAGCAAGGTCCCGGCAGCCACCGCAACCAGACGGCCGGAACCGCCTCCAAACAAGGATCCAAGCAATGCTCCACCAACACCACCCGCGATCGCACCGCCGGTTTGTTTGGGGCTATCCTGAAAAGAGGAGCAGCCTGTCAGCGTTAATGCACCAACCAGGGCAGTGATCATAAGAGTTTTGCTGATTGCCATCACTTCTATCCTTCCTGTCTTCTTACTGTGCCTGCTTCCAGGCATCCATTAATGGATATAGGGACTATTTTGCCGCTGTCACTTGAATTTCTCACCGTAATTTTCACAGTATTGTGGCTGGAATAAGACAAAGGATCGACAGAGCGGATTTCTGGCAGTAAATTGCCTGGAGAGACCTATCATGCCTTTGGCCGTAACCAACCAAACTTTCACTTCTTCGGAACCATAGAGTAAATTGATATGAGCAAGACTGACCTGACGGATCTGATTACTGAATTCAAAACCTGGCTGAAAGATGCAGAAGAGAAGGAACAAAATGACGCAACGGCGATGTCCCTGGCGACGGTCGATGCGGATGGGTACCCCAATGTTCGTATGGTTTTGCTCAAAGACGTCAACGAAGATGGTTTTGTTTTTTATACTAATTTTGAGAGCAAAAAAGGCGAAGAGCTGCTCGGCAGCAAAAAGGCTGCCCTCTGTTTTCACTGGAAAAGCTTAAGGCGCGTTGTCCGCATTCGCGGAACAGTGGAGACAGTGAGTGATGCGGAAGCGGATGCCTATTTTGCCAGCCGCGCGCGCGACAGCCGCATCGGCGCTTGGGCTAGTCAGCAATCCCGCCCTATGGACGGTCGTTTTGCACTGGAGGCAGCCGTTGCAAAATATGGGGCGAAATACGCCGTTGGGAACATTCCCCGCCCCCCTCATTGGTCAGGTTTTCGGGTAAAACCTCAGGAAATAGAGTTCTGGAAAGACAAACCATTTCGGCTGCACGAGCGCCGACACTATAGTAAGACCGGTGCAGGCTGGGAAAAGGCTGTCCTGTATCCCTGACATTGATAGTCGCCCATAAAAAACGGAACGATTTGTTGATAGAATGACGACACAGGATACCAACAATATGTTGATGAGAACAGCGACCTATGCCGCTGTCCTCGTCGCGCTCAGTCTGATCGGGGTCAAGCTTTGGGCCTATCTTGTAACGGATTCTGTCTCTATTCTGTCTACTCTGGTGGATTCAATCCTGGACCTTGCGGCCTCCGTGGTCAATTTGCTTGCTGTCCGGCAAGCCCTGGTGCCTGCGGATGAGGACCATCGGTTTGGGCATGGCAAGGCGGAAGCCCTGGCCGGACTGTTCCAGTCTGCTTTCATTATCGGATCTGCTATTTTCCTCTTACTGCAAGCTCTTGAAAGGCTCCTGAAGCCGGAAATTGTCACATCAAGTATGGTTGGTATTTCTGTGATGGTTGCTTCCATCCTTCTGACCTTGTGCCTGGTTATTTTCCAGCGTTATGTCATCCGCCGGACGCACTCCGTTGCAATTTCAGCGGATTCCCTGCATTACGCTGGCGACCTTCTGGTGAATGTCAGTGTTATTATCGCCTTACTGCTCACTGCTAATCTGGGCTGGATATATGCCGATGCCTTGTTTGCCATCGGGATTGCCGGCTATATTACCTATAACGCCTGGTCGATTATCCGCATGGCCTTTGCGGATCTCATGGATGAAGAACTTCCCGAGGAAGAAAGACAGAAGATTCTATCCTTGGCTCTTGAGCATGACGGTGTCTTGGGCGTTCATGATTTGCGAACCCGTCGCTCTGGTCAGACCGTTTTTATTCAAATGCATATCGACCTGCCTGCCACATTGAATTTACAGCAGGCCCACAAAATTTCAGAGGATGTCGAACATTCTGTTCTCTCCCTCTATCCTTTAGCGGAGGCCATAATCCATCAGGACCCTGCCACCGCAACAGAAGCGTAATCAAGAAATGACCGCCGATGCACTACAGCAACAAGTGCAGTTGCAGGCACGCCTGATTGCCTTTTTAAAAGAGAACCGATCCCTGTGGGATACCAACAGTCTAACCTCTTCCGATATTCAGCAGGTTGAAACCCACGGTGCAACTGTACTGCTTGGGCAGAATATCGCCCTCAAGCTGAAAAAGCCCGTCCTGTTCGATCATATGGATTACAGCACGCCTGCGCAGCGTAAAATATTTTGTGAGCGAGAACTGACCCTTAATAAAAAAGGGGCGCCAGATCTGTATGATAAGATTGTTCCGATCGGCCAGCGACAGGATGGTACTTTTGCCCTGAACGGGGAGCCCCCTTTTATCGATTATCTGGTGTGCATGAGGCGCTTTCCAGAAGGCTCTCAAATGGATCAGGTGGCCGGGACAGGCACTTTTTCGGATGAACTTCAAGATGCCCTTGCAGACACTATAGCCCAGTATCACCTCGCTGCAGACCGTGTCACAGACATCCATGCGGTTCCCGCATTTTCGGACGTGATAGATCAGAACTTCCTTCAATTGGACAGTTTCCATCCTGCTTTGCTTCCTTTGGAAGAAACCCAGAATTTCCGGCAGGAACTGCATGCCTCTGTTAAGCATCACGACGCCCTACTTGTGGACAGGATTAAAGATAACTGGGTTCGCTGGGGGCATGGTGATCTACATCTTCAGAATATCTGTGTTCTGGATGGGAAGCCGATGCTGTTCGATGCGATTGAATATCAGGACGCGTTTGTCATTTCCGATATTCTGTATGACGTTTCGTTTCTTCTGATGGATTTATGGGAAAGAGGCCTTCGGCAAGCTGCCAACAGGATTTTCAATCGGTATTTGTTGTCGATCGGTTGGATGACAACGCCTGCCGAACTCAGCGCTCTCAAACTTTTGCCCTTCTATCTTGCCATGCGTGCGGGTATTCGAACCCATGTAGCGGGAAATCGGTATTTGCAGTCTGAAACAGACCTTCAAAAGACAGGATATGCTCAACAAACCAAGTCTTTGTTCGAGGCGGCACAAGACTATCTGCATCCGAAGCCGCCCCGTCTTATCGCCATTGGCGGCTATTCAGGCAGCGGAAAATCCACACTGGCAGCGAACATCGCCCCTCATATCGGCGCGCCGCCGGGTGCGGTCAGGCTGAGAAGTGATGTAGTCAGGCGCCGCCTTATTGGCTGGGACGATTTTTCTCCCATGCCTCCCTCCGCCTATACGCCCGACATGTCAGAAAAAACCTATCGCCTGATCGAAGAAAGTGCCCTTTGCCTCCTCGGCGCAGGACATTCCGTTATCATGGATGCTGTCCTGGACCGACCTGAGGACAAGGTTTCTATTGAAAATTGCGCCCAGAAAGCGGGCGTACCCTTTTCCGGTCTATGGCTGGATGTGCGTAAAGACATCATGACGAAGCGGATCGAAAGCCGGACGAATGATGCATCGGATGCCACAACCGCAATACTCGAACAGCAATTGACAAAAAATCAGAATAAAAATAATGACTGGGCAGTAGTTAATGGCAATGGCTCAAAAGAAGAGATTACTCAGCGCGCTTTAAAAATTCTGCTGTAATTGTTCACGTAACTATCTGTCCCTTAGATAAAAATTGCGCTATATTAAGAATAAGAGTTCTCAACAGGTGAGGTGTTTATGTCTGTTAAAACAGTTCTTGTTCCTCTCGTCGGCTCCGATACGGCCTGCGATTCAACAGCGCTCAAAAGCGCATTGGTCGCCGCCAAACGGTTGGATGCCCATGTTGACGCCCTCCATGTAAAGCTGGATCCTCGTTCTGCCGCCGCTTTTGTTGGGGAAGGCATGACTTCCGCAATGATTGAAAGTGTCATTGATATGGCCGAAAAAGACGGTGAAAAGCGCCGTCAGGAAGCAAAGTCCCTGTTTGACAGCCTGTGCGCCTCTCAGAATATGAGTACAGGGAACGCAGATGGCACCGGCCCGTCGGCTGAATTTATCGAACGCCATGGCAGCCGCGAAGATGTCCTGCTCAGCTACGGCCGCATGTTTGATCTGATTGTTGTCTGCAAAAATGCCAATGAAAACAACACGGCCAATGATATGGTGATCAATGCCGCCTTGCTGGAAACTGGCCGCCCGGTCCTTGTGGTTGATTCGCCCCTTGAGGAAACATTTGGCACGAATGCAGCCGTCATCTGGAATGGGTCCGTGGAATCAAGCCGGGCCATCACCCACTCTTTACCGATTTTGAAGACAGCGGACAAAGTGACCCTGATTTGCGCCATGGATGATCTGGATGACGATCTTCATTCCGAAGAGGCCATTCGCTACCTCGCCCGGCACGGCGTAAAGGCAAATGCATGCGAAATCAGGGGGGCCAGCGGTCGAACAACAGCAGATTTGCTGATGTCGCAAGCAGAGAAATGCGGGGCCGATTTTCTCGTGATGGGTGCCTATACGCGCAGTCGCCTCCGCCGGCTCTTTTTCGGTGCCGTGACAGGCGAGGTTCTGCAAAAATGTAAATTGCCGATTTTGATGGCTCACTAATGTGTCAAATCAAAGCGCAACCCAATAGTCTTTCACGAGAATGGACACTTTTGCCTGACTCTATCCCGTCACAATGCGACCATTTGTCTCTTGCCAACAAGGGCGAATATTCGCTATTCAATTTTTATAAAGTATTTATCATTAAACTCTAATAAAAATATAAGTTAGAGCTAAAGAGGACATTGAAGGCATGACGGTGAACTATGGCAAGGTGTTCGAGCAAGCCATTCAAGATCTGAAAGAAGAAGCCCGATATCGGGTCTTTACCGAGCTGGGTAGACATGCCGGTGAATTTCCGCGCGCGACCCGCTATACCGAGAACGGGGAGCAGGATATCACAATCTGGTGTTCCAATGACTATTTGGGAATGGGGCAACATCCTAAAGTCCTCAGTGCCATGAAAGACGCAGTCGATCGCTATGGCGCAGGTGCAGGTGGTACCCGGAACATTTCTGGCAATACCCATATGATCTGTGAGCTGGAAAAAGAACTGGCGGATTTGCACGGCAAAGAAAGCGCCCTTGTCTTTACATCCGGGTTTGTCTCCAATGACGCAACGATCAGCACTCTTGGCAAGTTGATGCCGGGCGCCGTGATCCTGTCGGACGAGCTGAACCATGCCTCCATGATTGACGGTGTTCGTCATGCAGGATGCGAGAAAGTAATCTTCAAGCATAATGACGTGGCGGACCTGGAAGCAAAATTGCAGCAGATTGACCCCAATCGCCCGAAAATCATCGCCTTTGAATCCGTTTATTCCATGGATGGTGATATTTCGCCGATGGAAAAAATCTGTGATCTGGCCGATAAATATAATGCCATGACTTATCTGGACGAAGTCCATGCGGTCGGCCTGTATGGCCCGCGCGGCGGCGGCATTGCCGAACGCGAAGGCCTGATGGATCGTATTGATATTATGGAAGGCACCATGGGCAAGGCTTTTGGTGTTGTCGGTGGTTTTATTACCTCAACTACCAATATTGTTGATGCTATCCGCTCTTATGCCTCCGGCTTTATCTTTACAACAACATTACCGCCAGTGATCGCCGCCGGCGCTGTTGCCAGTGTCAAGCATTTGAAACAAAGCCAGGTTGAGCGGGATCAGCATCAGGAACGCGCGGCTACTCTTAAACGATTGCTCGCAGAAGCAGGCCTCCCTGTCATGCAGACGCCGACACATATTGTTCCGCTGATGGTGTATGATGCTGCCCTTTGCAAGCAAGCGAGCGATATGCTGCTGGAAGATTATGGCATTTATATCCAGCCGATCAATTTTCCAACGGTTCCGCGCGGAGAAGAACGCCTGCGTATCACCCCCTCACCGCTCCATACAGATCCGATGATGGGGTCACTTGTTACAGCTTTGAAAGAAGTCTGGGGACGCCTGGGCTTGAAACAGGCGGCTTGAGCGGAGAGATTATCAGCCTGCCTGATCATATCCTGCGAGAAGGAGCTACACCGTGACCGTGCGTCTTCTCTCACCGAGCCGCTCCCTCTTCCTGATCATTGATCTGCAAGCTCGGCTTCTCCCTGCCATTTATGGCTCTGATGATATTCTTATCATCACTAAAAAGATCAAGGCGGCAGCAGAACTTCTTGATATTCCTGTTCTTTTCACTGAGCAGAATCCGGCGGGTCTTGGACATACCACGCCAGAACTTTCCCCCTCTCCAAAAACATCCGCCCTTACCAAAATGACTTTCAACAGCTGCGAAGCCGCTGGTTTTGAAGCTGCCTTGAAAAACAAAGAGCAGATCATTGTTGCTGGCAGTGAAGCCCATGTCTGCGTCTTGCAAACCGTGCTCGGACTAATGGATATGGATAAAAAGGTCTATGTCCTGCAAGACGCTATCGGCTCTCGCGCCCTTGAGAACAAAAACGCCGCAATCTCCCGCATGAAGAGCCACGGCGCTGAAATCGTCACATCGGAAATGGTCTTGTTTGAGTGGCTGAAAAGCGCTGAGCATCCCAAATTCAAGGATGTATTGAAGCTGATCAAATAACCCCCACCCATTGCCATTTCCAAAGGCCGGCCAATCACACGAAGAAATCGGGCAGAAGCTCTTCCTCTTTTACGCCGTCATGACGATAGACAGAGAGATCCGTAACGCCTGCTTCTTCGAGTACTTCATCATCAATGCAGAAATTTCCGGTAAAATCCCGCGCAGACTTAACCAGCATAAGGTGGGCTGCGTCGGACATGATTTCAGGCTTCCGGCATTGCCGATTGATCTCTCCGCCGCCGATCATATTCATGGCCGCCGTATCAATCGCTGTTCGCGGCCAGAGAGCATTGAAAGCGATACCGGTTTTCCTAAACTCTTCCGCCATACCGAGGACACACAAGCTCATACCATATTTTGCCATGCTGTATGCCACATGGGGTTTGAACCAGCGGCTCTCAAAATTCAGTGGTGGTGACAAATTAAGGACATGGGGGTTTTCAGCTTCTTTCAGGTAAGGAATAGCTTTCTGCGAGCACAGATACGTGCCTCGAATATTGACCTGATGCATAAGATCATACCGCTTCATCGGTGTTTGCAAAGTACCGGTCAGGCTGATGGCAGAGGCGTTATTCACCAAAATATCAATGCCGCCAAAAGTCTCAGCGGCTTTCTCCATCGCCTTTTCAACGCCTTCTTCATCGCGAACATCTACGACCAATGGCAAAGCATTACCACCCGCTTCTTCAATCTCTTCAGCAGCGGTGTAAATCGTTCCTCTTAGTTTTGGGTGCGGGTCAGCTGTTTTCGCTGCAACCACAATATTTGCACCATCTACCGCAGCACGTTTGCCAATGGCCAAGCCAATTCCCCGGCTTGCGCCGGTGATAAACAGGGTTTTGCCCTTCAAATCGGCCATATTAAATTCCTTCTTTTCATTTATAAATTGTGAGCATTATTCACATTTATAGAAAATCAGGAATTTCACTCTGACTCAAGGCCAAAGATCTTTTTGTTTTCTTGCAAGGCGGCGTTCATTCGATCCTGATATTTTTCCAGATGATCACTCATGCTCGATCCGTCATCAGGTTTGCTATCGATGGCTTCAAGGAAGAGGTTGAGAAGGGCATTATCGCTACTGAAAGGCTCAGGCTCCTCCCCCTTCTGTCTGGTATGATCTTCATAGGCGCGCTGTCCAGCTGCCCTTTGCTGTGCCCATTCGAACGACGTCGCCCTCTCCTCTGCGCTCACAGAATCCAGAAAAGAGTTCATCGCTTTGAACGAACTGGCAAGATCACCTTGGTGTGGATTAACGTGCGTTTCTGCGACTTCAGTAGGGC
The DNA here is from genome assembly GCA_039975135.1 of Sneathiella sp. Lineage (GTDB taxonomy): Bacteria > Pseudomonadota > Alphaproteobacteria > Sneathiellales > Sneathiellaceae > Sneathiella. Next base: position 67,461 of record JBDWHS010000014.1, on the reverse strand, counting down.
CGCTACCAAATCCCATGGCATGTCCCTGCTGCTGCCGCATTATGTTTGTCGCAGACATTTGCTCGTCTTTACTGAAATTCCCACCCTCATTGCTGGCTATGGCGTAAAGCGCTCGTCTGTCAAACTCCCCAAAGGCAGAATTTCGATCAAGGCCTCCCGACTGATGAGTTCCGTATGGCTCTCCGTTTTCCCGCATCAATTGGTATTTGCTATCGAGAGTCTCACGAGCTGATGCTGCAACCTCCTCAAAGGGTCTGTCTTGTGAATAAGGCTGCGCTCCTGGGTCGGTCACAGCTGCTGCGAGATTGGTCGATGAAAACCCATCCCGCACTGGGTAAAATTTGTCAAAATAAGACACTTTAACAAGTTCAGGATCGGCTTTTGCCGCTTCAAGCCGGCTCAATGCTTCGTCTGAAAGAGTGACTCTTACACTCGTGTCCTGTTCATTTGCCCTGGTGTTAGCGGCAGCACCCTTTCCGTTTGCAAACTCCTGATTCTGAGGAAGTAATTTAGAGAGGAGTGCATCTTGAGACGGGTAGGCTATTGAATTAATCATTGCGTCATTCCTTGAAGAGTGATGCCAGTCCCTGAAATTCTTTTGTGCCGGTATCTTTTTATGACGCTGGTTCTTCGAAGCAGCTGTCACAATCATACAAACTTATTGTATGCGCGTCAAAGTTTTATATAAATAATTTAATTCTAACAAATTAACGAATTGTTAAGCATAAATGCGGAGGGCCGAAGCCCTCCCACCAGGATCAGTTGCCTTTAAATTCAGGCTTACGTTTTTCCCCGAAGGCTGTCACGCCTTCCACCCAGTCATTGGTTGCTGAACAAGCCGCAAAATTCTCCGCCTCTGAATGGAGTTGCTCTTCCATACTATTACCGAGGGAAGCATGCATCATCTGCTTGGTACGGCCAATCGCGACTGTTGGGCCATTGGCAAGGCGACAGGCCAGCTTGTCTGTTTCCGCCGCAATATCAGCGGTTGGAACAACCCGATTTACAAGGCCCAATCGATGGGCTTCTTCTGCATCAAACCGGTCCCCCAGCATCGCAATCTCCATCGCTTTTTTAAGGCCGACCATCCGCGGCAAGGAATAGGTTCCAGACCCGTCCGGTGTGGTCGCAATATTGATGTAAGCCAGGGTAAAGAATGCATTATCTGCCGCAATCACCAAATCGCACGCCATGGCAAGCGACAAGCCAAAACCTGCTGCTGCTCCCTGCACAGAGGCAATAATCGGTTTTTGCATTCGCCGCATGGTCATCATGGTCGGGTGCAGGCCGTGAATGCGGGCTTCAAAATTCTTGCGACGCTCGTCAGCAGGCATTTTGGCGATTTCACCGAAAGAGATTACATCTCCGCCTGCCATAAAATGATCCCCAGCTCCTTTTATGACAACACAGCGAACCGCATCATCGGTCTCGATATCCGTTACTGCCTCAAAAAACATCCGGCGCATGTCAATTGACAAGGCGTTCCGGCTATTGGGGCGGTTCATGGTAAGCGTTGCAATTCCGTCTTTTTTCTCAATGAGTAAATGATCCGACATTGTTCTTCTTTCTTTTTGTTTATTGGCAAAGATCAATTTTTATCGAAAACAAGTTTAGTTAGGCAACTTTCTCCTGTACAGATTTTTTCTGGCAGAAGCGCCAGACACCGTCATCTCCGACAGTCCGTTCAAGCTCACCCGCTCCAACCAGGAAATGGCAATGGGCTAACCCTTCGGCAATTCCAAGTCCCTGATCATGCTCTCCCAATTCCCGGTCAAAAAGAACAGGCAATAGCTCAAGCGCTGTTTTGGGAGACCGACAAGCTGCCCGTAGAAGGGACAGACGTTCCTGATGGTGGCTTTCATAAAAATTCAACTGATTATGCAATCCTATAAAGACATCATTATGCGCCGGTAAAACCAGCGTATCTTCCGGTAGCACTTTCAGCTTTGGAATGGAATCAAGGAATTTCTTCAATGGGTTGGCGTAGGGTTCAGCTGGGTAGACACCAATATGCGGCGTGATACGCGGCAATACCTGATCACCGGAAATCAGCAAATTCTTATCTTCACAATAAAGGCAGGCATGCTCGGGCGCGTGCCCTTGTCCCACAATAATTTTCCAGGTAGCCCCACCAATAACAAGTTCCTGCCCTTCATCCAGACGGACAAACCCCATTGGCATGGAATGAAAGGCTTTGCGGAACATACCAAAACCCCGACCTTTGACTTTTTCAAGCATGGCGTCGGTGAAACCGATCTGGCGATAAAACTCGAGAATATAGTCCGGGACCATTTCCTCAGCTTCCAGATAAAGCATTCGGCCAAATGTCCATTCACCAAAAGTCATGGTCAGCGGAATATCCCATTTTTCACATATCCAACCGGCAAGCCCCATATGATCCGGATGGAAATGCGTGCAAATCAAACGGGTAACCGGTTTGCCTTTCAGATATTTGGCAAAAATTTCTTCCCACAAAGCTTTGATTTTCTTCGAGGCAAAGCCAGCATCGACAATGGTCCACCCTTCCTCATCTTCGAGAAGATACAGATTGATAAAATCGAGCCCTTTGAACGGGATCGGCATCCGAACCCAATAAACACCATCCGTGATTTTAAGGACTTCAGCATCGTCAGGCCTTGTACCAAGCGGGTAGGTCATTTCTTGTTGTTTTTTCATTTATTCTTCCCGGCATAAACAACGACGGCGGCATGAAGCCGCCGTCGTTTCAGTCTATAATCATATGATGAAGTTTACGTAAACGTCAACTTCGCGGCTCCTGATCAAGCAACCAGATCATCCTCATCAATGGCAAAAAGGAGTTCAGGGCCTTCGGTTACCGGCCCGAGCAAAGCGGCGACTTGCGGCAGGATTTGGCCCGCAAAAAAGCGGGCTGTCGCTACTTTTCCTTTAAGGAATTTCTCATCCGGATCCCCCGCGGCTACGAGTTCTTTCGCTTTCACCGCCGATTTGGCCAACAGATATCCGCCAACGGTTGTTGCAAACATGCGAAGATAGGGGGTTGCACCGGCAGGGGCCGCATTAGGATCATTGGGCGCGTTGCTATACATCCATTCCGTTGCTTCTTTGAGAGCCGTCACAGCCACACCGAGATGGCGGGAGATTTCGCAAAGTTCAGCGTCGCCGCCACTCATATCGTGGGCGAGAGCGTCGATATCTGCCAGGATTTTACGAACCGGTTCGCCGCCCTGCAGGCCAAGTTTCCGGCCGACGAGATCTAGCGCCTGAATACCATTAGTTCCTTCGTAAATCGGCAGAATACGAGAATCCCGATAATGCTGTCCGGCGCCGGTTTCTTCAACAAAACCCATACCGCCGTGAATTTGAACACCGGTGGAGGCGATCTCGACGCCCAGATCCGTGCTCCAGGCTTTTGAAAGCGGTGTGAGCAATTCCGCCAATCCCATATGCCTTTCACGCTCAGCTGTATCCGGGTGGTTATGTCCTTTATCCAGACTGGCACCGTTCAGATAAATCAGACAGCGCATCGCTTCGATTTGCGCCTTCATGGTCATCAACATGCGCCGCACATCGGCATGCTTTACGATGGAAGCACTTTCGCCTTTGGGCGTGCCCGGTGCTTTGCCCTGTTTGCGATCCAGCGCATAGTCTACGGCTTGTTGATACGCGCGCTCCGCGATGGCGAGGCCTTGCGTACCAACGCCAAGACGAGCGCTGTTCATCATCGTGAACATACAGGCCATTCCTTTATTTTCACCGCCAATGAGATAGCCGATACAATCACCGTTATCCCCATAAGACATGACGGCTGTCGGGCTCGCATGGATGCCGATTTTCTCTTCCAATGAGACACATTTCAAATCGTTCCGACGTCCCAGGCTGCCATCATCATTCACCAGGAATTTGGGCACGATGAAGAGGGAAATACCTTTTGTACCGGGAGGTGAACCTGGCGTTCTGGCAAGAACGAGATGGATAATATTATCCGTCATCTCATGGTCGCCATAGGTGATGAAAATTTTCTGACCGCTGATTTTCCAGGAACCATCGCCCACAGGTTCGGCTTTCGAGCGAAGAGCGCCCACATCCGATCCCGCATGGCTTTCCGTCAAGTTCATGGTTGCCGTCCATTCGCCGGTCACCAACTTCTTCAGATACTTGTCTTTTTGCTCATCCGTACCATGGGCAATCAGGGATTCAATGGCTCCCTGCGTCAGCAACGGACAGAGAGAGAAAGCAAGATTGGCCGCGTTCCACATTTCGGTTGTCGCCAGCGTCACCGCCTGGGGCATGCCGCCGCCATCAAATTCTTCCGGGCTGGAAATGCCGTTCCAACCACCTTCGGCGAACATCTTATAGGCATCGGCCCAGCCATCCGGCGTGGTCACCACCCCGTCTGCTACAGATGTTCCGGCAAGATCCCCTGCTTTGTTCAAAGGGGAGAGTACATTCGTCGCCAGTTTGGAGGCTTCTTCCAGAACCGCGTCGACAACATCACTTTCAGCATGGGCAAATGTTTCAATTTCATTCAACCCTTCTAAACCGATGACATGGTTCAGAACAAAGCGCATGTCCTTGAGCGGTGCAGTATATTCGCCCATAAGAGTATCCTTCCAATTAAATTCTTATATGTTTGACGTTCTTATGCCATATTAAGGCATCCAAAAAAAAGCACTTTCACGCCCTTCGCATTTCTGGCTTCAGGGATGTCGGGCTGCATTCAGGTATCTATGTCCAGTCATACACTTGTCAAACTCCCGTCGCAGAAAAGCCTGGCCGCGGCAGCCTCCCTTATTCAGTCTGGTGAACTCGTTGCTTTCCCGACGGAAACCGTCTACGGCCTGGGCGCGGACGCGACGAATGATGCAGCTGTCGCAAAAATATTCGAAGCAAAAGGACGCCCCAGCTTCAATCCGCTCATTGTTCATGTTCCGGATTTGCTGACGGCCCGTAAATATGTGCAGTTCAACGCGCTTGCAGAGAATCTGGCTGCTTTGTTCTGGCCCGGCGCCCTCACCATGGTCTTGCCGCGCTGCTCAGATTGCCCTATCTCCGCCCTGGCCAGCGCCGGACTTGAAACGCTGGCCATCCGCATTCCCGCAAATGCCCTCGCCCGGGATTTACTGAAAGCCTGCGATCGCCCTCTCGCTGCGCCCAGCGCCAACCCGTCGGGCCAAATCAGCCCCACACATGCCCAGCATGTTGCGGAGGGGCTAAATGGCAAAGTTTCTGTCATCCTCGATGGTGGCCCGTGCCAAATCGGCGTGGAGAGCACCGTTATAGGCTTTGATGACGATGAAATTATTCTCTTGCGGCCCGGCGGCATTACCAAAGAACAACTACAATCCGCAAGCACGCGCCTTCGAGAGGCGGATGCGCAAAGCGAGATTACAAGTCCCGGCATGCTGCTCAGCCATTATGCCCCCTCCTGCCCTGTCAGGCTGAACGCAAAAGAGAAACGAGACGGAGAAGCTTTTCTGGGTTTTGGCCGAGAATATGAAAAAATCTCAACCATCAATCTCAGTATTTCCGGCGATCTTACAGAGGCCACGACCAATCTCTTTTCTGCCTTTCATTTGCTGGATGAGCAGGGATTTGAATCCATTGCCGTTGCTCCAATCCCCGCGGTTGGCCTTGGGGTTGCCATCAATGACCGGCTGAAACGGGCCGCGGCCCCAAGAAACTGAAAAAACAGAGCCTCATGAAAAAGGACGACCAAATGTCTCTTGCCGAAAAAATCAAAACCATCACCGGCCCCAAAGGGTTGATTTCAGACCCTGCCGACATGCAAGGCTATCTGACAGAATGGCGCGATAAATATGTCGGCAAGGCCAAGCTGATCGCTCTTCCTAAAACGACAGAAGAAGTGGCTGCCATTGTCAGGCTTTGCGCTGAAACAGGAACACCCGTTGTCCCTCAGGGCGGTAATACCAGCCTAGTTGGTGGCTCCATCCCGTTTGAGGGCGGCGATGAGGTTGTCCTCTCCTTAAAAAGAATGAACCAGGTTTGCGAGATCGACGCCAAAGGCGGGACTCTGACCGTAGAAGCGGGCTGTATTCTGGCAGACCTGCAAAAAATTGCCGATGAGAACGGCTTCATGTTTCCGCTGCGGATCGGGTCAGAAGGCAGCTGTCAAATCGGCGGAAATATCTCGACCAATGCGGGCGGTGTCCAGGTGTTGCATTATGGTAATACACGGGATCAGGTGCTGGGTCTGGAGGTTGTCCTTGCCGATGGCCGGATTTGGGAAGGTCTTACAAACCTGCGAAAAAACAATACCGGCTACGACCTGAAACAACTTTTTATTGGCGGTGAAGGCACGCTTGGGATTGTCACAAAAGCTGTGGTCAAAATGTATCCCAAACCCGCTTACCAGCAAGTCGCCCTGATTGCCATACCGGATGTCGAAGCGGCGATCAGCTTCCTCGGTCTTGCCCGGCAGATGAGCGGAGATCAGGTTACGGCGATTGAACTGATCCCGCGCATCGGGATTGAAATGGTCGCCCGGCATGTCCCTGGCATGTCCGACCCCATGCCGACCGCCTATGACTGGCACATTCTGGTGGAGCTGTCTTCCAGTGTGACAAAAGACCTGAAAGGCTTGATGGAAAGCATTCTGGAAGAAGGATTCAATCAGGACATCGTCCTGGACGCGATCATTCCGTCAAGTGAGGCACAGCAACAAAAACTCTGGGCGATACGCGAGGAGATTTCAGGCGCACAAAAACCGGAAGGCGGCAGCATCAAGCATGATATCTCTGTCCCTATCGCCCGGATTGCCGATTTCATCAAGGAAGCCAATGCAGCCCTTGATCAAATCATCCCAGGTTTCCGTCCCGTCATTTTCGGACATATTGGTGATGGCAATCTGCATTATAACCCCCTTCAACCTGCCGGCATTGAGAAGCAGGATTTTCTGAATAAATGGGAACCTGTCAGCCGTGCTGTCCACGATATCGCCCACAACATGGGCGGCAGTATCAGTGCTGAGCATGGCATTGGTCGCATGAAGAAAAATGATCTGCCGCTTTACAAATCCGATGTCGAACTGGATATGATGCGCAGTGTGAAAGCCGCCCTTGACCCGAAAGGCATTTTTAATCCGGGCAAATTGCTACCGGACAGTTAAGTGGCACAACATCTAGGCTCAGGACCTAGAAGCCTTTAGGCTTCTTAAAATCGATAATCTCTTCAGCCGGAACAGGGCGCGAAAATACATATCCTTGCGCCTGATGACAGCCTGCTTCTTTCAGGAAGGCGACTTGCTCCAGATTTTCAACGCCCTCGGCGAGGACTTCCATGCCCAAATTTTCACCGAGAGAAATGATGGTACGGGCAATGGCGGCGTCTTTTGCATTGACCATCACACCATCAATAAAGCTCTTGTCGATCTTCAACACAGAGGCTGGAAGATGGCTGAGATAGCTCAGGGACGAATATCCCGTACCGAAATCATCAATTGACAGACGGACCCCCAGAGCCTTGAGCCGCAGCATATTCCGCTTGGTTTGACCACGGTCCTGCATGATGACGCTTTCAGTCAGTTCGATATCCAGCAAATTGGCAGGAAGTTTGGTATCATAGAGAACCTTGCGAACAAGGGGCACAAAATCATCCCCCTGAAATTCAGCCGCCGAAATATTCACCGCTACCGGGAAATCCCTCACACCGGCGTCCGTCCATTTTTGCCTTTGTGCACAAGCCTCATATAGAACCCACTCACTGATCGGCCCGAGCAATCCGGAAGCTTCTGCAATGGGAATAAAGGTGTTGGTCGGGACAAACTGCCCCTTTTCCCGTTCCCAGCGCAAGAGTGCTTCTACACCGGTGATCTCGCCCGTTTCCAGACTGATTTGAGGCTGATAACTCAAAGAAAGCTGACCTTTGCTCATCCCTTCACGCAATGCATTATTCAGCGTAATGCGGCCATGAATTTCCGTTTCGATATGGTTATCATAGTAACAGAAATTCGGGCTGCCCGTGACCTTGGTATTGGCAAGGGCGATATTGGTGTTTTGCCAAAGTTGATCTGCTGTTGACCCATCCGTCGGATAGAGCGATACGCCAATACGCGGCACCAGATGCGGCAGCTTGAATTCGTCAGGCAAGCACAGATCAAACAGGTCATTAATGACATCCGGCAAGTTTGAAATTTCTTCGTTGTTGCGGATCGGTGTACAGACCCCAAAACCATCTCCCGATGTACGGGCCAGAGCAATCGCTTCTGGAAAAAGGCGGTCCAACTGCTCTGCGGCTTGCCGAAGAAGCTGATCACCTGCGGCATGTCCCAGCGCAATATTCAGCTCCGGCAATGTATCCAGAACAAACTGAACAACAGCAAAACCCTTGTCAGGCTCTCCTTTCGTTGCACTGATCTCTGCCTGAACTTCCTTCTTGAAACTCAACCGGTTACCCAAAGATGTTAGCACATCATTGTAAGCCAGCAACCGGGCTTCCTGAAGCAACGCTGTCGTCTCAAGCCCCCTCGCGGCATTTTTTGAAAACTGCTGCAAGGCAGCCTGATCACTCGCCGCCCAATCCTGTGACGCCTGCAGCAGGAGCACTGCTGGAATATCATCGCCGCGAACAAGTGGTATCACAGCGGCAGCGCCTGCAAACTCAGCTTGAGCCGAGGCCAATACCTTTTTTAAAGGTCCTTGATGACGATCTAAGACTTCCTTTGCATCCGCCGGCTTCATATTTCCCGGTGCCATCAGCTTGAGATCTGAAAAACTACCATCATATTGCCAGAAATAGGATTGTCTGGTTTTGGGGAAAACACGTTTCAGCTCCTCCAGCGCAACATGACAGAACTGCCGAACATCTTCACATTCCTGCATCCGTGCTAGAGAAATCAATAACTGATCTGATCGTGCGGAAATTTCCCGTTGGAGGAGATCCTCCTCCTTGGGAGCCTTAACTGAGGTCATTCGCCCTATTACGCCCAAAAACCGATTTAATGATATTTAACCGGTGACAATTAAACATGAATAATTTTGCGAATTTTACCTGCATTCAGCGTTAAAAAGAAAGTCCTTATTTATTAAATCGCTGTTTTACCGCTTGGAGATCTCGGCCTGCGCCATCAAATTCTTGCGAGCCTCTTCGTCCCACTTCCCTTTTGGCTTCCCAAGTTCACTACCGACTTTATATCCGGCCCGTAACCCAGGCCGTTCTTTCAAGGCATCATACCAGCGTCTGACATTGGGAAATTTATCCAAGTCAATTTCCTGTTTCTTGTAAGTAATGATCCATGGCCAGCAGGCCATATCCGCAATCGAATAGTCGCTACAAATATAGTCCCTTCCCTCCAGACGGCGATCCAGAACACCAAAAAGACGGAGAGCTTCATTCGTATATCTTTCCTGAGCATAAGGAAGTGTTTCAGGCGCGTAGAATTTGAAATGGCCGTTTTGCCCAAGCATGGGACCGAGCCCGCCCATCTGCCACATCAACCATTCCAGCACCTCATTTCGGCCCCGTAGATCGAAGGGCAAAAATTTTCCGCTTTTTTCCGCCAGATAAATCAGAATAGCACCTGTTTCAAAGACAGAAACCGGTTGTCCCCCGCCAATGGGGTCATGATCGACAATGGCAGGCATCCGATTGTTCGGACTGATTTTCAGGAATGCGTCCTTAAACTGATCGCCGCGTCCGATATTGACCGGAATGACGGTGTAATCAAGTCCCATTTCTTCAAGAGCTATGGAGATTTTCCAGCCATTTGGTGTTGGCCAATAATACAAATCGATCATTTGGACAGCTCCAGCAACCGGGCTTCCAGATTGGCAATGCGATCATTGCCAAAATACATATCATCCCCCTCCAGATACATGGTTGGAGAGCCAAACCCCCCTCGCCGGATCAGTTCTTCCGTATTATCTCGTAACTTGTCCTTATACACCTGATCATTGATCTTCTCGAAAAACACGGATTCATCCATACCAACAGAGCGGGCAATGCCCGCCATTTCTTCAGATTGAGAAATATCAGCCAAGTCTGTCCAGTAACGCTTGAAAACAGCGCGGGCATAAGAAACAAGACATCCTGCCTCTTCCGCGGCGAACGCACCGCGCATAGCCTTCACACTATTGACCGGGAAAACAGGAGGCTGACCAATTTCGACGCCCACAATTCGAGCCCAGTCCTGCATATCCTTCTTCGTATAATTTTGCTTGGCGGGCACCGGATTATCCCGGTTATTATAGACAGATGGATTAACGGCATTGAAAACGCCTCCAACCAGAAACGGGCGATATTGCACCTGGGCATCTGGGTGGCGTTCTTTTAACTTTTCCATGCTTTCAAAGCCGAGATAAGTCCACGGGCTGGAACAATCAAAGAAAAACTCGATATTTGGCACTGGGGATTTCCTCCACCCTGATCCGGCGTCTGGTCAGGTTTTATTAGTTTTTGAATATCTGTTCCAAATGTAGAAGAAACAGACCACCAAGGTCAATCCAATGAGCCGGTCTTTTCAATATCAGACCCGGTAAAACAAAGAAGGCGGCTCTGAAAGCCGCCTTCTTTATCTTTTAAAAGCCAGCCTTAGTTCGGCTGCTTATTTCATCCCGTTCAGTTTGTTTTTGCACGGGGCGGACGAGGTGGTGTTGGCTTGTTCGGCGCATATAGCTTTTTACCAGTGCCACCAATCGCCGGATTAACCGTCACCGGGTTTGTGCACGTGTGCTGCCAGATTACCGAAGCACCAGCAATCGGCTTCCAGTTATTAGGAAATGCGGGATCGTTCTTGCCTTTCGTGCGGACTTTAATCTGGTACGGATGAGAAAAAGTCGCATTCAGAAGCCCTTGAGAGCCAACTCCGACCTTTGTCTTGAAAGAGTAAACCGCTTTACCATTATTAAAAGCAAGAGACGGGCTTTGGTGAACCTGCTTGCCAGTATCATCAATTCGAATTCTGACAAACCCCTCTCCTGTTCCCTTGACTTCCACTGTAAATTCAGCATCCAAGGCACACTTACCCTTCAGCTTGTGAGGCGCAACCAGAAACTTACCGCTGGAAATAGATGGCTTCTGTTCTTGAGCCTGGTATTTCCCTTGTGGCTGAGCAGGGCCTCCATTATACCCACCTATCTGGGCCTGAGAGTTATTGGCAGCCAGAAGAGCTGTACCGGTGAGATTTTTATCGCCCTTATAGGCAATTCGAACATTGATCATTTTGCTGGCGACAATATTAGTCTCCCCGGCCTCCATGATCGTTTTCTTAGAGATTTTTTTCCGTGTGTATTTCCGACAATCTGCTTGGAAACGGATCGGCACTTGAACATAATAGTTATGGTCTTTACGCAAATAATCGACTTTATTGCCACCATTTTGCGCATGCTGCGTCGCCTTCTGCATCACAAGTTCACTCACATCAATTTCATGTGGGGTACCATTAAATCCTGCAATCGGAACATTCAGTGTCTTGGTGACACTGTGGTTGGCTTTATTCAGGTCATTGCTCGCTCCAGCAGGCACATCCCAATAAGCTTCCTGCTCAGGGCCGACGCCAATACGAGCGCTCATGAAAGTATAACCGATTTTTTCGATAACATTATTGATATAGGCGCCCCCACATTTGACATCCCCTTTCAGCTTCATCTGTAAAGAATTGCTCTGTGGTTGCAAATTTATGCTCGCCAACTGTTTGTTCACGGCCATATTACGAACAATTACAACAGGCTGATTGCCAACATCCCCAACATTGATTTCCTGAACAATACCCGTGCCATGGGTGGCCGGTTTTAATGCATAGCTGTTAAAGGCGACCAAGGACGTCAACGCCGTCGTAACCGCAAAAGTTGTCATCTGTTTCATGTTTTTCCCTTACCTAAAAACATTTGCAAAAATAGTATTTCTGCTCTTTGGTCGTTGCTCTTCAAAAATTGGTTCAAAATTCAGAAAATCTTTTTCGCCCCGGCTTTGTATCCCGTCTATGAACTCCCCAATTGTCATCGCGCGCGCGTGCGACATACACCTACATTTGATAAGTCTGAGCGTTCAAGGAAACTTGAAATTCAGATAACTCATTAATATTAAAATGACTTTAATTGCCTTGGTCAAATTCGCGCCCCTCTCTAGCGAACTGTGGGCCCTATTTTTCCGCACCCGGTTTTCACAGCCCTTCTCTCCCATCGTTTCTACATAGAGCTTCCAAAAGAGTTGGAAACAAAAAGATACGACATTTTAAATACATTAGGGGACTACAATGAAAAAACTTAAGATATCGGTTGTTATTGGGATTGTTGCCCTTCTAACAACAACGGCTGTTCAAGCAGCCAGCCTGTCGGTTGTTGGAGGTAATGACGGTTATTTGTCCGGGTTCGACCTTACTGGCACGACAAATCTTAGTGATGGCGACAAAGTCAAAGTCTTCAACAACAATAACGCCAATGTCTCCAATGGATTGCATCTCTCCGGTGCGCCAACAGATGTAACTTTTACATTTCTGGGCAGTGAAGCTGCGAATAAAAACCATGCTATAGAACTACAGGGGGTTGGCCAAAAAATCTTTAACAACAAAACATCAAACATTTTCGATACAGAAACCGTTACAATTGACACGGATGGCATGGTTCCGTTCAGTTTTTCCTCAACTTCGAAGGCTTGCGTTTGGTTCATTTGCTGGAATGTCACCGATTATGCAAATAATGGCGGTGATATTGATAAGGGTCTGACGATTGGCCTCTTCCAAGAAAGCGATACATCCGTAATCGCATTATTTGGGGATGGATCCGGTGACCTGGACTTTGATGATATGGCCATGCGGATCTCAGTTTCGGCCGTTCCTCTGCCAGCAGCTTTGCCCCTATACGGCGCTGGACTGGCCATTATGGTTTTTTTCGGCTGGCGGCGGAAGAAGCGCCTTGCAGTTTGAAGGAGTAGAGTAAGAGAATACTGGAAGGCCGCGCCACTCTGCCGGGGCTTTCCCTTTACCTCAAAAACAGGCCGCAGAATAACGGCTAAAACAAGGCCCCAATGTAACTTAAATGTTTGATTCGGTCGCATTTAGTGAAAATTAACCATAAAAAATGTGAAATTAACCATAAGTCCGTCATTTTTCTTTGGTTCTGCATCCAACTTAATGATTGGTCTCAGCCAATTTTTGGCCACCCCCTAAATCGTTAATATTTAATTAACTTTTTACCTTTTCAACTTAGTCTTGCCTTGCCATTTTCCCGACAGATAAGACTTTCCCTGCGTCAATCTAGCTAATTTACCGTAGTTAGCTTTGGTTAGAACCTCTATATTGATACCTCTGATCGGTTATTCCAAAAATCCGGAATCCAGACAGAATAAAAAACTTTTTTGTACTAGGGGTAATACAATGAAAAAGATACTTGCAACGTTGTTTGCATTGGCGCTGTCTTGTACCGCGGCCCAGGCAGCAACATTTGACTTTACGGGTAACGGGGGTCGGGCGACATCCTATACATTCGTTGAAGATGGTATTTCAGTAACAGCTTCTCCCGCCAGCTTTAACAATGGCGGCGGAACATCTACCAGCCCAAGTTATCGGGTCGGTCAGTATGGCGGCGGTTTGGGTATGAGCCGTTATTGGGGAGAAAATCATCAGGTTGATGGCTGGTTTGGCAATGACTTGATCGTTTTCGATTTTGATCGGAATGTCACAATCGAAAGCGTGTCCTTCACACATGTAGACCGCGACGACGAATTCAGCTTCTTCTTTGATCTGGGGAATGATGGTTCTCTAGATGATATTAACTTTAATGTTGATATCCCGGGCAGCGGAACCTACTCCTTCTTTGGAACCTGGACCGGTGATACTTTCGGTATTGGTGCTTACGACTACAACGACAACTTCAAAATCAGCGGCATGACTGTCTCTGCTGTACCACTTCCGGCAGCGCTGCCGCTCTATGGTGCAGGCATGGCTGTCATCGGGTTTATCGGATGGCGCCGCAAAAAGCGTCTCGCTGCATAAATAAAACCAACGACGAAGACCTTGAAAACCTCGCCTTAACGGCGGGGTTTTTTTGTGCCTGCTTTTATCGGCCGAGCTGGCAACCCGTCTTGTTCATTGATTCGGGCTCAATTTCGAAAAATTAACCATAATGAAACATGCGTTAACCATAGCAGCTTATAGGTGTGTTTATTTTATATTTCTCCAACCTGTGATTTTTCAGGCCAATTTCGGTACAGCACATTTTCGAACCCCTTCAAACAATAGGAGAAATCTGAAAATATTGGTTAATTATCGCGAAATTTTGCCTAAAATTTGCCCAAAATAAGCCACGCATCATAGACAACTTTTCATTGATCCTTCACTGAACCCGTCTATAACCTCTCCTCAACAAATCGAATTAGCTTATCTAGTGGGGTACTATGATGAAAAAGATTCTCGCTGCTTTGGCAGTCATGTTTATTACGACAACGACAGCACAGGCTGCTTCAGTTACTTTTGATTTTCTGAGTGGTTCTAATGCATCTGTAGGATGGACACAGGGAAACCTGAATTATTCTTCTGGTGGTGTAGATCTGTCCGTAAAAGCGGGTAATTATTCTGGCGGGAACGTTCAGGATACAGGTTGGGTCCGTCAGTATAACGGATATGGCCTGACTGTCTGGAATGGCACTGGTGACAACAATCACGAAATCGACGGTAACCGGGGAAATGACGTTGCCATCTTTTCTTTCAGCGAAGATGTCTACCTGGAAAGCGTAACATTCAATTACAATGACAACCGTGATCAGTTTGCCTATTTCTTCGACAATGGAGATAATGGCTCTCTTGATCTGATCAACTCGTCTCTCGACGCCAACCCGACTGATACCTATCAATTCCTCGGTGCCTTACTGAAAAGCGGCGACCTCTTTGGTATCGGCGCAATTGCCAGCAATGACGATTTCAAAATCGCCAGCATAACCGTTGGTACGATTTCAGCAGTTCCCCTGCCAGCGGCTCTGCCTCTCTATGGTGCGGGAATGGCCATCATCGGGTTTGTTGGATGGCGCCGTAAAAGGAAACTGGCTGCCGCAGCCTGATACAAAACCGGCAAAAGACAAGATCAACCCCGCCTTTGGAGCGGGGTTTTTCTTTTGGGAGGAAGACAAGCTTTCTCACCCATCCCTTCTAAAAGTTAAATTTCCCATTTAGAAAATTATCTTTGTGAATGACCGCTTTGATTCGTCAGGCTCAGACATCACCACCCCTATTTGGTAGTCATGCACAGCCCTGTTCAACTTGCTATGAGATCCAAAAATGATTTCACGCGGCTTGGTCTTCATATTTTTCAAAAATGCAAACATTAGCGAAATGCTTAATAAACAATTAGCTTTTCGCCTATTCTGACATTTTGTGTGGGGAAAATTTCATAAAACAGGCAAGTTATGTTGCTTTCTCCTGTTTTCATTTTATTAGCCTATTGCTCGAAGAGGCCGTATGTTTATTAGATAAAAAGGATAAACAGTACTGGATTTGTATCACTATCTGCTTTGGAGGGGTAACTAACAGGTATCAAGGGGTACAAAATGAAAACAATTATAACCACACTCGCTGCATTGCTACTGTCATGTTCGGCCGCAGCCGCTGCTACATCTTTTAACTTTTCCGGAAATGGGGGTTTGGCACCTTCTTATTCCTTCACTGAAGACGGTATAACCGTTGATGTCACGCCCGGTGTCTTTTCAAACGGCGGTACGGTGACATCGACCGGTCTGATCGGGCAGTATGCTGGAGGATTGGGAATCTCCAGTCATATATTTGACGATCACCAGGTCGATGGCAGAACCCGGAATGACCTGGCCATCTTCGAATTCTCGCAAAGCGTTATTCTGGAAAGTGTTTCCTTCAGTTTCGTCGATGGCAATGACGAGTTCAGTTTCTTCTTCGATAACGAGCCGGATGGAATACTCGGTCCCATCAGTTTTAATATCGATATTCCGGGTGGGGGCACCTATACATTTGCCAGCATCTGGGATGGGACTTTGTTCGGCATCGGTGCCTTCGACGGAAGCTTGTTCAGGCCTGCAGACAACTTCAAGATTAAGGGGATGAGTGTTTCTGTCGTCCCGCTTCCTGCAGCTCTTCCGCTTTATGGGGCCGGTATTATCATACTGGGTGTTGTTGGCTGGATGCGTAAACGGCGTAAGTAAACGAAGAATACAACATCATTTCAAAGAAAAGGTCGTCTTCGGACGACCTTTTTGCTTCATCCTTAATCTGGTTTTGCAACGTAGTAGACGTAGTCCTCCAGATGATTTTTGTTAAAGGCACCAATCTTTTTCAAAATCGGCTTATTCGCCGCCCGAAACCGCTCTCCTGCTTCAGGAGAGTCATAATAAATGATCACAGCCTCATCCGGTGTCCTCGCACCATATGCCTCGCTGACAGAGATATCAGCCTGATTTGTATAAATGTCAGCGCGCCCTTCAAGGCTTTCACCAATCGCGGTAAGATCACGATCCCGCTGCGCCGGGTCAAGATTATTATAATGGCTGATTTTCAGAATATAGGATCGCTGGCCTGTATCCGCACTCACGGTCTGCTTTACGGGCAATAAAGCGCCTTCGAAGAAGGCTGTATCAGAGGATAACTGAATAAGAGGCTCAAACACGGTCTGCCGGTTTTTTGATCCCAGTACGGCTGACTGACATTCCAGATACAAAAACCGATCTGGCGTGAATAAATCAATATTCCCATCTTCGGCGAGAATTGTACCGGCCAACTGAATGCTGCATCCCTGCATTCGAAGCCTGTTCGCAAGCTTTGCCTCTGCCGTCGCTAAGCTACCTTTGTCTGTGATTTTGTAAAGGCTCAATATGCCCGTTGTTCCAGCAATGGCAGGGGATAAAAATCCCGCCAGCGTAATACTCGCGATCATCGCCATCCTGATCATAATTTTCTCCTGTTAAAACACTTTATTAATCGGAAGGTTTATTGATGACAGGAATTATATGGATTGGATATTGCCCATATTGACACCATAATGGTACAAATATAATCCATGTTTAACTGGAATGATCTCAAGATATTCCTCGCGATATCCCGATCCGGATCCGTGAGGGGCGCAGCCAAAGATCTGGGCACCACCCATGCCACTCTGTCCCGACGCCTGAAAAGCCTCGAGGAGGAGCTGGCATCCCCCTTGTTTGAGCGGGGACGAAGCGGCGCTCTGCTCACCCCTTTTGGAGAAAAAATAAAGGCCTCCGCCGAACAGGCTGAAAAAGCAATGGAAGAAGTTGGCCGGATTGCCTTTAGTGAAGAGGCAGCGCTTTACGGCCCCCTCAGAGTCTCAATGTATGAAGAATTGTACACCAACCTGCTCAGCCCGGACCTGGCTGTGTTTCAGGCACAAAATCCTGGTATTGAGCTGGAAATAATGACATCTGAGACAATGAGTAACCTAGCCAAACGAGAAGCCGATGTCGCTCTTCGTATCACAAAAACACCACCGCTTGGCGCTGTTGGGCGTAAGTTGTCAGATAGCCCATTGGCGGTATATGCCTCTAGCAGCTATTTGAAAAACCGACCCCGTGAGGACAGGTGGATTTCTACCAGTTATGAAGCCGTTTCGGGACGCTTCCCGAGGGGTATCGTTGCCGGGAAAAGCAATTCCGCACGGGTTGCCCGCTATATGATCCGTGAAGGAACCGGAATTGGCCTCCTGCCTTGCTTTATGGGCGATACTGATCCTGATTTGCAACGCCTGCCCGGCAGCTCTCTCATTCCAGACAATGAGATTTGGGCTCTCATCCATTCAGACATCCGCAAAAACCCGCGTGTAAGGGTTCTTTTGGATTTTATTTACAAAATCTTTGCTGATTACCGCTCCGTCCTCGAAGGAAGGCGGCCAAAGCCTTAAGCGCTTTAGCCGCCGCCTCTGCGTGCCCTCAGCCCCTTTACCGCACGTCCGGTGCTACTGCATGGATAAGATGTCCGGTTTTACTCCAGATTGTCGCCCCTTGCGGCCCTGTCGAAACTTCTGCGGATTGTCCTGCAGGGAGGCGCAACCAGGAGCTTCGGCTAAACGCCTCGCCGTCTAATGAATAACCACCACCCAGAACAAAATATTCTGCCCCGTCAACATGGCCAATAGGCAGGGAAGTCTCCGCAGGCCAATTTTCCAGCCGGACCGTTTCCCTATCATCCTGAAAGAGGGGACGGACCTCAATACCTGCGCGATCAGGATCGGCAAAAGCTTCCATCTTTTCCGTATCCAACGTGACAAAGGTTCGGTCATCGGGATCGAACTGCCAGAGTTTCACCAAAATGGTGCATCCCTCATCTGAGCCGGGAGTATGGCGAGATGTCGGTGGATTTCGAATATAGGTCCCCGCCGGATAGTCGCCATGCTCATCCTGGAAAACCCCTTCCAGAACAAAAAACTCCTCCCCTCCGCCGTGGGTATGGGGGTCAAACCGGCTCCCCGCATCAAAGCGAACAATGGTTGTCGCCCGCGCCACTTCGCCGCCAATACGATCCAGCATGCGCCGGTTTACCCCGGCAATCGGGGAGGCTTTCCACTCGAGTTCAGCCCCGTGTATAACGGCTCGTTTGGTAAAATCTGCATGTAATTGCATGTTTTTTGCTCCCCTGCACTAGGCTGCAGCTTTAATACTGTCACGACCAGCAAGACGTGTCATATAGTCTTTCACATGCGGGCAAGTCTCTGGAATTTCAAGTTTCACAAATCCTGCAAACAAAAATCCCGCCTGTGCCGTGATGTCCGCGATCGTAAATTTCTCTCCCGCCAAGTAAGGCTGTGTTGACAGGATTGTCTCCATCCAATCAAGTGTTTTAAGGGCAACTTCCCGCCGCCGCGCGCCCCAACCGGCATTTTGATAACTTTCGATATCAGGCCCTAAACCATCGGTGGCATGGTGGAAGAAATCGGCAACAGCATCCAGAAATCCCGCTTCAACTTTCTTCTGTACCATAGCGATAACAGCTCTCTCTTTCGCTGTTTTTCCCATCAACTCGCCGTTTCCTGCAACCTGATCTATATATTCTGTGATCGCGCTACATTCGGAAATGACCGTACCGTCTTCGAGTTCAAGAACCGGTACCGCGCCGGAAGGGTTTTTGGCAAGGAATTCGGCTTTTTTATGCTCCCCGCCTGGCACATCAACCTGGACGAATTCAGTCGCCTCAAGCATTCCCGCCTCCGCAAGGGCAATGCGAATACGAGCAGGATTAGGGAAGCCTTTAAATTCATAAACTTTCATATCAAATTCCAGTTTTTAGTTATCTATCTATCAATAGGTAGATAATTGGGTTATTATTAGATCTTGTCAAGAGCCTATCAACTGATAGATATAGAAAGATGGAAAAAACACAGAAAAATGATAGAGTGGAAGCCATCCTGGCTTCAGCAGAACACTATATACGCCGGGGCGGCTTTAACGCGGTCAGCTTCCGGGATATTGCCAGTGATGTCGGGATAAAAAGTTCCAGTGTGCATTACCACTTCCCTCACAAGGAAGATCTGGGTGTTGCTGTCATCCAGCGCTATGAACATCGCTTGCTGGAAGCTCTCGGAGATCCATCGGATCCATCAGAAAGCCCCGCGGCTAGGATTGAGAGACTGGGCAATGCCTATGCAACAAGCCTGCAATCGGACGAAGCTATCTGCCTTGGCTGTGTTCTGGGTGCCGAAATCTCGGGCCTGCCCGATGATGTCAGTCGCGCCGTTTCAGTTTTTTTTGAAAAAATGATTGCCTGGACCACAAAGGCGCTCGCCAATGCAAAAGGCCCAACGGCAGATGCGACACATATCATCAGCACCCTTCAAGGAGCCATGGTCCTGGCTGTCACATTAAAAAAGCCGGACCATCTGAATGAGACAGTCCGGCGCTTGGTTCAAACCTTGAAAATGAATTAACCTCAGAGCCTATCCGAAAGCCTCATCCCAGGTTCCCTGAGTAGCAGCCTTGGAATATTCTGTTGCGCGGTTTTCGAAGAAATTCGTGTGCTCCACCGCGTTCAAAATAGCATCGAGCCAGGGAAGCGGATTCTTTTCGAGATTATAGATAGGATCCAGCCCCAACTGCGTCAGGCGCCGATCCGCAATATAGCGGATATAAGCTTTGATCTCGTCCGCCGTCAGCCCTTCGATATTTCCGGCACCAAATGCAAGGTCAATAAAGGCATCTTCGTGAGAGACGATTTCCCGGCAGGTCTTGTAGAGATCCTCAGCGAAAGCATCGTTCCAGATTTCCGGATTCTCGCTGATAAAGGTTTTGAACAGCTTGATAATGGAATTGCAGTGCAATGTCTCGTCGCGAACCGACCAGGTCACAATCTGCCCCATTCCCTTCATCTTCCCATGGCGCGGAAAATTGAGCAGGATGGCGAAGCTTGCAAAAAGCTGCAGCCCCTCTGTAAAGGCGCCAAAGACAGCCAGTGTCTTGGCAATCTCGGCCTTATTCTCCACATTAAACTGCTGCATATAATCATATTTATCCTTCATTTCTTTATAATGAAGGAACGCTGAATACTCAGTTTCCGGCATACCAATGGTATCCAGAAGATGGGAATAAGCCGCAATATGCACCGTTTCCATATTGGAAAAAGCCGCCAGCATCATCTGAACTTCCGTCGGCTGGAAGACACGGGTGTAATGCTTCATGTAGCAGTTATTGACTTCGATATCCGACTGCGTAAAGAACCGGAAAATCTGAGTGAGCAGATGCTGCTCATCTTCAGTCAGGTTTTTGTGCCAGTCTTTCACATCGTCAGCAAGTGGCACTTCCTCCGGCAACCAGTGGATTTGCTGTTGCATCAACCAAGCATCGTAACACCATGGATAGGCAAAAGGCTTGTAGACGGGCTTTGCATCAAGCAGGGACATCGAACTCTCTAACTTCTCAATTCAGAAATGGATCAGGATACTCGCCAGCCTTACTGACAGGCGAGACATTCTTCATAATCATTGGATGAAGCGGCAACCACTTCCAGTTTAGGCCGCGCAGCGGCGCCTGCGACAAGCTCCGAGAGGCTGTCCGGCATATCTTCCTTGGTTGCCACAACCTCGGCCCGCTGAATGGACTTGGATCGGCAATAATACAGGCTTTTTACACCCTGCTTCCAGGCCTGGAAATGGATCTGATGCAAATCGCGCTTGTGAACATCGGCTGGCAGGAAAATGTTGACCGACTGAGACTGGTCAATCATCGGTGTCCGATCCGCAGCCAATTCTATGATCCAGCGCTGATCCAGCTCAAAAGCCGTCTTGAACACATCCTTTTCGTGATCATCCAGGAAATCCAGGTGCTGGACGGATCCTTCATTGACAGTAATGGAACTCCAGATCTCTTCCGTATCTTCACCCTTGTCGGCCAGCAACGCTTTCAAGTGCGGATTGCGCACATTGTAGGAGCCGGACAATGTTTTATGCGTATAGCTATTGGCCGCAGTAGGCTCGATCCCCGGGCTGGCCCCTCCACAAATAATGGAGATAGACGCTGTTGGTGCGATCGCTGTCTTATTTGAAAACCGCTCTTCAAAACCATAATCAGCTGCATCCGGGCATGCGCCGCGTATCTTGGCAAGCGATTTGGAAGCGGCATCGGCATGTTTCTGGATATGGCTGAAAATCTGGTTATTCCAGACTTTTGCCATCACAGACTCAAGCGGGACACGCTTTGCTTGCAGGAGAGAATGGAAACCCATCACGCCCAAACCGACACTCCGCTCCCGCATGGCAGCGTATTTGGCCCGCGCCATTTCATCCGGTGCCCGATCAATGAAATCCTGCAACACATTATCGAGGAACAACATCACATCTTCGATGAAACCTTCTTCCTCTTTCCAGTCATCATACTTTTCAAGATTGAGGGACGCGAGACAGCAAACAGCAGTCCGATCATTCCCCAAATGATCCCGGCCGGTTGGCAGTGTAATTTCCGCACACAAATTGGATGTTTTTACAGAAAGACCAGCGAGCTTGTGGTGCTCTGGCATCTGACTGTTCACTCGGTCATTGAAAATGATATAAGGCTCACCTGTTTCAACACGGGCGGTCAAAATACGGATCCACAGACTGCGCGCGCTGATTTTGCGAACAACCGCACCATCTTTCGGGCTGGTCAATCCCCAGTCCGCATCTTCTTCTACGGCACGCATGAAATCATCAGAAATCAGAATACCATGATGCAAATTAGGTGTTTTCCGGTTTGGGTCACCACCAGTTGGCCGGCGAATTTCGACAAATTCCTCGACTTCCGGATGGGAGACCGGCAAATAAACAGCGGCTGATCCCCGGCGCAAAGAGCCTTGACTGATGGCGAGCGTCAGACTGTCCATCACCCGAATAAAAGGCACCACACCGGAGGTCTTGCCGACGGCGCCCACACCTTCACCGATTGACCGCAAATTGCCCCAATAACTTCCGATACCGCCCCCTTTGGACGCCAACCAGACATTTTCAGTCCACAGATTAACGATACCGTTCAGACTGTCGTCAGACTCATTGAGGAAACAGGAGATTGGCAACCCACGTGTACTGCCGCCATTGCTGAGCACAGGTGTAGAAGGCATGAACCAAAGCTTGCTGATATAGTTATAAATACGCTGTGCATGGGCATCGTCATCACCATAAGCACTCGCCACACGGCCGAACAGGTCCTGGAAGCTTTCCTCAGGCAGCAGATATCTGTCTTCCAGAACGGCTTTACCGAACTCAGTCAGATACTTATCCCGACTATGATCAATATGAACCCGTGCACCACCTTTAACCTGCACGACATCCGTCAACATATCGACCGTATCCAGCATATGCTCAACCCCTATAAATTCTTCAATTATGGCCTTTTGGCCGCCAATCATTTCCGTTTTTTCGCCGATCACAGTGTCATAAGACTGTCATGATGGCCCGGTAGCCTTAAAGACTGATCATAATACGGTTCTTACAGCCTGACGACCCTCAAATCCAGTATTTTTCCCAATCCACGCTCCGGCGACGAAACCACTACATATTGTAGAAGCCCCCTACCCCCGTCAACAAATTGTAGTATATTTTTTTTAAAAAAACCGCTTGACGAATCACAGATGCCCTAATTCTGCCATTCTTTCAGCAGCTTCGCCCAAAATGCTGAATCTCCACCTCAAAAAGGGATCGTTTTGACCGCAAGAGTGGTGTTTAAAAACAACTGTTTATGAGATTTTATTCATACAAAAATTAAAATGCGAAAGCGTGTGTTCTCCGCTCAGGAGAACGCACGCGTCTATAATTCAATTTGTTGGAAAAGTGTTAGCTGCGAGAAGCAAACCGCACCACGACCCTCTCATCATACCGAGCCCCCGTTTCCGGGCTGACAATTCCTTTGGCATCTTCTCGAATGAAATCAATAATCTGCCCCCGGTACAGGAGATAGGTATTAAAGGCTGCTTTTCCCCGAAGAGATTTAAGATCATAGCCTTTGATTTGTTCTGGTAAGCCCTTGATCACATCACCGGAAAACCCCTCCCGACCATTGGCAACATAGGAATTAAAAGCAATTCTGAAGCGATGCTCCAGGAGTTGCTCAATCGGTTTTCCCTTCAGTGTGATATTGACCGCCTGGGTCTCCAGAGGGGTATCACCCAGAATTATTTCATACCGGACACCAGAAGAATAATGCTGGAAACCGCGCGGTATAAATTTCTGTGGATCCAGCGCCCCACCATTTACCACCAATTCCTCCGGACGAACGATCCGCTGCGCATTATCCTCAATGATATCTTTAAGCTGAGAACCGGATAGTGAATAAACAAAAATTTCATCCGCATAGGGCATGACCTTATACCATTCGTCATATGTCAGAGCGTCTTTCATATCGACCCCCCGCATCCCTGTCGCGTTAAACGCCGCAAAGTCAACCGGCCCCTGAGGCCAGTGTTGGCTGCGCTGAACAATGGCATCGTTCATAAAATTGGCCATGGCACTTTCGCCAATATACCGTTCAGACACAACTGTCGCATCTTTCAGTCCTTCATTCGGCACAACGACGCCAACCGCCTCCTGCAGGCGTTTATCGAGCTGAACCTTGATTGGATCCAGAACCTTTTGCTGTAAATCCAGATCCAGATCCGCCGTCGATTCCTGATCGCGCCCTTTTGTCGGGATCAACCGTGCCGTATAATCTGCCTTCAAACCTCCGTTCTGCTCCCTATGCAAACGGACAGTAAGATCTCCAACAAATTTTCCATATTCCCCGGCTTGCAGTATCGGAACACCCGAAACAAAGGAGTGGTCCTGTAGACCGGCTTCATTCAGCACGGTATGCGTATGCCCGCCCAACAGAACAACTGGTTTCGTTGATGCTTTTGAAGCGGCTTCTGCAATCTGCTTGTCCCCGACGGCCAGATCATATTTGAGTTCCTGCCCTTTTAGCGCGATGCCGTTATACCCAACATGACTGAGGAGAACGATCATGTCGACTTTTGGTGACAGGGCTGCCACCATATTTTTTGTCACCGCCACCGGATCATACCCCTTAAGACCCGGATCCGCCTCAGTCTGCAGATAGGTATCCACGGTTGACGTCAGGCCGATAAAACCAATCCTGACCCCTTGCACTTCTCCAATTGCAGCCCGCGCCCAGGGCATCTGGAATTTGGATCCCACCAGGTTGGCCGTCAGAACCGGGAAAGTTGCGTCCTGGTCAATGGCCCGTGCCAATAATTCCGAACCTTTATCCAACTCGTGATTACCCACAACGGACATATCCAGTCCCGCAGCGGAAAGCGCCCGATAGGGCGCACTCATTTGAAAATCATCTGCGTTGGCGCCCAACAGCTCATCCCAAACTGTTCCGATATGCTCGTCCCCAACACTGAGGAAAAGAACGGCTTCTCCAGCTTGCGTTGCTGCCGCACGCGCCTCCTTCACAATTTTTGAAATTTGTGCCAGACGATGGGTATCTCCTTTACGGTGAAAATCAACCAGGTGGGAATGCAAATCATTGATATGAAGGAGGCGGATAGTCTTGGTTTCTCCCGTCTTGATTTTTGACGAGACATCCTCCATTTCGATTGTCACCCCTTCCCCAGAGGCAGAGTCTCCATTGATGATATAAAGCTTCTCAAGCACCCCAGCCTGGTTTGGCGTTACAGCCCGGACCGACAATCGTTCAGCAGCCAGGGCAGAACTTGACATCAAAGCGCTACACATCAAGAGGGTGAGGGTAAGTTTCTTATTCATAAGCCGGTTCCTATCTTTTCAGGCCTCGTAAAATGACCTCATTCGAATTGGTTCGGCTGGAACCCTGTTGGGGCAGCGTTTCAATCTGGTGTCAGATATTTGACAGTTTGATGATCAGAACAATCTCCGGATCATTGCCTTGCCATTCTTTAAAAACGGGCTCATAGATACAAATCCTGATGGCTCAAACTCGAACTGCGGCGAAAGGACCACTGGATGCCCTCCGACCCTCGCATAAAGGCTCATAACAACGGAGCTCGCCTTCCCTCCCTCAAAAGCATCCAGGCCTTTGAAGCGGCCGCCCGACATTTGAGTTTCAAAGCGGCAGCAGAAGAACTCCATGTTACCCCCACAGCAATTAGCCATCAGATAAAAACCCTCGAGGATCAATTGAACGTCAAGCTGTTTCACCGTCTCAACCGTTCTCTTCGCTTAACAGCAGCCGGGGAGATCTACGCACCCTTCGCATTTCAGGCTTTTCAGAAATTGCGCGAGGGATCGCACGCCCTGCAATCGGATGATATTAACGGGCAAATCGTTATCAGTACGACCCGATCCTTTGCCAGTGAATGGCTGGGTCCTCGATTACATCGCTTTCAATCCCTGTTTTCAGATCTGACAGTTCGTCTTGTCAGTTCCGATGAGGTTGGCAATTTTGCAAGCGATGGGATTGATGTTTCAATTCGGTATGGATTTGGAGACACCCCGGATATGCATACCGCCTGGATACTGGACGATTATGTCACGCCCGTCTGCGCTCCAGGGTTCTCAATTGATCCTGGCACTCCTCAAGATCTGTTGAAGCATCCCCTAATTCACTATGAGTGGAAGGGCTTTTCACAGGCGGATCCGAGTTGGTCCAAATGGTTTCAATCCGTCGGCATTCATAACCTGCCGCTGGCCCCGCAGGTAACTTATACTGATGAGATAATGTGCCTGCAGGCGGCAAAAGACGGACGCGGAATTGCCCTTGTCAGCCTGATCACAGCGGCTGAATATCTAAACAAAGGGTATTTGGTGCCGCCTTATCCGTCTCGCCTGAAAAACAAGAGCTATTTTCTCACCTGTCCGCAAAGCACACACTTTCAAGCAAAGGTACGGGCATTTCAAGACTGGATTCTAGACGAAGCCGATATGTTTCGCGACAGCGAAGTCGGTCAGCGATTTCTGGAACCACCCCTCAAAGATTAACCTCTAAGAGCGCCGTTCAAAACTTCGCTTTTCCTCCATTTTTCAATAAATCTCATCTGACAGCTGAAAAGACCTCGCTTCGGATCACCTCCCCCTTCCTGCTACTCATGACTTTAAGGGCGGGAAAATACTGCCCGCAACCCAGCCTATTCAGGAGTATCAGATGACAACTCTTCTTAATGTTACGGCAAGCGCCAGAACAGACAGGTCCATATCCAGAGATCTCTCGGCGAAATTTATTGAGACATGGTTGAAAAGCGACCCTGCAACCAGCGTTATTAATCGCAATATTGGTCTAAACCCTCCAGAATTTATCTCAGAAAGCTGGATTGCGGCCTGCTTTACACCCCTTGAAGAACGAACCGCTGTGCAACAAGAAATACTCAAGCAATCAGACATTTTAATTCAGGAACTGGAGCAGGCCGATATTCTGCTGATTGCCTCTCCCATGTATAATTATGGTATGCCCGCCGCCCTGAAAGCCTGGACTGATATGGTCATTCGGGTGAATAAAACCTTTTCCTTTGATCTGGCACGCGGGGATTATCCACTCGCCCCACTCTTTTCAGGGAAAACACTCATATGCCTGACCTCTACAGGGGAGTTTGGTTTCGGCTCTGGCGGCATCCGGGAGGCCATGAACCATCTGGAAGCTCATATTTCAACCCTTTCCCATTATCTCGGCGTGACCGAGAAATTCTTCATTCGTTCCGAATATCAGGAATTTGCGGATCAGCGTCACACCGACTCCCGTCTTAAAGCAAGTGAGGAGGTCGTAACATTAGCCGCACGCTTGGCCAGCATGACACCGTAACCATCTGTATGGCTCCTCTGACCAACAAAAAAATGCGCCAGTAATCTGACGCATTTAAGAAATTCTATGGGGTATTAGGGGTAATCAGTTCGCAACTTCCTCTGTCGAAAGTTCCGTAATCTTCTCTTTTAATCGGAGTTTTTCCCTCTTGAGCTCGGTAATATGCACGTGATCAGCGGATGGGTGCAACATTTCAGAGTGAATTTCTTCTTCAATCTGATGATGTTTTTCTGTCAGCTGTGCAACATACTCTGTTGTGCTCATATTTTATCTCCTTTACTAAAGGCGGGAAGTTGGTTTTCCAACTGTGAAGAACAATATATTACAAAATTGTTAACAAAATTGATATCAATCATTGACGGTCAATTTTATTATTTTAGAAGCATCGGATTCATGTCAGAAAAACAGAAGCTTATTGTCGGGATAACGGGGGCATCGGGGGCGATTTACGGCGTCCGGTTGCTACAAGCCTGCAAAATGGCTGATGTTGAAACTCACCTTGTGATCAGTAAGGCTGCTGAAATTACATTGGTTCACGAGACCAAGATATCCGTCTCGGACGTTAAAGCCATGGCTGATACAAGTTATAAGCCAGCAGATATCGGGGCGGCCATTGCTTCCGGTTCTTTTCGGAATGCGGGTATGGTCATAGCTCCCTGCTCCATTCGTTCCATGTCGGAAATTGCCACGGGAACGACTGGCAGCCTGCTGACACGCGCTGCGGATGTCGTTTTGAAAGAACGGCGGAAACTTGTTCTGATGCTTCGTGAGACACCGCTTCATGCCGGTCACTTAAAGAATCTCACACAGCTGGCTGAACTCGGTGCTATTATCGCCCCACCTGTGCCTGCTTTTTATACCCATCCGCAAAATATCGATGATCTGGTTAATCACTCTGTGGGTCGGGTTCTTGATCTGATGGGAATAGAGAATGATCTGGTAACACGCTGGAAAGGCTTGAAAGAAAGCTGACCGACAAGATGATCCCGGTGGCGACAAACATCCATAACGCTGCCTAAGTTGCCAGAACAGACTGCTCTACGTTTTCTCCTGGAAAGGCCGCCTGCCAGATGGCTCTGAAATCACTACGGTCTCTGTCCTCCAACTCTCCCGGGGCAGCTTTTTTGGCGTAACTCAAAAGATTTTCAGCAGCCGCTTCAGCACATTGCGAACCATCAAAGCTGCCTGTGGCGGGCCGGTTTATCAGGTTATCCAATGCCAGCAATTCGAGCTTTTCAGCATAGAGTTCGCTTTCAACAATAACCCGCCTCAATTCACCGGAAAGCCGACTGTCGATCTTCCCGTTGGGTTCTTTCAGAAATCGGCGGATATCCCGAAGGGGGGAGACAGCATTGGATTGCCAGTGCGAACTCACGGCTATCCCATCATCCAACTCCGTTTCTGTCAGGGTCTGACGGCCACTGGCGGCGACCCAGACACAAAAAAGTAGGACATTCACATCCATACCTTTTCTATCCTGTAACGAAAGGCAAGCTTCAGAGACGTTTTCGTCACTATAGAGCTTGACCGAGTAATCCCATAATGCACAAGGCGGAAAACCAGCAGACGAATAGACAACCAAATGAACACTCCCTTGACTCTTGCGTGCTTCACTTCCATAAACACGCACTTGGCTCACGGCAGCAAAACGGATGCTGGCGAACAGGTCTTTCTAGCGCAGAAATACTGACCGAATTCTTAATCGGCACATGCCTCTGCCAAAGTTTACGATCTGGTCTGAATGCCAGAAAAATGTTAAAATGCTCTGCTAGGGTACCGTATTCTGCCTGAACTGGCAAAACGGAGCCTCCAGTCATTGGCGCAAGATGTATAGGGATGCATGTCAGAATGACAGAAATTGATGATCAGGAAAGCCTGAGGCAAAAGCTGGCTGATTTAAAAACAGAACATCGCGATCTTGATCTGGCAATTGATACTCTGATCAGTTCCGGAAATTTTAACAGCCTGCAAATGCAACGGATGAAAAAGCGCAAACTGATCCTCAAAGACCAGATTTTCATGACAGAAAGTGCTCTCCTGCCCGATATTATCGCTTAAATCACTGTCTTTTCCGGAACCTGATCCACTTAACGTTCTCTACGATCCTGCTGTTTTTGCTCATACATTTTGCTATCAGCATCGTTGAGAGCCTGTTCAGCATTCACGCCCGATTGAACAGGTACAATACCGTAGGACAGCCCGACATCCAGCGCTGTCCCTTCCCAGATAATCGGATTTCTTTCCAATTCTCCCGGCAAGCGTGTTGCCAACGTTGATGCCGCATCATGATCAGTACGGGACAGAATCAACCCAAATTCATCCCCGCCAAGCCGACCAACGATATCCGTTTCACGGACGGCAGAAACCAGACGTTTCGAAAATTCCGCCAACACATAATCACCCGCTTGATGACCGTGAGCGTCATTAATAGCCTTGAAGCCGTTCAGATCGATATAGATAAGACTGGCAGCACTGTCATATCGCTCAACAGTTGCCTGCACTCTTGTCAGTTCGCGAACAAAAGCGCGACGATTATAAATAGGCAGCAGCGGATCTTGATCCGCCAGCTTTTCCGCATCAGCAAGCCGCTGGTTGATACCATCAACAGAACGTCTTAGACGATCGACTTCCTCCATCAGGGTCATGATCGCATCTCGAACTTTTGGTGTCAGCTCGGCTTCAGGAATGCCCAGGATGGACGTTGAATCATTGATTGTTCTTGGCGCAGAAACGCTTGAATAAGCGTTTGCTGCCGCTTTCGGCGTTGCTTTGCCCGTTACACCCGTTCTCGTGGTGCGATCCGTAGATCCAATTTTCATAAACTAATCCGACCGGTATTGAGAATTTTACTCGCCGACAACATACGCTATTTTCTAATAGAATACAAAGGATACCATCTTCAGGAATGCTGTGCTTGCTTCTGGGGAAAGCCAGCCTATAATCCGGGCAAATGTTTAATCCATCCAGATATCGGGTAACAGGACACCACCATGGGGCAGCAAAGCGCTAAGATCGGCATCATTATGGGTAGCCAGTCTGACTGGCCAATTATGAAGCATGCAGCGGACACGCTCGAAGAATTAAATGCCTCTTTCGAGACTAAGATTGTTTCTGCCCACCGGACACCCGATCGATTGGTTGACTATGCAAAATCAGCCAGATCCAACGGAATCCAGGTTATCATTGCCGGCGCTGGCGGTGCGGCTCACCTTCCGGGCATGACGGCTTCTATGACTCCAATTCCCGTTCTTGGTGTACCCATTGAAAGCAAAGCCCTGAAAGGTATGGACAGCCTTCTCTCTATTGTCCAGATGCCGGGCGGCGTTCCTGTCGGCACCCTTGCGATTGGTAAAGCAGGCGCCATCAACGCGGCATTGCTGGCAGCGCAGATCCTGGCCCTGAATGACGATGCCATTGCAGCGGCCATTGACGACTGGCGTGACAGGCAAACCCGCGCCGTTTCGCTGGAACCCGTTGATCCGCAGGAATAGGAACCTCTTATGACCATGCTTGCCCCCGGCAAAACAATCGGCATTCTCGGTGACGGACAACTTGGCCGCATGATGGCTATTGCAGCCGCTGAATTGGGATACAAAACTCATATTTTCGGACAGGACCCAAACAGTCCGGCAGCTCAGGTTGCCAATGCCGTAACGCTTGCCGACTATACGGATCAGGGCGCTCTTCGCAAATTTGCTAAAGCCGTCGATGCAGTGACCCTCGAATTTGAAAATATTCCTGTTGAAACCCTGGCATTTCTGGAGCCATTGGTGCCTGTTCGCCCTGGACGCAAAGTCCTTGAAATTACCCAGGACCGGCATCTTGAGAAAAGCTTTATAAATAATCTGGGTGTCCCGACGGCCCCCTTTGCCAATGTGGAAACCCTAAAAGAACTGCAGGAAGCGGTCGAGCGGATCGGAACACCTGCGGTTCTGAAGACACGAAAGTTTGGCTATGACGGGAAAGGTCAGGTCAAAATCACCTCGGCCACTCAAATTGACCAAGCCTGGTCTGATGTAAATGGGCAACCTTGTATTCTGGAAGGGTTTATTCCGTTTGAGCTGGAAATTTCGGTGATTATTGCCCGCGGCATAAACGGGGATATTCAAGCTTATATTCCAGTAGAGAACCGGCATAAAAATCATATTCTTGATATTACACTGGCGCCCGCCAACATTCTAACAACCGTCTCCAATCATGCATTGGGACTCGCCGGAAAAATTGCGGAAAACCTGGACCTTGTTGGGCTTATCGCCGTCGAAATGTTCGTCGGCAGCGACGGAGATGTTCTGATCAATGAGCTGGCCCCGCGCCCTCACAACTCAGGCCACTGGACCATTGAAGCCTGCACAACCAGCCAATTCCGGCAAAGTATCCGGGCCGCAGCTGGTCTGAAACTAGGCTCCGCCGTCCATCACTCCAATGCCGTGATGCGCAATTTGATCGGTGACGATATCGATCACTGGGAAGAGATCCTAAGCCATCCGGAAATGAGCCTGCATCTTTATGGCAAAGCAGAGGCGCGCGAGGGCAGAAAAATGGGCCACGTCACCCGCCTTTTTCCGCTCAACATCCCACCCAAACTTTAGAAGACTGCTCCCGCAAGCACAATAAAGGTTTGATTTTTAATCCGACCCTCTTTGGCCGTGGCTCCTTTAACGCTATCGCGAACAGAGAAAATTTAGCCACACTTCTCTTGCCTGAAAAATAGAATTGCTGTTAAGTGGTTGCTCTCAAATAGCCAATGAACTTGCATACTGAGGAACTGATTATCCTGCTTTGACAGGATGGGGGCGAGATCCAGAAAGTTTTCAATATGCGCAATGCGGTGCCAAGTAGCCGTCCGGGCGGCCCCTACACTTCACACCAGAACCTTCTGTTCTGCGATCCATTTTCCTGAGTGGGAAACAATTGTCTACCTAAGTTAAGCGGACAGTCGCAGCCTGTTGAAGCGGGACTGTCAATAATCATAGATGTTTTGAGATCTATTTTCCCATTAACATTCCATTATTTGAATTTTCTACATTTATCAGAATGTAGTTTATAATAACGTATGCCAGCTACTTCTATGGCTGACTAATCTATTGATCGGATATGCTAAATTGAACGACAAGAACATTAATAAAACTATAAACCTATTACGTGTTATTACACCCATCACTTTGCCTCTATTTTTATTCGGATGTGCAGGCCCTTTATGTAGTACTTCATGTGGAGGCGAGTTGAGCAGTGGGCCGAGAGGTAGATTAGTGGCAAAATTAGCCCATATGTGTGCTCGTGCACCAAAAACAGAATTCAACGTATCAGGAAAAATACTAACGGCATGTGAAGGCGGTATTATTCCATTAAACGCCACCATTCTGGAAAGAACACCATTTGATCAAGTTCAAAAAGCGACAACATCCCTTCTTTGTTTGGGTCGTCTAAAAGATGATCTTGTTAAAGAAACTCCCAAAACTAACTGGACTATGAGAAAAACAGTTACAGTTGTAAAAAAATGTTCGATCAACAATGGAAAAGCCATTGTTTCTGAAATTCATATGGGCAACCCACGTAGAGCTCTTGCAGAATGCAAAATAGCATTGTCTGGCTCAAGACTCGTTAAGCGTCAGGTATTGGGAAAAGTGGCCATAATTGACTTTAAGCATATTGAGAAAATTAGAAATAGTTACTCACTACAATTGGGTATTGCCTGGCATCAAATAAAAAATGGAACCACTGGCATAGAAAAACATAATGGGATTTCTTATACTTTCTCAGGTACATCCATTGAAAAAGCAGTATGTATCGTAGAGGGTGGCAAAGTTCAAAGTATCAAATCCACCCGAGCGGGAACCATCGAAAATTTTCAATATTATAATTTTGAACAACATTTTTCAAACACACTCACATGGAGTGATATAGCAAATTTAGAATATTACCGTACACTCACAAATTCGGGATGGAAAGTAGGTGGAGGCAGCTCAAAAAATCCTCGGAAGTCTTTTTTGATCTCACTCCCAGCTCGATATCGAGAGTGGCCCAATTTGTCCAACTGACTACATTAGACATGACCCTCTCCCCTAACTTAATCCATATTTAAGTTATTGTTTTTGTTAGACTAACGAAGGCACTTATGAAGTGCAGATTTAGTGACGAGAGTAAGCCCTTTACGCCCAGCCACCTGAGAAATACAAAATCTGACCGGTGATAAAATCTGACTTATCAGACGCCAGAAATGCCAGATACTCTCCCGCCTCCTCCGGTTTTCCAAGGCGGCCCAGCGGGATTGGCTTGGTGATTTTCTTGTAGGTTTCAGGGTTATCCAGCAGTTCCTGCGGGAAGTAAGTCGGGCTTTCGACAAAGTTCGGGGCCAGGGCGTTCACCTGGATATTAAATTTGCCCAATTCCTTGGCCAGCGATACGGCCAGTGTGTTCGCACCGCCTCTTGCCGCTGTATACATGGAGTAGTTGGGAAGCCCGTGCTTCGGCACGGCGGAAGAGACGAAAATGATCTTCCCCTGCCCGGCCTTTTTCATCGTCGCAGACGCATATTTCGCATAGGCGAAACCACGCACCAGCAAAGCGTCCAGAGTCTTGCGAAACTCATCAATATCCGCATCCTCAATGGTAGCCTTGACCGCCGGATAGGCATCATTATTGATCAGCACATCCAACCGGCCCTCGGCCTTTAAAATAGCAGCCACCACGTCGTCCGGCTCCTGCTCTGGCAGCGCGGTGACACCGGGGACAGCCTGTTCAAATTCTGTCCGCGCCTCGGCCTCTATAAAAGATGCATCCTGCGCGTAAATCTTCGCCCCTTCCCGGGCGAGAACGGTGCAGCCAGGCTTTCCGATAAAGTGGGTCGCATCTGTGATCAGGATGATTTTATTATTCAGCATTTTTTATTCTCCTGAAATGGATTTTCTGTTCAGCGGGCCTTTAAATTTCGAAAGAAGCGCCCGGGGTCGGGCATGAAGGGCATATCGGGCTTTTTGCCGAAACACTGGCGGACACGATATTTTGCCTTTTCAATCTGCATGACATTCTGAATACGCCGATCCAGAAAGCCGCGTGTTTTCGCATGGTCTTCCGACATGTCATCCAACCAGTATAACAAGGTACTGCTATAAACAGCAGAGAGTGTCAGCCGCTTGGTATAATAATTAAAGTCGGTCGATGTATCGCCGATTGCATACCAGATCCTGCTGACCGTTTCCGCGGTCAGTTTGACACCCAGCGCCGCATTCGCCGGCCTTGAAAGATAGGTGAGTGTCTTTCTGACAACGTCTTTTCGGTCCTGCATCAATTCAAGCCGCAGCCAGACGGCAAGCGTAATGCGTTCCTGAATTTTCAAGGATGCCAGATCCTGCTTTTGCAGCTTTTCTTCCATCTGGTCGTTCAGCCGCTCAATATACAGGCTGACCATCTCCTGCAAGCCGCCAGGAAATTGTAATTCAATGTCCAACCGGTCAATCCCGAGATCTATCCCTGCTCGTTTGAGGGCCTCCTCCGACCATCCGTCAAACATCACATGGTTCAGAACTGCTTCCAGCAGTTGGTCTTTTTCAGCATTCTTATCTGTCATCGCAGGCTCCTTGCGGCGTCAACGCTTGACAGGTAAGTCATCAAACGCGGCCATAAAAGCATCCATCTCCTCTTCATACACCAAGTATCGAAGGTCTGTCATC
Source organism: Sneathiella sp. (assembly GCA_039975135.1). GTDB lineage: Bacteria > Pseudomonadota > Alphaproteobacteria > Sneathiellales > Sneathiellaceae > Sneathiella. The sequence goes on along the minus strand of JBDWHS010000014.1, from coordinate 32,659 downwards.
CGCTGTGGATACAAAATGCCGTCCAAATGATCGCATTCGTGTTGAACGACACGGGCGTGAAAACCTTCCGCCTCCCGCCGGATGGTATCTCCGTTCGGGTCCAAGCCTGAATAAACAAGACGCGTAGCGCGGGGAACAAGCCCTCGCAAGCCCGGGACAGACAAACATCCCTCCCACCCCAGATCTGTCTTGTCTTCTTCCAACTCCAGAACAGGATTAATCAGGATTGTTGGCTCAATACCGGAAGTAACAGCCTCTCCTTCACTCTGCAGACGCTCAGCAGGCACATCAAAAATCACCAGCTGGAGCGACACGCCAATTTGCGGGGCCGCCAGTCCGACACCACCTGCAGCTTTCATGCTATCCTGCATGTCCAGAATCAAATCTCGAATCTCTTCTGTGGTCGGGTCGTCAATTTGGGCCGCCCGGCCATTCAGGATCGGATTTCCCATCTTCAAGATTGGTTTTACAGCCATTTTACCCTACACGCCCTTCGAAAAATGTGTTAAAAGACATTTCTTTGGAAATATTACCCTTTTTTGGGTGTTTATGACTTCACAAGGGTTAGAGGCCATGTTACTAACCTCGCCACTTTGTGAACGGACTTAATCACATTATAGCATAGGAGCACTCATAGCTGTGCAGGTACATGTTCGCGACAACAATGTCGACCAAGCGCTACGCGCCCTGAAGAAAAAAATGCAACGAGAAGGTATCTTCCGTGAGCTCAAGCTCCGTGGTGCCTACGAAAAGCCGTCTGAAAAACGCGCTCGTCAAAAAGCTGAAGCGATCCGTCGCGCCCGCAAATTGGCTCGCAAGCGCGCCCTTCGCGAAGGTTAAGAAGCAGCGGGAGGCGTAAGCTTCCCAATATGCTGACAAGCAAAGCCGCACTGGTTTTCCAGTTTGCGGCTTTTGGCGTTTGTATGGGCAGGCTCTTCTTGCCTAGTCGCGTAAACTCACTTTACCGATCAAAATGTCCTTGAACATCACCCAGTCCCCCCAAAGACTGTAAAGCGGATATTTGAAGGTGGCCGGCCGGTTTTTCTCAAAGAAGAAATGCCCGATCCAGGCAAATCCGTAGCCAATCACCGGCAGGGTCCAAAGCATCACCCAATTTCCGTTCACGAAAATTCCCGCCAGTGTCAACAAGACCAATGAGCTACCGACAAAATGCAGGCGGCGGCAAATAACATCTGAATGTTCGCTCAGGTAAAAGGGATAGAATTCCGCGAAGGATCCATATCTTTTTCCCTCCGACATCTGATCTGACATGGCATCCTCCCCGTTGCAAATCTATCAAGCTGTCATCCTATCGAAGTCCTCTTATCTTGTCGATAAAGGCACTTAAAGTAAAAGGGCGGCCATTGTCCACGGCCTCTATCTCTCAAAAAAGAAAGAAGAAAAATACTTGTTCTGCCCTCCTTTCGTAATTTCAAAAACCTTCGCCATTCCTCTTACCTCTCCGGCAACTGGATCCTATTATTAAAAAAGGGCTTCGGCAGGGCTTCAGACCTAGTTTCTCATAGCCTCCGCTAACCGATTACAGTTACACCTGCTTTATATATCGGCAATGATTGGCCTAACCACTTGTTTTCGATATCGTGTTATCAGTTGCCGAAAAATGCAAACTGAAGGATGGAAAATTGAGATCACCGTATACTGGGTCATAGGCCATATGATACTGGGTCACAGGCCATATGATACTGGGTCATAGGCCATATGGTTCGGCAGGATTAGCATCGCGTTAGCATTCGTTCGAATTGATGGAATATATTCGTTAATATAATTTCAAAAATTGAAGGCAAGAGTATCAGGTTCAAGAAATCAAAGCCTGACAAATTCTTCCTATGCTTCATCTCGCAAACCACCTATATGTATATATAACTAGCGACATCAACATCGTAAGGAATATATATGATTTCGAGAATTTGCATACTAATGGCAGCCTTTCTGTCATTTGCAACTTATTCTAATGCCGCAACCATTCTTCAGGCACAGTCTGTTTCCACTTCAGGTACTGAAGACCCTACATATGGCTCTATCGATAGTCTGATCAATCAGTCGGGCCTTAGTGCCAGTTATGTAAGCGGTGTTAATGATTTTGATAATTTTGTTGCAACGACAACAGGCTTCAAGAACCCGCAAGGTATCGGCGGCGTCTATGCACCTTTTCCGGTTAATCTGGATTTCGCTTTTTCTGGTACTGTCAATCTTGATGGCGCAGCCATTTGGAATCAAATCGGTTCGGCCTCTCTAAAAGAATTTGATCTGTATGGATCCCTTTCTGGAAATTTTGACGATATCATCCTGCTTGGATCCTATCTGCATGACCATCAAGGCGGCCTTGCCTTTATCGCCGATTTCACACAAACAGCAGTTTCTGCTATCCGTATGACCATCAATTCAAACTACGGCTATTCTTTTAGTGCCCGGTTTGACGAGATTGCCTTCCGAGGAACAATCTCTGCTGTTCCGCTGCCTGCAGCTCTACCACTCTTTGCGGCTGGCCTCATTGCCCTCGGTTTTCGAAGCTTTCGGCGGGAAAAAACTGCTGCCTAAAAACAGTTGAAATTATGATCAATGAAAAGCCGTTCAACAGAGCGGCTTTTTTTATGAGACTGTGCAAAAAAAAGCCCTCAAAGCAATTAGCTCACAGCTCAGGGATCAAGCACTGGTGGCTTTAGAATAACTTATTTGAATTTGCGCGTGCAGAGAACGCTCAGGCTGAAGATCGTGATGTTACGATTGCAATTGCAGGTGTTGATTGGTTGCTAGACATTGATACTGGTGGTTATGGCGACAGAGCTTATGCCAAATGAACGGTTTCTGCGGCTCCTCTTCCTGCTGCCCTCCCTCCTTACGGCATCGGCATCATCGCATTGGGCTTCATCGTAAATTTTCGAAAGCGTCATGCTTCATAGAGGGACCTGTATTTTCTGAAAATAATGACCAAACAAAAAGCCCCCAAAGTCGTGAAGACTTCAGGGGCTTTTTGTTTTGGTGCGGTCGAGAAGACTCGAACTTCCACCCGTGTTACCGGACAGCGACCTCAACGCTGCGCGTCTACCAATTCCGCCACGACCGCTTGAGGTAGAGGGGAAATATCAAATACCGACGTCGCTGGCAAGGAGAGATTTGATTATTTTTTAAAACCAACTGATTTTATTTTAAAATCCGGCTGTGCAGGTCAGACATCCTGCTGGTTAGGGCTGATTTTTTCGGTGATGGAAATTCCGATATTGTCATCAACAACGATAATCTCGCCATAGGCAATGGCCTGATTGTTGGCCAATACAATTGCGTCACTGTCAACGGTAGTATCCAATTCAATAACAGCCCCACGGCCCATTTTCAAAAGCTGATGAATAGGCATAATGGATTTTCCAAGAACAACGGAAATCTCTACATCCACACCCTTAATCGCTTTATCCGACATCACACACCTTGCTAAAATAACTCTAAGGCCTAAGTATCTCGAATTAGGGTTACCAAGATCTTAACATATCGCCACTTTAACACTTGTTCGTTAAGATTTCCGCTCCTTGGTAAATATTTCAACACCCGGAAGACTGTGATAAAAGATCCCATGCACGAAATTGAGTGGAAAATATCCGACAACCTTGTTCCTTACGAACAGGCCCTTGCCGAGATGGAAGCCAGGGTAACTGCTATTCGGGAAGGCGCAGCACCAGAGCTGATCTGGCTGCTGGAGCACCCGCCTCTCTACACGGCTGGCACCAGCGCCGAGGAACAGGATCTGGTCGCCCCGGATAAGTTCCCGGTCTATAACGCCGGGCGTGGCGGGCAATATACCTATCATGGCCCGGGACAGCGGGTAGCTTATGTCATGCTGGACTTAAAAAAACGGGGCTCTGACATCCGACGCTTTGTCGAAGATATGGAAAATTGGGTTATTGACGTGCTCGCCCAATATCAGATCAAAGGCGAGAAACGGGACGGCCGGGTCGGCGTCTGGGTACAAAAGGGACTAAAAGAGGACAAGATTGCAGCCATCGGCGTCCGTGTTCGCAAATGGGTGAGCTTTCACGGCATCTCCATCAATGTCGAGCCTGATCTCACACATTATGACGGCATTGTCCCTTGCGGTATTTCTGAGCATGGCGTCACCTCTCTTATTGATCAGGGCATCCCCATAACGATGGAGGAATTCGACCAGGAACTCCGCGCCAGCTTCGAAAAGATTTTCCTGGAGAGCGGCGCTAACGGGTCGATTTTGACGTAAAATCCTCATACTCACGCTCATCTACCAAATCTTTTGTTTTGATCTCAAGAACACGGGCGAGCAACGGTCCGTCCTCGCATTTCTCCAGCATCTTGTAGAGAGCGATATCACTACCTTGAAAGACAGCTTCGACGGAGCCATCGAGCCGATTGCGGACCCATCCCGTAAGGCCGAGGCGGGTCGCTGTTTCGATCGTCCATGCCCGATAGCCGACGCCTTGAACGCGGCCTCTGATACGGGCATGGATGCTTTTCATCTGTTATCCTTGGAGTTTCCTATTCAAACTCGAGAATAACGTCATCAACAGCCAGCGTATCGCCAGCGCCGGCTTTCACCGCAGCAACAACGCCGTCCTGCTCAGCCCGAAGGATGTTCTCCATCTTCATGGCTTCCACAACAGCAAGCGGCTGGCCCGCTTTCACCTCATCACCTTCTTCCACATTGACCGAAACGATCATACCGGGCATCGGGCAAAGCAGATATTTGGACATATCGGGCGCCACTTTAATCGGCATCAGTTTGGCCAGCTCTGCAAGGCGCGGGCGGCGAACAGCCAATTCGACCACAGCCCCCCCATGGGTGATGCGAAGTGCGTCTTTGGCTTTTTCAAGCAACGCGATAACCGTCACACCATTAATATCCGCAACAATCCGGCGGTCCCCAGGCAGCCATTCGGAACGAATGGCCAGGACATGCTCATCGATTGTGACATCAATACCGTGATCGGCATCTTCCGCTCGCAGCTCTGTATGGCGGGAGGTGCCTTCGCTGACCACCCAGTCCGTACCCGCTGTTTCAACCACACCCATTACTTCACGTGTTGCCTGACGGAGGTGCACCAGCGCGGCAATCGCCACCAGGTTATTATAGTCCTGCTCCCCCAGATCAACACCGGAGAAACCGTCCGGATATTCTTCGGCGATAAAGCCCGTAGTCAGGCGCCCTTCTTTAAAACGCGGATGATTACACACTGCATTCAGGAAATTGATATTATGAGCGATACCCTGGACTTCATAGGCATCCAGTGCCTGGCTCATCCGTTCAATCGCCGTCTCCCGATCCGGACCATAGGTACAGAGCTTAGCAATCATTGGATCATAGAACATGGTGATCTCGGAGCCTTCTGTCACTCCTGTATCGACACGCACATTCTCCCCTTCCGGTGCCTGATAACGGCTCAAGCGTCCAATGGACGGCAAGAAACCCCGATAAGGATCTTCTGCATAGAGCCGGCTTTCCACGGCCCAACCAGTCAGTGTGACATCATCCTGCTTCAAGGAAAGTTCTTCCCCATTTGCAACACGGATCATTTGCTCCACCAGATCCACACCGGTAATCAATTCCGTGACCGGATGCTCGACCTGCAGACGGGTGTTCATTTCCAGAAAGTAAAAATTCCGGTCCGCCCCGACAATAAACTCAACGGTGCCAGCAGAGTGATAATCCACTTCTTTCGCCAGCGCGACGGCCTGCTCGCCCATGGCTTTTCGCAAGGGCTCATCCAGGAAAGGGCTTGGCGCCTCTTCGATCACCTTCTGATGGCGGCGCTGAATAGAGCATTCCCGTTCCCCCAGATAAATGCAATTGCCTTGCTTATCTGCCAGAACCTGGATTTCAATGTGGCGAGGATCCACGACAAATTTCTCGATAAAGATCCGGTCATCGCCAAAAGCACTGATAGCTTCATTTTTGGCTGACTGGAAACCTTCACGGGCTTCGTCATCATTCCAGGCAACGCGCATTCCTTTGCCGCCGCCGCCAGCAGAAGCCTTGATCATCACGGGATAACCGATTTCCAATGAAATTTTGACGGCATGATCTGCGTCGTCAATCAGATCCATGTGACCTGGAACGGTATTGACCCCGGCTTCCAGCGCCAGTTTCTTGGACGCGATTTTATCTCCCATGGAGGCAATGGCTTTTTTACCAGGGCCGATAAAGGCGATTTTCTCTTTTGCCAGAGCATCGGCAAACGCCTGATTTTCCGACAGAAAACCATAGCCTGGATGCACAGCTTCCGCGCCGGTTTCCTTGCAGGCATTGATGATTTTCTCCATGATCAGATAGCTTTCCGCCGCAGCAGCCGGGCCAATATGAACGGCTTCATCCGCCATCTGCATATGCATGGCGCCATCATCAGCATCTGAATAAACGGCAACTGTCTTGATCCCCATATCGCGGGCTGAACGGATCACGCGGCAAGCAATTTCGCCGCGATTGGCGATCAGGATTTTCTTGAACATTTCTTTTTCCTCCCTCGCCTTAAAGCGGAATGTTGCCGTGTTTCTTCCACGGATTTTCGAGTTCTTTATTTTTCAGCATCCGAAGCGAGCTTGCGATCCGGTGACGGGTGTTATTAGGCATGATCACATCATCAATAAATCCGCGATGACCGGCGATAAACGGATTGGCGAAACGTTCCTGATATTCATCCGTCCGTTTCTGGATTTTCTCATCATCCCCGATTTCAGACCGGAAGATAATCTCAACCGCACCTTTCGCCCCCATCACTGCAATTTCAGCGGATGGCCAGGCGTAATTGACATCACCGCGCAAATGCTTGGATGACATCACGTCATAAGCTCCGCCATAGGCTTTGCGCGTAATTACAGTGACCTTTGGCACTGTTGCCTCTGCATACGCATAAAGCAGCTTGGCACCATGTTTGATAATGCCGCCATATTCCTGCGCTGTTCCTGGCAGGAAGCCCGGCACGTCTACCAAGGTTACAATCGGAATATTAAAGCAATCGCAGAAGCGGACAAACCGTGCGGCCTTGCGAGAGCTGTCAATGTCCAGGCAACCCGCCAGGACCATCGGCTGATTGGCAACGACACCGACCGTCTGTCCTTCGATCCGGGCAAAACCTGTCAGGATGTTTTTGGCAAAATCCGGCTGAATTTCGAAAAAGCCTCCTTCATCCGCCAGCTTGGTTACCAGCTCCATCATATCGTAGGGCTTGTTGGGGTTGGCTGGAACCAGCGTATCCAAAGAAGGCTCTTTACGATCCGGATCATCGAAGGTTGGTCGAACGGGTGAATTCTCCCGATTAGAGGCTGGCAGCATTGGAATAAGCCGGCGTACCTCGCTCAAAGCCTCGACATCATTGTCATAGGCGTTATCAGCAACAGAAGACTTACTTGTATGCGTGCCTGCACCGCCGAGTTCTTCCGCTGTCACCGTTTCGTTGGTCACGGTTTTCACAACATCAGGACCTGTTACAAACATGTAGGAGCTGTCACGGACCATGAAAATGAAATCGGTCATGGCCGGTGAGTAAACAGCCCCCCCCGCGCAAGGTCCCATAATCACAGAAATCTGCGGAATAACACCGGAGGCCATCACATTGCGTTGAAAAACCTCTGCATAGCCTGCAAGGCTGTCGATCCCTTCCTGGATCCGTGCCCCGCCGGAGTCATTTAGGCCAATGACCGGCGCGCCGACTTGAACAGCCTTGTCCATCACCTTGCAGATTTTCTTCGCATGATATTCAGAGAGAGAGCCACCAAAAACCGTAAAGTCCTGGGAGAAAATAAAGACAAGTTTCCCGTGGATAGTCCCATGTCCTGTTATCACGCCATCACCGGTCACGGTTTCATCTTCCATGCCAAACTCGGTGCAGCGATGCTCAACGAACATGTCCCATTCTTCGAAAGAGCCGTCGTCCAGTAAAAACTCGATCCGCTCACGGGCAGTCAGTTTACCTTTTTTATGCTGGGCATCGATGCGTCTTTGCCCGCCCCCCAAGCGCGCAACAGCCCGCTTCTCTTCCAGTTTTTGAATAATATCTTTCATTTTAATTCCCCGACTTCCAGACCTTAAGGCCTGGTTTTTCTGTCATTGGTTACATAGTTTAAAAAACTGAACGGCAGCCTCCAGGCTTTGTTTGTTATTCTTCCTTCGCATAGCCGCCTCTGCATCTTCTCCCCACTCCTCAATCACGTGGGTTTCGTCCAGTTCACTGATCTCAAAAGCCTCACCTGCATCCAGACGGCCATCCATTATCGCCAGCGAGACAACCAAAGAGCCTGTCAGGCTGACGATGGTATGAAACGCTGCAAGTTGCAGATCACTCAGGCTGGCCACAATCTTGCGAAATCTGCCCAACATCAAGTCATTCTGCTTCACATGAGACAAACCCGTTGTGGTGGCCAGAACCACATCGTGACACTCCTCAAGCCAGCTCAGCAATGGATCCCAGGCTTCAGTCTGTTTTCTAACAAGGATGTCCGGGTAACTGGCCCGGTAACAGACCAAATCAGTCCCGCCATACGCAGTAATTTCATCGATGACCGCATCCCGCTGGGTGGTCACCCGATCAATTGCTGTCGCCGCATATTGCATACAAGGCATGGAGGCCGGATCAATCTTGTCCTTTTGTGCGTCCCATTCCTGAGCAATTTCGGAGGCCAGCCCCTCGGTTGGGACAATCAAAGCAGCTTTGGCAGGCGTTTTGATCGGACGCCCATCAAGTAACACCGTAAATCCGGACTCAAGAGAACCGGTTTCTGCTTTTTTATAAAATCGTTTCATCACTACCGTGCGCACCACCTGGATCTGTTGCCACTAAAGCAAACAGTCGTTTGGTTTATACTGTTTATTTGTAAAAATGCAAGCACAAGCCTGCATTTTCCTCAAAGTCGAATTAAGGGCGGCAATTCATCATACTGATGAATAAGATGATCGGCTCCGCTCTGCAGAAGCATTGCATCATCATGATATCCCCAACTTACACCGATCGCCCGGCAATTCGCATTTTTGGCCAGTTCCATATCATAACTGGTATCACCGATCATAAAGGTATTGGCCGGATCCGTTCCGGCAGCTTTCATCGCCTTTTCAAGCATTTGAGGATGTGGCTTTCCCGGATTGGTGTCCGGGGTCTGCAAGGAAGTGAAAAACCGCTCCAGATTATGCAGCTCGATAACCGCCTTCAGTCCTCTCAGGGATTTGCCCGTCGCGACCCCCATCAGAATGCCGGCTTGATCAAGCGCCGTAATCGTTTCCAGCGCACCCGGATAAAGCGGCTCATGATGATCGGGCTCCAGGCGGCGATGTTGAAAAGCCTTTTTATAGCCTTCCACCAGCTTGGCAAGCAGAGGCAAATCGTCTTTATCATCCATCAGATGGTGAATGGCCTGGTCCAGATTAAGCCCGATAATAGACCGCACTGCGTGATCTTCCGGTACGGGCTGGGCATTGCTTGAAAATGCCTCTGTCATACAGCTGATAATATTATACTGACTATCAACAAGCGTGCCATCGCAGTCAAACACGACCAGTTTGAGGGGGCCATCCGTCATAAAAGCAAAACCTTTCCGATTTTTGAATTTTCGATCACAAAAATTTGAACCGTCCAAAGAGGCGCTGCGACCAACGATTACAAATTTTTCTAAATTGTAAGGGACATGACGATGAAAAACAAACTCTCAACCGCGTTGACGGTTGTTCTTTCTGCAACCACTCTTTTGATTGCGGGCTCCGCTCTTTCAGCTGGTGCTGATACCGTAAAGCGGGCACCGGTCAAGCCTGTCATCAAACCGGTAAAGGCTTTGCAAGCGCCGCAATGTGCGCCTGGTTTTACCGTTATCAACAAGAAACTCGATACATCCGCAACACCTGCATGGGGCTATGAATGCGTTAAGCAGGAAAAGATCATCACTAAATGTAACACCGGCCTCAACAAAACCGCCCTTAAGATCAAAACGGGTGTTGTGATTCCAGTAGAAGGCGGCGCGAGCACGACTAACGTCTATTACAGCTACACCTGCTTCCCCACTCAAGGATAAGTAGATCAAGCGGAAACCGGATCAGAGCAGAGTCGATTTCCGCTTTTCCGAGCACTGAAATTGCGCTAGTTTTTCCGAGACAGGAAATCACACGATCGCAACAAGGAACTCTAAAATGTACAAGTTGTATGATTTCTTGCCCTCTGGCAACGGGTATAAAGTACGTCTTATTCTTAACGCCCTGAACCTTCCCTATACACTTATCGAAACAGATATCCTGAACGGGGAGACCCGAACCGAAGAGTTTCTTAAACTCAATGCCAATGGCCGTATTCCCCTGCTGCAACTGGAGAACGGGGAGTGCCTGGCAGAATCCAATGCGATTTTGATGTATCTGGCGGAGGAAAGTGAACTGCTGCCCGATGACAGGCTGGGCAAAGCGCGAGTCTTTCAATGGCTGTTTTTTGAGCAATATAATCACGAACCCAATATTGCAGTCGTTCGTTTCTGGATGACCCATGGCGGCCCGACAGAAGAGCAGAAGCAGCAACTACCTGCAAAAATGGCAGGAGGCTACGCGGCTCTTGATGTCATGGAAAAGCAACTTGAAGAAACACCTTATCTGGTTGGCGAGACCTTCACTGTTGCTGATATTGCCCTGTATGCTTATACCCATGTGGCTCATGAAGGTGGCTTTGAAATCGGAAATTATCCAGCAATTAAACGCTGGATGGCAAGCATTGAGAAACGCGATACCCATGTCCTGATCACAGATCTGTAAAATCTGTTACGACGTCGGAATTCGGAGAGAATTTTTATCACTCTCCATCGATACTTACCCTCTCTTTCGTTGATTGCAGGATATTGTCATGAGCAATACACCAACGCCAACCTCTTCAAATCAAAGCATGTCTCTCGTTAATTGGGGATTGCTGATCCTGCTTTCTGTTTTATGGGGTGGATCCTTTTTCTTCAACGGTGTCGCAGTTCAGGAAATGCCCGTCTTGTCCATCGTCTTTGGACGGGTCGGTATTGCCGCCCTCGCCCTTTTTGTCTTCCTTAAAATACGAGGCATCCGTTTCCCTTTGAAAGGGTCAATTATCGGCGCCTTTCTCCTGATGGGATTTTTGAATAATCTTGTGCCCTTCTCGCTGATTGTCGCCGGGCAGAATTATATTGGAAGTGGTCTGGCCTCCATTCTCAATGCGACGACCCCTCTCTTTGCTGCCGTGATCGCCCATGTCGCAACACAAGAAGCCTCTGAACGCCTAAGTGCCCGCCGCATTATCGGCATTTTGAGCGGTGTTATTGGCGTGAGCATCATGATGGCCCCTGACATCGGAGAAACCGGATTTTCCGGGGATTCTATTTTAGGCCAGCTGGCGGTCCTCGGCGCCTCCCTCTCCTACGGCGTCGCTGTTGTCTATGGCAGGCGGTTTGGCAAAATGGGTATTTCTCCCGTTGTAACGGCGACAGGACAAGTTGCCGGGACAACCGTTCTGATGGCACCGCTTGTTCTTTTCATCGATAAGCCCTGGGAATTCATCGGTGAGGTCAGTGGCAATACTCTGATTGCTGTGGTCGCGCTGGCTGTTTTCAGTACGGCTGTCGCCTATATCCTATACTTCCAGCTGATCAAAAGTGCGGGGGCAACCAATGCCTCTCTGGTCACATTGATCATTCCGGCAAGTGCTGTGTTACTCGGGGTATTATTTCTCGATGAAAATATCAGTCTTCACGCCATGGCAGGCATGGGGTGTATTGCGGCGGGCCTGCTGGTCATTGACGGGCGTATTCTCAACCTGTTCAAACAAAAACAGCCCGGCAAAATGCCGGGCTGATCTGATATGGTTCTGTTCTGAATTAAGAGGATCGGTTCACGGCACTGGTAATCGCCTTCAAGGACGCTGTCACAATGTTCGCATGACGGCCAACTCCGAAGACAGGCTGGCCATCGGCTCCCCGCATTTCCACATAGGCAACCGCCACAGCATCCGCGCCGAAGCCGGTCGTATGTTCGCGATAATCATTGACGGCGAGATCCACTCCGAAATTCTCTTTAAGCGCAGCCATATAGGCATCGATTGGCCCGGTTCCAGCGCCTTCGATAACCTTTTCAGTACCGCCTTCGCGGACCGTTGCGCTTAAAATCCGGCGCTCTGACGCATGCGTATCGACCGTTGTCTGATGATTGACGAATTCGACTTTACCTGCAGCATCCAGATATTCCTTCTGGAAGGTCTCATAGATAAAGGCAGAGGAAAGTTCTTTGCCTGTCTCATCTGAAATCTGCTGAATGGTTTTACTGAACTCAACCTGCAGCATGCGGGGCAGCTCAATGCCATAATCTTCCTGCAACAGGTAGGCAACACCGCCCTTACCGGACTGGCTGTTGACCCGGATAACTGCGTCATAATTCCGGCCCAGATCCGCCGGATCAATGGGCAGATACGGGATTTCCCAAAGCTCGCTATTTGCCTGCTTAATGGCCGCAAACCCTTTTTTTATGGCATCCTGATGAGAGCCTGAGAAAGCTGTAAACACCAGCTCACCACCATAAGGATGCCGTGGGTGAACGGGCAGCTGATTACAATATTCTACCGTGCGAACCACCTCGTTAATATTGCTGAAATCGAGGTCCGGATTAACGCCTTGGGTATACATATTCATAGCGATATTCACCACATCGACATTCCCGGTTCGCTCCCCGTTTCCAAACAGGGTTCCCTCGACACGGTCTGCGCCAGCCATGATGCCAAACTCAGCCGCGGCAACCCCGGTTCCCCGATCATTATGAGGATGCAAGGACAGAATAATTTTCTCCCGCTCCGGCAGGTTCCGGTGCATCCATTCGATTTGATCGGCATAGACATTAGGGCCTGCCACTTCAACAGTTGCTGGCAGATTGAAAATGATCTTGTTCTCGAGTGTCGGCTTCCAGATCTCCATCACCGCCGTACACACTTCGCAGGCATAATCCAGTTCGGTCTGCGTAAAACTCTCAGGCGAATATTCCATCTGCACTTTGGTTTCCGGCATTTCATCCGCCAATTGACGAACCAGTTTAGCACCGTCAATCGCGATCTGCTTGATGCCTTCCCTGTCCAGATCAAAAACGACACGACGCTGCAATGTCGATGTTGAATTATAGAGATGAACAATGGCTTCCTTGGTGCCTTCAATAGACTCGAACGTCCGGCGGATCAATTCTTCGCGGGCTTGGGTCAGAACCTGGATTTTCACGCCGTCGGGAATTTCGCCATTCTCAATGAGAAAGCGGACAAAATCGAAATCTGTCTGCGAGGCGGAGGGGAAACCCACTTCGATCTCCTTGAACCCAAGCTCGACCAGATGACGGAACATCCGCAGTTTCCGCTCATGTCCCATAGGCTCGATCAGCGCCTGATTACCATCGCGCAAATCCACGCTGCACCAAATCGGGGCCTTATCAATCACTTTGCCTGGCCATTGACGGTCCGGTAAGTCGATCGGCGCAAAAGCTTGGTATTTATCACCGGGTGTAAAACTCATTTTTCTATCCTTCAGTCTTCCATGCAGCGCTCGTCGTCGGCGCGCAAATTTTTCATAATTTGATCAGGGTATAGCTGCTTACGGTCGCCGGTCGCTATTCTTTCTGGCGACCGCAGGTAAGTCGAGAGAGCCTCCCGAGTGAAAGCAACGCATCACTCCGGCTGACAAACTGATCATTTCTTTGAGGGTGTTTTTCTGAGACTTCAGGCCATCCGGCCACAGTTGCAAACATTGATATTCTCGACGTCAAGGGAAAAGGACTTCGCGCGCCCCGGCTGCTTTATAGCGCCGGGCCAGTAAGTCGTAGTAGTCCCAAAAGTCGGTTTGCATACATCATGACAGAAAAAGTATCGATTGATCAGAATTAGTCAAGATAAAATCAAATCTCACTAGTTAATTTGCATCTCAGCTTCGCAATCGTGCCAACAGTCCTCGCAAGCTTTGAGCGCCAAATAACAGGAACAGCCCAACCAGTAATTTACACAGTGGAGCAATAAAATAATTGATCGCCCCCCCCTCTATTCCATCCTCCCACCGAATAGCTATTTCTGAAAGACTGAATAACTGGACTGATGCAAGCACAATAAAAATAAGCCCAACGGCACTGAACAAAGCATGTTGCAATTCATCAAAGCTCAGAGCGACCTTTTTCTCTGGGTGGTCGATGCCTACCATCGCCCATCTTGCCATTTTCTGAGGGAGGCAAACCAGAACCAGAGCCAGCATAGTCAGCAGCAACAATATGTAGGATTGCGTATTTTGAAACACTGTCGGCAAAGAAATGGATTGATAAAGAAGGATCGGAATTTTCCAACCAAATACCGCTAGCATATAAATTCCAGCAAGTCGTATGACGACTGCAACAACTGTATTCAATTCACCCTCCAAATATTATCACTCCAACTCTTCAAACGGATCCTCATAATCGTTTTCATGGAAATCCAGCAGCTTCCAGGTCGCGGCCATATGATCTGCGAGAGGGGCGCTGATGGTCAGGTCTCCGCCTGCGGGATGAGAGATGGTGATCTCTCTGGCATGCAGATGCATTTTCTTCGAAATCGCCCCTTCAAGAAAAGCTTCTGACCCGCCGTATTTACCGTCGCCAACAATCGGCGTTTCAATCGCAACGCTGTGAACGCGAAGCTGATGAGTACGGCCTGTCAAAGGCTTCATTGCAACCCAGGCCGCTTTGGTTCCCGCAACAGCAATAACGGAATAATCTGTGATTGCAGACTGGCCGTTTCGGTCCACGACAACTTTCTCGCCGTTGGCCGTGACAATTTTATGCAGGTTATACGAGATCGTCGCCTGATGAGGGCGCGGAACACCAACGACAAGCGCCCAATAAATTTTCCGCGTTGACCGGTTCTTAAAGGCCTCGGTCAAATGTTTGGTGGCCTGCCGCGTTCTGCCAATTACCAGAACGCCTGACGTATCCTTGTCCAGCCGATGAACCAGCCGTGGGCGCTCTTTATAGTCAAACCGCAGACCGTCCAGCAAACCATCAATGTGACGTTTTTGCCCGCTCCCGCCCTGTACTGGCAAGCCAGCAGGTTTGTTCAGAACGATGACATCATCATCCATATGCAGGACCATCTTGCGAATATCCGAAATGTCATGATCTGAGAGTGTCTCCCGCGCGATCTTAACTGCCCCGGACTTTTCAAAGGCTTGGGTTGCCCATTCCGGTAGCGGCGGAATACGCACCGATTGCCCAGCTTCCAGTCGATCTTTGGCCTTAACCCGCTTCTTATCAACCCGAATATCACCTTTGCGCAGGAGTTTTTCCAACTGCCCATGGCTCACTCCGGGAAAATGACTTTTAAACCACTTATCCAGCCTTTGGTCCGCTTCATCAGCGCTTACTTCAACGAATTGTACTCGGCTCATGCCATGATCACCCGCATGATATGCAAGCCGGCAAAAAGACCTGCAATCGATAAAAGGACGGACAGTGCAATATAGCTACCGGCCGCTAAATAAGCCCCTCTCTGCAGCTGAATAGAGACATCCAGCGAGAAAGTGGAAAAAGTCGTAAAGGCTCCCAGAAACCCGGTTACGAGGAAAACCCGCAACTCCGGCGATGGAGACCAGCGAAGCGCCATAAACTCAATCAGCATTCCCATCAGGAAAGAGCCTGCAATATTCACGATCAAGGTACCATAAGGGTAACCAGGGCCAAGGAAGCGCAGGGCAAAATGGGCTACACCGTAGCGGGCACAAGCCCCAAGGGCACCGCCCAAAGCCACAGACAGATACAATCCCATCAACTCTCCCCTTCCTCGCTCCGTTTCTGACGCAATCCATGCCAATAGGCAAGCCGCTTTTCGATGTCCCGCTCGAACCCGCGCTGAACAGGATGATAATAACGCTCACGCTTCATGGTATCCGGAAAATAATTCTGTCCGGAAAAACCATCCTCTGCATCATGGTCATAGGCATAATTCCTGCCGTATCCAAGATCCTTCATCATCGTCGTTGGCGCGTTCAGAATATGCTTTGGAGGCATATGAGAGCCATATTTTTCTGCTGATCTCCGCGCGGCTTTGAAAGCCTGGTAAGCGGCATTGGATTTTGGTGCTGTCGCCAGATAGATCACTGACTGCGCAACAGCCAGTTCTCCTTCCGGACTTCCCAGGAATTGAAACGCGTCCTTCGCCGCATTGGCCTGGATCAGTGCATTGGGATCCGCCATCCCGATATCTTCGACCGCGAAGCGAACCAGTCTCCGCGCAATATAAAGCGGATCTTCCCCGCCATCCAGCATCCGGGTAAACCAGTATAATGCCGCATCCACATCTGATCCGCGCAAGGACTTATGGAGCGCACTGATCAGATTATAATGCCCTTCCCCGTCCTTGTCATAAGCAGGAGCTTTCTTCGAAATAGCATCGGCAAGCTGATCCGCATTCAGAATATCCGTTCCCGTTCTGAAAACAGTCTCAATCATATTCAGGAAAAACCGGCCATCGCCATCCGCCAGTTGGAACAATGCCTCTTTCGCCCCTGTATCCAAAGGGATATCCCGGCCTTCAAGCGCCTCAGCCCGCTCCAGAAGCTGCTGCAGGGAGTTTTTGTCATGCCGTTCGAGAACCAGCACCTGACAACGAGACAACAAGGCTCCGTTTAACTCAAAAGACGGGTTCTCTGTTGTTGCTCCGACCAGCGTAATAGTACCATCCTCAACGAACGGCAAAAAACCATCCTGCTGGGATTTGTTGAAACGATGGATTTCATCCACAAACAGAAGGGTGCTTTTTCCGTTTTTCTTGCGCAGTTTCGCCGCTTCAAACACTTTACGAAGATCCGCAACACCGGAAAAAACAGCTGATATCTGTTCAAAATGAAGATCCACTGTTTCTGCCAGCAGTCGGGCTATGGTTGTCTTTCCTGTTCCGGGAGGGCCCCAGAAAATCAGGGATGCCAGCCACTCGGCATTCAGCATTCTGGCAAGCGCGCCGCCTTCTTTTAAGAGATGATCCTGGCCAACAACGTCGGCAAGTGTTGCAGGTCGTAACCGGTCGGCCAGCGGCCGGTTCTTAGAAATTTCGGTAACCGGACTTCCAAAAAGATCACTCACCTCGACACCTGAAACGTCAATGTTCGTCCTTTGCGGATCAATGTAATGACCCAACGTCCGTCGGCTTTGGTCAACAATTGCTCCAACTGTCGGCTCGATGACACGGCCTTGTTATTCACGGATTTGATGACGTCACCCGGCTTAATACTATACCGGGCTGCAACACTCTGATTTTTGACGCTGGCAACAATGACGCCTGTCAAACTGGCGGGCGCCCCAATTTCCAACGCATAAGCAGGTGAAAGGTTGCCAACAACAGCCCCTGCCATCGGTTGCTTACCTGTGAGTTCAATCAGATCCCGTTTGGGTTCTTCAGGCGCAGCCATAAGCGGGACCAGAAGAAGGGCCTCTTCCCCGTCCCGGTAGACTGCCAACTCCGCCTTCTCCCCCAGAATGCCTGTGGAAATACGATACAGGAGCGCTTGCGGGTCCAGGATTTCATAGCCGTTCACAGCCATGATCACATCTCCTGTGCGTAGATCTCCGCGCGCGGCCGCACTCCCCTCTATGACAGTATTGACAAGAACGCCGCCGGAACGGGGTAATCCCAGTCCTTCTGCGACATCCCGCGTGACAGGCTGTCCTTCCGCGCCCAACCAGGGCCGGATGACCTGCCCTGTTGCCAAACCATTAGCCAGGACCGATTTGACAAGATTCGCAGGGATAGCAAAACCGATACCCAGAGATCCCCCCCCCTTGCTGAAAATAGCAGAGTTGATACCTGCTATGGTGCCAGACATCGTCAGCAGAGCCCCGCCCGAGTTTCCGGGATTAATCGCGGCGTCTGTCTGGATAAAAGATTTAATATCGTTCCCGGTCCCGGCTGTCCGGTCAAGCGCAGAAATAATCCCGCTGGTGACGGTCTGTCCTACACCGAACGGATTTCCAATTGCCACCACAAGATCACCAATTTCCAGTTTATCCGAATCGTCAAATTCCAGAAATGGCAAGGCTTCATCGCCTGCATCAATCCGCAATACGGCCAAATCTGTCCGTTCATCCTCCAGAACCAGGACGGCATCGAACTCCCGTCGATCCTGAAGCGCAACAGTGATCTCGTCTGCTCCCGCAATGACATGATAGTTGGTCACGATTGTGCCATCCGCGTTAATGATGACACCGGATCCAAGCGAGCTTTGTGTTTTTTTACGGTTGGAACGCGCGCCTGGACCACGGCCAAAAAACTGCTCGAAAAACGGATCATTAAACAAGCTGGGACGGGCCCTCTGAACAACCGTTTTCTTTGTGAAGATATTGACCACAGCGGGGGCCGCCTTTTTGACAAGCGGTGCAAATGACAGCGTTATCGCATCCCGGCTTTGCGGAACTTCTTTTGCCTGAGCCGATAAGAACGGAATGGACATGCCGATCATCAAAGACAGTAGCAATCCCGCCCGATATCCAGAAACAAGTCTTTGTGTCGTTGCTAGTCTGCTCATAGTATCTGCTCACTTACCAAGGAACAACGAAGGTATGCTTGAAAACATGTCTTAGTATAAAGGGTATAGAGATTATGTTTAAGGGCTAATTATCAAGACCTTAAAGTCCGGTATAGCCATAAAAAAAGGCAGCCGTTTCTGGCTGCCCTTTTCAATTCTGTATCACCCTCGTTATGCGACGGCTTCTGCTTCCAGAACTTCTTCTTCTGCATTCTGGTCAGGGCCGCTGTCTTTGCCTTTCGCATCAACATCACGGTCAACCAACTCGATAACGCCCATAGGAGCCGCATCACCTGTCCGGAAACCGGCCTTCAGGACGCGTGTATATCCACCGTCACGGTCTGCATAGCGTTCCGCAATGGTCGTAAACAATTTATCAACGATGGCCTTGTCTGACAGCTCAGCATAAGCCTGGCGGCGTGCATGCAAGTCGCCACGTTTGCCCAATGTGATCAGTTTTTCAACGATCGGACGAAGGTCCTTTGCTTTTGGCAAAGTTGTTTTGATCTGCTCATGCTTGATCAGTGATGAAGCCATATTGGCAAACATCGCCATGCGATGAGAGGATGATCTGCTGAACTTACGTCCAGATTTACGATGACGCATTTTTCTTACTCCAAAGCAGTGCTGGCTGCCCTAAAAAGGTTCTTCGAGCCGTTTGGCTAATTCTTCAATATTTTCTGGCGGCCAGTTCGGCACTTCCATTCCAAGATGCAGACCCATCTGAGCCAGCACTTCCTTGATTTCGTTCAGAGACTTACGACCGAAATTCGGTGTGCGAAGCATTTCAGCTTCTGTCTTCTGAATAAGATCGCCGATATAAACGATATTGTCGTTTTTCAGGCAGTTCGCAGACCGAACAGACAGTTCAAGCTCATCTACTTTACGAAGCAGATTACGATTGACCTCCGGCTCGTGGCTTTCTTCCTTAACAACAACTTCTTCCGGCTCATCAAAGTTGATGAACAACTGGAACTGTTCCTGAAGAATACGCGCTGCGAATGCCACGGCATCTTCCGGTGTAACCGTTCCATTTGTTGTCACTTTCAGTGTCAACTTGTCGTAATCCAGAACCTGGCCTTCACGCGCGGCATCAACCTTATAGCTCACTTTGCGAACCGGGCTGTACAGGCTGTCCATTGGAATCAGGCCAATCGGCGCATCTTCCGGACGGTTTGCGGCGCCGGCCACATAGCCCTTACCTGAATTAACGGTCATTTCCATATTGATGGTCGCGCCGTCATCCAGCGTCAATATAACGCTGTCCGGATCCATGATTTCGATATCAGCACCGGTATCAATCATACCCGCCGTCACCGTACAAGGACCTGAAGCGCGCAATGAAATACGTTTTGCACCTTCAACGTGGCTGCGAATAGCCAACTTCTTCAGGTTCAAAACGATGTCGGTCACATCTTCACGTACACCTGCGATTGATGAAAATTCATGTAGAACATTATCAATCTGAATGGACGTGATTGCGGCACCCTGCAAACTGGACAGCAACACACGACGCAGTGCATTACCAAGAGTCAGTCCAAAACCTCTTTCAAGAGGTTCGGCAGTAATAGTGGCTTCACGATCGCCCTGATCTCCCGGTTCGATCGAGAGATTGGCCTGGATTAGCTCTTTCCAGTTTTGCTGAATCACGGCATAGACCTCATAGCTTTGCAGGCCCACCCTGGGCCTGCGTATTCTCGAAACTGATAGTGTAGACCTTGCAGTCCACGCTTACCACGGATACCGATCAAACGCGACGGCGTTTCGGCGGACGGCAACCATTATGTGGGATTGGAGACACATCACGAATAGAAGTGATGGTAAATCCGACAGACTGCAATGCCCGAAGAGCCGATTCGCGTCCTGAACCAGGACCCTTAACTTCAACTTCCAGAGTTTTCATACCATGATCCATTGCTTTCTTGCCGGCATCTTCCGCGGCAATCTGTGCAGCAAATGGAGTAGATTTACGAGAACCCTTAAATCCTTGAGATCCTGCAGACGACCAGGCAATTGCGTTGCCCTGTGCATCTGTAATCATGATCTTGGTATTATTAAACGTCGCGCTTACATGAGCAACACCGGAAATGATGTTCTTCCGCTCGCGGCGGCGCACACGTGCTTTATCTTTTGCCATGTTACTTCTTCTTTCCAGCAATCGGCTTGGCTGGACCCTTACGGGTACGGGCGTTTGTATGCGTCCGCTGTCCACGCACAGGCAGACCGCGACGATGACGCAGGCCACGGTAGCAGCCAAGGTCCATCAAACGCTTGATATTCATTGCCGTTTCGCGACGCAGATCACCTTCAACCAAATGGTCTGCATCGATCACTTCACGAATACGTACAACTTCGGCATCACTCAATGCATTCACACGAGTTTCTGATGCCAGGCCAACAGCCTGACAAATGTCCTTGGCCTTAGTCGGGCCAATTCCATGGATATAAGTCAGTGCAATCTGAACCCGCTTATTCGTCGGGATATTTACACCAGCAATACGAGCCACGCTAGCTTCTCCTCATCACCTAAATCAGGTCAAATCGACCCGTTGCCTCTTGCGCTTCCGGGAAGCGCGCGATTATATAAACTTGTTTTAAGTAGTCAACACCTTAGATGTTCTGCAATAAAGCTTCTATCTGCTGGGTCACTTCATCAATTTCAGCCATTCCGTCGACTTGCTTCAGAATGCCTTTGTCCCTGTAATAGGGGAGTAGAGGCGCTGTCTGTGCATGATATGCTTTAAGCCGCGATGTTACGGTTTCAGCATTGTCATCACTACGGCGGCTAAACTCACTACCTCCGCATTTGTCGCAAACACCCTCGTTTGCCGGTTTCAGGAAACTATCGTGATAGCCGGCGCCACAGTTGGCACATGTATAACGACCTGTAATCCGTTCCACAAGTACCGCATCGTCTGTTTTCATCTCAATAACGGCATTTAACGACAGTTTTTTTTCTGCCAGCATCTCATCCAGTGCTTCTGCCTGCGCTTCGGTGCGCGGGAAGCCATCCAGGATGACGCCGTTTTCGCAATCAGGTTGGTCAAGGCGATCCGAAATAATGCCGGTCATGATATCATCCGATACCAGTTCCCCGCGCTCCATCACCGCTTTAGCCTGCAAACCAATTTCCGTACCGGCCGCAACAGCTGCACGCAGCATATCCCCTGTTGAAAGTTGAACCAGACCCCGTGTGTCCTGCAAACGCTGTGCCTGGGTACCTTTTCCTGCTCCGGGTGCCCCGAGAAGAATAAGAATCATTTACGCCGCCCCCCCAACTTCGATTTCTTGATCAGCCCATCATATTGATGCGCCAACAAATGACTCTGGATCTGAGCAACAGTGTCCATTGTTACCGAAACCACGATCAACAAGGATGTACCGCCAAAATAGAAGGGGACAGCCCACTGAGAGACCAGGATTTCCGGCAAGATACAAACGAGCGAAAGATAGGCTGCGCCTGTTACGGTCAAACGGGTCAAGACATAATCGAGATATTCTGCGGTTCGCTTGCCCGGGCGCATACCTGGAACAAAGCCACCATTTTTCTTCAGGTTGTCAGCAGTTTCATCCGGATTGAAGACAACAGCTGTGTAGAAGAAGCAGAAAAACACGATGCCGAAGATATACAACAGCATATAGAGTGGCTGGCCACGCCCCAGCAATGTCGTCACTGTTGTCAGCCATTCAGGGCCGGCACCGGACGAGAAACTGGCGACCGTAATCGGCATCAACAGCAAGGAAGACGCAAAGATCGGCGGGATAACACCGGCAGTGTTCAGTTTGAGCGGCAGATGAGAGTTCTGTCCGCCATAGGTTTTATTGCCGCGCTGCCGCTTTGGATACTGAATTAGGATCCTTCGCTGGGCGCGCTCCATAAAGACGATGAAGGCGATCACAGCGACAGACATGATCAGCAGGAACAGGATAACCCAGGTCGCAAGAGCACCGGTCCGTCCCAGCTCCAGTGTTCCGACAAGGGCGCTTGGAAGAGCGGCCACAATGCCGGCGAAAATAATAAGAGAAATCCCGTTACCAACGCCGCGGGCTGTGATCTGCTCGCCCAACCACATCAGGAACATAGTACCGCCAACCAATGTGATCACTGTGGTGACGCGGAAATAAAGGCCTGGATCTGCAACAGCGGCCTGCCCCGTAGACAATGACATGCCTTCCAGTCCAACCGCGAGGCCATAGCCCTGCAGTGTTGCCAGCAATACCGTGCCGTAGCGCGTATATTGATTGATCTTCTTGCGCCCTTGCTCCCCTTCTTTTTTCAACTGCGACATCTGAGGTGAAATGGATGTCATCAGCTGCATGATAATAGAAGCAGAGATATAGGGCATAATGGTCAACGCGAAGATGGTCATGCGGCCAAGCGCACCACCGGCAAACACGTCGAACATACCGAATATGCCACCAGAGTTCTGGGCAAAAATGTCAGCGAGAACAGTCGGATCTACGCCCGGTACAGGAATATACGTTCCGATACGGTACACAATCAGTGCAAAAAGCGTGAACCACAAACGCTTCTTCAACTCAGTCGCCTTAGAGAAAGCGCCAAAGCTCATCGAGGAAGCCATTTGTTCTGCTGCAGATGCCATCTAATGATACTCCAGAGTAAAAGGGCAGCTGGTCAGCTGCCCCAACGCATTACTTTATTCGGCTTTTGAAGCAGCCGGTTTTGTCAATGTGACACTTCCGCCTGCTTTTTCAACAGCTTCAATCGCTGTTTTAGACGCGCCCGTCACTTCAAAAGTAACTTTGCTCGTCAATTCGCCTTTCGCCAACAGACGAACACCGTCTGTGACTTTGCCAACAACACCAGAAGCCTGGAGTGCTGCAACAGTGATCGTTTCTTTGGCATTCAGCTTACCGGCATCAATCGCGGCCTGAACCCGACCGAGATTTGCAACAGCATATTCTTTACGGAAAATGTTGTTGAAGCCTCGTTTCGGCAACCGGCGATGAATAGGCATCTGACCGCCTTCAAAGCCTTTAATCGCGACACCAGAACGGGATTTCTGACCCTTCTGACCAGCACCGGAAGTTTTACCTTTCCCGGAACCGATACCACGACCAACACGCTTGCGGTCTTTTACAGCACCGCTGTTATCGGAAAGTTCATTCAAACGCATATCTTGTATTCCTTATCTAACGGGTCCGCCTCAGGAGGCTTCTTCGACCCGCACAAGATGATGAACCTTGTTGATCATACCCCGGATTGAAGGGGTATCTTCCAGTTCCACCGTCCGGTGCATCTTATTCAGACCCAGTCCGACAAGTGTCGCACGTTGTGACTTGTGACGACCGATTGGACTTCCGATTTGAGTTACTGTGACTGTTGCTTTTGCCTTAGCCATCTGCATTCTCCTTCGCCACGTCATTAGAACGACGACCGACGATTTCGGATACTTTCTTGCCACGCTTTGCAGCAACCTGACGCGGAGACGTCATGTTTTTAAGGGCTTCGAAAGTCGCCTTCACCATATTATATGGGTTGGATGTACCGACAGATTTAGTCACAACGTCTTGAACGCCCAATGTTTCGAATACAGCACGCATTGGACCACCGGCGATAATACCGGTACCAGCTGGCGCTGAACGCAGAACAACATGGCCTGCGCCAAAATGACCGTTCACATCATGATGCAGTGTCCGGCCTTCACGAAGAGGAACACGGATCATGTTGCGTTTTGCAGCTTCAGTCGCTTTACGAATGGCTTCAGGAACCTCACGGGCTTTACCGTGACCGTAGCCAACGCGGCCTTTTTGATCACCGGCAACAACCAAGGCTGCGAAACCAAAGCGACGACCACCTTTAACAACCTTGGCCACGCGATTGATGTGGACAAGCTTGTCGACGAATTCTGAATCGCCTCTGTCTTGTTGATCAGGTCTCATCATAATCAATTTCCCCTAGAAGGACAGCCCGCCCTCGCGGGCGGCTTCGGCGAGGGCTTTGACCCGGCCATGATATTGGTAACCGCCACGATCGAATGCAACATCCTTGATGCCTGCCTTCAGAGCGCGTTCCGCGATCAGTTTTCCGACTTCAGACGCTGCGTCTTTGTCACCACCGTTTTTCAGTTTTCCGCGCAGATCTTTTTCCAATGTGGAAGCTGCAGCCAATGTGCGGCCAGCAACATCATCAATGATCTGTGCATAAATCTGACGATCTGAACGATGAACGGACAGCCGCGGACGGCCACCAGACACTTTGCGAAGATGCGTACGGTTTCTGCGACGACGACGCGCGAACAATTCTTTTGTATTTGCCATGGTCGTATCCTACTTCTTCTTGCCTTCTTTGCGGAAGATGAACTCGTCCGCATATTTGACGCCTTTACCTTTATAAGGTTCCGGTTTCCGATAAGAACGGATCTCGGCAGCGATTTGCCCGACCTGTTGCTTGTTGGCACCCGAAATCTCGATAGAGGTGGCAGAAGGACATTTCACTTCAATTCCTTCCGGAATTGGATAGTTAATGTCGTGGCTGAAACCAAGATTGAGGTTAAGTTTTTTACCTTGCACAGCGGCACGGTAACCAACGCCGACGATTTCGAGTTTCTTGGTGAAGCCATTGCTGACGCCTTCAACCAGGTTATTCAGCAATGTGCGCTGCATCCCCCACATCTGACGAGCGCGCTTGCCCTCATTGCGTGGTTTAACCCAGATTTTGTCGTCTTCACGCTCAACAACCACGTCATCGACGAAGGTCATGCTGAGAGCGCCTTTGCTTCCCTTAACTGTAACATCCTGCTCTGTCAGTTGAACATCAACACCGGAGGGGATTGTCACTGGATGCTTTCCAATTCGAGACATAATTCCTCCTTAGTAGATTTTACAAAGCACTTCGCCGCCAACATTGGCGTCACGTGCTTCGTTATCTGACAAGACACCCCGAGGGGTCGACAGAACTGAAATACCCAGACCGTTCCGTACAGTAGGCATATCTTTTACGCCAGTATATACGCGACGACCAGGCTTGGAGACACGGCTAACATGCTCGATCACGCCTCTGCCCTGGTAATATTTCAGTTCGATATTGATTTCAGATTTGCCAGGTTCTGTTTCGGAGACATCGTAACCCCGAATGAAACCTTCACGCTTCAATGCTTCAAGAACATTGACGCGCAATTTTGAAGCAGGGCTTTTGACCGCGCTCTTTTTGGCATTTTGTCCGTTACGGATACGCGTGAGCATATCCCCAAGAGGATCACTAAAAGACATTTTCTAACTCCCCTCTACCAGCTGGACTTGACCATGCCTGGGATCTGACCTGTAGAGGCCAGGTCACGCAGACCGATACGAGACAATTTCAGCTTCCGGTAAACACCGCGAGGACGCCCTGTCAGCTGACAGCGGTTCCGTGTGCGGGTCGCAGAAGAGTTGCGAGGAAGAGCTGCAAGCTGCAAACGCGCTGCAAACCGGTCTTCCTGAGGCAGACTTTCGTCTTTGCTGATTGCTTTGAGAGCTGCCCGTTTTGCCGCATATTTTTCGACAAGACGACGACGCTTCAAATCGCGCTCAACGGCACTTTTCTTAGCCATTTTCTATTCTCCTAGGATCAATTGATCTTGAACGGCATGTTGAAACCGGTCAGAAGCTCACGCGCTTCTTCGTCTGTTTCAGCAGTCGTACAGATCACGATATCCATTCCCCGTACATCGGCTACGTCATCATAGTCGATTTCCGGGAACACAATTTGCTCTTTCAGACCCATGGCATAGTTACCACGACCATCAAAGCTTTTCGGTGACACACCACGGAAGTCACGAACCCGAGGCAGAGCGATATTGATCAGACGATCAAGGAACTCATACATCTGGTTCTTACGCAGTGTCACTTTTGCACCGATCGGCATGCCTTCACGCAATTTGAACGTTGCAATAGATTTCTTGGCAGTTGTTACCACAGGCTTCTGACCCGCAATTTTGGCCAACTCTGCTTCCACTGATTTGATTTTCTTCGAATCAGCAACTGCTTCACCACACCCGATATTGATGACGATCTTTTCCAGTTTTGGAATTTTCATCTCGTTGGTGTAGCTGAATTTTTCCTGAAGCTGCGTGCGCAGCTCATCGTTGTATTGTGCTTTAAGTCTAGGCGCAGACATCATTCCATCCTTTACTGATCAATAACGTCGCCAGAGCGTTTCGCAAAACGCACCTTCCGACCGTCATCGAGAGTTTTATAGCCAACGCGTGTTGCTTTGCCGTCCTTCGGATCCTGCAGAGCGATGTTGGATAAATGAATGGAAGCTTCTTTTTCTACGATACCACCAGCTTCATTCTGGCTCTGTTTCGTATGACGCTTGACCATGTTGACGCCCGCAACAAAAGCGCGGCGGTCATCACGAACAACGCGAAGAACTTCCCCGGACTTTCCTTTGTCACGGCCAGCCAGGACGACCACTTTATCGCCCTTCTTTACACTGAATTTTTCAGCCATTACAGCACCTCCGGAGCGAGGGACACGATCTTCATCATGTTTCTTGCGCGAAGTTCACGTGTCACGGGGCCAAAAATACGGGTTCCAACAGGCTCACCTGCTTTGTTGATCAGAACAGCTGCGTTCGAATCAAAGCGGATGGCTGTTCCGTCTGCCCGGCGAATTTCTTTCTTTGTGCGAACGATGACAGCGCGTTGCACGTCACCTTTTTTAACACGGCCGCGCGGAATGGCTTCTTTAACGGAAACAACGATAACGTCTCCAATAGAAGCGGTTTTCCGTTTGGAGCCGCCCAAAACTTTAATGCACTGCACCCGTCTTGCGCCGGAATTGTCGGCAACCTCCAGGTTGGTTTGCATTTGAATCATAGTCTTTACCTTCGTTTGGTATACGAACGCTTCCCTTAGGCCGCGTCGTAAAGGACTTCCCAACGTTTCAGTTTAGAATAGGGACGGCATTCCTGAATACGGACTGTGTCACCAATCTTGAACTGGTTCTTTTCATCATGGGCGTGGTACTTTTTAGACCGGCCAATGTATTTTTTGTAAAGCGGGTGCATCACCTGACGCTCTACTTTGACAACAACGGTTTGATCGTTCTTGTCACTTTCGACTGTTCCTTGCAGGATACGCTTTGGCATATCTAATTCTCCTAAGACGCAGCTTGCGACGACATGACCGTTTTAATCCGGGCAATGTCGCGGCGAACCTGACGTACGCGCGCCGTATTTTCCAACTGGTCGCCAGCTTTCTGGAAACGCAGATTGAACTGTTCTTTCTTAAGCGCCATCAGTTCGCTTTTCAGCTCATCGGCGCTTTTGCCCAGCAAATCATTTGCCTTCATAATTAACCCCCTTCACCGAGACGGGTAATAAACTTGGTCTTAATCGGCAACTTGGCCGCACCACGCTCAAAGGCTTCTTTTGCCAGTTCCAGCGGAACACCATCAAGTTCAAACATGACCTTGCCCGGCTGAATACGAACCATCCAGTATTCCGGAGAACCCTTACCTTTACCCATACGGACTTCGGTAGGTTTCTTTGAGACCGGAACATCAGGGAAGATGCGAATCCAGACACGACCAGTACGTTTGATATGACGTGTAACCGCCCGACGAGTTGCCTCGATCTGGCGAGCAGTGATACGTCCAGGCTCTAAGGCTTTAAGACCATAGGCACCGAAGTTCAGCGTTGTACCTGAAGTTGCGACGCCCTTCAAGCGCCCTTTGTGCGCTTTACGAAATTTTGTGCGCTTCGGCTGAAGCATGAGATCACCCCTTTACTTTAGGACCGACGACCACCGGAACGACCACCAGGACGACCAGCTGCTTGCTGTTTCTCCTGGGCCTTTTCCTGTGCCATTGGGTCATGTTCCAAGATTTCGCCTTTGTAGATCCATACTTTGATCCCGATGATCCCGTATGTTGTCAAAGAGCGAGCGGTCCCGTAATCGATATTTGCGCGAAGTGTGTGCAGCGGCACACGGCCTTCACGGTACCATTCAGTACGGGCGATTTCTGCGCCGCCAAGACGGCCAGCACAGTTGATGCGAATGCCTTCCGCGCCAAGGCGCAGAGCAGACTGAACTGCACGTTTCATCGCACGACGATAAGCAACACGGCGAGCCAACTGCTGACCGATATTTTCGGCAACCAGTTTGGCGTCGATTTCCGGCTTGCGAATCTCAACGATATTCAAATGCACTTCAGAGGTTGTCATCTTGGCAATTTTAGAGCGAAGCTTTTCGATGTCCGCGCCTTTTTTACCGATGATCACACCTGGGCGAGCTGAGTGAATTGTCACACGACATTTTTTTGCCGGGCGTTCAATGATCACTTTAGCTACTCCGGCCTGAGCCAGTTCTTTTTCACAAAATTCGCGAATACGGATATCTTCGTGCAACAGGTCAGCAAAGCCGCCTTCTGCATACCAACGGGAATCCCATGTGCGGTTGATACCGACGCGCAGGCCAATTGGATTAACTTTCTGACCCATTATGCTTGCTCCTCGCGTTCACGGACCACAATAGTGATATTGCTAAACGGCTTCTGAATGCCACTTGACCGGCCACGGCCACGAGCGCGGAAACGCTTCATGACAAGGGCTTTACCAACATGTGCTTCAGCAACGACCAGCTGGTCAACATCCATCTGGTGGTTATTTTCAGCATTAGCGATCGCTGACTGCAGAACTTTCTTCACATCACGTGCTATCGCACGCTTGGAAAATGTCAGCTCTGAGAGCGCGGCTTCCGCGGATTTTCCGCGAATAAGCCCTGCCACGAGGTTCAGCTTCTGTGGGCTGACACGCAGGCGAATACCTTTCGCCTGTGCTTCAGTATCCGCAAGCTGCCTTTCGAGGGACTGCTTACCCATGTTTATTTCCTCCGGGCCTTCTTATCGGCCGCATGGCCGTAATATGTACGGGAAGGAGAGAACTCTCCGAATTTATGCCCCACCATATCTTCATCCACCAGGACGGGAACAAACTTCTGGCCATTATAGACACCAAAAGTCAGCCCTACGAACTGAGGAAGAATAGTCGACCGGCGAGACCAGGTCTTGATAATCTGTTTTTTGCCACTTTCCCGAGCGGTTTCTGCTTTCTTCAGCATATAACCGTCGACAAAAGGACCTTTCCAAACTGAACGTGCCATCTAGCGCTCCTTATTTCTTCCGCTTCTGCGGACGGCGCCGCATGATCATTTTATCCGTAGACTTGTTGGACCGTGTCCGCTTGCCTTTTGTAGGTTTACCCCAAGGCGTAACCGGATGACGACCACCTGAAGTCCGTCCTTCACCACCACCATGCGGGTGATCGATCGGGTTCATGGCAACACCACGAACAGACGGACGACGACCAAGCCAGCGAGAACGACCAGCTTTTGCAAGTTTGATGTTCTTCTGATCCTGGTTAGAAACAGCACCCACTGTCGCCATGCATTCTGCAGGGACAATACGCTGCTCGCCAGAAGCCAGACGAAGCTGAGCATAACCGGCATCTTTACCGATCAGCTGAACATATGTACCGGCTGAACGTGCAATCTGCCCGCCCTTACCTGGCTTCATTTCCACATTGTGGATAATGGTACCAACCGGAATGTTTTTCATTGGCATCGCGTTACCAGGCTTAATGTCGGCAGTATTGCCAGACACAACCTTGTCGCCTACGGCGAGGCGTTGCGGTGCCAGAATGTAAGACAGCTCGCCATCTTCATAACGGATCAGTGCGATAAACGCAGTCCGGTTCGGATCATACTCCAACCGTTCGACCGTGGCTGCCACATCAAATTTACGACGTTTGAAGTCGATGATGCGGTAGCTGCGTTTGTGCCCGCCGCCCCGGCGACGTGCTGTAATCCGACCGTTATTATTACGACCGCCGCTACCAGACAAACCCTCAGTAAGAGTCTTGACTGGCTTGCCTTTATGCAACCCTGACCGATCAACGAGAATCAAGCCACGTTGTGCAGGCGTTGTAGGCTTATAACTTTTAAGCGCCATTTTTAAATCCCCGTAGTCACGTCGATGGTTTGACCATCTGCCAGGGTTACCATTGCTTTTTTGAAGTCTGACCGCTTGCCAACTTTACCGCGGAACCGCTTTTCCTTGCCGTTCGTCCGGTTTGTATTCACGTTGGTCACCTTGACGCTAAAGAGGCTTTCAACAGCTTCCTTGATCTCAGGCTTTGTCGCGTTCAGAGCTACTTTAAAAGTAACCTGATTAAATTCTGATCCCATTGTTGATTTCTCGGTAACAACCGGGCTCAACAGGATGTCATAAATACGTTCCTGGTTCATTTCAGTCGTGCCTCCAGGCTTTCAACTGCACTTTTTGTCAGGACCAGCGTATCACGCCGCAAAATGTCATAAACATTTGCGCCATTTTCAGTCAGGACATCCACACGTGGAAGATTACGAGTGGAGAGTGCAAAATTCTTCTCTGGCTCGCCCGCATCAATAATGAGAGTAGAGTCCCATCCAAGTGCGGCCAGCTTGCCAGCCATTACCTTGGTTTTCGTATCAGCAGCTTTAAGCTCATCCACGATCACCAGTTTTCCTTCAGCCTGTTTAGCAGACAATGCTGTCTTCAGGGCCAACTTGCGAACCTTCTTAGGCAAAGAGTGCGCATGAGAGCGAAGAACGGGGCCATGAGCCACACCGCCACCACGTTGGTGAGGCGCACGCTTCTGACCCTGACGAGCACGACCTGTACCCTTCTGGTTGAACGGCTTGGCACCTGTACCAGACACTTCAGACACGTCTTTTGTCTTATGTGTACCGGCGCGGCGTGCTGCCAGCTGATATTTAACCATACGTTGGAGCAGATCCGCACGCGGAGCCAAACCAAAAACCTCGTCAGCAAGCTCAATATCGCCTGCTTTTTTGTTTTCGAGGTTGATTACTTTAACCTTCATCTGTGCAGTCCCTCTTAATCTTCAGCCGGAGCGTCAGTTGCTGGCGCTTCTTCGGCAGGTGTTTCAGCAGGAGCCGCAGCAGGTGCAGAAACGGCAGCCGGGAAAGGAGCCCCTTCAGGCCGTGCTTTCTTGACAGCGTCTGCCACAAAAACCCAACCGCCTTTGGAACCAGGAACGGCGCCTCTTACGAGGATCAATCCGCGCTCGGCATCCGTAGAGACGACTGTCAGATTTTGCATTGTCACTTGAGCAGCACCCATGTGACCGGCCATTTTCTTACCTTTGAAAACCTTGCCCGGATCCTGACATTGACCTGTTGAACCATGGGCACGGTGAGAAACAGAGACACCATGTGTCGCCCGCATACCACCAAAGTTATGCCGCTTCATCGCACCGGCAAAACCTTTACCAATGCTTGTTCCAACAACATCAACCGGTTGATCAGCAACAAAGTGATCCACTGTCATCTGCGAGCCAACCTCAACGAAAGCATCATCCTGAATACGGAATTCAGCAAGTTTCATTTTTGGTTCGACATTGGCTTTTGCATAGTGACCACGCATCGCTTTGGAAACGTTTTTCACTTTCGCCTTGCCAACACCGATCTGCATCGCGTTATAACCGTGCGTTTCGGTTGTACGGTGTGCAACAACTTCGCAGTTATCGACTTCCAGTACTGTTACCGGTACATGACGGCCATCTTCTGCGAAGACGCGGGTCATACCCAGTTTTTTTGCAATCATTCCACAGCGCATATCGCCTTACCCCAACAACTTGATGGACACGTCAACGCCAGCAGCGAGGTCCAGTTTCATCAGTGCATCCACTGTTTGCGGCGTAGGCTCTACGATATCCAGAACACGTTTATGTGTCCGGATTTCGAACTGCTCACGTGACTTCTTGTCAATATGCGGTCCACGAAGAACCGTATATTTGTCGATATTAGTCGGCAGCGGGATCGGACCACGAACCTGAGCGCCGGTGCGCTTGGCTGTATTCACAATCTCGTTTGTCGACGAATCGAGCACGCGATGGTCAAACGCTTTTAGGCGAATGCGGATATTTTGGTTTTCCATTACTCTGGTCACTCCAGAAAATGGCCGCGCGGATCAGCGCGGCCTGAACAATTCTTACTCGACGATAGTAGCGACGACGCCGGCGCCGACGGTACGGCCACCTTCGCGGATCGCGAAACGCAGACCTTCGTCCATGGCGATCGGAGCAATCAGCTCGACTTCCATAGCAACATTATCACCAGGCATCACCATC
>JBDWHS010000013.1:0-11681 GCA_039975135.1 Sneathiella sp. | reverse complement strand
GTACAATATGCTGGTGTTAGCCTTGACGACAATTCTGACGGCGAACTGCATGCAGTTGTTGTCGGTGGTCAGTATGTCCTCGGCCCAGGAATCACTGCTTTCGGTGGTGTTCAGTTCTGGGATGCTGAAGACGATCTGGTTTCAACAACTACTGGCGAAAATGCGACAGTCTTCTTCGTCGGTACTGCTCTCTCTTTCTAATTTGAAGGTTGAGAATGCATTTGAGAAGGGTGGGCTTCGGCTCATCCTTTTTTTTGAAGCAATACGTAATATTGGAAGCTGTATCAGGCTCGTGAAAGTTGTTTTCGATTGAGAGCGATCAGAATTTTTTCGCTTGAACCAGATACGCTTGAATTGTTGCCTCTCCCAAAGATCGGCAAGCTTCCAGGCGATGGTAGCCTTCTACAAGCACATAACGGCCTTTCCCTTGCCGAACCTGAACAGGGATTTTCTGCCCGTTCTCCAGAATATCTTCCGCAAGTTGTTCCACTTTTTCCGGGACAAGGGTCTTTTTGCGCGGAGCCGGAACGTAAATTTCTTCTATCGGGATTTCATGTGCCTGCAACCGATTATATCCTTTTGATATCCTAAGAATGAGATATCGATACTAGGGGAAATCAGAGGCTTGACCAGAGAATAATAAGAAAAACCTCCGGCATATGAACTGCCAGAGGCTTCTGTGTCTTTTGTTGGTCGTTGGCTAACCAATCATGCAATCAGGCGGAGCTTAAGCGCCTTCTTTACCAACGATCGTGAGGGAGCAGACATTCTGGTGAGGGAAGCCCCCCAGATTATGTGTCATGCCGAAAACGGGTTCCTCATCCCGCTGACGTTCTCCCGCCCGGCCGTTCATTTGCAGATACATTTCATAAATCATGCGAAGGCCGGAGGCGCCGATTGGATGTCCAAAACATTTGAGGCCACCATCGATCTGACAGGGGATTTTGCCGTCGGCATCATAAAAGCCGTCCATGATGTCATTCACAGCCCGACCTTCATCGGAAATAAACAGATCTTCCATGGTGACCAATTCGGTAATGGAAAAGCAGTCATGGACTTCAAACAGGCTAACCTGTTCGCGCGGCTTTGTAATTCCGGCTTCCTGATAGGCCCGCTTGGCCGCAGCACGTGTAGTAACGAAATGGCTCCCATCCCAGGAATTATGCTGGGCTTCACGACCGTTGGAGGCTGAAAGTTGCATGGCTTTCACGGTGACAAGATCTTTCTTGCCCAGAGATTTTGCGATCTCAGGTGTCGTGACGATAGCAACGGCAGATCCATCACTCACACCACAACAATCAAACAAACCAAGAGGTTCCGCAATCATCGGCGCGTTCATCACCTTATCTTCGCTGATCTTGTTGCGAAGATGTGCTTTGGGATTGCGTGAGCCATTGTCGTGGCTTTTGATGGAAATATGAGCCATGGCTCGCTT
Source organism: Sneathiella sp. (assembly GCA_039975135.1). Classification (GTDB taxonomy): domain Bacteria; phylum Pseudomonadota; class Alphaproteobacteria; order Sneathiellales; family Sneathiellaceae; genus Sneathiella. The sequence goes on along the minus strand of JBDWHS010000013.1, from coordinate 10,246 downwards.
CAGATCACTGGCTCCGACATTATGCTTGGCAGAATAGGCGGTTGCCAGTTGGGCAAAGGAGCCCGGAGCAGAAGCGTTGGCCCAGAACATGTCATTGACAGAACCACGCCCTCGTTGCGGCAAACCGCCATAGCCTGTGTCTTTCAGTTTTTCAACACCAACAGCCATGGCAATATCACAGGCTCCAGAGGCAACCGCGTAAACGGCACCCCGGAATGCTTCTGACCCGCTCGCACAGTAATTCTCAACGCGGGTTACAGGAATATTGGGCAAACGCAAGGCCATAGAAAGCGGTACAGCGGACTTGCCGACATGCTGCTCTTCGATACCGGTTCCAAACCAGGCTGCGTCGATCTGGCTTTTATCAATTCCCGCATCTTCGATGGCTTCAACGAAAGCTTCAACGATCAGATCTTCGGCATTGTCATTCCACCGCTCGCCAAAAGCGGAGCATCCCATTCCAAGAATGGCTACTTTATCTTTAATACCTGATGCCATGGCTCAATCTCCCTTTGTTGTTGCGTCTGCGTCCACGGGGGTCGCTTTCCAGAAGTAGCGACGGAAGCCGCGTTTGTGATCATAATCCTTAATTCGGAACATCATTTTCATATTCATGCCGACAGTAAGCTCTTCGTTGGGATCAATATCAGTGAAATCGCTCATCAAGCGCCCGCCTTCTTCAAACTGGATCATGCCATAATAAGCCGGTGGATCCGGTGAGAAGGTCAGGCGATCGGCTGTATAGGAATTCATCGTGCCGAGCTTGTCGGCAAATGGATAGTCTTCCTGCGTATCAATCGCACCGCAATTTTCGTTTACACACATTCTGGCTTTTGGGAATTGGGCAGTCCCGCATTTGGAGCATTTCCCGCCCATCATTCTCTGAGCCATCTTGCGATTTCTGTAAAGGGTGGTCAGGCCTGTATTCTTATCCACTTCGGCGCGGATACCCAACTCCATATTGACCAGGTTGTTGAAGGCCATGAAGCGGTTGTAGTTAGTCTCTTCTTTCCGGCGGGCAAGCGCGCCGGAAATACCCGAGCGAGCCGGAAGATCTGAAATGGCGTCTGTAACTTCAAACAAAAGGGTATCACTGCCCTGGCCGAAGCTGGCGACCAGGATTTTGTCACCGGGTTTGGCAGTTTCGAGAGCATGGACGAGCATGACGAGGGCATGAGCAGCGCCGGTCTCCCCGCAGTTAGCCTGAAGGTTGTCGGCAACAGCGCTTTCTTCAAAACCCATTTTCTTGGCAATGCCAGCGGCCACATTCCGGGCTGCAACCGGGAAGCAGAAGGTCGTGATATCTGCAGGAGAGACAGCTGATTTTTCCAGAACAGCTGTAATCGCCGCGGGTACAATTTTCATGTAGCCTTCATCGCGGACCCAGCGTTCTTCCCAGGTATAGTCATAGCTTTCTTCTTCGCCGCGGAAATGATCAACGAAATCGACAGCTTCTGTATGGCTCCCGAGGCACTTTGCAATCACATTCCCTTCACCAATCAGAAGGGCCGCAGCACCGTCACCCGTTGTAAATTCAAGTGGGCTGGCCGCTTTTGTCCGGCGCTTTTCTGACGCTGTTACAAGAACAGGGTTATCGGCGCCCTGTGCGGCTTGAAGAGCCAGACTGAGGGCGGAACTGCCGGCACGTTGAGAGGAGGCAAAATCCACAGTCTGAAGACCAGCTTTCAGATTAAGAGCATCGGCTACGATCCCGGCATTTTGCCGATCTGCAAACGGGAAGGTCGTGGGTGCCATATAAACGGCGGACAAGGTTTCTCTGTCGTGAGATGTCAGGCAGTCGCGGGCAGCTTCTACGGCCATCGTTACACTGTCTTCATCCCAGTTTGCCATTGATCTTTCGCCGCGAGACAGGCCTTTCAAGCCCGGATTAACCCAGGCATGGGCCTTAAAAATCTCGCTTCGCTGTAATCGGCTTTTGGGGATATACCCACCGTAGGCCAATATTCCTGCTACCACTGTTGTCTCCTTAACTTTTTTGTTTTTCTTTGCTCTTATCAGCCAATATCCGGTTTTTCGGTATGTCGGCTGAGTCATTGTCCGCCCCTCTTCGAGTGCGGTGAAGGCAAAGGATGTTATCTTTGTGCTTCATGCGTTCCGTGACTTTTTCTACCATTTTCATTTTTCTTATTTTGGCATGTTTCCCGTTCAAAGAAGCAGGGGTTCTGAGTCCAGGTAAATGTAGTGGTCGCAAAATTAATAAGCAAGCTTATTATTATCGGGTGCAGGCTCACTTATTTGTCACCTAAAAAATTAAAGGGTGGTATAAACGCGCTCCTGATTGGATGCGAAGGATCATCGAATGGATTATAAGGATCACCGTGCCGGTTTTATTTTTAGTGACATTGCGCGCTTTCGATCCCGCCTGTTTGATCGATTGCTGGCACCGCATGGTCTGACGACGTCGCAAGCCTGGGTTCTCGCGCAGCTTTTTGTGGAAGACAATCTTCCGCAGAATGAAATTGCTCGCCGGATGGGAGTTGGTACTGTAACCGTTGGCGGGCTTGTTGAAAGACTGGAAGCACGGGGATGGGTTTCCAGGAAGGTAGATCAGGCAGACCGACGTATCAAGCGGGTAGCGCTTGAAGAAGCTGCGCTGCCGATCGGCCGGGTGCTCAGGACGTGCGGTATTGAAGTCAACGAGTTGGCATTCTCCGGTCTGGATGAACAGGCGTCCCAGCAACTGATGGATAATCTGCTGAATGTCAGGGAGCAATTGATCAAGGCACTTGAAGATGAAAAAGACCTTAAAAACGCGACCGATATTCTGCTTGAAAAAGAAGAAAATGCAGGGTGATCTGTCAGTTCAGGGAAAATGTGATCGGAATCAGAAATTTGCCTCGATCAGAAGGATCTGTCTCGAGAAAGGTCGGATAAGGCGCTGCAGCTTTCACGACCTTTAGGGCTGCATCGTTTAAAAGGCGCCGACCTCCTTTTGATGCAAGTTTGGCGTTGATTAACTTACCATCGCGGGTCAGGGACAATTCAACTGTAATCTGACCCTGCATTCCCCGTCTCCTCGCTCGTTTCGGATATTCTTTTTTGACATAAGGCGTTAAATGCTTGCGTAAAATACTGGCATAGGTTTTTCGCCCGGCTTGCCCGCCTCCAGAATTTGAGGATGAGGTCACGCCCTTTTTTTTGGAACCCGTATGACCTTGCTTAGCCGTGCCCGCATTTCCCTCAATCTGAGAAGGGAAGATAGCGTCTTCAGGAAGATCAGCCGGAAGGGAAGCCTTGGAGACAATCGTTTTTTTTGTCTCAGCTGGGGCTGGAACTGGCTTCGGTTTGTTTTTTTTGAGCGCGAGAACGGGTTTGAGTTTCGGGCGCGGAGCAACAGGGGCTTCAACTTTTTTAATTTCCTGAGGCGGTTTTTTCTTTTCAACCGGCTTTATTTTTGAAACTTCTGGCTCTGGCTCTGGCTCTGGCTCTGGCTCTGGCTCTGGCTCTGGCTCTGGCTCTGGCTCTGGCTCTGGCTCTGGCTCTGGCTCTGCTTTTGCGGTCACAAGCTCTTCCGGCTCCTCAATTGCGGGAGGCGGCGGTGCCGTAGGATTTGTCTGTCCTTCCGACTGGGAACTCGACCCCAACCCCACAGTTATACCCATTTCACCTGATGTATTTCCCTCACCCTCCGGCTGTTTCTCCGTCCAGACAACAAAGAAACCTAGATGTAGCAGGATAGCAATGACAAGGGCGGTGCCTGTTCTTAAAAACCGGCTCACTGCTTATTCTCTTTTGTCAGCAAGCGGATGTTCTTATGACCTGACTTACGGATCATTTGTAAAACGGCAACGGCTTTCACACCTGATACAGCGCCATCCGCCCGGACAATGATCTCGGTATCCTCAGGATTTTGCGCCGCGAGATAGGTCCTAAGCCCTCCTATATCGGTCGGTGTGGATCCCAGGAATATTGCTCCGTCCGGATCAAGGGTAATGGTTGCTTTATCTTGCGGAACCTGTCCGTTTTGAGCCGAGACAGGCGGGACGATTTCAACGGCCTCATTAGGGGTGATCCGACCGGTGATCATAAAGAAAATCAACATCAGAAAGACGATGTTAATGAGAGGAAGGGTGTTTTCAGTTGCTTCCAGCTCGCTTTGGCTAGAGGTTGGTGATTTCATCAATCTCCCTCCGCCAATAATACGTTCTGGATACCGCTTGTCGAGAGAGCATCGATGGCATCCAGCATATCCTGCAACTTTGTTCTTTCGCCGGGTTTCAGATACAGATTAATCGGCTGCTCTGTGTTGGAAAAGGAGATCGAGAGCGCTTCTTCAATATCGGTCCGAACTTTAGAGCAAGGCCGGGTAATCTGTTTAAACAGGCATTCGCCATTTGTTAAAACATGAAGTGTGGCCGTTTTTTTTGGAGTGATAACGGCACTGCTTTTGCCGGATGTCACGGAAAGATCTATCAGTCTCAGGCCGTCAAAGTTGGTCACCAGCATGAAGAAAATCAGCAAAATAAACACGACATCAATCAAAGGCGTGAGCCCGATTGAAAGACCGGCAGAGTTTTGCTGAGGGAGCCGCATGAAAGTTATGTGGTTTGTGGTATCGAGAAAGAGGTTGAGGGAGCAGGAGACGATGAGGGTGTAGGCTGCAAAAGCCCTTTGTTTTTCACCATGAAAAAGATCCAGTTCACCCGATCCGTCAAGCCCTCGATTGTTTTGTTAACCCGGCTTTGCAAATAACTGTGAAACAAAGTGGCGGGAATGGCGACAACCAGACCCATGGCTGTGGTCAGCAATGCTTCCCAAATACCGCCAGAGAGTAAGGAAGCATCTACCGCTGCGCCGGCACTTTCCATGGCCTGAAAAGCGTTGATCATCCCGAGCACAGTTCCAAGCAGACCCAGTAAGGGGCTCACCATCGCAATAAGCCCCAAGAGCTTCAGACCACTGTTCATATCAGAATAAAGAGCTGCCCCCTGGCGTTCAACTTCCCGGTCAATCAAAGTCAGTTCTTCCGGGGTTTTAGCCCGAAGAGCTCCGTGCAGAGCTGTTATGAGAAGGGACTTGCCGGGACTTCGAAAATTATGAAAGATCTGTAAGGCGGTTTCATAGTCGCCTTGTTCGATAGCCTGCGTTGCTTTTGCTGTTCCTGACGACGAAAAAGAGCCGCTAAAAAGAAGCTGCAGGATTTTGGAGACGGTAATGGTGAGCATCAGCACGGAGAGGCCCGCCAGGCTATATCCGACAAGGCCCGTTTTTTCCAGAATCTCCAGAATTTCAGTCATGGTCAGTTCCACTATTATAGGAGCATCGTGAAGGTTCCTTGTTGTCTATCAAACTGTCTCCGGTGGTGCCAGTCTATTTTGATAATCATTCCGAATAAAATGCAGTCCTTGCAGAACGCCGATAAATGAAAGAGCCGTCGCGATGGAGAAAAGAACACTGTATCCCAGCTGATCAGCGATAATGCCGCTCAACATGCCGCCGCACATATAGACAAAAAGATTGGCGCAGGAAAGAATCGTAAAGTCTGTGCCAGCCTGTTGTTTGTGGCAAACCTGCATACACAGATTGAAAAGTGCAACAATTTCCATATACCGAACAAATGTGTTGAGAACAGACAGGCTGATGAGAATCAGCGGATCGGACATATCCAACGCCGCCGCCCCAACATATCCCAGGAAAATGACAGTGCGCGCAACAGCAAGAAGCAACAGGACAAGGCCAGCTTTCCATTTTCGCACGAGCATGACACCGATGGCGGAACCTGCCAGTCCGACGACGGCCGCGGACCCTCCTGAAATCAAACCGATTGTGGAAACGGAAAGGCCCTGATCGACAAAGAAAGTCTGTTCCATCGCCTTGATAAAACCTTCACTCAGACGATAGGCAAGAACATAATATAACACACGGCGTGCTTCCGGCCGGACGAGGAACCGAAGGAGGGAGGCTTTGTCCGGAGCGGTCTGATTGGTGACCTGCTTTTTTTGGGCGGCCTCTTTAATAAAAAAAACCGGCATCATGAACAGGAAACCGGCCGCGGCGGCCATGAGAATAGAAACGGTCCAGCCCGTCACATCATATAGCAGGAGCGTTACGGTTCCGCCAAGGATGACACCTACGGCCACACTCCCGCCCTGAATGCCGTTTCCAAGCGGCCGTTCAGCTTCTTCCAGAAGTTCAACCGCATATCCATCCGTCGCAATATCCTGTGTTGCGGCCAGAAAGGAGATAATGCAGGCGATAGCAAAAATAATGAAAAGATCCTCTGCCGGGTTCAGAAATGCCATCGCTGTGATCATTATGCAGATCAATATTTGGATCGGAATAATCCAGCCTTTTCGCGGCCCCAGAAAAGGAGGCGTCCAACGGTCAATATAAGGTGCCCAGAGAAATTTGAGGACCCAGGGGAGAAACAGAAGGGCAAGAGATCCGATGGTCGCCAGATCAACACCCTGATCGCGCAGGATGACCGGAATTGCGGCGCCAAAAAGATAAATCGGAATAGCCTGCATAACATAAAGGCCGCAGAGAGTTGCAAAGACCTTTTTTCTTCCAGAGGCAATATTGAGAAATCCCGGCATGATCATGAGGTCTGTTTTTCAGAGATATTCAAAAGTTTCTGCGCAACCTCCAGACCCTCTTCATAGCTGCCTGCAGCTCGTAACGGAAAGGGTAGAGCTTTTGCCAGATTACTATGGTCATAGTGATCTTCGGTAAAGCCTGGTTGGACCCGTACATGGCCAAGACAATGCTGGGCCAATTTGGCTTTGTTCTCCTTGAACCACAAATTCATTCTTTTCTTGTTGTCAGGAGCGAGCGGGCTATTCCCATCCGATGTTACCAGAACCACATAAGGTGTGGAGAGGCCAGACAACTCATCGAGGAGATGAAGGAAACTCTCCTGCTCTTTGTCTGAGAGGGAGCCTGAAAAGCGCAGGCTATAAAGATTTGAGTCTGGTTTGGACCATTTGAACATAAATTTTGCCGGGGCGAGCCCCGGCTCCTATCATCTAGCTGCAGATCAGAATGTTTTGGTGTAACTGAGAACGGCCCGCCGTCCATATTCAGTGACCGGAAAGCCGCGCACAGCTGTAGCCGTCACGTTATCCGAACCACTGTCAAAGGCATTGAGCATCCCAACAGCAACTTCACCACCAAAGAGTGGGTAGCGGGCGGAAACATCCAGGGTGAAAGACGGATCGATATCGAAACGCCCACTGGTCGCGCCAGCATCTCCGCTGCGACCACCTTCCAAGTTACCGGTGACGCGAATATTCAGGTCTTCCAGAACATTCATATCCGTATAGAGGGAGAGCTTCGTCTCGGACGGAATGCGATTTGCCGGAAGGTCGGCATCGATTTGCCCGTCACCATCAGAATCATATTCCCCTTTGATAAAGGAGGCCACACCGCCGACTGCAATCCAGTCACGGACGTCATATTCTCCCGAGAATTCTACGCCCCAGATCCGTTCTTTCTGTTGGCTGATTGAATTGGTCGCAAGGTCAAAAGTGGTGCCATAATCACTTTTGGAGACATAGGCCGACAATTCCGCGCGGAGGGTGTCAGACTTGTATCTGATCCCGGTTTCAAGGGATCGGACAACATTTGCCTTGGGTGAGAAGCTAGAGAAGTCGGCTGGTACGCCACCAAAACCGGCGCGCGATGTAATGCTGCCAACATCGGGTAGAGAGAAGCCTTCACTGTAATTGACGAACGCATCCACCGGGTCACTGACATGGGCGACCACGCCAGCATTGAAAACCAGCTCACGGTAGGTGTGGGAGCCGCCGGTCACATCAACGGCTGCGACGGGAACAATAACACCGGGGGCTGCGCGAAAAGCATAGGCGGGACGCGTGAAATCTTCGATCTTCAAGTCAAAATACTCGTAGCGCAAGCCACCAGAAAATTCAAAGATGCTAAAGGGAACGGAAAGCTGCCCAAATCCCGCCACCCCGATTTGCTGCATGGGAGCTGCTCTGTGCTGCCCATCCTGAAGATCCTGGCTGGTTTCGTCATAATCCAAATCACCGCCCCAGGTCAGTTTCATACCCTCGACATAATTCCCCAGACTACTGTCCATGGTGACACGTATTCCAAGTCGTTGGGTTAAGTTTTCTGACTGGCCATCCGGGTTCGCGTCCGTTGTTCCAGCATTGGCGGGGACAGCCGGATTGGCGGCAGAAATAGGAGAAAGAGCAAATCGCTTTCGAATATCATCTGCAAAGAATTTTGTAGAAAGTTCACCAAGTGCCGTATCGCTGTCAGAATAATCCAATGCAAAATATTTCGACCGCTCCCGGATACTGTCGCCGGTATAGGGAGAGGAGGGATCGGCGGAAACGGGATCCGTTGAGTAATCGGAATTGAACTCAGGTTCTTGATTGAGCTCAACGATGTTGAATGAGACTTGCAATCGTTTGTTGGGGGTAGCATTCCAGCCCCCTTTCAAAGACAGACTGAAATTTTTCGTATTATCCAGTCCGCCTTGCCCGATCAGTGGGTCGGAAGGGGCAAGATCCCCGTCCCCGGTATATGCATCCTGTGTCATTTCAGCGGTGAGTATCGCCGCGTAATCCAGGCTTCCTTCGGTTCCTGTGAAGGTAACCGATGCCTCAGGAGCGAGCGATTTGCCGACATTTTCGGTGAAGGCAGATACACCGGCAGAGATCGTGATCTCGTGATCCTTTGTTGCGGATTTGGTGATAAAATTGAGGGTGCCGCCCGTAGCACCATTTCCGTAGTCGGATCGGGCACCTGGCACAACTTCAATCCGCTCAATCTGATTAAGATCGATAACTGTCAGAGTTCGGGAAACATTTCGGAGCGGGGTGTTGCGTGTATGGCCATCGACCAGTACCTGAACACCGCGTCCCCGAAAGGTTTGACTGGCACCGGATAATGTCTGATTGGAGGATGCCAGACCAGGTACAAACCGGCCGACAAGCGTTGCTGCATCGCCGCCGCCCTGAACATGCTGGGCAATCTCATCCGGCGAAATAACGATGACAGAGGCGGGCAGTGCCTTGGCGCTTCTTTTGGCACGACCTGCCGTCACAATAATTTCGTCAATTTGAGTGGGAGAGGAAACCTCCCGTAAGACGATACTGTAGGTGGTCGCATCCAGCTGACGCAATTGGTAAGAGGTGCCGTCCAGAGCCCGTTGCAGGGCATCTCGCAGATCAAAAGAACCGATGATGCCCTGTTGCGTTTTTACCCCTGAAAGATCGTGTTCGAAGATCAGACTCAAATCGCCTCTGGCGGCGATATCCCGAAGGATTTTCTGTAGATCACCGGTTTTAATATCAAAGGAATGTATAGTCTGATTGTGGGGGGGCGAAGAGGTTTGTGCGGTGGCAGGAGTGGTCGAGCCGATCGTGGCCACGAGGGCAGCCTCGCCCACAAGAGACAGAAGACAGGTTGAGCTTTGCAACAGGCGGAACAGTTTTGTGGACGCGCCAGACTTGATACTGTACGACATTTCACGACTTTCTAAATGCAAATAATTATTACTATTATTTAAGAAGACGTAAGAAGGCCACAAAACAGGAGTTAGAAATCAGTTTTTTTTGTAGAAAATTACCTGATTTTCAAAAAGAGTATATTTTTCAATATTGTAGCGCCTGAGAAAAAGGGTCGAGAGGCTGCTTGAACGGGATAGCTGAAAGAGGCCGGAGACTTGAATGTGTTGAATATCCGGGTCGATCCATAAAATGTTTTCGCCTTGATGACGGCTCATTTTCTCTAGAATATTCGCTAAGGATGTCCGCTTGGCGATGATATGGTCTTTATTCCAGTAAGCACGGGACGCTGAAATATCCGATGTAACTGTCTCTGCTCCGCCTGACCCGGCGCGACGCCATTTCTGACCGGCCTTCAGCCTCAGTCCGGACGCGGCATTATCGGCAGTGCGGATGGAAACGATCCCTTCGTGAACAACCACTTCCTCTCCGCTTGCGAGTTCCTCGACGCTATATGCTGTCCCGATAGCTTCGACAATGATGTCGCCCAGCTGAACACGAAAGGGACGTTTTTTGTTGGCTTTTACATCAACATAAACAGCGCCGCCGGACAGGCGGAGGGTTCTCGATGCTTCTTCATAATCAATAACAGCATTACTGCCAAAATCGAGCTTTGCCACAGATCCGTCGGGTAACCTGTGGACTGCCCTATCCTGGTGCGTTGCTATTTTATCCATGCCTGGCGGTGTCATGATCTGCCAGCAAAGAATACATATTAGAAAGGCACAAGCCATGCCGCCCATCCA
>JBDWHS010000012.1:0-6162 GCA_039975135.1 Sneathiella sp. | reverse complement strand
AAACCGGTGTGATCACCGTAACGTCCGGTAAATGAGTGCCGCCGTTATATGGGGCGTTGAGGACATAAACATCACCTGCTTTCATGCTTTTCCCGTGTTTGCGCATGACGGATTTAATGCTTTCTGACATGGAGCCCAGATGGACAGGCATATGCGGGGCATTGGCGATCAGGTCTCCGTTCAGATCAAAAACGGCGCAGGAGAAATCCAGTCGTTCCTTGATATTGACCGAATAGGCGGTTTTCTCTAGCACGGTGCCCATTTGTTCAGCAGCGTTCATAAACAGATTGTTGAAGACTTCCAGCATGACCGGATCCACATTGGTGCCGATTGCTTTGATCCGCTCCAATTCCACTATTCGGGTGAGGACCAGATCCGCCCGGATCGTCAGTTCAGCCTGCCAGCCCGGCTCAATGACCGTGGTGCCTGTCTTCTCGATAATCACTGCAGGGCCTTTTATTTGCTGGCCCGGAACAAGGGTTTCCCGATCAAAGAAACCGCAATCGTGGTTTTTATTTCCGGTGAAAAGGGATTGCTCTGAGGTCGGCGTTGGCGCGGCGGTTGTTTGGGGTTTTTCAAGAAGGGGCAAGTGAACCTCTTCAGATTTGCCGATCACCTCAATTCCGATGGCTTCAATAATCAGATGTTTTTCAGGACTGATAAAGCCAAAGCGTTGACGATGGGCGGTTTCAAAATGTTGCCGGATGGTTTCCAGGTCCCCACTTGGCACAACAAGGCTGGTATCTGATCCCTCATAGCGGATATGAAGTTTCTGTTCTGCAGTAATCCGCGCGGAGGGAACTCCCTGGGCCAGCATTTCATCCTGAGCAGTCTGTTTAAGGTCAGTAAGGGCGCTGGCAATATCATCGAGATTCTGCAAAGTGAGTTGCAGTTCAATGGCTTTTTCTTTCAAAATGCGTTGATCCGCAAGGCCCATGCCGAAGGCTGACAGCACCCCGGCATATGGGTGCAGCAGAATTTTCTTGATGCCCAGACTATCGGCGACCATGCAGGCATGTTGACCGCCCGCTCCTCCAAAAGAGGTGAGGACATATTCGGATACATCATAGCCTCGCTGGACCGAGATTTTCTTGATGGCATTGGCCATATTTTCAACGGCAATATAGAGAAACCCTTCGGCCACTTCTTCTGGCGTTTTAGTGTCTCCTGTTGCGGCATTGATGTCGTCGGTAAGGCTCGCAAATTTCTGCCGTACGATCTCTGTATCCAGTGGCGCGTCGGCGTTCGGTCCAAAGACGGCCGGAAAGAAATCCGGGTTAAGCTTGCCGAGCATCACGTTACAGTCTGTAACTGTGAGCGGGCCGCCTTTACGATAACAGGCGGGTCCGGGATTGGCGCCTGCACTGTCCGGCCCAACCCGATAGCGGGCCCCGTCAAAATGCAGGATGGAGCCACCGCCTGCTGCGACTGTATTGATCAGCATCATGGGGGCTCGCATACGAACACCGGCCACTGCCGTTTCAAAGGTGCGTTCATACTCACCACCGTAATGGGACACATCGGTAGACGTGCCGCCCATGTCAAAGCCAATGACTTTTTCGAAACCGGCGAGGGCGGATGTCTGGACCATGCCGACAACACCCCCAGCAGGGCCTGACAGGATGGCATCCTTGCCCTGAAAGAAATTGGCATCGGTGAGGCCACCATTGGATTGCATAAACATAAGCTGGCTATCTCCCAGCTTGGAGGCAACCTGATCCACATAACGACGCAGGATAGGGGAGAGATAGGCATCTACCACTGTTGTATCACCGCGGCTTACAAGCTTCATCAGCGGGCTGGTTTCATGGCTGGTGGAGACCTGTGTAAAGCCGATCTCTTTAGCAATCTCTGCGATCCGTTTTTCGTGATCAGAATACCGATAGCCATGCATCAGGGCGATGGCACAAGCCTGAATACCGGTCTCAAAAACAGCTTGTAGATCACGACGTGCAGCGGCTTCATCAAGGTCTCGAAGCAACTCACCTCGTGCACCAACCCGTTCATCCACTTCGACCACAGTTTCATACAACATTTCGGGCAGTTCGATTTTCAAATCAAACAGGCGCGGACGGGTTTGATACCCAATGCGCAGCGAGTCTCGAAACCCCTTCGTTGTCACAAGCAGGGTCCGCTCCCCTTTACGCTCCAGGAGGGCGTTGGTTGCAACCGTGGTTCCCATTTTAACCGCGTCCACCAGATGCGCCGGGATCGCAGCCTCTTTTTCAAGTCCGAGTATGGTTCGAACTCCTTCAATAGCCGCGTCTTCATACTGTTCAGGATTTTCACTCAGCAATTTATGTGTGCGAATAGTGCCATTCGGCTCCCGTGCGACCAGGTCAGTAAAGGTACCGCCGCGATCCACCCAAAATTGCCATTGATCCTGTTTTTTGGATGGAGTGCCATTTGTCATGGAGAAGCCCTGCGTTTGATTGGATTTTGTATTTTTTCCTTTGTACGGCAAAACGGAGCTGCTTCCAAGTCAGGTGACGCAGACAGAAGGACAAGCTAGGCTGTAAACCTACAGAAAATTTGCAACACTCACACTTTTATTACCCGGACTATTCAAATGAGTTTCCTGTTTGACGAGTATCGACATACTCCCCTTTTGGAAGAAGCCTGGTTGCCACAGCAGGTGCAGGATGAAATCGCTTTAATTTTAGAAGATATAGTAGCGGCGCAGCAGGCCGATCATGGCTGGCCAATGCACCCGCTGGATATGGAAAGCTACCCTTCTTCGGAAACCAAATGGGCCCTGTATTGCGGCGCTGCGGGAGTCATCATTGCCACAGAGATTTTGCGAAAGGCGAGGTATGATGCGCCTGACTTGAGAAGAAACCTGCCAGCAATTTATCAAAATTATTTAAAGGATCCGGATGTCAGTGCGGCAGAGCTAGGCCTGCAAATCGGGGAGTTGGGTATTCTCACGCCAGCAATTCTAAGCGATTTGAATAACAACGAATTACGAGAACGGGCGGACGCCTGTATGTCGCTGATGATCGATCATCCGGCGTATGAAATTACCAGCGGGCAAACCGGAATGATGCATGCGGCCCTGTCACTGTATGAGGCCACGAATGATGAGCGCTGGAAAGCGCATTACTTAAACGGAGCTGAGGCGCTATGGTCGAGTTGGACGGAAGCGAGAGAGGGGGACGGTTGGTTTTGGCAAAGCGAGATTTTTGGTCAGAAACGGTCTTATCTGGGGGCCTGTCATGGGGTTGTCGGCAATATGGGGGCCTTGTTGCGAGGAGCAGAGTTATTACCCGCTGACTGGATCAGTACGGCTTTGGAGCGGACAGTGATGACATTGGATGCTTATGCTGTGCGTAGCAGCCGGAAGGCAAACTGGTCTGTCTGTAAGAACTCTGACAAGAGCAAGTTACTCGTCCATTGGTGCCATGGCGCGCCAGGCATTGTGACCGCATTGCGGGAAGCGCCCGGCGGCAATCCCGGCTTAGCGACAGAAATTGACCAAATCCTGAGAGAAGCGTCCATGCTGGTTTGGGAGGCCGGGCCGCTTGCGAAAGGGCCTGGCTTGTGCCACGGGACGGCAGGAAATGGATATACCTTTTTGACCATGTATAGGCGCGATGGTGAAGTACATTGGTTGGAGAAGGCAAGGGCCTTTGCCATGCATGCAATCCGTCAATGCCAGGAAAGCAGAAAAAAATTTACGCGGGGGAGATATTCGTTGATGACTGGGGATGCAGGGCTTGCAGTCTATTTGCATCATTGCCTCCATCCTGATGACGTTCGTTTTCCCGGACTGGAAATATTCTCCTGATATTCCTGTTGCATTGGTTAAGGGGTAGGGATATCTCAACCATTAGGGATTACGATGGGATGCATTCAATCGAGGGGACGGTTTCAAAATGACACATAAGGGCATTATTTTAGCGGGTGGTACAGGTTCGCGACTGCATCCGCTGACATTGGGCGTGAGTAAGCAATTGATGCCGGTTTACGACAAACCGATGATCTATTATCCACTAACGACTCTGATGCTTGCCGGTGTGCGGGACATTCTGATTATTACAACACCGGAAGAGCAGTCACTGTTTCAGCGGCTTCTAGGTGATGGTGAAAAATGGGGTATTTCCATTACCTATGCTGTGCAGCCTTCTCCGGACGGGTTGGCACAAGCCTTTGTCATTGGAGAAAAGCACATCGGGGATGATCCTTCTGTGTTGATATTGGGTGACAATATTTTCTATGCGACCCAGTTTACCAAACTCCTGAAGAGCGCGGCGGCGCGGACATCAGGCGCGACAATCTTTGGCTATCATGTTTCTAATCCGGAAGCTTATGGTGTTGCTGAATTCGATCGCGAAGGCCGTGTCGTCGGTGTCGAGGAAAAACCAACCAATCCGAAATCCAATTTTGCTATTACCGGTCTGTATTTTTATGACAATCAGGTTGTTGAGCTCGCAAAAGATCTGCAACCAAGTGCGCGTGGTGAATTGGAAATTACAGATCTCAACCGGCTTTATCTTGAAAAAGGCGACCTGCATATGGAGCATTTAGGGCGCGGCAGTGCCTGGCTTGATACAGGAACTCATGATCATTTGATGGATGCGTCCGCTTTTGTTCAGACTATTGAAAAGAGGCAGGGTTTGAAAGTTGCCTGTCCCGAAGAGATTGCCTATCAACGAAAATATATAACGGCGGATCAACTTGAAGAATTGGCCGCACCACTCATGAAAAGCGGATACGGCGCCTATCTTCTGTCGCTTCTTAAATGATACCTTCTGTTGTCAGGTAATCAACAATGTTGTCAGCTGCGTCTTCAGGTGACAGTTTTGAGCCATCGATGACGATTTCCGCATTTTCCGGGCGTTCGTAAGCAGACGAGATGCCGGTGAAGTTTTTGATTTCTCCGGCGCGCGCCTTGGCATAAAGGCCTTTGATATCCCGCTCTTCACAGATCTCCAGGGGGGTATCCACAAAGACTTCCAGAAACTCACCGTCTTCCATCAACCCTCTTGCCATCTGACGTTCGCTTCTGAAGGGAGAAATAAAGGAGACAAGAGTGATGAGACCGGCGTCGACCATTAATTTGGCGGTCTCTCCAACCCGACGAATATTCTCAACCCGATCCGCATCAGTAAAGCCCAGATCCTTGTTCAGGCCATGTCTGACGTTATCGCCATCCAGTAGGTAAGTATGCTTGCCAAGAGAATGGAGTTTCTTCTCAACCAGATTGGCGATGGTTGACTTTCCGGATCCTGAAAGGCCTGTAAACCATAAAATTGAAGCCTTCTGGCCTTTTTGTTCAGCCCGGGCTTTTTTATGAATATCAACGGATTGCCAGTGAATATTGTCGGCACGCCGTAAGGCAAAATCGATGACGCCGGCACCGACGGTGGCGTTGGTGAAACGATCGATCAGAATAAAAGATCCGGTCTCCCGGTTTTCAATATAGGGGTCGAATGAAATGGCTTTATCGAGGGCAAGGTTACAAATCCCGATCTCATTGAGGGAGAGCGTTTTAGCCGCCGTCTTCTCCAGTGTATTCACATTCACTTTGTGCTTCAAGGCGCTGATACGAGCCGTGGCTGTGCTGGTTCCCAGTTTCAGGATGTAATTTCTGCTGGGAAGCAGTTCTTCCTCGCCCATCCAGACAAGTTTTGCTTCAAACTGATCGGCGGTTGCAGGGCGGTCCTGTTGCGCACAAAGCATGGCACCCCGGCTGATATCAATTTCATCATTCAGGGTGAGTGTAACTGCCTGGCCAGCAAAGGCCTGTTCCAGATTGCTGCTAAAGGTCACGATTTCCTTAACCGTGCTGGTTTGCCCGGACGCCGGTTCAACAACGCTGTCTCCAACACGGATCGTACCGCTGGCAATTGTGCCGGAGAAACCCCGGAAATCGAGATTTGGGCGATTAACCCACTGAACGGGGAGGCGGAAGGGTTTTAGTGTGAGGTCTTCATCTACGGGAACATTTTCCAGGTATTCCAGTAGAGGAGCTTCGGAATACCAGGGCGTGTGCTCGCTCTTCGCTGTAATGTTATCGCCTTTCAAGGCAGACAATGGGATTGGCTGGATAGCATCAAAACCCAGTTGCGCGGCGAAGGCTTCATATTCGCTGACCAGCGACGTAAAAATCTTTTCGTCATAATCAACAAGATCCATCTTATTGATCGCCAGGACGATCTG
>JBDWHS010000011.1:0-23253 GCA_039975135.1 Sneathiella sp. | reverse complement strand
GGATCAACATCATGCAGATGTTTCACACCTCAGGCTGCGGGATGGTTACGCTTGGGGCGATGCAGGCAGGCGCGCATATGGTACTTGTCAGCCTTTTTGATGCGCCTAGCATTGTTGACCTGATCGAAAGTGAAAAGGCTGATATCATCCTTGGGGTGCCAACAATGATCGTCGCCCTTCTGGAAGAACAGGAATCTAATCCGCGTGACGCAAGCTCTCTGCGTTTGATCAGCTGTGGCGGCGCTAATGTTGCCACGGATTTAATCCGACGCGTGATGAAGGCGTTCGGCTGCGGGTTTTCAACCCTCTATGGCCAGACTGAGCATTGCCCAGTTGTTACGCAACACCACTTGGGCGACAGCATTGAAGACATCTGTTCGACGATTGGTCAGCCGATCCCGCAAACTGAAGTGTCCATCCGGCGTTTGTCCGACAACGCTTGCGCTGACCTAAACGAGCCAGGTGAAATCTGTGCGCGCGGCCCGTGTGTCATGCTGGGATATCACGACAACCGAGAGGCAACTGACGAAACTATCGACGCGGATGGATGGCTTCATACCGGCGATCTGGGCACCATGGACGCGCGAGGCTATCTAAAGATCACCGGCCGCGTGAAAGAGATGATCATTCGCGGCGGAGAGAACCACTTCCCCGCTGAAATCGAGAATGCGATGCTGACGCATCCGAAAATACTGGAGGTTGCCGTGGTCGGCATTGGGGATGAAAAATGGGGTGAGCTGATCGCATGCTTCATTCGCACACCCAAAGGGGTTTCATTGAGAGCGGCGAAACTGAAGTCCCATTGCCGATCCGAATTGTCACCGCAAAAAACCCCGAACATTTGGGTACAGGTCGACAGCTTTCCGATGACCGGGTCTGGTAAGATCCAGAAATTCGCCTTGCGCGACATGTTTGAGCGCGGGGAATTCACCCCCTTGCCTGCATAGGTAGATCAATGGAGAAACTCAAACGCGACCTCCTGACCGCTACCCATTGGGGCACCTACCGGGTGGATGTTGAGGACGGTCGTGTCACCGAACTCAGCGGCTTTGAGCATGATTCTGATCCCTCACCGATTGGGCCAGGGATTGTGGATGTGTTGGAGGGACCGACGCGGATCATGGCGCCGATGGTGCGCAAAAGTTGGCTGGAGGGTGGTCCGGGCACGGGGGGCGAGAAACGAGGTTCAGATGAGTTCATAGAAGTCAAATGGGACGAAGCCAACCGCCTGATCGCGGGAGAGCTGGATCGCGTTCGCAATGCCCATGGCAACCGGGCGATCTACGCCGGATCGTACGGCTGGGCCAGTGCAGGCCGGTTTCATCATGCGCAAAGCCAGCTCAAGCGGTTCCTGAACTGCATTGGCGGCTTTACCTCCTCCAGAAACACCTATTCCTTTGCAGCTGCAGAAGTGCTGGTCCCGCATATCCTCGGCACGTTCCGAGGGCATTTGGACACCACCACCAGTTGGGAGAGCATTGCATCAGATTGCGAGCTCTTCGTGGCCTTTGGCGGCGTGCCTTTGAAGAATGGGCAGATCAGCCAAGGCGGCACTGGCGCCCATGTGCAAAAGGGCGGGCTTTTGGCGGCGCATCAGGCGGGTATCGGCTTCGTCAATATCTCGCCCCTGCGTTCGGACCTGCTGGATCAGGTGGGCGCGGATTGGCTGGCCATCCGGCCAAACACGGATGTGGCGCTGATGCTCGGACTGGCCCATGTGCTACTGAGTGAAGATCTGCTCGATCGCTCTTTCCTTGACCGCTACACGGTCGGGTTTGACCACTTCGCCAACTATCTGCTGGGCAAAACGGACGGCATTGCCAAGACACCCGACTGGGCCTCGGAGATTTGCGAGATACCCGCCACCACCATCCGCGACCTGTCCCGACGCATGGCGAGCTGCCATACAATGATCTCTACCGCCTGGGCGCTGACACGGCAGGATCACGGCGAACAACCGTTCTGGGCCGCCATCGCTTTGGCCTCAATGTTGGGGCAGATCGGACTGCCGGGGACGGGCCTTGGTTTTGGTTATTCGGCCATGAATAACATCGGTCTCAATCGCACTCCGATCAACCATGTGTCGTTTCCACAAGGCCACAACCCAGTGCCGGACTTCATCCCGGTGGCCCGAGTGACTGAGATGCTGGAGAACCCCGGCGGGCGGTTCGAGTATGACGGCAAGACTTACAGATATCCCGATATCAAGCTGGTCTGGTGGGCCGGTGGCAACCCGTTCCACCACCATCAGGACCTTAACCGGATGCGGCGGGCTTGGGCCAAACCTGAAACGGTTATTGCCAATGAATGGTGCTGGAACGCGCTGGCCAAACACGCCGATATTGTCCTGCCCTGCACCACACCGCTAGAGCGCAGCGACGTCGCGCTCACGCCAAAGGACCCATATCAGATGGTGATGGACCAGGCGATCGAACCTGTGGGACAGGCGCGGGATGACCACGGGATATTCTGCGGAATAGCCGCTGAAATGGGCGTGGAAGAGGTGTTTACCGAGGGTCGCAGCCCAGAGCAATGGCAACGCTGGATTTGGGACGTTTCGCGGCAACAGGCAGCAGAACAAGGCGTTGAACTGCCTGATTGGGAGAGCTTCCAGCGTAACGGTTGGGTCAAGGTGCCGGTACCGGACAAGCCCGCCATCATGATGGACGCTTTCCGCACCGACCCCGAGGCCAACCCGCTCGCCACGCCCTCCGGCAAGATTGAGATCTTTTCGCAGACCATCGCAGATTTCGACTATGACGATTGTCCCGGCCACCCTGCCTGGAGGGAACCGGCCGAATGGCTGGGGCGTGCGTCCCCCGATGAGTTGCACATGATCTCGAACCAGCCGCGCAACAAGCTGCACAGCCAACTCGACCACGGATTGGTCAGCCGCTCGGACCGGCCAAAGGGCGTCGAGCCGGCCACGATGCATCCTGGCGACGCAGCGGCGCGCGGGCTGACCGACGGTCAGATTATCCAGATTCACAATGCCCGCGGTGCCTGTCTTGCTGAGTTGTGGATCAGCGACAGTATCCGACCCGGCGTTATCCAGATTGCCACCGGCGCATGGCTCGACCCAGACGGTGACCTCTGCCGCCGTGGTAACCCGAACGTGCTGACCCTCGACAAAGGCACATCAAGACTGGCCCAAGGTCCCGTGGCGCACTCTTGCCTCGTTAAAGTAGAGATTTTTGCAGGCAAAGTGCCTCGATAAAAAATTGTGAACTGAAACAGGCAAACACTGGTTTTTCACACATCGTTCCTGACTTAACTTTTAACAGCAAGACGGGACTTCAAAATTCACGCGTGATGACCAAGTTACTTGACCGGTCCGACGAACCTATTCGCATTGACGGACGTGCCGCATAAGCAAAAAGCTTTCCAAGCCCGCACAAGTCCACTCAGTTGCGCGTCTCTCATGTCCGGACATCATGCGGCAAAGTGCAGTTTGAATGATGGCCCCGAGGCCGGCTAGGAATGACCGCTTCGACGATTTGAATTGCGACGCCGCATGAATGCCGCTGCATGTCCCAACGGACGCTGTGTCAGCAATAGCCGCACATGCACAAGTCCGGTTTGTCCACATTGCCAACATTCATGTTATGTGAGACGAAAGACTGCTTTGGGTCAAAACCGGAAGTCACTGCAAATCTAGGCTAGTCAAATCGCGCCATCACCCCAATGACCGAGAAGGGCTCGAAGCAGAAGCTGGTGACTCGAGCTTAATTGATATTCGCCTAGGCATTCCCGGCCCAAAGCCGACATTAGCAGCCGTATCGGAAGTGAAGGGTGGTTAACTCAGAAGCAGACATCTGGACCAAAGCAATCAGCTTGAATTAGGCTTCGCGAGCGTGGTCAGTCTTGCGCGAGCAGCAAAGCAGTCTCAAACGCCTTTCCCCAGTCTTCGGTACAGCGTGCGAAAACTACACACCGTTTGAGGCTGTACTCTGCAATCGCTTCATTAGCGAGCTGCGTCATGATCGCTCGGTGGCCGCCGCGAAGCTTCTTGGGGTACAAGTAGAACATGACTATCGCTTTTCGCTGCTCAGGCGGCTTGATCACCATTGTGCATGTATGCTTGGAATCTCGATAATTCTTCTGCACGTGGCGTCGAAGCTTCATAAGGCTTCGCTCAACCGCCTTCTGCTCGCTTGGGTCAGCACATTCGAGAAGGTGAAAAACGAGTAGTGTCCAGCCTGGTTGCTTGATCTCCGACAGGCGTTTGACAATGTTGCGAAACAACGGGCGAAGTTGCATTTTGGGCTTCGGCTTCTTTATGCCAGCGGAGACCGCCTCGTAATATTCATCGATTGTTGATGACATGCCGGATGCGTTGAAAAGGTCGGCTTCTCCCGCAAGCGCTGCAAGATTAAAGGCGGAATTCATGTATAAACCCAGAAAGTCGAGTTCATCGCCAAGCAAATCAAACGACTTCTGAACATGTGATCGCTCACTCAAATAATGCAGAAAAAGTATGGGGTTATCAAGTATATCTGCAACGCAACGCAAGTCGGATATCAATATACTCGGCGCTACAGAATGTTCTTTTGGTACCCAGCCTATCTTTTTAAAATCCTGTTCAGAGGCACTTAGTACCGAAAGATCATAGAGTGTGACAGATAATCGAATAACCCTATCAGCCTTGTCCGCTTCTATGCCCTTTGCAGTCAACAGTTTATTTGCGTCTTCGTCGCCTGAACGTGCGGCAGTAATGAGCTTCTCCAATCGATGAGACTGTGTTGACGGGCTCAGTACTAAATCTTGTACATGCCGCTTAACGCGGTCCGGGGCACCGCGCAGTCCGCTTGGAGTAAGATAGTGGGACTTCGCCTCTGCAATCACCACGACACGGTCAATCACCACAACAAGGTCATTCTCAAACTGCTGGCCATCCTGCTTCCATTTGAACGCAGGATAGAAATTCGCGTCGGGAAGCGCTTTCCGAAAGAGGTCCTCGAGACTTCCTTCGAGAAAACCCGCACGACGTTTTTGCAGGGCCGCTTCCAACCCTGCCTCACGAGCCAAACGCTCCATTATCCGGTGAATGTGGCTGAATGCAGCCTGCGGTAATGGCACTAGGAACCCGTTATCAAGAGAAATCACAGGCCTTTCCCAGACTGGGTTATTGAGAAACAAGAACTCGGGTTTGGCGTCTTTAAGAGCACCTGGTTCGAATGAGAGTACGCCTAGGATGGCTAAGATCACTTCCTTTGGCTTTCCGGTAGAATCCGCGACGCCTTCAAGCGTGAAAAGTCTGGTGTCAACCAGCCGAAGATCGAGATGGGCCATTAACAATCCCGACATCTGTTCTCGCGTGATATCCGTGGGCAAACCCGAGAGCATTTCGTCGGCACTTCCGACGAGGTTCGGCACAAGCCTAAAGTAACGTTCGACAATCTTGGCTACGGTCTGGCCGCGCAAAACCTTTCGCAAAAGATCAAACTGAACCGACATTCTCTCTTCGGCCTCGGCCTGAATCATGAAGAGTGTATCGATTAGGTCTGTGGCGCTGAATCCGTACGATTTCAAAAACTTCTGGTCGAGCGACGCGTACAATTCACGAGATGTTTGAACGACTTGATCAAAGTATCCCCAGTTGCGCACTGTGTGTGTATGCATCCGGACACGTTCCTGTAGAGATCGCGCTGTCTTCTCCTCTTCGTCGTCAGACACCGTTTCACCTTCCAGTATGCGTTGCATGAAGAAGGTGTCCGACAGCTTCGGCATAGTTTCGAACAGCACTTCCATGGCATCTGGCGTTATCGGCTTACCTCCCCAATCATCCTGCGAAACAGTAAGAAGCAGAGCCTGCAGTAACTCGCAATGATGCTGCAGAATTCCGGTCAAAGCCTCAGTCTGTTTACCTGTAGTCGATATGAAACCCGCAGAGCCGTAGCTACAAAACGCAGACAGAGCTTGCGGCGGATAGCGGTCTGAAAAGTTGTTCTTTATTGTCTCCAGTAAATCTGGATATTCCTTAGCAGCTGACCGCGCAGCCTCCAGCATCGCTTCTTTGAATTCACCGTGCTTCTCAGGATCAATTCCAAAGTTTTCGAATTTCAATGGGCTGTCCTTTTCGCGAACATGGACAGGTTTGAGTAGCTTTTCCCTTGGCATGCTTGACTCTAATCTGTTTTTGAATGGACCTATAAGCAGTAGGTTTTACGGAATGTCGTTCGTATCCGTAGTTTTGAGGAACATGGCATCAACCGAGTGATACCCTCGGATGTCCGCTTTGAGTCGATTGTAGATGGCAGAGATTGATCGCACAACAAATAAGAGTAATTTAATTCAACTGCTGTAAAATTGGGTTAAGAGAGCATGTGTGGTGCTTTTTGCCTCGGCCCTTTGCAGGCATTCATCGCTCTACCAGTTGCTGTGTAGCATCGTTCCCAATGTAGCCATTCATACTTGCCAAAGCATTTTAGGTCGATCTAATGTGGTTAAGTTGCTATTGTTGTTTTTCCAGAAAGTGATTTTTTTGAGAACTTTGCCAAGTATTCGAGAGGCTTTAAAAAAAGCCGAAAGTCACGGCGATCTAATTCATTGTCTATTGGACCTAGATGCTAGGAAAAAGCGGCAAGAAATTGGAGCCATATTGTGTGAGCTGCATAACACGGGAGAAATTTCACTCGTGTCGAATCTGAACCTGCAAGTGGTTTCTAACCTTGAGCATAACGACTTTTGGTCCGTCGTCCATACATTGGATAAAGCGATCCCCGACCTCAATTGTTCGCATCTCGATGTCCTGAAACTGGTTCAAACGCTGGTCGGCAAGGCTGGATCGGATGGTGCGGCTGGCCTACCAAATCTATCTTTAATAAAATGGTGCAGCACTAACCCCGAAAAGGCTAAGTTGATAGTTGCCGGCGCTAAAGCGCTTGACCCTATCTGTCTAACGCATGGGGTTTTCGCATTGCAAGGTCTTGGGGAGCCAAAACTTGCTTTTGAGTTGCTTAGGCACCCAAACGCTGCTGTAGTTGCTGTCGGTTTCCGCTCATTGGGGAGATTTAATTTGAACGATACAGTATCTTGTAAGTCTGTTATCGATGAATGCTTCGAAGCAGTCCTCAAGTCATCTGATAAAAATGTAAGAGCGTCCTCCATAGAAGCGGCATTCAAGACTTGGGAGCAGATAGGAATGTCTGATCCATACCGACAGATTGAGTTTATATCGGCTGTGGTAAACGGAAATAAGTTTACAGAAAGAACTCTACTCACAGCTATGCTCTTTTACCACCCAAACGGTTTGGTAATTGACAGCATCATTCTAATTTTGGAAACAGCTAAATCGGAGTTTTCTGATCCAGCAGAAACCCTCGGTCTCTTGGACCACGCCTTGCACTCAAAGAGCGAAAGATGGCCACTGACGAAAGTAATAGATGTTTTCGCCGCGCACATACCGAGGTTTTCTAAACCAATTGAAGCAAGAGAATATTCTCATTTTTGTACTTGGATTTGGGAAGATAAAAGGAATGTGTCTCAGCTTTTCGCCAATTGGTTTACGGATGGTCAATTTGCACTGTGTTCCTTTCTAACGGATATGACCAGTGCTAGTAGAGAAAAAGGAAACCCAGTAGAAATCTTCAAGTCTGACCTGCCGAGTGAGATTGAAGATCAGATCTTCTTGGCGAGAAAATGCATCGGTTTTCTTTGGTTTCACGAAGTGACAGCGGCATCTATCCTATTGAGCATTGTCAAAAATGGGAAATTGGCTGCGCGAGAAGAGGTTGAAGAGCTTTTGTTCAATCCTCTTTTATTGAGCTATCACGGTGACCTGCGCGACTTCTTAGTAAAACAATGCACCAACACATCTAAGCGGGTTTCTGAGTGTGCTCAAAGACTTATAGCGAAACATGACGATTATATTTCGGGCCTTAAGCAGATAGATAAAATAGTTGAGTTTTTACCAACAAACGAACAGCGCCGTGTGGCGGCAATGAAAGACCATGAGCGAAACAAAGACATCCAAAAACAAGCCCAAAAGCGATCTATCTTTGCAGATATGGTTAGTCACTCAATGTTATTATACGGAAAACAAAGCTTCACGCTGATACATGGTCACGGAAGTAAGAAAATTCCAAGCGTTACACCGCTTTCGGAGTTTTCGTATAATACAGAATTCCCAAGGCTTGCCGTTGTAGATCCCGTAGGTTTTCAGGAGATTTTGATGAGTTTTCGAAATGAGAAACGGATCAAAAAATGAAAATTATCCTAAAAGAATATCTTGCATCTCTTAAAGAGCGCGGCGACCTTGATAAGGCAGTCTTACCGAATTTGCTTTCTGAAATTGGATTGCGGGTACTTAACACGCCGATGATCGGAACAAGACAGAATGGAGTCGATATTGCCGCTGTTGGCAAAATCAAAGGAGAAGATAAGCATGCATTTCTCTATTTATATATCATCAAAGCAGGAAATATACGCAGGACTGATTGGGATGGAGGGCCCCAAGCTGTCCGTGCGGAATTAAACGAAGCTCGAGATGTATATTTGCGTAGTAATGTTTCGAAAGAGCATGCGCAGTTACCTGTGAAAATTTGTTTATGTTGCGGCGGTGAACTGGAAGAAACAGTTTTAACGAACTGGGCTGGGTTTACAGATACAAATAGTACCGAAAATATATTTTATGAATTGTGGGATGGTGATCGTTTAGCCGAGCTCATGATGCGCAGTCTATTGGCACGTGAGTTACTTGACGAAGAACCGCGGCGGAACTTCCAAAAGGCCGTGGCTATGGTGAATGAGCCCGAGGCTTGTTATGAATATACCCGTTCGTTTTTACGTAATCTTTTACTCGAAGAAAACTTAGAACAGAAAATTCAGATTCTTAGGCTTCGCCAAGCATATATTTGCCTGCACGCCGTTATTGCGTGGGCAATCGAAGCTGACAACTTGGAAAGCACCTATAAGACTTCAGAGCTTGCGCTATTGTTTTGCTGGAATGCTGTTCGGACTAACTACTCAACAAAGAAGCCAACAAAGCATGACAAGACATTAATATTGATTTTGGATCAATTCCTGAAGCTGTACATAACAACTTCGGTGAGTTTTTTTTCTAAGACAGCTTACGTTCACGGAAACACATTACATGCACTATCAATGACGGTGCGGTCTCGTGAACCAGTGGACGTGAATTTGGCAATGTTCGAACTTTTAGGTAGATTAGCAGTTTACGGAATTTGGACTGATTTTTTGTCAAATGACGTGTCGGCAGTGGGTTCTGATTCAGTGAATCCTTTCAAAGAGATCACTGCTTTTACTTTGGATACGATAGTCTCTGTTATCAACAATAACCCGACACTCAAGGCTCCGATAAAAGATGACCATATGATCGAGATCGGCTTGGTTATGTATCTGGCGCAAAGGACAAGTTCTGTAGAGCGCTTCTTACCTTGGTTAAAAGGCGTTTCGCATAGTGCAATGTTCGCTTTGATGACAAACTCTCCATACCCAACCTGTCATCGTGATTATATCGATTTGCTTTCCCATCCGGCAAGCTCTGAACAGTCTTATCGTGACGATGCTTGTTCGGGCAGTATTCTTTATCCGTTCTTATATCTCTGGATGCATTCCGCTGCAAGTAGCGATGACATTGAGGATTTCAGGCAGAGCCTTGACGAAAAGATTCCAAATTGTACTCACCAAGCTTGGGTTCCCGATGAAGACACAGATGAACTAATTTGGATTGGTGAAACGTATCATGGTATTTGCGTGACTGGACTTTCCCCTAAGGAAGGGCATGACGCGGTCGCAGAAACTCTAAACCAGGCGATCGAGACCTGTTCTGCTTTTGAAGAAATCACAGCTATTAAAAATGGTATATTACCGATGTTTTTGACCGCCTGCCGGCATCATCGTTTGCCTATACCGCCACACTTTTGGTTCGCCCAAACTTAACCAAAATGCCTTTTACGAGTTGTAGAATTGGTGAGATATAGCTGAACGTATGATGTTCTGGAGTTCACCATTCTGAATGCCTGCTTAGCTTGGTGTGAAAAACGAACTTTGCTTTTACTGCGAAGGTCAGCTTCCCGCCCAATGCAGGCATTCGTTATTTCACATTATATGCGCGCTTTAGGTCGAAAGCCGGCACTCCAGGGCCCTTCACTCGTTTATTGAACGAAAGGATTATGATTTCCCTGTACAGCCTGGATCATCTGATCCCTCTTCCGCTCCCATTCAGAAACAGGATCCTGCTTGGACCAAGCCTCAAACAACTTCTTTTCCTTGCTGCTCAGCCTCAATTTATAGCGATCTGCCATATAAAAATAGATCCGTGCAATGTCTCCTCGCACTTCTGGTCTGGGCTCAACAATCCTGCGTTTGAAATCAACTTCAAAATCTGGATTTCCATAAAGCCGCCGCTCCCCTTCTAGCATCGAGAAACTGAAATTTGAGCGATCTCCGTTTAACTCACCAATGGCTGGAACGAGATTGTGCAAATCGCCTTCCATCTCAGCAAAGACAGGATCTTTCTTGCAGCCTTTGCGGCCATCTTTTTTGCCATTTCCATCGAGATCCCTCTGCCAACACTGTCTTTGATGGCCAAAGACCCAAGCAGGCATCACATGCTCCCATTCGATGCGAACAGATCGGGCATTAGTTTTGCCTTTTTTCGTGATGGGTTTTCTCGGTGTATAACCACAAGTGGACGCTTCTGGAACCAACTTTTTTCCTTGATACTTGTATGAGCAACCTGAGTAAAAAGCCTCTTCATGGTTTTTGTATATTTTCACTGCTTCTTTTTTTGCCTTGCGAAAAGTCAGCGCTTCTGCAGGTGCCACAAAAACAACACTACATGCCAGAAAACAGGCATGAAAAATCGAGCTTCTTATCAAAGATTGCCGCATTTTATATCCGCTATTTCTTTTGTGCTAAGTTCAAATTTACTCAATAGCTTCCGACCAGCTGCTTGAATTCATACCGAACAACGACATGTATTTAGAGACATATTCAAGAAGGAAGAAATTGCTCCAATGCTTCAATCACAACTTTATTTAAGTTAATGTTGTGTTGCTTTGCATAGAGAGCTGCTTGGCGATGTAAATCTGTTCCAGTTCTAACATTAAACGTACCTTTGAAGGGCAAGTCCGGATCCTTCTTTTCTGTAGCACAAAGATCAAGGTAGTCGTCCACTGCTTCTTGAAACATTGTTTCTAGTTCAGCGACATCAGATCCTTCGTAAGTAACTAAATCTCGAATAAATTCAATTTTTCCATGAAGGATTTTATCGGCTTCATCATAAGATACAGATCCGAAATAACCTTTGTATTTCATCATGCCATTCATATCATTTTCTCCTTTTCCAAAGCCGATATGACATTTCTGATCACGTACATTTTCAGGATGTTGGACGGATGCGGTTTGTGCAAACTTATCGTTGGCCCTGTCAGGTGCGTAAACCGCCTCCTGGAACCGCCCGTTTTTCCACCATCGACCATTGTATATCCTAAACCTTCCAAAAGCCGTTGAAGTTCATCCCAAGTAAAATCCTTGGGGCGAGACCTCAATCTTGCAATAAGTTTTGATTTCCGAGTCACACGATAGCCCTATTATTAAGAGTATACATAATAGTCAAAGATCATCAAATATGCAACTATATTTAGTGGCAATAGTACAGAAAGATTTGCTGAACATACGATCTTACCCCCCTCCTCCCGCTAATACTTCTCCGAAGTAATTCGCAATAATCCGATTAAGGGACTGGACCATTTCCGGGTCTATAAATTTCAGATGAACATTGCCGTTCATATATGTTTTGACGATAAAAAACTCCGTTTCGAAATCATGTTCTTTTGAATCAAACTCTATCTTATGGCCAAGCAATTTGTTGCTCTCAGGTACTTTGTTTCCTTTGATAAGATGGCACATTCTATCAAGATCGTTGAGACCGTAATAATCCCGGCGCCGACCATACCCGCCAAGATGCTTTACAATCAGCTTGTTTGTGATTTTGAAGCTGTCATGCCGAGTATATTCAGAGGATAAATTCCGGAAGACATTGACGACCCCCCGAGCAAAGATCTTATCTTTGTCTCGATAAAGGTCCTGGAAGGTGGCAAGAACATTGTCTGTAGTAAATTCGGGGCAGTCTGTGTCAAGCTGTGCTTCAAACGTGTCTATCGCAGCGCTATCCATTAAATTGCGGATACTTGTAAATTCATGCACCCGACGCCAGAGATCTGCATCAACCAAGCTCCTTATTTTCTGCATTTTCGTCTCAGTCTGTTCCTGAAACAGATCATAATACAGATGACGTCCAAAGATATTTGACATGCCTCTTAAATGATCCGACTTGGAGGCGTCTTTATGAATTTTCATTGCTTCGCTTATCATTTTGAGACCGCTTGTATATAGGTGAAGTACTTTTTCTCTTTTTGCCATTATCTCTTCAAGTGTTTCTGGGAGAGCCAAAATTGTGTTCATGATCGTTCTTTCGATTGATGGAAGCGTGATAGGAAATATGGATTGCTCCATTATTCTGAACCGGTTCAGAATAATGAGATCTGTTGATTGGAAGGATCTTCGATCCCGTAGAGCATCCTTGCCCGCTTAACAGTCGCCATTCCTTGAGAGATTAGAAATTCGGGCTTGCCTGCGGCAATACTGTTCCATGTCGCGTAGATGCGGAGACCACTTGGATTTGTTTCTTTAGAAATGACCCCCGGCCCACAACTGCTACCATCAGGTAAATTGTCAGACAAATATTGATATAATTCTTCATCAGTCATTCCGCTATCTCGGTCCCACCTTTCCCAGAGTAAGCATCCGCAACAGCCTTTAACAATCTGATTGATTTCATCCTCAGTGAAAGGCAACTGTCCCCTCCCCGCTTCATATGCTTTGTGATAGATCCGTGCTTCATCGCTCCATTCCCCGGACCAATGGCAGGGCTTCTTATTCAATCCATCTTCCAAGCCCTGCTTCTCAGCCTGTTTATAAATGCTTGATGCCTCTATAATCGGTTTGTTCATTCTCTCATTCCTTCTCTTTGAGGTGTGCAACACCTTCATGTCGTCAGAAATGAGTTGGGGAATTGATCAAGATCCGGAGCGACCGGAGGGGGATCTCCCGGCCTGCACGGAACAGAGTGGAGGAAGGCCGGGGAGACCGGTCGCGGAGTGCGGGCATAGCCCGCAGCCTGGAGAACTTCAGTTCGGAAGGAGGTCTTGCTCAAGGGCGGGCGATACCGCCTTCTAACGCTTTTCAGAAATTTCTCGTCAATATTTTGAATAGGCTTAAATGAAAAGCACCATAAAAGAGAAAGATTGAACAACTGCCATCTTTCTTAATGATTCGATGGCGACAGAACCCTTATGACGAAATTCGTATATAATTAGTATGATTTTATTATGATAAAATATCCAATTTATATTTTAATTCAATATTTTAATAGAAATTCACTAATTTCCGATTTTCGGCATTATCGCCTAATATGAATTTTATCTTGCGTAAATATATTTTTCATATTTGATTATTTAAACAATCATACTCAACTAATTGGCGTACAAAAAATGCACTGGATTGAAGCCAGACTGAAGCAAGTCAACAAGAGAAAAAAAGACCTGGCCGAAGCAATGGGATTACCCAACAATCGAATTAGCGAAATCATTCGAGGTAAACGCAGAATACTGGCTTCTGAAGTTTTACCGATGGCCCTCTGCCTCGGCATTTCTCCTATGACTATTTTACTCCTGTGCGACGAAAAAAAAGACGCGGCTGATCTGAATGAGTATTGGGCCTTAAAGGCGGGAATTGACTTAAGCTAGTAAGGGAACATCAGAATGTCCACGGGATTAGAAGAAACAATAACCAAGTTTGTCGATCAAATACATGATCAGGTGGTAGAGGAAGTGACAAAAAAAACAGCAGAAAGGTTTTTGCTATCCGTTGAAGAATTTTCAAAAATTGAAATGAAGTTGTTTTCCGACCGGGTATACAACTCGGATCAACGAGAGCTTCACACCAGACTTCTGCAAGTCGAAAACCTGATCGTACAATCCCCTGTTTTGAACATTGCCCACTTTGTCCGAAGCAAGAAGGCAAGCATTGCAGACTCTCTTGCTGTCACCTCGCGTCGCCCCACTGTTTTGGTCAAATCCGTTACCCTTAAAAAAGATGCACCGGCTATCCCTCCCCTGGGTAAAGACATATGGGAAAAGATTGAGGTCAATCAGATTGCTGCCGCAACTGAGGAACATGTACCGGAAGGTAAGAAGGTGGAAATTAAATTCGAGAATAAGCTTGAGCTCCCCTTCTCTCTCCATTTTGAATGCGAAGTAAACGACACGATCTATCATCAACGCTATGATTTCGACTATTCCTTCGACTCTGCGGAGCCTGAGTTTTCGACACTGGAAGAATTGTTGTTAAAGCGAAACCAACTTCGCAAAATGTTGAACCTTTTGGAGATTCCCACAATCACACCAGATGCTTGGTACAATGCGGATCTTGGATCTTTTTACTACTTCATAAAGGATAGAAAGAAGGCAAAGTCACACGGCTGAAGGGGAGTATTTAAGCACAATAAGAATTTTCAAATGTATGCCATTGACAGTCACTCATAGAAGAGTGGTATAGCGGAATTGATCCAAGATAGGTTTCAAATAGGAAGGAGAAAGTGAATGGTAGATGGCACACACGATTTTCCTGCGAGATATCCTGAAAAAGAAATTGCGGGTTTCAGCGACTTGCGGGCATTGCGGCCGCGTTGTTGAACTTTGGCCAGGGCCTCTCATTGAGCTGCTGGGATACAACTACCCTCTTCCAAGTTTGAGTGAACTCCTGCTCTGTACAATATGCGGGAAGAAAGAAGCGCTTTGCAGACCAACGACAGACAACAAGCGATACAATAACATGGTACCAGGGTGTGAATTGAGACCGCCTGACTAAAATTTGAATGTTTTTTTAGAAAGGAATATTTAGATGTGTGGAAGGAAGTATGTTGCTGAGGGCTTAAACTGGCAGCAATATAAGGAAAAATTGACACTGACCACACCTCCCCCACAAACAAATCTTGAGCCAAATTACAATATAGCTCCTACTCAAACTGTTTTAGTATGCGTCTTTGAAGAGGGGAGAAGGCTTTTAAAGTTTTTAAAATGGGGTCTAGTTCCCTTTTGGGCAAAAGATCAGAAAATTGGCGCTAAGATGATCAATGCGCGATCGGAAAGCCTCGAACAAAAAAAATCTTACTCTCCACTCCTACTCTCTCATCGTTGTATTGTTCCAGTTTCAGGGTTTTATGAATGGAAGCGAGATGGGAATTTCAAACAAGCTCATGCCATCCGCAGGAAGGATCATGAGCCACTTTTGATGGCAGGACTTTGGACAGAGAACAAACTTTTAGAAATTGGCACTTATACGGTTATCACTAGAGATGCGAATGATGTAATTAGAAAGATTCATCATCGTATGCCTGCAATCTTGCATCCAGATCAGGTTTCCACTTGGCTTGAAGGAGAGTGGCCAAAAGCTAATAGTTGCCTCAATGACTCTTACCTAGGTGACGAACTGGAAGTGCATCCGGTTTCTAATGATGTTGGTAATGTTAGAAACAATAGCAAATACCTGTCTGATCCTTTGAGATCCCTCTTCTAATTGCGACCATTAACTGTTAACCGTTAATAGTTATCGGTTAACTACTAACCATTAATAGTTATCTATTACATTTTGTCATATTGTTGTGTTATTTTGTTGCTTTCGATAAACTGTTAACCCATTATCTGTTATCTGTTATCTGTTATCTGTTAATATATTGGGAAAATAATTATGAGTGATACAGCGCAAATTATTACGGCAGTACAACAAAAAGGGGGGGCAGGGAAATCTACAATGGTTTCTTGCCTTGCAGCTGCTATCAGTAATGATGGAGCAAAAATTCTGATAATTGATACAGATCCACAACAATCCTGCATTGAGTGGGCTGAGCAAAATGAATTAAAAAATTTAGATGTAGTGGCGCATGATAAAGAAGATAGCATCTTCGAATTGATAGAAAAGCTTGAAGTGTCATATGACATAATTTTTATTGATACAGCCGGATATGATTCAAGAATGGCGACTTATGCAATTCAAGCGTCTGATCTTATTTTGATTCCAAGTGGTGGATCTAAAAAAGACATTATGGGGGCAGGGCGGACTCTTCTACATGCGAAGGCGTTAACAAAACGAAACAAAATAGTCCCAGAAATCCGAATAGTTCTTTGGAAAGTAAAACCAGGAACGAACGTATTGGCAAATGCAAAAGAAAGCATTGAGAAAAGTGGGATGCCTCTCGTCAGTGCTGTGATCCCAAACTTAACCGGGTTTGATGAAATCTCTTGGACTGGCGGATTGCCGACCGGCAAAGCTCTAAAATCGGTGCATCAGTTTGTTGCATCCCTTCAGATAGACAACTTGATTACATACTACTCAAGGAAGGCAGCATAATGGCAAAATTAGAAAGCCTTGATATTCTAGCAGACATTGCTAATGAAAAACCTAAGTCACCTCAAAAAACGATCGCATCTAAGAGAGAGAAAAGAAAAGCAATTGCGGAGGAAGTAGGGGCCTCTAAAGCAAGTCCATACGAGGCTGACTTGAGAGTAAAATTGCGTGAAAAGGTTCAATGTAGCCTGGGAAGTGTTCCTAAATTCATTAATGAAGAATTTGAGAGGTTAATATCAGAAAGTGGGATGGGGAAAAAAGAGTATTTTTATCATCTGCTAAGAGGGCAGGGGGCAGATATACCGCCCTATGATAAGCTAGATGGGCGAAAGCTTTAATCCTCAGAGGCTGAAAATAAAATCAAGAAGGAAAACAGAGCTTCTTCACAGCTATATGCTTTTTGAATTCGATGAGGAATAATAATAGCCCTGAGCTGAAACTTTAATTTAAGAATTATGAATGCTCTGCGCAAAACCGATAATGCAGAGCCTAAGGCGCTGACAAAATCCCATTTCTTATATCGCACTTCGCATTTTTAGTTCTTGGTTAGCAATTATGATTCTCCTGAAATTGAAAGAGTAGGGGGGTAATCTGTGTGTGTTATAAATGTGTTAAATATAGTGTTACGCTGTGGATAACATTTCTTAAGTATTTGAATTAATTTTAGAACTCAGCAGGGCGTGTGTGTAAAGTCACGAAAGAATGTGTGTGAAATCACGAAAGAATGTGTGTGAAATCACGATTGAAGTTGACACTGTGTGTGAAATCACGAAACTATAACAAGATGTGTGAAATCACGAAAGAATGTGTGTGAAATCACGAGAGGAGTATTTTGTGGGTGAAATCACGAAAGAAATTAGATCCCCGTTACTACCTGACCGCCAAGATCAGGGGGATTTTTTTGTCTGCGATATTTTTGATGCCGCTCCTAAGGGAGATATGGCTTCGATGGCACACCCCGTTTTTTCATTGTCTACAAAGCCAGACCACCGAATACGGAGGTATGAAGACGAAACCGGGAAGAATTACATAGAAGTAAAACCGTCGGCCGACGGCCTTGCGACCATTCATGATCGTGACGTCCTGATTTTCTGTATCAGCCAGATCATGGCCGCTGTAAACAATGGTAAAGAAATATCACAAACACTTCGCCTGAAAGCGTTTGATTTGCTAAAGGCAACTAATCGAGTGACAGATGGGCGGGGTTATGAAGGCTTGAAAAGCGCACTTTTAAGGCTTCAGGGTACACAAATAGAAACAAATATTGTCACTGACAATAGCGAACAGTTTGATGTCTTTAGTATTATAGACAGAGCAAGGATTGTCCGAGAAACGCGTGATGGTCGAATGCAAGACCTGGAGATCAAACTCTCTGACTGGGTGTATAATGCTATCCGTGCACAGGAGGTTTTAACTCTTCACCGAAATTATTTTCGACTTAGAAAACCCTTGGAACGGCGGATTTACGAGCTGGGTAGAAAGCATTGTGGTCGCAAAGATGAATGGCGGATTTCATTAGAAGTCTTACAGAGAAAATGTGGATCTGCGTCCACGAGCAGAGAGTTTAAGCGGCTTGTTTCCAACATTGTTCACCAAGACGAAGAGCATAATCATATGCCTGACTACGCCATTCGACTGGATGAAAATACTCTTGTTTACAAGAACAGGGGTACAATAGAAAAAGAAGTTCAAAAAGTATCATCTGACAATTTCGGAATTCGTCTTAAACCTGAAACTCTAGAAAAAGCTAGGGAGGCAGCACCAGGCTGGGATATTTATGTTCTTGAGTCTGAATGGCGAGAATGGATGACTGAACCACCCCGTAATCCAGATGCAGCTTTTTTGGGCTTTTGTCGTAAAGTATTTGAAAAGAGAGGAAGGCCTTGAGGGCTTTCATCCCAATGTTTAATTCAAAATTCTGCAAGTATTTATTAGGTCTTGCTGGGGTCTATTAGAGGTCACTTACGGCTGAGTGTTAAAAACCAGGTTAAGCTTGGGCCAACGATATTGTGAAGATAGATAAGGGAAAATTCGAAAAGTGGCTTCAAGAATACCCAAATGGGCTCTTTCCGCAGTTCTTGTTCTGAAAAGAACAGGGATAGATCGATTTAATCGATTGATATATGTAGGATTTGCCCACTAAAATTAATATCGCATAATTTATCTTATGGAAAATTAAGAATGATTTATCAGTCAAAATGAGATCAAATCCGTTATCGGAATAAAAATAAAATCGCCGCGAAATTAAAGCTCAGCGTGATATCCAGTTGGGAAGGTCCTAATTGCTTAGCAATAATATTTTCCACGCAATGCCTGATCTGCTCAATCTCCACCGACAAGTCTGGATCTTTCATACATCTTGTCGTTTGATCAATAAAATTCTTGTAAATGGTTTCCAGATTTTCCTCCATATCAGGTATAATAGAAAGCTCATCAATTTTTGAAGACACCTTATTGATCTCAAGCCGTAAACTTTGAATTTGCTCGTTTAAGGCTCCATTCATGTCAATGTCTGCCCCTTGTTCTTTGAGTAAAATTTCCAGTCTAGACAGATCTTTTGATATATTCATACGCTGCCGATTCAACTCATCTGCATGTTTTAAATGTAGCTGATACCCTTCAAAAAAATCAGCAGCAGATAATGAGACAAGCTTTTCATAAATGGCTTGCGAGAGAACCTCTTTTTTTATCTTTCTGTTGGAGCAGGCCTTATCTTTACAGGAATAATAGACGACCCGTTCTGCAGCCAGTTTGCTACCACATTC
Organism: Sneathiella sp.; assembly: GCA_039975135.1. Classification (GTDB taxonomy): domain Bacteria; phylum Pseudomonadota; class Alphaproteobacteria; order Sneathiellales; family Sneathiellaceae; genus Sneathiella. Next base: position 4,054 of record JBDWHS010000011.1, on the reverse strand, counting down.
CCCGCAGATTAGATTGCGAGAATAAATTGATTTTTGGCCTTTTGATGGGCGACCTTTTTTCAGCATGGATTGTTTAACGGCCAACTGGTTGTAGACCCGCTCGGTGTCCTTATTCATAACTTTTCTATTTTTTCGGACAGCATGTTTCTGTTTTTCTTTGATATCTAGAACATCCTGAACCTTTTTAAATAGGTCAGGTTCAATAAACCCCAACTCCGGGAGCGGGATTTGTATCCAGTCTTCAATCGGTCGGACAATTAGCTGTCTTTTCCCGGTGTCTGGATGTTTTTTGAATGTGGTTTTATTAAATGTGAAAACCCCTGAATACAGCGTTTGACGAAGGATACCAGACCGCCGGGACTTGGCTCCTAACAGCGATGGAGGATTCCATCTGCTAGATTGAGGCGGCCGAATATTCTGCGCATTCAAGGAGTCGCAAATATCCCCTGCCGATTGCTGGTTTGCCGCCATCTCGTATATGGTCGTTACAACGTCAGCCTCTTCACGATTTATTATTCTGAAACCCTTTTCAGGCTTATAGCCGTATATTTTGCCGCCGGGAATTTCGCCTTGCATAGCAGCCGCGATAATTCTCTTTCTGAAATCATTTTCAAGCTTCCTCGACTTCAAATATTTCATTGTCATTGGCGGAGCATCTGACAGCGGCGCAAAACTGTTCGGTTTGATTGTTTCCAGGGTCGCATTCAAAAAGGCTAACCGACTGTAAAATCCATCAAGATATGTCGTTTCTTCTGAAATCACGCTGGCATGTTCAGTAACAACCAAATACACATTGTTGACAATAAGACTGTCAATAAGCAATGTCATGCCGGGCCTCTGGAAAACGGGAACATTCGCAATTGTTTCGTCCAGATATTTTCCAACAACAATATATCCTCTTTCTTTGCAGAATTTCTCACATTTGGAAATTTGCTCTGCAATTGGACTTACATTGCCATCAACAGACGTGCGGCAGGAGATCGCAGCTATCAATATTCTTCCTCGTTTTATTATAGCTACTGGATGACCGCGTGTGGAAAACTCACACGCGTATAATCCGGTTAACTGCTTGTATTCGAATCCCTTTCCTTATCAATAGCAGTGTCAGCAAAGAGACTAAAGATAAAGATGAAGAAGGCGGTATCGACCGCCCTTCCGCTAGACCTCCCTCCGAACTGAAGTTCTCCAGGCTGCGGGCTTTGCCCGCACTCCGCGACCGGCCTCCCCTGCCTTCCTCCACTCTGTTCCGTGCAGGCCGGGAGATCCCCCTCCGGTCGCTACGGGCCTTGCGAAATTCCTTCCCTCCTTTTTAACGACATGGAGGTGTTGCACACCTCAGAAATAAAGGAATGGTTGAATGTATATCGTTAAGGAAATCGATGAAAAAGGTAATCTGAATATAGCAGAGGAGATAATGTGTGAAGCTGAATGGTTTGATTCAATTGAGGCGGCATCTGCAGAAATTGAGCTGTATTTGGCAGAACTGAAATTGAGTTATTTGGATGGCGATCTCAATGAGTTCAATGAAAAATTGGAATGGCAATTACTCCGTATTGTGAATTGCAGGACCCTAGAATGCTACAAATTTACCCCTTTTACGGGTTCGGAAAATATACTGTTCACAAGAGATTAATCAACTAAAGAGATTATTATTGTACGTATATTCGATATAAAAAATAAGAAGAATAGTTTCTGTTAAAATCGCGATAAGAGCATAAATCAATTGCCTAACTGCATCATGCTGTAATATTATTAATGTATATTTTGTATAAAAAAATAGTTGCAACTATTCTCTAACACATGTAGATCTCGTCTATCGGCAGAATGCATTACGTATTAGAGGAATAGAAAATGGCACAATGGGGTGAGGCCCGACAGCGGGTTTACAAGCACCAAGAAGTCATCGCATCAGAGATCAAGCGAAAACTTACCTACCGGCAAATTTATGAAATGCTGACGAAAGAATATGAGATGGATGTTTCCTTCCGCTCTTTCGAAGTTCACGCTCGGAAAATCCGTAACTCCCTCAACGAGGGCAAATCATGACGGCTTTAGAATGGGGTGCTGGTCGCTCGCAAATATTTGCGATGAGATCAGAAATTGAGGACGCCCTTAAAAAGGGCTCTCCTGTTTCAGTGATATACAGAGAGTTTGTGGCGGCGGGTAAATTCAAGGGTAGTCAGAGCACCTTTGCAAAACAGGTTTCCAAAATAAAAAAAGCCCTAAAATCCGCCGAAGATACGCCTGTTCAACGCCCTGAACAACTGTTTCCCGATCAGAAACCTCAATCGGATAAACCCGCGTTGCCTGGCACCTTCAGCCATTCGGCTCTTCCCTCTTCAGACGATACAGATTGGTAACTATCATGCCTCATGTACATTTCGTGCTTCAAGGTAAAGGAGGCGTTGGCAAAAGCTTTGTCGCCTCTCTCCTGCAACAACATTTCCTAGCAAGCGGTGCAGCCGTTCGCGGGATCGATACAGATCCGGTGAACGCGACCTTTGCAAGTTACAAAGCTTTCAACGCAACTCATCTCCAGATTATGAAGGATAATGAATTCGTCCCAACAGAGTTTGACACACTAAGCGAGTGGATATTGGAAGCGGAACAAGACAGCGTCTTTGTCATTGATAACGGCGCAGCAACCTTTGTGCCTCTCTGCGCTTACCTTGTCGAAAACGATCTAATTTCCTTTCTTAAAGAGCAAGACATACAGGTCACCCTCCATACCGTTCTGACCGGCGGCCAGGCTTTGGACGACACGATTGATGGCCTTAAGAGCCTGTTTGATCATTTTCCAGAAACGCAGATTTGTGTCTGGATCAATGAGTATTTCGGGAGGCCGGAGAAGAACGGCAAAAGCTTCGAAGAGAGCAAACTCTACAAAGACAATATCGATCACATTCACGGCCTGATCCGCATCAGGAAAGCAACCGAAGGGACCTTCGGTAAGGATCTTGAGCAGATGCTGAATAATAAACTCACCTTCGATGAAGCCATTGCCTCACCAGATTTTAGAGTGATGGCAAAGCAGCGCTTAAAAACGACTTGGCGGGATCTCAACAGCCAGATCTCAGCGTTGCAGTTCTGATAGGTTCGTTATGACTGAACTCGCACCTGAAGCCGTTTCAGACAGCGCGCCCTTCGCCCCTCTCTCCTTGCAAGAGGCAAAGGATCTTATTCGTAAACAGGCAAACCTGATCATCGATGAAGATGATCCGATCATGCTGAGCGTGATCCTTCATCAGGGCTTTATGGCTGATTACGAGAAGTTGCTTAATAAACACAAGGAAGCAGTCGCTCAGTTTATGAAGCACAATGCTGCTAGCTGGGCAACAGAAGTCAATGAAAGCCTCTCAGCATTGCAAGAAGAAAGCGTGAGGGCGTCTCTCGACAATACTCTCGCCGCCATCTCTCAAAAAGCCACCGAGAATGACCGATTAGCTCAACGCATTCGATCTCATGGCCGTGCTTTATGGCTGGCAACAGGCCTGACCTGGCTCGCGGTTATCGCTCTCTTTTTTATCTTCCAATAAATAAGGAATTTTTCATGACGCACTTAGCTCTTAAAACCCTGAACAGGCTGTTCCTCAGTCTTTCCCTATTATCGCCAGGTTATGCCTTGGCGCAATCGACGGGCAACTCCGGTAACGGTAACTGGATCGAACCCGCCTCCGAGCTTGCAGAAACCCTGCAAGGAGGTCTTGTACAAATTGGTGGTCCTATTATCGGTATCGGCATCGTCGTGATTGGCCTCTGGGCCGGGATCACTGGCCGTATGCCATGGGAAAGGGTCGGTATGGTCGTCATCGGCGGCCTTCTGATTACGGTCGGTCCTTCAATCATGACAAACCTGCTCGGTACATAATGAAAGCGAGTAGCTTCCTCTTTCAGAGCATTGCGCCTCCCGTGACCGTGTTTGGCTTGCCGCCCCTTCTGGTGGCACTCCTTATCGGAGCCGCCATTCCGTTCGCGCCGATCTTTACGCTGACCGGGCTGGGCTGGATGTCACTGTTGGGACCGCTCTTGATCTTCATTATGGGAGCGGTCTTCT
>JBDWHS010000010.1:0-35007 GCA_039975135.1 Sneathiella sp. | reverse complement strand
ACTTCAGGGACAAACAGAATACCGTCGCGGAAATCCACCCCGACAATCCGCATACCCTCTACCAGCGCATCGGTAAGAACCTTGTAGGGTGCCCATCCTCTGGAGAGTAGTATATTAGTTCCTTCAACAATCTCATCGGCGAGGCCGTCATAGAGATCATCATGCATTTGCTGAACGAGTTCTTCATCATTAAGCTCATTCAGATCGATATCATCTTCTTCCATACTCAATCTCCCAAACTCATTTTCAGCTCTTAAGCTCGTAAACTGTTATTTTCAGGGTCGTAGACCGATTCCTCGATAATCGTTGCCTTGTATTTTTCGCCGAGAATATCGATTGTCAGCTCCGTCCCCACGTCGCCGTAACCGGTTTTCACATAACCCTGTGCCAGTGATTTACCGGTCCAGTGTCCATATGCTCCGGCTGTGGCCCGGCCCACGACCTCTCCGGTCGCATCAAAAAGTGGCTCGTTTCCAATCGGGTCGGCATCTGTAACGCCGTGTACTTCGAGGGCAACAAATTGCTGAGGCACACCCGCTTTTTTCTGGGAAATCAACGCCTCCCGCCCAATAAAATCGCCCTTATCCAGATGAACGAACCGGTCTAAGCCCGCTTCAAAAACGGTATATTCGCGGGTCAGATCCTGTCCCCACATGCGATAATTTTTCTCCATTCGGAGGCTATCCATCGCGCGCATTCCGCACATACCCAAACCAAATTCCTCACCGGCCTCCACCAGCGCATCAAAAATATGGTTCTGATATTCAATCGGGTGATGTAGCTCCCAACCCAGGTCTCCCACAAAATTCACCCGCATGGCCCGGCAAGGCGCGAGCCCAACCGTGATATGCTGACCGGTCAGCCATTTAAAAGCGTCATTTGATAAATCGACATCCGTGACTTTGGATAAAATATCCCGGGCTCTGGGGCCTGCCAGAACCAGCACACCATGCTGTGTGGTTACATTATCGAGGCGAACCGACCCATCCTCTGGCAGGTTTTTACACAGATAGTCATAATCGAACCGCTCAGCCGCCCCGGAACTCACCAGATAATACGCTTCCGGTCCGTCCTTCATAATTGTAAATTCAGACCGGATACCGCCGCGTTTGTTCAGTGCATGGGCAAGATGGATACGCCCCGCACCCTTCGGTAATTTCCGACAAACCAGACGGTCCAGATACGCTTCTGCCCCTGGCCCCGTCACCAGAAATTTCGAAAAACTGGTGATATCGATCAAGCCGGCATTCTGCCGGGTATTCCTTGCTTCATTCCCAACATGTTCGAAATAATTCGATCGGCGGAAGCTCCAGCCATCTTTGGCGTCGACGCCTTCCGGTGCAAACCAGTTCGGCCGCTCCCAGCCATAGCGTTGCCCAAAGACGGCACCACGAGACGCCAGGCGGTCATGACAAGGACTTTGTTTGAGGGGGCGACCGGCGCCTCGTTCTTCGTCCGGATAGTGAATGACGAAGACATGTTCATAACATTCTTCATTTTTGATTTTAGTATAGGGCTTGGTGGCATAGGACCCAAAACGGCGAGGATCTACGTCCATCATGTCGATACCGGGCTCGCCTTCTGTGATCCACTCGGCAAGCTGCCAGCCGGAGCCACCGGCGGCGGTCACTCCAAAGCTGTGCCCTTCATTCATCCAGAAATTCTTGAGACCCCAGGCTGGTCCAATCATCGGACTTCCATCCGGTGTGTAAGCGATCGGGCCATTAACAATATTTTTGATCCCGGCATTCTCAAAGGACGGCACCCGCTTCATAGCCGCCTCGACATGGGGCATCAGCCGTTCCAAATCTCCTGGGAACAAATCCTGGCCAAAGGTTTCCGGAACCCCGTCCACAAAACAGGCAGGAGCTCCCTTTTCATAGGGACCCAGAATGTATCCCTGACGTTCTTCGCGTAAATAATAAGAAGAATCACTTTCCCGCAGGACGGCCATCTCCGGCAGCCCCGCCTTCTTACGCTCGACAAGTTCCGGAACTTCATCGGTAACGATATACTGATGTTCAACCGGAATAACCGGAATATCCAGACCGACCATGGATAGCGTCTGACGCGCATAGTTTCCGGTACAGCTGACAACATGCTCACATGTAATATCGCCCTTGTCGGTCTTGATCAGCCATTCACCGTTCGGCTGCTGTGTGATCGACAGAACTTCTGTATGGCGATAAATTGTTCCGCCATTCTGACGCGCACCGGCCGCCATAGCATTGGTCACATCCACAGGTGCGATATGGCCATCATCGGGATGATAAAGCGCACCGACAAGTCCGTCTGTATCGGCAAGTGGCCAAAGTTCTTTAACTTCTGACGGGGTGATCATTTCAAACGGAACGCCAATGGTATTCGCCGTTCCGCAATATTTCAGATACTCATCCATGCGTTCTTTGTTGGTGGCAAGGCGAAGGTTGCCGGTTACATGGAAACTGACATCCTGTCCTGTTTCTGCCTCCAGTCGTTTATAAAGGTCAACGCTGTATTTGTGGATTTGCCCGACGGCATAACTCATATTGAAAAGAGGCAGGAGGCCTGCCGCATGCCAGGTTGATCCGGCTGTCAGTTCCGTCCGTTCCAGCAGAACCACATCCGACCATCCCTTTTTGGTCAAGTGATAGAGTGTGCTCACCCCAACAACACCGCCCCCAATGACAACAACGCGCGCATGCGATTTCATAATTCCCACCTTATACCTGTCAGATATTTATCTATTCAGGTTGAACCTGAGCGCCTGCGCCCGCTAACCAAACCGCGACATTCGCTGTTCCTGAACCGCCATCTTCACCGACACTCGTAGCACCTGAAAATCGGACTGTTCCAAAACCGGCAAATCAGCGTGTGAAAGAGACGCAACTGCGCTAGTCGGTCTGCCCCGATTTGCTTAAATGGGAAGAGACGTTCAAAAATTTGGAGTGATCGGGAGGCTGATATGACGGAAGTAAAAACACGGGGGGCACGGCGCGGTAGAAGCGCAAGACGAGAAGCCCGGCAAGCTGGTGCCGCCACCTCCATCCCCTATATTACCCGTGCTATTCCGGTTTCCGACCTGATGAGCGACGAGGCTATGGAAATTATTGAAGCCAACGCGGAAACCATTTTGGAGGAAACCGGCCTTAATTTCGTCGACGATCCGGAAAGCCTGGAAATCTGGCGCAAAGCGGGAGCAGATGTACAGGGCGAACGGGTTCGCTTTCCTAAGGGCTTGTGCCGCAATCTTATTAAAACAGCGCCTTCTGAATTTACTCAGTTTGCCCGAAATTCAACGCGCAACGTTCAGATCGGCGGCAAGAACACTGTCCTCGCACCCGTTTACGGCCCTCCTTTTGTTCATTGCCTTGATAAAGGACGCCGCTACGGCACGATCGAGGATTTCCGAAATTTTGTAAAACTAGCCTATATGGCACCCTCAATGCACCATTCTGGCGGTACCGTCTGCGAACCTGTTGATCTCCCGGTGAACAAACGCCATTTTGATATGGTCTATAGTCATATTAAATATTCCGACAAACCCTTCATGGGCTCCGTGACCGCGCCGGAGCGAGCACAGGACAGTGTGGACATGGCGTCTCTCGTCTTTGGGGAGGAATTTGTTCAGAATAACTGCGTCATGCTCAATTTGGTGAATGTCAATTCGCCGCTCACTTATGATGCAACCATGTTGGGAGCTCTTAAGACCTACGCTGCCAATAACCAGGCGGCCGTTATCTCGCCGTTCATTCTGTCAGGCGCTATGAGCCCGGTTAGCCCAGCAGGTACCCTCGCCCAGCTTCTCGCCGAAGCCATGGCCGGGATCGCCATGACTCAATTGATCAAACCAGGTACACCTGTTGTCTTCGGTACCTTTGTAAGTTCTATTTCCATGCAGTCGGGCGCTCCTACATTCGGAACACCAGAATCGCTTCTTGTGTTGAACGGGGCCGCCAAACTCGCGCGCCGTCTTAATCTGCCCTTCCGATCTGGCGGCTCTTTTACAGCCTCGAAACTTCCGGATGCACAAGCTGCCTATGAAGCGGGCCAGACATTGTTGATGACGGTTATGTCGGGGGTCAATTTTGCTCTTCATTCCGCTGGCTGGCTAGAAGGAGGACTTTGCTCCAGTTACGAGAAATTCGTTATGGATATGGATCAATGCGCCATGATGGAAGTGCTTGCCAAAGGGGTTTCGACGGACGAAAACGGCCAAGCGATGGATGCCGTGCGGGAGGTTGGCCCCGGCGGACACTATCTGGGATGCGATCATACCCAGCGCAACTTCGAACAGGCCTTTTACCGCTCTAAACTTGCCGACAATAATTCTGTCGAGCAATGGGAAGCGGACGGCTCATTTGATATGGCAAAACGGGCGAACCTGCTTTGGAAGAAGATGCTGAGTGACTATGAGGCGCCGCCACTCGACCCTGCTATTGATGAAGCCCTGATCCATTTCATGGAAAAGCGCAAAAGTAGCTTCCCGGATTCAAATGTCTGACAGCAGGGCTTACGCGGCGTCGGCTGAATCAGTCTGACTTGCGGGCCTCGCAATAGGTAGAAGGATCCGGATGGTGGTTCCCTGACCCGGCACGCTGTCAATTTCGATCTTGCCCTTGTGCATTTCAACCAAAGCTTTGGTGATGGACAGCCCCAATCCTGTTCCCTCTGTTGTCTTGCTCAGAGCGTTTTCAACTTGATGGAAGGCGGTGAAGACTTCTTTCAGCTGATCCGCTGGAATGCCGATGCCATTATCTCCGAACGACAAGGCAACAAACTTTCCCTGTTTCCTGACATCAACACAGATTTGGCAATCATCTTTTGAAAATTTGACGGCATTGGTCAGGATATTCAGGATAATCTGGCGAAAGCATTTAGGATCCGCAAAAACACTGTGAATCTCTTCCTCAATGGATGTATCTACAGAAAATTCCCGGTCCCGGAACCGTCCTTTCAGCAGCCTGATCGCATTGGAAAACTCGTATACAATATCGACGTCTTCAGGAAAAATCTCTAATTTACCTGCTTCTGTTTTAGCCACATCCAGAACTTCATTTATCAAACTGAGAAGATGACGGGCGCTCATATTGATATCACCGATATAATCTTCATATCGGGCAGATCCCAAATCCCCATAAATCTTCTGCATCATCAAATCGGAAAAGCCGATGACGGCATTGAGCGGTGTTCGCAGTTCGTGGCTCATATTTGCCAAAAACTCTGATTTCGCAAGATTGGCCGCTTCAGCCTTGTTTTTGGCACGCCGCAATTCTTTCTCGATCAGGCTTCTCGCGTAAGTATCCAGTACAAGAGAAACGATTGTAACATTGGATCGGATAAACTGAAATTCCTCCTCAGACCACGGATAATCAACCTGCCAGTTGGCGAAACTGATGAGACCTACGACTTTCCCCCGACGCAGGATCGGCTCTGCCAGAACGGAAACCGTTTCATCCTTGCTGTAAAAGAGAGGATTCATTTTCTCCAACAAGATGCTTTTCTGTGAATCCCTGACTTGGATTTCGTCGCCCTTGAAGAGAGCTTCGAAAAACTCTGGATGATCGCAAACCGGCAATTCAATCGTTTCCATAAATTTCCGCAGCCGGGAATCATATCGGCACAGGCTTCTTAAGACATCCTCTTTCTCATCAAATTGCCAAATCGCTATTCTGTCGATAGCCAGCGCATCCGCCGTATTTTTTGCTATTGTCTCCACGGCTTCAAAAACGGCACTTTCATTGACAAAATTTCCTCGAGCCAATACCGAGATCGCTTGTTCGTATTCTCTCACCTTAAGCGCATTTTCGCTATTTTCATGATGCTGACGATCCAGGAACCGGAAAAGCCTGAAGGTTCTTATCAAGATCAGCCCCATCAGAACGAAGAGTAAAACAAGCGCCAATGCGATACTTTGCAGCGATAATCGGACAAACTCCCGGCTCTTTAATTCCGGCTTCCAGACAAGCCATCCAGCTGTTAATCCACCTTCAGACTTGAGTTCCACAGACGCTGTAACGCCGTCCCGTTCAGGAATAGTTCCAATCACATTAAATTCAGGTAAGGCAAATCGGGACGCCAGATTGTCTATAAAGGCTTTATCAAGCTCTTTGGTCAGCACAAGAATGGGCGGCTGACTTTGTTCGGGCTTTGCGTTATCGCCCTTAATGATGGCAGCAGGTGCCATAACGGCGGCCCCGATGATAAACAATCGGCCGTCAGGTCGCTTGATATAGTCGCTAACACCCGAAAAGCCGGTCCCATCGTTATAGTTTTGCCGTGCTCGCAGCAAGGCTAGCTCAATTTCAGGCATAATTATATGGAGTTGGACATCGCTCTTTTGCTTGTTCTCCAGTGCATAAAGAGTTTTCCCCTCCCCTCCCTGAATATACGTTCCAGAGAGTTTGTACATATCGTGAAAGTAGGGTCCGATATCATTCGTCTCAATCTGATCGTTCGCATTTTCAACAGGAACAGTATGGGGCTGATGACGAATGGCATAATGCACTGTCAATCGTTCAAGGAATTCTTTTTCCGTATTCAACAATGATTGGAACAAGCCCTCAGAGGCCATAATCGCATGTTCATCTTGCACACGGGATGTTTGCCAAATGCCGAAAAAGATCAACGCAAAAGATCCCAATACAAAAACAAGTAAAGGGAGAATCAATGACTTGATCTTACGTCTCGTCATTGCTTGTGCTTTTAGTAGTCGATTTTCAGTCATGCGCTACAGTTTACCCTCAAGGAGCAGCAAAAATACACGCACTCTCACAAGGTTTTTGCCGCAATGGTATCGTTTCCCCTGCTTTTCGCAAACCTCTCTACGGCCTGAATTTTAATATTATAAATAGACTAATTCAACCTATATTAAAATATCGATGCAGAACTACAGGCACGAGTGTTCAAATTTTCTATTCGCGATCAGGAATAAATGTGCCGCCAAACTCAAAGCGGCTTGAAGGATGATAGAGGCGAACAATCGTAATAACCCCCTCAGGGCAATATGTTCTTCGTTCCAGAACCAGGACAGGTTCTCCCTCAGAAAGCCCTAGACAATTTGCCTGCTCTTCAGTTGGCAGAGCCGCTCGGATCCGATGATCCGCATGGGTATAAGGCACATTTGCCAGTAGATATCCACCTGTTGTCTGAACGGTAAAATCCTGCTGCAAGAATTTTGGAACCAAAGACGGAGTGACATACCGATCCTCCAGCTGGATGGCCTCGCCATTTTCCAAATGCAGACAAAGGGAGTGAAAACAGGGTGTCTTTTCCGGCATATGTAGCAATCCGGCAATATCTTTGGGTGGTAATTCTTCGGACAAATGCAGAACCTCACTGGTGTGTTGTCCGCCCCGCCGCTCAATATCTTCGGCAATATTACGAATTTCCAAAAGACCTGTTTCCAGCCTAGGCGGCGACACATATGTGCCTGATCCTTGCCGCCGGACAAGAATACCTTCCTGTGTCAGTTCTCGCAAAGCCCGGTTGACCGTCATGCGAGAAGCGTTCAGTTCCTGCACAAGGTTATGTTCTGTCGGAATTTTGTCGCCGGGAGACCACTGACCATTATCAACCCTGCTGATAATCAACTGCTTGATCTGCTTGTAAAGAGGCTCTGACGGATCACTGGCCAGCGATATATCCAATTTTTCAAAGGTCATGAATAACTCTTATAACTTTCCTACCAGATGCGTCATAACATTCTTGAAACGAGCGGCGATTTTCTCCTGCTGTGCGTGTCTTCCGCCTTCGATAACCTGTTTTCCGTTCACATAGACGTCTTTCACCACGTCATTGCCGCCTGCAAAGATCCAGCCATCAAGAACATGGCTTGCGTTTTTGCCTACCAAAACGGGATGGTCACTATCCAGTCGTACGAATGTTGCAGGAGAGCCAACTTGCAAAGCTCCCACTTGGCCCGGACGAAGGGCTTTCTGTCCGCCTTTCACAGCTTCGCTGAAGAGTTTTTCACCATTCGATTGCCCCCGGTTTGAGACCAGTGTTCGTTTCAGCCTCTGAAGGCGCTGACCATATTCAAGGAGACGGCACTCCTCCGCTAGAGAGATGTTAATATTACTGTCCGTTCCAATGCCAAATGTTCCGCCGCCAGACAAAAACTCACTAACCGGAAACAGGCCATCACCCAGATTGGCCTCAGTCACAGGGCATAGCCCCGCAATCGCCCCCGTCTTCAGAATAGCCTCGATTTCAGCAGGTATTATGTGGGTGGCATGAACCAGGCACCATCGTTCAGTAACTTCTGTGTGGGACATCAGCCAGTCAACAGGTCGCTGCCCGGACCAAGCAATACAATCCTCAACCTCTTTGACTTGCTCAGCAATATGAATGTGGACAGGCATGTCGTTTGTCACGATATCCGTCAACGCACGCAGTTGATCTTCGCTGATAGCCCTGAGGGAATGGGGTGCCACACCGACATTCACCGACGCATCCCCCCAATTCAGTTGCTTCAGGTCCGTCACCATGGTCAGAAAATCATCCGTCTGATTGACAAAACGCCCCTGCCCTGCATTCGGGGCTTGGGCACCGAAGCCGCTATAACTGTAAAGCACCGGGAGCAATGTCAGATGAATACCTGTCTTTTGTGCAGAAGAAGCAAGACGGCGACTCATCTCCAGCCGATCACTATAGGGCTCACCACCTGCCTGGTGATGGAGATAGTGAAATTCTCCAACCGACGTAAAGCCTGCTTTGAGCATCTCCAGATACAGCTGATCCGCAATCGCCTCGAAATCCTCCGGGGTAATGTGATGCAGGAAATCATACATAACGGACCGCCAGCTCCAAAAGCTGTCATCCGATAACCCTGCGACTTCCCCAAGCCCCGCCATGGCTCTTTGAAAGGCGTGAGAATGAAGGTTGGGCATACCGGGCACGACATATCCACCATGCTGTATTGCACCCTTGTCTGCACTCTCTGTCTCAATGGCAGAAATGACGCCTGCCTCTGTCACACTGAGGAGAACATCCTGTTGCCATTTTCCATTGATATAGGCTGTTTCAAAAAAATGCTTGATCATCTTGTCAATCCTATCATAATAATTTGTATATACAATTTATACAGCCATGAGGGAAGGGAAAATGCACACCACATCCTGGACAACCGTGTTTACCAATGCCAACCTTGCCACCATGGTGGAAGGCGATCGCCCTTACGGGCATATTGAAGCCGATTGCCTGGCCATTGAGGGAGGCCGGATTGTCTGGATTGGCCGGTCTTCTGATCTTAAAGATTTCTCTCTGCCTGCAAACTGCCAGAAAATTGACCTCGATCATCGTTGGATGACTCCAGGCCTTGTCGACTGCCATACACATCTGGTTTATGGCGGCAACCGGGCGGAAGAATTCGAAATGGCGCTCAACGGATTATCCTATGAAGAGATCGCCAAGCGCGGTGGCGGTATTATTTCGACGGTTACCAGCACACGAAACGCCTCTGAGCGGGAACTGATCGACGCCAGCACACCTCGCCTTCATGAATGCCTTCAAGCTGGTGTCACGACCATAGAAATCAAATCCGGTTACGGCCTGGATGTTGAAGACGAGGTCAAAATGCTGGAGGTTGCCAAGCATCTTGGTGAAGAAAACCCGGTTCGTGTCTTGAAAACCTTTTTAGGGGCCCATGCTCTTCCCCCGGAATTCAAGGATAACAGCGACGGCTATATGGAGAAGGTATGCCAGACCATGCTCCCTACGGCGCATGCTTTGGGGCTCGTGGACGCCGTTGATGCCTTTTGTGAAAAAATTGCCTTTTCAGCGGAACAAGTGCGCTGCTTGTTCAAAAAGGCAGAACAACTTGATATTCCAATCAAATTACACGCGGAACAGCTCAGCAACCTTCACGGTGCCGAACTGGCTGCAAGCTTCAAGGCTCTGTCAGCCGATCATCTGGAATATCTGGACGAGGCTGGTGTTAAAGCCATGGCCAAAAACGGTACCATTGCGGTTCTGTTGCCCGGCGCTTTTTACTTCCTGCGCGAAACGAAATTGCCGCCCCTTGAGCTGCTCCGCGACTATAAGGTGCCCATTGCCCTCGCCACAGATTGTAATCCGGGCTCTTCACCGGTTACCTCACCGCAGCTTGTTATGAATATGGCTGCCATTCAGTTTCGCATGACCCCGGAAGAAGCCCTCGCAGGTTTTACCCGCAACGGTGCAAAAGCCCTGGGACTGCAGAACGAAATCGGAACCTTGCAGACAGGGAAACAGGCTGATTTGGCGATCTGGAATATTGATCATCCGGCGGAGCTGACTTATCGGATCGGAAGCACCCCCCTCCATCAACGCTATTTTGCTGGCCAGCTGGCCTGACGATTTATTTTATCGGGATTTCATTTTATGACAGTACATTCACTCACCATAACACCCGGGCAGATGACACTGGATGATCTTCGCCTCCTCTACACATCCCCTTGCCATATTTCGCTGGGCACGGACTATCTGCCGAACGTTCTGAAAAGCGCAGAAACTGTCCAGACAATCATTGATGAAGATAGAACTGTCTACGGTATTAACACCGGTTTTGGCCGCTTGGCTCAGGAAGTCATTCCAACAGATCAGCTTGAAAAGCTTCAAAAAAACCTCGTCCTGTCTCACTCCACAGGAACAGGCCCACTCCTCCATGACGATATCGTCCGGATCATTATTGCGACCAAGGCGGCCAGCCTCGCTCGCGGATTTTCAGGCGTTCGCCCCGTCGTCATTGATGCTCTCCTTGCCTTGTTGGAACATGGTATTTATCCAGCTATTCCTGCCAAAGGATCTGTGGGTGCCTCTGGCGATCTAACACCCCTCGCTCACATGTCCGCGGCCTTGATGGGAATTGGAGATGCACGTGTTGAAGGCCAGCTCATTTCCGCAGCGCAAGCCTTGGAAAATGCGGGTTTGAAACCTCTGTCTTTAGGCGCGAAAGAAGGGCTTGCGCTCCTCAATGGGACACAAGTCTCTACTGCCCTCGCCCTCGCTGGTTTGTTCGAGACTGAAAAATTACTGGCCGCAGCGACCCTCGCCGGGAGCTTGTCTCTGGATGCCGCGAAAGGCACCGATGCGCCGTTTGATGCCCGTATTCACGAAGTCCGTGGGCAAATTGGACAAATCGACATGGCGACCGCCTATCGCGCCATCATTAATGGTAGTGACATTCGCAAATCACACGAGGATTGTGAAAAAGTGCAGGACCCTTATTGCCTGAGATGCCAACCACAGGTGATGGGTGCCTGCCTTGATCAGCTTCGTAATTCTGCGGATATTCTTCTGCGCGAAGCCAATTCAGTCTCCGATAATCCATTGGTCTTCAATGACACGGATGATGTGATCTCGGGTGGCAATTTCCATGCTGAACCGGTTGCACTTGTTGCCGATACGCTGGCTCTGGTGATCGCTGAAATCGGATCCATGTCAGAGCGTCGGGTCGCCATGTTGATCGATACAACGATCAGCGGCCTACCCGCTTTTCTGGTGGGTAATCCCGGTGTCAATTCCGGCTTCATGATTGCCCATGTGACGGCCGCTGCCCTCGCCAGTGAAAACAAACAACAGTCACACCCGGCATCTGTCGACACGATCCCAACATCCGCCAACCAGGAAGACCATGTCAGCATGGCCACTCATGGGGCTCGCCGGCTCCTCCGTATGGCAGATAATACAGCCGCCATCGTCGCCATCGAGCTTCTGGCAGCGGCACAGGGCATCGAATTCCGGCATCCGCTCAAATCATCACGAACATTGGAAGCTTTATTCGCTGAAATTCGGGATCGGGTAACGGCCTATGATGAGGACCGTTTCTTTGCCCCGGACATAGACGCCATCAAAACACTGGTTAAAAGCGGTCAACTGAGCACACAATTTTCCGACTATCTCCCTGAAACCATGAAAGGCGCTGCCCATGCCTGAAGTCTTCACCTTGACCCAAGGAGACAGCCCACTCATCCTCAGCCAACCTCATCCCGGCACTGAATTGATGGCCGGGATGGAAAACCGAATGACGATGGAGGCTCGCCTGCTTCCCGATACGGACTGGCATATTCCGCAACTGTATGCCGGTATTGCAGCCGATTTGTCTGCAACGGTCCTCTCTGCACGATATTCCCGGTTTGTGGCAGACCTTAACCGGGATCCCGAAGGCAATTCTCTTTATCCCGGCCAAAGCGTCACGAGTCTGTGTCCAACGGATCTGTTCGATGACACGCCGATCTATAACAAGGGAGAAGAGCCGTCCGATGCGGAAATCGCGGACCGCAGAAAAGAATTCTGGCAACCCTATCATGATGCCCTGAAGGCAGAGGTTGAGCGGGTTCACGCGCTATTTGGTTATGCCCTCGTCTATGACTGCCATTCCATTCGCTCTATGGTACCTCGCTTCTTCGACGGCACACTGCCGGATCTCAATCTGGGAACAGCAGATCATACAAGCGCGGACCCCTCCCTCGTTCAAAGACTGGATACTGACCTACAGGGCGGACGATACAGCTATATCATCAATGGTCGCTTCAAAGGCGGCTACATTACCCGGCAGTATGGTGACCCTGCTCGCAATATCCATGCGGTGCAAATGGAAATTGCCCAAAGTGCCTATATGGAGGAAAGCCATCCGTTCGCTTATGACGACGCGAAGGCCACCTCCCTCACCCCGATTTTGCAACAACTTCTGACAACCATGATTCAATGGGGCCGTCAGACTTATGGTAACGTTTGAGGAATAGATCATGACAAATAGAACGGATAACAGCCGTATTATCAAAGCCCCCACAGGAACAGATCTCAGCTGTAAAAGCTGGCTAACAGAAGCCCCTCTTCGCATGCTGATGAATAACCTGGATCCGGATGTTGCAGAACATCCTCATGAACTGGTTGTTTATGGCGGTATCGGACGGGCGGCACGAAACTGGGACGCTTTTGATCAGATATCGTCCTGCCTTAAGACACTCAATGAGGACGAAACTCTGCTGGTTCAGTCGGGCAAACCTGTCGGTGTCTTCAAAACCCATTCCAATGCGCCACGCGTGTTGATTGCCAACTCCAACATTGTCCCTCATTGGGCCAATTGGGAGCATTTCAACGAGCTCGATAAAAAAGGCCTCATGATGTATGGCCAGATGACCGCGGGTTCCTGGATCTATATCGGCAGCCAGGGCATTGTCCAAGGGACTTATGAGACCTTTGTCGAAGCAGGCCGGCAGCATTTTGGCGGCGATTTGAAAGGCCGATGGTTCCTGACAGCAGGCCTTGGTGGCATGGGCGGTGCTCAACCTCTGGCGGCAACCATGGCCGGTGCTTGCATGCTGGCCGTTGAATGCCAACCCAGCCGGATTGAATTCCGTCTGCGTTCCGGTTATCTCGACAAACAAGCCCGTACGTTGGATGAAGCGATGGAGATGATCAAGACCGCGACCGCTAAAGGCGAAGCCATTTCGGTCGGCTTGCTTGGCAATGCGGCTGATATTTTCCCGGAAATTCTGGAACGCGG
Source organism: Sneathiella sp. (assembly GCA_039975135.1). Taxonomy (GTDB): domain Bacteria; phylum Pseudomonadota; class Alphaproteobacteria; order Sneathiellales; family Sneathiellaceae; genus Sneathiella. The sequence goes on along the minus strand of JBDWHS010000010.1, from coordinate 21,539 downwards.
CGACCTGCCCGATCTGGTCACCGACCAGACATCGGCTCATGATCCGATTAATGGCTATCTGCCGCAAGGCTGGACATTGGCAGAATGGGAAAAGAAACGGGAAAGCGCGCCTGCAGATGTGGAAAAAGCTGCGCGCAAATCCATGGCAACTCATGTCCGGGCAATGCTCGATTTCATGAAACGTGGCGTGCCAACGGTGGATTATGGCAACAATATCCGTCAAATGGCGCTTGAAGAAGGAGTGGCGGATGCTTTTGATTTTCCGGGCTTCGTCCCGGCCTATATCCGCCCTCTTTTCTGCCGGGGTATTGGTCCTTTCCGCTGGGCCGCCCTCTCTGGTGATCCGGAAGATATCTACAAAACGGATGCCAAGGTTAAAGAGCTGATCCCAGATGATGCCCATTTGCACAACTGGCTCGATATGGCGAGAGAACGGATACAATTTCAGGGACTGCCTGCCCGGATTTGCTGGGTTGGCCTGGGGCAACGCCATCGTCTGGGTCTGGCTTTCAATGAAATGGTCCGAAACGGGGAGTTAAAAGCCCCCATCGTCATTGGCCGGGATCACTTGGACTCAGGCTCTGTCGCCAGCCCGAACCGGGAAACCGAAGCCATGATGGACGGCTCAGACACTGTCTCTGACTGGCCATTGCTGAATGCCCTGCTGAATACTGCCAGCGGTGCAACCTGGGTCAGCCTGCATCATGGCGGCGGTGTTGGCATGGGCTTCTCTCAGCATTCCGGCATGGTTATCGTGGCCGATGGTTCGGAAGACGCGGACACACGCCTCGCGAATGTCCTGTTCAATGATCCGGCCACCGGCGTCATGCGCCACGCCGATGCCGGCTACGAAATCGCCAAGGAATGTGCCAAGGAAAACGACCTTAATCTGCCGTTTCTGAAGTAATTCAGATAGTTAGACGCTGCCCGCGCGCTCAATAACCAGCACGCGGGCAGGTCCTTCCGGATGAGCGACATGTTCATCGCCGTCTGTTGCATGGAAAATATCACCGGAAACCAGACGAGAGACTTTTTCTTCTCCGTTTTCCCGGGTGTGCATATCCACAATACCCTCCAGGACAACAAAGACTTCCGGGCCATCATTAATGTGCCAGATGTAAGGCTTATCAGTCCAGTGAAGGCGGACTGTTGCGTCTTCCAGCCGCTCGATATCAAGCGCGTCCCAGGCTTCTTTTCCAGTAAAATCTGCGGGATGTATAATTCTCATTTATCGCTTCGCCACTTTTTGCGAGCTCTGATCCAACAGAGCGGGGCTGATGGTATGTGCACTCACCTCATTGCGGAGCAAGTTATCGATCATATCCTGATAAATCAGCACCAGATCCTTGATCTCGTAACGTCCGCCGGGTTTGTACCATGTACCCACGCTGGTCATCATACCAACAATGAGTTTAGTTGTGACTTGGGGGTCAGGTACACGCCATATTTCTTCTGTATTTCCCCATTCCAGGATTTTGCGGAACTGGCCTTCATAGCGATCCCGAAGCGCGATCACTTTCTGATAATTCTCTGGGGTCAGACTGCGGAGCTCCATTGTGCTGATCAACACCTCGTAATTCCGGGAGGAATGGAAGGACACATGGCAATCCACATAAGCCAGCATCGCAGCCCGTGGTGTATGTGCATCCTGCAATTTTCCGTCCATTTCGCACAAAATATCTTCCATCACAGTGACCATGACCTGATAAAGAAAATCCTGTTTGTTGCGAAAATAATTATAGAGGGAACCTGCCTGAATACCGACATCTCCCGCCAGCTCCCGCAAGGTCATTCCTGAAAATCCCTGTTTGTAAAGACGGCGCAAACCAGCCTCTTTCAGCGCGCTCAGCGTCTTTTCGCCTTTTGATCCTGCCGTCCTTGTCACGGAGCCTCCCCACCTGTGAAGAAGGAATTCTACTCAATTGGCTTAAGGATCGACAAGTTTTATTCTATTCGGAAAGCGAAATTTGCCGGGCATTCCGCACAAACAGGGCCGTGACCAGCGGGGCGCTGACAAACAGGACAAACACCGGAACGAAGCCTTTTATGACCGTGAGCTCAAGCGACCCCTGCGTCAAGGGCAGCCATTTCAGGCTTGAGGAAATCGCAAAAAACAGCCCGAACCCCAAAACCGTCCGGAACCCTCTCTGCCAGATATTTCCCGTTTCAAACGAAATTCCGCTCCAGATTAAGACAAGGAGTGCCATATTCACGGCTAAAAAAGCAGAGATCCGCCCAACATGCCCCTCCCCCCAGAACAGAAGGCCAAGCGGGGCGGCAAAACCAAAACCAAAAAGGATCCAGGCCTCTGCCCCTTTTTCCAAAGCATAGCTTTCGGTCAGGAAAAGGCGGCGCCAATTCATTCGATTAAGTAACAGGGCCGCAATTAAAAGAACAAGAATACCAAGTCCCAACCCCGCCAACACATCCGCCGCAAAATGCCGCGCCAGATAAAGACGCGAGATCATCATCAGCGGGATCATAATGATCGCAATCAGACCTAGCCTGTGCTTTCGAAAGACAATGGCCAGACCACCCCAAAGCGCAACAGCTCCTGTCGTATGGCCGGAGGGCAGGCCAAAATCATCCACTGTAACGCCCAATTGGCGATATGCTGTGATTGAGCTTTCCGGAAGCCAGCTGAAAAAACTGATCGCCGCACCGTCTTTTAAGGCCTGCACCCCATCTTCCAAAGCGCCGAAGTCATTCAGGGTGTCGTCTACAAAGAAAGGGCGCGGCAAGGCAAAACCGGTTTTGAGAATATCCGTTGCAATGATGGTCACAAGAAAAATCTGCACGAGCAGGAAACCGCGCCGAAGATCAATACCCAGAGTAACCAGACACAACAATCCAACAATAAAGGTCTGATCCCCCGTCCAGGAAACACCTATCATGAAGGCATCCAGCCAGGGCGTCGAGAAGTCTTGCAGATAAAAATTGAGGTCCGTCTGGTACATCACCTTTCCCGGTTTACATGGCCTGAGGTCAGAATATTAGAAGGGTGGCATACCAGCGAAAGGGAGACAAGAGAAATACTAATCTCCCAACATAATCGGATTATTACCAGGCGTTGTAAGCGAGATATTTACCTGACATCTCAATTTTAACACGGTCTCCTTTCGGATGCACCACCCTTGAAACACTCATATCAAAATCGATAGCCGACATGATACCATCTCCAAATTTTTCCTGAATGATCGCTTTCAAGGTTGGACCATAAACCCCAACGATTTCGTAGAAGCGATAAATGCATGGATCTGTTGGAACAGCTTGTTCCCAAACTTTTGTCGGACTTTCTTCCAATATATCCTGCGACCCTTCTGGCAGAGATAACAACGCTGTCAACGCCGTTGCTTTTTCTGCCGGCATAGCGTTCATACCCATCGCAGCCGAATGGGTCCAGACAGGTGACATTCCGATATGTTCAGCGATTTCCTCCCAGGTTAATTTCTGTCGTTTTTTTGCTGCGAGAATGAGGATAGCGAGATCTTCTTTTTCTTCGGTTACCAGAGTCATTTTATATTCCTTTTTGAGATCAATTTGCTGTCAGCAAGATGGCGAGATAAAGACAGAGAAGAGCAAATATGAGGGTTGTCGATTTCCAGAAACGCACCGGATCCCGTTCAACAAGAGGTCTTTTATTTTTCTGTTTCCAATTTGGGTTTGGAGCGCAAAGGTCGGAAAAAAATTCTGATAACGCAGGATAACGGTGATCAAATCGCGGATGAACAGCCCGGTGCAATGCATCATCGATCCATTCTGAGACACCATTATTATTGCGTATTGCTGTTTTATAGTTCAGTTTTTTAACGTCGCCAGGATGCCGAATACTGGATACTTTGATACCATAGGGCAGATCACCTGATAGCATTTCGTAGAGAATGACACCCAACGAAAACAAATCCGAATGAGCTCCGACAGGTTCACCTGAAAAATATTCAGGTGCTGTATACTGCAATGTTCCCAAAATAGGATCCGGGGAGGACCGTGTTTCAGCAACACCGGCAACACGCGTCGATCCAAAATCAATAATCCTAACGGTCCCGTTTCCATCGATCATGATATTTTCAGGCCTAAGATCCTGATGCAGCATTTCAAGGCGGTGAAAGGCCCTTAATCCTTTAATGATCTGCCCGGCAATATCGCGAACCTGACATAAGCTCGGCCTGGGATTATCCCGCATCCATTGGCGAAGCGTTTGACCGTCTATCCACTCCGAGACCGAGTATAAATATGAACGTTTTTCCGGCGCCCTGGCGGAAGACAGGACGTGCGGATTGCTAATGCGGTTAGCGATCCACTCTTCCATAAAAAACTGTTTTAGAGCACTCTCATCCTCACTCAACTCGGTTGAGGGAAGCTTTAAGGCAACTTTATTGCCATTGGGCGCAACCGCCATATAGATATGACTTCTGGCATTGGTGTGTATCTCACGAATAACCTCATATTCATCAAGGCGTTGCCCTTCATTCAGTTTCGCAAGCCGCGGCAATTTAACGGCATCCTGCGCGACATCCAAACCGTCCATTGCCGGCAGGGCCTCGATCTTGGCAATCTGGATTGTCAGATTGTCATCACTGCCACACCGAAGTGCCTCGTCGCATATAAGCTTCGCTGCCTGATTGAGATCTTTGCTTCGTGTGATCATCTCGGCAACGAAACTCTGATCCACAAACTCATGAACACCATCTGTTGTGAGAAGAAAGATATCTCCGACCTGTAAATCCAGTTTTTGATAGTCAATATCCACATGCTCCGCGATGCCCATCGCACGGCTCAAATAATTTTCGGCTGAAGATAGTGAAATACGGTGATCCTGTGTGAGCTGCTCGAGACTTTCACCACTCAGGCGCCAAATCCGACTGTCACCAACATGCAGAAGATGAGCCTGCCTGTGTTTCAGGATCAGTGCTGAGAGTGTGCAGACCCGGCCCCGGTTAAAGTCAGACAGATAGGCGTTTCTGTTGTAGGAATGAAGCCAGGAATTCGTCGTGGAGATGACCCGGGAGGCAGCTGTTTTTACAGTCCATGCATCAGAGGTGCAATAATAGTCGGTAAGCAGGCTCTTTATGACAGTTTCCGAAGCCTCGGCGCTCACCTCACTTGAACTGATACCATCGGCAATCGCAAGCGTAATGCCTTTAATCCGCTTTTGCCGGCCATCTGGTACGATCGCACCATGAAAATCCTGATTGGCAGGCTTAAGGCCTGCCACTGAATATTGACCCAGGGTTACGTTTAGTTCTGATAAAACATGCATATTCAACAGATTATCTCCGGCAGGAAAGGAACCCGACCGATTACGGCCGGGTTCCTATCTCCTTATTCCGCTGGCAACGTGCTGGCAGTTGTTCCTACCGAAGCTTTTCCCTGCCGTGATTTTTTGTAATGGGTGGAGTAAATCATCGCCCCCACAAAAGTCAGACCACCGACCAAATTGCCAATAACGGTCGGAATTTCGTTCCAGAAAAGATAATCCATGACTGTAAAGTCACCGCCGAGCAACAGGCCTGACGGAAACAGGAACATATTCACGATGGAATGCTCAAAGCCGAGATAGAAAAAGATGAGAATAGGCATCCACATGGCGGCGATTTTACCGGTCACAGAGGTAGACATCATGGCGGCAACGACCCCTGTAGAAACCATCCAGTTACACATAACGGCGCGGATAAATAAAGTGAGCATCCCCGATGCACCGGCCTCCGCATACCCCAAAGTGCGGGCCTCCCCAATCAACCCGATCTTCTGACCAACAGCATTGGGCTCATGGGAAAATCCGGTGGTAAAAATGATCGCCATAAAGATGGCTACTGTAAAGGCACCGGCAAAATTCCCGCAAAAGACGAGCCCCCAATTCCGCAGAACACCGCGGACGGTCACACCTGGGCGTTTATCAAGAAGGGCCAGCGGGGTCAGCGTAAAAACACCGGTCAGAAGATCAAACCCCAGCAAATATAATGTACAGAATCCAACCGGAAACAATAAGGCCCCGATCAGAAAATTACCTGTATTCACCGCTATGGTAACCGCAAATGCGGCGGCCAGCGCCAGAATGGCTCCGGCCATATAGGACCGGATCAGGGTATCTTTGGTGGACATAAATACTTTTGCTTCACCGGCATCCACCATCTTGGCCGAGAATTCAGCAGGTTGAATATATGACATTATTTTACGCCTTTCCTGGAGGTAGGTCTGGTTTAAACCCGGGGTCAGAACCCTAGGGAATTTGGAGGAGGATTTTCTGGCCCTCCATCCTTATGGGAAAAATTTTGGTCTGCCCCTCGTCAGCGCCTTGCGCCTGTCCTGTCTCCAAAGAGATAATCCAGTTATGCAAGGGACAAGTGACACAGCCGTCATGAACAATGCCCTGGCTCAAAGGGCCGTTTTTGTGCGGGCATTTATCCTCTAACGCGAAGACATCATTTTGAGAGGTACGGAACACAGCAATTGTTGTGTCGCCATATGAAATGCAACGGGAGCCCCGCACCGGAATGTCCTGAATCGCGCCAATTTCTATCCAAGATTTTTTGAGAGTTTTGATAGGTGCATTCATGCTATTGCGCGGGCTCCAGATTAATGGTCGTCATGGGTTTGAATTCATGCTTGTCCTTGCCGGAAACACGCTCCGACCACGGATCGACTTGCGCAAATTTCTGAGAAAAAACGAAGCGATCAAAATACGCTTTGCGCATATCGGCCTCTTCCACGATTTGAGTTTTCACCTCATCATGGCCGATCCGTTTAGCCCACTTGTAAAGGCGCTCCAGATAATAACCCTGTTCGCGATACATCTGAGTAAGCGCAACAATATGCTCCAGAGCGTCCTCTTCCGTCGCAACGGTGCATAAGATCTCGGTTCCCTGAATGTGAAGGCCCGCCGCACCACCGAAATGAATTTCATAGCCTGAATCAACGCAAATAATGCCAATATCTTTGCACGTCGCTTCCGAACAGTTTCTCGGACAACCGGAGACAGCAAGCTTCAATTTTGCGGGCGTCCAGGAACCCCACATAAATTTTTCCAGCTTTATACCGAAACCAGTTGAATCCTGTGTACCAAACCGGCACCAATCTGTTCCCACGCAGGTTTTGACTGTTCGTAGACCTTTTGCATATGCTTGGCCTGAAACAAAACCAACCTTGCCAAGATCAGCCCAGAGATCGAGCAGATTTTCCTTTTTGACTCCGAGCATATCAATGCGTTGGCCGCCTGTGCATTTCACGGACGGGATGTTGTATTTATCAACAGCGTCGGCAATGGCACGAAGCTCGGTTGAAGACGTCATACCACCCCACATGCGCGGAACGACAGAATAGGTTCCGTCTTTCTGGATATTCGCGTGAATGCGTTCGTTGATGTATCGTGACTGGTAGTCATCGACATACTCGCCCGGCCAGTCGGACACCAAAAAGTAATTCAGAGCCGGGCGGCATTTGGCACAGCCGCAGGACGTTTTCCATTCAAGCGCCTGCATCACCGCCGGAATTGTTTTAAGCTCTTTTGCTTTGATCAGACGGCGGACATCTCCTTGCCCAAGATCAGTACAACTGCAAAGGGCCGGTGCGATATCGCGATCATAGGCATCCCCCAAAGTGACAGCCATCAGTTGTTCGACAAGGCCAGTGCATGTTCCACAAGACGCCGAAGCTTTGGTGTAAGCCCGGACATCATCAAGCGTCGTCAGATTTTTCTCCTGAATAGTATCGACGATCTTCGATTTGCAGACACCATTGCAGCCACATATTTCAGCATCACCGGGCAATGAAGCTACTAGGGCCAATGGGTCCGCCCCGCCCCCGCCCTGATGGGCTTGTCCGTAAATTAGAGTCTCCCGAATATCCGAGATATCGGTCTTCTTTTTCAGCAGATCAAAAAACCAGGGGCCATCTTTAGTATCGCCATATAGAACAGCACCAATGATCTTATTCTCTTTCAAAACAAGGCGCTTATAGACAGTCGCGGATGCGTCCCTGAGGACGATCTCTTCCCGGTCTTCACTGTCTGCGAAATCTCCGGCGGAATAGAGATCGATACCGGTGACTTTCAGCTTTGTTGCGGTGACTGAGCCTGGATAGGCAGCTTCATTTCCGGTGAGATTTTCTGCAATAACATTGGCCATCTCATAGAGGGGAGCAACCAGGCCATAACATTCTCCATTATGCTCGGCACATTCACCCAACGCGAAAATTCTAGGATCCGAAGTACGAAGATCATCCCCTGCCAGTATCCCCCGATTGACAGCAAGACCTGCCTGAGCGGCAAGCTGGGCATTAGGGCGAATACCGACGGCCATACAAACGATGTCGGCGGCGAGGAATGTGCCGTTTTCGAGGGTTACACCGGTGACAGAACCATCCTGCCCTGTGATGGCATGGGTATCTGCCTGTGTAATGATATCGATATCAAGTGCGTCGAGGGCTTCCTGTAGAAGATGTCCCGCTGTTTCATCGAGCTGGCGCTCCATCAATGTGTTCGCGAGATGCAGGACAGTGACATCCATTCCCTGCATTTTGAGACCTGCGGCCGCTTCAAGCCCCAGCAAGCCACCCCCAATGACGATGGCTTTCTTTTGGGTTCTGGCCGCCCCCAACATCGCTTCAACATCATCCAGATCACGGTATGTCAGAACACCCTTGAGATCGTGGCCTGGCAGAGGAATAACAATAGGGTCCGAACCGGTCGCGATGACAAGCTGATCATACGAGGCCGTTATGCCATTTTCAGAGGTGACCGTCTGCCGTTCTCTGTCGATCTCAATAATTTTGGCCGATTTGTGAAGTTTAATTCTGTGTTTGCCATACCAGTCATCATTATGGGTGATGATGTCTTCATAGCTTTTCTCACCGGACAGGACAGGCGACAGCATCAGACGGTTATAGTTCACACGGGGCTCAGCGTTGAATATTGTCACCTCGTACATATCTTCCGATATCTCAAACAAGCGTTCCAACATCCGGCCCGGCGCCATGCCATTACCAACAACTACTAGTTTTTGCGTCATATCGCGTCCAAAATTCTCTACGGGCTCTATCTGAGTGAGAAGATAGCGAGAGTCATGCGTTGACGTCTGCTGCTAAAAAACGCTATAGGTGTTGCTAAAAAAGCAACGCTAACTTTTGAGACATTTTATGCGCTATACCCTTCCGCTCAGATATATCGATATGGTTGCCCGCTCTGGTTCAATTCGGTCTGCGGCCGAAGAACTGGCAATCGCTCCCTCTGCTCTCAATCGACGTATTCTGGCAATGGAAGAGGAGCTTGGCGTTGAATTGTTCGAGCGTCACTCTGGCGGTGTCAGATTAAACAGTGCGGGCGAACTTTTTATCCAGCATATAAGAGATCAACTTTACGATCTGGAACGGGTCAAATCGCGGATAGCGGATCTGTCTGGCTTGCGTTTGGGACATGTGAAAATCGCTGCAACAAAGGATATGTCCAGGCATTTTCTGCCCAAACAGATCATCCAATACCAAAAGCAGTTCCCCGGTGTAACATTTGAACTGAGTGGCACAAGCCGCCACGATGTCGAAGAACAGCTTGCCCAGCACAATGCTGATATTATCGTTATTTTTCAGCCAACAAAACTTGCAGATGTTCATACCCTGCTGCACGTTAAGCAAAACATTCATTGCCTGGTTCACAAAAGCCATCCGCTCGCCAAGAGAGCATCTGTAAAGCTCATGGATTGCTTCGAGTACAAGTCGTTTCTGCCTCCCAAAACGGAAGGGATACGTGAACTCATAGAAGCTGCAACCATTCGAAAAGGCTTCTCCTGCCAACCGGCCCTTGAATCAAATGATCCAAATGCTTTGGAGCACGCTATTCTGCACAGCGACGGGATCGGATTTGAATTTCCTATCAGTTTGAATATTCACCGGCCAAATGAAGAGCTTGTCAGCATTCCATTGGAACAGGGGGAGGTTGAAGAAGGATCTCTTTTCATAGGACAACTCCGCAATCGAACTTTACCGGTAGCAGCCGCTAAATTCGTCGAAGATATGCGCAAATCTATTCAGGAATGAAAATGCGACTAGCTTGCTTGCAGAGGCTGTCTTCTGCCCCTGATTTACTTTGGCAGGCCTTAACAACCATAATGGTCAGCATTAAAAAAGCATCATCCATCACTGGATGATGCTTCAATATTGAATGACGAAAAATTCGTCCCAGCAATTAACTACTGGAGCTTGATGCCAAGACCTTCTGCAGCTTTGGTCAGCATGTTCTGGGTCTGGTCATTTCCGCTGGTATATTCCTTCTGCGAAGAAGGATCAGAAATAGCATCCCAGTTTTCTGCAATTTTTTCCGGTGTCTGTTCATCTTCAGGAAGCCACATACCACCGGTCTCATACACAATGGTTCTCGCAAATGTGCCAGCGCCCGCCGTGACAATCGTCCGGTTTGGCCCATCTTCACCCACAAGATACAATAAAGCAGGTGTCACGGATTCAGGTTTGAGAAGTCCCAGCAGGTTTTCCGGCATCAGATCTTCGGTCATGCGGGTTGCGGCGCAAGGGGACAAAGCATTGACGCGAATGCCATATTTTCCGCCTTCAATGACAAGCGTATTCATCAGGCCGATAACACCCATTTTTGCCGAGCCATAATTGGTTTGGCCAAAGTTACCATACATACCACTGGAGGATGTTGTCATGACGATCCGGCCGTAATTCTGTTCCCGCATGTGAGGCCAGACGGCTTTTGTACAATTGACAGAACCGCTCAGATGAACACCAAGCACAAAATCAAAATCGCCGAGCTCCACATTGTTGAAGGACTTGTCCCGCAAAACGCCCGCATTATTGACCAGAATATCAACGCTACCCCATTTATCCTTGGCTTCCTGCACCATGGCTTCAACCTGGTCGTATTTTGTGACGTCAGCCCCATTGGCGATGGCTTCACCGCCCATGGCTTCAATCTCTGCAACCACAGCTTTCGCAGCATCACTGGAAGCCCCGCTACCATCTCTGGCACCGCCCAGATCGTTGACGACAACCTTGGCGCCCCGCTCAGCCAATCCAAGGGCATGGCTACGTCCCAACCCGTTTCCGGCACCGGTGACAATCGCCACCCTTCCATCAAATCGGATGCTCATATCTTCTCCTATAGTCTTCTTTTTGAGTTTTCGTTATACGTCAACAAAAGTCATGCCGAGCCACTCAGCAATAAGGGCTGGCGTTTTCTCACCTTTAATTTCCAACGTCACTTCTGACGTTGTTAAAAACTGACCTGGGCGTTTTTCAACCACATCAATGACTTTGCTTTTAACCCGGATTTCCGAGTCCACTTTTACCGGCTGCAAAAAACGCAGCTTGTTCAGGCCGTAATTGACGCCCATCTTGACGTCTTCAGGCTTCGGTGTGATTTGAGTAACCAATGGAACCAGCAAGGACAAAGACAGGAAACCATGAGCAATTGTGGTGCCAAAAGGTGTTTCTTTCGCCCCTTCAGGATCAACATGGATGAACTGATGATCTCCGGTCGCATCGGCGAACAGATTGATCCGGTCCTGGTCGACTTTCATCCAGTCGCTTGGGCCATACTCTGTCCCTTTGGAATTGCGGAATTCTTCAAGTGAAATGGGTGCGGGCATATTCTCTCTCCCTGTTCTGGAGTTATTGTTGTTTATTGGTGATCGCCACGATACTCAATTTTGCCAATTTCCAAAACAGAAAAAGAGCTTTGCTTGAGAGGCAATGACGTTACACTGCCTTCAACGAAAAACAGGACACCCCGCAATGAGTAAAATAATCTATAAAAATTATGATCAGGCTGCACTGGATGCTGAGTATAACAATCAGGCTAAAGTACCTGATTTCACAGCCTATTTGCGGGAATTTGCAGCCTTGAACGAGACAACACGGACAGAATATCCAGGCCTTGTTTCATACTGTTATGACGAACCGACAGGTCAGCTTCTGGATATCATCTATCCCGCCGACCGTGGTAAGGACCCCTGCCCTGTTCAGGTCTTTTTTCATGGTGGTTACTGGAAATCCCTGTCCCGGGAGAATTTTACTTTCGTTGCCCGGGCCTTTGCTGATTACGGCATTGCAACGGTTATCGTCGATTATGACCTCATCCCTGCCATCACCATGGAAGAACTTGTCAGACAATGTAGACAATCCCTTGCCTTCTTGTACCAGCACGCTAGCAGCCTCGGCCTTGATGCTGAGGATATTCATATTTCCGGCCATTCTGCAGGAGGACATCTGACAGCGATGTGCCTGGGAACGGACTGGCAGAGTTTCGCAGAAGATTTGCCCGCACAGATCGTCAAATCCGGTATTGGGATCAGTGGCCTGTATAATCTCCTGCCGATCCGCCTCAGTTTTCTGCAGAAAGACCTTGCTCTCAGTATGGAAACCGCCGCCCGGATGAGCCCGGTGCATTTGCCAGAACCCGCAAATGGGCGCCTTCACCTGTTGCTTGGCAGCAAGGAAGGGCCTGAATACCATGCCCAAAGCACGGGCATGCATGATGCCTGGCCTGATCAGGCCGAGCCACCGATTTCACTGACTCCTTACAATCACTTCAGCATTGTCGGCTCTCTCGCGGAGCCAACCAGTTATCTTTCCTCCTATATTCGCCAGGCAATGGGACTTCAAAAATAGGGCTCAAACAATGACAAAAAAACCCAGCATTCTTGTAACACGCATGCTTCCCCCTGCTGTCATGGACAGGCTTTATCGGGACTATGATGTGATCGATAATCCTGCCGATGAGCAACTGGGAAGGGATGAGGTTTTAAAGCGAGCGACAGAAGCTGATGGTATTCTGTGCGGGCCGACCAATCTGTTTGATCAATCCATGATCAATGCCTTGCCGGAGCGGGTAAAAATCCTGACTACCTTCTCGGTTGGGTATGATCATATTGATGTGCAGGCGGCCATGACAAAAGGCCTCCTGCTTGGCAACACACCTGATGTACTAACCGACGCTACAGCCGATATCGCCCTCCTTTGCTTATTGGGCGCAGCCAGAATGGCTCATTCTTCCGCCATGGCCTTGCGCAATGGGGAATGGACGCAATGGTCGACAACCCAGTTTCTCGGTGTTCATGTGTCCGGGAAAAAACTGGGTATCCTCGGTATGGGACGGATCGGTCAAGCCGTTGCCCGAAGAGCCCGCGGCTTTGACATGGAAATCCACTATCATAACCGCCGCCCTGTCGCCGCCCGCGGCCTGGAGGCAGCGATTTATCATGACAGCCTTGAGGGCTTACTTGAACAAAGCGAAATTCTGTCGATCAATTGCGGTCTCACAGAAGAGACCCGCTATCTCATCAACGATAAAACCATAGCACTCCTTCCGGATCGTGCCGTTATTGTGAATACGGCGCGAGGACCAATCATTGAAGACATAGCGCTTATCCGAGCTCTTAAATCAGGGAAACTTGCCGCTGCTGGTTTGGATGTTTTTGAAAATGAGCCCGTCCTAAACCCGGACTATCTGGATCTGGATAATTTATTTGTTCTACCTCATGTGGGAAGCGCGACTGTAGAGACACGAGATGCAATGGGTTACAAATGCCTTGATAATCTGGATGCATTCTTTGCCAATAAGCCGATTCCAAATCCAATACTGGAATAACCCGCCTTTTTTAAACTCAACTATTTTGTACGCTTTCTTCTGGCAATATTAAGTAACCGCCTGAAAGTAGGACATTCGAGATGACTGGGAGCCGAGCATTTTGCTGCATGGCGAAGTCCGTCCCGCATTGCGGTTAGCTCTTTAATGTTTCGGTCCAGTTCATCCGCTTTCTGGGTAAGCAAAGATCTATCAATGTTGGAGCTGTCAGGCGTGAGCATGCTTCCTATTTCTTCCAGGGAAAAACCAACCCTTCTGCCAAGAGTAATTAAACTCAATCGATCGAGAATATTAATCTCAAAGATTCTGCGTAATCCACGTCGGCCCGCAGAATAAATTAGTCCTTTATCCTCATAAAAGCGAAGAGTTGAAGCAGGTAGTCCGGAATGCTTCACGACATCTCCGATATCCAGAAGAGAAGATGTTTCCATTTTTTACTTGACCTCAAGTTAACTTGAATTTGTATCCTACGAAAACTTGTTATGTTGAACAACATCAAAAGGAACTCATATGGAAGCACAATTTTGGCACCAGAAATGGGAAGACAATAGCATTGCTTTTCATGAAGGTGAGGCTAACTCCCTGCTCGTTCAGTATTTTGAGAAACTTTCAGTAAAAACAGGAAGTCGTATTTTCGTCCCATTATGCGGTAAAACAAGAGACATTGCCTGGCTCATGTCTCTGGGATATCAGGTTGCAGGCGCAGAGTTAAGTGAGCTGGCAATCAAGCAACTTTTTGACGACTTAATGCTCGAACCTAGCATTTCCAGTGCAGACAATCTGAAACATTACCATTCTGAAAATATAGATATCTTTGTTGGTGATTTTTTTGACTTGTCCCGAACGACTTTAGGATTGGTTGACGCGGTTTATGACAGGGCGGCATTGGTCGCTCTTCCACAGGAAATGCGACAACGCTATACTTCTCATTTGGCTCATATCACCGGTACCGCGCCGCAGCTCCTGATTACATTTACCTATAATCAAAACCAAATGGCGGGGCCGCCTTTCTCTATTTCCAGTGACGAAATTTCCACTCACTATGACGCTCACTATACAGTATCGCTTCAAGCCTCAACAGATATACCCGGTGGTTTGAAAGGACAATGCGCTGCTGTGGAAAACGCTTTATTATTACAGCCGATTTCCTAGCCGTTTCGTTTAATCATAGCTTCATGTTGCTGTGACAAGCCCTGTCGGAGTGAGCAGGTATTTATCCAGCGCCCCATATTCATGGCACATACGCCAGGAAAGTAGCTTCTGGGCATAATCCAGAACAACGGCCTGATAATCCGGTTCCTCCGCCAGATTTCTGGTCTCTTTGGGGTCGTTTTTCAGATCAAACAGCAACGGTGGCATAGCGGCAAAATGGACATATTTGAAGCTATCATCCCGGTAGACCAGTAAACTGCACTCGTCTGCCGTCAGATCAAACTCCCTCTCTGGTCCGCCCCTCGCAGGGTCCCGGAAATCGAAGAGCCAGTGAACCGCGTCCCGCCATTTCTCCGGCGCCTCACCTTTTAACCAGGGAGCCAACGAACGGCCATCGCACTGCATCGGAACGTCCAGCCCTATAAGATCCAGGATTGTCGGCGTTACATCAACGGATTCAGTAAAAGCATGCACGGCTCTTCCGCGCGGGCCTTCGAATGTTTTCGGTGTTTTAATGATGAGCGGGATATGGAAGCTTTGATCATAAAAGCCAAGTTTGCCAAATAAATGATGATCCCCCAACTGCTCCCCATGGTCAGAGGTCACGACAATCAACGTCTCGTCATACTGACCGGACTGTTTTAAATCGGCAATAATGCGTCCGACATTTGCATCGATTTCGCTGACCAGCGCTGAATAGGTGGCCCGTATTTGCAGAACCTCTTCTTCCGTCAAGTCTTTGGTCAGACCTTCACCGGACATAAAAAAGGATTTTTGATCAATCCGGTCGAGTGCGTATTTTGCCAAGGGATGAGTATCCGCGATCACATCCGGATCTCCAAATTGAAGGGGCGCTTTCATATCCGAGGGGCTATAAAGATCATGATATTCGGGGGTCGCGATAAAAGGTGGATGCGGCCTCAAGTAACTCAAATGACAGAAGAACTTTTTCTGAGTCTCGAATGTCATGAATTCCAGAGCTCGGTCAGTCATCCAGGCCGTTTCGCTGTCTTCTGCTTTAAAACAGGTGGGCGCTTTGGTGATATGCTGCCCCTCCTCCAGTGCGTATTCCGGATCCGGGTGATAGATATCATATCCGGGTTTGCGAACGTCATATCCCTTGCTTTTCAAATAGGAGAGCCAAGGGCCGGAACTTTCAGGAAGAACCATGCCCCGTGTAAAGCCCGGCAGCACGCCCTCATAGCTTTTAAAAATCGGATCCTGAGGATCCTTACCACGCGGATCGGCGGACGTGTCTGTATACCCGAAGAGGGTCGGATCATATCCAGCTTTCCTTGCTTCCAGTGCGATATTCGTCAGTGATCCGTCCAGGGGCGTACCGTTCAATACAGACCGATGATTGGTCGGATACATCCCCGTATGCAAGGTCGCTCGAGACGGGCCGCAGGGCGCTGAACATGTGAAATGCTGTGTGAAAACGACACCATCCCCGGCCAGAACATCCAGATTAGGGGTTTTGATAAATTCGCTGCCGTTTGCTCCCAACCAGTCAGCTCGCCATTGGTCGATCGTGATAAACAGAACATTCATGACAGTCTTCCTCAAACGCCGGCTTCATCCAGTGACGATACGATCCTTTGTGACAGTTGGCTGAACAACTTGCTCATATCCGCAGCGTAGGCGGCATAGTCACCCGTCGCTGTTTGCGTCTCAAAAGTCTCTGCTTTGCGAACTAACAGGCGATTATCAAGCATCCGTTTTACATTCCAGCTGACGACAAGACGCGCAATCCCTGCCGCCGTACGGGTCATCTCGCGAATTTCGACGGAGACCTGAAGGCTGTCCGAAGCTGGTTGAAAATTAGCGGGATAGGAAAAAACCTGCTGGCTGCTGATCAAGGAGGAGAGGTTCGAGACCAGAATACGTTCAACATTTTTCTGAATCGGTTCGGCCCAATGATCCAGGTCTGCGACCACCAGGCGATTGCCCTGGCCGAAGGTGACGATCTGAGGCCTGTCGACATATCCAGGAATTTCTATGGGCCCAACACCGACTTGTACCGTTTCAGGGGGCTGCTTGCTCCCTTTTACATCTAGTGCCTCCTCAGCTGTACTGAGAACGTAGAAGCGGGTTGGCTCCGACGGGGTGATAACACTACATCCGCTTGCGATCAGCAGACATCCTACCAGGCCAACAAACAGTGTCAGAGGTTTCAGCATTGATCTCGATGGCATCTCAGTTTTTCCCACTTAACAAGGAACTGGGGTTGCGTTCCAGAAATTCAGCCAGGTTACGAACGGCCCGACTGGCGGCGGCAACTTCCCGCATCATAACAGACAAATCATATTTGACAGGTGATCCGTCTTTGAGGATAGAATCTGCGGATGTAAACAGATCATTGGCACTTTTTAACGTGTCATCGACGCGCTGCAAGGCTGTCCTCGTTTCGTCAACGGCCCCGCCGATCGACGGCAACGTCTTCTTGTCAATGGTATTGATCATGGATTTAACGGATACGGCCAGTTCCCGGTATTCCTGAATAGCGGTATCCAAATCGCCTGAATTGACAATCCGCTCCATGCCTTCTGCCGTTTTCAAGAAAGAAGTCGATATTTTTTCAATCGGTAAGCGCTCAATCTTTTCAACCAGCCTTGTAAGTGACGTTGTAATTTCCTCCAACTCCATCGGCAGAGTTGGAATTTCTGTATAAATTTCACTGCGGCCGACATAGCGCGCCGGTTTGTTCGGGAAAAGGTCCAGATCAACAATGAGCTGGCCGGTCAAAAAATTGGAGGATTTGAGGCGCGCGCGAAGCCCGCGGTCAATGAGGACGTCTAGAACCTGACTTCTGATTTTACCTGCTTCTACAACCGAAAAGATCTTGTCATCAGAGCCGGCAATTTTCACTCTTTGCGGTTCAATATCAATCATGACAGGCAGGAAATAATCACCTGTCTCTTGAAGGAATTCTAGATTAATTTGACGAACAGTCCCGATTTTCATGCCCTTAAACTCAACGGCGGCCCCAACAGACAAGCCACTGACGGATCCATCAAAATATAGAATATAGCGGACCCGTTCTGTAAATTTTGCCTCTTCCATAGCCTGACGGTTTGTATAAAGAGCAAATTCCTGCCCCTCCTCGGCGAGAAACGTGTCTTTGAATATCTCAGGTGTTTCAAACTCGACGGCGCCTGACAAAAGGGCCTGAACAGACTCAGCACCAACCTCAATACCTGCTGTCGAGAGAGAAACATTTACGCCACCAGCATCCCAGAAACGGGTCCCCTCTCGCACCAATTCATGATAGGGGGCTTCAATAAAAGCAAAAAGTTCAACCGACTGCCTGTCAGTTGACAGGCGATGCCCTAGAACTTTACCGACACGGATCCCCCGGTAGATAACAGGCGTTCCTCTTTTACTGTTTCCAAGCCGCTCGGCGCGCAGGAGAAACTCCCGACCAGAGGTCGTGGAAGTAATAACCGGAGCTGTGTCCAGTCCTTTAAATTCGAACTGATCCTCACCGCCACTTCCCGGATCAATTTCGAGGAAGGAGCCGGACAAGAGCGTTTCAAGACCTGAAATCCCCTCCAGTCCAATTGCAGGAGAGACCACCCAGAACCGGGCTGTATCTGTCAGATATTTCTCTGCAAATTGCTGCACTGAGACAATGACCCGAACTTCGTCTTCGTCATCCGGAATTTCGATCCGATCGACAATGCCAATCGTGACATCCCGGTATTTAAGCTGAGTTTTCCCGGCTTCCATACCTTGTGCTGTGGGAAGGGAGATACTGATTTCCGGCCCTTTTTCACTGATTGTTTTCACGATCAGCCATCCCGCGATGACGATGGCGATAAGTGGAACCAGCCAGATACTCATCAGCCCGGCATATCCTTTCTTGACCACAGGTTGATGCCCCTTGATCCCCTCCTCGGTCTCAGTCATTCTTGCTCTCCCTGATCCGATCCCATATTAGCCGGGGGTCAAATGTCATAGCGGCTAACATTGTCAAAATCACGACAGCAGCAAAAGCAAGCGCCCCGATCTCTGCCTCAACGGTCGCCAGAGCCTTCAACTTAACGATGGCAGCCAAAATAGAAATCATAAAAACATCAATCATAGACCAGCGTCCAATTGCTTCCACAAACCGGTAAAGGCGTGTTCTTTGTTCCGGTAGCCAGTGAATGTTCATCTGGACAGAAAGTGCAAGAAAAAAAAGGGCTGCAATTTTGAAAACTGGAACAAAAACACTGGCAATAAATACAACTGCCGCAATTATCCACTGCCCCGTATGAATAAGCTGCAAGATTCCGCTGATAATTGTTTCACTGCTTTTTTTGCCAAATGATATGAGCGTCAGGATTGGATATATGTTGGCCGGAATATACAAAATAGCGGCCGCAATCAGGAAAGCCCAGGTTCGCCGCAAACTGTCTTTCTTCCGGCTGGCAATAGCGGCATGGCAACGCGGGCAGTGAGGGTGCTGCGGATGAAGGGCATCTTCTGGCACCAGCAGATGGCAAGTGTGGCAGGATATGGCGCCTATCTCTTTTGCTGTCCTGGTCAAATGCTCATCCTCGTAACTCGGCTAGCCTGGCCCAAAGAACTTTTCGGTCAAGCGTCATATAGGCAGCCACCGTTGCCAGAACCATGGAGACAAAAGCAAACAAGGAGAACCCCACACCAACATCGGCAAAATCTCCAAGTTTTACAAATGCAACCATGATACCCAGGACAAAAATCTCTGCCATCGCCCAGGGACGCAAATGCTCTAACATCCGTATTTGCATTTCCACGGCAGGCGGTATCTTTCCAAGTTGGAGGGGCAAGAGAATACTGACAAGAAACATTAAAACAAGCAGCGGAGCCAACACACTGGAGATCAATACCAGGATACCCAGCGCCCAATAGGAAGAGTTTAAAAATTCAATTGACCCATCAATCAGTCGATTGGCCTGAATATTTCCATTCATCTCAAAAATCAGGATGGGGAAAAGGTTGGCCAATAGGAAAAAAACAATCCCTGTAAACGCAAAGGCAAGGGAACGGTTCAGGCTGTTTCGCTGTTGCCGAAACAGCACTGCACCGCAGCGACCGCAACTCCCGACATCTCCCGCCTCAAGCGTAATGATGTCATGCAGGAGATCGCATTCCGGACACGCCCGGTGCGTCTCTCCCGGGGTCGCCTTAGTTTCGGCTACATTTTGTATATCGACTATCCTGAGTTAATCGTCTTTGTTTCCCTAAAATAGGGCGAGTTTTTCCTTTTGCACAACAATTCTGCACCCTAGTCAACCCTGCAATAAAGAACAGTCCTCCAGCAACCTGAAAAAACGCCTTGCCGTATATTTTATCACTAAAAATATATAAAATATATTAATATACATTTTTTTTATGTGATTTTGGCTTGTTTGTACTTGTAACCCACCGTAAAAGCTTATAGGTCGTTAATGGTCAATCGACGATTTTTGATATACAGCAAAGCGAAAGCAGCAGGAATGAGTGGTTCTAAATTATCCCACCTTCGGCAATTGGAAGCCGAAAGTATTCACATTTTCAGGGAAGTTGCAGCCGAGTTTGAAAAACCGGTCATGCTTTACTCAATTGGAAAAGATTCCTCCGTTTTGCTACATCTCGCTCGCAAGGCATTTTATCCTTCTCCTATTCCGTTTCCTTTGCTCCATGTTGATACAACCTGGAAATTTCGCGAGATGATTGAATTCCGGGAAAAAATGGTGAAGGACTACGGGCTTGATTTACTGGTTCACATAAACCAGGACGGTGTCGAACAAGGGATCGGCCCTTTCAGCCATGGTTCAGCTCTTCATACAGATGTGATGAAAACCGAAGGGCTTAAGCAAGCTCTCGATCAATACCAGTTTGATGCCGCTTTCGGAGGCGCACGCCGAGATGAGGAAGCCTCCCGTGCAAAAGAACGTGTCTTCTCCTTTCGCTCGGAAAATCATCGCTGGGATCCGAAGAACCAACGCCCAGAGCTCTGGCATTTATATAATGCCCGTGTTCGTAAGGGCGAGAGTATTCGGGCCTTTCCCCTGTCAAACTGGACGGAGCTTGATATCTGGCAGTATATCTATCTTGAAAATATTCCAATTGTTCCCCTGTATTTTGCCAAAGAACGTCCTGTCGTCGA
Source organism: Sneathiella sp. (assembly GCA_039975135.1). Lineage (GTDB taxonomy): Bacteria > Pseudomonadota > Alphaproteobacteria > Sneathiellales > Sneathiellaceae > Sneathiella. The sequence continues at coordinate 678 of JBDWHS010000010.1, read as the reverse complement.
ACGCGATGGTATGCTGATTATGGTAGATGACGACCGGATGCCTCTTGCTGAAGGTGAAAAACCGGAGATGAAATCTGTCCGGTTTCGTACACTTGGCTGTTATCCGCTGACCGGTGCTGTCGAATCCACAGCCAACACGCTCCCGGAAATTATTCAGGAAATGCTCGTTGCCCGGACGTCAGAACGCCAAGGCCGACTGATCGACAAGGATCAGGCCGGATCAATGGAGAAGAAAAAGCAGGAGGGCTATTTCTAATGAGCAATCCACAGTCAACAGCATCGACAGAAATCAGCGCCTACTTAAAGTCTCAGGAAGAGAAAGGCATGCTTCGCTTTATCACCTGCGGCAGTGTAGATGACGGTAAAAGCACATTGATCGGCCGCCTCTTATGGGACTCGAAACTTCTATTCGAAGATCAATTGGCGACCCTTACTGCAGAAAGCAAGCGGGTTGGCACGCAAGGCGGCGACATAGACTATGCCCTTCTTCTTGATGGATTGCAGGCGGAAAGAGAACAAGGGATCACCATCGACGTTGCCTACCGTTTCTTCGCCACCGACAAGCGCAAATTTATTGTCGCAGACACCCCGGGGCATGAGCAATATACCCGAAACATGGTAACAGGCGCTTCCACGGCGGATATTGCCGTTATTCTGGTCGATGCTCGTAAAGGGATC
>JBDWHS010000009.1:0-15794 GCA_039975135.1 Sneathiella sp. | reverse complement strand
CGCAAACGCGTCGCCGCCACTCTGTTCAGCCAGCACTTTTGTAATCGCTGCTGTCAATGTGGTTTTACCATGGTCAACGTGACCAACGGTTCCGATATTCGCGTGCGGTTTATTACGCTCAAACTTTTCTTTGGCCATTTTAATTCTCCGTTCTCTCCGGCTGCCTCAGCTCTGTTGTTACGCCAATTTCGCCAGAACTTCGTCTGAAACGTGTTGTGGCACTGGTTCATAGTGGTCAAATACCATTGTAAATGTCGCCCGGCCCTGTGTTTGGGACCGAAGGTTGTTCACATAACCAAACATGTTGGCCAGTGGCACCATGGCATTCACAACTTGCGCGATACCGCGCTGTTCCGTTCCGGTCACCTGACCACGACGACTGTTCAAATCGCCCATCACGTCACCGATATACTCATCAGGCGTTACAATCTCGACTTTCATGAGTGGCTCAAGAAGGCGAAGACCTGCCTTACGAGCCAGCTCACGCATCGCTGAACGACCCGCAATTTCAAAAGCCATCACGGAACTATCAACGTCATGATAAGCGCCGTCGATCAACTTCACATCAACATCGATCAATGGGAAGCCAGCCAGAACACCGGTTTCGACGATATCCTTAACGCCTTTCTGAACACCCGGAATATATTCCTTCGGCACAGAGCCACCTGTGATGCTGTCACTAAAGACAAAACCTGCACCAGGCTCACCGGGCTTGGCAATCAATTTGATACGCGCGAACTGCCCAGAGCCACCGGACTGTTTCTTATGCGTATAATCGAGTTCAGCTTCCTGGGTAATGGATTCCCGATACGCAACCTGCGGCGCACCGATATTGGCTTCAACCTTAAATTCACGCTTCATACGATCGACGAGAATATCGAGGTGGAGCTCGCCCATTCCTTTAATGATTGTCTGACCACTTTCATGGTCGGATGTTACGCGGAAAGAAGGATCTTCCTGCGCCAGCCTGTTCAAAGCCACGCCCATTTTTTCCTGGTCGCTCTTTGTTTTTGGCTCAACAGCAATTTCGATCACTGGTTCCGGGAATTCCATGCGTTCCAGAATAACCGGCTTCGCTGAATCACAGAGCGTATCACCGGTTGTTGTTCCCTTCAGGCCTGCGATCGCAACAATGTCGCCCGCACGCGCTTCTTTAACATCTTCTCGTGAGTTGGCATGCATCTGAAGCATACGACCAACACGCTCGCGGTTATCTTTTACGGAGTTCAATGTCTGCGTACCGGCATCCAGAACGCCAGAGTAGACGCGAACAAATGTCAGCGATCCCACAAACGGATCTGTCATAACCTTAAAGGCCAAACCAGAAAAAGGCTCATCATCACTTGGCAAACGAACCATTTCTTCGCCTGTCTTGACGTTGATACCATCTGTTGCACCGATATCGGTTGGCGATGGCATAAAATCAACGACAGCATCAAGAAGAGGCTGAACGCCTTTGTTTTTAAAGGCAGTTCCAGTCAATACAGGGACAAAGTCGCCCGCAAGAGTACCGCGACGAATGCAAGAGCGGAGCGTGTCTTCATCCGGCTCATTACCTTCAAGATACGCTTCCATGACTGCATCATCGACTTCAACAGCTGTTTCCAGCATTGCTTCACGATATTCAGCTGCTTTATCCGCCAGGTCTGCACGAATATCACGATATTCGAATGCCGCCCCCATCTCTTCGCCTGTCCAGACAATCTCTTTCATTTTGATGAGGTCAACAACCCCTTCAAATTCTGCTTCCGAGCCGATTGGCAGCTGAAGAACCAGAGGATTGGCGCCCAAGCGGGTCTTGAACATATCGACGCAATTATAGAAATTCGCGCCGGTACGATCCATTTTATTGACGAAACACATGCGCGGAACACGGTATTTATCAGCCTGTCGCCAAACTGTTTCAGATTGCGGCTCAACACCGGCAACGCCATCAAAAACCGCAACAGCACCATCGAGCACACGAAGAGAACGCTCAACTTCAATCGTGAAGTCCACGTGACCCGGAGTATCGATAATGTTGATACGATGATTGTTCCAGAAACACGTTGTCGCAGCAGACGTAATCGTGATGCCGCGCTCCTGCTCCTGCTCCATCCAGTCCATTGTGGCCGCGCCATCATGAACTTCACCGATCTTGTGAGACACACCTGTATAATACAGAATGCGTTCGGTGGTTGTTGTCTTACCTGCATCGATGTGAGCCATGATGCCGATATTGCGATAATCTTCGATAGGCGTTGTGCGTGCCATAATAGGAGATCCTGTCCTTAAGCTTCAGCTATTACCAGCGATAATGAGCAAAGGCGCGGTTCGCCTCAGCCATCTTGTGTGTGTCTTCCCGCTTCTTAACGGCACCACCACGCTCATTGGAGGCATCCAGTAATTCACCGGCCAGACGCTCCCGCATTGTCAGCTCTGAACGCTTACGGGCACTACTGATCATCCAGCGGATTGCAAGAGCCTGGGCACGATCAGAACGAACCTCTACAGGCACCTGATATGTAGCACCACCAACACGACGTGAACGCACTTCGAGCTCAGGCTTAATTTTGCCAAGAGCTTCATGAAATACTTCAATCGGGTCTTTTCCTGCTTTTTTCTCTACCAGATCAAAAGCACCATACAGGATACCCTCGGCAGTAGATTTCTTACCGGCAACCATCAGAGAGTTCATGAACTTTGTCAGAACGATATCCCCGAATTTTGCATCAGGCAAAACTTCGCGCTTAACAGCGGCGTGACGACGTGACATCCGTTTATTCCTTACTTAGGCTTCTTCGCGCCATACTTGGAGCGACGCTGACGGCGTGTTGAAATACCCTGAGTATCCAGAACACCGCGAATAATGTGATAACGAACACCTGGCAAGTCTTTCACACGACCGCCGCGGATCATCACAACGGAGTGTTCCTGAAGGTTATGACCTTCACCAGGAATGTAGCTTGTAACCTCGAAACCGTTGGTCAACCGAACACGAGCAACTTTACGCAGCGCGGAGTTTGGCTTCTTCGGTGTCGTTGTATAAACCCGTGTGCAAACGCCACGTTTCTGCGGGCATGCTTCCATAGCAGGCACTTTATTACGCGAAATCGGGGCCTTGCGAGGCTTTCTAATCAGCTGATTAATAGTAGGCATTCTTATTCCTATCCAATCGTTTCCGCAAATAGCACAGCCGCACGCAGGTGCGGCCCTGAGCGCGGTCGGGATTTTTGCGTCTACCCGAAAAGACATAACACGTGCACCTTTCTTCAAACTCCTGACCGCGCACGGAAAGTGATGAAACATCGTTCGTCAGGAGCGCGCAATATATGAGGGGCCTCTCCATCAGTCAAGAGGAAAAGATGGGTATTTCAGCAATGCGACAAGTTACCCGAATTCCCCTAAAATTCGGCAGTTTTCTGGAGAAAAACCGGATCCAGCCCACCTGGAAAGCGCCCTGATGCCTACCTTTTGAGGTCACGGTATCGCTGAACAGCAAAACGGCGCCGTTTTACGGGCGCCGTTTCAGGAATCGGGTTTGGAAATCCGGTCAGCCGGATATCACGATTCTATCTTTATTGATCTGCAACCGTCTCCGGTGCTTCTGAAGGCTCGATCATATCAACCGGAAAGTCTGACTGTTCCTGAATTTCCCGATCGCGAGAGGCGGCAATCCGCTTCAGTTCGTTCATCTGTGCGCCGGTACCGGCTGGGATCAAACGGCCAACAATCACATTTTCCTTCAGACCCATCAGAGTATCTTTCTTACCAGCAACCGAGGCTTCTGTGAGCACCCGTGTTGTTTCCTGGAACGATGCCGCAGAGATAAAGGAGTTTGTCTGCAGGCTCGCTTTTGTAATACCCAGAAGGATCGGGCTTCCTTCAGCAGGTGCACGCCCTGCTTCAACAAGTTTGATATTTTCTGCTTCAAACTCTTCACGATCAACATGCTCACCCAACAGGAATGTGGACTCGCCTTGTTTTTCAATCTCGATTTTCTGCAGCATCTGACGGCTGATCACTTCGATATGCTTGTCGTTGATCTTCACGCCCTGCAATCTGTAAACATCCTGAATTTCATTAATCAGGAAGTTGGCCAGAGCTTCAACACCCAGAACTTTCAGGATGTCATGCGGCGCAGGATTACCATCGAGAAGATAATCACCAACCCGAACATAATCTCCCTCATTAACGGCAAGATGCTTGCCTTTCGGGATCAGATATTCGACAGGCTCAAGATTTTCATCTTCCGGACGGATGCTGACCCGGCGTTTGGACTTGTAGTCCTTGCCAAATTCAACATAACCATCCGCTTCGGCGATAATCGCATGATCTTTCGGACGGCGGGCTTCGAACAATTCCGCAACCCGTGGCAGACCACCGGTGATGTCTTTCGTTTTGGAGCCTTCACGAGGAATACGCGCCAAAACGTCACCAGCCTGAACTTCAACACCGTCTTCAACAGACAAAATCGCATCCGCCGGCAGGAAGTAACGAGCTTCATGACCATTCGGCAAGGCAAGCAGTTCGCCGTCTTTATCCCGCAGGGTAATACGCGGACGAAGATCGCCGCCTTTAGGCTGTGCTTTCCAGTCAACCACGATCTTACGGGTAATACCGGTTGCTTCATCCACCTGTTCAGCAATAGAGACACCGCTCACCAGGTCTTTATAGTTCACAGTACCTTCAAGCTCTGTGATAACCGGTGTTGTAAACGGATCCCACTGAGCCAGCTTCTCGCCTTTGGTCACTTTCTGGCCTTCGTCAACCAGCAGCGTCGTACCATATGTCAGACGATGACGGGCTCGCTCGCGGTTATTCTCATCAACCAGAACCAGTTCAGAGTTCCGACCCATGACAACCAGGAGACCTTTACTGTTTTTCACCACATTCCGGTTATCGATTTTGATCGTACCTTCATGAGAGGCTTCAACAGAAGAAACCTCTGCCACCTGCGCTGTACCGCCAATATGGAATGTCCGCATGGTCAGCTGTGTTCCCGGCTCACCAATGGATTGAGCCGCGATAACGCCAACCGCTTCACCGATATTGACCGGTGTACCGCGGGCAAGGTCACGTCCATAACAGTTTCCGCAAATACCGCCTTTGGTTTCACAGGTAAGAACAGAGCGAATAAGCACCTGCTCAACACCCACATTCTCCGCGAGCAGCGACGTCGCTTCGTCGAACATTTCACCCGCGGCAACCAGGATTTCACCGGTCTTAGGATTGATAACATCTACGGCGGCTGTACGGCCCAGCAAACGCTCGCTCAAGGTGGCGATAATATCGCTGCCTTCAACAACCTCACGGACGGTAACACCTTTTTCAGTGCCGCAATCGCGTTCAACAACAACACAGTCCTGTGCCACGTCAACGAGACGACGTGTCAGATAACCGGAGTTCGCTGTCTTAAGCGCCGTATCTGCCAGACCTTTACGAGCACCATGAGTGGAATTGAAGTATTCCAGAACGCTCAGGCCTTCTTTAAAGTTAGAGATAATCGGTGTTTCAATGATTTCACCAGATGGTTTCGCCATCAAACCGCGCATCCCGGCAAGCTGCTTCATCTGAGCGGCTGAACCACGAGCGCCGGAATGAGCCATCATATAGATGGAGTTAATTCCGACTTGGCGCTCATCTTCACCGATATGAACCGCTTCAATCACCTTCATCATCTCGTCAGCCACTTTGTCTGTACATTGTGACCAAGCGTCGATGACCTTATTGTATTTCTCGCCCTGAGTAATCAGGCCGTCATAATATTGACGCTCATACTCTTCAGCAAGAATACGCGTATCTTCCACCAGTTTATCTTTGGAGACCGGGATCTGCATATCGTCCTTACCGAACGAGATACCTGCACGGCACGCATGAGAGAAACCAAGTCCCATCAGACGGTCAGCAAAGATCACAGTCTCTTTCTGTCCGCAATGACGGTAGACTTCATCGATAACGGAGGTGATTTCTTTCTTGGTCAACAAGCGGTTGATCAAGTCAAAATTCACTTTTGAGTTCCGCGGCAGAATTTCTTCGATCAGCATCCGGCCTGGCGTTGTTTCCGTCAGGCGATACTCAATGCTACCGTCTTCAGCTACAAACTTGATCTTCGTTTTGATCTTGCTATGCAGTGTCAGAACATTGTTGTCAATGGCATGCTGTGCTTCCGCGACGTCTGCGATCAACATCCCCTCACCTGGCTCATTCTCTTTGTTCATCGTCAGGTAATAGATACCCAGAACAATATCCTGAGAGGGCACGATAATCGGCTTACCACTGGCCGGGCTGAGAATGTTGTTTGTTGACATCATCAACACACGGGCTTCCAGCTGAGCTTCCAGTGACAGAGGCACGTGAACAGCCATTTGGTCGCCGTCAAAGTCAGCGTTAAACGCCGTACAAACCAGCGGGTGAAGCTGAATGGCTTTACCTTCGATGAGAACCGGCTCAAAAGCCTGAATACCAAGACGGTGAAGAGTTGGCGCACGGTTCAGCAGAACCGGGTGTTCCCGAATAACCTCATCCAGAATATCCCAAACTTCAGGACGTTCTTTTTCAACCAGCTTCTTGGCCATTTTAACCGTGGCCGCCATGCCTTTCAGCTCAAGCTTGGCATAGATAAACGGCTTGAAGAGCTCAAGCGCCATTTTCTTTGGCAAACCGCATTGATGAAGCTTCAATTCAGGGCCCACAACGATCACGGAACGACCGGAATAGTCAACACGCTTACCAAGCAGGTTCTGACGGAAACGACCCTGCTTACCTTTCAGCATATCGGAAAGAGATTTCAGCGGACGCTTGTTCGCACCCGTGATCACCCGGCCCCGGCGACCGTTATCAAACAACGCATCAACAGATTCCTGCAGCATGCGTTTTTCGTTCCGGACAATGATGTCAGGGGCACGCAGCTCAATCAGGCGTTTCAGGCGATTGTTCCGGTTAATAACCCGGCGATACAGATCGTTCAAATCGGAGGTGGCAAAACGACCGCCATCCAAAGGAACCAAAGGCCGCAATTCAGGTGGAATGACCGGGATGACCTGCAAGATCATCCATTCCGGGCGGTTGCCCGATTCCATGAACGCTTCGATCAGCTTCAGACGCTTGGCCAGTTTCTTCGGCTTTGCTTCTGATGTGGTTGTCCGCATTTCCTCACGAATTTCTTCGCTGATGGTTTCCAGATCCAGGTTGGAGAGAATATCCCGGATGGCTTCCGCGCCAATGCTGGCTGTGAAAGCATCTTCACCATAGTCATCCTGTGCGTCGAGGAACTCTTCCTCTGTCAGCAACTGAAATTGTTTCAGCGGGGAGAGGCCCGGCTCGATAACCACATAATTTTCAAAGTACAGGATCCGTTCCAGATCCTTCAATGTCATATCCAGCAACAGGCCAATACGCGATGGCAGAGATTTCAGGAACCAGATATGCGCGACAGGAGAGGCCAGCTCGATATGAGCCATCCGTTCACGCCGCACTTTGGACAGTGTGACTTCAACACCACATTTTTCACAAGTGATGCCGCGATATTTCATGCGCTTATATTTACCGCACAGACATTCATAATCCTTGATCGGACCAAAGATCCTGGCACAGAACAAACCATCTTTTTCAGGTTTGAATGTACGATAATTGATGGTTTCAGGCTTTTTGATCTCGCCGTAAGACCAGGACCGGATCCGCTCTGGGGACGCGATCGAAATCTTGATCTCGTCAAATGCCTGGGTACCTTGTGGCTGACCGAAAAGGTTCATCAACTCATTCATGGACCAACTCTCCTTTTGATCCCGGATTTCCCGGGGGCGCTATAGGCAGCGCCTAAAATTATTTCCGTGACGAAAGACAGGAAACTCCGGCCGAAGCCGGAGCCTTCAATCAGTAACCGATTTGGGACAGCTCGACATTCAAACACAAGGAACGCATTTCCTTGACCAGAACGTTAAAGCTTTCCGGAATACCGGCTTCAAATGTGTCATCGCCGCGAACGATGGCTTCATAGACTTTCGTCCGGCCAGCCACGTCATCCGATTTGACCGTCAGCATTTCCTGCAAGGTGTAAGCTGCGCCATAAGCCTGCAGAGCCCAAACCTCCATCTCACCGAAGCGCTGTCCGCCAAATTGTGCCTTACCGCCAAGAGGCTGCTGGGTCACAAGACTGTACGGACCAATGGAACGCGCATGGATCTTGTCATCCACCAGATGGTGCAGTTTCAGCATATAAATGTAGCCAACCGTGACTTTCCGGTCGAAAGGCTCACCTGTTCGGCCATCAATCAGGGTTACCTGACCGGATGTATCCAGACCGGCAACTTCCAACAGACGGTTGATGTCTACTTCCTTGGCACCATCGAAGACCGGCGTTGCCATCGGCACCCCGTTGCGAAGGTTATTGCCAAGCTCGTCAAACTGCTCATCCGACATGCCGGAAATTTTCTCGTCATACTCTTCATCACCATAGACATCCCGAAGTTTGCCTTTCAGTGGCTCGTAATCCGAGGCTCCCAGTTTGATCCGGTCCATGATTTCGGTGACTTGAACACCGATACCGTGACTGGCCCAGCCCAAATGAGTTTCCAGAATCTGACCAACATTCATACGAGACGGAACACCCAGCGGGTTCAAGACGATATCAACCGGCTTGCCATCTTCCAGATAGGGCATGTCTTCTTCAGGCAGGATCCGTGAAATAACACCCTTGTTACCATGACGACCCGCCATCTTGTCACCTGGCTGAAGCTTGCGCTTCACGGCAACAAAGACTTTGACCATCTTCATCACCCCGGGAGGAAGCTCATCACCGCGCTGCAATTTGTCGACTTTATTTTCAAAGCGTGCCCGCAGACGACCAATCGCTTCGTCATACTGCTTCTTGAGCGCTTCGATATTCGTCATCACAGCATCGTCTTCGACACTCAACTGCCACCAGACTCCTGGATGTAAATCAAGCAGTTTTGCACTGTCGATTACTTCACCCTGTTTGAACTCGGCAGGACCTGCGGTCACTGTCTGATCCGTCAACAGGCCTTTCAGACGATCATAGATGGTGCGTTCCAGAATGGCTTTTTCGTCATCCCGGTCTTTGGCAAGATGTTCGATTTCATCCCGTTCAATGGCCAGAGCACGTTCGTCTTTTTCCACACCATGGCGGTTAAAGACACGCACTTCAACAACGGTGCCTGCTACACCGGGCGGCAAGCGCAGAGACGTATCGCGAACATCAGAGGCTTTCTCACCGAAGATGGCACGCAGAAGTTTTTCTTCCGGTGTCATCGGGCTTTCGCCCTTCGGTGTGATCTTACCGACCAGAATATCGCCTGGCTGAATTTCAGCACCGACATAAACGATACCGGCTTCATCAAGGCTCTTCAACCCTTCTTCACCGACATTCGGAATGTCTCGTGTGATTTCCTCAGGGCCCAGTTTCGTATCCCGGGCGGCAACTTCGAATTCCTCAATGTGAATAGAGGTAAAGACGTCATCCTTCACGATCCGTTCTGAGATCAGAATGGAGTCTTCGAAGTTATAACCATTCCAAGGCATAAACGCGACAAGCACGTTCCGGCCAAGCGCCAGCTCGCCCAGATCTGTGGACGGCCCATCACAAATGATGTCGCCTTCTTCAACCCGATCCCCGACTTTCACCAGCGGACGCTGGTTAATGCAGGTATTCTGGTTGGAGCGTTGAAATTTCAGCAGGTTGTAGATATCAACACCGGATTTGCTGAGATCATTTTCATCCGCTCGGATCACGATACGGGTTGCGTCAACCTGATCGATGATACCACCGCGTTTCGCAACGGTTGCAACACCAGAGTCCCGCGCTACCCGCTCTTCCATGCCGGTTCCGACAAAAGGAGCTTCCGCTTTCAAAAGCGGTACCGCCTGCCGTTGCATGTTCGATCCCATGAGGGCCCGGTTCGCATCATCGTTTTCCAGGAATGGAATAAGAGATGCACCAACGGATACCAGCTGTTTTGGCGATACGTCGATATAGGTTACTTCTTCCGGCTTCGCGACAACATATTCACCTTGTGCCCGACAGCGGACGAAATCTTCCGTGAATTGTCCCTGTTCGTCCAGAGACGCGTTGGCTTGCGAGATCGTGTGCTTGCTCTCTTCCATAGCGGAGAGATACTTCACTTCACCGGTCAGCTTGTTGTTTTCAACACGCTGATACGGGCTTTCGATAAAGCCATACTTATTGACCCGCGCAAAAGTCGCCAGAGAGTTGATCAAACCAATATTTGGTCCCTCCGGTGTCTCAATCGGGCAAATACGTCCATAATGGGTTGGATGCACGTCACGCACCTCAAAGCCGGCGCGTTCACGTGTCAAACCACCTGGGCCAAGCGCTGACAAGCGACGTTTATGAGTAATTTCAGACAGCGGATTGGTCTGATCCATAAACTGGCTGAGCTGACTTGAGCCAAAGAACTCACGCACCGCAGCAGCGGCTGGTTTGGCGTTGATCAGATCATGTGGCATAACCGTATCGATCTCGACTGAACTCATCCGTTCGCGGATCGCCCGCTCCATCCGGAGCAAACCGATACGATACTGATTTTCCATCAACTCGCCGACAGAACGAACCCGGCGGTTGCCAAGATTATCAATATCGTCGGTCTCACCATGGCCGTCTTTCAACCGTACCAGTGTTTTCACGACTTCCAGGATATCGTCTTTACGCAGGACGCGGACAGTATCTTCAACATCCAGATCCAGGCGCATGTTCATTTTCACACGGCCAACGGCAGACAGGTCATACCGTTCGGAGTCAAAGAACAAGCCGTGGAACAAAGCTTCTGCTGTTTCTTCGGTTGGTGGCTCACCCGGACGCATAACACGATAAATATCGATGAGCGCCTGTTCGCGTGTTGAGCTTTTGTCAACCGCGAGTGTATTGCGGATATAAGGGCCAACATTGACGTTATCGATATCCAGCGTGGAGATTTCTTTGAAGCCTGAAGCTTCAAGCTGATCAATCAACGCTTCGGTCAGTTCATCACCCGCTTCAACAAAAACCTCTCCTGTTTCAGGATTGATCATGTCTTCAGCAGCAAACCGGCCCACCAGCTCAAGATGGCTGACCAGCATGTCTTTCAGACCCGCATCAACCAGTTTGCGTGCCAGACGCTGTGTGATTTTTGTGCCGGCCTCGGCAACTACTGTCTCGGTATCAGCATCGACCAGATCCCGGATCAGGCGGCTTCCCCGAACCCGTTCAATATTGAACGGTGTGCGCCAGCCTTTCTTGTTAAGAACATAATCAACACGGTCATAGAAGTAGTTGAGAATGTCTTCCTGTGTCATGTCCAGAGCTTGCAGGAGCGCTGTCACAGGCAACTTACGACGGCGATCGATACGGACATGAACAATGTCTTTTGCATCAAATTCAAAATCAAGCCAAGAGCCACGATACGGGATAACGCGAGCTGCAAACAGGAGCTTGCCGCTGGAATGTGTCTTCCCTTTGTCATGGTCAAAGAACACACCGGGGCTCCGGTGCATCTGGGACACGATAACACGCTCGGTACCATTGATGATGAAAGTGCCTTTATCGGTCATGAGCGGCATATCGCCCATATAGACACTCTGTTCCTTGATATCGAGAACGGACTTGGCTTCCGTATCGGGGTCTACCTCAAACACGATCAGACGAAGTGTTGCTTTCAGCGGCGCGGCGAATGTCATGCTGCGCTGCTGGCATTCCTCTTCGTCATATTTCGGAGGTTCAAACTCGTAACTGACAAATTCCAAGCTCGCGGTATCCGCAAAATCCTTGATTGGGAATACTGACTTGAAAACGCTTTGAAGACCTTCGTCACCCCGCTCATCCGCCGGAATATCTTCCATCAGAAAAGCGTCATAAGAGGTTTTCTGAACCTCAATCAGATTTGGCATCGTTGTCGCTGCTGCGATACGACCAAAATCCTTACGAACACGTTTCCGACCGGTGAACGACTGCAAAATGCCCATGCGAAATCCCCGTATATCTGTTGCCTAACTAAGACGCAGCCCAAAAGGGCCGCAAAATCGAACTTTTACAGCGCAAATGCCATAATGGCGGCTTTTCGCTTCAAAATTCAACAAATTTCGTACCAGTATTCAAACCCCTGGTGCGGGTTTTGCGGTTAAAATCCCGCCGGATCATCACCACTTCTTCACAAAGCGGTTGCGGGGAAGGCAGCAAATGCCACCTTCCCCGGCTTATTTCAAGCGATCAGCTGACCGCCAGTGCATCAAGCTTATTTAAGCTCAACAGTTGCACCAGCACCTTCGAGCTGTTCTTTAAGCTTGGCAGCTTCGTCTTTAGAAGCGCCTTCTTTAACTGGTTTCGGCGCGCCTTCAACCAGTTCTTTTGCTTCTTTGAGGCCCAGGCCAGTGATGGCGCGGACTTCTTTGATGACGTTGATTTTCTTTTCGCCAGCAGCGACCAGAACAACATCAAATTCGTCTTTTTCAGCTGCAGCAGCTTCACCGCCACCAGCACCTGGAGCAGCAGCAACTGCAACTGGTGCAGCGGCAGAAACGCCCCATTTGTCTTCAAGCAATTTTGAAAGTTCTGCAGCTTCCAGCACTGTCAGTGCGGAAAGGTCTTCGGCAATCTTTTCGAGATCGGCCATTGTACTATTCTCCTCAGGTAAACCGTTAGGTTTTTAATAAATAATGAACTGGCTTTTACATCTAACCCTGTTCGGCTTTCGCCGACAGGACACGGGCCAACTGACCAGCTGGGGCTTGAAGAACGCCAGCAACTTTCGTTGCGGGTGCCTGCAAGAGACCAACCAGTTTTCCACGAAGTGCGTCGAGAGACGGCAGGCTTGCAAGAGACTTGATGCCATCTGCATCAAGTTCTGTTACACCCATTGCGCCGCCGATTACGACAAACTTGTCATTCTCTTTCGCAAAATCTTGAGCCGCTTTAGGGGCTGCAACCGGATCGCTTGAATAAGCGATGCCGACCGGGCCTTTAAGCTTCTCCGAAAGAGAACCATAGTCCGTGCCGTCAAGAGCGAGACGTGCAAGCCGATTTTTCGTCACTTTGAAGTTGGCGCCAGCATCCCGCATTTTCACCCGCAGATTTGTCATTTCTGATACAGTGAGGCCACTATATTCAGCAACAACAACAACACCTGCGTCGGTGAAGACATCGTTCATCTCGGCAACCAGAGCTTCTTTTTGCGATCGGTCCACTCGTCGTCTCCAGTCTATGAAATGCCGCCAATTGGCAAACATCCCGGTTAAAAAAGAACTTGGCCGAAGCCAAATCCGTTTTACTGTCCCAGGTCCACCTGAATTGCTGACAAGCAGCGAATTTGTAGCTTCCCTGTCTATGCAGGCAACATGTGCTTTTAAATTCCCGGATCCGTAGATCCAAAAACACCTGCAGTCTTGGACAGCTGAACCTGACTAGCAGGTTCAGGCATCTGCCGCAGAAGCGGCAAATCCTTGTTTAGCGATCTCAGAAGAGGTCGCTGAATTCCACTTTAACGCCAGCGCCCATTGTTGAGCTGATAGCGATTTTCTTGACGAACTGTCCTTTAGCGCCTGTTGGCTTGGCTTTCGCCACTGCCTCGATAAACGCCTTAACATTTTCGCCCAAAGCTTCTGCTGTGAAGCTTGATTTACCAACACCAGCGTGAACAATACCGGTCTTTTCAGCCCGGAACTCAACCTGCCCGCCTTTGGCCGCCTTAACAGCGTCCGCAACATTCGGTGTCACAGTACCCAGCTTCGGGTTTGGCATCAGACCGCGGGGGCCCAATACTTTGCCAAGCCGTCCAACAACAGCCATCATGTCCGGTGTTGCAATACAGCGATCAAAGTCCATAGCTCCGCCCTGAACGATTTCCATCAGGTCTTCGGCGCCAACCAGTTCTGCACCAGCAGCTTTGGCTTCTTCGGCTTTGTCGCCTCGTGCAAAAACAGCAACACGGACTGATTTACCCGTACCATTTGGCAATTGAATCACGCCGCGAACCATCTGGTCTGCATGACGCGGGTCAACACCCAGATTCATGGCAATTTCAACGGTTTCATCAAATTTTGATGTGGCGTTGGATTTAACAAGCTCAACGGCTTCATTCAGCTGATACAGTTTGTCGCGATCAATCGCTTCTGCAGCAACTTTTTGTCTCTTTGTCAGCTTAGCCATTTATCAGCCCTCCACCGCATAGCCCATGGAGCGGGCTGAACCTTTGATGATTTCCATAGCGGCTTCAATGTCATTGGCATTGAGGTCAACCATTTTTGCTTCTGCAATTTCCTTGACCTGCGCCAGTGTCACAGTTGCGGCAACTGCGCGACCTGGTGTGCTTCCGCCGGATTTCTGGCCTGCTGCTTTTTTCAGGAAATAAGAGGCTGGTGGTGTCTTTGTAATAAATGTGAAAGACCGGTCTGCATATACTGTGATAACAGTCGGAATAGGCATGCCGCCTTCCATGTTTCCTGTTGCCGCGTTAAATGCTTTACAGAATTCCATGATATTCACACCCTGCTGACCCAAAGCCGGACCAATAGGAGGAGATGGATTTGCCTGTCCCGCAGGGACCTGCAACTTTATGTAGCCTTGTATTTTCTTCGCCATTTTCTTCCCTATTCATATTAAAGGGCTTGCGGTACGGCCATGGCTGACCTTCCGCAAAGTTGCCGCACCATTGCGGCAAATCTTAAAAACTCAACTTTTCTCGACTTGAGAATAGTCCAACTCAACCGGTGTCGAGCGTCCGAAGATGGAAACCGACACTTTCAGCTTCGCCTTATCTTCATCCACTTCTTCAACAACCCCCATAAAGGTTGCAAAAGGACCATCACTGACGCGGACTTCTTCACCAATCTCAAAGGTAACAGACGGCTTCGGACGTTCGATGCCTTCCTGAACCTGATTGAGAACCGACATCGCTTCCTTTTCGGAAATCGGTTGTGGTTTGTTCGCATTTCCGAGAAAACCTGTCACTTTCGGTAAATTCTTTACCAAGTGATATGTCTCGTCGTTCATTTCCATATGAGCCAGTACATAGCCCGGGAAGAATTTCCGCTCTGCGCTCACTTTCTGACCGCGGCGTACTTCGACAACTTCCTCCACCGGAACCAGCACATCTTCAAATTTATCAGCCATCCCCTTTAGGATCGCCTGCTCTTTTACAGACTGAGCCACTTTCTTCTCAAAGCCTGAATAAGCATGAATAATATACCAGCGTTTTCTGGCTTTGCGCTCTTCACTCGACATGATCAGGCTCCCAAAGTCAGAATTTGCTTAACCAGGAACTGAATACCCGTATCCACTGCAAAAAAGAAGATGGAGGCCAGAAAAACCATGACAAAAACCATCCCCGTGGTGATCATGGTTTCCTTGCGGGTGGGCCATGTTACCTTGGAAGCCTCTTGCCGCACTTGGCGGATAAAAGCACCTGGAGTTACTTTTGCCATTCGTTCCTCAAATCAGTTTCAACTACCGGAGTGACCCGGCGGTATACAGGATTTATTCGAATAGATCAACCAGACTGGCAGGAGTGGAGGGGATCGAACCCCCAACCCCCGGTTTTGGAGACCGGTGCTCTACCAATTGAGCTACACTCCTAGACCGGTACTGGCAGTTTGAGCCGCTGAGATATCCCAGCGGCTCAAAGCCAATTCTCTATTCAAACGAAATACCCGATTTCGTCAAAAAGACGTCTTACTCGACGATAGTAGCGACGACGCCGGCGCCGACGGTACGGCCACCTTCGCGGATCGCGAAACGCAGACCTTCGTCCATGGCGATCGGAGCAATCAGCTCGACTTCCATAGCAACATTATCACCAGGCATCACCATC
>JBDWHS010000008.1:0-133231 GCA_039975135.1 Sneathiella sp. | reverse complement strand
CAATATCACCAACGGTGCCGCCAATTTCAACAAGGACGAAATCCTCGTCTCCGATATCGGCCGTCGCGAATTCCTTGATGGCATTGGTAATATGCGGAATGACCTGAACAGTGCCGCCAAGATAGTCCCCGCGGCGTTCTTTGCGGATAACAGTCTGATAGATCCGGCCTGTCGTCACATTGTCGCTTTGCTTTGAAGCAACCCCGGTGAATCTTTCATAGTGACCGAGATCGAGGTCCGTCTCGGCTCCATCATCCGTAACGTAACATTCCCCATGTTCGTAGGGATTCATTGTGCCGGGATCGACATTGATATACGGATCCAGTTTCCTCATACGGACTTTATAGCCACGCGCTTGTAACAGGGAAGCCAATGCTGCCCCGGCGAGACCTTTGCCAAGTGAGGAAACCACACCACCGGTAACGAAAATAAACCGAGCCATGGAATTACACTATATCTGAACTTTGTTACGTCGTGAAGTAAAAGAGGCGGCAATTCTGCCGCCCCGTGATTTTTTTTGCATCCGCACTATTCAGAGATCGGTGCAGCGGGTTCTGCGGGCACCGCCGGAGCGGCTGGCGCGCTGGAAGCGGGCTGATCCAGAATAGAGGTAGGTGCTGTGTGTGCGCCACTTAAAATTGCGAGAACAATGCTGGTTCCAAAGAAAGCAGCTGCCAGAATAGCGGTACTGCGAGTGAGCAGATTTGCAGCCCCCCGGCCGGTCATGACACCGCCACCGCCACCGCCGCCACCGCCAATGCCAAGGGCACCGCCTTCAGAACGCTGAAGCAAAACAACGCCAATCAAAAAAACGGCGATCAATACATGAATGACCAGCAGAACAGTTTCCATGATCTAGTAATTCCCGAAAATTCAAGCGGATCATCCGCTTCGCTTATCCATAATATGTCACGGCTTCTACAGCAATCAGCCACAGAATACCAGCGTAATATCTCAATATATATGTGTTAAAGACCAGTTTCAACGATTGGCCAAAAATCATCCGCTTTGAGGCTTGCTCCGCCGACAAGGGCACCATTGACATGCTCAACAGCCATCAGCTCCGCCGCATTGCTGCCTTTAACAGATCCACCATATAGAAGTCTCACACCATCCGCGTCAGTCATCAACGCCTTCAGATCCTGTCTGATATGAGCATGTACATCAGAAACATCAGCCGTGGTTGGTGTTTTTCCTGTACCGATGGCCCAGACAGGCTCATACGCAATAACCGTATTGTCGGCCGTCGCACCGCTTGGCAGCGAATTCTTCACTTGCTTGGAAATAACAGTCAATGTTTGTCCGGCTTCACGCTCAGCAAGTGTTTCTCCGATACAGACAACAGCAACAAGCCCGGCCTTAATGGCAGATTCTGCTTTGGCCTTTACAACCCCATCGCTTTCGCCATGATCAGTCCGACGTTCGGAATGTCCTGCAAGGCAGTAACTCGCACCAACATCTTTGAGCATAGCGGCTGAAATATCTCCCGTATGAGCGCCGCTTTCCTTTTTGTGACAATCCTGCCCACCGATGGAGACTGCTGTCCCATCTGCTAGCGAGGCCATTTGTGCGACCAATGTCGAAGGCGGGCAAATAAGAATATCACATCCGACCGATGACGCCTTTGCAGCGCGTTCAATGAGAGATTTCAATTCGGTGGCTGATTCACCAGACAGGCCGTTCATCTTCCAATTTCCGGCGATCAAAGGACGTATAGTCGTGGTCATCTTTCCTCACAATATAGACAGGTTCGTTCGTTTAATCAGATTTGCAGCTCATATGCCATTTTTTTGAGCAGAAAGATACCGCTTTACAAAATTCTATGTTGCCGCGGCCTGCCCTGACCCCCTATCATGTCGCCCCGCTGCTCCTATATAAAGGAGCAGTTCTGATTTTTTGATATTCGATAGATGGTTGATCATGCTTCACGCAATGCGTAAAGGAGCCAGTGGATGGCTCGCCAAAGGTTTGTTGGTCCTTCTTGTTGCCAGCTTTGCAGTCTGGGGAATTGGTAGCGATATGCTGGGCAGTTCTGTGGGTAGCGATGTTATTGAGGTGGGAGATCAAACTGTCACGATCGGTGAATTCCAACGCGAATATCAAAACCGACTTAACCAGATTTCTCAATATGTCGGTCGGCGCATTACACCAGAGCAGGCTGAGCAGTTCGGCGTTACTCAATCGACGATCCTCAACCTTACCCGGACAATGCTGGAGACCGAACGTGTTAAGCAGCTTAATCTTGGTGTGAATGATGCTGCCGTATTGGATGAAATCCGAAATGGGCCCGCCTTTAAGAATACGGCGGGTGCGTTTGATCGTTTCCGGTTCCAGGAAACGCTTCGGCAAAATGGTTATTCCGAAGCAGAATATGTCGAAATCCTGAGACTGGACCTGATGCGCCGTCAATTGGTCAGCAGTTTTGCGCTTCCGGAAAATGACGCGCCGCAGATCCTGGTGGAGACACTATTTAATTATGCTGGCGAAAAACGAAGTGCCCGCTTTGTCGCCCTTGCCGATGGTGCTGTGACGAACGTCCCAACGCCAACGGATGAACAGCTCACTCAGTTTATCAAAGACAATCCCGCGAGCTTTACAGCACCGGAATATCGCAAAGCCACCTACCTTTCCGTTACACCAGAGGATTTTAAAGATCAGGTTGACGTGACAGAGGATGAGCTCAGCCAAGAATATGAAGGGCGCAGCAGTGAATTTGACACGCCGGAGAGGCGCAATATTCTTCAGATGATCTTTGACAATGAAGAAGATGCAATAGCTGCGGCTACCAAAATTACAGGCGGTACCAGTTTTACGGATGTCGCCCAGGAAACACTTCAATTGACGCCAACTGACATCGATTTGGGAGAGATCATCAAAACAGACCTGTTCAACGAGTTGCAGGAGCCCGTTTTTGCCATTGATCTGAATGGTGTTACAGCACCGGTCAAATCATCCCTCGGTTGGCATCTGGTTAAAGTCTCCAGCATCACGCCAGCCTCGACCAAATCTCTTGAGGAAGTTAAAGAGCAACTGAAAAATGATGTTGCCTTGAGAAAAGCAGAGGATGTTGTCTTTGAAAAAGCAACAGCTTTGCAGGACGAGTTTGCTGGCGGCGCCTCTGTTGCCGAAGCAGGTGAAGCAACGGGCATTCAGGTTATCAACAGTGAATGGATTGATACGACTGGTAAAAATGAAGCTGGTGCTCCTGTGAACGGACTACCTGCCGCTCAGAGCTTCCTACCAGAGCTGTTCGGAAAAACAAAAGACGCGGATATCGATCTGACAGAGACACCAGCACGCACCTATTATGCGGTATCTGTAACCGATATTCGGGACGCTGCGCTGCGAAGCCTTGTCGATGTCAAGGAACAAGCCATGACAGCCTGGAAGGCGGACTGGCAGCATCAGGAAAACAAGAAAAAAGCAGAGGCTCTGCTTGAAAAACTGAAAGGCGGAACTTCATTGGAAGAGATCGCCTCTGAAACCAAAACTGACGTTAAAGAAAGCACGGCTTCCTTGCGCGGAGGACCGGTTCCTGGCCTGTCCAGAGACGCGGTAAGTTCTCTTTTTGGTTTGAAAGAGGGCGATTATGCTGTGGCCGCCAATGATACAAAAACCGGATATGTTCTATATTCTCTTAAAGATGTTGTTCCGGCTGACAAAGCCGCATCGACTGAAACGGTTCAAAATCTGGAGCAACAGCTGGTTAGAAGCGTACAACAGGATATTGAGCAGCAATACCAGTCTTATCTTGAAAAAGAAATTGGAGTTTCTGTAAAAGAAGGTCTTATTCGGGAATATTTCTCAGGCGCATATCCGGGCGCAAGCCATGTCAATTAATCCTGTTTTTTCAGAGTTTCAATCCGCCTTCGATAAAGGAAAATCCCAAATCCTCTGGACCACTCTGGTGGCGGATTTGGAGACCCCTGTTTCAGCCATGATGAAATTGGCCGAAGGGAAAGCCAACTCTTTCCTTCTTGAGTCTGTTGAGGGAGGCGCTGTTCGCGGTCGCTACTCCATCATCGGCATGAAACCGGATCTAATTTGGCGCTGCGATGGCGTTCAGGCCCGGATCAACAGGACGGCCCGCTTTGATCCTGAAGCCTTTGTCGCTTGCGATAAATCGGTACTTGATAGTTTGCAGGCCCTGATCGACGAGAGCCATATCGATTTGCCGGATCATTTGCCTCCGATGGCTGCAGGTCTTGTCGGCTACATGTCCTATGACACTGTCCGTTTGATGGAAAATATTCCAGACAGCAATCCCAATGACCTGGGTGTTCCTGACGGTATGTTTATTCGCCCGACGGTGATGGCGATTTTTGACAGTATTCTGGATGTGGTCACCATCGTGACCCCCGTCTGGTATGAAGATGGCCGGTCTGCTCAGGCGGCCTATAATCTTGCGGCTGAGCGATTATCTGATGCGGTGAATGATTTCTCCCGCAGCCTGCCTCATTCGGTTTCGGCCGACACCAGTTTGAAGGAGATGCCCGAGCCTGTCTCCAATACGACCAAGGACGAATATTTCGCAATGGTGGAAAAGGCGAAGGAATATATCCGGGCGGGCGATATTTTTCAGGTGGTGCCCAGTCAACGCTTTGAAATGCCGTTCAGCCTACCTTCACTGTCTCTCTATCGTGCCCTACGTCGGACGAACCCCTCTCCGTTCATGTATTACTTGAACTTCGGGGAATTTTCTGTGGTGGGGTCCAGCCCGGAAATTCTGGTGCGTCTACGCGACGAAAAAGTCACTATTCGCCCAATTGCCGGAACACGACCACGCGGCGCAACACCTGCCGAAGACAAGGCCTTTGCCGAAGATCTTCTCAGCGACCCCAAAGAACTCGCGGAACACCTCATGCTGCTTGATCTGGGCCGCAATGATGTGGGACGGGTTGCCCGGATCGGCAGCGTTACAGTGACAGAGAAAATGCTGATTGAGAATTATTCTCATGTCATGCATATCGTCTCGAATGTTGAAGGCGATATTCAGGATGGCCTCACGGCCATTGACGCTTTGAAAGCTGGGTTCCCGGCCGGAACCGTATCAGGCGCTCCAAAAGTCCGGGCCATGGAAATCATTGATGAGTTGGAAAAATCAAAACGCGGTGTTTATGCGGGCGCTGTCGGGTATTTTTCTGCCAACGGTTCCATGGATACCTGTATCGCCCTTAGAACGGCTGTTGTGAAAGACGGCAAAATCTATATCCAGGCAGGCGGCGGTGTCGTCGCTGACAGTGATCCGGAAGCGGAATACCAGGAAACTGTCAACAAAGCCAAAGCTCTGGTTCGCGCCACTCAGGAAGCCATTCGATACGCATCGGAAGGCAGTGGCAACCGATAATGGGGCAAAAAACCGATAAAACCTCTGTCGTTCCTGACGAATTGCAGGGGAATTATGACAATTGGCATTTTTCTCCTGCGGTCGAATCCAATGGTTTCCTTTTTTTCTCAGGCTGCACATCTGCTCAAGCCGATGGATCGGTTTCTGCTGATCCGGCAACGCAATTCCGCCACGCTTTTGAAAAGGTGTATAAGACGCTTTCACATGCTGGATTGGGTTTTGAAGCTGTTGTTGAAATGACGACCTATCATATCGGCCTGTCGGAGCATCTGGAAATCTTTAAAACTGTTAAAGACGAATTTATTTCGGAACCCTATCCCGCCTGGACCGCAATCGGCATTTCTGAATTGGCCGCGAAGAACGCTATTATCGAAATCCGAATTATAGCAAGAAAAGCAATCTGATCTCAAAACCCACACAGCAAAAAAGCACCCTTTTCAGGGTGCCTTTTCACTGGGGTTGGTTATTTCATTATAGAAATTACAGCCTCTTCTGCTTTCTTCGCCATCCGATAAACCCAATAATGGCCATTCCTACGCCGTAGAGAGGAAGTGCCGCAGGTAATGGTACCGCAGAAATGTCGACATCGAACGATCCATCAATTGAAGAGCTCAGGTTGAGCGAAATATCCAACTCTCCCTGGCCAGGTTGCATGGCGAGAATATAAATTCCAAAAAAATTGGCATTCCCGGCCGAGATGATGTCATAGAGACCACCAAACGGAGCTGAAATCGAGCCAAGTAGAAATTCAAAAGCTTCGACGTTATTACCGCCGGCACCGTCACCAAAGGGATCAATATCGAACCGGAAAGCAGTAGAATCATTTTTTGGCACTGCAGCTCCCCCATAGCCTGTGAAAGTTGTCGCTGTTCCATTGACAACGACATTTCCTCCAACATTGGTAACAGAATCTGCTTCATCAACGTCAAAATTCAATGTACCGGAATACCCGTCTCCAATACCGATATACGGCTCCGCATTATATCCCACTGTGCCGCCAATAATACCCGCAAACGAGATCGAAACGCTTGCAGCATTTGCGAGTTGATTCAAAGATAAACACAACAAAAGAGTTGCAAGAAATGTAGGAAAATGTCGCAGTGAATTACGCGTTTCTTTTTTGGAAAATGTTGATCGCATCATGTAGCCCCTCTCTCATAATAAATGCTCCACTTCGGATAAAACCTTTGATGATTAGTCGTTAGGTTCGACCAGAATGGTTCATTTAATTTTCGGAAAATTTGAGCTAATTATTTTAGTGAGTCAACAAATTTTTATTATAAATAACAAACACTTATAGACATCTAAATAGATATCTATAAGTGTTGTGTGCAAACACTGAAAGGAAATAGCAGAAGCTATCTCCCGCATTTACTCTTAAATGCCTCCAAAATAGGATTCCAGCCCAAATTATACCCACCGCGGATATCTTCTGCCATGTCGCCAAGGGCTTCCCAATCCGTTTGGGTCAGAACAACACGTGTCCGGTTATCCCCCATATCCGTGAAACGAACTTCCACTTGGCTCATTGGCCCTATCTCCCACCCTGGGCCAGGGATATGAAAATCCATAGTAAACACATCATAAGGGTTATATGTTTTGATTTCTCCCCAAAGATATTCGGTCCCCTCTTCGCTTACTTCAATAATCTTACCGCCAACTTTTGAGTCAACTTTGATAGTTTTGACAGAAGATCCGGACATTTTTGAAGTCGTAAATTTTTCGACAGGCCACCATGTTTCCATTTCGTCGAGAAAGACTGTAAACGCCTTTTCCTGATCGCAAGGAACTTCAACTGTCTTGATAATAGGTTCGAGCACGTGTTCTTCTCCTAATTCGTTTTCATACGCCGTTCAATTTCAGCGCTGTAGGCAGAAAGG
This sequence comes from Sneathiella sp., assembly GCA_039975135.1. GTDB lineage: Bacteria > Pseudomonadota > Alphaproteobacteria > Sneathiellales > Sneathiellaceae > Sneathiella. The sequence goes on along the minus strand of JBDWHS010000008.1, from coordinate 126,004 downwards.
GCATCTGACCAGAAACTGTCCAGATAACGCCTGAGATCCTCCAGGCCATCCCGCTTGATCGAGTAAAATCGCCGGGTTCCCCGGGCTTCCACTGTCACCAAACTGGCCGCCTCCAACACTTTAAGATGTTGTGAGACAGCAGGCCTGCTTACCGGTTGATCAGCCGCCAGCTGCCCTACGGTTTTTGAGTGTCCCCGCAAAGATTCAAATATGTCCCTGCGCGTCGGATCTGCGAGAGCGCCAAATATTTCTGTGTAAGCCATAACTTACCGTAAGTGATAACTTACCGTTGAGTCAATAGGAATTTAGTCGAAAGAATTTCCCGACGACAAAAAATTCAGAAATTCAAGTTATTGAGAGGCTATTTTCTGAGGCACAAGTGCTTTACTTACCGGAATAAACTGGAACCCTCTCGTGGCGGCATCAGGCATCCATTTTTTCAAGGAAGCGATCGTTTCTTTATGAGGATGACCGATAGCAATGGCGATCCCGTTTTTTCGGGCAATAGCCTCAACCGTTTTAAGTTGTTTTAAAATAGCTTTTTCATTGATCGCATTATCAATAAAGACATCTCGAATGCCTGTCGGGATACCCCGCTCCTTAGCCAGCCGGTATCCAGATGATTTGGGTGTTGTTTTACTATCAAGAAACAGATATCCCCGATCGCGGATCACGTCCATGACGACGGCCATACCCTCCTCATAGGCCGTAAATTTGCTGCCCATATGGTTATTCACACCAACATAGCCAGAAAATCGATCCAGGTTAGCAATCGTGCGGCGGCGAATTTCTTCAAGATCCAATGCATTTAACAAAGCGTCCGGTCCAGGGTCTGCTGATCTACTGATTGGCTCCATTGGCAGGTGTAACATTACTTCATGACCATTTTCCCTGGTCAATCGAACATTTGTATCCAACCCTCTTGCGTAAGGAAGAAATGCTAAAGTTAATATATTCGGAAGACGGATGAGCGCTTCAACACGGCTTGAATTCAGTCCGACATCGTCAATGACGATTGCAATCAATGGTGTACCCTCAGCTATAATCGGTGTCCTTGCGGCGAACCGTTTCCAGGCAGGATCTGATCCAGGTGTTGCTTTCGTTGAAGTTTGAGGAGGCAATGAGGCAGTAGTCGCAGATGTACTTCCTGTCCTTGGCTTACTAGATGGAGTTTCTTCAGTGCGCGGGACCGTATAGGGATTATCGTGATCCAGAGCATCTACCGGTCGCGAAGATCGTAAAGTTCCGGTCACTTCTTCACTCGGCGGAATTGTGGGCGCATCCGGCTTGACGGTCGGAACGGTAATACTAATCCGTGCGGCCGGCTTGGGGCCTTCTTTGACCAGGCTACCAATCAACATACCGCCAGACAGGCTGAGAAAGAGAAGAGAGACACAGAAGACGACCAGTTTCAGCGGCGATTCAAGTAATTTGTCCAGCAGCCCCTTCTCCTCTGGGGTCGGCTCATCTGATTTTTTTCTGACCATAAACGGGCGTCCGTTCCTTCTGTGACGGGATACAAGTTTTTAACGATTTGTTTTCATAGTTTCTATCTATTTCTAGACCGTCAGCCGATTGAATTTTATAAACGGCACACCGAACTTGCATTGCAGGCTTGACGAATGGCCAAACTAGTGGAAACTAGGGAGCGTTTTCCCTGTTTTTCAATCAGAAATTCAGAGTTATTTTCTAATATAACCGGCATGAGACAGACATGATAACCCTGATCGATAATTATGACAGTTTCACCTACAATCTCGTTCATTTTATGGGCGAGCTTGGGGCGAATGTAAAGGTTTACAGAAACGATGTTGTCTCGGTCGATGAAATCCTTGCCGAGAAACCCGCAGGCATCGTTCTTTCACCAGGCCCCTGTACACCGGATAAAGCCGGCATTTGCCTGGATATGGTCAAAACAGCGGCCGCACAAAATGTCCCTCTGTTAGGCGTGTGTCTCGGCCATCAATCTATCGGTCAAGCATTCGGCGGCACAATCGTAAGGGCGGGCGAACTGATGCACGGAAAAACATCCCCAATGCTGCATTCGGGTCAAGGCGTCTTTAAGGAACTCCCCTCGCCTTTTACGGCAACGCGTTATCATTCTTTAACTGTTGATCCGTCAAGCGTACCCGATTGCCTGGAAGTGACGGCACGAACGGAGGATGGCGTCATCATGGGCTTACAGCATAGGGAACTGCCGCTCCATGGTGTGCAGTTTCATCCGGAGAGCATTGCCTCCGAGTATGGACACCAGATCCTCAGAAATTTTCTGGAACTCACTGGTGAGCCCCTTAAGAAAGCTGCTTAAATGAGCGTCACACAAGACTTTAAAGGCCTGCTGACAAAGATCGGAGCCGGAGGCACTCTCTCTGTCGAAGAAGCGAAAACCGCCTTCAACATTATTCTATCCGGGGATGCAACACCGTCTCAGATGGGCGCATTCCTGATGGGATTACATTTACGCGGTGAAACAGTCGATGAATTGATCGGCGGCGTTTCAGTGTTGCGTGAAAAGGCGCACTATATTTCTGCTCCGGAAGGCGCTGTTGATGTGGTGGGAACCGGCGGCGATGGCCACGGAACTCTCAATATCTCTACCGCTGCGGCCTTTGTGACAGCAGGGGCTGGTGTTCCTGTAGCCAAGCATGGCAATAAAGCGGCCTCCTCCCGATCAGGAACGGCAGATGTACAAGCCGTTCTCGGCATCAATACCGAGTGTGATTTGAAGCTCACCGAGCAAGCCGTTTATGAAGCCGGCATCGGTTTTATGGTCGCCTACCGCCATCATGGTGCCATGCGTCATGTAGGACCAACCCGGGTTGAACTGGGCCTCAGGACCATTTTCAACCTTTTGGGGGTTATGTCCAACCCGGCAGCCGTCAAACGGCAGGTCACTGGCGTGTATGACCCGCGCTGGATGCGTCCGATGGCGGAGACCTTAAAAGAGTTAGGTTCAGAACATGTCTGGATCATGCATGGTGCGGACGGACTTGACGAACTCACTACCACTGGCCCGTCCCAGGTTGTTGAGCTAAAAGACGGTACCTTGCGAGAATTTGAAATTACACCGGAAGAAGTTGGTTTGGAGCGGGTTGCGCTGGAGAAAATCAAGGGCGGCACACCGGAAGAAAATGCTGAAGCTCTTTTGGCTCTCCTTGATGGCGAAAAAAATCCCTACCGCGATGTGACATTGTTGAATGCAGCTGCCGCGATCCTAATCGGGGACAAATGCACAACCTTGCAGGAGGGAATTTCCCTCGCGGCCCAGTCCATCGACAGCGGGAAGGCCCGCAATGCCTTTGAAAACATGAAACGCATCACGAATTTGAGTAACTGATAGAATGAGTATTCTCGCGAAAATCTGCGCTGATAAAGAAGAACATATCAAAGCCTGTAAATCCCGAACCTCACTGGCTGATCTTGAGGAGCTGGTGAAAGAGGCTTCTGCCCCGCGCGGATTTGTCTCTGCGCTTCGCAAAACCCGCAGAGATGGCCGGTATGGATTAATCGCTGAAATCAAAAAAGCGTCCCCTTCCAAAGGGCTAATCCGAGACGATTTTGATCCGCCCGCTATCGCCCGGGCTTATGAGGCAGGCGGTGCTACCTGTATGTCTGTCCTCACGGATATCCCTTATTTTCAAGGCGCTGATGAGTATTTGGTAGCGGCCCGAAACGCGGTGAGCCTCCCTGCCCTGCGCAAGGATTTCATGCTGGATCCATATCAGATTGTTGAAGCGCGCGCGCTGGGGGCTGATTGTATCCTGTTGATTATGGCAGCCCTTTCCGATACTCAGGCGCAGGAGCTTGAAACTGCCGCCTTCGATTTGGGAATGGATGTTCTTGTGGAAGTGCATGACGCAGAAGAACTGGAACGCACGTCTATATTGAAAAGCCCGCTTATCGGCATCAACAACCGGAATCTCAAAACCCTCGACGTTGACATTGCGACGACAGAAGCCCTGTCCAAAGGCTTGCCAAAAGAGTGCCTGGCGGTCAGTGAAAGCGGACTTTATACGACGGATGATCTTGACCGTATGGAAAAAGCGGGCTGTGGCTGTTTTCTGGTCGGAGAAAGCCTTATGCGCCAGGATGATGTTGCCGGAGCTGTTCGTACCCTTTTGGGACATGGAGCCTTATAAGATGGCTGATTTTACGCATTTTGACGAAAAAGGCTCCGCTCACATGGTGGATGTGGGTAACAAGGACATAACTGAACGGAGCGCCACGGCCACGGCGCGTGTTCTTATGCAGGCTGAAACCTTTGCCCTTATTCGGGATGGAAAAGCCAAAAAAGGGGATGTCCTGGCCGTTGCCCGGCTTGCCGGTATCATGGCCGCTAAAAAGACACCGGATCTGATCCCGCTCTGCCATCCCCTCGCCCTCACAAATGTAACCGTGGAATTTGAGATGTCGGAACTGGAGGCCGCAGTCGACATTCAGGCAACCTGCAAGCTAAAAGGCCGAACAGGCGTTGAAATGGAAGCCCTGACAGCTGTCACGGTTGCTGCACTCACCATTTACGATATGTGCAAAGCAGTTGATCGCGGTATGGAAATCACCGGCGCCAGATTACTGGAAAAAAGCGGCGGCAAGTCAGGAACTTATACAGCGTCATGATCTCAGTAGAAGAAGCGCGCAAGAATATCTTATCGAGCCTTTCTGCTGTTTCCACAGAAACCGTCTCGATCTCTGCAGCATCCGGACGTCTGCTTGCAGAAGATATCAAGGCAAGACGAACACAGCCTCCTTCGGATATGTCCGCTATGGACGGCTATGCCGTCAAGGCCAGCGATCTCGAGCAGATCCCTGCCACATTGACAGTGGTTGGCGAAGCACCTGCTGGCGGATCGTATGATCATGAAGTTGGGCAAGGCGAAGCCGTTCGGATCTTTACCGGCGGTCCGGTCCCTGCTGGAAGTGACACCATTGTCATTCAGGAAAATACTGAACGGGATAAAAACTGTGTCACAATCAATGAAGGCACAGAATCTGGGCGATTTGTTCGCAAGGCCGGTATTGATTTCAAAGAAGGGGAAGTTGGCCTGACAGCAGGTAAAACACTTACCCCGCGAGATATCGGCCTTTTGGCAGCCATGAATGTTCCTTGGGTTACCGTCCGGCGGAAACCTGTCATTGCCTTGTTATCAACAGGGGACGAGTTGGTGCGCCCCGGTGAGCCTGTCGGCCCCAATCAGATCATTTCCTCTAATGCACTGCTGGTTGCAGCAATGATTGAGAAAGCCGGTGGCATTGCCATCGATTTGGGTATCGCCCTCGATAATGAACACTCTTTACGGCAAATGACCGAAGGAGCCCGCTCCGCCGATATGCTGGTTACTCTGGGCGGCGCTTCAGTCGGTGACCACGATCTTGTGCAAACTGTTCTTGGCAAGGAAGGCCTGAAAATCGATTTCTGGCGGATTGCCATGCGCCCTGGTAAGCCTTTGATGTTTGGAGATATGGATGGCACTCCTATGTTGGGTATGCCCGGCAATCCTGTCTCCAGTATGGTTTGCAGTTATATTTTCCTGTATCCGGCTATAGATGCTTTATGCGGCCGGGCCCATCGGAGCCCACAAACTGTACCCGCGCTGCTATCACACGCAATTAAGGCCAATGATCAGCGTGAAGATTATGTGAGAGCCCGTATTGCCGGCCATGAAAAGGGCACCCCCTTGATTGAACTATTCAGTAATCAGGATAGTTCTCTGCTATCGAGATTATCAGCCGCCGATTGCCTGCTGCGACGCGCGCCTTTTGCAGAACCATTAGAAAAAGGCGCTCCTGTCGATATCATTCCCCTGGATGAAAGTTACCCTCAATGCTGATCTCTGCCAAAATCGTTGCTTGACGCACAACGAGAACTTTTGTAGAACAAAGTTAATGTTTTTGTTTTGTTCTCAAGGCGAGATGACATGCTGACAAAGAAACAACACGAGCTTCTGATGTATATCCACACCTATCTTGAGCAGAAAGGTGTCTGCCCCTCATTCGATGAAATGAAAGAGGCACTGGATCTGAAATCAAAGTCTGGTATTCATCGGTTAATCACCGGTTTGACGGAACGTGGCTTTATCAGAAGGTTACCTCATCGGGCTCGCGCGCTTGAAATCCTGAAACTACCCGACGCCGTCCTACCAGCCGGTATTACCAAGCGGACGGCAAAAGTAACGCCGGGGACCGAGTTCAACGTTGTCCAAGCTGATTTCAGTGGCAAAGCTCAGATTGGAAGTGGTTCTTCCCCTTCCTTACCTACTGAAACGGCAGATAATGGTCTGGTGACCCTTCCTCTCTATGGACGAATTGCTGCCGGTACTGCCATTGAAGCGTTAAGCGATCCGACAAGCTTTTTTGATGTTCCGGGTGGAATGTTGGCATCAGGCACTCACTATTGTTTGGAAGTTGCGGGTGATTCCATGATTGAGGCCGGTATCCACGATGGTGATACTGTTGTTATTCGGGAAAGCAAAACGGCTGAAAACGGCTCCATCGTCGTTGCGCTTGTTGATGGCCAGGAAGCGACTTTGAAACGATTGCGCCGCAAGGGCAATACGGTTGCCCTGGAGCCTGCCAATGCGAGTTATGAAACCCGGATTTTTGGCCCGGATCGGGTCAAGGTGCAAGGACATCTGGTCGGGCTTTTCCGTAAATACTAGGAAAACAGCGTTATCGGTTGAGTATCTCCCGATAACGCACAGGAACCCAGGGGCGGTCCCCGCGAACGCCGTTCACCGTTTGGACGGTCACATCTCCCGCTGCATTGAAGGAAAGGCTGTGCGCTCCTTTTCTCCACAGATCAAAACGATCGATAACAATGTCCGGGCTGGCACAGCTCTCTGGAACTGGATCCCGGCTGAGCAGGATGTTGGAACGATTGCAATCCAGTTCTGATGCATATCGGTTTTCTGAAAATGCGATGAGAGTATTTTCTCTGTTATATAAACATCCCACGGCATCACATGTCAGGTTGCCCAAATCCGCTTTACTGATTTTTTTCGGTTTTTGAGCGCCATACAACAATGCCCAACGCTCCCTCTCAAATCGGTCCGCTCGTATGGTGGAAACAAGAGAGCCTGCCTGGGCATCATTAATCAAATACAGATTACCGGACCTAGCAAATAGAATATCCGGTGCCTGTGTTATAAAAAGACCAGCTCCGCCCACAAGGATAAAAATGGCGGCGGCCCATCTTAGCGAACTTTTCCAGATCAAAAACCATAATCCGGCCAAAACAAGACCGACAAGAAAGCTCGATGGATATGTTCCTATCTTAAAGAAAGCTGCTGGCAAGTTAATCACTTGCTCTGCAATCCAGAGAATAAGGGTAATACCGCTTCCAGCCAGATCGAGTGCGAGTGTGGTTTCTGCGAACGGCATGATAGCAAATGCCACCAAAGTCCAGGGCATCACCCACAATCCCATCAGAGGAACAGCAACCAGATTTGCCAGAACACCCAGAAGGGAAAATTGACCAAAATGATATATGGCAAATGGCGTTGTCGCGGCTGAGGCAATCAATGATGTGACAATAACACCAGTCAGATAATACAGTCCCCGTTTGATCGGGCCAGCCTCTCCCGCTTTGACGATAAGATGGTTCCCGTATTTTTCATAAACCGCAATCAGGCAAAAAACGGCAGAAAATGACATTTGAAAACTGGCTGTCAGCAGACTTTCAGGCAAAAATATCAGAATAAGCAGAGCGGCAAATGCCAGATTTCGAAGAGAAAGCGCCGTCCGATCAAAACATATGGCGAGAAATACCATAGAGATCATCAAAAAAGCGCGAAGCGCCGAGACGCTCATCCCGCTGACAAGAAGATAGCCTGCAAGCCCGACCAGAGAAACAACTGCCGCCCATTTCTTAATCGGATAGTTCAGAGCCAGTCGCGGAGACAGACTTCCCAGCAATCGTACGGTAAAAAAAATCAACCCGCCGACCATTCCCATATGGAGGCCCGAAATTGCGAGCAAATGCGCCAATCCTGAATTGCGCATATCATCCAGTTGATCTTTCGACAACATCCCTTTGTCACCGGACATGATGGCTATGGAAAAACCAGTCACTTCCGGCGCACTATTTTCGATAACATATCGATTGACCCGGTCCCGCAAGAAAGCAGACAGTCTTTGCACCGACACTTTCAATGCTACTTTTTCTGTAGTGAAGGGCCCGATACTATATCCGACGGCGCCGATTTGCTTAAAAAATGCGTCCCGTTGAAAATCATAGGCACCTGGATAAGCAGGCGGCGGCGGCGGTAATAAAACGGCTTTAACTGTTACACGGTCTCCAGGCACAATGGAGGAGATATCGTTTCTAACTGTCAGTCGAATTTTTCGAAGAGCGGGAATTGCCTGCTCTTCAAAACCCAGATTTTCCAGAACCAAACGGGTTTTGCGGTCATTCGCGCTTTTGGACAGGACGGTGCCGGTCAGGTTTGAAACTGTTTTTTTGTCCAAAACAGGAGCTTTCACAAGAATACCGCGTAAAATAGCCCCGGAAAATCCGCTGGCAAAGACAAGAAACACCAAAATTGTCACTAAACTGACTTGCCGATGTCTTAAAAATGGGAAAAGCAGAAAAAAAAGAGGGATAAGAGGTAGAAAGAGCCAAATTGGATCAGGATGCCAGGTTAAGTTAAAATAAAGAGCAATGCCGACGGCAAAGAGAACAGGAGTCCAGAGAAACCAGCGATTTCTATCCTCTAGAAGGCAAGCCACAAGCCAGTTTTCAGTATTCCTTCTAAAACCAATCATTGGCCCACCCCAACACAGACTTGCTCAATCGGCGTACAAAGAGTAAAAAAGCCCCAGAAATAGAGACAGGCTGAATATTAAACCTGTAATTGAATAGAATGCAAAGTAAATTGCCATGACTGTTGTAACCCGATTTGCGCCCTCTCCTACCGGCTTCCTCCATATCGGCGGCGCACGAACAGCGTTGTTTAACTGGTTGTATGCACGCCATCATGGCGGAAAGTTTGTTCTTAGAATTGAAGATACCGATCGGGAACGTTCAACAGAGGAAGCGATTGACGCTATTCTGGAAGGCATGAAATGGATGGGACTCGATTGGGATGGAGAGCCCGTCTATCAATATTCAAGGCGGGAGCGTCATGCCGAAGTCGCTCAGCAATTGCTAAATGCAGGTAATGCCTATCATTGTTATGCCTCCAAAGAAGAGTTGGCAGAGATGCGGGAGCTTGCGCGCGCAGAAGGCCGGGCACCTGGTTATGATGGCCGTTGGCGCGATCGTGCCCCCTCTGAAGCCCCTCAAGGGATAGATCCGGTTGTCCGCTTTAAATCTCCAAATGAAGGCAATACGGTCATTCATGATGCGGTTCAAGGGGATGTAACCATCGCCAATAGCCAGCTCGATGACCTGATCCTCTTGCGAGCAGATGGAAGCCCGACTTATATGCTCTCCGTCATTGTGGATGATTATGATATGGGGATTACAGATATCATTCGCGGGGATGATCATTTAACCAATGCCGCGCGCCAGCTTCAGCTTTATAAGGCAATGGGCTGGGATGCCCCCCGTATGGCGCATATTCCGCTTATTCACGGGCCGGATGGTGCCAAGCTTTCAAAACGCCATGGAGCCTTAGGAGTCGAAGCCTACAGAGATATGGGGTACTTGCCGGAAGCCATGCGAAATTATCTCCTGCGCCTGGGTTGGTCTCATGGCGATGACGAGATTATTTCAACCGAACAGGCCATTGAATGGTTTAACCTCGAAAATATTGGCAAATCAGCTTCTCGATTTGATTTTGACAAACTGGAAAACCTGAATGGCACCTATATTCGGAGTGCAGAAGATGCTTATTTAACCTCTCTAATTGTGCCCCTACTTACGCAGAAAACTGGCATTTCCGTGACAGATGACCAGAAGAGCATGATAGAAAAAGCCATGAACGGCTTGAAAGAAAGAGCAAAATCAGTAATATCCCTCGCAGACAGTTCGCATTTCTTGATTTCCAAGCGCCCTTTGTCTCTGGATGAGAAGGCCACGAAGTTGATAACCGCCGACGCAAGCGGGATCCTTATCCGGCTTGCTGACAAGTTAGAAGCTCTTTCTTCGTGGGAAAAAGAGGCGCTTGAAGCCGTAGTTCGTGAAAGCGCTGATGCCGAAGAACTGAAACTGGGTAAAATCGCGCAGCCTTTACGGGCTGCGTTGACGGGTACAACAGTATCACCCGGAATTTTTGACGTCCTTGAGATTCTTGGAAAAGAAGAGTCTTTGGGTCGCATCAGAGACGCTGCAGGAAATTAGTCCTGCCAGTGACAAAGCACTGAATGTCTCGATTACACTGAAATGTGGAATTGGTTCCGAAAGGAACTCTGCAACCTGAGGCCAGTATCTTCTGGCTGCAAATAAAGGGAAAAATATATGAGTGGCTCTAACGTTAGCGGTACCGTGAATTTCACTGAGAAAGACGGAGAACCATTAAGCCTTCCATTGATCAGCGGTACAGTCGGCCCAGATGTTGTTGACGTCCGAAAATTATATGGCGCAACAGGACACTTCACTTACGATCCGGGTTTTACCTCTACAGCATCCTGTGATTCTGCCATTACCTATATCGATGGTGATGAAGGTGTTCTGATGCATCGCGGGTACAAAATTGAAGAACTCGCATCACAGAGTGACTTTATGGAAGTGTGTTTTCTTCTGTTGAAAGGCGAGTTACCGAACGCAGAGCAGAAGGCAAAATTCTCCCACGATATAACCTATCACACGATGCTGCATGAACAGCTCATCCAGTTCTTCAAAGGGTTCCGTCGGGATGCTCATCCGATGGCGATTATGGTTGGTGTTGTGGGTGCGTTGTCAGCTTTTTATCATGACAGCACGGATATTAATGACCCTAAGCAAAGAATGGTTGCGAGCTATCGTCTGATTGCCAAGATGCCAACGATTGCTGCTATGGCTTACAAATATTCCGTCGGCCAGCCCTTTATCTATCCAAGCAATGAACTGTCCTACGCAGAAAACTTCCTGCATATGACCTTCAGTGTACCGGCAGAACAGTATAAACTCTCTCCTACTATTGCCCGTGCCATGGATCGGATTTTCATCCTCCATGCCGATCATGAGCAAAATGCCTCTACATCAACTGTGCGTCTTGCAGGATCATCCGGTGCCAATCCGTTTGCCTGTATTGCGGCTGGTATTGCGTGCCTCTGGGGTCCGGCTCACGGTGGAGCCAATGAAGCGGTTCTGTCCATGCTGGAAGAAATTGGCAGCGTTGATCGCGTTCAGGAATTTATTGCAAAGGCAAAAGACAAAAGCGATCCATTCCGTCTGATGGGCTTTGGTCATCGGGTATACAAAAACTACGATCCACGGGCCAAAGTCATGCAGGAAACCTGCTATGAGGTTCTGGAAGAGTTGGGTATCAAGGATGAACCTATGCTCAAGCTGGCAATGGAGCTGGAACGTATTGCGTTGGAAGACGAGTATTTTGTAGAAAAGAAACTCTTCCCGAATGTGGACTTTTATTCTGGTATTATCCTCAAAGCATTGGGTTTCCCGACCAGCATGTTTACTGTTCTGTTTGCCTTGGCCCGGACAGTTGGCTGGGTTGCACAATGGAATGAAATGATGGAAGATCCAAGCCAGAAAATTGGTCGGCCGCGTCAGCTCTATACTGGGCCTGCGGAACGCCCTTTTGTTCCACTTAATAACCGGTAGAACCTTTGATCGCACCGTATAGCAAAGTCAAAAACATGACGCCTTCGGCTCCGGCCGAAGGCAAAGTGCGCGGGCGAAAACTGATTTTGAAAGCGGCGAATGACAATCGGCCGCCGCTTTCAGAACAACTCTTCAAGCTTTTTCTGTATGGTAGTCCTTTAGCAGCCGGCGTCTTTCTGGGGTTACTCTGGTACCTCGCCTGAGGGCGATACCAAACTCAATACAACCTCTGCCGCCCGCTCCCCCGGTGCTTTCTCTCCCACGACCAACTTGCTGACAGCAGACTTATAGCCTTCTATCTGTTTCAGTCTCACAGGGTTGCTTTCAAACAAATCAATAACGGATCCAGCAAGCCTGGCCGGTATACATTCTTCCAGAAGATGTTCTGGCACAACTTCTTGATCTTCAAGAATATTCACCAGATTGACATAGTCCAGCTTTACCAATTTTCGCGCAAGCCAACCTGTGACAGGATGCATTTTATAGGCTATGACAGCGGGCAGTTCCGCCAGTGCTAATTCCAGCCCAACGGTCCCGGAAGCTGCCAGTGCGACATCTGCAGCCGCCATAGCATCATATTTATCCAATCCATCAATTGTTATGGATTCAACAGGCCACTGCGAAAGTGCCTGTTCTACCGTAAATGCTGATTTACCGATCACTGGGACTACCAGCAAAAGATCCGGAAAAAATTTGTGGACGATATCAATAGCACTTCGGAAAAGGGGCAGATGACGGTTGACTTCACTTCTTCGGCTTCCAGGAAGCATCATCAGGATAGGGCGTTCAGACGCAATCTTATGGTGTTTCCGAAAGACGACGCCATTGCCATCACTGGCCCCAGATTCGACAACAGAATGCCCTACAAATGTTGATGCTAATCCCTCTTTTTCAAAATAAGGGGGTTCAAATGGCAAAATCGTCAAAAGATGATCGTAAAGTGTGGCGATTTTTTTTGCCCGCCCTGGGCGCCACGCCCAAACAGACGGTGCCACATAATGAACCTTTGGAAAGGAAACCGATTTAATTCTTTTAGCCACTCTGAAGCTGAAATCCGGCGCATCAACCGTTATAAACAGATCAGGTTTCTGATCGATCGCAGCCTGAGCCGTTTCTTTAATCCGTTTTAACAACGCCGGTATTTTGGGCACAACCTCGGCAACGCCCATTATCGTCAACTCTTCCATAGGAAAAAGACTGGTAAGCCCCTGATCTTCCATCAAAGGTCCTCCGACCCCGGAAAAATCAACCCCGTTTCCAGTTATTCGCTGGAGGCTTGCCATTAATCTGGCTGCCAGAGCATCGCCGGAGGGCTCTCCTGCTACCAAAAAAACCTTTATGCGACACTCCATTTTCTTAAGCTCCTCCGGATGTGGTCTCCACCGAAACACCGAATAAAAAGAGCCCGGCCCTATCGGCCCGCTTTACGACTTCTTCCTTATCAACAATGAGCGTAGCTTCAGACTGAATGGCAATTCCTTTCAAATTGGCTTCCGCTGCCTGATCGATCGTATCTGGCCCGATTGTGGGCATATCTGCTCGCAGATCCTGATCCGGTTTGGATAGCTTGATCAAAACGCCTTCCGGATAATCGCGCTTGAAGCCAGCACAGCGCCGGATAAGATTTTCCGTTCCTTCCGCTGCCTCTACTCCCAGAACATATTCATTTCGCACGATGACAGCCTGACCAATATCAAACTGTCCAATGGCCTGAATAACAGCGACCCCTTTGTTGATATCCTTGAAATCTTCATCTGATGGTGCGTGAACACCTAGAATTCCCGAAAATGAAGTCATCCTCCCGGTTAGTTCATGCGCACCAACAATTTTGAAGCCTTTTTCCTCAATATACGTTGTGATCGTACGCAGCAGACCGTCATCCCCTTTGCTCGCTGAAGCACCAATTCGTCCCAGAAGCTTCAGGCCTTCAATATCAGGGAAAATATGCTTGAAATCTGGCCGGGATACGGGCCCAACAAGCGTAACTTGTGTACATGCCTCGCGCTTCAGCGCTTTAAGGAAACGGCCAACTTTTGTAATGGGGATAATTTCATGTGGAAGATTTGTATAGTCGGCAGGGTCGGCCTCCCCTTCCACCAGAATTAGAAACGGATCTTGCCCCTGCTCTTTAAGATCTATGGCTAAATCGAGAGGCAGATTTCCTTTGCCCGCAATAATTCCAGTTCTCATGCCTCTCGGACTATGATGGTTGGCAGAAACCACGTTTGGTCTCTCCATTGATAAAATCCAAAACGATTTTTACAACTTCGGACTCAGGATATTCCTGAGTAACCAAATTTGCTCGCTCCTGAAATGTGTCTTCTCCAGAAAAAAGAAGCTTATAGGCATTCCGAAGGGCGTGGATTTCGTCACGTGAAAATTCCCTGCGTTTCATGCCTGTCAGGTTTAATCCCTGTAAAACGGCCCTGTTACCAGTTGCAGAACCAAACGGAATAATATCCGTTTCAACTCCAGATGCTCCGCCTATCATTGCATGAGCGCCCACCCTGACAAACTGATGAACCGCTGATAGACCGCCGATAATGGCATAATCTTCAAGCACGACATGACCGCCCAATGTCGCGTTATTGACGAGAATGACGTTATTTCCAACCATACAATCATGAGCTATATGGGCCGCAACCATAATCAGACAATTATCTCCAATGCGGGTAAGCGAGCCGCCACCAGCGGTTCCCGGATTGACAGTCACATGCTCCCGAATGACGGTATTGTTACCGATAACAACTTCACTGTCTTCGCCATGAAATTTCAAATCCTGAGGATCATGTCCGATAGAGGCAAATGGAAAGAGAGTACATCCCTCGCCGATCGTTGTTTTTCCGGCAACAGCAACATGGGATTTGAGAACGGTTTCCGCACCAATGGATACGCCTTTTTCGATCACACAATAAGGACCGATCTTTGCAGTTTCATGGACAGAAGCTCCGTCCTCTATCACTGCAGTCTTGTGTATGTTATCCATCAGGAACCAACAACTTTTGTTAAAATATACTCTTTAGCTATCAAGAAGAGCGACAAGTCTCAAATCAAGCATTGTTACAGCGGGTTTCTTTGGCAGGTCTTTAGTCAGCGATCATGGCTGCAAAATCTGCCTCGGCCACTTTCTTCCCATCGACTTCGACAATACCGGAGAATTTCCAGACGGGCCCTCTTTGCTGCCGCTTCTCAACTTTTATGTGCATTACATCGCCCGGTGTGACCGGCGCTCTAAATCGCGCGTTATCAATCGACATGAACAGAACATGCTTACCGGCATTTTCTGCGCTCAACGATTTAATCACAAGAACGCCAGCAGTTTGAGCCATGGCTTCAACAATCATCACGCCTGGCATGATCGGACGGCCCGGAAAATGTCCCTGGAACTGCGGTTCGTTCATGGTAACGTTCTTTATTCCGGTTGCCCGTTCCCCCGGAGTGATATCTTTTACACGATCAACAAGCAACAAAGGGTATCTGTGGGGTAACATTTGCAGGATATCGGTTATTTCCAATGTCTCCACGATCTCTGAATTGGGATCATTGCTCATGCCTTGCTTCCTTTGTCTTTTCCAAACCGTCTGAGAACGGCAATACTTCTAAAAAATTCTTTTCTCGGTAATGCTGGAAATCCAGCATAAACTTTCCCGGCGGGGATATCAGACATGACGCCAGATTTTGCCGTAATCTGCGCGCCTGTACCAATCGTAATATGCCCTGCCAATCCAACCTGCCCACCGAGAAGAACAAAATCTTCCAATACTGTACTTCCAGAAATACCGCATTGCGCAGCGATAATACATCCCTGCCCCAAGCGAACATTGTGAGCGATTTGAACAAGATTATCGATCCAGCAGTTATCGCCGACTATTGTGTCAGGTCCTGCGCCACGATCTATTGTTGTATTGGCTCCGATTTCTACGTTGGATCCAATAATGACACGCCCCAATTGAGGGATTTTGATATGTCCTGCTGGATCGGGAGCAAACCCAAACCCATCCTCTCCAATCCGGACGCCTGAATAGATCTTTACATTGTCACCCATGTGGCAATATCGAACGGTTACATGACTATCAAACTGGCAAGCCTCACCAATTTTGGTATTTCTCCCAATAAAGCACAAGGGGCCGATGACAGTTCCATCTCCTATTACCACGCCTTCTTCAATAACGGTTCCAGGTCCTATGGATACGTTATTTCCGATCTGAGCCGCTGGCGAGACAATAGCGCTTTCATGGATATCGCCGGAGCCCGATACTTTGGGATAAAAATGCTGTGATATCCTTGCGAAGGCTTTATAAGGGTCCGCTGTGACGAGCAATGCCATGCCGTCGGGGGCATCTGACACATATCTTTCTGCAATAATACAAGCTGATGCCCTGCATTTTTTAAAGGCATCAAGATACTTGGGGTTACTTAGAAATGTTAGAGTTCCAGGCTGCGCAGCGTCCAAAGACTGAACATCCTCAATGTGTTGTTTAGTATCCTGAGTGCATCGGAGATCAGTCTGCCCTATAGCAGCCAGATCTTGCAGCGTATAGGGTCCTGAATTGTCAAAAAAAGATTGATCGGCCATTATTTTTTTGGAAGTGCCACAAGTTTTACTTTTATCTTTGGCAGCTTTTTATTGAGATCACTAATGATCTGATCCGTGATTTCGATCTCAGTAGCAGCAAACAGAATCTGCTTTTTCTCAAGGATCATATCCGCTTTTACAGACTTGGCTATCTTAGAGACAATCGGCTCTAGCGTTGTTTCTACTTGTTGGACAACACTTGATCGTGTCAAAGCAAATTGCCGCAGCTTCAAACGGACATCACTCTGAAACCGCCTTGCTTTATCCCTAAAAGCGTCTCGTTTTTTACTAAATGCATCTGGTGTCAAAATGGAACGTTGCTGAAGCAGTTTCTGCTCTTCTTCACGAAATGCACTTTCCTTAATCGTTTGGCTTTTTTTATACTGTTCTTCCATCAAGGCAATCTGATCATGAGCATCTTTCATGGCCGTTGATTGTATCAAAATTTTCCCAAAGTCGAGAATTGCAACAGTTTCAGCTGCCCGGCTCAACGAACTACATAATAGCAACACTGGCAGGAGCGCTGCTGCCAAATACAAACAAGAATTTTTTCTGAACACAGCCATATTAGAAGCGCGTTCCGAATTCGAGCTGAAATACTTCATCTTCGTCAAAGTCTTCCTTAAGGAACGGGTACGAAACATTGACCTGCAAAGGACCAAAAGGTGATGTCCAGTTCACGCCGAAACCGGCAGATGCCCGAATAGAGGGTTCATCTGAGATAATCGGGTCATTGTCATCAATACCAGTTAAGGTGCCCGCATGAATAAACGTTCTTCCTAAAAGCCCGAATTCTTCTGGAAAACCCATTGGAAAACGAACTTCGGCTTTACCAACAATATAGGCATTACCACCAAGCGCATCGTCTGTTGCGCTGTCTCTCGGTCCGATACCGGATTTAGCAAAACCCCGGAAAGAGCGCCCACCGATATTAAATCTTTGCGCAAGAATAACATCCTCACCGAGACCAAAAATATAGCCTGCATTACCCCCTAAGCTCAAGACCACGTCATCTTCATAAATCGCAAAGAAACGTATATATTCTGCTGTAGTAGAAATGGAATACACATCCCCCCCCAAACCTGAATAGGTTTGGCCAAATGTATATTTATCGCCTTCTGTTGGCAAAACACTGTCATCGAGATAATTGAAATTCAGTGAGTATCCGATAGCCGATGTCAGAAATTCCCCTTGAGATCGTCTTACAATTGAAGAGGCACCAGCACTTACATTGCTTATTTCTTCATTCGACAAAGTGTAATTAATAACCGCCCCTATATTCTCTTTGATCGGGAAACCTGTACGCAATCGAAACCCAAGTTTCTCCAGGTCATGTCCACTTTCATCTTGCAGGTCATTTCTTACATTGAAAATATCAAATCCTGCGCTTAGCACTTTTCCCAGAAAATATGGTTCAGTAAACCCTAGATCGATATTCTGGTTTTCTGTTCCCAAAGAAATTTTAAACCGCAAATCTTGCCCGCGCCCCAGCAAGTTTCTTTCGCGAATTGTCAAATCACCAGACACAGAGTCAGTTGTCGAAAATCCTGCACCAATACTCAATTCACCTGTCGATTTTTCCTGAACATCCACATTGATGATAGTCTTGTCATCAGAATTTCCCTGCTCTTGCGTAACTTCAACTTTTTCAAAGAAATTAAGAGCGCGTATCCTGGAGCGAGACCTTCTTAGAAACGCTGTATTAAACGCATCTCCCTCTGCAAGTCTAAATTCACGGCGAATAACATGATCCAATGTCCGAACATTACCTGTAATATTAATCCGCTCAACGTAAACCCGCGGGCCCTTCTTAATTTGATAGGTGATGCCAATAGTCAGGTTCTCAGGGTCCCGGTTCACCTTAGGCCGAACATTGACGAAGGCATAGCCCAGTTTACCCAATTCGAAGGTGATCGCCTGGACGCTCTCTTCAATTGCATCCGCGTTGTAAGTCTCCCCTTCAAACGTCGTCAGCAATGCTCGTATGGCATCGGGTTGAAGGTCCTTGATTTCACTTTCTACATCAATCGTGCCAAAAGCATATTGCTGGCCTTCGTCAAGGGCAAAGGTAATGAAGAATCCATCCCGATCCTGGGTAAGTTCAGCAATCGCCGAAACAACTCGGAAATCTGCATACCCTTTGCTGAGATAGTATCTCCTCAAAAGTTCTCTATCGAAAGTCAGGCGATCAGGATCATAGGTGTCACTGCTCGACAAAAAGTTATACCAGCGGGTTTCATCCGTTGAAATTTGACTGAGAAGCCTTTTGTCTGGGAATTTTTTGTTGCCGACAAATCGAATTTTTTTAATGCCGGTTTGCTCACCTTCATTAATTTCGAAAACCAGATCCACCCGGTTTTGTTCTAGCTGAATAACCTTTGGCTCAACAACCGCAGCAAAACGACCGCTCCGCCGGTAAACTGTAATAATCCGTTGAACATCGTTCTGAACGCGGGCTCGTGTATAAACAATGCGAGGGCGAAGTTGGATTTCAGCCCCAAGAACGCCATCTTCAATGCGCCGATTACCCTCAAATGCCAATCGGTTAATAATTGGATTCTCGACAACATTAACGACAATAGCGCTACTATCACGACGGATCGTCACATCCGCGAACAGGCCCGTGTTAAAGAGGGCTTTAAGAGACTTATCAACCCGAGACCGGTTGTAGGGGGAGCCCACAGAGAACAGCAAATAAGACTGAATGGTAGAGGCTTCAATTCGCCGATTACCCTCAACCCGAATTGCCGAAATACTATTGGCAGACTGAGCATGGGCAATATTTACAGCAGAAACACCGGCGCTTAACGAAGCAAAAGCAAACGCGCAGACGAAAAGCAATACTCGCAAAATTCCACCCCCCAAGCGGATATCAGGATCAGTTTTCATATCATCCAATCAACCGGACATATTCAAGAGAATAAACCAGTAAAGAAATCCGTGATCCAAGGTTTATTCAAGTCATTCCACGTGGCGAATACCATTAGCATCAGTACGAGCGTTAGTCCAATACGGAAACCAAATTCCATATATTTTTCTCCAAGTGGTTTTCCTTTAATTGCTTCAAAGACATAAAACAACAAATGACCACCATCCAGCATGGGGATGGGAAAGAGATTAATCAGCCCCAAGCTAATGGATACGAAGATCATGAAGTTGAACAAAGAAAGAAGATTATCAGTGAGACTTTCCCCTCGTTTTGCCGCTTCACCAGACATTTTTAAAATCCCAAGCGGACCGCTAAGCTCAGTCGTATCCCGGGCACCGGAAATCATCTGTCCGGCTCCCTTCAGTGTTGCTGTTGTGACAAACCAGGCCTGATCTACAGCAGCTCCCGCAGCACTCAACAGATTATGTTGACGGAATTCCCGTTTTTCCGACCGAATACCGAGCTGTCCGATTTTTTGAACATTCCCGTCACCATCTCTAAATTCAACAATTTTCGGCGTTACATCGAGTGTCAGTTCCGAACCCTTCCGCTCGATTTTCATGACAAGCGGCTCATCCAGTCCAACCAGAACTTTCTGTCGTAACTCTTCGAAGCTTGAAATCGTTGCTCCATCTACAGACAGGACGCGATCGCCGGCTTCAATACCCGCCGCTTTGGCCGCGCTATTTTCCAGAACAGCCGTTGCAACAGGCGGTGTATGGGCTTGGCCCAGGGTCAGAAACAATATGGCAAGAGCCGCTATCGCAAAAAGATAATTTGCAGCAGGGCCTGCGATAACCACCGCAGCTCTCTTCCAGAGAGCTTTGTGATGAAAGGAGACTTGTCTGTCTTCATCAGACATCGTTTGGATATCGCTGTCAGCGTTACTGGCCACGCCCGCGTCGCCAAAGAATTTCACATAGCCACCAAAAGGAATGGCACTAATCCGCCAACGACAACCATTTTTGTCATACCAACCAAAGAGTTCTTTCCCGAACCCTATGGAAAAAACATCTACTTTCACACCACACAGTCTGGCTATTTTATAGTGACCATATTCGTGAACAAAAACCAGAACCGTAATAACGGTGATAAACGCAGGGAGGTAGATCCAGTTTTCAGCAATCAGATTCATAGCGGTCAAAGGCTCACTTATGGGTTAGTTCTACGTCCGAGAATTGACAAAGCCAGTTCACGGCTCTTTCTATCTTCTTCAAAGATATCAGAGATATCTGAAAAATCTACAAATCCGGTCTTTCCAAGAGTTTCCTCGACAATTTCGGCGATTTCGAGAAATCCGATGCGCCCATCCAGGAACCCTGTTACAGCAATCTCATTGGCTGCATTTAAGACCGTTGGGGCCGATTGTCCAGCCTCCAGTGCTTTTTTAGCCAGATTCAAAGAAGGGAAACGTTCAAAATCAGGGTCCACGAAGGACAAGTTGCCTATCTTACCCAAATCAAGTCTCTGGGCATCAAAGGGGTGCCTGTCCGGCCATCCAAGCGCATAAGAGATCGGTGTGCGCATATCCGGTGAGCCCATCTGTGCCAGAACGGAGCCGTCCCGATATTCCACCAGACTGTGAATAATTGACTGCGGATGAACCAGGATGTCAATCTTGTCTTTTTCAACAGGAAACAAATAAAAGGCTTCGATCAGTTCAAGCCCTTTATTCATCATTGTCGCAGAATCAATAGAGATTTTTGCGCCCATATCCCAATTTGGATGCGCCAAAGCTTGCTCTCGCGTTACCGACCGCATCTCCTCCTTGGAAAAATTCAGAAATGGTCCCCCCGAAGCCGTCAGTATGAGCCTTTCCACATGGTCAAGCTGATCGTGGTCCAGCACCTGAAAAATGGCATTATGCTCACTATCTACCGGCAAAAGAGTTGCGCCGTGACGCCGGACATTATCCAGGATTAGGTCACCGCCGCAAACAAGGGCTTCTTTATTTGCTAATGCAACAGTTGTTCCGGAACGAACTGCGGCCAGTGTTGGCTCAAGGCCGGCAGCACCAACAATGGCAGACATGACCCAATCAACCGGCTCCGCAGCCGCTGCGGCAAGAGCATCTTGTCCTGCATGGCATTCGGTAAATGTTCCATCCAACCGCTCGGAAAGTTCTGAATACAAATCTTCATCAGCGATAACAACGTGTTTTGCCCCAAATTCCTTCGCCTGTTCTGCAAGCAGGGCAACATTACGCTTCGCTGTCAGCGTTTCCACTTGAAAGGCATCGGGTTGTTCGCGAATTAAATTCAGCGTACTGATTCCGATGGAACCGGTTGATCCCAGAATGCAGATCGATTTATGGGCCTTTTTGGGAGTCGGCAGCGGCTTTTTAGCCTGAACAATGTTCGTCATATCAAATCCCTACGACTATCACTATCAGATATAGAACAGGTGCGACAAAGAGAACACCGTCTAACCGATCCAATACCCCGCCATGCCCCGGAATAATCTCGCTGGCATCCTTGATATCAAAATAGCGTTTCCAAGCGGATTCAGCAAAATCCCCGACTTGCGACATAACCGCAAAAAGAGCACCGGTCATTGCAATTTGCCAGACGGCATGATCCAGTGACATCATAGTAACCGTCGTTATGACCGCGACGATTGCGGCTGATATCATGCCGCCAATCAGACCCGCCCAGGTTTTGTTCGGACTGATAGAAACTGCGATCTTGGCTCCGCCAATTAACTTTCCGCTAAAATAAGCTCCCGTATCCGTTGCCCAGACAACAAAAAACAAAAGCGCTGTCAGTGCTAGCCCATCTGGTTGGGAATTCCGCAAATTTAACAAACATAAAATGGGAACGCCGATATAAACGGGAGCAACACAGGCCCCTTTCCATTCTGATTCCTCACCTTTGAAGAGGGTCAGGATAAAGACACAGACCATACAGATGAAAAGCGAGAGAAAAGCACTTAATATCTGACCTTCATAATTAAGATACAGAGCGACAAGAAGCCAAACTGCGATAAGAACGCAATAATTTGCTTTGTTATTAGCAAAAGAGGCTCGGCACCATTCAAAACACATAATCATGCCTGCGAGAGACAGAAATAGCGTGAAATATAATCCACCTAAAAAGACAGCCGCGACAGCAACTGGTGCCAATACACTTGCGGATAAAACACGCAGTTGGAGTGAGGACAAATTTTTAGTCAATCCGGATTGATCAGGCACTCACCGCTCCATACCGGCGGCATCGGCCGTAATATTCTTCAAGAGCCTTTTCCAGAAACGACTTGTTAAAGTCAGGCCATAAAACATCCAAAAAAACCAGTTCCGCATAAGCCCCCTGCCAAAGAAGGAAATTACTCAGGCGCTTTTCACCACTGGTTCGGATAATCAAATCAGGATCCGGCATATCCGCCGTATCCAGGGAAGCCGCCAATGTCTCTTCATTCACATCCTCAGGTTCCAGCTCTCCTGCTTTAACTTGTTCAGCAAGTCGGCGGGCGGCAGACGAGATTTCAGCCTGTGCGCCGTAGCTAAGGGCAATCGTCAACACCAGATCTGAATTCTCCTGAGTTGTTTTGCAAGCGTGATCAGCAAGCTCCTGAATATCCTTAGGGAGCTTCTCAAGATTTCCGATAAAATTAATTCGGACACCTGCCTTGGTCAGTTCTGCAAGTTCTCTGCGGATAAAGAATTTAAACAGTCCCATCAGGTGGTTAACT
Organism: Sneathiella sp.; assembly: GCA_039975135.1. GTDB lineage: Bacteria > Pseudomonadota > Alphaproteobacteria > Sneathiellales > Sneathiellaceae > Sneathiella. The sequence continues at coordinate 103,111 of JBDWHS010000008.1, read as the reverse complement.
TCTTCTTCCGGCCGTTTCCAGTTTTCAGAAGAAAAAGCAAACAAGGTCAAATATCGAATTCCGAGTTCTCTGCAGCCTTTGACGGCTTCACGAACAGCCTTAGCACCTTGCTCGTGCCCTTTTAGACGGCTCATGGAACGGCCGGTTGCCCACCGCCCATTCCCGTCCATTATGATGGCGACATGAGCGGGCACATCCATTTTTAGATTGTTGGTCTGTACGATCCCCATTAATCAGACCTGCATAATTTCCTGTTGCTTACCGGAGAGCATTTCGTCAACCTTTTTCACAAATGTATCAGTCAATTTCTGAATATCATCTTCAGAACGCTTAACATCGTCTTTCGACATCTCTCCGTCTTTTTCTGCAGCTTTGGCATCATCGATGCCATGCCGGCGAACATTCCGGATCGCGACTTTGGCTTGCTCAGAATATCCGCTGGCAACTTTGGTCAACTCCACACGCCGCTCTTCCGTCAACTCCGGGATAGGAACGCGAACCGTCATACCATCAACCACCGGATTTAGACCAAGACCGGCATTCCGAATACCTTTTTCAACGGCAGAGACATTTCCTTTGTCCCAGACCTGGACCGCCAGCATTCTGGCTTCCGGCGTACTGACAGTTCCCACCTGCACAAGCGGCATCTGTGCGCCGTATGATTCCACCGTAACCGGTTCAAGCAAACTGATATGGGCACGTCCTGTCCGCAAACCGCCAAACTCGTTTTTGAGGGCATCAAGTGCGCCACTCATTCTTTTTTCCAGGTCCTTCATATCTGGTCCAGCCATCTTCTTCTCCCTTTTCCCCGGTTCAAAACCGATTTAATTCTTAGACAACCTCTGTAAAGCACCCATCTTTTTTCAATACTCTAGCAAAAGAACCCTTTTCATGAATAGAGAATACGAGGATAGGAATATTATTTTCCCGTGCGAGTGAGATCGCAGCAGCATCCATAACTTTCAGGTCATTGGCAATAACATCGAGGTGGGTTAGTGTTTCAAATCGCTTGGCATCCTCGCTGGTACGGGGATCTTTGTCATAAACCCCGTCAACATTCGTGCCTTTAAACAATGCATCACATTTCATTTCAGCAGCGCGCAGCGCCGCCGCAGTGTCGGTTGTGAAAAACGGATTTCCTGTTCCAGCGGCAAAAATGACAACCCGGCCACGCTCAAGATGTCGTTCCGCCCGGCGGCGAATATAAGGCTCACAGACCGTTGCCATTGGAATAGCGGAAAGAACCCGGCTATCCATTCCTTCTTTTTCAATAGCATGTTGAAGGGCAAGAGCATTCATGACAGTGGCCATCATACCCATATAATCGGCATTGGCCTGATCCATACCCTGTGCGGTACCGGAGACACCGCGGAAGATGTTTCCGCCGCCTACAACAACGCAAACCTCAACACCCAGATCATGTGCTTCTTTGATATCCTGAGCAATACGAGTGGCTGTCTCCACATCAATGCCGTATTGTTGATTACCGAGAAGAGCTTCCCCGGAACATTTTAATAGAACCCGTTTATATTGCGGCTCACTTGGCATTTTTATCCCCGAGTTAAAACAAGTTTGGACTGAACAGATTTCGGGAAGACAGCATACAGGATCAGCCCAAGATTGAAAGCTATCCTGTCATCCCATAAAAATATGGCGGCCTCGAGACCGAGACCGCCATATTCATCACGCTTGTAATGTATTAACCGCTAACTGCAGCAGCTACTTCAGCAGCAAAATCGGCTTCTTCTTTTTCAATCCCCTCACCAACGGCATAACGAACGATGCCGGCGATCTTGATGGAGCTTCCGACTTCTTTACCTTTAAGGTCGATGGCTTTTTCAACAGAGTTTTCACCGTCGATCACGAAAGTCTGTTTTAGAAGAACCACTTCCTGATAGAATTTGTTCAAACGGCCTTCGACCATCTTGGCAATAATTTCTTCTGGTTTACCAGATTCGCGCGCCTGCTCGGAAAGAACAGAGCGTTCACGATCAACAGATGCTGGATCCAGTTCGTCCACGGAAACTGCTTCCGGGTTTGTCGCAGCAACATGCATCGCAATCTGTTTGCCAAATTCCTTAAGCTGAGCCGCATCCCCCTCGCTCTCCAGAGCGACAAGGATGCCGATTTTACCAAGCCCCTCTGCAGTCGCGTTATGCACATAAGATGCAACCACGCCGTTCTGAACAGAGATCTTCGCAGCCCGGCGAAGGTTCATATTTTCGCCGATTGTCGCAATCGCATTTGTCAATGTTGCTTCAACAGTGTCGTTGCTACCTGGGAAATCGGCGGCCTTGATGGCATCCAGATCACCGCCAGTAGCTTCAGTCACTTTAGCAACGCCACGAACCAGATTTTGGAAATCTTCGTTGCGGGCAACAAAGTCTGTTTCAGCGTTTAGTTCAACGATCGCGCCGGATGTTCCTTCTGCAGAAACACCAACCAGACCTTCAGCCGCAACACGACCAGATTTCTTAGATGCTGTTGCCAGGCCTTTTGTGCGCAGCCAGTCTACAGCGGCATTCAAATCACCGTCAGTTTCTGTGAGGGCTTTTTTGCAGTCCATCATGCCCGCGCCGGATTTTTCGCGGAGTTCTTTAACCAAACCTGCTGTAATTGCAGCCATAACCCATCCTCATTTCATAAATGTGAGTGATTAAGAAGATCACACGCCTTTTGCAGGCGTGTGACAACCTTCCTATTATTCAGTTGCGACAGCTTCTTCAGCAGGTGCTTCTTCAGCAACCGGTGCCGCAACTTCTTCTTCTGCTGGCAGTTCTTCAACAGGTGCTTCTTCTGAAGCGCCCAGATCTTCGCCCTGATCAGCCAGTTCAACGGAAATACCGTCGATCACAGCCTGTTTGAACAAGTCGCAGTAAAGATTAATCGCGCGAAGAGCATCATCATTTCCGGGTACAGGGAAATCAATGCCATCTGGATTGGAGTTACTATCCAGGATACCGACAACCGGGATGCCCAGCTTGTTCGCTTCCTGAACGGCGAGCTCTTCCTTATTGGTGTCAATCACAACAATAATGTTCGGAAGTCCGCCCATATCCTTAATGCCGCCCAACGCCAGTTCGAGTTTGTCGCGCTCACGCGTCAGCTTCAGGATTTCTTTCTTGGTCAGACGCAGATCGTCTGAGGCAAGACGCTCTTCAACATTCCGAAGGCGTTTGATGGATTCTGACACTGTTTTCCAGTTTGTCAGCATACCACCGAGCCAGCGATGATTGACGTAGAACTGCGCGCACTGCTTTGCGCTTTCAGCAACAACGTCAGAAGCCTGACGTTTTGTACCAACGAACAGAACGCGACCGCCGCCTGCAACCGTATCACGAACCGCTTTCAGGGCGTGATGGAACATTGGCACAGTCTGCTGCAGATCGATGATGTGAATGTTATTTCTTTTGCCGAAGATATAAGGACCCATTTTCGGGTTCCAACGACGAGCCTGGTGGCCAAAATGTACACCAGCTTCCAAAAGCTGACGCATAGTAAAAGTAGGCAGTGTCATCCTGCTTATCTCCTTTTTCCGGTTAAACCTCCGTGAGCCTTGGTCCAGAGACATCCCTGAACACCGGATGGGCGTTACCAACACAGTAAAACCCGAACCCACGTGTGAATTTACAAGGCGGTGTGTAACGCCGTCCCCTCTCATATGCAAGAGAAAAATGAGGAAAGGCGGATTTAGCAGAACGGGAGGCGCAATTGACCTCTAAATATCGTGAACATCCACGACACCCGGTACATATTTGATGGCCTGGCGGATTTCCGGTGAAATATTGAACGTTCTCGAAAGATCAAGCTCGACTTCTTTTGAATCGCCTTCCAGTGTCACCACAAAGGCAACGCGCCCTCGCCCAACCCCGCCATTATTAAGAATGTTTGCAACTTGTATAAGAGGGCTGTCATCATCAACGAAAATACGCACGCCATCACCGGTTTGCGCAGCGACGGTTTCCAGTCTCTGTACGCCTTGTGCTGTCAATCTGGGTTGTTCATTATCAACATTGCCCAGAACATTCATCACCAGCGAATTCCCCACTTCCAGAATTTCGCGGCATTGAAAGAGAATTTCTTCAAACAAAGTTACTTCAAAGGCGCCAGACGCGTCAGACAATTGAACAAAGGCCAAAGCTTTACCCTTTTTGGTTCGCAACTGGCGCTTGCCCATAACTGTTCCCGCCAGTTTGGCCGCCGTCTCCGACGCGCCCAGGCCGGCCAGATAGGAAGCACTCGAGCGAACGCCCGCTTTGTCGAGTGTTTTTGCGTAGGCATCCAGCGGATGGCCTGACAGATAAAAGCCAACCGCGTCGAATTCCTGTTTCAGGGATTCCATGGATGTCCAGCGAGAGGTTTTTGGAAGTGTCGGTGTCACCTCCGCCACTGTTTCTGATCCGCCAAACAGATTAACCTGCCCCGATCCGCGTTCTTCCTCCATCTGCTGGGCATAACGGAGCAACAGTTCGAGAGAGGCAAAAACCTGCGCCCGATCCCCATGAAGCGCATCAAAAGCCCCGGCCCGGGTCAAATTTTCCGCCTGTCGTTTATTTAGATGCTTGGGATTGATCCGACGGCCAAAATCAAACAGATCTTTAAACGGTCCATTTTCCTGCCGTTCCCGAAGGATGCCTGCCATTGCTTCCTTTCCGACATTCTTGACGGCAGACAGCGCGTATCTGACAGCCCCCTGTTCGCCTTCAAATTCTACCGAAAATTCAACTTCGGAATGGTTCAGACAAGGCGGATGAACCGGAATTTTCATGCGATCAAGATCTTGCCTGAAAATATTCAACTTGTCCGTATTGTTGAGATCCAGACTCATCGACGCCGCCATAAACTCAACGGGATAATTCGCCTTGAGATAGGCCGTATGATAGGAAACCAAAGCATATGCCGCTGCATGGGATTTGTTGAAACCATAGCTTGCAAATTTTGCTACCAGGTCAAAAATATGGCTGGCATCCTTCGCCTTTACACCCTGCTCAACAGCACCATCACAGAAACGATCACGCTGCTTGTCCATTTCCTCCTTGATCTTCTTACCCATAGCACGTCGCAGCAAATCCGCTTCACCCAGGCTGTAGCCGGCCAGAACCTTGGCAATTTCCATCACCTGTTCCTGATAGATGATAACGCCATTGGTTTCTTCCAGGATATGGGCAAGTTTCGGATGCAGGAGATTAGGCTCTTCCTCTCCGTGCTTACAGCGAATATAAGTCGGGATATTCTCCATTGGTCCCGGGCGATACAGGGCCACCATCGCAATAATGTCTTCAAATGCATCCGGCCGCATTTTTCGTAGCATGTCCCGCATGCCTGAACTTTCAAGCTGGAAAACACCGACAGTATCTCCACTGGACAAAAGCTCGAACGTGTTCTTGTCATCCAGTGGAATTTTCGCAAAATCAATCGAGATATTCCGTTTTGCCAGCAATTCCTTGGCCCTGTCCAGTACGGTCAGGGTTTTCAGGCCCAGAAAGTCAAATTTGACAAGTCCCGCCGTCTCGACGAATTTCATATTAAACTGGGTAACCGGCATATCGGATCGCGGATCACGATACAGCGGGACAAGCTTGTCCAGCTCCCGATCCCCGATCACCACACCTGCCGCATGGGTGGAGGCATGGCGATACAGTCCTTCCAGCTGCAACGCAATTTCAATAAGGCGCGCCACTTGCGGATCTGTATCGCGGGCTTCGCGTAAAGGGAATTCCGTATCCAGAGCTTCCTGCAAACCAATCGGATTAGCCGGGTTGGAGGGGATCAGCTTACTGATCCGATCGACCTGACCATAGGGCATTTGCAGGACACGCCCCACATCCCGGATGGCTGCTTTAGCCTGCAATTTACCGAATGTAATGATCTGCGCGACTTGATCATGCCCGTACTTATCCTGCACATAGCGGATAACCCGCTCTCGTTTATCCTGGCAAAAATCGATGTCAAAGTCGGGCATACTGACCCGCTCAGGATTAAGAAACCGTTCGAACAGCAGGCCAAAACGCAAAGGGTCCAAATCAGTAATCGTCAGCGCCCAGGCGACGACGGAACCCGCACCGGAACCACGGCCAGGACCTACAGGGATATCCTGTTCCTTCGACCATTGAATAAAGTCGGAAACGATCAGGAAGTAACCAGGGAAACCCATCTGATTAATGACGCCCGTTTCATATTCAAGGCGTTCAAAATATTCTTTATGTTTAGCCGCTTTTTCATCATCACTCATCGCAGCCGTGAAGACTTCTTCATCCAGCCTTTTTTGAAGCCCCTCCCGGGCAAGTGCTTCCAACTCGCCCGCCTCATCCCGCCCCTCGGAGGATGAAAAGGCTGGCAGAATGGGATCCCTTACGGGAGAGGTAAAGGCACAGCGCTGCGCAATAACCAGCGTATTTTGGGTGGCTTCCGGTATATCGCTGAACAAGGCGAGCATTTCATCCGCAGGCTTAAAATAATGCTCAGGTGTGCGTCTATCTCTTTCAAGATCACCAACATAGGTCCCGCCCGCAATACACAAAAGCGCATCATGAGCATCATACATGGCGCGGTCAGGGAAGAAACACTCATTCGTTGCGACCAGCGGAATATCCAGCTCATAAGCAAAATCCAGCATTGCCGGTTCTGTCAGATGCTCGATCTCCAGATCATGCCTTTGAAGCTCCATATACAAGCGTTGATCGAAAATCCGTTGTAAATTTTGCAGATATTCTTTCGCCTCATCCAACTGCTCTGCGGCAATCAATCGGCCAATCGGACCGCCCGCTCCCCCCGTGAGGCATATAAGACCATCAGAATACTGTTCCAGAATATCAAAGGGAACCTGCGCAGTTTCCCCCGCTTCCGTTTTCAAAAAAGCATGAGAACTCAGTTTGAGAAGATTGTAATAGCCTGATTCATTTTGTGCGAGAAGAACGATTGGGTCCGGTTCGGGTCTGCGACCATTACGATCAAGACCATCTTCTCGCGTGACAGCAATCTGACACCCCATAATCGGCTGTACACCGCCGCCGGGAAAAGAAAGAGACATCTCCAAACCGCCGAAAAGATTACTGGTATCCGTTATCGCGACAGCCGGCATTTCATATTTCTGGCAAAGCCCCAGCAATTTTTTGACCGGTATCGCCCCTTCCGACAGGGAATAAGCGGTGTGAACCCGCAAGTGGACAAAACCGGCATGGGACAAGGATACATCCTCCATCAGTGACTTCATTCGTCCCATTATCACATATCCTTCTTAAAAGATCAGTCCTTGACACCTTCCCTTCTGTCAAATTCTTGTGGATAAGTTGCGGTGGCTGGATCCCCAAGCCGCAACCGATCAAACTTCATCCTGTGAAACTACGAACAATCTCTGCCCAGAAGACCATGGTGGCAAGTGCACCGCCAAAAACCAGAAATTCAAATCCGTTCTTTACCCATTTCCATTCAGTCATGATCAATCTCCTTGTTTGTTGAACTGATAATGTTCATGTTTTGTTCTATTGTCAAACACAAAAAGAAAACATTAAAAAAGCCCGGAAAACCGGGCCTTTGGAAGTATCAAAAAACAATATATACAAAACGGCATAGCTTAACTAAAGAATCACCCGTTCAGGTATCCTTTCTCCTCAATCGCGCCCAGCACATCCTCCAATGTCTGCTCCAGTGTTCGCCCGGATGTGTTGATTTCGATCTCGGCCCGCTCATAGAGAGCTTCACGGCTCATCAGGATACTTTTCAGCTCATCCATTGCTTCAGGGTTTCCGGCCATCGGGCGCTCATCCCCCTGCCCGCGAACGCGGGTCATATGATCCGTCGGATCTGCTTTCAGCCAGATCGTATGATAGTGACGCAGGAGATAATTAAACGTCTCCGGCTCGGAAACGATTCCGCCGGCGACCGCCAGGACGATTGAATCGTTCGTTGCCACAATACGTTCAACAGATTGCTTCTCCAACCGGCGATAACCTTCCTGCCCGTAAAGAGCGATCACCTCATTCACCGGCATGCCGCTCGCCTGCTCAATCTCTTCATTCAGCTCCAAAAACGGAAAGCCGATCTTTTCGGCTGACAATCGACCAAGCGTTGACTTGCCTGCACCGCGCAACCCAATAAAGGCAATCCGCCGGGAACGCTTGAGGTTAGGATGGTCCGGATCCAGAATCTCCAAAACCTTCATCCGCTGATCGCCGGTTGCCTGTTTATAGAGGGAAATAATGGATAGCAATTTTGAAGAATAAGGGTCTTCTTCTCCCACCAGCCATTCAATTTTGTAGTCAAGCGCATCTGCCACGCGGCGCAGCAGAATGATGGAAATATTTCCGGAGCCTGTCTCCAATTGTGCCAGATATCTCTGCGAGACGCCGGAAATTTCCGACAGTGCCTTGCGAGAAATGTTTTTCCGCGCCCTGGCCGCCCTGACACGTTCTCCCACCAGCTCCAGAAAAGCGGCCGTCTCCCCCTCTGTGGCAGAAGATATATTCTTCTCGTCGAGAGGCGTTCTTCCGCCAAAAGTTGCGATTTCATTCGTCATAAGACCAAGCACCATAATGCACTACACCGATAGAGTATGCATTATATTTCAATCACTTCAAGATTATTCCTGACCAAGACGCCAACTTTTCAATCAATAATCAATGGCTCTATCACAGAGCGGATATCCGGCGGCGCGGATTGGGATTTGAAGGCATCGGCAACAACAAAGACGCTCACAAAACTTCCAGCAAAACAATCAATACCGTCCTGTCTTCCAATGACCTGGAATGTCACCGAGCTTCCGCCCAGAGCACGAAGGCGCACCTCACAGTCCAAAGGATGACGCGGTGTGACAGGAGATTTAAAATCTAGATCCAAATGAACAAAGGGCGTTCCCACATTGCGATCAATATTCAGCCGGTACCAATCGAAGCCAATATGCTCTTCCCACCAGGCATCAATAGCCTCGAGCGCAAAACAGGGGAGCCTGCCCGTAAAAGCAATCAAGGCGGGATCGCAATCGGCCCATCCTACCCTGATTGTATGAATGAAAGGGATTTTGGCCATGAAGCCTCTCAATAGGTTTCCAAATGGTAGCGACCACTATCCCGAAGCTGATTTCGAATATCTGTCCAGTTTAGCCCTGCGCTACTGGCGATTGTCTCGAACGCATCTTCAACGCCCTCTTCCATTGCTTTGAGACCGCAGACATAAATGTAGGTATCCTCTGATTTAAGCAGCTCTGTTATTTGCTCTGCTTGTGCTAACATTCTGTCCTGCACGTATTCTTTCTTCTCTCCGTCAATGCGGGAGAAGACAAGCTGCTTGTTCAAGACCGTCTCCGGTATTTTGTTGAGAGGGCCAAAATAGGGAAGCGAGTCCGGGGTACGTGCCCCGAAAAACAACGTAAGGCTGGCCTGGCTTTCCAGATCGGTTCGCTGGCGGCGCATCGTGAACGCCCGGAACGGCGCGGATCCGGTGCCGGTACATATCATCAGAAGGTTTGCCGCTGGATCGTTTGGCATGAGGAAGGTTGCCCCGAAAGGCCCGGTCAGCTTGACCGTTGCCCCTTTTTCAAGATCGCAGACATAGTTGGAACAAATCCCGTGTGGCTCCCGCTTGACGGTCAGCGCGATGTTATTGGTATTGGGGCGCTCTCCATCTCTCGGGCTGGAAATAGAGTAGAGACGCGGTAAATACGGCTTACTGTTTTCATCCACACCCGGCGGCGTAATCCCGACACTTTGCCCTTCCAGAACCGGGAATGCCTGTGATCCCAAATCAAGAATAATATGGCGAACATCGCTATCCGCCCCCTCAGACGTTAGCCGAAAATTGCCCTGAACAACAGCTTCGGCCGGGTGTCCGAGATTATAAAGGTTGATCGTCGGCTTAGAGGCGGTTGCTGGCGCTTTGGCCTTTCCCCCTGCGCCCGCATGAGCTGCGCTTAACAAATCCTCGATGGAGCTATCCAGAGCTTCAATATTGCCGCCGCCATCTTTTTCGGAAATCTCTTCCTGCTCGGGAAGTTCCATCCAGGAATATTGATCATCAAGACTATAAGGCTCTGTCACGACCCGCCAGTTATCAATCGATCCGGTGGGGCAAGGAGCGATACAATCCATACAGAAATCACATTTAGAGAAATCAACAACCACATTGTCATCGTTATGAGTGATCGCATCGATGGGACAGGCATCCTCGCACGTATAGCAACGAATGCAGATTTCCGGATCGATCAGATGCTGTTTTTGGGGTGCGCTCATTTTTTGCTTCACTGTTCTTTGGTATAAAACAGAGCCGGTATCCGGCTCTGTATTTTGGTCGTCTTACGAATCGTGAAGTTGAACATACTCAAAATCACCAGGCTTGTTGTCAACACCGATACGAGGCGGTGCAATCCAACTGGCGTATTTTCCCGGCTCCAGGCAGGGCTTCATCAGAGATTTGACATAGCTTTCATCATCAGAGTTGGGAAGCCACTGATCTTTCATTGCTTCATATTTCTCCGTGGAAATAATCTCACCCTCAGGTGTTGCATGAATAGAGGAGAACTCACCGATCTGACGGTGGAAAGACTGATGAGGAATGGTCATTTCGAAATTAATACCGATTTTAGAAATGATGGCATTCCAACGCTTTACGCCGCCTGCTGCATCCTTGATATAATCATCCCGAAGACGCATATTGATGCCTGACAAGGCGGGAACATCTTCCAGAACGATCTTGCCGTCGATCAAACGCGTCACCGGATAAGTGGCATTTTTCAACATGTGATCGTCATCGATCTTGGTTTCCTGATACCGTCCCTTGATGCCAGCATTAAATGCATTTGCCGCATTTGTTGAGACTTCAGAACCAAAAAGGTCCAAAGACAATGTATAATGCAGGTTGAGTTTGCGTTGAATGGTCGGCAAATCAATAACACCCAGGCTTCTGACAGCCTCGACATCGTTAGGATCCTCGACGCCCGCTTCTTTCATCGCTTCACAGGTTCGCTGAATGACCCGACCAACACCGGTCTCTCCTACAAACATGTGATGGGCTTCCTCCGTCAACATGAACCGGCATGTTCTGGACAGCGGATCAAAGCCGGATTGCGCCAGGCTTTCCAGCTGCATCTTACCATCGCGATCGGTAAAATATGTAAACATAAAGAAAGATAGCCAGTCCGGCGTTTCTTCATTAAAAGCGCCCAGCATCCGAGGGGCTTCATCGGAGCCTGACTGACGGCGCAGCAACTCATTCGCTTCCTCGCGGCCGTCTCGGCCAAAATACTTCTGCAGCAGATAGACCATAGCCCACAGGTGGCGGCCTTCTTCCACATTCACCTGAAACAGGTTCCGCATGTCATAAAGAGACGGTGCGGTTTTACCCAAATACCGTTGTTGCTCGACAGAAGCCGGTTCTGTATCTCCCTGGATCACGATCAACCGGCGTAACATGGACCGGTATTCACCGGGAACTTCCTGCCAGACAGGTTCTCCGAAATGCTCGCCAAACGGAATGGTTCTGTTTTCTACTTGCGGCGCCAACAGAACACCCCAGCGATATTCCGGCATCTTCACATAGCCGAATTTTGCCCAGCCTTTAGGATCAACACTGACAGCGGTTCGAAGGTAAACCTGGCTTTCATGAAACCCGTCCGGTCCCATACCTTTCCACCAGTCGATATAACCGGGATGCCATTTCTCCAATGCCTTGAGAACGCGTTTGTCCGTCGATAGGCCAACGTTATTCGGTATTTGCGTATCGTAGCTTACATTAATAAGATCAACCATCTCTCGTCCCTCAGCCTTTCTGTATTCACCCGGCAGCTCTGTCGCCGCCTTCAATCTTGTGCGTGGGCGCTTTTTAAACCCGACGCATGTCATATTCACCGCGGATCCCGGTACCGTAACGCTGTAACGCCCCTTTCTCACCAACGGCATTGGGCCGCTGGAAAATCCAGTTTTGCCAGGCCGTCAATCGGCCAAAAATCCGGGTTTCCATGGTCTCAGGACCTGCAAAGCGTAAATTGGCTTCCATACCCGTCATGGCATCCGGGGAAAAATTACTTCTTTCTTCCAGAAAAATTCGAACTTCGTCTTCCCAATCAATATCATCAAAACAATAAGTTACGAGACCAAGTTCATCTGCTTTATCAGAATAAATTTCCATACCCTTTTCTGCCTCCGCCATCTCCACCAGAGAAGAATCTGACAGGAACCGGGTTTGCAGGCGGGTCAAGTCATTGGACATGGGGTAGACACCAAAATTTCCATCCGTCAGCATCAAAGATGCAATCGGCCTGTTATCCCCTTCAAACTCCCCTTCTGCCATATAGCTGCGATCAACGGAGAACAGAATTTCCGCAAGCATTCCTGAAAAACAGGAGCCAGGCTCGATCAAAGCCACCAAAGACCGGGATGTCATATCAATACGTTTGAGGACTCGTTTCCAGTAAAGCAAGATCTCTTTGGCCAACCAGTGATCCTTATGATCCAGCAAGAATTTCTCATGGGCAGCCACCGCTGCATTCTCTCCTTGAGCACCGAAGACGATAACGCCCAATTCCAGCTCATTTAAGCGCAAATGGAGGATTGCGTCATCCAGCTCACGTGCACAACGCAGTGCCCAGCTGGTCGCCCCCTCTTCGACTAACTGGCCTGTTGATGCTGGAGGAGCACTTTGAGGGCCGGAGATCATAATCCGCGCAAGCCCTTTTTCTCTCTCGACTTCAACTTCAACCGTTGAATAAGTTACACTGCCATTATCATTGAAGGTCCGATCCAGCGGCGTAAGGGCAACTCCTTTATCCGCAGAAGCTCTTTTTGAGTGCCCCGCAATTTCTTTAGCTTTTTCTTTAACAGCGTCATCGAATTTGGAATTGGCTACAACCTCATCAACCAGGTTCCATTTCTTGGCCCTGTTACCGCGAACCCCTTCTTCCAGCGAGCAAAAGACATCCGCCAGATCCCGGCGAACTTTTCTTTTATCCGTCACCCGCGTCAAACCGCCTGTACCCGGCAAAACGGCAAGCAAGGGAACTTCAGGAAGGGCAACGTTTGAAGAGCCGTCATCTGTCAGCATGATATAGTCGCAAGCCAGTGCCAGCTCATACCCACCGCCAGCACATGCCCCGCGAATGGCACTGATATAATGCTGACCTGAATCCTCACCTGATACTTCAAAAGTATTCCGTGTCTCATTGGTAAACTTACAGAAATTCACTTTATGGGCATGTGTTGACCCACCCAACATGCGAATATTGGCCCCCGCACAAAAGACTTTATCTTTCGCCGACTGCATAACAATCGCTTTAACTTCAGGATGCTCGAAACGCATGCGCTGCACAACATCGGCAAGTTCAATATCCACGCCCAAGTCGTAGGAATTCAACTTTAACTCATAGCCGTCAAACAGACCGCCCTTCTCATCCACATCCATATAAAGATTGGCAACATCCCCGTCATACTCAACGCGCCAATGGCGATAGGATGTCGGGTCTACCTGAAAATCGATGCGTTTTGTCACAACAGCTCTCCTCTGTCTCACTTATTCCATATGATATAATGCAATTTAATGCATATTGTCCAGTCAAAATTTTAAAAATACAGCAATAATTGGAAATAAATTATGCATTATATTTCATATTAATAAATTTATCTGAGGAAATATCTCTTCCGTCGTCTTTTCGACTTCCAACTTAGCTGTAAAGCCGTCCAGCTCCGCTGTAATATCTTTAAAGGACACTCCCATAACCCTGACATCCGGTTTTGAAAGAAATGCCTCACGGATCAGCATACTGGCCTCTTGCGCAAGCTTTAAGGCTCCCCGTTTACGACGCATCCTGACTTTCAGGCAGGCATTTGCAACCTGTATCAGGCCTTGCAGAAGATATTTCTCCCGGCTATTCGGCGCGCATTTCACCCAGACTGCTTCCCACACCTCATGGGCTTCCCAGAAAAAACCGGCCTCAAAAAAAGCCAATCCTTGCTGATAGGCGCCAATATGACACCAGTCATCAGCTATTATCTGTGCCGGCAGCTCAGCCAATAACGCCTGGATCTCTGCATTTTCCGGTGGGCGACTATTCTGTCCCGGCACATGAGGGCCACCCGGATAAATTTTCCATGAATTATTCATATAAAATAATTTCTTATATGGAATTCTTAAGTATTTGATCAAAGAAATCCGATATAGCAGGCAAGGTGATTTCCGGACATTCCTGATGCGGCGAGTGTCCGCAATTTTCAACAATGACTTTAACCAGCGGAGATTTCAACCCAACCTCCAACGCTTTAATTTGTTTCAGCGTCCCATATTCATCCTGCTTATCCTGGATCACCAGAACAGGCACCTTGATCCCCTCAAGGGCGTCTTCAATATTCCAGTTCATAAATGCAGGATCCAACCAGGCTCTGTTCCAGCCATAAAACGCCCCCTCAACATCCAGATGGTGGCGAGCGAGCTTCTGCCGGAGGTCCGTTTCCTCAAACGCTGTTTTCACTTTTGCGATGGCATCGATGCTTTCCGGCTCAGCGAAAAAGTGAGGTGCCAACAATCCGACCCCAATAACACGATCGTCAGCCATCCTTCCGGCATATAAGGCCGCAATAGAGGCTCCATCACTATGCCCCAACAAGAAGCAACTGCTGCAGCCCACTTGATCCAGAATTTCCGGCAACACCCTTACTGCCTCATCCGCCATATAATTTAACGGTCGCGGCAACGGCACCGGATCAGAATTGCCATAGCCAAGCCGTGAATATGCAAAAACGCCGAGACCCGTTAACTCCGCCAGCTTTTCAGGAAAATCACGCCAGAGGCCAACCGACCCCAACCCCTCATGCAGAAGGATGATGATTGGTACTTCCTTACTCGGCGACGGTCCAAAACACCTCCCTTCCAGCGAGGCGCCCCTCACCCGGATTGTTACCTCTTCTGAGGAATTCCAAATCATAAGCGCCTTTAATCCTGACGGAGTTTAAAACGTTGCACCTTGCCTGTTGCTGTTTTCGGCAAATCTTCGACGATTTCAATCCAGCGTGGATACTTCCATTTCCCGACAGCATCCTTTACATGCTGCTTCAGTTGCTCTTCTAATCCTTCTTCCCCGGCAGAATCCTGCAAAACAACAAACGCCTTTGGTTTTTCAAGATTACTCTCATCAGGGGCAGCAACCACGGCCGCTTCCAAAACATCCGGATGAGTCACCAAGGCTTGCTCGATCTCAAAGGGGGAAACCCAGATCCCACTGACCTTGAACATATCATCTGTGCGACCACAATAGATCAGACGCCCCTCTTCCGTCTTTTCGTATTTATCGCCGGTCCGCGTCCAGTGCCCTTCAAAGGTACTCCTGCTCTTATCCCTCTGGTTCCAATAACCGTCTGCAGCCGATGGTCCGTTGACCAGCAATTCTCCGATTTCACCAATAGCGATATCCTGTCCGGCGTCATCCACGACGCGCAATTCATAGCCAGGAACGGCAATGCCAGAGGTTCCGTAGACCACATCTCCCGGCGCATTGGACAAAAAGATATGCAGCATTTCGGTGGATCCGACACCATCAAGAATCTCCACACTGGTAATATCACTCCATTGACGTCCGATATCTCCCGGCAATGCCTCTCCCGCTGAAATACACCGACGAAGGTGGTTAAATCCTTCTGGCTTATCGCCCTTCATCGCTGCGACCAAAGCAGCATATAGTGTCGGCACACCACAGAAAATGGAAGGCTCAAACCGAGCCATTACCTCAAAGACACTATCCGGCGTCGGTCTCCCCGGATACAAGACAGCCGTTGCGCCAACAGACATCGGAAATGTCATACCGTTCCCCAGACCATAGGCGAAGAAAAGCTTGGCGACGGAATAGACGGTATCTGTTTCCTCGATACCCAAGACCTGATCTCCATAAGTGTCGGCGGTCGCCTGAAGACTACTATGCACATGGCGAACCCCTTTTGGTTGTCCCGTGGAACCAGAAGAGTAAAGCCAAAAAGCACATTCATCCGGAGACGCCTGAACCATCGGTCGAGACGATGCCGTTTCAATCTTCTCATCAAATGACAGATAGTCACCGGCTTCTCCGCCTACGACAAAAATTGCCTTTAGATCATGGGCATCTTTCAGAATTGGCTCAATGGAGGGCAATAGATCCTTGGAGATAAACAGAGCCTTCGCTCGACTATCACGCAGGATAACCGAATAAAGGTCTGTCGATAAAAGCGTATTAACAGGCACTGGTATAACACCAGCCTTCAGGCTTCCCCAAAACACAACAGGGAAATCCACGCTGTCCTGCATGATCATAACCGCGCGATCTTCCCGCTGAAGGCCAAATTTCTCATACATGGCGGCCATACGCCCTGATTTTTCTGACAGCTCTCCATAAGTAATGGATCGCCCATCTGGCGTTCCATCCATAAAAGCGATCTTGCCCGCCTTATCGCCACCAGCATGGCGATCTACAAAATACAGGGCCGCATTGCCGTTCCGTTGCTCCAACTCTCCATCCTCCCGTGACAAATCACAAGACAAGCTCACGCTTCTCTTGCCAGTCAGCCAGTCTCTCCACTACTGTGTGAGCAGGCGGTTTTTAATTCTGCATTATTATGCCTACAGAGGAGAGGAAATGCAAGATAACGCTCCTAATTTTTAGTAAACATTGCGTTATTTTTATAAAAATATATATATTTCAATATTTTATAAGACATTTTCAATATTTTGTAAATTATGCATTATAATGCTTGTTATCTTAATGCGGTTCAGATAATCTTTATGTATGCAGGAAAACGACATTAAGCGTTTCCTGAAATCCACTCAGGGAGGATTAAGATGAAAAAAATAATCACCGGCGCCGTTTTCGGTGTCGCTGCTTTTGCGACCACAACTTCAGCTTTGGCATCCGATAAAATAGATGTTGGACTGCTTTTGCCTTACGGCGGCGTCTACGCCTCTCTTGGCAAGGAAATCGAAGGCGGCTTCATGCTGGCACTTGAAGAATCTGGCATGGCCGATAAATTCAACGTCATTAAAGAAGATACAGAAGTCAAGCCGCCGGTTGGACTAGCGAAAGCCCGTAAACTGGTTCTGCAAGACAAGGCTGATGTGCTTGTCGGCCTCGTCTCTTCCGGTGTTCTCGGAGCTGTCCGCGATTTTGTGGATGGCGCGAAAGTGCCTCTTATTGTTGCCAATGCCGGCAACACGGCCGCCACGGGTTCAAAATGCAGCCCTTATATTACACGGGTTTCTTTTTCAAATGCGCAGGTCAATCGCCCGATGGGTCAATGGATGTATGACAGCGGTATTCGGAAAGTCTATACACTTGCCCCCGATTATGCTGCCGGTCATCAGATGATTGAAGCTTTTACAAAAGGCTTTGAAGCTGCTGGCGGTAAAATTGTCGGTTCAGCCTATACACCCTTTCGTAAAACCAAGGATTTCGGCCCCTATCTGACAACAGCCAGTGCAACTGACGCAGAAGCGGTCTTTACCTTCTATGCAGGCGGTGAAGCCATTGCATTCGTCAAACAGTATGACGCCTTTGGTCTCAAGAAAGACAAACCGCTTTATGGCTCAGGCTTCCTGACATCACCTCTTTATGTGAATGCACAAGGACCTGCAGCGAAGGGCGTTATTACGTCTTTGCATTATGCCCCAACCCTGGACAGCGCTGAAAACAAAAGCTTCGTTGCCAAATTCAAGGAAAAGAACCAGCGTTCTCCTTCTGAATTTGCGGTGCAGGGATATGATGCAGGACGGTCTCTTGTAGAAGCTGTGAAATCTGGCGCGACAGATCGGGAAGCCATTGCGATGGCCTTACCAAAAGTCAGCTATACAGGCCCGCGGGGGCCGATGAAAATCGATCCAAAAACCAATAATGTAATCCAGAATATCTACGTCTATGAGACCGTGGAAGCAAACGGCGCTCTGACACAGAAAGTTCTAGGCACAATTAAAAATGTTCAAGATGACGTCAACGGCTGCAAGATGTAATCTGCATTGATCTGAAAACGGGGATCCGAAGGCTCTTTCGGATCCCTTTTCTGATCGGACAATTGGTATCCTATTATGACAGCTGATATTTCCTTTTGGATGGCTCAGACCCTCAATGGTCTGCAACTTTCCATGCTTCTTTTCCTGCTCTCCATCGGTTTGACCGTTATTTTCGGGCTTATGCATTTCGTCAATCTGGCACATGGTGCACTCTATGCGTTTGGCGCCTATGCGGGTGTCAGTGCGGCAAGTTTCGCTGGCTCCTACTGGGCAGGCTTTGTTGCCGCCCCCATTGCCGTAGCCTTGGCGGGTCTGGTCCTCTATGTCGGTTTCATTCAACGGATGCGCAAAGCTGGACCCATGAACCAAGTTCTGGTGACCTTTGGCTTGATTTTCGTTTTTCTGGATTTGACCCGGCTGATTTGGGGAGATTTTGCTCTCGGCATTTCAGAACCGGATCTGTTTACCGGAAGAAGTGAGTTTCTCGGTGTTGTCTATCCCACATACCGGCTCTTTATTATTGGCCTTGGCCTTGCCGTCATGCTTGGTCTGGGTTTTATCCTGTCCAAGACCCAAATCGGCGCAATGATCCGCGCTGGCGTGGATAATGATGAAATGGCAGCCTGCCTCGGTATCCAGGTGGAGCGATTGTTTTTTCTGGTTTTCTGCTTTGGATGTGCCCTCGCGGGTCTTGCAGGTGCTGTGGCGGCTCCTGTTCTGTCAGTCACACCGGATATGGGTGTGGAGATCCTGATACCGACTCTCATTGTCGTTGTCATTGGCGGCCTGGGAAGTTTGAAAGGCGCCATTGCAGGTTCGCTTCTGGTGGGCTTTATCCAGACTTTTGGAGCGGTCATTGCACCTGAAGTTGCCTCTATTGTTGTTTATGTATTGCTTGCCGGTATTCTTGTTCTCCGCCCGGCAGGCCTGTTTCCGGCGAAGGCATAAGCGTATGTTTTATCAAACTCAAACAAAGTCTTTCGCCCTGGCCTTATTGGTATCCGCAGGCATACTCTATGCTATTTTTGCCGGCTATTTTGGCCGGGAAATGGTCATAGAGGCAGCAATTCTTGCCATTTTGGCCATGAGCCTTGATATGGTGGCAGGCTATGGCGGCATGGTTTCCCTCTGCCACGGAGCGATCTTTGGTCTCGGCGCGTATGTGTTTGGCGTCTTGACAGCCATGTTGGGTATTTCTCCGTTTTTTGCGCTGCCCGCAGCCTTGGCAGTAACAGCTCTTTTTGGCTTCGCCGTCGGAGGCGTTACGTCAAAAACATCCGGTATCTTCTTTATCATGGCCACCCTCGCATTTGGTCAGATGGTCTATGTATTGATTTTCGACGCCCGGTCTCTGGGGGGTGATGACGGCATGTCCGGAATTCCCAGAATGGACTTATCATTCCTGGGTATTGATATGAATGACAGTCTGACATTCGGGGTTTTTGTTATTCTCCTAGCCGCTTTGGTTTACCTGATCAGTGCCCTCATCTTGCGATCAGGATTTGGACGTTCTCTTGTCGGGATACGGGTGAACGAAACCCGAATGCGCGCTGTCGGCCTTAAAATCTGGAAATATAAGGCGGCCTCCTTTGCTATCTCCGGTGCTTTTGCTGGGCTGGCGGGTGCACTGGCCGCCCAACATACGATGTTTATCTCCCCGTCTATGCTAGTCTGGACGGTCTCAGGTGAAGCGCTGGTTGTCGTTATTCTCGGAGGGCTTGGCACATTGATTGGCCCTGCTGTAGGCGCCGTTCTGTTTGTTTTCCTGAAGCATCAAGTCAGTGAGTTTACAAACTACTGGCACCTGATTGTGGGGTCTGTTCTGATCATCACCGTCATCCTGGGCAATCGCGGTATTTATGGGCAAATCGAGCATATGATCGAAAGTCGCAAAAAACGCCGACTGCAGGCACGCCTAAAACAGGAGGAGGAAAGCCATGCTTGAAGCTTCACACCTTCACATGACCTTCGGCGCCTTGCGGGTCACCAATGATGTCTCCTTTATTCTTGATAAAGGGGAGCGGCATGTCATCCTGGGGCCGAATGGCGCCGGTAAAACGACCTTGTTCAATTTGCTCGTGGGCGAATTGACACCAACCCAAGGCAGCGTACTGTTAAAAGGGTCAGATATCACCCGCAAGGGGGTTGAAGATCGGGCGCAAATGGGGATCGCTCGCAGCTATCAGAAAAACAATCTGTTTGACGAATTGACCGTGAAGGAAAATCTGGCATTAGCCGTCGCCACGGCCAGCGGAAAATCCGGCTGGCTGCACCGCGACACTCTTAAAGATGTTGAAACCGAGCGCATTATTACGGATGTGGCATCACGCGTTGCTCTGTCTGACCTTCTTGATCTCTCGGTCGCCTCCGCCCCTTACGGAGTACGGCGCCAACTGGAAGTCGGCATTGCACTGGCAACCAATCCGGATGTTCTGCTGATGGATGAACCCACATCCGGTGTCGGACCTGAGATGATCAAAGCGTTTCACACCTTGCTGAAAACCCTGCCGGAAGAACTCACCGTTCTGATCATTGAGCATGATATGGACTTGGCCCTCGATGTGGCGGATCGGGTGACAGTCCTCAATTATGGCGAAGTGGTGTTTGAAGGCACCCCTGACGAGACTCGGCAAAGCCCAATGGTTGAAGAGATTTATCTGGGAGGATGGGACGCCCATGCTTGATATTCAGAAGCTCCACACCGGATATGGTGAAACCCGGGTCATTCGTGATCTCAGCCTCAAAGCGGAGACAGGCAAGGTCTTTTCACTGCTCGGGCGAAATGGTGCGGGTAAAACAACAACCTTGAAGGCCATTATGGGCCTTATTCCGGTCTTTGAAGGACATATCCATATAGGCGGACGCGACATCACAGGAACGCCGCCTTACCAAATGGCAACAGACGGGATCGCCTATGTCCCTGAAACACGTGATATTTTCCCGTCCCTGACCGTCCAGGAAAATCTGGACCTCGCAGCCCGCTTAGTCCCAAAAAATAAGGCCCGCTGGGACTTGACCCGTGTATTGGATTTCTTCCCCAGATTACGGGAACGCCTTTCCAATGGCGGCAACCAGCTCTCAGGCGGCGAGCAGCAAATGCTGGCCATCGCCCGAGCCCTTCTGATGAACCCAAAATTGCTGATTTTGGACGAACCGACAGAAGGCCTTGCCCCGATCATTGTTCGGCAAATCCATGACAAGCTTCAGGAGCTAAAAAACGAGGGTCTCACCCTTCTCCTTGTCGAGCAGAATTTCGGCTTTGCCACCAGCCTCGCAGACCAGGTCGCCATTGTTGGTAAAGGGCAGATTGTCTGGACCGGAACGTCTGACGATATCCGGGCAGATAAGGAAACCCAGCATACCTGGTTAGGTGTGTAGAGCTCCCTTTACCTCTGAAGGAATTGAATTTGTGCTGGGCTCATGAGAGGATAAAGCCGAAACGGTCACATAAAGGATAATTAGAATGACTGATAGCCTTACAGCCAATATCCATCAAAGAATGCCTCTCTGCGAGACTCTGGACGTTCAGGCGCTTTCCTTGGACAAGACACAGGCTGTCTTCTCAATGAACTGGTCCCACGCCCTGACAACTGGGCACAATATCCTGCATGGCGGCGCAATCATGGCGCTGGCAGATGCCACCGGCGCAGCGGTTGCATCTGAAAACTTACCCGAAGATGCCATCGGAACCAGCACGATCGAGTCCAAAACCAATTTCCTCGGGGCTGTCAAAGACGGTACAGTCATCGCGACTGCTACCCCGCTCCATGTCGGTTACTCCACCATCGTCGTTGAAACCGAAATCCGCAAAGGCGAAAAACTGGTTGCCAAAGTAACCCAGACACAAACGGTGCTCAGAAAGCGAAACTGATCAGCCTTCCACCAGATGATGTTCGCGGACATGGACGATGCGGTCCATTCGGCTGGC
The DNA here is from genome assembly GCA_039975135.1 of Sneathiella sp. Lineage (GTDB taxonomy): Bacteria > Pseudomonadota > Alphaproteobacteria > Sneathiellales > Sneathiellaceae > Sneathiella. The sequence continues at coordinate 81,240 of JBDWHS010000008.1, read as the reverse complement.
AAGCTCTGTGTTGTGGGTAGCAATCAGGGCCGCGACATTTTCCCGGCGGATCAGATCAACAAAGTTGTTAAACACCATATCCGATGTTTGCTCATCCAGATTGCCGGTTGGCTCATCTGCAAGAAGGAGAGATGGTTTGTTGGCCAGGGCCCGGGCAATCGCAACACGCTGCTGTTCACCACCAGACAGTTTCGCTGGACGGTGGCTGAGACGATGCTCCAGCCCCATGGATGTCAAAAGATCGCTGGCATGCGCCTTTGCTGTGCGTTTGGCTGTTCCTGAAATCAAGTTCGGCATCATCACATTTTCCAAAGCAGAAAATTCAGGCAGCAAATGATGGAACTGATAGACAAACCCGATCTCATCGCGGCGCATTTCGGTTCTGCGGCGATCATTGGCTTTCGTGCAATCTGTATCCTTGATAATAACGCGGCCACTGCTGGGCGGCTCCAGCAATCCGGCAATTTGCAGCAGGGTTGATTTGCCAGCTCCGGACTGGCCTAACAATGCGACAATTTCACCGGGGCGAATTTGCAGATTAACATCGATCAGAACATGCAGTTCCACGCTGCCTTGTTTGAAAACCCGTCCCATATTTTCAAGTGTGAGAACGGCATCACTCATAGCGAAGTGCCTCCACCGGATCGAGGCGTGCGGCCCGCCAGGAAGGATAAATGGTCGCGGCCAATGAAATAACCAGTGCCATAATGACAACGGTCGTCACTTCTGACGGATCGACTTTGGCAGGCAGGTTCGACAGGAAATAAATTTCCGCAGAAAAGAGCTCAGCTCCCGTCAGGCCTTCAATCAGGTTTTTGATCTCGTCAATATTGGCGCAAAAACCCAAGCCCAGCAAAAAGCCGAACAAAGTTCCAATAACTCCGACACTGGCACCCGCGATAAAGAAGACCCGCATGATCATGCCACGCGTCGCCCCCATGGTCCGAAGAATCGCGACGTCCCTGCCCTTGTCTTTGACCAGCATGATCAGGCTGGAAATAATGTTAAAAGCTGCAACAAGAATAATCAGGGTGAGGATGAGGAACATGACATTCCGCTCCACCTCAAGCGCGTTAAAAAAGCTCGATCGCGATTGCTGCCAGTCATAAATATAGGCACGGATATTCACGGCATTGATAACATCAGAACGGATGGCGAGGGCACGATCCGGATCCGTCGCGAATACCTCTAGTGACGTAACCCCTTCACCGTGGCGGAAATATTTCTGGGCAGCCGCCAAGGACATAAAAATATAGCCGCTGTCATACTCGAACATACCGGTATTAAAGAGGGCACCAACCGTATAGGTCTTGACCCGTGGGAAGGTGCCAAAGGCGGTTGAATTTCCTTTAGGAGACAGGATCTTGACTTTGTCACCCGCTCGTACACCTAACGATCTTGCAAAGCGATGGCCCAGTATAATCGCATTTCCCTTATCAAAACCGTCCAGAGACCCTGCAACAATATTGGAGGATAACAATGTCAGTTTACGCAACTGATCGGGCGCCATACCACGTACAATAGCGCCGCTGGCTTGCTTGCCAGCCGTTGCCATGACCTGCCCCTGGATCAGAGGCGTTACCCGTACAACATCCCGAACGGCTGACAATCTCTCGACCAATGGTTCATAATCGACAAGCAGCCCGTTTTCCGGCGCTTTGATTTCGTAATGCCCATTCATACCAAGGATACGGTCCAGAAGATCTGCCCGGAACCCATTCATCACGGACATAACGATAATCAGGGTCGCCACCCCCAAACCGATCCCGAGAAAAGAGAAAAGCGCGATGACAGAAATAAAACCTTCCTGCCTGCGAGCCCGCAAATAACGGATCGCCATTGTCCATTCAAATCGGGAAAACACGGTTTATCAGCCCACCAGTCGGTTGAGTGCTTCTTCAGGGCTCAGCTCTTCCTTCGCCCCGCTTGCACGATTTTTAAATTCGACAACACCGGACTTCAAACCACGAGGACCGATCGTCACTTGCCAGGGAAGGCCGATCAGATCCATTTTAGCAAATTTCCCGCCCGCCCGGTCGGATGTGTCATCATAGAGAACATCAACATGTGCAGCTTGTAGCTTGGCATAGAAATCATCACAGGCCGCGTCACAATCCGCATCTCCTGATTTAAGATTGATCAAGCCCACTTTAAAGGGGGCAACTTCCTCCGGCCAGATGATACCGTTCTCGTCATGACAGGCTTCAATGATGCCGCCAACCAGACGAGAGACGCCAATACCGTAGGAGCCCATGGAAACAGTGACATCTTTTCCTTCAGGACCTGCAACAGCAGCGCCCATGGCTTTTGAGTATTTTTCGCCAAAGTGGAAAATATGACCGACCTCGATGCCCCGGCGGGTAATCAAATCCCCTTCCGCCACATCACAAGCTTCCGGTTTATGCATATCGTCAGCGGCGGCATAATAACTTGTCCACTCATCTACAATCGCCTGTAACTCTTCGGATGATTGCTCTTTATCTTCCGGCGTTTTCAGGTCCAGAATGTCTTTGTGATAAAAGACTTCGCTTTCGCCGGTATCCGCCAGAACGATAAATTCGTGAGACAGATCTCCGCCAATCGGGCCGGTATCCGCCCGCAGCGGAATAGCCTGCAAGCCAAGCCGAGCATAAGTCTTTAAATAAGCGACGAACATCCGGTTATAGGCGACTTTTGCCCCTTCATAATCCAGGTCAAAAGAATAGGCATCTTTCATCAGGAACTCCCGCCCGCGCATCACACCAAAGCGCGGGCGCACTTCGTCGCGGAATTTCCACTGAATATGATAAAGATTAAGCGGCAGATCCTTGTAGCTTTTCACGTTGGAGCGGAAAATATCCGTAACCTGTTCCTCATTCGTGGGCCCGTAGAGCATATCCCGATCATGACGATCCGTAATGCGCAGCATTTCTTTGCCATAATCATCATACCGCCCTGACTCCTGCCACAGGTCAGCTGGCTGAATGGTTGGCATCAGGATTTCGTGTGCGCCTGATTTGTTCTGTTCTTCCCGGACAATCTGTTCAATTTTCTTCAGAACTTTATGACCAAGCGGCAACCACGAATAAATCCCGGCAGAGGACTGCTGGATCATTCCCGCGCGCAGCATAAGGCGGTGCGAGACAATCTGCGCTTCCTTGGGATCTTCTTTTAAGGTTGGCATGAAATAACGGGAAAGACGCATGGGGTCCTCTGTGAGTTCTGACGATGATAACAACATATAAAGCGCCTGAAAATAAGGCGTTTATCTGACTTTTAAAGGGATTTTGTGAGATTGCAAGATATAAGGTGGCTACGCCCCTGCTATCCTTTAGTGTTGTATTTTTTTCGGCATTCTTGGGCAATTGCGTGAAGTGCAGGATCCGCCAGTTCCTGTCCGTTAAACAAAAGTTTGTCTGACAGAATATTATAGTCGAGTTTCCCCACCTTTACCTCTGCATTTTTCAGGGCGTCCGGCGGAGTATTTCCAGGCGCGTATAAATCTGCAAGCGGCAAAGAAAGATCAATCACAATGTTTTCAGGCAAAACAAGCTTGTTGTCGTTTAAATCGGCGGGCGTCACGGCTCTGCCATAGACATCGACACCCGGTTTGAAGGCAACATCACTTCGCGCAATATGCTTTTCGACACGCTGACAGTTTTTTTCGGTGATCGTTATTTTGATATCTTCCGCGACAGCCATGGAGGCGGACATCAACAAGGCAACAGGGGCGGTCCGCAAGATCATTAAAGCGGGTTTAGAAAGAGACTGTCGCATGCTGTCACCCTTCGGTCTGAACCAGAAAAGAGAAGCATAGCAGTCGTTTCATAACAAACCCTGAATGATCTACCCCTCAACTATGCTGCGATAATCGATTAAATCGAACTCAACACTTGCCCAGAAAACCCCAAACAAAATCGATGTTATCAATGTTGTAATGGCAAATTTCTTTAAAATTTGCGGTCGAACCGGAGCACTTTCTACCGTCCCCGGCTCGATTTCAGCATTTTCTTCCAGGTGCGACCGCACCCCCCAGGGAAGAACCGTAAATAAAACAACCATCCAGGTAATGCAAAAGATCACCACACTGCCAGCAATCGTCATAAAACGCCCCTTCCGCCTGTTTATTTATATCTGCTCAAGTTCAACAAGAGTGCCGTTGAAATCTTTCGGGTGCAAAAACAAAACCGGCTTTTTATGCGCCCCAATTTTTGGCTCACCGCTTCCCAGAATACGGGCACCCTCTTTCACCAGCCGATCGCGGGCCGCCAGAATATCTTCAACTTCATAGCAGACATGGTGCATGCCACCAGAGGCATTCTTTTCCAGAAATCCGGCGATTGGGGAATCATCTCCTAAAGGATGAAGCAATTCAACTTTGGTATTGTCCAGTTCCACAAAAACAACGGTAACGCCATGATCCGGCTCGGCTTGTGGTTGGCTAACCTTTGCCCCCAGAACATCCCGGTAGGTCTTTGTCGCCGCTTCCAGATCCGGAACAGCGATGGCAATATGGTTCAGACGGCCAATCATACTTAATAATCCCTTTGCTCAGTTTTTTATTTTACAGCGTTTTTACACGTCTTCATCGATACGCACAACATGCACATCGGTAATGGGGCGACGTCCGGCTATTTTTCTAAAGACTTTACGAATGGAGCGCCGCGCGGTCTCCTCGACCTCCGCATCGATAAGACGATCCCCTTTGCTCATCTCATTATGACGTCTGGTGATTTCCGCTTTTAAATCGGCGTGTAAATCGGGGAACAGATCTTCATCGACAACACCCCGCAAACGGACAACGGGATCTTCTGAAATTTGGCCCTTCTCATTGACAATCAGCAACGCGTTTGCCGCGCCGTTAAAAATCATCCGTCGTCGCGTTGACAGGAACTCCCCATCGAGAGAGGTCATTCCCCCGGCATCTACGGCAAAACGCCCTGATGGCACAGTCTCGATAATTTCGGCTTCACCAGGCGCGAGCTTCAAGACATCCCCGTTTTTGATTTCAATCGCTTTTTGAACACCAAGAGAAAGAGCAAGCTCACAGTGTTCCTTCAAATGACGAGCCTCACCATGCACAGGGACCGCAATTTTGGGTTTCACTGTTTCATACATCTGTTCAAGCTCGGCCTTCGCGGGATGGCCAGAGACATGAACAAATTCATCGGCCTCGGTAATCACATTGACCCCATTTTCAGTGAGTTGGTTGTGCAAGGCGAACAGTGTTTTCTCATTCCCCGGGATCACCTTGGAAGAGAATATAACCGTATCCCCTTTGCTTAATGACACATGCTGATGTTCATCCCTGGCGATCCGCGCCATAGCCCCTCTCGGCTCCCCCTGACTACCGGTGCAGAGCAGCAGCAGTTTCTCCCGTGGCATATAACCCGCATCCTTTTCACTAACAAAAGGCGGCAGATCCTGCAGATAGCCGGCGCGCTTGGCCGCTTCTGTCATCCGATGCAAGGATCGCCCCACCAGAACGACATGCCGTTGGTGTTTTTCAGCAATTGAAGCAATGGTTTTAAGTCTGGCAATGTTGGAGGCGAAAGTTGTGACAGCAACACGCCCTTCTCTCAATGTGCCCAGCAACGCATCCAGGCTGCTCTGAACATCGCCTTCAGAACCCGATGTGCCGCTTTTAAAAACATTCGTGGAATCGCAGATCATCGCCAGGACTTCACCTTCAGAAATCTCCGCCATTTTCTCCATATTACTGGCAGGCCCTTCCACAGGGTTCGGGTCCAACTTCCAGTCACCACTATGTAAGACCTTGCCATGAGGCGTCGTGATCATCAGTGCCTGCATCTCCGGTATGGAATGCGTAAGGTCGACAAAATCAAGGTGAAAATCCTCCAGCTGCAACGAGCTTCCCGGACTAACGACATTGACTTCAACCAGATCTTCGATCCCTTCTTCAACAAGTTTGTTATGAAGGATTTCAGCTGTAAACGGACTGGTATAAACAGGGCATTGAAAATCCGGCCAAAGCCGCGCTACCGCGCCGACATGATCTTCATGAGCATGCGTCACGACAATAGCAACAAGATCTTTCCGCCGCTCGGCAATCCAGGTTGCGTCCGGGACGATTAAATCAACACCCGGTGCTCGCTCATCGGCAAAGGAAATACCACAATCGACCATCAACCATTTACCATTACAGCAATAGAGATTGAGGTTCATACCGATTTCGCCGCTTCCTCCCAAAGGAAGAAAGAGGAAGCTGTTTTCAAAAGTCATTTATACTGAACCACTCATTTTGGAAGACAATCGTCTAGCAGTATTACCGAAAAAGCGAAAGAGCTATCCGTCACAGAAGAAAAATTCATCTAGGATCCATAAAATTCGGCAACCTGTAACCTTCATCCAGATTGAGCCATTTTTTCAAATCCGGTATCAGGTGATCATGATCGGCCTTGAAAATTTTGTATTCACCTGCTGAATTATCGGCGAGTGAATTAAAAACCCGTGCCAATCCAAAAGCGAGACTGCTATCAACCAGATAGGCACCACGATACTGCCCGTCAGTTGCTGCCAAACGCGCGACATTTCGAGACAGATCCCTCACGTCATCATTGCTTAAGTCAATTTTGCAGCGTCTGATATCAATTACTCGATTGAGATCCCGCTCATAGTCCGAATGCTTTACTAAAGATTGATTGCCTCTTAAAGCTATCTCCCGATCAAAAACACCATAGTGCTTCACAAAAAAACACCGAACGGCTTTGTCGATAAAAAAATCAAGTCCGGAATTGGTCAAGTGGCCCAACCTATGCAACTAAAGATATTAGTGATATTAGAATATTATAAAAAATTAGCAAATAGATGTATCACTTGATCGCGGAATTGGCTCAGACAATCGACAGAAATTCCGGAAATTCATAGTCCGCAGGCAGGTCCAGCCATTCATTGAGATTTCTTTTTGTCGAGGCGTCTGCGGAGCTGAAGATCTCATATTTGACATGCGGGATGGTCGATAAGCTGTCAAAAACTCTAGCAAGACCATGGGACAGAAGACTGTCGACCAGCAGTGCTTCCTTATAACACCCTCTTATGTCTCCCTGTTTAGCAATTTTATCAGCGATCCGGCGTATCTCATCACTGCACAGATCCAGTTCACAATTTGTTGTATCAACAACCCGGTTGAGATTCTTCCGAAAATCTTTGTGGGCACGAACAGCATTCCCTCGCGCCAAAATACTATCCATATCCAGCAAGCCAAAATGACGGGCGAATACGCAATTTGCGTCAGGGTCTATAGAAATTTCGAAATGCGAGTTCTTCAATTAAGGATATTTCCGGCGTCCAAAGGTTGTTCAGTCTTCATTATCCTTATGAATTGGTCAAAATAATATGAACATTTCTCATAAATATTAAATATCCCTCGCACGGATGGAGGTTATTTATTTTTGTGAAAAATTTCGACAAGCCCGGTGAGAGTGAGATCCTTGTCAATATGGTCAATCATTGTTGTGCCACGGGCAAACAAACGTGCCAGGCCACCCGTTGCGACGGTTTTAAGTTCTTCTCCATATTCTGCGCGAATACGGGAAATCAGTCCTTCAATCATACTGATATATCCCCAGAAGATCCCTGACTGCATACATTCCAAAGTGTTTTTACCGATCACATGGTCTGGCTTTTCAACGGCGATGCGCGGCAATTTGGCAGCAGCGCTATGAAGTGCATCAAGGCTGAGGTTAACACCTGGCGCAATGATACCGCCCGCATAATTCCCGTCTCTATCAACAACATCGAGTGTGGTCGCTGTGCCAAAATCCAGAACGATGATTGGTCCGCCGTATTTTGAATGGGCCGCAATGGAATCAACAAGCCGGTCCGCCCCGGCTTCCTTGGGGTTATCAATCTGTGGCGTCATCCCAAGATCAACATTGGGCTCACCAATCACCAGAGGCGTGCATCCGAAATATCGCTTGCACATTCCCTTGAGATTAAACAATGATCCAGGAACCACAGTCCCGATAATCACATAATTAATGTCTTTGAGTTTAACACCATCCAGGGACATGGCCTGGCTGAGCCAAACCCCATATTCTTCAGCCGTTCGGGTCGAGGATGTCGCAATGCGCCACTCATTGACCAGGCTTTTACCGGAAAAGGCGGCAAACGTCATATTTGTATTTCCGACATCAATAGCGAGCAGCATCATGACCTCCTGTATGTTTCTTAAAAGAACACTTCTCCGGCAGTGACCAGTCTCGTCGTCCCGTCCTCTTGCCGCAGAACAAGGGCTCCGCTGGGATCGATATCTTTGAATATCCCGCTAAATTCTTCATGAGGCAAGCGTACAGTTATTTTTTTCTGTAAGCCATGGGCATGCGCAAGCCATTCCTGCCGGATTGGCTCAAAGCCCTCATTTTTCCATTGCTCATACAAAGCCAGAAGGTTAAACGCATAATCCTCAAGAAGGGTTTCAAGGGACATCCTCCCGCCTTCCGCTCTGAGAGAGGTGGCAGACAATCCGTTTGTTTGTTTGGGGAAAGAGGCGACATTCACGCCGGTCCCAATAACCAGCCAATCAAGTATGCCTTCCGCATTGCTCTTGCTTTCCAGCAAAATTCCCACCAGCTTTTTCTGATTGATCAACAGATCATTTGGCCATTTGAGGGACAAACCGTCAGGGGCTGGAAGATGCGGCGCAATCGCACGGCGCATGGCCGCTGCAACCAGAAAAGAGAGCTTTGCTCCTTCAGAAGCAGAACAACCAGGCCTTAAAAGGACGGAACAATAAAGATTACCTTCAGGACTGCTCCAGTCACGTCCGCGGCGACCAACCCCCTGCTCCTGTCTTAAAGACCAGATTAACTGCCCCTCTAAGGCTCCTTCATCGCCAAGTTTTCGGGCGTGAATATTGGTGCTGTCTATCGTCTCAAAGGCTGACAGGGTAAAAAAGGGCGGTAAGGATACACCGCCCCTTGTCTTACTCACTGGAACAAGGCGCCTGCAGCCGCAGCGGCACCTGCAAGCAGAGGCGCGGGATAGACAAAGAACAATGTCGTAAAGATACCAGAGATCCCCATAATAACAGTCAATGTCCGGTTCGGCGCTTCAAAGCCTTCTTTCTCATCATCAAAATACATGATCTTGACGATACGAAGATAATAGAACGCACCAACAACAGACGTCAGAAGGCCGATAATCGCAAGGGCATACAGCTCTGCATTGATGGCAGCAACAAAGACGTAGAATTTACCAAAGAAGCCTGCAAGCGGCGGAATACCAGCAAGACTGAACATAAAGATCATCAAGAGAAAAGCCATCAACGGGCGAGATTTACCCAGACCAGCCAGTTCAGAAATATCTTCTACCATGCCGTCTTTTTGCCGCATGGAAAGAATAATGGCGAACGTTCCCAAATTCATCACGACATAAATGGAGAGATAAACCAGAACGCCGCGCACCCCTTCTTCAGAACCGGCAGCCAGTCCAACAAGCGCATATCCGATATGACCAATGGACGAATAAGCCATCAGTCGCTTGATATTCCGCTGATTAATCGCAGCAAACGCACCAAGGATCATGGAGCCAACGGAGATGAAGACAATAATCTGCTGCCACTGATCGACCATATCTCCAAAAGGTGTAAGGAATGCCCGCAGAAACAAAGCCATACCCGCAACTTTTGGTGCAGCGGCAAAGAAGGCTGTTACAGGCGTTGGGACACCCTCATATACATCTGGTGTCCACATGTGGAATGGAAAACCTGAAACCTTGAAGGCGAGGCCTGCGACAAGGAACACAAGACCAACAAGCAACCCTAGGCCAAGCTCAGCATTTTCAGCAGTGACGAAGGCAGCGATCAGTTCGAAATTGGTGGTGCCAGTAAAACCGTAAATCAGAGAGCAACCATACAGAAGCATTCCTGAAGACAGCGCACCAAGGACAAAATATTTAAGACCCGCTTCTGTTGAACGAATACTGTCACGACGGAAAGCCGCGGTCACATAAAGCGACAAACTCATCAACTCGATCCCGAGATAGAGAGACATCAGATCATTCGCTGAAATCATCACCATCATGCCCAGAGACGCAATGACAATCAGAACAGGGAACTCAAACCGATCAATTTTCTCCCGGGCATTGAAGTCCATGCTCATGATGATAGCGATCGCAGAAGCGGCCAGCACCAGAACCTTCATAAAATCGCCAAAGGCATCTGAACGATACAAGTCGCTGAACGCATTTTTACTCTGGCCATCTCCCATCAGAACGAGAAAGGCAGTGAAGACCAGAGCCAAGACGGAAAGCCAGGAAACGGGCGTTGTCGCCCCCTTCCCTTTAAAGACACCAAACATCAACAAGACCATGGACGCCAGGGCCAGGAAGATTTCAGGAAGGGCAGTTGTGAATTCCATTTTTCAGACCCGTTTATTTAGCGGCTTGTATGGAGGACTGGGCAGCTTCAAGCGCCAACTGATGCTGTTCCATCAGATTGGTTACCGAGGCATGCATGATATTGAGGAAAGGTTCCGGATAAATCCCGATCCACATCGCAACAATGATCAGCGGTGCGAAAATGAGCATTTCCCGCTTGTTCACATCGAGGATGTTTTTCAGATCTTCCTTGACCAGTTCACCAAAGACCACCCGGCGATAGAGCCAAAGACTGTAGGCAGCTCCGAGAATTACACCGGTTGTCGCGAAAAATGCTGTCCAGGTGCTCACCTGATAGACGCCGACAAGAATAAGAAACTCGCCAACAAATCCGCTGGTACCCGGCAAACCAATGGTCGCCATCGTGAAGATCATGAAAATCACGGCATAGCGCGGCATTCTGTGAACCAGGCCGCCATAACGGGCGATTTCCCGCGTATGGATCCTGTCATAAATAACCCCGACACATAGGAAAAGCGCACCAGAGACAATGCCATGACTGATCATCTGTAGGATACCGCCTTCGAGGCCCTGCTGGGTGAAGGTGAAGACACCGATCGTTATGAACCCCATATGCGCAACGGATGAATAGGCAATAAGCTTCTTCATGTCTTTCTGCACCAGAGCCACCAGCGATGTATAAATGATCGCCACAACACTCAAACCAAAGACCATTGGCGCAAAATACTGCGACGCTTCAGGGAACATCGGAATGGAGAAGCGAAGGAAGCCATAGCCGCCCATTTTCAGAAGGACGCCCGCCAGGATCACAGAACCGGCCGTTGGTGCCTGTACGTGAGCGTCAGGCAGCCAGGTGTGAACAGGCCACATGGGCACTTTCACTGCAAAGGATGCGAAGAAGGCCAACCACAACCAGGTTTGCAGGCTGCTGGCAAATTCAGTGTTCATCAAAGTTGGAATATCTGTCGTACCGGCAATGATATACATCACAATCATCGCCGCCAGCATCAGAACTGAACCGACCAGTGTATAGAGGAAGAATTTAAAACTCGCATACACACGGTTGGCGCCGCCCCAAATCCCGATAATCAGGAACATAGGGATCAGACCCGCTTCAAAGAACAGATAGAAAAGCACCATATCCAACGCACAGAAGACACCGATCATCAATGTTTCCATGAACAGGAAGGCGATCATATATTCACGCACCCGGGTTCCGATGGCTTCCCAGCTTGCCAGAATACACAGGGGCATCAGAAAGGTCGTCAGAATGATGAACAGCATAGAAATGCCGTCAATTCCCATATGATAGTTAATCCCGCCGCCCAGCCATTCGGCTTTCTCAACAAGCTGGAAGCCCGCTTGCGACGGATCAAAGTAAGCCCAGATCAGCAAGGAAACCGCAAATGTCGCCAATGTGGTCCATAAGGCCACATGCCGTGCATTTCGATCCGCATCTTCTTTCTTGCCGCCCGTGAGCAGGATCAGCAAGGCACCGACAAGCGGCATGAAGGTCACAAGGGAGAGTATATTCCAATCAGACATGACTTAGTGCCCACCCGCCAGGAAGAAGAAGGAAACGAAAGCCGCGACACCGATCAACATGGCAAAGGCATAATGGTAGACATAGCCACTTTGCAGGATTGACGCGCGTTTCGCGAGATCGACCACACGAGCCGAGATACCGTCCGGCCCAAGACCATCGATGATTTTACCATCACCAAAGACCCAGAGTTTCTTGCCAATCCAGCTTGCCGGTTTAACAAAGACCACATCATAGAGCTCATCAAAGTACCATTTGTTGAGCAGGAACTGATAAAGCGCAGAATGGGTTTTCGCCAGCTGAACAGGAATATCGGTTCTGCGGATATACATATTGAACGCCACTAAAGAGCCAACAACCATAGCAACGAGTGGTGCAAGAAACACCCAAGTCGGTGGATGATGGAAGTCTTTCATTACGGTGTTATCTTCAAGAATGAAAATCGCGGTGCCCCAGAAGTCAGCATAGTTTTCACCGACCATTGGACCATAGAAAACGGCACCTGCTCCAACCGCACCAACCGCCAAAACATAAAGCGGAAAGAGCATGACAAACGGGCTTTCATGGATATGAGACATCACTTCTTTGTCTGCTCGCGGTTTCCCATTGAACGTCAGGAAAGCCAGACGCCAGGAATAAAAGGCAGTAAGAACTGCTGCGGCGATACCGCACCAGAAGGCATATTCGCCAACCCCGGTTCCAGCTGCGAAAGCTGCTTCAATCACCGCATCCTTGGAATAAAAGCCGGAGAGGAAAGGAAAACCGGTTAGTGCCAAGGTACCGATAATCATCATTGCCCATGTCAATTTAATGTGCCGCATCAAGCCGCCCATTTTCCGCATATCCTGCTCGTCTGAGACAGCGTGGATAACAGAACCGGATCCTAAGAACAGCAGTGCTTTAAAGAAAGCATGGGTAAATAGATGGAAGATCGCTACAGGATACGCACCAACGCCGATGGCGAAGAACATATAACCCAGCTGCGAGCAGGTTGAGTAAGCAATGACCCGCTTGATATCATTCTGCACCAGGCCAACGGTCGCTGCAAACAAAGCCGTTGAGGCCCCGACAACGGTTACCACTTCCAAGGCGAAGGATGAATATTCAAACAGGTAAGAACAACGCGCAACCATAAAGACACCGGCTGTCACCATTGTTGCCGCATGGATAAGGGCTGACACGGGGGTCGGGCCTTCCATCGCATCGGGAAGCCAGGTATGCAGGCCAAGCTGCGCTGATTTACCCATAGCCCCAAGGAAGAGCAATAGACAAATGGTTGTCAGGATATCAACTTCGTAACCCAGGAAACTAAATGTCTTACCGGCCTGTTCAGGGGCAACTGCAAAGACCGTGTCAAAGCTAATCGAATCAAAGACCAGATAGATACCCATGATACCCAAGGCAAAACCAAAATCACCAACCCGGTTCACCACAAACGCTTTGATGGAAGCTGCATTGGCAGAAGGTTTTTTATACCAGAACCCGATCAGCAGATAACTAGCAAGACCCACGCCTTCCCAACCGAAATACATCTGCAGGAAATTATCTGACGTTACCAGCATCAGCATCGCAAAGGTAAAGAGTGACAAATACGCCATGAAACGCTGTCTATGCGGATCATGGGACATGTATCCGATGGAATAGATATGAACCAGGGCCGAAACCGTGTTCACAACCACAAGCATGACCGCAGTCAAACTGTCGATCCGCAGGCTCCAGGATACATCGAATGTACCCGAAGCAATCCAGGTAAAGAGTTCCACCGTTTGCGGCGCATTGCCAAAAGCAACCTGTATCAGTGCAATCCAGGACAGGATAGCACTGATCCCTACAGCACCGCAGGTCACGATCTGACTTCCACGGACGCCAAGCTGACGGCCACCGAAGCCTGCCAGCATTGCGGCGATCAGAGGGAGGAATACAATGAGGACGTACATCATGGTTTCTAGCCTTAGCCTTTCATGTGATGGATGTCCTCAACCGCAATCGATCCGCGGTTTCGGAAGTAGACGACGAGAATAGCCAGACCAATCGCAGCTTCACCAGCCGCCACCGTCAGGATGAAGAGCGTGAACACCTGCCCCACCATATCCCCAAGAAACGAGGAAAAGGCAACGAGGTTGATATTGACGGCCAGCAGCATCAGCTCGACTGACATCAGGATCACGATCACATTCTTTCTGTTCAGGAAAATCCCGAAGATACCGAGTGTCAGCAAAATAGCTGACACAGCAAGGTAATGGGCAAGTCCGATTTCCATGTCCGATCCTCCCCTATACGCCCTGGCCAGGTTCGACTTTGCGAACCGCCATGGCTTCTTCTGGACGACGATAAACCTGTTCAGCAATGACCTGCTTCTTGACGCCTGAACGCTGACGATGGGTCAGAACAATGGCGCCGATCATCGCAACCAGCAAGATCATACCGGCTGCCTGAAACAGGTAGGCATATTTGGTATAAATCAATTGGCCCAGCTGCTCAGTATTGGTGAGATCCGTATTGGCAGCCACTTTGGCCGTCCCAATGGCGATCGCATCCGGTGACAAGGACCAGCCTCCTACAACCAGCAACAACTCAACCAGCAGGATAAAGCCGATCAGTGCGCCGACTGGCAAATACTGCAAAAAGCCCTGCCGAAGTTCTGTGTAATTGATATCCAGCATCATCACGACAAACAGGAACAAAACGGCGACTGCACCCACATAAACGACAACCAGGATCATCGCTAGGAATTCCGCCCCCAGAAGGACGAAAAGAGCCGCGGAATTAAAGAAGGCCAGAATAAGGAAAAGAACCGAATGAACCGGGTTTCTTGACGCAATCACCATAAAGGCCGACGCGACAGTCATTATGGCGAATAGATAGAAAGCAAGTGTTGCAATAATCATTACTTTCCCTCTCCCATTGATGATGACATCATTTTGATCACAGGATCCATCCTAGTTTATCTGTAAGGCGTATCGGCATTCAGGTTCTGAGCAATTTCCTGCTCCCACCGATCACCGTTCGCCAATAATTTTGACTTGTCGTAAAACAGTTCTTCACGGGTTTCCGTCGCGAATTCGAAATTCGGTCCTTCAACAATCGCATCGACCGGACAGGCTTCCTGACAGAAACCACAATAAATGCACTTGGTCATGTCGATGTCATAACGGGTTGTTCGGCGACTGCCATCTTCACGAGGCTCTGCGTCAATCGTGATCGCCAGGGCCGGACATGCTGCTTCGCAAAGTTTACAGGCAATGCACCGTTCTTCTCCGTTCGCATAGCGGCGCAACGCATGTTCGCCGCGGAAACGAGGACTGAGTGGTCCTTTTTCGTACGGGTAGTTAATGGTCGCCTTCGTCCGGAACATATACCGGAATGTAATTGCCAGACCGGAGACGATTTCTCCGAGGAGCAAACTGCGTGCCTGTTTATCAATAAAGCCCATATGACAAGCCTTTTACCTTTTGATTTTCATCTTCAGCCGTTCCAAATAGTCCGACCGAACTTTTACGCACTTACTGTGTTTAAGCTGGCACCATGTCAAAAACGACAAGGAAACCAGCCGTTGCAACCACCCAAAACAGGGATAGTGGCAGAAATACTTTCCAGCCCAGCCGCATCAGCTGGTCATACCGGTATCGTGGCAATGTTGCCCGCACCCAGATAAAGACAAACAGCAATATCGCGACTTTGATACCAAACCAGACAATGCCCGGGATCCAGGTGAATGGTGCCATATCAGCAGGCGGCAACCACCCGCCCAGAAACAACACTGTGCAAATGGCACTCATCAGGATCATGTTGGCGTATTCACCCAGGAAGAACAGGGCAAAGGCCATCGAGGAATATTCAGTCTGATAACCCGCGACCAATTCCGCTTCTGCTTCAGGCAAATCAAACGGATGGCGGTTTGTTTCCGCCAGAATGGAAACAAAGAAGATCACAAACATCGGAAATAGCGGGACAAAATACCAGCCAAACATTCCAAATGATCCGCTTTGCGCCATCACGATATCGGTGAGGTTCAACGATCCAACACAAAGCAATACTGTGATAATCACAAACCCGATGGACACTTCATAGGAGACCATCTGGGCCGCAGAGCGAAGTGCCCCGAGAAAGGGATAGCGGGAGTTGGATGCCCAGCCAGCAACCACAATTCCGTAAACACCCAGAGAGGAAATCGCGAACAGATACAAAACACCGACATTGATATCTGCCAGCACCATTCCTTCGTCAAAAGGAATAACCGCCCAGGCAATCAGAGACAGGATAAAGGTCAGCATTGGCGCCAGAAGGAACAAAATCTTGTTCGCCCCGGTTGGTACCACTGTTTCCTTGAAGAAAAGTTTTGCCCCATCTGCCAGCGGCTGCAACAAACCGTAAAAGCCGACAACATTTGGTCCTTTACGAAGCTGCATCAACGCCATGACTTTGCGTTCATAAAGCGTCAGATAGGCCACGCCCAACAGTAGCGGTAAAACAATCGCCAAAATCTTCGCAACGATAATGATTGTTGGAAGTGCGTAAATGTCCCAGAACTCAACCATTGGTGCCGGTCCCCTCTTCACTGCCTGCAACGAATGTGGCGCTGCATTCAGCCATAATGCCACTGGCCCGTGAAATTGAATTGGTCAAATAGTTATCTGTTATCGGATTGGCAAAAGGTGCGGTATCCAAATCCCCTGCGGTACCAAAAGGTCCCCAGGGCGCAGGCGTAACCACATCGATCTCTGCCAGATGAGATGCCGCTTCCACCATTTTAGTGCGAAGTTCGCCAAGACTGTTATAGGGTAGTGTTTTTCCAGCCTGCTCTGACAGAGCCCGAATGATAGTCCAATCTTCCCGCGCGTCTCCCGGAGGATATACAGCCTGACGGCCCAACTGAGGCCGGCCTTCGGTGTTAACCCAAAGTGCGTCTTTTTCCGTGTAAGCAGCGCCTGGCAGAACAACATCCGCGACATGAGCCCCGGCATCACCATGGCTGCCCTGATAGACAACAAAGGTTTTTTCCAGTTTGGCAGTGTCAACCTCATCTGCCCCCAGCAGATAGACCACATCCATGTCACCCGCTGCAGAAGCCGTCAGCATCTCGTCAACAGATTTCCCGCCTTCGCCTGGCACAAGACCGAGATCCAGTCCAGCAACGCGAGATCCAGCCATATGGAGGACATTAAAGCCGTTCCAGCCGTCCGAAATCATACCGAAATCATCAGCAATTTTCTTGCCAAGTGCGAGAATGGCAGCTCCATCATTTCTGGACAAAGCGCCCTGCCCGATAATAATCATCGGCCGTTCCGCTTTTTTCAGAGTATCGCTAAAGGAGTGTTTGCCATCCGCAACTTCCTGAAGTGTCGCGGCCCCCGCTCCGAGATAGTCGTGATCATAACTAAGATCGACTTGCTCTCCGACAAGAGCGATTGGGAAATGTCCTTTTTTCCAACGCTTGCGAATACGCGCATTCAACAGAGCAGCTTCCACCCGAGGGTTGGATCCCACGATCAACAAGGCATCAGCCTCTTCAATGCCAGCAATTGTAGAATTGAACAAATAGGAAGCTCTTACAGAAGCATCCAACTTGGCACCGTCCTGACGACAATCAATGTTGGTGACCTTAAAGGCATCCATCAGGTCTTTAAGAGCTTTCATGCTTTCAGCGCAGGCAAGATCACCTGCGATTGCGCCAATCTTGGAGGCGTCAGCAGCATTCAATTTTTCCGCGACCAGTGCAAGTGCTTCAGACCAGCCTGCTGCCTGCAGTTTTCCGTCTTTACGAATATAAGGCGTATCAAGGCGCTGACGCTTCAATCCGTCATAGGAGAAACGTGACCGGTCAGAGAGCCATTCTTCATTCACATCTTCATTAAGACGCGGCAGGACTCGCATGACTTCCTGGCCTTTGGCATCAATACGAATATTGGCACCGACAGCGTCCAGCACGTCAATGCTTTCTGTCTTGCTCAGCTCCCACGGGCGCGCTGTAAAAGCATAAGGCCGCGAGGTCAGCGCCCCAACGGGACATAAATCAATAATGTTTCCAGAAAGCTCTGAATTAAGAGCTTCTTCCAGATAAGTCACTATTTCAGTGTTTTCACCGCGGTTCAAGGCTCCCAGTTCATCAACACCGGCCACTTCTGTGGCGAAGCGTACGCAACGGGTACAGTGAATGCAGCGGGTCATGGTCGTTGTGATCAACGGTCCCATATTTTTCTCTTTGACGGCTCGCTTGTGTTCCAGATACCGGCTGTTGCCCGACCCAAACGTCATGGATTGGTCCTGAAGATCACATTCACCGCCCTGATCGCAAATCGGACAATCAAGTGGATGGTTGATGAGAAGGAACTCCATCGCTCCTTCCCGGCCCGTTTTCACTTTTTCGGTGTTGGTATGGATCACCATGCCATCACCTGCAGGCATGGCACAGGAAGCAACCAGTTTTGGTGCTTTTTCCATCTCCACAAGGCACATCCGGCAATTGCCTGCAATCGACAGGCGCTCGTGATAGCAGAAACGCGGGATTTCTGCGCCTGCTTCTTCGCAAGCCTGCAGAATTGTCGCTCCGTTCTCTACTGTGACTTCTACACCGTCTACTGTAAGTGTCGGCATTCTTCGCTCCTCAAGTAGCGTGCCAATCAGGCCGCTTTCACGGCTTTTCTGTTTTTAATCCGCTCTTCGACAACAGGTCGGAAGTGACGGATCAAACCTTGAATTGGCCAAGCAGCCGCATCCCCCAGGGCGCAGATGGTATGGCCTTCGATACGTTTGGAAACATCGATTAACATGTCGATTTCTTCCAGTTCCGCTTCACCGGAAACCAGGCGCTGCATAATGCGCCACATCCAGCCGGTTCCTTCCCGGCACGGTGTGCATTGACCGCAGCTTTCATGTTTATAAAAATGTGACAGACGCTCGATCGCGGCAATAATATCCGTCGATTTATCCATCACAATCACAGCCGCTGTTCCAAGGCCACTCTGAACTTCGCGCAAGCTGTCAAAATCCATCAGGACAGTATCGCAAATTTCTTTGGGCAACATGGGAACGGAAGAGCCACCAGGAATAATGGCGAGGAGGTTATCCCAACCACCCCGGACACCCCCAGCATGCTTTTCAATGAGTTCCTTGAGAGGAATACCCATTTCTTCTTCAACATTGCACGGATTGTTGACATGCCCTGAAATACAGAAAAGTTTGGTCCCTGTATTGTTTGGGCGGCCAAGGCCTGCAAACCAGTCTGCACCGCGACGCAGAATTTCCGGCCCAACAGCAATGCTTTCCACGTTATTGACCGTGGACGGGCAGCCCCAAGCACCAACATTCGCTGGAAAAGGAGGCTTCAAGCGTGGTTGGCCTTTATTGCCTTCCAGACTTTCGATCAGCGCAGTCTCTTCACCGCAAATATAGGCTCCGGCTCCGCGATGAACGTAAATATCAAAATCATAGCCGCTACCGCAGGCATTCTTGCCAATCAGGCCGTCGGCATAGGCTTCCTGAATGGCTTCGTTCAAATGAATGGCTTCATTGACAAATTCACCGCGGATATAAATGTAAGCTGCAACCGCTCGCATGGCGAAGCCGGCAACCAGGCACCCTTCGAGCAACCGATGAGGATCAAATCGCATGATCTCCCGGTCTTTACAGGTCCCAGGCTCGGATTCGTCGGCATTCACAATCAGGTAATTCGGACGGCCGTCTGATTCTTTAGGCATAAAGGACCATTTAAGGCCCGTTGGGAAACCAGCACCACCGCGTCCACGAAGGCCACTGGCTTTCACCTGCTCTACAATCTCATCCTGACCGATTTCCAGTAGTTTCTTGGTATTATCCCAGATACCACGCTTCTTCGCACCAGCCAGACGCCAGTCAAGCTGGCCATAGAGATTGGTAAAAATACGATCCTGGTCTTTCAGCATCAAGCGTCTCCCGTTTTTTCGAGCAACGTGGTCGGACCACCTTCAGGTGCAGAATTGATACGATCAATTTGCGGACCATGGTCCGGGACATCGTCTTTCGCCAGACGATCCAGAAGTTTTTCAAAATTGTCAGGGTTCAGATCTTCGTAAAAATCGTCATTTACCTGAACAACCGGCGCATTGGTACAAGCGCCGAGGCATTCGACTTCTAAAAGTGTGAATTTCCCGTCTTCCGATGTTTCACCATTATGAATACCCAGCTTGTCCTCACAAACTTTGACAAGATTGTCGCAACCGCGGAGCCAGCAAGGCGTAGTACGGCAAAGCTGCAGGAAGTATTTTCCAACAGGCTTCAAATTATACATGGTGTAGAAAGAGGCAACTTCGAGAACGCGCATGTAGGGGACGTTCAGATATTCCCCGACATATTCAAGCGTTTCACGGGACAGCCAGTTTTCATTCTGACGCTGCGCCAGATCCAGAAGCGGCATAACAGCACTTTGCTGACGACCTTCCGGGTATTTGGCGATAAAGACATTAGCCTTTTCGATATTCTCCGGCGTAAATTCAAACGCCTTCCCTGTTTTAATGACCTGGCTCATCGGTCTACCTCGCCAAATACGATATCCAAACTACCAAGAATTGCAGATGCATCCGCTAACATGTGTCCTTTTGTCAGGAAGTCCATTCCTTGCAGATGCGCAAAACCCGGGGCTCTTACTTTACAGCGGTAAGGCTTGCTGCTGCCATCTGCAACCAGATACACACCCAGCTCTCCTTTTGGGGCCTCAATGGCGGTATAGGTCTCGCCAGCAGGCACCCGTACACCTTCTGTGTAGTGTTTGAAGTGATTGATCAACGCTTCCATGGAGGTTTTCATATCCGACCGGCGCGGCGGAGAGATTTTGGGATCTTCGCTCAAAACCGGCCCCACTGGCATCTTATCGAGGCATTGCTCCATAATATTTAAGGACTGACGCATCTCTTCAAGGCGCATTAAATACCGATCAAAGCAGTCACCGTTCAAGCCAACGGGGATATCAAAATCGAGTTCACCATAGACATCATAAGGCTGGGCTTTGCGAATGTCCCAAGGCAATCCTGTTGATCGAAGCATGACACCGGAAAAACCCCATGCCATTGCATCTTCCTGAGAGACAATACCGATATCAACATTCCGCTGTTTGAAGATCCGATTTTCAGTCAGCAAGGTTTCGATGTCATCCAAAACCTGCGGAAAACTCTTGATAAAAGCACGAATATCATCATCCAGGCCAGAAGGCATATCCTGATGAACACCACCGATGCGAAAATATGCGGCATGCATGCGGGCACCGCAGACACGTTCGTAGAATTCCATCAGAGTTTCGCGCTCAACAAAGCCCCAGAGCATAGGTGTCGTCGCACCAACGTCCAGAGCTTGCGCACAGACATTCATCAAATGGTTCATCAAGCGGGAGATTTCCGCGTATAGAACCCGGATGAACTGACCGCGCCGCGGTACATCGCATCCCAGCAATTTTTCGGCGGCAAGAACAAATGCATGTTCCTGCGCCATCGGTGCTGAATAATCAAGCCGGTCAAAATACGGCATAGCCTGCATATAGGTCTTGTGTTCGATCAGCTTTTCCGTGCCGCGGTGAAGAAGGCCAATATGTGGATCAACCCGCTCAACGATTTCGCCATCTAGCTCCAATACCATCCGCAAAACACCATGGGCAGCCGGATGCTGTGGACCAAAGTTCAGTGTGTAGTTTTTAATCTGTACTTCACCCATCAGCTTTGCTCCGTCGCTTTTTCATCACCCGGAAGAACATATTCTGTTCCTTCCCACGGGCTCTGGAAATCAAATTTGCGGAATTCCTGAACCAAAGAGACCGGCTCATAAACAACCCGCTTTTCATCTTCGCTGTAACGCAGCTCTACATGACCGCTGAGCGGAAAGTCCTTGCGGAGCGGATGGCCTTCAAAACCATAATCAGTCAACATACGGCGCAAATCCGGATGTCCGGCAAACATGATACCGTACATATCCCACGCTTCCCGTTCGAACCAGTTGGCTGTGGGAAACAAAGGGACAACCGTTGGAACCGGTGTCCGCGCATCCGTTGAAATCTTGACCGTGACCCGGTGATTATGCTTGAGACTTAGTAAATTGTAGACCACCTCGAAGCGCTGAGGCCGTTCCGGATAGTCTACGCCACAAACGTCACACAGGACCTGGCATTTACAAGTAGAATCATCCCGCAGGAAGGCGAGAACCTTGTCGACAGCATCTGCCCGTGCTTCGACAAACAACTCGTTATGTGCAACGGATGTCGAGATCACTTCAGAGGATAATTCTGCTGCGATATGGGCGCCAAGTTCCTTTAAAGCGTTTTCCATATGATTTCCGATCTTCGTGACCTATCTGACGAAAGTGCCGGTCCGGCGAATCTTCTTCTGCAACTGGAAGATGCCATAAACCAAAGCTTCAGCGGTTGGAGGACAACCCGGTACGTAAATATCAACCGGAACGATCCGATCACATCCACGGACAACGGAATATGAATAATGATAATAACCGCCGCCATTAGCACAGGACCCCATAGAGATCACATAGCGGGGCTCGGCCATCTGGTCGTAAACCTTACGAAGAGCCGGTGCCATCTTGTTGGTCAGCGTTCCGGCAACAATCATGACATCCGCCTGGCGCGGTGAGCCTCGAGGCACAACACCCAGACGCTCCATGTCATAGCGAGGCTGCCACGCATGCATCATTTCGACGGCGCAACAGGCCAGTCCGAATGTCATCGGCCACAAGGAACCAGTCCGGGCCCAGTTGACCAGCTTATCAACCTGAGTAACAACATAACCCTTATCGTCAAGCTGCTGGCTGATATCCTGGAAAAAGTCGTCCTGCTCCTTGGTCAGAGTTGGCGCAGGCATACCGGTTGTTGAAGGATTTACTCCCATTCCAGGGCTCCCTTCTTCCATTCGTAAATAAAGCCGATTGTGAGAATGCCAAGAAACACCATCATGGACCAGAAGCCATACATTCCAACGTCACCGAGCGATACCGCCCATGGGAACAGGAAGGCGACTTCCAAATCAAAAATGATGAAAAGAATGGCAACGAGATAGAACCGAACATCAAACTGGTTACGAGCATCATCAAAAGGCTCAAAACCACATTCGTAAGGTGACAGCTTCTCGGCATCCGGATGTTGTGCCGTTATCACAATAGAGGCGATAACGATAACAGCGGATAAACCAACTGCAATCCCGAGAAAAATCAGGATCGGCAGATATTCTAGTAGTAGTGCTTCCATATTATCGACAATGACGATTTCCAGCCGAATTTACCTACTGGATTTAAGTCACTCCCTCTAGCTCAATTTCGGGCGCATTATAGTGCTGGGTTATACGGAAAAAAAGGTAATTGGCAACATAATTTCGCCAATTTCTTTTAACGCAGAAATCCAGAATATACCAATACCGAGTGTGGCTTAAAGATCTCTTAACTATGTAGATGATTTTTGGAAGTACAGCGGAGAGTGGCGGGAGTGACGGGACTCGAACCCGCGACCTCCGGCGTGACAGGCCGGCGCTCTAACCAACTGAGCTACACCCCCGCTGTGAGGCCGTGTTTTATTGAAGGAGGGGGCACCTGTCAAGCAGCATAAACAGAATAATGAAAGAAAAATTACATCTCTCCTCTTTCAAGTAAAAAACCGCAGTTTTGAGGGCTTTCTAAAACTTCCCGGACACTTGAAAAACAAATCTAACCCGACCGACCCGCATTTTCGCTGTTCTTTTTTTTTAGCTTTCAGAGGAAATCGCTCATATTTTTTGAATCATGTAGATCCCCCTCACTGGAGGAAGGCCTGTCTGAGTTCATCACTTCATTTTTCCCTGATTTAGGATGCAAAAAATAAAAATACTCTAATAGAATCCATGCGTTGCCAATTAGACACACATGGTTAACAAACAATATCTCCTTTCGCCTCCCGATCCTGTAACCGATTCAAAATTGACGTCGGGATGCGGAGGGAATTGAGACTGGCATTCTGTTTCCATTCTGCCCGGGTTTAAGGCCCGATTATCACTTACACAAAGGAAACAGAATGTCGTTAGAAGGAAAAACCGCCCTCGTTACCGGTGCAAGTTCCGGTATTGGCCGCGCAACAGCCAAGCTTTTTGCAAGAAGAGGTGCCAATGTCATTATCAGCGCAAGGCGGGAGCCAGAACTTTCAAGCCTCGCCAGTGAAATCCAGAATGAAGGTGGAACTGTCGAAATTCTGGCCGGAGCTATCACTGACGAGCAAAACGCTTTTGATTTGGTCGATCTTGCGCGCCAGAAATTTGGCGGTCTGGATATCGCTTTCAACAATGCAGGGACGTTGGGGGCAATGGGTGCCGTACCGGATGTGGATGTCGACGGATGGAATGACACACTTGCCGTCAATCTGACAGGTAGTTTTCTCGGAGCCCGCGCCCAGATCCCTGCCCTGTTGGAACGGGAAAACCCTTCCCTCATTTTTACATCCTCATTCGTCGGCTATACCATCGGCTTTCCTGGTATGGCGGCCTACGCCGCTGCCAAGGCTGGCGTCATCGGTCTGATGAAAACACTTGCCGCTGAATATGGGCCGGCTGGACTACGTGTTAATGCTGTTCTGCCCGGCGCAACCGATACCCCGATGGGAGCAGAAGCAGCATCATCTGCTGATATTCTGGAATATATCAAAAGCATTCATGCCTTAAAACGTCAGGCCAGCTCGGAAGAAATGGCACAAGCCGCCTTATTCCTGGCATCAAGCCAATCCAGCTTTATGACAGGCAATGCCATGCTGGTTGATGGCGGCGTCTCTATCTATAAAGCCTGATTTTGTTGAGAATCAAAAAAAGCCTGCAAATGCAGGCCTTTTTTGATGAATGGTGGGTGATGAGAGATTCGAACTCCCGACCCCCTCGGTGTAAACGAGGTGCTCTAACCAGCTGAGCTAATCACCCGTATCGTCTTTCCGCTTGTGCGGTGCGTGGCAGTGTATAACAGGCCCAAAACGCAAAAGAAAGATAAAAAAAGAGGCCGGTCGATTTTTTTTCGACGCGGCCTCACTTTTTCTGATAAAACGGGAGTTTTTAGCCGTTTACAGAGTCTTTCAGGGCTTTACCAGCCTTAAATTTTGGCTGCTTTGACGCTGCGATCTGGATGGTTTCACCAGTCCGTGGGTTACGACCCTCAGAGGCTTTACGTTCAGCAACGCTGAATGTACCAAAACCAACCAACCGAACATCATCGCCTGATGCCAGTGCTTTTGTTACTGCTTCCAGTACTGCGTCTACGCCTTTACCTGCATCCGCTTTACCAAGACCAGAAATATCAGCCACCGCGGCAACGAGATCGTTCTTATTCACTATAAGCCCCCTTTAGTTTCAGTTGACAGTTTATTCGTCAAATTTATTCCAACAAAAGACGAGTGAATACTAGAGGCCCCTTTTCCGTCGGTCAAAGGGAAAATGAAAGATATCCCCAGCTTTTCTGCGCATTATAGAGAGTTTTCGTAAAATTTAGTGCGTTGTCAGCCCATCTGCGCCTTTTTGAGCAGATGCAGCACTCGCAAGCTCCTGCGCAAGACGTTCTTCACTCCAGTCAAGAGGCTCCAAAGGCTTGGTAAGTGCGACTTTCAACACCTCACTAACGTCAGATACTGGTATAATTTTCAAACCTTCTTTGACGTTATCAGGGATCTCGGCCAGATCTTTCTCATTATCATGGGGAATGAGGACTGTTTTGATGCCACCACGCAGTGCCGCCAGCAATTTTTCCTTCAATCCGCCGATTGGAAGAACTCTGCCGCGCAATGTAACTTCACCTGTCATCGCGACATCTTTGTGGATCGGAATATCCGTTAAAACAGAAATGATAGATGTCACCATTGCGATACCGGCAGAAGGTCCGTCTTTCGGGGTCGCGCCTTCGGGGACATGAACATGAATATCATGTTTGTCAAAGTCCGTCGGCTTCACACCCATTTCAAGGCAACGGGATTGAACAAAGCTTTTCGCAGCTTGAACTGACTCCTGCATCACATCACCCAGCTTGCCGGTGATTTGCATACGGCCCTTACCATACAGTTTGACTGCTTCAATCGTAAGCAGTTCACCCCCAACTTCTGTCCAGGCGAGCCCGGTCACCAGGCCAACACGATCATCTTCTTCAATCTCGCCATAGCGATGGCGACGAACGCCAGCATATTTTTCGAGATTTTCAGATGTCACATTGATGGATTTGGTGCCATCAGTGATGATTTCCTTAACCCCTTTACGCGCCAGTTTGGCAATTTCGCGTTCAAGATTACGGACACCAGCCTCGCGGCAATAATACCGGACAAGATCGCGAAGCGCATCATCTGATACCGTCCACTCACCTTCTTTCAGGCCGTGGTTTTTTCGCTGCTTCATAATCAGATGTCGCTTGGCGATTTCAATCTTCTCATCTTCCGTATAGCCGGAAAGGGTGATGATTTCCATACGATCCCGAAGAGGGCCGGGCATATTCAGGGAGTTGGCTGTACAAATAAACATAACCTCAGACAGGTCATATTCCACTTCAAGATAATGATCCGCGAAGTGTGTATTTTGTTCAGGATCCAGGACTTCCAGCAGGGCTGAAGATGGATCACCTCTGAAGTCATTCCCAAGCTTGTCGATTTCATCAAACAGGAAAAGCGGATTGATAGACTTCGCTTTTTTCATGGACTGCACGACTTTACCTGGCATGGAGCCAATATAAGTCCGGCGATGCCCCCGAATTTCGGCTTCATCACGAACGCCGCCCAAAGCAACACGGACGAAATTACGGCCTGTTGCTTTCGCCACGGATTGACCAAGAGAGGTTTTACCCACACCTGGAGGGCCAACAAGACACAAGATCGAACCCTGAATTTTACGAACACGCTGTTGGACAGCAAGATATTCCAAAATCCGTTCTTTCACTTTTTCCAAGCCATAATGATCGTCATTCAGGATTTTCTCAGCAAGAGCCAAATCCTTTTTAACGCGGGTCCGTTTTCCCCAAGGAATACCGAGGATCCAATCAAGATAGTTGCGAACAACGGTTGCTTCCGCTGACATCGGGCTCATGCTGCGCAGTTTTTTCATTTCCTGCTGACATTTTTCCTGGGCTTCTTTTGTCAGTTTGGCATTGCTGATTTTCTCTTCCAGTTCAGACAGCTCATCACGGCCATCCTCCCCTTCACCCAGCTCCTTCTGAATAGCTTTCATTTGCTCATTCAGATAATATTCGCGCTGTGTTTTTTCCATTTGCCGTTTTACGCGGCTACGGATCTTCTTCTCAACCTGAAGAACGCCGATTTCATCTTCCATCAGGCTATAAACCCGTTCCAGACGTTCAGCAGTCCCTTCAATTTCAAGGAGTTCCTGCTTTTCAGCAATTTTAAGCGCCATATGAGACGCCATGGTATCTGCAAGCTTTGACGGGTCATCAATCTGGTTCAGAGAGACCAGCACTTCTGGTGGAACCTTGCGGTTCAGTTTCACATATTGTTCGAATTGCGCGATAACGGAGCGGGCAAGCGCTTCCAGTTCGGCTGTTTCATCGTCTTTATCATCGACAATTTCTGCCCGTGCCTGGAAGAATTCTTCATTATCAACAAAGGTGTCAATACGCGCACGCTCAACACCTTCCACCAGAACCTTGACCGTACCATCCGGCAATTTCAGCAATTGAAGAACGGAAGCAATCGTTCCAACCCGGTGGATATCATCTTCTCCCGGGTCATCCTGATTGGCGTTCTTTTGAGCTACCAGAAGGATCTGCTTGTCATCCTTCATCACATCTTCAAGGGCGCGAACAGATTTGTCGCGGCCGACAAAGAGCGGCACAATCATGTGGGGGAAGACCACAATATCGCGAAGGGGCAGCACTGGGAAAATTTGTGTCTGAGGTGTGTCGATCATTCTGTCGCCTTTTTGGATCGCCACCGCTTTCGCGCAGAAACAGCAAATTCAATGGCAGTCCGGAATGGAAAAATTGATTGAGGAGAACCTGCGGATCTCCTCAATACTACTAATTAAGCGCTGCTGGTTGCGTCTTGTCGATCAGCGTAGATGTATAGCGGTTGTCCGTCGCCTTCGACGACCTCGCCATTGATGACGATTTCTTCAACCCCTTCCAATGTAGGTAGATCATACATGGGGTCAAGCAGAATACCTTCAAGAATAGAGCGAAGGCCACGTGCTCCTGTTTTCCGCTGAATCGCTTTCTTTGCGATGGCAGACAAGGCGTCATCTGTGAAAGTGAGCTTCACTTCTTCCATATCGAACAAGCGCTGATACTGTTTGACCAAAGCATTTTTCGGGTTGGTCAAAATTTCAATCAGAGCTTCCTCATCCAGGTTTTCCAACGTGGCAATGACAGGAAGACGGCCAACAAATTCCGGGATCATACCGAATTTTGTCAAATCATCGGGCTCGACATCCTTTAGAAGTTCACCAACATTCTTGTCTTCATCGCTGCGAACATCTGCCCCAAAGCCAATGGAAGTATCTTTACCGCGAGATCCGATAATTTTGTCCAGACCGGCAAATGCGCCACCGCAAATAAACAGGATATTTGTTGTATCGACTTGCAAGAATTCTTGCTGCGGATGTTTACGGCCACCCTGAGGTGGAACCGACGCAACGGTACCTTCCATAATCTTCAGCAAGGCCTGCTGCACACCCTCACCGGAGACGTCCCGTGTGATAGACGGATTATCAGACTTGCGGCTAATCTTGTCGACCTCGTCAATATAAACGATACCACGCTGAGCCCGCTCAACATTATAGTCAGCAGACTGAAGAAGTTTGAGAATGATGTTTTCAACATCTTCCCCTACATACCCGGCTTCTGTCAGTGTTGTTGCATCTGCCATGGTAAAGGGAACATCCAGAATTCTCGCCAGCGTCTGAGCCAGCAATGTCTTACCGCAACCGGTTGGGCCGACAAGAAGAATATTGGATTTTGCAAGCTCTACATCATCTGTTTTCGCACTGTGATGCAGGCGCTTGTAATGGTTATGCACCGCGACAGAAAGTACCTTTTTTGCGTGTTTCTGACCAATGACATAGTCATTGAGAACATCGCTGATTTCGAGAGGTGTTGGCACACCGTCGCTGGATTTTACCAGGGTGCTTTTATGTTCTTCACGAATAATATCCATGCAGAGTTCTGCGCATTCATCACAAATGAACACGGTTGGCCCTGCGATAAGTTTGCGCACTTCATGCTGACTCTTGCCACAGAAGGAACAATACAAGGTATTTTTCGAATCTCCGCCACTCGTTTTGCTCATAAGCACTCCAATTATCCGTTGGACTTTCCATATTAGCCGTCGACCGGGCCGCCGACAACAAGAATGTTAAACTCTTATGACGGCAAACCCTGTATTGCGGTTCAATGTGTCCAAGAAGGCAATCGTATGTCCGACTGCCTCAATATTTCGTTAACAGCTAGATAATAACTGTAGCAATTCAGAACAAGTTCACAGTTACAAAAATAACTGTGATCCTATTTGTCGCTACCTGAATCAGACTCAAGAGAATCCGGGCGCTGAGAGACGACTTCATCAATCAGACCAAACTCTTTGGCCTCTTCCGCCGACATGAAATTGTCGCGTTCCATTGACGTTTCAATCGTTTCCAGATCCTGGCCAGTATGCTCTACATACAAGTTATTCAGTCGCGCTCTGATCTTGAGGATCTCCCGCGCCTGAATTTCAATATCTGTCGCCTGCCCTTGGGCACCGCCGGATGGTTGATGGATCATGACACGGGCATTCGGGAGGGCGTAGCGCTGTCCCTTAGTGCCCGCTGTCAGCAGGAAGGATCCCATTGACGCTGCCTGTCCAATGCAGACTGTTGCAATATCAGGTTTGATATATTGCATTGTATCATACATCGCCAATCCGGATGTCACGACACCACCCGGCGAGTTGATATACATGGAAATCGGCTTGTTCGGATTTTCCGCTTCCAAAAACAGAAGTTGCGCAGTGATCAGGCTGGCCATACCGTCATGAACCTGCCCGGTGACAAAGATAATTCTCTCCTTCAACAAACGTGAGAATATATCATATGCCCGCTCGCCCCGTGCAGATTGCTCTACAACCATCGGAACCAGGGTGTTCATATAAGTATCGATCACATCGACCATCGCGCATCTTCCTCAAAAAAATTAGGTGGTTATTTCAATTTGCATATCGCATCCGAAATTACCACCTAAATTCCGAAATTTATTTTTCGGTCTTTTTTGCTGCCGCTTTTTTCGCAGGTGCTTTTTTGGCTGCAGGCTTGTCTTCAGCCGCTTTTTTCTTAGGCGCAGCCTTCTTCTTGGGCGCCGCTTTCTTTTTTGGCTTGGTTTCCGCGGCTTCGTCCGGATCTGCTGTCAGTTCTTCAACTGACACCTTCTTTTCCGTCACGGTTGCAAGTTCAGCAATGAAGTCAACGACCTTGTCTTCAAAAATCGGCGCTCTAAGAGAGTTCTGCATTTCCGGATTTTTCTGGAACATTTCAAAGATCTGCTGTTCCTGGCCCGGAAAGTTCCGTGCCTGAGCGATCATGGATTGCTGAACCTCTTCGTTGCTCACATCGATATTATTGATGCGGCCAACCTCTGCCAGCAACAGACCAAGGCGAACACGACGTTCCGCGATATCTGTATATTCAGCTTTCAGCTCTTCTTCAGACTGATCCTGATCTTCCAGCTTCTCGTTGGAACGTTCCAGTTCCTGGGTAAACTGCTCCCAAATGCTGTTAAATTCTGAGTCCTTCATTCCCGGAGGAACATCGAAAGAATGACTGTCAGCAAGAGCATCCAGCATATTGCGCTTCAATGTCTGGCGAGACTGCTGCGCGTATTCTTCTTCCATCCGGCCTCGGACGGCGTCTTTAAGAGCCGCAAGATCATCCAGACCCATTTTCTTGGCAAACTCGTCATCAATTTCAACAGGCGCAGCCTCTTGAACTTCATGAACCGTTACGTCAAAAACAGCGTCTTTGCCGGCAAGGTCAGCTGAGCCGTAATTTTCAGGGAAAGTCACTTTGACAGCAACTTCATCTCCGCCTTTCTGACCGATCAGCTGCTCTTCAAAGCCTGGAATGAACTGACCAGAGCCCAGTTCAAGCTGATGTCCTTCTGCAGTACCGCCATCGAATGCAACATCGTCTACTTTACCGGCAAAATCGATAAGAACGGCATCGCCTTCCTTTGCTTTACGGTTGCGTGCAACTTTTTTGAAATTCTTCTGCTGTCCGGCGATTTGCTCAAGCGCTTCAGCGACTTTATCATCGGCAACGTCAGCAACCAGTTTTTCCAGCTTCAGCTTGGAGAAATCCATTGGCTCGAATTCAGGCATAACTTCGACTTCAATGGTGAATTCGAGATCTTCACCTTCATCGAATTTGGTGATTTCGATTTTTGGCTGCTGCGCAGGCCGCAGATCGTTGTCATTCAGGGCTTTCTGACTGGTTTCATTAACCGTTTCTTCCAGAATTTCACCCATAACAGAACGGCCAAAACGCTGACGCAGGATTGTCATCGGCACTTTACCGGGACGGAAACCCGGCAACTTGACCTGTTGTCCGACAGTTGTCAGTTTTTCTGTAACTTTGCTTTCGATTTCAGCCGCTTCAACAACGACTGTAAAATCCCGTTTCAGCCCCTCGGAGCTTGTTTGTGTAACCTGCATGAACGATTACCTGTCAATTCTGTTAAAAGATCAGTGTTTGCCCAGGCGACTGGCAATTAAGCCCGTCGCAAAAATTATGGTGCGGGTAGAGGGAGTCGAACCCCCACGCCTCTCGGCACCAGAACCTAAATCTGGCGCGTCTACCAATTCCGCCATACCCGCATTGTAACGCCCACGCATAAAGCAGCCGCAGCCGACCCTTTCCACATGGAGCGGCGTTCTATAGCACATCATTTCTTTGATTGACTAGGGGAATTCTGGCTTATTCTCAATAAAAGACGATAAACACTGTTTTATCCCCAGAAAATTGATCATTACGCACGTTATTATCAGGAATATCTGCTTTCTGAGGCCCATATCTCAAGCACCGTTCCGTCCTTATAACGACAAAATTCAGGTGTCATTTCATCCCCCCTCTTTTAATTTTTAGATCCATACTTATGTGTTTCTATTATTGCTATTAATAATTAATATTAATAATGATATCCGCCCCAAACCAAGGATTAAAGAATGCCGAAACAGCCCTCTTCCTGCCTGATGACCGTTACACAAACCACACAGCTAACCCCAAACATGCGCAGGATCACCTTTACCTCTCCGGGGCTTTCGCAGTATCCGGATACCTGTATCGGCGGATATATCAAACTGATTTTTCCAACTGAAAGTAGCGACAAGCCTCTAATGAGGACTTATACAATTCGCCACCTCCGACGCGATCTCAATGAAATCGACGTTGATTTCGTCACTCATGGCGACAATGGAATAGCTTCGCGTTGGTGCCTTTCTGCCAAGACGGGAGATACGATTAATGTGGCAGGCCCGGGAAGTCTTAAACAACTCAACACATCAGCCGACTGGTATTTGGTGATGGCAGATATGTCTGCGATGCCGGCGGCCTTCGTCTATTTGGAAACATTACCCGAGACGGCGAGCGGAAGCGCCTATTTCGAAATTTTTACCGAGGCTGACAAGCAGGATGTAAAGGTCCCCTCTGGTATTCAGATAAACTGGCATCTCAAAGCAGATATACGGGACCAGACGATCCTGGAAAACGTGATGAACTTGGAATTTGGAGCGGGAAGCCCTGGAATATTCATCGCGGGAGAATGGTCACTGGCAACAGAAATGCGCCGTCATTTGAGAGAAGATCGAAAGATCGACCGGACGCTGCCTTATGTTAGTTCATATTGGAAACTGGGCAGCGACGATGAGGACCATAAAAAACTCAAACGCTCACTAGCATCTTAGGAGAGGCGCTCAATTGCAGCGGAGACAAACTACTGCATGTGCCTTGCAAGCCTGATTTTCAGCGTTAATTGGTAACCTGATAGTCTCTGGCAAAAATATCGAGAGCCAGAACACGAACCCCTTGCGGATCTTTATACCCGCTTCCCATCAGGGTTCTTTCAAAATGAACATGGGGAATACCCTGCTCGTCATCACTGACACGGAGAACCCTGGCTTCTTCCTGGGCGCTGATTTGCATGTGGCGATAGAAGATATCTCCACATCCAATTTTCTCTCTCAAATTGTTCTTTTTAAACAACATAACAAATCCAAACACTCAAAAAACTTATCTATTCCACTCTAATATATAGGGAATTTGTAAATAAACCCTTTACAGTAGAATAAACTGGTTTGGCACTGTCATAATGAGAGAAATCACACATAAAATGCTTGCAAAACGGCTGGAATCTGCCGTTCAATATCTTCTGCAATCAATCCCGGCCCAAATTGCCAGGCAGCCTCTCCATGCATCCAGACCGCCGCGGCCGTCATAAAAAAGGGTGACACTCTGCTCCCTGCTATCAATCCTGTAATCAGCCCCGCAAGCGCATCGCCTGAACCTGCTGTCGCCAGCCAGGGCGGCGCATGACAACTGATAACAGCCTTCCCGTTTGGCTCGGCAATGACCGTTGTTGCTCCTTTCAGCAAAACAATCGCACCCGATTGCCGTGCAGCAGATCGGCATCTTTCCAGGTTGCTCCCCTTGCAGTTAAACAGGCGGGCGAATTCCGCTTCGTGAGGGGTCAGAATAACAGCTCCCTCCTTCTTCTCCGCGATTTTAGAGAATAATTGTTCCGGATCCTCCTGATAAACAGTCAAAGCATCCGCATCGAGAACAACAGTCGCCTGACTACTGATTGTAGCATCAACAAAATCCCTGGTTTCCTCAGTCACGCCATTACCCGGCCCGACAAGAACTGAGCCGATACGTTTTTCGCCTAGCCAGTCTGACAGTTGGCTTTTATCGGCGACGGATCTAACCATAACGGCTTCCATTGCCGTACTATAGATCATCAGGGCAGACGGCCTCGTTAGGATCGTTACAGCCCCTGCTCCAGCGCGCAATGCACAACGTGCAGCAATTCGCGCGGCCCCGGTACTGGACACGCCGCCGCCTTGAACGGCTGCATGACCACGATCATATTTATGACCGGTCAGAGAAAATCCCGGCAAATCACTTTCCCACAGGCCAGTGTCATTCTCACCGAGCGTTGGTGAAATCTCCATAAGCGCCTCGCCAGGAATGCCAATATCGATGATTTCCAAAATGCCAGTATGCGCTCTACCCGGATGGAAAAAATGCCCGATTTTCGGCCTAAAAAAACTGACCGTGAGAACAGCTATCGGTGTTCCGGGAGAGACCTCTCCCGTATTGCCATTTGTACCGCTGGGCATGTCAATGGAAACAACAGGCACAGAAAGCTGTTCACAGCCATGAAAAGCAGATTGAATATCCTGTGGCAGCGCCCCTTTAAAACCGGCACCGAAGAGTGCATCAATAATCAGGCCGTCTTCGCTTAAGGAAAAATCCTTAAAATTCAGAACGTCTCCCGTATAAAGCGCCAACATTTCCCGCGCGTCACCCGTGAGCTTTTCCGGGTCGCCATAGGCAAAGACGCGAACTGGCCATCCGGCCTCCTTCAGCGCCCGCGCGACAACATATCCATCCCCGCCATTATTGCCGGGCCCGCATAAAACAGTCACAGGACAAACATCCCATCCCTGCTCGATATGAGCGGCCACCCCCTGCCCAGCTGCTTCCATAAGGTCTAGCCCGGATACTCCCTTTGAAATCGCATACTCATCCACTTGGTACATCTGTTCAACGGTAAGAATTTCAAACCCGGATTTCATGGGGCCCTCATACTAATTTGGAAAGATCGGGCCTTAAATTCTGGCCAGGGGAAACCTTTTCAAAAGCCGCTGCTGCCGATAACACCAAATCTTCCCGGTGCATAGGCCCGACGATCTGCAGCCCGACCGGCAAGCCATTGCCTGCGAGCCCACAAGGAACCGAGCAGGCTGGCTGCTGTGTCAAATTAAACGGATAGGAAAACGGCGTCCAATCCACCCAGTTCCCTTCCGTCGAATTGGATTTCGGCGTCAATTGATTGACGGGAAAAGCAGTCACCGCAAGAGACGGCGTTATCAGCAATTCATAAGTCTCATGGAAAGCTCTCATTTTCGCGCCAAGATCAGTACGAGCAACGGACGCATCCATAAAGTCTGTAAGACTGATTTTTTGCCCCTCTTCGACAACATTCCGCAAACCAGGGTCAAGCAGATCAAGCTGAGCATCGCTCACATCTTTCATGGCATAGGCCGCCCCTGAATACCAAAGCGTTCTAAAAATCTCTCCAGGATTTTCAAAGCCTGGATCGATTTCCTCAACTTCTGCCCCCAGCCCTCTGATAAGATCGACGGCTTCATCCACCAGCCGGGCCACGTCGGGCTCAACGGATGCGTATCCGAAATTCCGGCTATAGGCTATTTTTCGCCCCTTCAGACTACCTTCAAGACACTGCCGATAATCTTGGTCTGTTTCGGGAAGAGCATACCAATCGCGGCTGTCAAAACCCAACATAGCCTGAAACATCAAAGTGCCGTCTGACACGGAACGTGTCATGGGTCCTACATGAGAGACAGTCCCAAAAGCTGAAGCTGGCCAGACAGGCACTCTGCCAAAACTGGGTTTCAGGCCAAATATACCGGCAAAAGCCGCCGGTATCCGAATGGAGCCACCGCCATCGCTACCGGTATGCAGAACACCCATGCCGGCAGCGCAAGCGGCAGAAGCACCACCGCTCGAGCCTCCCGGTGTCGTCTCCGGATTCCAGGGATTACGTGTTGCACCGCTAAGCGGACTGTCTGTCACGCCTTTCCAGCCAAACTCCGGTGTTGTTGTCTTGCCGAGCAGGACGGCACCGTTTTCCCGCAATCTGGCGACAGCTGGCGCGTCATCCTTCCAGGGGCCTGCGGGATCAACAAGTTTCGATCCTTTAAGAGTGGGATGATCCTTCATCAACATGATATCTTTAATGGTTGTTGGAATACCATCAACCAGGCCTGCGGGCCTTCCTGACCTCCAGCGTTCCTCTGACGCCTTTGCGGCGGCCAACGCTCCCTCTTCATCCACAAAAACAAAAGCATTCAGGGCACCATCATATTTTGCGATTTGCGACAGCGCCGCTTTTGTAGCCTCTACAGGTGAAAGCGTACCCGATTTATATCCCTCAAGCAGCTGGGCTGCGGATGCATAGGCCAGTTCTTCAGACATGATGTCCCCTTTTTTTATTGAATGCCCAGAGGGCAATGCAGATTGGATATGAATAGAATAGATTTCCAACCTGCGTCATGCAATGACAGAACAGCACCTTTACAAAAATTGATCTTGGGATCTCAATCATATGCTCTTATATGCATCCGATCAGAGAAACATAACCGACAGGCGACATGAAGAAATTCAAGACGAAGATAAAAGTGCCGCAAAGTAGATTTCGCCGATTGCTGCTCGGATGGGGGTTGGTTCTCGGCGGAATTCTAGGGTTTCTTCCTGTTGTTGGCTTCTGGATGCTCCCGCTCGGCATTATCGTTCTCTCCGTCGACCTCCCTTTCGCCCGCCGTCTCAGGCGGCGTACAGAAGTCTGGTGGGGACGACGCAAAAAGAAATAGAATTCTTTAGCCCAAAACTTACTTAAGCAGATCGAACAAAAAAGCCCTGCACTTTCATGCAGGGCTTTGAATTTTGGGGCGAATGAGGGGTCTTGAACCCCCGACCTCCTGAGTCACAGTCAGGCGCTCTAACCAACTGAGCTACATTCGCCATCAAGGTGGCGCATTATTTAGCGGTCATACGATATCCGGTCAAGCAAGTTTCTTCATTTGCTGGAAAAAAAATCAGACAATCGAGTAACCGCGTCTGACAGTATATCTTCACGTTTACAAAAACAGAAGCGTACAAAGTGATTTTCCGCTCCTTCTGTTCGGTAAAAAGCGCTCACAGGCAACGCGGCAACCCCAGCTTCTTCAATAATCAGGCGGCAAAATTCCTCATCCGTTCCACCGAAACCGATGGAACGGATATCCGCATTGATGAAATAGGTGCCGTCACAATCTGCCGTTTGAAAACCTGCAGTCTCCAAACCGTATTTCATATAATTGCGCTTTGACTGCATATCGATCTGCAATTGCTCATAAAAGCCGTCTTCTTTATTCAAGCCATAGGCGACAGCAAGCTGCAAAGCAGGTGGTGTTGTGAAGGTGACATATTGGTGTGCTTTGGCGATGCGGGCGACCAGCTCGGTGCATCCGGTTACATATCCAACTTTCCACCCCGTCAGGGAAAAGGTTTTACCAGCGGAACCAATCCTGACGGTCCGCTCTCCCATACCAGGGAATGTAGCGATCGGAACATGTTTCGCCAGTCCGAAAACAATATGCTCATACACTTCATCGCAGACAGCATAAGCGTCATTCTCGATAACTTTATCGACAATGAGTTGAAGCTCTTCAAGGCTAAAAACCTTGCCCGTGGGATTCATAGGTGTGTTCAGCAGAACAAGCTTGGTCTTATCAGAAAAAGCTGCCGCCAGACGATCTTCATTAAGCGTCCAGTGAGGCGGATCCAGACGAACAAATTTCGGAATGCCCCCTGCCCTCAAAACCAAGGGCAAATAGCAGTCATATAAAGGCTCAAACAGGACAACCTCATCTCCCGGCTCAATGAGGGCCAGCAGGCAATCAGCAATCGCCTCAGTCGCGCCGGACGTCACCAATATGTCTGTATCCGGATTGACCGCTATACCATAAAATCGATGATTATGATCGGCGACTGCCTGGCGCAGACCCGGCATTCCCATCATGGGTGGATATTGATTGGGACCTTCCATAAAGGCTTTTGCAGCGACAGCCCGGATATCTTCGGGCCCGTCTTCATCGGGAAACCCCTGCCCCAGATTAATGGCTCCCTTTTCAATCGCCAGTGCTGACATCACCTCAAAGATGGTTGTTCCGAAGCCTGACAGAACACTGTTTGACTGTTTCACCATTCCTACCCTCAATCTTTCCTTGCGGTCCGTGATATCAACAGGCATATCTTCCCCTGTCAACAGACGCAAGCATTAAGGATAGCGATATGAGTCTCTCCGCTAAAATGTCAAATCTCGGAACAGAAACAGCTTTTGATGTTCTGGCCCGCGCCGCCCAGCTCTCTGATCAGGGGATGCAGGTCATTAATCTTGGCATCGGCCAACCTGATTTCGAAACACCTGCCCCTATCGTAGAGGCGGCGATCAAGGCCCTCAAAGATGGGCATCATGGATATACGGCCGCCAATGGCATTCCTGAACTAAGAGAGGCTGTTGCCGCGGACATTCAAAGACGCCGCAAAGTCAGTGTTTCACCGGACACCATTCTGATTATGCCGGGCGGCAAACCTACGATGTCTTTTGCCATCGAAATGTTTGGTGAAAAAGGGGTTGAGATTCTCTTTCCGGATCCGGGTTTTCCAATCTATGAAAGCATGATCCGATATTCCGGTGCCGCACCGATCCCCATTCCTCTGATGGAAGAAAACGGTTTCTCCTTCGACGCTGATCATGTCCTCTCCCTGATCAATACCAGAACAAGATTGATCATTCTGAACAGCCCGGCTAATCCAACGGGGGGCGTTGTTGCAAAAGAAGAGATTGATAAATTGGTTGCCGGTCTCGAAAACTGGCCCGACGTCTATATTCTTTCTGATGAAATATACAGTCGCATGACTTATGACGGCCTCTCTCATATCAGCTTGTTAAACTATCCAGAAATCCGGGATCGTTTGATTGTTCTGGATGGCTGGTCAAAAACCTATGCCATGACAGGGTGGCGGCTCGGTTGGGGATTGTGGCCCGAAATGCTGGTGCCGGAAATCACCAGACTGTGCGTCAATTACCATTCCTGTGTGAACGCGACTGCTCAATATGCAGGAATAGCCGCTCTGACAATGGATCAGGCACCTGTAGATGCCATGATGGCCGCCTTTGACGAACGACGGCACATGATTTATCAGCGCCTCAATGAAATGACAGGAATATCCTGCATCTTGCCCAAAGGAGCCTTTTATGCCTTTGCGAACATCAAAGAAACCGGATTAACGTCTCGTCAAATGCAGGATCTTCTCCTCGATAAAGAAGGAATTGCAACGATTGCCGGTACAAGTTTTGGCAAAGGTGGTGAAGGTTATATCCGGTTTTCCTATGCAAATTCACTGGATCAGATTAATCAGGCGATGGACCGTATGGATATGGCCCTCTTCCACTTGAATAAGGGGTAAGGAGAATGACAGACCTGACCGAAAAACGACTGACAGATCTTGAACTTAAAATCACCGAACAGGATCAGGTAATCAATGATTTGAGTGATATGGTCGGCGCGCAGTGGCAGGAAATTGAAAAACTCATCGCCCGTCTGACAACGGCACAGGAAAGGATTGTCACGCTGGAGGAAAGTCTGCCTGCCTCCAATCAGGCGGAGAAACCCCCGCATTACTGAAGGGACCCTATTCTTGTGCCTGCATCTTCGACAACGCCTCCTCGGGATTGTCAATGACGCGCCTGACGACAATAGCCAGCTCTTCTTTGGAATATGGCTTTGCAAGCATACTTCCAGAAAACTCCGCAACTTCAGGGGATTTGCGGCCTTGGGCTTTGTTGCGGGTTTTTGCAAAACCGCTGGTTAGCAGAACTTTCAATTCCGGATGTAAGGCCCGAGCCTCCTGGGCAAGTTCAAATCCGCCAGCCCCTCCAGGCATAACAACATCACTGAATAAAAGATCAAATTTGTGCTCTGACTTGAGGAGACGAAGCGCCTCATCCACGTTATGAGCCGTCATTGTCTTATATCCAAGGCTATTCAAATGCGAAACAGCGATATGCACCAGGATTTCCTCATCATCAACAACCAGAATTGATTCAGAGCCACCCGGAAGGTTATGTTCCCGCGCCTGAGATTTGAAGCGTTGGCGTTTTTCCTGTTCAGCCCGCGGTAGATAGATTTTGAATGTAGTGCCTTCATCTATCTCAGAATAAATCTCGATATGCCCTTGGGATCGTTTTACAAAGCCATATACCATACTCAAGCCCAGCCCGGTTCCCTTGCCTTGGGCTTTTGTTGTGAAGAAAGGCTCGAACACATGCTCTTTAATGTCCGAAGACATGCCCTGCCCCGTATCACTAACAGACAACATGACATACTCACCTGCCTTGGCCTGCGGATTAAGTCTGGCATAATCCGTATCCAGAATCTTATTCTGCGTTGAAAAAACCAGACTACCTCCTTCCGGCATAGCATCCCGAGCGTTTATGGACAGATTGATGAGTGCATCCTGTAAATCACCAGGATCCACATCAACTGTCCAGAGTTCATCTGACAGTTCAAATTCAATATCGATCGTTACGGTCAACGACTTTTTCAGCAGACCTTCCAGATTTTGAACGAA
This sequence comes from Sneathiella sp., assembly GCA_039975135.1. Classification (GTDB taxonomy): domain Bacteria; phylum Pseudomonadota; class Alphaproteobacteria; order Sneathiellales; family Sneathiellaceae; genus Sneathiella. The sequence goes on along the minus strand of JBDWHS010000008.1, from coordinate 40,959 downwards.
TTCATTCACATTGATACACTTGGCGCCCTCTGTATCATTTCTGGAAAAATTGAGAAGCTTGCGTGTCAGATCTGCCCCCCGCCTCGTCCCCATCAAAGCGGCATCAATACGACCTTTCGCCTCATTGTCTCGCTCTTTGTTCAGGCTTTCATGCAAAAGCTCGAGATTGCCAAGTATAATAGCCAGAATATTATTAAAATCATGAGCAATACCGCCCGTCAACTGCCCAACGGCATCCATCTTCTGAGAATGCCGCAATTGCTGTTCCAAAACCTGATAACTCTTTTTCTGAAGTCTCATTCTGTGTTGAAGGTAAGCGTTCCAGCCTAAAAAAATGCAAAAAACAACAATGCCACCGCCAGCGAGTTGCCAAAATAGGGTGTAATCTGTTTTTTCTGAAATTTTCAGGCCGATCCATTTTTGCATAATCTGCTGACGGGTTTCGTCCGGAATAGTTCTCAAGGCCTTTTGGAGGATCGCTGCAAATTCCGGCCAGTCTTTTCGAATTCCCAATGCCAGCTCATTTTCAAAAGGCGTCTGACCAGCCACCCTAATATTCGTAAGGCCGTTTTCCCGAAGCGCTGCACTGGTCACAAGAATACTGCCGATATAGGCATCCACCTTTCTTTGCTGCAGTTTCTCCAGCCCTTCTGTAACATGGGCCACCTCCAGAATGTCTATTCCCCAGTTGCCTGCTTTCAAATGATCGGCAACCGCATATCCTTTTACAACAGCAACTTTTCTGTTTTTCAAACCTGCAAGGCCATTTATGTAAGGTACATTATCCAGAGCAAAAATGACCTGTGGTAACTTGATATACGGATCGGTGAAAAAAGCTATATCCTTGCGTTTTGCGGTTTTTGCAACAGCAGAAAACATGTCAAGCTCTTTTTCTTTAACCTTCTCCACGCTGCTTGCCCAATTCTGATGAGAGCTTGTATCGAAAGTAACTCCCAGAATAGAGGTCAGTTCTGCAAGATAGTCCATCGCGATGCCTGAGAAAATACCATCCTGCCCAATAGACTCTACAGGTGGAAAATGCGTATCAGCAGCAACCCGAATAACAGGATGAGCTTTCAGCCACTCCCTTTCCCGGCCGCTCAATCGAAGTTTTCTGCCTGGATCCTCAACCCAGTCCTGCGTAATCGCCCTACGCTCTGCTGAGGTCACGCTATCCAGCGTTTTTTGCAGAATATCATGCAAGATAGGCAGTTCTTTTCTGATGGCAATCGCATTTACCGACGCAGTTCCTTCCAGCTTCCCGTGCTGTTTCAAATTCTCAATTAATTCATTGCGAATAATATAAAGGGCGACAGCCCGGTTACCAACATAGGCGTCCGCGGCGCCTTTAATGGTTGCGTCTAAAGCGTCGCTGGTTGTCATAAATTCCTTAATCTCGATAGATGGGTGTTTTTCCCGAATTTCCTGATCAAGGAAAAACCCTTTTTCCAACGCAACCGTTTTTCCAGCAAGATCCTCCAGGGTTTGATACTCCTGGCCGTCCTTCGCGGCGAATATGACGTGAGGAATAACAAGGTAAGGAGATGTGAAATTAAATTCTGAACGGCGTCCGATAGAGGGGGTGATGTCCATCAATGCATCAAGTTCTCCGTCCCGCAGCTTTTTCAGAAGAACAGGCCAGCTATCTTGAACGATCTCTAGTGATCCATTCAGCCGCCGATTAAAAAGTGAGATAAAATCGGCACCGATCCCTTTCGGGTTTCCATCACTATCTATGTAATCCATAGGAGGCCAAAACTTCATAACACCGATGCGGATATTGCTATTTTGCTCCAGCCATGCCTGCTCATCTTTGGTCAAAGAAAATGAAGGCGCCTCCCCCGCTTCTTCCAGTGTTCCATCCAGAACCGGAACCCATTGGGAAATAATCCAGTTTTTCTCCCTGAGTGTCATCCCGTTCAGAACTTTATCAATGATACTGACAAGTTCCGGCCAATCTTTTCGGACCGCAAAACGTTGTCCAGTCACTGCCAGGTCATATCGGCCGGCAACCCTCAAATTGGAGAGGCCATTCTCCTGCGCAACATATGTGCTGACCCCCAGTACACCAACATATGCGTCTGACTCACCTACCGCGAGGGCTTGCAACCCCTCAAGTGGCGTATCAAAGAAAACAGGATCGATAGAGGGATAGTCCCCAAGAACTCGATCCGTCGAGAGATATCCTTTCGTCAGAGAAACCCGCTTACCAATGAGATCCGATGGTTTTCGAATATTTCGAATTCCAGAGCGGGTCATGATAATCAACGGTGTCGTGATATAGATTTGAGAGAAATTAAGAAATTCGTCTCTTTGCGGGGTCTGAAAAGCAGTTGCGATAACATCAACAGATTTCGAGCGCGTCTTATCCAGGATTTCCGGCCAGGTTAATCCCGGAGCAATCTCAAAAACAAGGCCCGTTACCTTTTCGATCTCTCGCATAAAATCAGGAGCAATCCCTTCGTAAGCCGCGTTGGAATTTCGAAAGCTATAGGGCGCATACCCTGAATCCACACCGATGCGAATAACCGGATTTTGCTGTATCCATTTCTTTTCAGCCTCTGACAGTTCAGGCAATACTGACTGTGCTTCTGCGGTGACAACCAGCAGAATACTTGATATCCAACAATATATGGCCACCCTTAGCAGGTGTGTTAGACGTTTTCTATACATAAGCGCTACTCTTATGCGAGTTTTCCGGGTTGGCTGGCTTATCTCAACACTCTCTACACGATGATACTCTGACAAGAGGCTAACCATGATATCCCATATGTTATACTTTTTAATTAGGATAAAATAATAATAACTCTCGCTGGCAAGTCGAGTTGTAATTGAATTTTGTTTTCTTTTATTTAAACCCCTGCGGGAGATAAAGCATCCTTTAAAGCAGGCATGCAACATCAGATTGATTGATATTTCACCTGCAAATTTTTACTTCTGACAAATGCAAACTATAGTGATGCCTTGCACATACCAGCCTTCTCTTGCATTTTCGGCAGGAAGGCTCTAAAGACGCCTTCTTCGGTTTTCTGTCACCGAATTTGAACAAAGGATTAATCCATGACAACGGACAAGAGTAAAACCGGTTCTGAACCAAACGACACAGAGGTCGAGGAAGACCCGATTGTCACCTATATTCTCAATGCCGTTGCGGATGGCGGGGAAATCTCACCAAACGCAGTTGCCCAACAAATTGCCAAAGACCGGGCAAAAGCAACTGATCCGAAAGATATCTGGCGGAAATACATGACAGCCGTTCGTCAACAGTCCATTAATCTGGCGCGTACGGGTCGAATTGAGATCATGCGCAAGGGCAAGGTTGCAGATCCGAATGATTTTAAAGGCCTCTACAAATTACGTCTCCCTCATTAGCAGAAAAAGATCAAAAAAAGTGCAATTGCCTATTTTTTAGACAATTATTTTGATTAGTATTTAGTCACTCATCATTTTCACATCAAATTTCCGCAGTTTTCTGCGTTCAATTTTTTTTAGTCTTTTTCCCTAAACTGGCACGGCTCATGCTAATAAGAGGGTAGGCATTGTCGCCCGACAGAAACAGAACTGAAGAAGTGAGCGATGAAGAAAATTGAAGCAATCATAAAACCCTTCAAACTGGATGAAGTGAAGGAAGCCCTGCATGAAGTTGGTCTTCAAGGGATCACCGTAACAGAGGCAAAAGGTTTTGGGCGGCAAAAAGGTCATACAGAACTCTATCGCGGCGCAGAATATGTTGTCGATTTTCTGCCAAAGGTGAAAATCGAGATTGTCCTGGAAAATGAACTGGTGGAAAGAGCGCTGGAAGCCATTCAATCAGCAGCCCGGACCGGCCGGATTGGTGACGGCAAGATTTTCGTCTCCAACATCGAGGAAGTTATTCGTATTCGTACGGGTGAAAAAGGTCCGGACGCCGTTTAAAATCAAGCATTCTTTTCCGGCTTTTTAAAACCGGATAGAAACTGAACAGTCAAACATTGAAGTCAGAAAGAAAGACAAAGATTATGAGCACGATTTCTGAGGTTCTAGAAACCATCAAAGAAAATGAAGTCGAATATGTCGACCTGCGTTTTACCGATCCAAAGGGCAAATGGCAGCATCTTGCCATGCATGCTGATGCGGTTGATGAAGACATGTTTGAAGATGGTGTCATGTTTGACGGCTCTTCCATTACTGGCTGGAAAGCGATTAATGAATCAGACATGACATTGATGCCCGACGTCACGGCAACTGTTATGGACCCATTCGCGGCCCGCCCAACACTGATCATCTTCTGCGACATCCTTGATCCGACAAGCGGAGAAAGCTACGAACGTGATCCGCGTTCTGTTGCCAAGAAAGCTGAAGCATACCTGGCCAGCACCGGCATCGGCGATACAGCTTATTTCGGTCCGGAAGCAGAATTCTTCATGTTCGATGATGTTCAGTTCTCCAATGACAGCCACCACACATTCTACAAGCTTTCTGATGTGGAATCTCCGAACCAGTCCGGTTCAGACATTGAAGGCGGAAATACAGGTCATCGCCCTCGCGTAAAAGGCGGCTATTTCCCTGTACAGCCTGTCGATAGCGGTGCCGATATCCGCTCTGAAATGGTCTCAGTTGCCAAAGAAATGGGAATGTCTGTAGAAAAGCATCACCATGAAGTGGCGCCGTCCCAGCATGAACTTGGTTTCAAATTCAGCACTCTGGTTGGTGCAGCTGATGACATGCAGAAGCAGAAATATGTCACTCATAACGTTGCCCACGCGTATGGCAAAACGGCAACCTTTATGCCAAAGCCAGTTTCTGGCGATAACGGCTCTGGCATGCATGTTCACCAGTCTATCTGGAAAGACGGCAACCCTGCTTTCGCAGGTTCCGGTTATGCTGCACTTTCTGACACTGCCCTTTTCTATATTGGCGGTATTATTAAGCATGCCAAAGCCATCAACGCCTTCACAAATGCCTCTACAAACTCATACAAGCGATTGATCCCAGGCTTCGAGGCTCCGGTTCTGCTGGCCTATTCTGCTCGTAACCGTTCTGCTTCTTGCCGTATTCCTTTCGCGCCAAGCCCGAACGGCAAGCGTGTTGAAATTCGCTTCCCTGATTGTACAGCCAACCCATATCTGGCTTTCGCAGCCATGATGATGGCAGGCCTGGATGGTATCCAGAACAAAATTCATCCCGGCGATGCCATGGATAAAGACCTGTATGACCTGCCTGCTGAAGAATTGGAAGATATTCCAACTGTGGCCGGTTCCTTGCGCGAAGCTCTTGAATGCCTAGATGCCGATCGCGACTTCCTTACGAAAGGTGGCGTTTTCACTAATGACATGATCGATGGCTATATTGCCATGAAATGGGAAGATGTCTACAAATTCGAACATGCCCCTCATCCGGCTGAGTTCGATATGTATTTCAGCGTCTAAGGTCGCTAGATACTAATGAAAAAGGACTGCCACTCGGCGGTCCTTTTTTTTAATGATATGCACCAAATGCGTAATTCTGCGGCTTTCACGTCGTAATAATGTGGCATTTATGAAATTCGATGTGATTTTTGTATTGACGTTAGCTTCCCGATCCGCCTCTAATTCATGAGAAATAGTCTGTTGGGAGCAGGATTTGAACGATCTGGAAGGACGTATCAAACAATTGAATTGCTGGAGAGGGGGTATCAGCCTTTCTCCTTTGAGCGGCGGAATCACGAATACCAATTATTCAGTGCAGGATGATACGGGCCGCTATGTCGTTCGAGTTGGTGACGATATCCCATTGCATCAGATCATGCGGTTCAATGAATTATCGGCCAGCAAAGCAGCCTTTCGAGCAGGCATCTCCCCCGAGGTTTATCATGCTGAACCCGGTTTTTTGGTCCTCCGCTTTATCGAAGGGAAAACCCTGACAGAGAAAGACATTCAGACAGACAGTATTTTACAGCGCATCCTTCCCGTCCTTAAAACATGCCATCAGGATATCCCCCAATATCTGAAAGGGCCTGCTCTCGCTTTTTGGGTCTTCCATGTACTGAACGATTACGCAGATACAATTCAAAAAGGTGATGGGCGGCTAGGTTCTCTTGTTCCTGATTTAATGTCTCGATCCTCCGTCCTCGAAGCCGCCATTGGACAAATTGACCTGATCTATGGACATAACGACTTGCTCGCAGCCAATTTTCTGGATGATGGTCAGAAAATCTGGTTGGTTGATTGGGATTATGCCGGTTTTAACAGTCCCTTGTTTGATTTGGGCGGCCTGGCCTCCAACAACGGCTTGTCTATGGCACAAGAAGGCTGGTTGCTGGAGACCTATTTCGAGAAACCTTTGTCGGACCAACTCTGGCATCGATATACCGCAATGAAATGCGCTTCCTTGTTGCGAGAGACATTGTGGTCGATGGTCTCCGAAATACACTCCACCCTGGATTTCGACTATCCAACCTATACAGATGACAACCTGACGAAATTTCAATCAGCTTACTCCAATTTCAAAACCCTATAAGCGAGTCCCACCATGGCAGAACTTCCAAAAACAGCAAAAACAGTCATTATTGGTGGCGGTATCATTGGATGTTCAACGGCATACCATCTCGCCAAACTCGGCTGGACGGACACGGTCCTGCTGGAGCAGAAAAAACTTACCTCTGGAACCACCTTTCATGCCGCCGGTCTCGTGGGCCAGCTGCGATCAAGCGCCAATATCACTCAATTACTGGGCTATTCGGTAGATCTTTATAACCGTTTGGAAGCGGAAACAGGGCTTGGCACTGGCTGGAAAATGAACGGCGGCCTCCGTCTTGCCTGTAACGAGGACCGCTGGACGGAAGTGAAAAGGCAAGCAACAACAGCCCATTCATTTGGGCTCGACATGCAACTTCTAACACCGAAGGAAGCACAGGATCTCTGGCCGTTGATGGATATCTCTGATCTTGTTGGCGCAGCGTTTCTGCCGACAGACGGTCAAGCCAATCCCTCCGACATTACCCAGGCGCTGGCCAAAGGCGCGCGTAACGCCGGGGCGACCCTCCTCGAAGACACTGAAGTATTGTCCATTCTGTTAGAGGACGGGGTTATAAAAGGTGTTGAAACCAGTCGCGGGACGATCGCTTGCGAAAAAATCATCTGCTGCGCAGGTCAGTGGAGCCGTGCCCTTGCAGCCACTGTCGGGGTCAATATCCCGCTCATCTCGGTTGAACACCAATATATGGTGACGGAACACATCGACGGTGTGAGCCGCGATTTGCCGACCCTCCGCGATCCGGATCGATTGACCTATTACAAAGAAGAAGTAGGCGGCCTCGTTATGGGCGGATATGAGCCAAACCCTATTCCCTGGGCGAAGGCAGGCATCCCGAAAGATTTCCACTACACGTTACTCCCCTCCAACTATGATCATTTTGAACAGCTTATGGAACAGTCAATCGAACGCGTTCCTGCCCTGCAAACTGCTGGTGTCAAAGATCTGATCAATGGTCCCGAAAGTTTTACGCCGGATGGAAACTTCATTCTAGGAGAAGCACCGGAGCTCGCCAATTTCTATGTGGGGGCCGGCTTTAATGCCTTCGGAATTGCTTCCGGCGGCGGGGCCGGCATGGTTCTCGCGGAATGGGTGCATAAGGGCGAGCCGCCCTTTGATGTCTGGCCCGTCGATATTCGACGCTTTGGCAACCGGCATCAGGATACAGATTGGGTCAGAACCCGCACATTGGAGGCGTATGGCAAACATTATACAATCGCCTGGCCCCATGAAGAGCATTCTACAGGACGTGATGGAAGAAGATCCCCGCTATATGACCGCTTAAAAGCACAAGGGGCGTGTTTTGGCGAGAAGTTGGGTTGGGAGAGACCAAACTGGTTTGCGGATTTAAACGCCGGAGAAAAAGCAGAAGACCAATACAGTTTTGGTAAACCAAACTGGTTTGACGCCGTTGGACGGGAGCATATCAACACACGTGAAGCCGTCTCCCTTTTCGATCAGACATCCTTCGCGAAATTCCTCATGATCGGCAAAGATGCTGAAACGGCCCTTAACTGGATTTGTGCAGGAAATATCGCGAAGCAACCCGGCAGTGTTACCTATACCCAGATGCTCAACGATCATGGGGGGATTGAATGTGATTTAACGGTTATTCGAAAAACGCAGGACAGTTTCTACATTGTTACAGGAACAGGTTTCGCAACCCATGACTATGACTGGATAAAACGAACAATTCCAAAAGGGCTGAATGCTCACCTGATCGATATCACATCTTCCAATTCGGTCCTATCCCTAATGGGCCCAAAATCCCGCGACCTTCTGCAAATTCTGACGACAGATGCGGTCGACAACTCTGTATTCCCGTTCGGTACAGCGCGTCATATTTCGCTCGCCGGTGCACCGGTTCTGGCCGTGCGTCTGACCTATGTGGGAGAACTTGGATGGGAATTGCATATTCCTGTCGAATATGCGGCAATGGTCTATGACGCCCTCCTGAAAACCGGACAATCATTCGGTATCGCCAATGCGGGATACAGAGCCATTGAAAGTTTGAGACTGGAAAAAGGGTATCGCGCCTGGGCTTCAGATATCGGTCCGGATCATACGCCTCTCGAAGCCGGAATGGGCTGGGCAACAAAACTGACAACCGATACAGATTTCAAAGGCAGGCTTGCATTGATCGCTCAGAAAAAAGAAGGGCTTAAAAAACGCCTTGCCTGCTTCACTGTGGATGACAAGAAGTGCGTTTTATTGGGACGGGAAACGATCTATCGCAACGGAGAGCGTGTTGGCTGGCTGACGTCTGGCGGATATGGGTATACTGTGGATTGCCCAATCGGGTATGGATATGTTCGAAATCCGAATGGAGTTGATCTGGATTTCCTGAAATCCGGTGAATACGAACTTGAAGTCGCAACAGAGCGGGTTAAGGCCACCCTGCATCTCACAGCGCTTTATGACCCGAAGCAAGAAAAGGTGAAACGATAAAATACCTCCTTCCCGCCCCTTTGAAGCGGGTTTTGTGAAGTTGACAAATAATACCGGATATATATTATCCATATTTATAAACGGATATATTTTATCCGGTATTAAATCTGGATATAAACCATGAAACTCAACGAAGGCGTTGAATGGGCGATACATAGCTGTGCTTTTCTCGGCGCTCTGCCACCAGACAAAGCTTTGCCGGCCTTTCAGCTAGCAACTTATTTCGACTTGCCCGCCCCCTATCTTGCAAAACACCTGCAACAGCTTTCTACGGCTGGAATTGTAGAAACCAGGAAAGGCCCAAAGGGTGGTTACCGCCTTGCCAAATCGCCAGATAACATCACACTCCTAGAGATCGTTGAGGCGATTGACGGCCGCTCCCCCTGCTTTCAGTGTACGGAGATCAGGCAAAAAGGCCCCTCTGCGGCTAAGTCTTCAGAGTATACACGCCCATGCAGCATTGCCCGTGCCATGTTATCCGCTGAAAAAGCCTGGCGATCAGAGTTAAGAAAAGTGTCCCTGGCAGAAATTCAATGCACCGGGGTTACTGAGATGCCTCAGGAACAGTTGGAAAAAACAGCTTCCTGGATGAAGGATATCCTGTCATGACGTATGATAGTCACACTGATAAACAACCCGTTACCAACCTCCTCTTTCCTGTTCTCAAACGCGCTCACAGAATAAATGCCGTTATTCTGACCATATTTATTATCGTGCATGTGGCCACACATGTAAGCGGCATTTTCGGGATCGAAGTCTACAACACCGTTCAATCTTATTTCAGGGTTATTTACCGTCACGCCTTGGTTGAACCCATCCTCCTCACCTCCATCATTTCGCAGCTAATCATCGGTGCCATACTCCTTGTTAAGTCCCTTCGCCAGGGCCGCCCTTCCGGTTTCTGGGCCTGGACACAAATTCTGTCAGGTGGATATTTTCTGCTCTTTGCCACCCAGCACCTTATTGCATTAACTGAAGCTCGACTGTTTTTTGGCCTTGATACAAATTTCTACTGGCCCGCCACTGTCATGGCGAGCGCCCCTTTTATCTATTATTTTGCCCCTTATTATTTCCTGGGTGTTCTTGCGGTCCTTTCCCACATCGCCGTGGGCATTCGCTATGCTATTGTGGATGCAGGATATCCGAAGCTGGCTGACCGGGTCGGCCTGTCGATGATTATGGGAGCCGCTTGCCTCTCTGCTTTTATTCTTCCCATTTTGGCAGGGGCTTACTTTCCCATTGAATTGCCCGACCCTTGGATCGATTATATGCGCAGCTATGATCCGGGATTTATGAAGCCGTAATAAGGAATGGAAAATGACACAACAAACAATCCTCATCACCGGCGCGAACAGAGGCATCGGATTGGAACTTGTTCGCGCCTTTTACCAAAATGGTGACTGGCAAGTAATCGCCTGCTGCCGAAATCCGGACAAGGCCGTTGAATTGCAGGACTTAAGCCAGGCCGCCGAAGAAAGTGTTGAAATTCACCCTCTCGATGTCACCAATACCGTCTCTGTTAATGCACTTGCTACACGGATGGCAGGCCGAAGGATTGACCTCCTCCTCAATAATGCAGGAATTATGGGAAGTCCAAAGCAAGGTGCCTTTGACATGGATTTCGATGCCTGGGAGGAAACCTTCAGGGTCAATACAATAGCCCCGCTTCGTATGGTTCAGGCTCTGATTGACAATCTACGCCTCTCCGCTTCCCCCAAAATAGCAACCATCTCCAGTCAGATGGGCTCATTGCAACGGGAAAGTACAGGCGCCTACGCCTATCGTTCCTCCAAAGCGGCCGTCAATAAAGTGATGCAGACTCTGTCTTGCGAAATGGCGATGGAAAATTTTATTATCGCTCTCTTCCATCCAGGTTGGGTCAAAACGGACATGGGCGGCGATCAGGCAGACATTACAACCGAAGAAAGCGCGAAAGGGCTCTTCGCCAAATTGTCCACCCTTGAACCGCCCGACAACGGTCGCTTCTTCAAATGGAACGGGGAAGAACATCCATGGTAGGGGGAAAACGCCTGCCTATGTAGCCTCTTACAGTAATCCCGATCACATTCAGGGCCGGTAAAAAATGACATTTACTGTTCTTTTGACTACCTTGGCTGAAGGAGTAAGGAGGATCTCATGCAGACGATGGATGATCGAGACTATCAACGCGCGCAGAAGCAGGTTCGCAAACTCCAGCATTTTTACCGCCATCTACTGACTTACATTGTAATCATTGCGTTTCTGCATATCGTCAATCTTCTGACCTCAGACTATTATTGGGCTATCTGGCCAACCCTTGGATGGGGCATTGGCGTTGCTCTGCATGCAACGCGCCATCTCGATATCTTCCCCTTCCTAAATGAAGAATGGGAAGAAAAGAAAATTCAGGAAATTATGGCAAAGAGGCGCGGACAAACATCAAACTCATCCGGCCAGTCATGACTTATTCGGCGGGTACTTCCCGAGGGTTCCCGTCGTCATCAATAGCAACAAAAATGTAGGTTCCTTCCGTCACCTTAATTTCAGTGGGATCCAGTTTACGGGCAACAATGGTTGTCAGCTTGATATGCATGGACGTTCGGCCAACTTTTTCGATATCCCCATAAATACTCACGACATCACCGGTCTTGATGGGTTGATGGAAGGTCATTGCTTCAACCGCCACGGTCACCACCCTGCCCTTCGCCCGCCGGGCCGCAATAACGCCGCCGGCAATATCCATTTGCGAGAGCACCCATCCTCCAAAAATGTCGCCATTGTTGTTGCAATCACGAGGTAAAGGGGCTGTCCTGATAATCGGATCGCGAATGTCGCTTGTCATATTTTCTGTCATCCTGAATGAACGAATTGAGGGTGATTTAAATTATACACTTTCCTTGTTCGGTGAGAACAGTATTCTATGCTTTTAGAATTTCGATTTTCAGAGTAGCGCGCACCTATCCATGTCAGATCTTTTTCAACAACCCAAAGCAGAAACATCCGATTATTCCGCCAAGGATATTGAAGTCCTAGAAGGTCTGGAGCCGGTCCGGAAGCGCCCAGGTATGTATATTGGCGGCACGGATGAGCGGGCACGTCATCATCTGGCAGCAGAAGTTCTTGATAACTCAATGGATGAAGCCGTTGCGGGCTTTGCCAGTCGAATTGATGTCGAGCTTTTCGCTGATGGGTCTTTGTGCATTCGGGATAATGGGCGCGGCATTCCAGTTGACCCACATCCAAAATATAAAGACAAATCTGCGCTGGAAGTGATCCTGACAACTCTTCATTCAGGCGGTAAATTTTCCAACAAAGTCTATCACACAGCAGGCGGATTGCATGGTGTGGGTGTTTCTGTTGTGAATGCACTGTCATCCAAAACCATTGTTGAAGTCGCCCGTGACAAAATTTTATGGCGCCAGGAATATTCAAGAGGACTTCCTCTCACATCGCTTGAGAAAATCGGGGCTGCCCCGAACCGCCGGGGCACATCTATCCATTTTCATCCAGATGAAGAAATTTTCGAAGCGGGAACAGCCTTGCGTCCGTCCAAGCTCTATAAGCTGGTCCGCTCCAAAGCCTACCTATTTCGCGGTGTAGAAATTCGCTGGAAAGCAGCTCCGGAATTGATTAAGGATGAGACGCCTGCGGAAGCGACCCTGCATTTTCCGGGCGGATTATCAGACTTCCTCTCCGCAACCATTGAAGGCCGTCAGACGGTCACACCGGAGCCTTTCTCCGGCCGAATTGAAATTGAAGGAGATCGCGGCCGGGTCGAATGGGCAATCGCCTGGCCTGCCGACAATGTTTCTTTCCTTAACTCATATTGTAATACAGTTCCTACACCAGAAGGCGGAACACACGAATCCGGTTTTCGTACGGCGCTCGTGCGAGGCCTCAAAGCATATGGCGAGCTGATTAACAATAAGAAAGCCGCTCAAATTACTGCAGATGATATTCTGGGCGGCGCCTCTGCTGTTTTATCGGTTTTCATTCCTGAGCCTCAATTTCAGGGGCAAACAAAAGAAAAACTGGCAACACCGGAAGCAGCTCGTGTCGTTGATCTGGCCATTAAAGATCATTTTGATAATTGGCTCGCATCCGCCCCGGATCAGGCGAACAATCTACTGACATGGATCGTGGCAAAATCTGAAGAACGCCTGCGTCGCCGTGCAGAGAAAGAGACAAGCCGTAAAACAGCAACGGGTCGCCTTCGCCTCCCCGGCAAGCTGGCTGATTGTTCGCAGAACGGTAAAGACGGCTCCGAAATCTTCATCGTGGAGGGCGACAGCGCGGGCGGCTCTGCCAAACAAGGCCGCAATCGTAAAACACAAGCAATTCTGCCCTTGCGCGGCAAGATCCTGAATGTGGCATCAGCAGTTTCGTCGAAGATCAAGGCCAATCAGGAATTGTCCGATTTGATCCAGGCATTGGGCTGTGGATGTCGCGACAAATATCGTGAAGATGACCTACGCTATGACAAAGTCATCATTATGACTGATGCGGATGTTGACGGCGCTCATATCGCTTCGCTTCTCATGACCTTCTTCTATCAGGAAATGCCTCAGCTTATTACGGATGGCCATCTGTATCTGGCACAACCCCCGCTTTTCCGGATCAGCCAAGGCGCCAAGACGCTCTATGCCATGGATGACGCCCATAAGGATGAATTGATCGAGACTGAATTCACCGGACGAGGAAAGATCGATATCAGCCGCTTTAAAGGCCTGGGTGAAATGCCACCAGCTCAGCTGAAAGAAACCACTATGAACCCGGAAAACCGAGTTCTTTTGCGTGTTCAGGTTCCAATGGAAGAATATGGGGAAACATCAGATCGTGTTGAAAGCCTGATGGGTAAAAAACCAGAGTTGCGTTTTAACTTCATTCAGGAAAATGCCCGCTTTGCTGAAAACCTGGATATCTAGAGCAAAAGCTGATCAATTCATGAACGTCAACTCCATGCCCTTAACCGGCAACACTGCCCGCAGCCTGTATTGCGGCGGCAGCGCAGGCTTTGGCGACCTCCTCTGCTGCAGTTTTTCCGCCCATGGCCCGAGAGACGTTTAGCCCACCAATTAATATGCCTAACATTGCCCAGGCACGATCTCGGCGAAACCGCAATGTCTCTCCCTCAAGCCCTTGTGCGACAAGGTCTGTAATCTTCGTCATCTTTTCCTGATAGAGCATCTGCAACTGCTCCGACGACCGAGCAATTTCAGGTGAAAGTGCTGCCATGGCACATCCACCCGTCAGATCTTCGCGATGCGCCTCCCCCAGATAGTAATCGACAAAAACTGCCACCCACTTGTTTCCATGGTTTTTCTGGTATTGGGGAATTGTTTCGATAACCTCCTCTAGCCCCGCTGCGAGAGCGGCCTCAAAGGCTCCGTTCTTTGATCCGAAATGTGCATAAAAGGCGCCGGACGTTACACCAGCTGCTTTAGCGATCCCATCAACACCGATGCCTGCATATCCACATTTTTTAAAACTCTCCTCCGCAACCGTCAGGATACGCTGGTTTGTTTTCTGTCGTTTCGTTGGTTCTTTCTGCATGCCTGCATCCTAAAATATAACGATCACTATTTTTATATTGACAAAATAACGATCGTTATAAAATATAATATAGTGATCGTTATAATTCATAACACACCTAAACTCAACTTAATAAACATAACTGACAATCAGGAGAAGAAAATGCCCCTCGTACAAGTAACCGCGCCAGAAGGCGCGCTTAGCAAAGACCAGCAGGATCGCTTCATGTCCCATCTTTCCAATGCTGTTTTGAAAGCAGAAAAAGCTCCTGTCAATGATGAAGGCGCTCAATCTTTGATATGGGCATATTATGACACTTTGCCTGTGGGCGACATCTATATCGGCGGAACAAATATGCAAGCTCCGCCTCTGCGTATTAATATCACGACACCGGCAGGTGCCCTTAATACACAGGCCCGCAGTGAACTTGTCGCAGCAGTTGGCCAACTCGTGGATGACTTGATTGGCCCTTACGATGGTCGGCTTAATCACTGGACCATGCTTCATGAAGTTGCGGAAGGTTCCTGGGCTGGCGCCGGGCAGATCTTCAGCCTTGCAGATATCCAAACGGCTATGAACATCAAAGCCGCCTAGAAAAACACTCTGATGTCTGCAAGTAACCTCCAGTTTACTTGCAGACTCGAGAACCAAAACTCTCCTCCCGAGATATTACCAGAAATATTAATTTTTACTTATATTTAACTAAATTTCTTTATAAATCATGGCATTTGAATGACAGACTCATTGCTTCAAAGAATTGAATTAATTGACCGGAAAGGTTCGCGAAGCGGCATTCATTTCTTCTGACATAAGGTGTGTAAAATGAAAGTTTCAATTTCCAGAATGGTTATGGTGCTGGCAGCATTAAACGCGGTTATTTTAGCCGCTGTTGTAGGCAGTTTCTTTCTCTACAAATCATCAGAGGCAAATGTTATCTCCAGTTACCAAAATCGATATTCGTCTTACTTATTGGCAGATGAATTGCGACAAAGTTCAGACGATCTCACGCGACTGGCACGAACCTATGTAATTACCGGCAATAGCAAATACGAGAAACAGTATTTTGACATTCTGGATATCCGAAATGGCAAAAGGCCGCGACCAAGCGACTATCACAGAATCTATTGGGACTTTATTGCTGCTGATCAAACGGTGGATCGGGGGGAAGATCCTGCTGTCTCACTGGCTGACTTGATGAAACAAGCCGGCTTTACAGAAACCGAATTTAAATTCCTGGGAGAAGCTCAGGCAAATTCTGATGGCCTGGTGGGCTTGGAGGTCAAGGCCATGAATGCCGTTAAAGGTCTTTTCGACGATGGTTCAGGCAACTATACGGTCAAGGGAGAGCCGAATTTCAAGCTGGCGCGCGATTTACTGCACTCAAATGAATATCACTCCTTCAAAGCAGACATCATGCACCCAGTAGATGATTTCTTTGTATCTCTTGAGAACAGAACTGGAGCAGCGATTAGCGCGGCCGAAGGAAATTCGCGCGTCTATAGCACAATCCTAATGATTTCCATCCTGATCGCAGCAGCAGCTACGGCAACAACTTTTGTCCTGATTATCAAGCGCGTTATTCAGAGCCTTGATAAAATGAAGATTGCAATGAACGAACTCTCCGGTGGCAACACTGATTGTGAGGTCCCTGCAACTGATCGCTCAGATGAAATCGGTGAGATGGCACAAGCAATGCAAGTCTTTAAAGATGGTATTCTGGAAAGACGCAAGCTTGCCGATGAAACGGCCAAAATGGAACTGCAACAGGCTGCGCAGGAAGCAGAAGAGAGAAATCGGCAGGAACAGCGGGCCGCACAAGAGCACGAAAGCGAACAAACCGACATTGATGCCAAAGAGAAAAGATCCAACGCGATCGCTTCAATGATCACAAGTTTTGAAAACAAGGTCTCCAGTTTACTGGGAACGCTAGAGGGTTCTGCCTCTACTCTCCAAAACACGGCAAACTCAATGACATCAACAGCGGAAAATTCTGTTTCTCTGTCAACGTCTGTCGTCGCCTCTTCCAGTGAAGCCTCTGCTAATGTTCAAACGGTTGCCGCTGCTGCAGAAGAGCTTTCAGCATCAATCAATGAAATAAGCCGTCAGGTCAAGCAAGCGAACAGTGTTTCTGAAAATGCCGTGCGGGAAGCAGAGCATAGCTCGACATCGGTAGCAAACCTGGCTGAAACAGCCAAACGGATCACAGAGGTTGTCAATATGATCAGCGATATTGCAGAACAAACCAATCTGCTTGCGTTAAACGCCACAATCGAGGCAGCCAGAGCAGGTGATGCCGGCAAAGGATTTGCCGTCGTTGCATCGGAAGTGAAGAGTCTTGCTAATCAGACAGCTAGAGCAACTGAAGAAATCGGTGCCCAAATTGGTGATATGCAATCTGCCTCCGAAAGCGCTGTTTCGGCCATCAGTAATATTGGCGAAGTGATCAGCTCAATTCGAGAATCCACGGTCAATATCTCCTCGGCTGTAGAAGAACAAAGCACGGCGACGAACGAAATTTCAAAAAATGTTCAGGAAGCTTCTAGCGGGACAAAAGATGTTTCTTCCAAGATTGAGCAAGTTTCCCAACAGGCCAGTGAAACAGGTTCAGCAGCCTCCAATGTCCTGACCTCATCAACTGAGGTGGATGCTCTCGCAAGAGACCTTAAACAGGAAATAGAAGCCTTCCTGAAAGAAGTACGAGCAGCTTAAAGCACAAAAAAGGCGGCATGATTATTCCCTTGATGCCGCCCTTCCCTTTTTATTTATCCCCCTGCTTTACCAGTTCAGCCATTCCCGCATCAGTGTATTGGTCTCAAACGGGCGTTCCATCGTTGGCAAATGACCGCATTCCGGTATCAAATGAAACTCAGCGTCGGGGATATCCTTCGCCATCTTCGCTTGATGATCCGGCTGAATAAGGGCGTCTTCATTCCCGGATATAACCAGCGTCGGACACTCAATTTTCGAGAGGTCCGACCACCTGTCTTTGCGATTCATAATGGCTGTTTCCTGACGAATAAAACCTTCCTGGCCAATTTCTTCAGCCATTCGGAAAATACGGGATGTCAGCGCCTCGTCCTGAAAGCGGCTGGGGTGAATGAGGATAGGAAGCAGGCTTTGTGTGACACCCTTAAAGGTTTTACCCCGCTGAACCAGACGGATGAAATCCTGTCTCTTCTTTTTATCGGCGTCAGAATCTGCGTCCGCGCGTGTATCAATCAGAGAAAGATGCGTCACCCGCGATGGATCTCTCATCAGGATTTCAAGGGCGATGTAACCGCCCATGGAAAGACCAGCGAGGGCAAATTTATCCGGAGCCGTCTCGAGAAACCGGTCCGCAATCTTTGACACGTCATCATCCAGATGGTGTTCCGGAACAGATATATCTGCAATATCCGAAAGCGCCTGTATCTGATCACGCCATAAATCTGCAGTACAAAGGAGGCCGGGAACAAGGACCAAAGGGTGTTTATTACTCATTCTGATAACCTGCTTTCGGAGATACGCACACGTTCCGCCCCGCCATATTGTTATTTTCCCAAAATGCCCTTAACATCCGTTTAAGGAGCTATTGTGATATATAAAGCACCGAATACACATTTTTGAAACAAATATACGATACTTATTCTCGAAACTCCTTGGCTTTCCTTGAAAAACCGAGGAAATGTTTGACAGGGCAGCTTTATTCACTAAATTGCCCTTTGTTTTTAGTAATTTGAAATATTGGTGGTAGCGCTTTACGCATGACATTTGCAAACCTCGGCCTGAGCCCGGAAGTTCTCAAAGCAGTAGATGACTCCGGATATAACACACCCACACCTATTCAGGAAAAAGCTATTCCAGTAGTCCTGATGGGACGGGACGTTTTGGGCACGGCCCAGACCGGCACCGGCAAAACAGCCAGCTTTACGCTCCCCATGATTGATATTCTGGCGTCCGGGCAGACAAAGGCCCGTATGCCCCGCTCCCTTATTCTGGAGCCAACCCGGGAACTTGCAGCCCAGGTTGCCGATAATTTTGAAAAATACGGTAAATACAGCAAGCTTTCCATGGCATTGCTGATTGGCGGTGTTTCTTTTTCTGATCAGGAAGCAAAGCTGGATAAAGGTGTTGATGTTCTGATTGCAACACCTGGCCGCCTTCTTGATCATTTTGAGCGCGGCAAGGTTTTGCTAAATGGCGTCAAAACCCTGGTGATTGATGAAGCCGATCGAATGATGGATATGGGCTTCATTCCAGATGTTGAACGCATCGTCTCCCTGATGCCGCCTCTTAGACAGACTTTGTTCTTTTCTGCCACCATGTCAAAGGACATGCGTAAGCTAGCTGACAAATTCCTTATGAACCCCAAGGAAATCGAAGTCCAGGCGCCTTCAGCGGCCGCCAGCACGGTGACTCAGGGGCTTGTTAAACTGCAAAAAAGAGAAAAGCGGCCTGCTTTGCGCAAAATGCTTTCCGATGAGGCTGTCAAAACCTCCTTTATTTTCTGCAATCGTAAAAAAGATGTCGATATTCTGTTGGGATCTTTGCAGAAACACACATTCAATGCTGGGGCTTTGCACGGCGATATGTCTCAAAGTCATCGCATGGAAACATTGGAAAAATTTAAATCCGGTGAGATTTCCCATCTGGTTTGCTCCGACGTCGCGGCGCGAGGGATTGATATCTCCAACGTCAGTCACGTCTTTAACTTTGATGTCCCGATCCATTCCGAGGATTATGTGCACCGTATCGGCCGTACTGGTCGTGCAGGTCTAGAGGGCCATGCCTACACATTGGCAACTCGTGCGGACACCAAATATCTCGATGCCATCTATAAAACGATCGGCAAAGAAATTCCGTTAATCAAAATCGAAGGCATGGACGAGGTCGTTGCCGAAGGCAAGGAAATCGAAAGCCGTTCGAAACGGACGAAGAGTAATGACAAACCGCGTTCGGGAAGAGACAGAAAAGCATCAACAGCTCCTTCTACTTCTACCTCTTCAGAATCCGAAGACTGGAAACCTCGCAAGAATACCAGGCCGAAACGCTCTCGCTATTCGAAAGATGAAGATGATGTTCCTGTGATGGGACTTGGGGAACATGTCCCCGCATTCTTTAACATCCCGTTTCGAAAAACGGCGACAAAGTAATTTCAGGGGCCGTTCGGCCCCTTTTTTATTTTCTCTTCCTCGCACCTAAGACCGGTTTTGCCTTCGCTAACAAAATCAGGTAAGACAGTTTCATCCGAATTGTGAAAAGGACAGGTCTCGTGAAAACAATTTTTGTCATGGTGAAATGTGAACTTGGGAAAGCGTATGACGTTGCCAATCAGGCCGTTGAACAAGTAGAGCAGGTTTCCGAAGTCTATTCCATCTCTGGCAATTTTGATCTGATGATGAAATGTTATCTCGACGATGATCTGGATATCGGGCATTTTGTGAATGAGGAGATTCAAACCTTGTCCAATATCAAGGATACTTTCACAATGATCACGTTCAAGGCCTTTACGTAAGGGCACCTGTATCGGTTTCCCCTCACCTTATTATATTCGCATTCATGGCCACACCCATCAGCCCCCCTTTAAAAAGCGCACATCCAGGTATCAAGCCTGCGCAGCAAGGAAGAAGCAAGCAACGACAGAGTGATCTTATCGAAGCTGGTATCAAGCTTATGTGTAAAAAGAGCATTGATGATATTTCGATACTCGAGCTGACAGGCTTTTGCGGCTATTCAGTTGGAACATTTTATAGTCGCTTTGACGACAAAGAGAGTTTCTTCTTTGCTGTTCAGCATGCGGCAGCTGTAAAAATCATGTCTCTGATAAAAGACGGGTTTTCAGATGCGGAATGGAGACAGGCATCTGTAGAACAGATTTTCGCTAATCTTGTCACCCTCTCAGTCGACGCCTTAAAAGGCGACCTTCGCGGTGTTATACGAGAGTCGGTTCTCAGGTCAGGTGCTAACAAAGGTATCTGGCGGCCTTTGCGAGCCTGCGGAAGATTTATTGCCAGAGTTATTCTCGATCTACTAAGCCCGTATTTTAGGGAAGGCACGGCTAGTGAAAGCAGAAAATCTGTCCAATTCGGATTACAGATGTTTTACGGCACATTGGCCCAAGTGGTTGTGAATAACGCTGGCCCCGTCAAACTGGAAGATCCTGCCCTTAAAGATGGCCTCACTCGTATGCTTACTCAATATGCGGCTCTTGCGTAAAACGGTCAGCCCTTGACGGAATACGCAGTCAATAGAATCACATTCTGAAATCTCATCAAGATGTGACTAAAATTCAGGAATACAGAAGTTCTCCCTCCATATGAGAGTTTTTTTTAAAAAAAACATTCACGAACGCGAACACTCTCTTAAATTGAAAATATATCTCCAAATGGAGTGAGAATGTTTCATGTTTTTGTACGCCAATCATCTATCGAATTTGTACATTCAATTTGGAATTCTTGCGGGCAAGCAGCTTTATCAACATCGATTGGTTTCTAGTATATCGCTTCGTAAAAGAGACATACTTTATATTTGTTGTTTCTTTTCAAAATTTTAGAAAGAAATTGACTTTAAATGACCAGCACTCGTCAAGTTATATTCCACGGAGAGAATATTTTGTAATAATAATAATACATTTTATATTAGAATATATATAATGTTAAGTAAAAAATGCGGATTTTGCACAAATATATTTTATCACTAGCAATCTAATATATGAGTTTTGGCATATTTATAGTTAGATTTTCTTCTTTTCTGTAACTTTTCTATACTTTAGAAAAATCAAATTAATACCTTGGTAAGGATTTTATTGTTCTCTGTCCTCATATTTAAGCCACCATTTGGTGTTCGCATTTTTTTATTGAGAAGGACAGAGCCGTGCGCAAGGATGACAGCTTTAAAAAAGCCTCCCTGAATGCTCATAAGACCATGGCTTTACTGGAAGATCGTCAGATCCGAAAGGTTCCCCAGAATTATACAATCTGGTACGAGTATTTAAGCGAAGAAAACCCTGCGGTCAAAGAAGCTGTAAATCGCCTCATGCTCGAAAAGGGGAAATTCAACGACGACGTTGCCAAGCAAATCTACAACGAATTTTTCTCTCATGAAAGAGAAGGAAAAGCCATTCGGGAAACCAACCGATTGGTGCAGAAATCAATGGAGGCTGTCCTCCGTGAATTACGCGCCTCTTCATCTGGTTTATCCGATTACAGCGATAAACTTGAAGATTTTGCAGATAATGTCGGCGGCCTTACAGAGGAAGATTTTCAGGAAACCGTTCGACAGGTTATTGGGGAGACACGTGATATGTCTCAACGATCCCAACATCTCAATGAAAGCCTAAATAAAGCCACTGCAGAAATTGATGACCTGAGAAAACGCCTCGAGAGTGTTGAGCAGGAGGTTCTGACTGACCCTCTGACAGGAATTGCAAACCGCAAACGTTTCGATGAAGAACTTCTGCAGGCTACAAAGAACGCGATAAAAAACAAAACCAAGCTTTGCCTTGTTATGTCTGATATCGATCACTTTAAAAAATTCAACGACACTCATGGTCACTTGTTTGGCGACCAGGTTTTAAAGCTTGTTGCCAACACTCTCAGCACAGGCGTTGAGAAATCTGCAGTCACTGCCCGTTATGGCGGAGAGGAATTCGGCATTATCCTGCCCGGAACTGCCATTACACATGCCATCCAGATTGCCAATCGGCTGCGAGAGAGTGTCTCTTCTAAAAAGCTGGTTAAAAGGACGACTGGAGATGACGTCGGGAAAATCACAATGTCATTCGGCGTTGCCCAATTTAACTATGATGAAGACCCCATGGTTTTGGTATCCCGGGCTGATACCGCTCTCTACGACGCTAAGGAAGCAGGACGTGATCAGGTAAAATACGAAATGCCACAATTCGCTCGAACTGCCTGAAACTCTGCTTTTTCCTTAATCTGCATTCTGAAATCAGCTACTGTAAAGGTATCTGATTTTTTATTGGCCAATCTTTAAATGATACAAAAATTTATATTTATTGTATTTTTTTGTGTCATTTAGGACAAAAAAAATGCTAATACCGAAAAAACGGGAGTGATGGACCGATGGCAATTGACGTAGCGGATTACAAAACAATCAAGCTCGACATTCAGCAGAATGTTGCAACAATAACGCTCAACAGACCTGATAAACTCAACAGTTTCAGTGAAGAAATGCATGCAGAGTTGCGCACGATCATGCCCGTTTTATCAGGGGACGATATCCGATGTGTCCTTATCACAGGGGAAGGCCGGGCGTTTGGCGCTGGTGCGGACTTGGGAGAAGGAGGGGCCGGCGATGCTGGCGAGACGCTGGAGAAAAATTACAATCCACTTATTCTGTATCTCCGCAATCTGGATAAACCTGTTATTTCCGCGGTAAATGGCCTGGCAGCCGGTGCCAGCATGAGTCTGGCGCTTGCCGCAGATTTGTGTTTTGCCGCCCGGTCTGCCTATTTTCTACAGGCATTCTGTCATATCGGTCTTATACCTGACGCTGGCAGTACCTATTTCCTACCCCGTCTCGTAGGATCAGGAAAAGCCATGGGGCTTGCCATGCTGGGAGACAAAATCCCAGCAGAAGAAGCTGAGAAGATGGGCCTGATCTGGAAAGTATGCGACGATGACAGTCTGATGCAAGAAGCCTCTGATCTTGCCAGGAAACTAGCTGCCGGCCCGACCAAGGGGCTTGCTATGATCAAACAAGCAATGAATGTAAGCCTTGACAACACTTTGGAGCAACAGTTGGATGTGGAGCGGGATTTACAAAGTGCCGCCAGCAAAACCGCTGATTTCGCTGAAGGGGTCGCCGCGTTTACGGAAAAACGCACAGCCAAATTCTCAGGTCGCTAATCACCATGGATACACCTGATCTCAGTCCGGAAGAAGTGGCGAAAGCCGTTTCTGAAACCATGTACCGAAAGGACAAGACCGCCCAACATCTGGGCATGGCTCTTAAAAGCATTGCACCGGGCAAAGCTGTCCTGACAATGCGCGTAACGGATGAAATGCTGAACGGCCACACAATTTGCCATGGCGGATATATCTTTACACTTGCAGACACTGCTTTTGCCTATGCCTGTAATGCGTATAATCAAAGCACCGTTGCCCAGGGAGCTCAGATCGATTTTCTGAAACCTGTCGCACCGGATAGCCTGCTGACGGCCACTGCGGAGGAAAGGTCCCGCTCCCGCCAGACAGGCGTTTATGATGTCACTGTAACCGACCAGGACAATCGGACCGTTGCCTTGTTTCGTGGGAGTTCCCACACAATCAAGGGTCAGATTATTCCCGGCCTAAATGCAAAACAAGAAGAAGAAACAAAATGAAAAATGCTTATATTTGCGATGCGATCAGAACTCCAATTGGACGCTATGGTGGATCCCTCTCCGCTGTTCGTACAGATGATCTAGGCGCAATTCCGCTCAAAGCCCTCATGGAGCGGAACTTGAGCGTTGACTGGACAAAGGTTGACGATGTTATTTTTGGGAACGCCAACCAGGCTGGCGAAGATAATCGCAATGTTGCCCGGATGAGTTCCCTTCTGGCAGGTTTGCCCGAAAGCGCTCCCGGTTCTACTGTCAACCGTCTTTGCGGCTCCGGTCTCGATGCAACGGCCTCCGCTGGCCGTCAGATTATGACAGGTGAAGCCCACCTGACACTCTCAGGCGGCGTTGAAAGCATGAGCCGGGCCCCGTTTGTGATGGGTAAAGCAACAACAGCTTTCTCCAGGAATGCAGATGTTTTCGATACAACCATTGGCTGGCGCTTCGTCAATAAAATGATGAAGGAAATGCATGGAACGGACAGTATGCCTGAGACTGCCGAGAATGTCGCTGATGATTACGGCGTCAATCGGGATGACCAGGACCTGTTTGCTCTTCGCAGTCAGGAAAAGGCAGCCAAGGCCCAGGAAAACGGAAATCTGGGCGAAGAAATTACCGCAGTCAGCATTCCGCAGCGCAAAGGCGACCCGATTGTCGTTCAGAAGGACGAGCATCCACGTGCAACAAGTCTAGAAAAACTGAATGCTTTGCGTCCTATTGTTCGCGCAGATGGAACCGTCACAGCCGGGAATGCGTCCGGTGTGAATGACGGGGCATGCGCCCTCCTCCTCGCTTCCGATGAGGCTGTAAAAGACTATGGCCTGACCCCCAAAGCCCGGATCGTTGGCACAGCGGTTGCCGGCGTTGCTCCGCGCATTATGGGGATTGGCCCCGCGCCAGCGTCAAAGAAAGTCCTCGCCCTCACCGGTCTTTCCGTCGATGACATGGATATTATCGAGCTGAATGAAGCATTTGCAGCTCAGGGCCTGGCGGTTACACGGGAACTCGGTATTGCTGATGATGACCCGCGTGTCAATCCACAGGGCGGTGCCATTGCACTTGGCCATCCTCTTGGCATGTCCGGCGCGCGGCTTGCTACGACGGCCATGTACCAACTTCAGAGAACAGGCGGAAAATACGCCCTCTGCACCATGTGTATCGGTGTCGGACAGGGTATCGCAATGATCATCGAACGGGTCTGATCTCTATCGACAAAAAATATCGGAGGAAAAATGTCTCGCCTTAACCCGCCGCGTAAAGAAGAACTGGATCCAATAGAGATCGCCAGTCGCGACGAAATTTCCAGCTTACAGCTGGACCGCCTGAAATGGTCGGTTTCTCACGCGTATGAGAATGTCGCTCTTTTTAAGCAGCGGTTTGATGAGGCTGCTGTCCATCCCGACGATATCCAATCTCTCGAAGATCTTGGTAAATTGCCCTTTTGCAAGAAACAGGATCTTCGGGATAACTACCCTTTTGGACTCTTTGCTGTCCCACGTTCAGAAATCGTCCGTCTGCATGCTTCTTCCGGTACGACAGGCCGGGCTACCGTTGTGGGCTATACACAAAAAGATATTGATAACTGGGCGGATCTGGTTGCCAGATCAATCCGGGCATCCGGCGGAACCCGGGAACACATGGTTCATGTCACGTATGGATATGGCCTGTTTACTGGCGGCTTAGGGGCTCATTACGGAGCTGAACGACTGGGCTGCACAGTCGTGCCCATGTCTGGGGGCCAAACAGAACGACAGGTTCAGATCATTCAGGACTTTCAGCCTGAGATTATTATGGTCACGCCGTCCTATATGATGGCTCTGGCTGAAGAATTTGATCGCCAGGGAATAGACCCCAGAAGCTCGTCTCTTAAAGCCGGGATTTTTGGGGCAGAGCCCTGGAGTGAAGCCATGCGGGAACAAATCGAAAATCGCTTCGATATTGATGCTTTAGATATTTATGGTCTTTCGGAAGTTATGGGCCCCGGTGTTGCCAACGAATGCCTGGAGACCAAAGATGGACTCACGGTCTGGGAAGATCACTTTTATCCAGAGATCATTGACCCTGAAACCGGCAAAGTCTTACCCGATGGTGAAAAAGGCGAGCTGGTCTTTACGTCTCTGACCAAGGAAGCTTTCCCCGTAATCCGCTATCGGACAGGAGACTTAACACGCCTTTTACCCGGCACAGCGCGCTCCATGCGACGTATTGAGAAAATTACAGGCCGTGCCGATGATATGCTGATCATTCGCGGGGTTAATCTATTTCCCAATCATGTCGAAGATCTGGTTGTAGCCACAGAAGGCTTAACCGCCCACTATGTTCTTGAAGTAACGCGTGAAGGCATCCTCGATGAATTGAAAGTCCGTGTTGAACGGGATCCAGCTGCAGCGGCAGATGAAAGCATTGCCGGTCACTTGCAAAAACGGATCAAAGGCGTGCTGGGTGTTTCAACCCGTGTCGAAATATGCGAGCCCGGCGAAATAGAACGCTCAGGCGGCAAAGCAAAACGTGTCATTGACCATAGAAAGATCTGATTTGATATGAGTGGCGAGTTTTCCGGCTTTTCTAAAGACTTTATGGCATTTTTCAAAGAACTGAAGGCCAATAATAATCGCGACTGGTTTGCTGAAAACAAGCAGCGTTACAAGGATGTTGTACAATATCCAATCAGTGATTTTATCGCAGCCCTTGCCCCGCATCTTGAAGATATCGCTCCTTATTATGTTGCAGACCCCCGGCCTAACAGAGGCTCCATGTTTCGGATTTATCGCGATGTTCGGTTTTCAAAAGATCAGCGTCCTTATAAAGAGCATGCTGCCTGTCAATTTCGCCATCAGGCCGGAAAAGATGCTCACGCGCCTGGATTTTACATCCACCTTGAAAACGACAAGGTACGATTTGGCGGAGGCGTCTATATGCCTCCAGCCCCCAAACTCTCTTTAATTCGCGAGGCTATTGATGAAAGTCCTGAAAAATGGCTCGGTATTATAGAGGATCCGGAATTTATTGAAATTTTTGGTGAAGTAAACGGTGCTGCCCTAAAACGTCCCCCAAAAGGGTATCCTGCTGACCACCCTCTCATCGAACATTTAAAACGTAAATCCTTCTTCATCATGCATGAAATTCCGGCGAAGCGGATGCATTCCAAAAAACTTGTTGAAGATGTGGCTTCAACCTATCAAAAAGCAGTCCCCTTCATGCGTTTTCTGACCAACGCTGTCGAGCTTCCTTTCTAATTTAGTAACTTTTTATTAACCTTACTACCCTCTACTTACGAGTTATTAAGATTTATCCGGTATTTTTATGAATAGTGGATATTATTAGTAGCGAGGAGTGGTACCATGATGAATGTCATAGAATTTCAGCCTGAATCTGCAATAGATCTCTACAGCACGGCTCACTATATGATTATGCATCAGGGAGAAAATGCAGTTGATCTTCTGGATTCAGAAGCCCGTAGCCTCCGTGAAATTGGCGCAGAAGGTGAATTAAACGCTTGCCTTCACCTCCTCCGCGTCGTGAAAGAACTCATCGAAATGGAATATCGCGGCCCTATTCACTAACCCTATACCGCCGATCATTTCCAGTATTGAGCAAATGCCCAAAAATGCGTTTCCGTCAGGTGTTTGAAACCGATATATTCGATCTCGACCAAGAAGATCCTGACCATCCAGTTTATGGTCATTCGCTAGATGAACTAGATATATTGCCAATCCTAAAAGCCTGCATATAGAAGCAAAAAAGGCGTTCAATAGCTGGAATTTATCAATATTTAAACGCCTTTATAGGATTTTCCTAACCTAATTTTTTAGAACGACACGACCAACAACATCACCTTTTTGCAAATCTGTCAGGGCTGCATAGGCTTCTGACATTGGTCTTTCATCAAGTTTGAGATCATTGAGCTTGCCGGCTTTCGCAAGAGCCATCAATTCATGCATTTCCTCAAGGCTGCCAACCATTGACCCTTCGATACCAATTGCCTTGATCGGGAACATGGCAATTGGCATTGAGAAATTACCACCGAACAGCCCGACAATGACCAGCTTACCGGCTTTCGCAAGAACACTTGCACCGAATTTCGTACTACTGTCAGCGCCAACAAAGTCGATGGCGGCATTCACACCACCACCCGTCAAACGCATTAATTCTTTGAACTGATCTCGATCATTGGGATCAAACGCAGCCTCTGCTCCCGCATCAATACCAGCTTGTCGTTTTTCCGGATCAATGTCCGCTACATAGACTTTTGCATTGGTCACTGACTTGACAATGGCCATGCCGGCGAGTCCAACACCGCCGCAACCAATAATCATCAAAGAGCCATTATCCGTCAAAGGTTTGACTTTTTTGATAGCGCTGTACGCTGTCAGCCCCGAACATGTGTAGGTACAGGCCAGTTCTTTGGGTAAATCACCATAATCCAACAGATATTTGGAATGGGGTACCAGAAGATGATCACTATATCCGCCGTCCACATCCACACCGAGAGCGCGCGGCCGATTACACAAATGCCCGTTTCCTGCTTCGCATGTGGGGCATTGGTCGCAGCCGATCCAAGGATAGACAACATGCTGCTCCCCGACTTTTACATTTTGGACAGCGTCACCAACAGCGACAACCTCCCCGACGATTTCATGGCCCAGTGTAAAAGGCAGAGGACGGTTTCCAGTAATATCCAGTTTCTTGTCACCACCGAGGCCGAAATATCCCTCCCAAATATGAATGTCACTATGGCAAACGCCACAAGCAGAAATCTTGATCAAGACCTGATCACCACTGACATTCGGTGCTTGTGAGTTATTTTCGACAAGAGGAGCCCCGTACTCCTCGAACTGATAGCTTTTCATTATTATGGCCCTTATGTTCTAACCAGAAAATCGCATCCGGTTTTTTTTATTCTTACTTTCAACCCAACATAACGAATGCATTTGCGCAGGGAAAGAATTAGTTCAGGGCTGCCCCCTCTTCTTCGTTGTTGCAAATTCTTTTCTTTACGTATTCATACGTACTCATTATAAGATTTTTCTTTTGCTTTACACATTAGTGATTGGATAATTTTATTCATGTCCGAAAATCTGAGTATTACGCATTTGCGCACATTTTTATGGGTTGCCACACTTGGCAGCTTTCGTAAAACCGCAGAAAAGATGAAAACAACCCAACCTGCTATTTCCTCACGGATTGCCAAGCTTGAAGAGATCTTGGGGGCGCGGCTGTTTGATCGTGATACCGGGCATATTCAAATCACTCCGGAAGGCGAGGCTTTGCGCCCTTATGCGGAAGAGATGATCAAAACAGCGGAGAAATTGCCGGATATTGTCAAAGGTGACAGCCGCTCAAGCGGTGTCATGCATGTGGGCATCACAGGCTATGCGCTTGGCACGTGGTTTCCCAAATTTCTGGAACAACTTCCCACAGTCTTCCCCAATGTGGAACTCCGTCTGACCGTCGATACCTCAGCCCACTTAAAACAGGGCCTCATCACGCGTGCTCTTGACGTTGCCTTTTTAACCGGCCCGATCAACAACCAACGTGTGGAAAATATCAAATTCGCAACTTATGAAATCAATTGGTTTGCCGCCCCGTCCACGGGACTGAATAGCGACACTCCCTATAATTTGAGAGATCTGAACCGCTTTCCCATGATTACCGCATCCAGATTGTCCAACCTTTATATGGAAGTCACGGAATATCTCAAAGTAAACAAGGTCCCTGGCTTCAACCTCTTTCCATGCGCCTCTTATGCGTTTGTCAGAGATCTGGCAAAACAGGGAACCGGGATTGGCATTCTACCTGAGAGCCTTGGCACCAGTTCACTTAAAGATGGCAGCCTTGTTAAACTAAACTGCGACTGGACACCAAGCCCTTTACGCTTCACGGGCTCTTATCCGCAAGGCCCCAAAAGCCACTTGGCCATCAGGCTGGTTGAATTTGCCAAAACCTTGATCTGATCAAAAAACCCAGTCACCCCCGAAAAGCATTTGCTTTCTCTTTCTTTACAATCTCGCAAAAGACTGCCCTAATTACCAAAAGAACGAATACCGGGGGGTTTTATGTTCAAATTTTCGCTTGCATGGTTACTGGCAGTTTTCCTTTTATTCAGTTACCAGAACATTTCTGTCGCTCAGGTTCCCGGAGTAGCGGTCCCGGCAGAAACATCAGAGCAAACCTCTATTACAGACATACAGTCTCTTTCGCAAAACGAGATCCGTGATCTGTTATCCCGCCTCTCTGACCGTGAGGTTCGCGAGATCCTGATCAAGCAGCTGGATACGGCCCTCGAAACTGCCCCCGAGGTCGAGCGACCTGGCGGCCCCTTTCATGAGTTTATACTGGATACAGCTTCGGGCATCGGAACCTCAATGATTGAAGCTGTCTTCAACATACCAAAAATTTTGGGAGGACTGGCAGACGGGTTTTCAAATTTTGGCTCCAAGCACGGCGCACAAGGGGTATTCACATTTATCGGTATTCTTGTGCTGGGACTGGCCGTTGGTGTCTTTGCGGAAGTCTGCGTTAATCAATTCGCAAAAAAATGGCGCGATCAAATTCAGAAAGTTACAGAAGACGCTACATTTATTAAAGCCGTAAAACGGCTCAGCCAAAGACTGGCTATTCAATTGCTCGGCATTGCTGCTTTTTTTGCAGTCTCAGCAACAATTACACAGATCTTTATGCCAGACGAACTGCTTCCTGCAACTGACTTTCTTGTCACCAATCTGATTGTTTTACCAAGGCTTATCGCCGCAATGGGCCGCTTCCTGCTTGCGCCAAATCGGCCAGACCTTCGGCTTGTCTACACGGACGACTATACGGCCAAATTCATGTATCGCCACCAGACCGCGTTGGTTTTCTTTCTTGGTTTTACCTACTGGATTCTCATATTCCTGAACAAAAATGGCGTTCCTATCGGTGAGACCGATATGGGATTCTGGCTTATAACCATCTTCTATCTATGGCTTGCCTACGCCCTGTATCATGTGCGTCACGGCATCACGATGATGATGATCGGGAAGCCTGATGGTCATGTTTCGAAAGTGCAAAACTTTATCAGCAGAGTTTATCCCTGGTTTGCCATCACCATGACCCTGTTTACCTGGATACTGGTACAATCCCTCGCCTTCAATCAAGCATGGCATTTTCTCTCCGGACAAGCGGAAACAACCCTTTTCATTCTCCTTTTCACCCCTGTTGTCGATACGCTCATTCGCGGGCTTGTTGGCTATAAAGTTAAGCCGATGAAAGGCGAAGGGGTTGTTGCTGAAGAAGCCTACCAAGCCGCCAAAAACTGTTATTTCCGTATCGGGCGAGTCATTTCTTTCGGCCTCGCCATTATCATTATTGCCAGCATTTGGGAGATCGATTTTTCAAGGCTTGCTGCAGCCGGTGTTGGCGTTCAGCTTGCTGGAAAGCTGTTCCAGTTTCTTCTTATCGTCGCGTTTGGCTATCTTATCTGGGAGCTGGTATCCCTTTGGATCAACCGAAAACTGGCTGCTGAAATGACCGCCGCCGCACCCGATTTAAACAATGAGGAGCCTGGCGGCGGTGAAGGCGGCGGAACCGGAGCGTCGCGACTATCTACAGTCCTGCCTTTAATTCGTTTCACGGTACAATCTGCCATCATCGTGATTACCTTCCTCATTGCACTTGGTGAGATTGGCATCGAAATCACCCCCCTCCTCGCAGGTGCCGGTATCATTGGACTGGCCGTCGGTTTCGGGGCGCAGAAACTAGTCGCTGATATTGTCTCAGGGATTTTCTTCCTCGTTGATGACGCGTTTCGCGCAGGGGAATATCTGGAAATTGAGGGCACTTTTGGAACTGTTGAAAAGATCTCTTTACGGTCTCTTCAATTGCGTCACCACAAAGGGCCGGTTCACACCATCCCCTATGGTGAAATTCCGAAAATCACCAACTATTCCCGTGATTGGGTGATTGTCAAACTGCGCTTTACGGTTCCGTTTGATACAGATCTGAACAAGGTCAAAAAGCTGTTCAAAAAAATCGGCGCCGAAATGATGGAGTTTCCTGAATTCGCCAATGATCTCATGCAGCCTTTCAAATCCCAGGGCGTTTTGGAGGTGAATGATATTGGCATTGTTGTGCGCGGCAAATTCATGGCAAAGCCCGGTACGCAATTTGTTCTTCGCAAAGAAATTTATGCCCGGGTTCAAAAGGCTTTTGACGAGAATGGCCTGCAATTTGCCCGCAAGGAAGTTCGGGTAAAAATTGATGGGGACACAAACCAGCTAACGGAGGAAGAAAAGCAACGCGTTTCTGCGGCTGCCTCTGAAGCTGCAGAACCTGTGCAACCGCAATAAACTCACTCAAGAAGTTTTTATGAAGTTTGTTGAGGCATTTTCGAGCAACTGCCCTATCTTCGACTATTAACCGATCTTTTGACGAGGAATTCAGATGGCATATGGCAAAAGTGAAAAAGTGACATTCCAGAATATTCAGGGACATACACTCGCAGCAAGGCTGGACAGGCCATTGTCCCGGCCAAAAGGATATGCGATTTTTGCCCATTGCTTTACCTGCTCGAAAGATATTTTTGCGGCCTCCCGGATCGCACAAGGGCTTGTTCAAAATGATATCGCCGTTTTAAGGTTTGATTTCACCGGGCTGGGTAGCAGCGAAGGAGAGTTTGAAAACACCAATTTCAGCTCCAATGTTGACGACCTGGTGGCTGCCGCTGAATTCCTGACTGAAATGCATCAGGCACCGGATTTGCTGATTGGCCATAGCCTGGGCGGTGCTGCCGTCCTCGTGGCCGCCAAGCATATTCCTTCGGCCAAGGCTGTCGTGACCGTCAACGCCCCGGCTGATCCAGATCATGTTAAGGAAAATTTCGGCCTCGCCATCGATGAGATTAAAGATCAGGGGATTGCAGAAGTCACATTGGCAGGCCGTCCCTTTACTATCAAAAAGCAATTCCTTGACGATATTTCCCAGCAAAACCTGTCCCGAGATGTTGGTAATCTTGGCAAAGCTCTGCTTGTTTTTCATGGTCCACTGGATCAGCAGGTCGGGATCGAGAATGCAGCGGCTATTTTCTCTGCGGCCAAACATCCCAAAAGCTTCATCACCTTGGACGATGCAGACCACCTTCTTTCCAGAAAAGAAGATGCGACCTATATCGCAGATGTCCTCGCAGCCTGGGCCAACCGGTATATTCCAGCAAAAGAAGATGCCTTGGCTCTCAATGAAGGAGATGTTCAGGTCAGTGAGAATATCCTTGGCAAATTCGCCCAGATTGCTTCTGTCAGCGGTAAACATACCATGCTCGCAGACGAGCCACGCAACATTGGCGGTGATGACAGTGGCCCAACACCATATGGTTTCCTGCTGACAGGCCTTGGTGCCTGCACGACAATGACAATCCGCATGTATGCCGACAGGAAGAAAATCCCCCTTGATCATGTCAGTGTTCAATTAAGCCATGATAAAATTCATGCGACGGATTGCGAGGCTTGCGAGACAGCCGGCGGAAAAATTGATCGGATCGAACGCAGTGTAACGCTGATCGGTGATCTGGATAGCGATCAGCGTCAAAAACTGCTGGAAATTGCGGACAAATGTCCTGTCCATCGAACCCTACATTCAGAAGTTCACATTACAACACGATTGGACGAACCAATCTAATCCAGCTTGTTATGGGATCCATCACAGAGCGGCTTGCGGCTAGACTGTTTGCAGTCACAAAAATAGACCTGCCCGTCTTTTGCCGCATCATATGGCAGGGGCACAAAACCCGTGCCCTTATGAGCCCCGTCGCAGAAGGGTTGTTTTTTTGATTTCCCACAGGCACACCAGAAATATTTTTTCCCTGCTTTGACCTCTACGACGGATGGGGCTCTCCCCGCAATCACAGGCTCATCCATTTTGCTCTCCCTCAGACTTTAAAATTTATCCCGATCATGTGAAACTGCATAGTCCACGATTGGCCCTTTTGGAACGATGCGGGTCGGGTTTATGGTTTCATGGCTGACATAATAATGCTTTTTGATATGCTCCATGTCGATGGTCCCGGCAACTCCAGGCTTCTGATACAGGTCCCGGATATAATTGGATAGATTGGGATAATCGGCAATCCGTTTCAAGTTACATTTGAAATGCCCGACATAAACCGGATCAAAACGAACCAACGTTGTAAAAAGCCGCCAATCAGCTTCGGTAAGTTGGTTTCCAATCAGATAACGCTGGCGAGACAACCTTTCTTCCAACCAGTTCAAGGTCTCAAAAAGGGGAAGGACCGCTTCTTCATAGGCCTCTTGTGTTGTGGCAAATCCCGATTTATAGACGCCATTATTAACCGTGTCATAAATCCGCTCATTGACCGTATCAATGTCCTCACGGTGGTTCTCCGGGTAATAGTCCCCCTCCACCGCACCAACTTCGTCAAAGGCCGAGTTGAACATGCGAATGATTTCCGATGATTCATTGGAGACAATGGTTGATTTCTGCCTGTCCCAGAGAATTGGAACAGTAACCCGGCCGGAATATTTCGGATCTGCTGCTGTATAAATCTGATGGGCAAAACCAGCTTTGTGAATTGGATCTGCGACAACTCCGTTGCCTTCTTCAAACGTCCAACCATCTTCTGCCATGTACCAATGAACGACCGAAACCGAAATCATATCAGTCAAGCCTTTCAAGGCTCTGAAAATCATCGTCCGGTGCGCCCAGGGGCAGGCGTGAGAGATATAAAGATGATATCGGCCTGCTTCTGCCTTGAAACCAGCATCGCCCGTTGGACCCGCTGTACCGTCTTTGGTGATCCAGTTACGAAAAGCGGATTGTTTACGAACGAAGCGCCCGCCTTCGGACTTGGTATCGTACCACTGATCAACCCAGACTCCGTCTTGAAGTAATCCCATTTTACGCTCCTAAAATCTGTTCTGCTGATAATCCTGAAAAGCCTGCATGACCTCGTCCCGCGTGTTCATCACAAAGGGGCCGCCTCGCGCGACGGGCTCATGCAGGGATTTGGCGGCGGCAAGAAGAAAGCGAGCGCCTGTTGATCCGGCATTGAATTGGACGCGGTCTCCGTCCTCAAGAATTCCAAGAAGCCCCTCCTCAATCCGAGCTTCTTCCTCCCCCACAGACACATCCCCTTCAATCATAAAGATGAAAGCGGCATGCCCTTTGGGAAGCTGTTGGCTCAGAGCTTCGCCTACTGTCAACGTGACATCCATGAAAACCGGCTTGGTGTGAGGGTTAGTCACCGGACCCGTCGTTCCCTGATCGGTTGTCCCGGCAATGACCCGAATGAAACCGCCTGTTTCAAGATCTTCGGCAGCGATAACCTCCGGCGGGAATTCCTGATACCCTGGTTCCGTCATTTTCTCGGAAGCTGGCAGGTTCACCCAAAGCTGGAACCCTTTCATCAACCCGTTATCCTGTTCAGGCATTTCTGAATGAATAATCCCGCGCCCGGCGGTCATCCACTGAACTCCGCCCGGAATGATAACGCCTTCATTTCCGGCATTGTCTTTATGCCGCATCCGACCTGCAAGCAAATAGGTGACCGTCTCAAAGCCCCGGTGAGGATGGGACGGAAATCCACCAATATAGTCGTCTGGCTGATCACTTTCAAAAACATCCAATAACAGAAAAGGATCCATCATATCCAGCGCACTGGTACCAATGATACGGGTGAGTTTTACACCGTCCCCATCGGAAGCAGCAATGCCCCGCGTCTGGAATGTCAGTTTCCGGTTTTTGCCGCTCATTATATTCTCATTTGCAATGACTGATCTTCACTCTGACTTGAAAGATAATCTTTCTCCTAATCTCAATAAAGATTAATAATTGCAAAATACTGTTCTTTAAATTAGAACAATAAATATGGGCCAATTGGAAGATATGTCACTGTTTACCCGGATTGTGGATACCGGCAGCATCACTGAGACTGCCAGGCAGCTCAACATTGCCAAATCTGCCGTCAGTCGACGTCTGATGACACTTGAAGAGACACTCGGTGTTCAACTTTTGAACCGAACAACGCGTAAATCGAGCCTGACAGAATCCGGAAAGCTCTATTATCAACAAGCACAGAATATCCTGAATGAAGTTGAGGATCTGTCTAACTCCCTGCAGCAGACGCATGTCACACTGACCGGCACCCTTAAATTGGCGGTACCTTTGTCATTTGGCCTGATACATCTGGCTCCTGCAGTCAGCCAATTTGCCAGCCTGCACCCTGATTTGGTGATCGATCTGCATTTTGCTGACAGGCAGGTTGATCTGGTGGAAGAAGGATTTGATCTCGCCGTCCGCATTGCCAATATGGCAGACTCAACCCTGATGGCGCGCCGCCTCACCACCATCCGACATACCTTGAGCGGCAGCCCGGACTATCTTCAAAAATACGGAACCCCCAAGCATCCTGATGACCTGACAGCGCATAAGCTATTGAAATACGCCAGCCCGACAGGATTATCTCATCATGTCACCGATGTACAAGGGACCCAGTACGAGATTAAGGCCAATGTCGTTATGACCGCTAATAATGGGGATTTCCTTCGCCAGGCCGCGCTTGAGGGGCATGGTCTGGTCTTCAGCCCTACCTTTATCGGCTGGAAAGAATTTGAAAAGGGCACCCTCGTCCGGGTATTGCGGGAATATCAATATCTGGAACTCGGTGCCTATGCCGTGTATCCGCAAACCCGGTTTCTATCTGCCAGGGTTCGTCAGTTTGTTGACTTCCTGACAGATTATTTCGGACAAACTCCTTATTGGGATCTAGTCTGAGTTTACGGTCTAGTTACTTCCTACATTCATCCCGCCATCCACCATCAACTCAGCACCGGTTGTGTGCCGGGCTTCGTCGGATGCGAGAAACAGGATTGCCTGCGCCACATCTTCGGGTTGACCAATACCGCCCGTGCCAGGATTTTGAGCAAAAGCGGCCCACCCTTTTTCAATATCCCCATGTCCGATCTGCGCCATCAGTTCATCCCCCATTGCCGTTTTGATCGGATTTGGGTGAACAGAATTGCAGCGAACCGGATATCTCTTACGAAGGCAGTGAGCCGCAACTGATTTCGTGATATGAGCCACGGCAGCTTTTGAAGCTCCATAGGCAATCAGATCTGGGGTTGACTGGTTCGCCGCGACTGACGCCATATTCACGATAGCCCCGCCTTGTTCCTTCATCGCCAATATAGCAGCTTTACATCCCAGAAAAACACCTTCGGCATTCACTGCATTGACCGCTTTCCATTCTGCAAGATCCGTGTCCTCCAATGTCTGGTGACGGCCAGTTCTCAGGATACCGGCGTTATTGATCAGCAAATTGGGAAGGCCCATCACCTCTGTTGCAAAATCGAAAAGTTTCGGCCAGCTTGCCTCGTCTGTTACATCCTGCTCAAAGAAGACAGCTTGCCCGTCCAGCTTTTGAGCGGCTTGCTCGCCCGCCTCCCGATTTCGATCCGTTATGACAACCGTCGCACCTTCACGGATAAACAGTTTGGCCGTCTCCCAGCCAATGCCTGAAGCGCCGCCAGTGATGATTGCTCTTTTATTCTGAAGCCGTCCCATGCTCTCCCCCTCTTATTATTGTTATGAAAAAGAGTTTAAGGGGGGAGAGAAGCCAGAGCAATTAATATCGCTGCGCCCCTTCGGGCGGAGCATATGTCTCCACCAGAAGCTCTTTCCATTCCATATCGGTCGCAAGATCTCCCGGCTCCCGAAAAGCAATCTCTCGTTTTTTCAGATCTTTTTTGAAAATATCCGTAACCAATTGAGCATTGAGATCATCGGAATGGTCGTCATAGATACCGGCAACTCTGTCATTTTCAAAACAATGAGCTTTCCACAGAACAGAGATCCGCACTTGCCCAAATTCAAAAGAGGGCCAGGTTTGACCTGTTTCGCGTACGTGCCAGCGATTGTCGGATCCCAGTTCCAAAAGGGCGTCATAACCGATCTTGTCATACTTACCCTGTTCGGATTTCGGACCTATGGCACCGACCCGATGGAACATATATTCATTATCGGCAAGCACGCACCGATTGGTATAAGGCGGACTTTCAGTAAAGGAGGGGTGTTCCAGACCATCAGGCCAATATTCGAATTCTCCCCCCTCTCCGTCATAAAACCAGGTCACAGCAGAGGCGATGGGCACTGCCCAATCCTGAAACAATTCTGAATAGCGCATGGGCGTCAGCATCCAGCTGGGCACTTCCTTATTCTCGGCACCCCGGAAAAAAGGCAGATCCAGATGATAAGGAGCCCCTGCCTGTGGTAGATTAAGGTTGGTCATCATCGCCACCGGGCGAATTACATCTGCTTTATAGGTTTTCTGAGCAGCCTCCATGAAGCGCTGATTGTGAAAAAACGGCTCTGCTCCGTCAAACACAACTTTGCCGCCCAGCGCCCAGAAATTTCGAAACCATCCACCGGTTGTCTCCCCTACATTCCGGTGTACCGCCGCAAGTGTCTTATAAGGACTGCCCTTACGGATGAGGTCCATGATACCGTCTGGATCATCAAAAGCCGGTTCCATGGTTACGGGCCGGGTGAGAAGCTGTTCTGACCTCAATTTTGTTTCTGGTTTCATTTTTCTTATCCTTTTTCAGAAAGGTCTGTCTCCGGAGACTGTTGTCCGGTTTATCATACGGTAAGCATCTGTGGGCAAATCCCGTGTGGTTGCCCGGTGCATAAGACACCGATTGTCCCACATTGCCAGATCCCCGACTTCCCATTGCAGGGAAAACTGAAATTCCGGCTGCTGGCAATGGGTAAAGACCTGTTTTAACAGGCTATCCGCATCGATCTCGCTCATGCCCGTTATTTCCTGAACAATCCCTGGAAAAGCAAAGATCGATTTCTTACCTGTTTCCGGGTGGGTTCTTAAAATTGGGTGGCGGACAGGCGGCGTCTCCTCCAGTTGTTCTTTCGACAGTTTGAAAGACGTTCCCTTGTCCTTCTGCCGGTTGCTACGATAGGCATGTATAGCGGTTTTGCCATCCAGTTTCTGCCGTAAAATAGCCGGCAATGCAGCGCATGCTGCTTCCATATCGACAAATTCGGTATCCGCGCGAATATCCGGAATTTCCTTTGCATGCAGGATCGTCGCCATTGCCGGTTCTTCTTTATACGACATGTCAGAATGCCAATAGGACCCACCATCGGCTGCACCGATCGGATTGCCTTTGTCGTCTTTGCGATTGGTCAGGCGGAAAATTTCGGGATAATCCGGGTGATTGAATTGAGAAAGCACATGGATTTCCAGCGGGCCAAACTGCTGACTGAATACCAATTGCTCTGCCGGTGTCAGATTCTGGTTCTTGAAAACGAGCACCTTAAAATCAAGAAACGCGCGATTAACCGCCTTCATCATGTCCTTGCCAAACGGCCTGGCCAGGTCTAGTCCCCCTATCCTGGCCCCGGCTATCGGTCCAAGGCTCTCTATTGCAAACGGATAATCGCGCATCTTTACACCCTACAGGTTCGAACCATAGATGGTTCACAGATTAGGGTAGAAAGATGCGGTTGATCACGCAAATGACTAATTCTTGCGCCAGGCTAATTAAATGTTATGCTCCCTTATTATTTATAACAGGAACTTGATGAAACGACACCTCCCTCCTCTCAATCAAATTCGCTCTTTTGAAGCCGCGGCCCGCCATCAGAGCTTCGCGGCAGCAGGGGCAGAGCTTGGCGTCACGGCCGCCGCGATCAGCAGGTTGGTAAAGTCTCTGGAAGATATTCTGGGAATGCCGCTCTTTACACGGGGCCCCAGCCATATACACCTGACCAAGGCAGGTCAACGCTATCTCAGCCGCCTGACTCCCGC
Organism: Sneathiella sp.; assembly: GCA_039975135.1. Classification (GTDB taxonomy): domain Bacteria; phylum Pseudomonadota; class Alphaproteobacteria; order Sneathiellales; family Sneathiellaceae; genus Sneathiella. Next base: position 1,378 of record JBDWHS010000008.1, on the reverse strand, counting down.
CCTGGACGACATTGCCGTCGCGACGGCTGAATTGACAGGGGAATGGCAAGACAGCCTTTGTATTGCGGCCTTCCCGTCCGTCTCTCAAAGATGGCTGATCCCCCGTTGGGCATCCTTTAAAGAAAGCCATCCGGAACATGATATTAAGATCAAAACCGTTTTGACGGCACCCGGCGCTGACCGCGATGATATTGACGCCGCTATTCGGGTAACACCTCCCAATGATACGACCCTTATCTGGGATAAGATACTGGAAGGCGACTTGATGGCAGTTTGTCATCCGGACTTAAACTTAAATGGCACGCGCTCCTTATCGGAGATCCAGTCGTTACCAAGATTGTGCGTTAGAACCAGAGCCAGCGACTGGCAGCATTTTTTGCAAGCCGCAAATATCCATATTGACCCGAGGATACTACAAAATGATCCGGAATTTGATAACCTGCCCATGGCGACAGAGGCGGCAGCGCAGGGTATGGGGATCGTCATCGCAATCCGGCAGCTTATTGAACCGGAACTGACATCCGGCGCTCTGACACCCGCCTTTAGCGCTCCCCCCTCTCTCACCTGCCCGTTCTATTTTACCTACCCGCCAGATAAAGCCAGACATCCGACATTACAGGCCTTTCATAATTGGCTTATGAAAAACTAAACACGGCCTGATATTTAATAGTCTGTTTCAAATTGTCATACGGCTCGTATAATTATGACACTTGATATATAACAGATCTCTTTCTTTTCTACCTCATGATATCGCAGGCTTTCATTGACCTATTCTACGAACACGGCTTCATCAGGCTCTTCTGAAGGCTCTCCATCTTCATACCAGGACAGTTCTTACTCCTGGTTTCGTCTGTTTGTGTCTGTTCTGCTAGCCACGATCGGCAGTGTCGGGATGTGGTCTATTATTGTCGTCATGCCTCAAATCGAGAGAGAGTTCGGTATTGACCGGGCAGATGCCTCCCTCCCCTTTACAACCATCATGATCAGTTTTGGGTTAGGCAATCTGATTGTCGGCAGACTGGTGGATCGCTTTGGCATCGCTGTTCCTCTCTTTTGTTCCATACTCCTGATCGTCAGCGGGTTTTTCCTCTCTACATTGACCACAAATATTTTGAGCTTCGCTGCCGTACAGGGCATTCTTGTTGGATTTGGGACGTCAGCTCTTTTCGGGCCGTTGATGTCTGATATTTCGCACTGGTTTGACAAAAGGCTGGGCATTGCCATCGCTGCAGCGGCGAGCGGAAATTACTTCGCAGGCTCTCTCTGGCCTCTTTTTCTCAAAGACACGGTTACCGAAGATGGCTGGCGGGAAGCTTATAGTCTGATCGCTATTATCCTGCTGTTCACCATGCCGCCTCTTGCCATGATGCTTCGTAAA
>JBDWHS010000007.1:0-9133 GCA_039975135.1 Sneathiella sp. | reverse complement strand
GTTTAAAATCGCGGTGAGCGGCTCGACCCAGGACCGCGCGGCTGTTGCCGTTCATGATGTGGGCCTCCGTCTTGTTAAAAATGACGAGGATGTTCTGGGTCTTGAGGTTTATGTCGGGGGCGGTCTTGGCCGGACACCGATGATTGGTAAGTTAATCCGGCCTTTCCTGCCTGTGCATGACATGTTGACTTACCTGGAAGCTATCCTTCGTGTTTATAACCAGATGGGCCGTCGGGATAATCTGTATAAGGCCCGGATCAAGATTTTAGTGCATGAAACCGGCGAAGAAAAATTTCGCGAGATGGTTGAGGCTGAATGGCAAAAAATCAAAGAAACCGGCTTGCAACTTCGGGATTTGGATATTGAGGGGATTAAAGCCCATTTCAAAGATCCTGATTATGAAGAGCTGAGCGATTTTGACGCTGATTTCGACAAAGAGCAGATTACAGATCCTGAATTCGCCAAATGGGCAGACAAAAATCTGGAGCTGCACAAAAAGCCAGGCTATAGGGTCGTCTATTTATCCCTGAAATCACGAAACCAGCCTCCCGGAGACGTCACGGCAGATCAGATGGATGCGATTGCCGATCTTGCTGACCGTTACAGTCTCGGTCAGATCAGATCTACACATCGGCAGAATCTGGTTCTGACAGATGTGAAACTGATCGAGCTCCATGCCCTTTGGCAGGAGTTGAAAGCTCTGGATCTGGCAACCCCCAATTATAATCACCTGACAGATATTATTACCTGTCCCGGACTTGATTATTGTGCCCTTGCGACCGCTCGTTCGATCCCGATTTCTCAGGCGATTACCGAACGGTTTGATGCCTTTGATTTCGTCAATGATCTGGGAGATATCAGCTTGAATATCTCCGGCTGTATCAATGCCTGTGGTCATCATCATGTGGCCAATATCGGTATTCTCGGCGTCAATAAAAAAGGCATAGAAGTTTATCAGCTGACGCTGGGCGGCAGCGCCCGTGAAGACGCGTCCATCGGTAAAATTATCGGGCCGGCTTTTACCGCCGATGAAATTGTGGATGCCATCGGCACGGTACTAGAGGTGTATCTGGAGCATCGCGAAGATCTGGAAGAGACATTCTTGACCACATATCGCCGCATCGGCCAGGCCCCCTTCAAGGAGAAACTCTATGGGTAACTTCATCAAGGACAGAAAGCCTGCCGAGGACAGTTGGACACCGTTTACCGGGCTGGAGGATATTGACACGCTCCCCACAGGAGATATCTATGTCCCGCTCCAGGAGTGGAAAGAACGCCGGGAGGATCTGCTAAAGCGCAACAGCAAACTGGGCGTGATCCTGGAAAATACGGATGATGTGCTCGATCTGGCGGATGATCTTGAACGACTGGAACTGGTTGTCCTGCAATTTCCGAAAATGGCAGATGGCCGAGCCTATACACAAGCCCGCCTCTTACGGGAACGGCTTGGCTATCAAGGGGAAATTCGCGCAGTTGGTGACGTTCTCCGGGATCAGGTTTTTTACATGCAGAGATGTGGCTTCAACGCTTTTGAAATGCGCGAAGATCAGGACCTTTCATCGACGTTAAAAGCCTTTGATGAAATGACGGTAACCTATCAACCTGCCACTGATGAAGACATGCCAATCTGGCGCCGATAAAAACCTTCTGATAGCGAGATATTCTCTCCCGAACTTGAGTATCTCGCTGAAAAGCACCTGGACTGCCCCCGCATCCCAGGTGCTTTTTTTATGAAGTTACCGCCTAAAGTCCCGCCTTGATATCCGGCCAGTTTTTATCAGCTGTATCGATATAACCGGGAATATCTTTTTCCCAAATTTCCTGCACACCTTTGGAATAATTCAGGTAAAGCTTGCCATCAACGATCGACCATGCCTCAGGGATAACACTCGCTGTGCTGCCTTGAGAGACCGCATAGGCGCAATAACCACCATATTGCGGGGCGTATTTCTTAGGGTTGGTCGCAAAGAGGTCTCGGTTCTTTGCGCTGGCAAAGCGCCATTTCACACCGCTCCATTCATATTTGAACTCACTTTTGCCTTCTACCGGCTTGCTCCCGGTAAAATAGGCAACAACGTCATATCCTTCGGCAGCCCAACCTAGAAACGTTGTTCTAAAAGGTGTTTCTTCGGTTGCAGCCAGTGCGGTTGGCGCTAGAAACTGTCCGCTTACCAGGACTGCGAAAACCAGAATGCCGATAACCTTCTTCATCATAACCAGATCTCCTGATCCTGTTGCATCTGAAGCAAATATAGGGAATTGTGCACAAAATGCCTCTGACATCTATGTGAGCCAATTGTTACTGATGAATTGTCTTCGCTGGCAAAAGAGGCAACAAGATCACTCCCAACAGAAAACCAGCCATATGAGCGGCCCAGGAGATACTCGCCTCACCGCCTGTCAGTAAATTTCCCAAAGGTGTCAAAGCAATCACCAGGTTAAGCCCCAACATAACCCCGGCAAAGGCGAAGACTTTTTGAGGCCCGAAGCGCGGTAGCAGAAGCCAGGTTGCAGCCCCCATCATGCCAAAAACACCGCCAGAGGCGCCGTAAAGAAAAGAAACGCCATCCGATGCCGTCACCAGGTATTCAGCAATGGCACCGAACCAGCCGCACAGGAAAAACAGAAGGAAAAAACCGACCATCCCGCGCGCGCGCTCCACGAAAGCGCCGAAGGCCAGCAACATGAAGGCGTTCATCACCAGATGCATAAAATCATTATGAAGGAACATATGGCCGAACAAAGTGACAAAGACATCGGCAAAAGCCTCGCTGTTTGGCGCTTGCAGAAAGTCTGAGAAACGTTCGGTATTAAAAGCAAGTGCTCCATACACCCAATTGACAGTTTCATCATTCGCGACGGTCAACAAAATATGCATGATAATCAGGCTGGCAACCGTATACATCGTTGCCGGTGGTACGTTGAAGGCCGGCTCTTCCGTCTTTTCCAAGAAAATCTCTCCTGTTCACGCAACCCGTTAGATTGCTCTTGCTAACAACCTATTAGGTTCGCCCGCAACTTCAACCGATAATCGACAATCAAGTTTTGAGTTCTGCAAGAACGGCTTCTGTATCCTGCCCTTTTTGCGGTGCACTTCCTTCATTCCCATCCATAAGAGGGAAAACCGGCAGACAAATCTCGCCAACCCCCTCCTGCTCCGCCTTACGCAAGAGGCCGCCGGCAAAAACCTTGTCGTCGTGCAACACGTCTTCCAGGGAATTGATCCGGTTAATAATAATGCCGGCCGATCCAAGCTTGTTTTCCCAGAAATCGGCTTCTTTCGATGCAAAGACCTGACCAAAACACTCTTTAATCGCCTCTGCATTCTCAGCCCGGGCTGAAAAGCCAGCAAAGCGAGGATCCTCATTAAGACCTTCCAGTCCCAGAAGAGCGAGTGTTTTTTGATAATGTGCCTCTGTTGCCAAAGCAAGCGCAATATCAGCGTCTGGACATGAATAGATACCAGAGGGGACATTAAGCTTGGCGTCTACTGCGCCTTCAACATATTGCTCAAGCAATCGTCCTTTCTGAATTTCGAGCGTGCTGGTCACAAGATTAATATCGAGATATTGCGCTTTTCCGGTTTTCATCCGTTCAAACAAGGCCATGCTAACGGATTGGAAGGCATAGAGACCGGTGGTAACATCAGAAATCGGTAAATCCTGTTTGTGAGATTGCCCATCCAGTCCGATATTGCTTTTCGCGAGCCCGGCAAAGGCTTGCGCGACACCATCGGTGCAGGGCCGCTCCGCATAGGGGCCTTTCTGGCCGAACCCACTGACAGACAGATAAATCAAACGCTCATTTTTTTTTGTCAGTGTTTCAAAATCAATGCCGATTTTCTTGGCGATACCCGGACGAGAGCTTTCAAGGAAGATATCCGCTTCAGTCACCAGATCATACAGAATTTCAAGATCAGCTGGCTCTTTTAAGTCAAGAACAACGCTTTCTTTTCCTCGGTTATAAACGATGGATAAGGGAGTGAGAGAGCCATAGGTTTTACCGATGACCCGGCACCAGTCTCCCTGCGGCGGGTCAATTTTGATCACCCGGGCGCCATAGGATGCCAGCGTTGCACCGCAATAGGGGCCAGCTATTCCCTGACTGGCATCGATAACGAGAATGTCCGAAAGGGGACCACCATTTCGTTTGTGTTGTTTACTGAGCACCCTGTATCCTCCAGCTGTTATATTTTTGTTTTGCTGTGTTGTCCGCTGTTGAATGCCGCGCAAAAAATGCCAGCCCCGATCAATTCACCGGACCTGGCAACTATAGCATTACAATAAGCTGAAGTAGAAGAGTTCCGAGTCCTCCGTCAAATTCCGAAACAGAATTACTTCATTTTGCTCCGGAAATCCGGTTTGCGTTTTTCGTTGAATGCCTGCACGCCTTCACGGGATTCATCCGTGTCGTAGTATAGCTTCAATGCCTGCATGCCCATCGTAGAGATCGCCCGAATATTTTCGCTGTCCAAATTGAAAGACCGCTTGGCGATGGAAATAGCAGTTGGGCTCTTTTCCAGAATTTCTGCGCACCATTTGTCCACTTCGGCGTCCAGTTGATCATGCGACACGACCGCATTCACCAGACCCATTTTCTCCGCTTCATGGGCAGTGTAACGACGGTTCAGATACCAGATTTCCCTGGCTTTTTTTTCTCCAACCACACGGGCCAGATAGGCTGTTCCAAAGCCCGGGTCGACAGAGCCTACTTTGGGGCCAACTTGACCAAATTGTGCTTTTTCTGAAGCAATTGTCAGATCGCAGATTGTCGCCAGAACATTGCCGCCGCCAATGGCAAAGCCCTGAACCCGGGCGATAACAGGCTGCGGAACATCTCGAATAAGGCTTTGCAACTCCTCAACCGGCAAGCCAATCGTACCCCGGCCATCATATTGGCCGTCATGCGCAGATTGATCCCCGCCGGTACAAAAAGCTTTCTCGCCTGCCCCGGTTAAAACGATAACGCCGATTTCCTTGTTCCAGGCGGCTTTATGAAATGCCTGAATAAGCTCTTCAACAGTCTGGGCCCGAAAAGCATTGTATTTCTCCGGGCGGTTAATGGTAATCCAGGCTGCGCCTTCTTTTTCTTCATAGAGAATATCTTCAAAAGACATGATCTTGTTCCTTGCTTAGTTATCCTGCCATGGTCAGGCCGCCAGACACACTGATGACCTGCCCTGTTATATAATCTGCCTCTTCGCTCGCCAGAAAGGCGACGATACCCCCAAAATCTTCGGGTTGCCCAAGTCGCTTGAACGGAATGGCCCGCTTGAGTCCTTCATAGATTTTCTGACCCATTTCACTTTCACCGATGAAATCGTTCAAAATGGCCGTATCCGACGGGCCGGGGCACACCACATTTACATTGATATTTTTACGGGCCAGTTCCCTCGCAAGCGTTTTGGAAAACGCAACCATACCGCCTTTACAGGCCGAGTAAATACCTTCACCGGAAGAGCCGACCCGCGCGGCATCAGACGAGATTGTTATGATTTTACCGTGGCCACGTTCCGCCATCCCGCTGGCAACAGCATGGGTCATATGAAGCGGACCCCAGAGATTGATCGCCACAATTTTCTCCCATAGCGCCTTATCGGTGTCCAGGAAGTTTCCAACTTTATCCCATCCCGCATTATTGACGAGAATATCAGCGGGCCCTCCTTTACTTTCAAATACCTGAACCGCTTTGACAACGGCGTCCTGATCTGAAATATCGACACCAAAAGCTGTGGCGTTTTCACCGATACCGTCCGCAACCTTCTGGGCAGACTGTAAATCAAGATCAAAAATACCAACCTTGCAGCCCTCTTCTGCCAGGCGCGCGCATATGGCGCTCCCTAATCCGCCACCGCCGCCGGTTACGATGGCGATTTTTCCTGCCAATCCCTTCACTGAACTTCTCCTAATTTTTCGCGGGCAATTATCATTTTCATAATCTGAGCTGTGCCATCTCCGATTTGCAAGCCCAGAACATCTCTCAACCGCTGCTCATACGGATAATCCCGTCCATATCCGCCATGGCCATGCAGCAACAAACACTGGTGGATAACCTCGAAGGCCAGTTTCGGGGGCCACCACTTGCACATGGCTGCTTCTTTGGTATGAGGCAGGTTATTATCTTTAAGCCAGAGAGCCTTGTGGCAGAGAAGGCGGGCCGCTTCCATATGGGTTTCTGCTTCGGCTAAAGGAAATGTAACACCCTGATTTACACTGATCGACTGCCCAAAAGCTTGTCGTTCCTGTATATATTTCCAGGTTTCTTTAAGCGAGACGGACGCAACGGCGAGACATTGAAGTCCGATCAGAGCCCGGCTGAAATCAAACCCTTCCATCACCTGGGAAAAAGCCTGGTTCTCTTCCCCCAACCGATGACTTTCAGGGACAAAAGCATCCTCAAAAAAAATCGACCCGCGCCCGATACACCGCTGCCCAAGATCCTCATAACGGGTTGTTTTTATCCCCTCCTGCTTCATCTCGACAAGAAAGGCACTCACTCCTTTTGCCCGGGCCGACTTTTCTCCTGTTCTGGCAAAAACCACCATGATATCGGCTTGATCCGCCATGGAGATAGATGCCTTTTCACCAATGAGGCAATATCCACCCTCTGTTTTACGGGCCTTTAATTGTAGATTGGCAGCATCCGACCCTCCACCAGGTTCCGTCAGCGCCACCCCCAGAATGACTTCTCCCCGGCAAATCCTGGATACCCATTTGGAAGCCAGGTCTGGTGAGGCATATTTCGCCAGAATTTGAGAATTGAGAGACCCCAGCAACTGGACATACGCCATATTGAAGTCACTTTCAGCGATGGCTTCCATAATAAGGCCAGTGGTCAGATAGGAGGTTCCCGATCCCCCATAATTTTCAGACTGTTCTGGGGCGATCAATCCCAACGCACCCATCTTTTCTGTGAGCTCTTTGGAGAAGATACCGCTGTTGTCACGTTCTCCATAGCCTGGTGCTAATTCAGAGCGAGAGAATTGCCGGGCAGCCTCCAGTATGGATTGTTGCTCTTCATTGATCGAAAAATCCATCCATCGCCCTCCCTTTTATTTTTTCTAATTCTTGTTCGATTGTGATATTATGTCAATATATTGATTGTTTTTTTCCCATATCTATGAAAATATGATGATTATGCTCGATGAATTAAGCAATAGATTGTTCTTTCGCCTGTATCAAGCGGCGAATATGCTGAACAAAGTAGGTTCCCGAGCCCTCGATGACGAGCAGATTACCACACAGCAATGGTCCATCCTGGGTGCCCTGTCCCGGGATTCTGTCACCAAAGGAATGACCGTCTCTGAACTCTGTGCTTACTTGATGGTTAGCCGCCAGAATATGACGGGCTTGCTCAGCAGGCTTGAGGAACGGGATGTGGTATCGCGCACAATTGACCTGGAAGATCAGAGATCCCGCAGAATAACACTCACTCCCAAAGGCAATGAGCTATGGGCTATCATTATGCCCTTGATTGACGGATTTTATGAGGATGCTTCGACGGGCCTTTCATATGATGACCGGGTTTCCTGTGTGCATTACCTCAATCGCTTGCTGGATAATATGAGAAAAATCGACAAACAACAGAACAACGCTTGAGCCTTACCGCCAGGATTGCATGCGGCTCTTGACCTCCTGCCTTACTTCGGGGCCCAGAATTTTTTCGGCAATCGGCAACAGGCTCTCCGCCTCCCATTTCGAATGACGGCAAAGCCCCTCAAGCAGGGTATCCAGATTAAGTTCCAGCCGCAGTGAATTGACAAGCTTGCGACCTTTGAGCAACGTTTTCAGATCCGCCAGAATAAAATCAATCAGATCCTTATCAAATTCCTGTTCCCGCCGTAAAAACCGGATCGCCTCACGTACCTCTTTCTCATCCTCGTTTGCGTGGCGCGCCAAAAGAGGGAAAAGGCCATCCTGCTCGTCTTTAACATGAAGAGGTAACTGGTCGGTCAAAAAAACATAGAGCCGCTTAACATCCTCCAACCCCTCGCCTTCGCACATTCTGGCAAAAACATCCGCGTCTTTGAAATAACGGCATATAGCCCGTTGGCGACCATGCTCGGCCTTTAGATATCCAAGCGGGCAGGCCAAGCGGTCATTTGCTATAGGGTGAAAAATAACCTCTTCTCCGTTTGTTTGAATAGCTGACAAATCTGGTCCTCCTCTGGCACCTCAAATATTAGAGCTGCCTACAGTTCAGTTTCATTGACTTCAGTCAAAATGTATTTTCACCTTGACCTTGACGCTAATGCGAATTATTCGCATACACGACAAAAGGTTTTGCGTTTTATGTATTCATCAGAGGCGGACAATAACTGGCTAAAAATCTATTCCGAGAACCGGCAATTATTTGCGCGGTTCTTTCGGCAGCGCATCTCTGACCCTGAAGACTGCGAAGACTTGCAGCAAGAATTGTTTATCCGCATTCATAAGCTGGATCAGCAAACCAATATTAGCGACCCCAGGGCGTACTTGTTCCGCATCGCTTACAATCTGGTCAATGATCTTTTGAGGAAGCGGCAACGCAACGCCCATCTCAGCAATCAGACCGCCGATGGGACTGATATTGCAGAGGATACCTATACGGCAGAGGCAACAGTGATTGACCGGGAACGTCTCAAGCTACTGGAGGAAGCGATCGCGTCTCTACCCGCGCGTTGCCGCGAAGTTTTCCTGCTTCGAAAAGTGGATGATCTATCAACGCAGGAAATTGCGGCCTCCCTCGGCATCAGTCAGAATATGGTTGAGAAACATCTTCGCAAAGCGCTGGCGGATTGTCGGAAATATCTTGAAAAAAAATCCTCCTGATGCATTTTTTACCTCCTTTTTCAAATATGCCGTCCGTCTTAAGACATAGGGGGGCTCATTGCGGCCCCACAGACGATATTTTTTTATGAAACGCGGATTGCACTCTTGAGCTCAGCTGACCACTCTTCTGCCAAATCACTTTCAGATTCTTCAGCCGCCCTGTCCTTGGCGGATCAAGCGGATGATTGGGTTATTCGTATGGATCGCGGCTTGTCTGACGAGGAAACCAAGCTATTTCAGGCCTGGCTGGATCAATCGCAAAGCAACCAGCAGGCTTATAATGCCGCGGCCTCCCTCTGGGACACCGCAGGTTTTGCCGCCCT
>JBDWHS010000006.1:0-294756 GCA_039975135.1 Sneathiella sp. | reverse complement strand
GAGAAGTCGTTGCAACTGCCGAGCACCGCTTGGGACATTCGGCTCATTGTTCACATAGTACCAAACACCTTTTCCAGATCGCTCTCGGTTTGCTTTGCTCTTCGGTTTGCTTTTGTCCTTTGCAACCCACTTTCCCAGCATTAACGTTTCTACAACGCCTTTGGTCAAAGTCTCCCGCCACTTTGCTTCACCAGAAATTATCCGGGTAACATTGCAATCTTCATCTAAGGCTAGGCCAATAAAATCTGACCCTAACCGACCAATTGTTTGCCGAGTTCGTTCGGGGAACCGAGTCAAACTAAACAAATACTGGAAGGCATCCTCATGATGGCGGAATAAAAAAATTGGAACGCTCCACTCATGTCCCCCAACATACTCATAGATTTCAGTGAGAAGCCCAGCCAGTACTTCGCCGAAAAGGCCACGTCTGGTAGTGCTAGGTAAGGAACCTGGGTAGACCACCATAGGTTCGTCCCCGGCTGCATCTGGGTGTAGGTCAATTCCAATATCAGCGTGAAATCTTTCCCGAGCGTCCAAATGGGCAGATTCGAAATACTCTTTCAGACCTTTCGCAAGTAGACCATCATCTTCAATCTTTTGCTCTAGAAGTGTGTGCCCGAAGTCTCCATTGACATCTGGGTATTCCTCAAACCTCTTCTTGAATTCTGCCTTGGGCGGCGGGCATTTATGCATGGAAAAATCTTGCCTAGTTCTACCGCTAAAAAAATTCAGTGGATTTGTCATTAAAAGCTGAACAGTGATTAATTATTGGATGTCCACCACCCCAATTGGTGAATTACTCAACGCACGATCGCCACTCTTCCATACAAATTATGACACACCCTATAGGTGTACGGAAGCAGAAAAATGTTCGTTCGTCACACGGCCATGGACTTTAGATACAAATAAACGCTTAGCAAAAATTACTAAATGTCTGTTTTCACCGTTCCCTCAGATATTCTTCGCTCGTGTAGCGAAGGTCCGCATCCCGCCCTGTTGAGACGTTTTTGTCGACTTTTAGGTAGGCACTTATGAGCAAGGCGGTATAACTTCCTGGTCGTTTGGCTTTAATTCACACTTTGTAATTTGTGCTACACTGCAGCACTTTTTGTCAGTCGGGGAAGCCAAGAGACTTTGCCTCTTTCTCCCCACAAGGAAAATAGACGCGACCGTGGCTCCGCGCGTTGCTTGTGCGCCCGCACCATTCGCATCGATTTTCCTTGTCCCCTCCCATCTCCATCCTCGGCCGGAAGCAGGGTTGCATGTGCAACCCAGTATTCAGTCAGAAAGGAACAAGGAGATGACACAGCTTTATGCCCAACCCTATGATATATCCGCAACCGGCTTTTATTTTGAAAGCTATAAGGACTATCAAGCCAAGGTAGCCCGAGCCGTTAATCACTATGGCGATCCCGTCGAAGAATTTGAAATCTCGTTCGTCGATGGCGAGGATATCAACAGTGATCTTGCGAAGGTCTGGTGCCTTAATCAAGCCAATCTAAAAGCATTCTATGAGGCGGTAGATGCTTGGAGCAACAGACAGAAAATTCACTATATTATTGCCGTCGGCGAATGTGGATATGAGCACAATGCCATTGTCGATGATCCGGAACAAATCGACATCACAATCTATCGCTTACGCTCTTTGCGGGAACTGGCTGAAGAACTGATGGAAGAGGGTATTTTCGGAGATGTTCCCGAACACCTTTCCTCTTACATCGATTATGAACGTATAGCCCGTGATCTGGAATACGAATATTCTTCAATCACCATAGCAGGTGAATTCCTGCTCTATCGCTGTCAGTAGGAGGAGAGAATTATGAAACAAATTTCTCCCCGTCACAGTAAGATTTATTGCATTCACATAGCAGAATGGCAGGGCATCACGCTCGAAATTGGATATTGTCCCCAGTGGTGTAGCGACATGGATCATATCGAGATCAGAAGCAAAGACAGTACTCCAATCCCACTTACCGGCACTGGTTATAAATCCGTTTTTATTGCCTCCATTGAAACAGATATCACGTGCGATCCTGCCCGATATGTACTGGATGCTTTGGATCACGCAGCGACGAGTTCTGAGTGGCAGAACCAAGCGGCAGACGCTGTGCAACTCTCTCTGTTTTAGCAGCTTCCAATCAACCAATTTGGCAACAAATAAGGACAAAAAAGTGAAAACATTGACATTTAAAACAATTTATAGTAGTTTAGGAAAATATTCACAACAATTGCGCCCAGATTTTGCACCGTGTGTGGCCTTGAATGAGCCCGCCCGGCTAATGGCGCTTGTTTATATCCAACTTTTTAAACAACAAAACATGCAACCCGGCGGCTTGATTGGGTCGCGTGGGAAAGATCGCTTTATGACTTATGACCGGGAAGAGTTCAGAGCTCACATCGCCCCTTTAAACCTGCCAAAAGAACAAGAAGATAAAATGCTTGATGATCTCTGGAGCATTGCTGAGTCTCTGGTGGATCAGTCTCCGTTATCTCCCTTTTATCCACTACAATTGGAAATGGCCTATCAGGTTTTTGACGCCTTGGATCAAACAATTGAGCTAGAATCCAAACAACAAAAAGAGGAGGCCACATGACAATTGCTGTTATTTACTCAAGAATCTCCAGTGCCAGCCAGGTAAAAAAAGGGGACGGCTTGGCCTCTCAAGAACATAGATGCCGCGAATTCGCGGCATACAAGGGTTATGAGATTAAAGAAACCTTCCGTGATGAAGGTGTTTCAGGAAGCCTGTTTGAACGCCCCGGCATTAAAAAAATGCTGAGCTGGATTCGTAAACACAAAGGATCAGAGCCTATTGTCTTGATTGATGACGTGTCTCGCTTAGCACGAGATACCGTCGTTCATTACAAATTAAGAGCCGCCATTGGTTCTGTTGGTGCAAAATTGGAAAGCCCCTCCATAGAATTTGGAGAAGGAGCAGATAATACGTTAGTAGAGAATATTGTTGTTAGTATGGCGCAACATCAGCGGGAAAAGAACAAGGAAACCGTTGTTCATCGTATGAAAGCCCGAATGATGAACGGTTACTATACATTCCGCCTTCCTTTTGGCTATCGATATGGTCGTACACAAGGCCACAACGGAAAAGTCGTTGTCCGCGATGAACCACAAGCAAGCCTTATTCAAGAGGCGTTGGAGGGATATGCAACCGGGCGGTTTCAAACACAAGCAGAAGTGAAGCGCTTTTTAGAAGCTCACCCGATCTTTACACGAGATAAAGAGGGAGAAATTCACCCGCAGAGAATTTCGAACATGCTCACCAATAAAATCTATGCCGGATATTATGAGCATAAACCCTGGAAAGTGCCTTTGATGAAAGGTCATCATGAAGCTTTAATATCTTGGGAGACTTTCCAGAAAATACAGGAAAAGCTCAACGAAAAGCCCTATGTGCAAACGCGTATTGATGCCGCAGAAGAATTCCCGTTAAGGGGTTTTGTAACATGCGGCGGCTGTGGTCATCCACTAACGGCTTATTGGGCGAAGGGGCGCAACAAACGCTATCCATACTATGAGTGTTTCAATAAATCCTGTGACCAACGCCGGAAATCCATTCGCAAGGATGTTCTGGAAGGGGAGTTTGAAGCCCTCATCAAACAGATGCGTCCGGCTTCTGAGGTGTTTTCCACTGTTGCTGCCATGTTTAGAAAAATATGGGACAACCGTCTTAACCGCCTTGCGGAGAAGCAGGAAAGCCAGAAACGTGCCCTTATAGGTATGGATGCCAAAATCACCAGACTGACGGATCGCCTGATTGAAACAACCAGCGCATCTGCGATACGTGCCTATGAGGCTAAGTTAGAAAAACTCGAGTCTGAGAAAATCCTGATCGCTGAAAATCTGGCTCAAAAACCCGATCATGCGCAAGACTTCAATAAGAGTTTTCGAACCGCTATGGCTTTTCTCGCAAACCCTTGGAATCTTTGGACTTCGCCAAACCCGATACATCGCAAAACACTGATCAAACTGATCTTTGCAGGCCCTTTGTCCTATGTCCGGAATCAGGGTTTTCTAACCGCAAAAACCACTAGTCCATTCAATATGTTAGCTACTGTTGACGACGAAGAAAAAGTGATGGCGGAGGGAGGGGGATTCGAACCCCCGATACGGTCTCCCGTATACACACTTTCCAGGCGTGCGCCTTCAGCCACTCGGCCACCCCTCCGCAAGGTCCCTTTTTGAGTTGGGACCGGGGGAATATACCCAACAAGCCGAAGAAAGCAAGCCCACATCACCGCTTTTGCCGAAAATCATTGTACCCCGGTTCCGTTTGGCGGTAGGGTTGGCGATCTATGCTGCAGGCAACTCTGCCAAAGACTTGTAAAGACAAGATAATATGGGGTTTACCGTGATACTTGGACGCATTATCGGTTGGGTTCTGATTGTAATTGCTCTGCTGCTTGGCGGCGGTGAACTGGTCTCCTCCCTGCAAGCGGGGGAATGGGCTCCACAGCTATTGGGGCAACTCTGGTTCGAATATGATTCTGAAAGCCTGAATCTGACACAGGCAATTGTGCAGCGCTACCTCACGCCCGCTCTATGGGATCCGATCATCGTCACCATCCTGTTATGGCCAGCCTGGGTTATCTTTCTGGTGCCGGGCCTTTTACTGACTTTTCTGTTCCGCAAAAAACATGATCCTTTTGCGCCCAAAAAATATCTGAGCTGAGCTTATGTCCCTGATCGGTGCCTGTACATGTGGATCTGTGCAATTTGAACTGAAAAAAGAGCCCCGCTGGCTCGTCTCCTGCAACTGTTCCGCTTGCCGAAAGCTAGGAACTCTCTGGGCTCATATGAATGTTCAGGATGTGGTCTTGTCTGGCAATGCTTCTGATACATTCTGCTACACGCGCGGAGACGGGGCGACGATCGGCTTCCACTCATGTATTCTCTGTGGCTGCACAACCCACTGGGAGGGTCTGACGCCGGACAACGAAGATATTATTGCCCTGAACGGACGCCTTCTTCCCCCGGATACCATGAAGACATTCCGGATCCGGGAGTTTGATGGCGCCGACAGTTGGGCATTTCTGGACGACGAATAGGAGTTAGAAACCTAGTCGTCACCCATCTTAAGAGCGGCAAGGAAGGCTTCCTGCGGGATTTCCACATTACCCACCGAGCGCATTCTTTTCTTACCCTTCTTCTGTTTTTCCAGAAGCTTCTTCTTCCGGGTCACGTCACCGCCATAACATTTGGCCGTCACATCTTTACGCATGGCACTGATGGTTTCCCGGGCGATAACCTTGCCGCCAATCGCCGCCTGCAAAGCGATTTTAAACAGCTGGCGCGGGATAAGATCTTTCAGGCGTTCACAGAGCTGACGTCCCCGGCTTTCCGCCTGACTTCTATGAACCAGCATGGCCAGCGCATCCACAGGTTCTGAATTGACCAGAATGCTGAGCTTGACCAAATCGCTTTCTTCATAGGCATGCATTTCATAATCAAAGCTGGCATAGCCCCGGCTCACGGATTTAAGACGGTCATAAAAATCAAACACCACCTCATTGAGCGGCAGTTTATACACCACCATAGCCCGGTTCCCGGTATAGGTCAGGTCCATCTGAACACCGCGCTTGTCTTCACAAAGTTTCAATACCTGTCCCAGATATTCGTCCGGCACCATAATCGTTGCCTTGATCCAGGGCTCTTCAATCCGCTCAACCTGCATGATATCGGGCATATCCGCCGGATTATGCAGCGCCAGCATTTCCTCGTTTTTCATATAGAGGTGATAGACAACGGAAGGCGCGGTGGTGATCAGATCCAGATCAAATTCCCGCTCCAGTCTTTCCTGGACAATCTCCAGATGCAGCAGCCCCAGGAAACCACAGCGGAAGCCAAACCCAAGTGCGGCAGATGTCTCCGCTTCAAATGAGAAACTTGCATCGTTCAAACGCAACTTACCAAGGCTCGATTTCAATTCTGTAAATTCCGCAGAATCCACTGGGAACAAGCCACAGAACACAACCGGCTGGTTGGGCTTGAAGCCCGGCAGTGGCTCATCAGCTGGTTTACGTTCATCCGTAATGGTATCGCCAACCTTGGTGTCGGCAACCTCCTTGATGGCCGCTGTCATAAAGCCGATTTCACCTGGTCCCAACTCGTCGACAATCAAGCCTTTTGGTGTAAAAACACCGACCCGGTCAACAAGATAAGAAGCGCCGGTTTCCATCATCCGGATCTTCTGACCTTTTTTGATGAAACCTTCGCGAACCCGGAACAGGACCACAACCCCGAGATAGGCATCATACCAGCTATCAATCAGCAGCGCCTGCAACGGCTTGTCCCGATCGCCGGATGGCGGTGGCATCTGATTGACCACGGCTTCCAGTACTTCTTTGATACCGAGGCCTGTTTTGGCAGAGACTGCAATCGCACCAGAGGCATCGATGCCGATCACTTCTTCGATTTGCTCCGCTACACGGTCAACATCGGCCGCAGGCAAATCCACCTTGTTCAACACAGGAACAATCTCGTGATTCACTTCGATGGCCTGATAGACATTGGCAAGCGTTTGTGCTTCCACGCCCTGGCTCGCATCGACTACAAGAAGAGAGCCTTCACAGGCCGACAAGGACCGGTTCACTTCATAAGCAAAATCCACATGGCCGGGTGTATCGATAAGGTTGAGCGTATATGTCTCACCATCTTCCGCCGTGTAAAGGAGACGAACGGTCTGGGACTTGATGGTAATGCCCCGCTCCCGTTCGATATCCATGCTGTCCAGGACCTGCTGCTGCATTTCCCGCTTGTCGAGCCCACCGCAATCCTGGATCAACCGATCGGCAAGCGTCGACTTGCCATGGTCAATATGGGCGATAATCGAGAAATTTCTGATTTTGCTTAGGTCTGTCATCTGTATTCTTCATCTGAAGCAGGAAACGGTCAATCCGAGGCCTGGCTCTTAAACGCTGCGTCTTGGCAAGACAATATCTTTAAATTGACCGCTGTCACCCGGAATTTTCATAATCCCGCTGGCACTGAAAACATTTTCACCATCTGCGGTCAGAATACAGGTGGCGAAGACAGTTTTCCGGGTCTGCTTAATCACTTCCGTCCGACCCTCGAGCCAGGCACCATTGGGCGCAGGCGCGACAAAGTCACAACTCATATGGACCGTCGGCAGAAATTTACCAATTTTATTGGCCACTTGCGAGCCTATGCCAAGCTGCATATCGGCAAATGTCATCAACATACCGCCGTGGCAGATATTGGCAATATTGCAATGCCTGTCTTCAATCCGAAGGCCGCAATAGGCCTGACCGTTCTCATGCTTGACATAAAGCGGACCTGTTGTTTCAACAAATCCAACGATCCCATCAAACAACTCAAATCCTGCGGGTACCGGGTTACTCATTCTCATCTCCTGACAAAGTACAAGGGGGCGCAAAAACGCCCCCTCATCCTTGTTTCTTTTAATTTCCTAGCGCCGTAAAAGGCCGCCGCTGGTTTTTTCAACATTCTGGACGACTTTTGCTGAAACAGCGTCGATCTCATCATCCGTCAGTGTCCCGCTCATAGGCTCCAAACGAATGGAAAGAGCAACAGACTTCTTGCCCTCTTCGACCTTGTCACCTTCATAGATATCAAAAATCACCGCATCCGCGATCAGCTTCTTGTCTGCGCCTTTTGCGGCCTTCAGAACTTTGTCGGCGGGAACATCTGCTTCCATCAGGAAGGCAAAATCCCGTTCGACAGCTTGATAGTCAGACACTTTGAGCGGCTCTTTTGCTGTTTTCGAGGCCCCTTTGGGTTTTGGAATATTATCCAGATACAGCTCGAAGCCGACAATCGGGCCTTTCACCTTCATGGCTTCCAGAACAGAGGGGTGCAATTCACCAAACACCGCCAAACGATTTTTGGGGCCCAGCTGAATGACGCCGGACCGCCCCGGATGATACCAATCAGGGGCTCCGGTCACAACCTGAGCCGTCGCGGCAGGTCCGCCAATGGCGTCCAGCAATCCCAAAACATCCGCTTTGGCATCAAACACATCGTAATCACGGCCATTTCCGGACCAATGGCGGCCCCCCGCTGTTCCAGCCCGAATACCGCCGGCGACCGTGGTCTGGCCATCCGGTTGATCCGTGTGATATTCGCCGGCGATTTCAAACAGGGAGATATCGGTAAATCCACGGGCCTGGTTGCGGCCAACCGCTGCGATCAAGTTGGGGAGCAAAGAAGGACGCATGGCATCCAAATCGGAGCTGATCGGATTATCCAGAACGATATCGTTACTGACACCGCCAAACAGATCCGCATGGGCCCGCGGCAGGAAGGAATAAGTCACGGCCTCAATCATGCCGCGGCTGGCAAGCGCCCGCCGGGCATTGCGCACCCGTTTCTGAGAGAAACTAAGAGACGGGGCCGCAACGGTATTATGCCGAGGCAGAGCCACTGTCGGAATGGCGTCATAGCCGTGCATCCGCATGACCTCTTCCACCAAATCAGCCTCTCCGACAATATCCATTCGCCAGGAGGGGACATCGGTCTCTATGGTGTCACCGTTATCAACGGGTGCAAATCCAAGGCGATCCAGAATTTCCATCATCTCGCCAGACGGCACATCAACACCGCCCAGGGCTTTCACCCGGGCTTTGCGTAAAGTCACCTTCTTCTGCCACTCAGGACCTTCTCCGTCCGTAACAACATGGCTTGGCTCACCGCCGCACAAATCCGTCACAAGACGGGTGGCGATTTCCATACCGGTCTCAACAAATGCCGGATCAACCCCGCGCTCGAACCGGTAGCGGGCATCAGACTCAATGCCAAGCTTACGGCCCGTCGTTGCAACCCGGATGGGATCAAACAAAGCGGCTTCAATAAAGACATTCACCGTCTCGCCCGTACAGCCACTTAGTTCGCCGCCCATAATACCGCCGATCCCTTGCGGCGCTGCTTCATCAGCAATAACGCAATCATCTGTGGTGAGGGTATATTCTTCCCCGTCAAGCGCGAGCAATGTCTCGCCCTCCTTGGCAAGGCGTGGCTGGATATTACCGGTCAGCTTATCAGCATCGAAAACATGAAGCGGCCGCCCCAGATCGAATGTGACAAAATTCGTAATATCCACAAGCGCAGAAATCGGGCGCAAGCCAATGGACATCAGGCGATCCTGCATCCATTTCGGGCTCGGCCCGTTTTTGACATTCCGCACATACCGCCCCGCAAATTTGGAGCAAGGCAAAGGCGAGGTACCAGCGAATTTTAGCTCGACTTTGATCGGGCTGTCGAACTGACCTTCAACGGCAGAAGTATCCTGCGCCTTTAATGTCCC
Organism: Sneathiella sp.; assembly: GCA_039975135.1. Taxonomy (GTDB): domain Bacteria; phylum Pseudomonadota; class Alphaproteobacteria; order Sneathiellales; family Sneathiellaceae; genus Sneathiella. The sequence continues at coordinate 285,457 of JBDWHS010000006.1, read as the reverse complement.
AAAACCGGAGGCTGCCAAATCCCTGGCAATACCATAGACACCCAGGGCATCCTGATGATTAGGGGTAATGGCAATCTCAACGATGGGATCATCAAGGCCGGCCAGTACAGCATACTGGGCGCCAAGCTCAGTATCTTCTGGCAATTCGATAATACCGTCATGCTCCTCCGACACACCCATTTCCCGTTCCGAAACCAGCATGCCGTTGCTTTCAACACCGCGAATTTTTGACGGTTTCAGCAACAGATCTGTTCCCGGCACATAGACACCGGACGGGGCGAACACCCCTTTCATACCGGTGCGGGCGTTGGGTGCACCACAGACAACCTGCACAACTTCCTTGCCTGTATCCACCTGGCAGACACGCAGACGATCTGCATCCGGATGCTGTTCTGCCTTGATCACATAGCAGACCCGAAAAGCTTCAAGTTCTTTGGCTCGGTCTGTAATTTCTTCCACTTCCAGACCAATTGCTGTCAGTTTTTCAGACAACGCTTCCAGAGTAGCATCGAAGTCCAGATGCTCCCGCAGCCATGATACTGAAAATTTCATCGTGACAACCCTCCCCCGAGTGTCGGAACATCCAGTGGGACAAATCCATAATGCTTCAACCAGCGCAAGTCACAGTCAAAGAAGGCCCGCAAATCAGGAATGCCGTATTTCAGCATGGCAATCCGGTCGATGCCCATGCCCCAGGCAAATCCCTGATATTCAGCAGGGTCCAGTCCGCAATGTTCCAGAACCTTCGGATTGACCATGCCACATCCTAAGATCTCCATCCAGTCGTCACCTTCACCGATTTTGATATGATCTCCGGCAAATGTGCAGCGGATATCCATTTCGGCAGAAGGCTCTGTGAACGGGAAGTATGATGGGCGGAACCGCATCTCGATATTATCGACTTCAAAGAAGGCCCGGCAAAATTCCTTCAAGACACCTTTCAGATGCCCCATATGACTTGTCTTGTCGATGACCAGCCCCTCGATCTGATTGAACATCGGCGTGTGGGTCTGATCGGAATCGCTTCGATAAGTGCGGCCCGGCACAACGATACGGTGCGGCGGCTCTACATTCTGCATGGTGCGGATCTGAACTGACGAGGTGTGGGTTCGCAGAAGCTGACGGGTTCCGTCTTCCTTTTCCGGCAGATAGAAGGTGTCATGCATCTGACGGGCGGGATGCTCAGGCGGAATATTCAACGCCGTAAAATTATGAAAGTCATCTTCGATATCCGGACCTTCCGCAATGGTGAACCCCATATCCGCGAAAATTTCCGTAATTTCGTCTGTGACCTGACTGATGGGATGAATGCGGCCTTGCGTTTCAGGACGTGGGCTCAAAGTGACATCGACACTTTCTGTTGCCAACCGCGCTTCCATGGCCGCCCTGTTAAGACCCATCTTGGCTGTATCAACAGCCTCCAGAAGTGTCTGCTTCATTTTATTCAGCTTGGGCGCAACAACCTGCCGTTCTTCCGGTGGCATCTTGCCCAGGCCGCGCATCATCAGGCTGACCTCTCCCTTTTTACCAAGGGCGGAGATTCTGAGCGCCTCCAGTGCGTCCAGATCTGCGGCTGCACTGATCTTTGTCAGTAACTCGCTTTCAAGCGTTTCAATATCCTGCATCTTCACTCGCAATAAAAAAAGGGGACCCGTAGAAACCGGGCCCCCTTTTAATTAGGTGGTCGTCGAAAAATCCAATACACCAATATGTGTTTGATTTCGAGGGCCCGACAAGATCAGGCTTTGGCTGATGCCTTTTCAGCGGCGTCAACCAATGCCTTGAAGGCCTCAGGCTCACGGACGGCAATATCGGCAAGAACCTTACGGTCCAGATCGATGCCAGCCAGCTTGAGGCCGTGCATAAAGTTGCCGTATGTCATGCCGAGCTCACGAGACGCTGCATTGATACGCTGGATCCAAAGGGCCCGGAAATTCCGTTTCTTAACGCGACGGTCGCGATAAGCATATTGGCCGGCTTTTTCAACAGCCTGAATGGCAATACGGAAAGTATTCTTACGGCGACCGTAATATCCTTTCGCTGCCTTAATAACTTTTCTATGACGGGCGTGAGTAGTCACACCGCGTTTTACACGTGCCATTGTCTACTCTCCTTAACCGTAAGGTAAAAACTTTTTAACGATCCGCGCATCTGCGTCTGACAGGACGGTTGTCCCGCGCAGGTTACGGATCTGTTTGTTGGTGCGCTTGATCATACCATGCTGTTTACCAGCCTGGTTTGCACGGACCTTACCTTTGGCCGTCAGAGAGAAGCGTTTTTTGACGCCGCTCTTTGTTTTCAACTTGGGCATTTTGGCTTCCTTTAAATTACCGTTGAAGCATGTGAGCAGACTCGGCAGCCCTTCTTGGCCGGAATGCTCGACGAAGCGAGGGTTATACCTGTGCCTCTTGCAGAATTCAAGCCCTGTTTTTGACGGCATGAATTGTCGTCAAAACTTTCGGCTTTTCCCACTCAATATGGCTCAAAAAGCCGTTGTATCCCTTATTTTCGCCGTTCTCTAAGCTGCGGCATAAAATCCAGCAAACCTTACAGTCTACCAGATTGACAAATGTCTGGGATTTCTCTCAGCGATTCTACCAACAAGAACAGCAATTCAGGTTCCAGATACAGCCAAAGTTATTTCCAGTCCGGTTCCTGATCCCAATCGAGCCCGACAGGTGCTCCGTCCGAAATCCGATCGTCAAAGCTTGGTGCCCGTTTTTTGAGGAAAGACTGAACCCCTTCCTTGCCATCCTTCATGCTGGAATGAAGCATTGTCCGGCTTTCAATTTTATGCGCTTCCATTGGATGATCCGCTCCCATCATCCGCCATAGCAACTGACGGTTGGCCGCGACAGACATCGCACTGGTCCCGGTACAAAAACTGCGGGCAATTTCCTGCGCCCGGTCCAGCAGGTTCTCAGGCATTGTAATTTCACTGATCAATCCACCTGCCAATGCTTCCTCCGCCTTAAAAACTTTGCCGCTGAATGACCATTCTAGTGCTTTTGGCAATCCGACAAGGCGCGGCAGGAACCAGCTAGCACAGCTTTCAAGCGTGACACCACGCTGCGAGAAGACAAACCCGAATTTTGCCTTTTCGCTGGCAATTCGAACATCCATCGGCAGTTGCATCGTCGACCCGACGCCCACGGAAGCTCCATTAATTGCTCCAATAAGAGGTTTCTTCATACGGAACATACGAAGGGTTAGTACACCGCCCAGATCCCTGTTTTTCTCCATTTCAGGCGAGGCGGGATCAACCGTTTCATCCAGGCCAAAGACGTTGCCTTCACTGGACAGGTCCATTCCGGCACAAAAAGCCCGCCCCTTACCGGTGAAAATAATCGCCCGAACAGAATCGTCCTGATCTGCCCGATCAAGTTCGGCAATCAGTTCATGTGCCATCTCGATCGTGAAGGCGTTCATATTATTCGGCCTGTTTAGGCGGATTGTTAAAATCTGATCGGAAGTCTCGCATTCAAGTGTCTTGTATGTGGCCATGGTTTTTTTCTCTTGTTTTGTCGGGTCACGATTGAGGAGTTGAAAATATCACACGGCGCAAGGCAAAAATAAAGCCTTCCGACAGATTGGCGGAAGGCTCTGATTTCAGCGAGGATGCCAAAAGGCTATTTGTTTTGCAGCGGCGAGATGACCATGGTCATCTGACGTCCTTCCATTTTTGGATGCTGCTCAACCTTTGCGCTCTCTACGGTCTCTTCCTTGACACGATTCAAGAGCTGCATACCCAGCTCCTGATGGGCCATTTCACGGCCGCGGAAGCGCATGGTCAGTTTGACTTTGTCACCAGCATCCAGGAACTTGGCAACGGACCGCATTTTGACTTCATAGTCATGCTGGTCGATATTCGGACGCATCTTGATTTCCTTGATCTCGACGATCTTCTGCTTTTTACGGGCTTTGGCAGCCTTTTTCTGAGCTTCGAACTTCGCGCGTCCATGGTCCATAATTTTACAGACGGGGATCTGACCGGGAGAGACTTCAACGACATCCAGACCAGATTCGTCTGCTAAACCAGCAGCGACTTCGATTTTCACCAAGCCAATATTGTCGCCATCTTCAGTGATCAGGCGAACTTCGGGGGCTTCAATATCTTCGTTCGTACGGGGGCCTTCCTTGACAGGAACCGTATTTCTCTGAGGGCGGGCTATTTACTTTCTCCTTAGCAGTTCAAACAGGGCAGGAGCGAGTTTTGCTCGTCTCCCACCCTTATTTTACAGTTTTACCGGGTGAGTTCCAATATTTTCGTTAACAATTGCGAAAATCAGGTTCCAGGCACCCTTGCTTCTTCAGCCAGCAAATCCAGAGCTTCTTCCAGACCCATGACTTTTTGATGTTTCTCGCCAAGGCGACGTACCGAAATGGTGCTTTCTTCGGCTTCACGCTTACCGGCAACCAGCAGGGCAGGTACTTTGGCAAGGGAATGTTCTCGCACCTTGTAATTAATTTTCTCGTTCCGCAGATCCAGCACACCCCGCATGCCACGCTTTTCAGCTGCGGCCAGAACAGTGCGCGCATACTCATCCGCTTCATCCGTGATGGTTGCAACCGCAATCTGGGTTGGCGCCAGCCACAGTGGGAAGCGCCCTGAATATTCTTCAATCAGGATGCCGATAAACCGCTCCATCGATCCGAAAATGGCCCGGTGCAACATAACAGGGCGATGCTTTGCCCCGTCTTCGCCGACATAATTGGCATTCAGGCGCTCTGGCAGAACGAAATCGACCTGCAAGGTACCACATTGCCAATCCCGGCCGATTGCATCGGTCAGAACGAATTCCAGCTTCGGGCCATAAAAAGCCCCTTCGCCAGGGTTCATGGAATAAGGCAGACCCGCAGCTTCAATCGCATCTTTCAAAGAACCTTCGGCGCGATCCCAGACGGCATCATCTCCGGCGCGGACATCCGGTCGATCCGAGAATTTAACCTTCACATCTGTAAAGCCGAAATCCTTGTAGATATCCAGCAGCAGGTCGCAAAAAATGATAGATTCGGACGTGATCTGATCTTCAGTACAGAAAATGTGGGCATCATCCTGGGTAAAGCCACGCACCCGCATGATCCCGTGCAGAGCACCAGAAGGTTCATAACGGTGGCAAGAGCCAAATTCAGCCATCCGAAGCGGCAGATCCCGATAACTGGTCACACCCTGATTATATATTTGCACATGACAGGGGCAATTCATCGGCTTCAGCGCAAATGTCTTCTCTTCAGACTCCGTCGTATACATGTTCTCGCGGAATTTATCCCAGTGCCCGGAGGCTTCCCAAAGCTTCCGATCCACAAGTTGCGGCGTCTTCACTTCCTGATAGCCGCCTTTTTCCAGCTTGTTCCGGATATAGCTTTCCAGCGTCCGGTAAACCGTCCAGCCCTTGCTGTGCCAGAAAACCATCCCCACCGCTTCTTCCTGCATATGGAACAGGTCCATCTGCTTGCCAAGCTTGCGATGGTCGCGCTTTTCCGCTTCTTCCAGACGGTGAAGATACGCTTTGAGTTCTTTCTCAGTCCGCCAGGCCGTCCCGTAAATCCGCTGCAGCATTTCATTGTTGGAATCGCCGCGCCAGTAAGCACCGGCCAGCTTCATCAGCTTGAAAGCATGGCCAAGCTTCTTCGTGGATGGCAAATGCGGGCCGCGGCACAAGTCCTGAAACTCACCTTGCTTATATATCCCGATGGGCTGATCCGCAGGGATTGAGGCAATGATCTCGGCTTTATATTTCTCACCGATCTTTTCAAAGAACGCGACGGCTTCGTCCCGATCCCATTCCTCACGGTCTATGGATTCGTTGCGGTCAACAATGTCATGCATCCGCTTTTCGATTTTTTCCAGATCTTCGGGCGTAAAAGGCTTGTCGCGCGCGAAGTCGTAATAGAAGCCATCTTCGATCGCGGGGCCGATTGTCACTTGTGTTTCCGGATAAAGCTCTTTGACAGCCTCCGCCATGACATGAGCCGCATCGTGACGAATAAGCTCAAGGACATCGTCGCCTTCTTCCTTGGTGGTAACAATTTCAACGGTTGTGTCGGTGTCTAGCAGGGTTTTGAGATCTTTCATCTCTCCCCCGATACGAAGAGCCAATGCCGCTTTCGCCAGCCCGGGTCCAATGTCTGCTGCTAACGCTTCGCCAGAGATCGGGCCTCCAAAGACACGCACGCTGCCATCAGGGAGCGTGATGTTTACATTTCCGTTTTGCAAAATAGTCCGCCATAAAGTTGGGTTCCGAACAATACCCTGAACTGAACCTGAGGTTTTCGAGAAAGGCGACTGTAGAAATATGCAGCGCCATGTCAAGGGATAGCCCGACTTTACGCCGTTCTTTTACTGCAAAAAGACAAATAATGTCGTTTATTCGCCTTTATTCGACATCTCAAGCGTATCTAGCACCGCCGCCAAAGGAAGGTCTTCCAATTTCTGCTCCCGCAGCACTGTCACATTGGGGCCACGGGGACGTGCTCTTACCGGATCAGACGCATGAGAAAATAAAACTGTGACGGGGCATCCTACGGCCGCAAAAAGATGAAGAGGTCCTGTATCATTTCCAACCGCTAAAACAGCTTTGCTGCCCAGGCTTGCCAAATCATCGAGACTAGTCTTACCCGACAGATTGATCGCCGTAGGGCACTCGGATTTGATATGCTCGATCGCATCCGCTTCTGCAGCACCGCCAATGAGAACCGGAGAGATACTCTTTGCCGCCAAATGCGACGCAAGCGCCCCATAACAAGCTGCAGGCCATCGTTTCTCCAAGCGATGCGCCGAACCGCCCGGAACGAGAAGGGCAAAATTCTCGGGCAGCTCAAAAGCTGACAAATCCCCTATTGCCCAGGCAAAATCTGTGCTCGGCATCGTTTCAATACCGGCCAGACGTAATTGCTCTCTCTGTCGCTCAATCGTGTGAATTTTCCGGCGGTCGGGATTGGTATCAGGATGGCTGCAGCCTTTGGCAATTCCGGACCATTCCGGCGTTGCCCGGGATGTAAACAGTTTCAGATAGGAGCCCGACCTGGAGGAGGTTTGCAAATCGTAGACACGCGCGAATTTCCCTGCTCGCAACCGGTTTCGCAGGCGCGTTAATTCACTCAACTGCCAGAGCTTTGGCTTCTCATCAATCCAGATATCATCAAACAAACCGGATTTTTCCAGAAAAGGCTTAAATAGTTTTGTCGTCAACAAGGTGATTCTGGCATTTGGATGATGTGCCCGAATAGCTTGAAACGGCGCCTGAGCAAGCACGACATCTCCTAATGCTCCATGCTTGATAACCAGAATATTTTCAGCCCCCGGCCTCTCCGTCATTCTGCGCTTTCTCCCGACAGAATATCGGCATAAACATCCAATGTCGCCCGGCACATACGATTCACAGTGAAATGGTCGATCACATGTTGTCGGGTTTTGGTCGCCACGATCTCCCGCTGCGAAGAGGTCATACTCAGCGCGTCATCCAGCGCCATCGCCATCGCTTCCTCGTTATCAATCGGGACCAGCCAACCTGTTTCTCCGTTGACGACAGTTTCCAGAGAGCCACCGTGAGCCGTTGCGATAACCGGCCGCCCCATTGCCTGTGCCTCCACAGAAACCCGGCCAAAACCTTCGGGAACCTGGGTCGCCGAAACCACAACATCGGCCAGCATCAAGGCCGCGGGCATATCAGCGCAGTAATCCTTGATTTGAACTTTCCCTTCCAGATCCAGGCTTTTAATCAGGCCATTCAGCTCATTTCGATAGGCTTCACGCCCTTCTCCTGCCCCGACAAACAAGGCGAGAACATTCTTATCCTCGCGCTTTGCAAGAGCGCGGATCAGCATTTCATGGCCTTTTAACCGGGTCAACCTGCCCGGCAGCATAACGACCGGCACGCCATCAGGAAGACGCCAATCTGTCGCCATCTTGATGATCCGTTCGGCACTCACCGCAGCCGGATTGAACTTGTGATAATCCACGCCCCGGGGGATGGTCACAACGCGTCCGTCCGCCATGGGATAATGTTCCGCAATATGCCCGGCGATAAAATCGGAGATGGCAATGACTTTCTCCCCGCGGGCCATGATCGCGTTGTAATAATTTTTCAAAAAGCCACCGCGCGTATAGGCGGCATGAAACGTGGTCACAAAATGCACGCCGCTCTTTTTTGCTGCGGCCAAAGCACTCCAGGCAGGCGCACGGCTGCGGGCATGGACAATATCTACGCCATACTCCTCAATGACCGCTCTCAGTCTCTTAATATTTTGTCGCATGACAATCGGATTTTTTGCCGCCATGGGCAGTTGGACATGAGGCACACCAATACGTTCCAACTCATATACCATCTTACCGCCGCCCGAGACCACAACGTTGCTCCAGCCCGCCCCTTTAAGCGCGCTGGCCATTTCAATGACACCTCTTTCAACGCCCCCACCGCTCAAATTGGGTAAAACTTGCAGAACAGTTCCAGGAGACCGTTCCCTGTCCAGATCAGGAGTGTTAAGGTGTGTCACTTTTTTCTTACTTGCGATAAACTGATTAATCCATGACCCACCCAAATACGCCAGATATGCTCCCGCGTCCGGATGGACAATCCGTAGCCTATCATCACACGCCCGGTGATGCACCTGGCGTCCTGTTCTGCTCCGGCTTTATGTCCGATATGGATGGCACCAAAGCAACAGCGCTGGAACAGGCGATGAAAGATCTGGGAAGAAGCTATACACGTTTCGACTATCTGGGGCACGGACAATCGACAGGCCTTTTCACGGATGGGACAATTAGCCGCTGGACAGATGATGCTCTGGCCGTCCTGGAGGAGTGTACCGCTGGCCCGCAGGTCATTGTTGGCTCTTCCATGGGTGGATGGATCGGCTTGCGCATGGCGCTTTTGCGGCCGGACAGAGTCAAAGGGTTTGTTGGCATTGCCGCTGCCCCCGATTTCACCACCCGAATGAAAGCCGATCTTCCAGATGAGGCCCTGCAAGACCTGGAAAAGCAGGGTTATTGGGAACAGCCTTCCGAATATTCGGACGATCCCTATATTATCACCCGCAAACTGCTGGAAGATGGCAGTCGGAATTTCGTCATGGATAACCCGATGGACATCTCTTGTCCGGTTCATTTGTTGCAGGGTATGAAGGATGACAGCGTTCCCTGGAAAACCGCGCTCGCTATTCAGGAAGCGATCACCAGCGATGATGTGGTTGTAACATTGGTCAAAAACGGCGACCATCGCCTCTCGGAGCGTGACGACATTGACAGACTGATCATAACTGTGGAACGCCTGTGCGGGCGGCTTGAAGCGGATTAAGCGACCTTTCGCGCCTGCAATGAAGCGGCCTTCTCGCTGATCACAAAATCGTGATGTTCTCATCTGGAAATCATGGATGTGCCAACCTATATCAATAAGGTAACACTATGATTAGAAGTTTTTTGCCGCTCAGTGAGAAACTCCCCTCTCCCACTGAAAAGCAACAAAGCCGGGTCGACTCCCCCCTCTCGATCCGGCTTTTTTTTGTGGAAATAGCGACTTTTTCTAATCTTCTTCAGGTGGATCCATCCAACGAATAATTTTCATGGCAGGGAAAATCCAGATCACCCCCACCAACGGGTAATAAACAAACTCAGCCCACCGGCTCTCCGGCAAAAAATGAATGGCAACCAACATGGCCCCAAAAGAATAGAGGACAAGAAGGGTCAGCAGCAGACATAATCCGGCAAGCTTTCTACGTTTCACAACAACATCTCCAATTTTCCTCTGCTTTTACGGCTTTTGACAGATTTTGCAAAGCCATCCTCATTCGAGTGCCTAAAAAATACCCCAAAGTCGCCCAAGTTACTCCCTTGAGCCGCCTCTTTAACATGCTTGATTCCTAATCGAACCCCAGAACAGGAGAGACACGCGTGTTCAACAAAAAAAAAGCGGAAGAAGAGAAAGATAATCAGAGTGCACAAAACGGCGCTCGCTCGACCACAGATACATCGGTTCAAAGCCGTGTAAAACCCATCACACAAGCCGCTCAGCCTGGAACAACTGCCAGTCCGGTCGGCTCCCCTTTTCCTTTGAACAAGGAGGCTGAACCCGTGAAAGCTCAAGAAAAAGGAAGCCGTCTTCATGTTGGACGCGACATCCATCTAAAAGGCGAAATCACTGCCTGTGATCGCCTGATCGTCGAAGGCAAGGTTGAAGCCTCGATGAATTCCAACGAAATCGAGATCAGCCAAAGCGGCATCTTCAATGGTGAGGTTATCATTGATACAGCCGATATCTCAGGGGAATTTGAAGGCACATTAACCGCCCGAACCAGGCTGATTATCCGCAAAACAGGCAGAGTAAGCGGCGATATTCAATATGGAGAGATCGAAATTGAACCCGGCGGGGAAATTTCAGGAAACCTGAGCAAAACAGGCCAGAAGAGCGCCGACCAGAAAAAGGCCGATGTCAGTTTGTCTGATAAGGTCATTACTCGTAAAATGAAAAATCAGGCCGCAAGCCCGGCTGCTCATCACTAATCACGAGAGTTATCTTCTAAAGAATTTAATGGATACCCCAAGACTTGGGCGGCCTGGCCGCCCTTTTTTTTGTGTTTTTTCCAATAGAGCGACGGAAGTTTGAATTGTCACCGTTAAAGGATCAGAATGGTTGACACGACCCTTGCAGCAGGCTTTGAACAGAACGGATATATGACGGTAGACAATCCGATTGAACAGGATGCAAACCTGATGCGACAGGTCGCCCTCGGCGACAACGCAGCTTGCCGGGCATTGGCGGCTCGCCATCTCGACGGGACCTATCGGCTTGCGCTGCGCATTCTGGGAGATACCGGCCATGCAGAAGACGCCGCGCAGGAGGCTTTTGTCCGGCTCTGGAAAGCCTCCAAATGCTGGAAGGCAAAGGCGCAGATTAAAACCTGGCTGCATCGGGTGACCTATAATTTGTGTATTGACCGATTGCGAAAAGAAAACCGATATGACGGCTCGGAGATGCCTGATATTGCCGATACAACCGAAAATCCGTGGGAGCAAAGAGAGCATCAGCAAATGAGCGATCAAATCACCGCGGCTCTCCAGAACTTACCGCCTCGGCAGCGGATTGCCATAACGCTTGTCCATTTTGAAGAATGCGGCAATAAGGAAGCGGCAGCGATCATGGATATATCGGTTGATGCGATCGAATCATTGCTGGCGCGGGGCCGGCGAAAATTGAAGGAATTACTCACCCCCATCAGACACGCGGCGGGAGGGAATTGATATGACAGAAAACACAACGGTAACCCTTAAACGGTTAAGCGAGATACTGGATACCTACGGGACCCAGAAGTCTCATTGGCCTGCGTCTGAACAGCAGGGGATCAATACCCTTCTTCAGAATTCTTCCGATGCTCAGCGGCTATATCAGGAAGCTCGCCAGCTTGACACCATGCTTTCCGTACAGAGACCTACAGCGCCTTCGGCTCTCATGGGAAAGGTTCTGCAGGACGCAGACATTCTTCTTGCCCCCCAAGCCCCGCGTTTCAGGAACTGGCTTCGCGAGTTGATTGCCCCGCTCGCGGGCCTCGCTTTTGCCACATGCCTTGGCATTACCGTTGGTATTGTTAATCCGGATGTCGCCGGAAGCACAGATGATCTGTATCTGGACGAGCTGTCCGTCTCTGATACTGTCCTTGAATGGGGGGATGAAAATGACAATAGCTAAATCCAGATTGCTGGTGATTGCACTACTGATCTCTCTCGGGATCAATCTGGCTGTTGGTGGCTTTTTCGCGGCTCGCTGGATTTATCACGATGAAGGCAGAAGATCCCACGCAGGCTTCATGTTTGATCGGGAGGCAGCACGCACCGTTCTTGATGAAAAGGAGCGCGCCGCAATCGACACCATCTGGCGCGCCCGAAAAAGTAAGATACGCGCGCATTTCAAAGCGTATCGGCAGACCAAGCGTGAATTGACCCGATTACTCGGACAAGACCCGTTGGATCGTCAGGCAATAGACTCTGTTCAAACCAATCTTCTTGAAACCCGACAGCAGATAGAGAACACGCTTTATAACACACTGCTCGAAACTGCGGCCACACTCCCCCCCGATCGGAGAAGAGAGTTTTTCAAGATCGGTTTCAGGAAGCACCATATGCGGATGGACGGGCGCAAATACCGCAAACCTGCGGATGAATAGGATTTTGACTTACTGAAACCAACTTAAAATTTGTGGCTGAGGGAGATTTTGAAATTCCTTCCCTTGTCAGGGAAAACGCCTAAATATCGCTCATAATTCCGATCAAAAATATTCTGGAGCGTCATCCGTAGCTCGGCCCCTTCAAAAGTTCCATCGACAGGCTTCCAGCTGTAGAAAATATCGTGAACACCAAATCCATCCGTTTCCGGATAAGGAGATCCGGTCGCATCATCCGGCACCTCATTTTGGGCGGCAACAAAATTGCCTTTCCAACCCAGAATCATCTGGTCATCTGCAAATTTATAAGCCAATGACGTGACCAGCTTGGCGGGCGCGATATAATAAACAGGCTGATCCTTTGCCCCAGTATCGATCAGGGAGCCAGTATGCTTACCTTCCTGAAGCGACAAGGAAACACTGCCGATAAACCGGGAACTGTCATAATAAAGCTCCGCTTCAAATCCTTGCGTGTAATATCCAGGTAAGTTGGCGTAATTTGGTTCCGGATCGGGATAATCGGCGACATTGGCAGCCGCATAGGGACGATGAATATTGTGGGTCACATCATTCCGAAAGAGTGAAAATCTGGATTTAGGATAGTCCTTTGGCTGTAGAATATTTTCAAATGTCGTCAGGACGCCAATTCGCTTGGCATTCACACGTTCGAGCTCCAACTGATTGGACGAAGATCGGGTCGTCCCCAAATCATAAAGCTCATCAATGAGAGACGCGCGCAGTTTATAAGCCCAGTCACCGAAGAGACTAACTATCTCATTCATCCGATAGTACGCATTCAAGGAAGCTGAAAATCTGACTCATTTTCCAGGTCCAGTGTCAGAGTTTGATACGTCAACTCGTTGCGGTTCCCGCCAAGCCCTAGGCTGACAAACCCCTGCTCGGAAAGCGGCAAAATACGTGCATCCTGCTGATGGGTCTGCGACCAGCCAACTTTGGCAGTGAGATTAATCAATTCGTTATCCGGCACATATGTATATTCTGCTGCCAATGATTGATCACGCACCAACCGGTCGACGGTAAGTCTGTCCAAAGCTTTCTGATATCCAAGGCTGTTGACCAAAAAATCAGAGGGTTCAATCTGCCCTCGTTTCGCCGCGAACGGTGCCCGGTTATTGCCATAAGAGAGCGCTCCGCTGAACTCGATCCGATGATCCAGGTTTTCGAGACTTCCTTTGAAATGGCCACTATATAAATCCCGTTCCGAGAGATTGAGATATTCACCATCCCCTGTCCGGTATTTGTCATTGGACCGGTTGGTGACAGCGGCCAGAAACTCGCCGCCCATTTCGGCAGAACGGCTGTAGGCCGCAGCGGTTCGCGTATGCTCCTGTCCGTTTGTTGCATACCCGTATTTTGGAAAGGTACCTGTATCTCAGCCATTTTCCAACATATCTGAAGCAGATTTCGTTACCAATTTAACGCTACCACCAAAAGCACCGATCGTGCGCGCGGTAAAACTCCCCTTCTCCAGATAAACCTGCTTGATAAGCTCCGGCTCAATAAAAACAGTTCCCTGCCGATATTTTTCAAAGTCTTTTTGTGCCCCATCCAGCGTGATACGAACATCTTCCTGATCTCCAAATCCCCAGATATTTAAAGACTGGCCGTCTGGTCTGGCGGTGCCGTTCATGTCGACACCCGGTGTGTCATTCAGCAACTCCGGTACGCTGGTTGCCTGAAGGCGCTCTACAATTTCGCTATCGATCGTGGTCAGGGTTGCATTTTCTCCATCCACCTCATCGGAAATGACAACAATCGGGTCCAGTTTATCAACCCCCTCCTCTTCGGAGGACGGTTTCTGAACCAACTCGGACGCTTGTACAGAAACCGTCGTGAGCAGAATTGCGGAGGAGAGAAGAGCCGTTTCTTTTAGGATCTGCGCAGCAAGAGGCAACGCGCTGGTATTCGATTTTCGCAACATTTATAATCAACTTAAAATATATATTCGTGACAACACAGAGATGTGAAGGAAATGCGTATATATTTTAAATGCTAATGACTTTCAATTGCATATAGAGAATATTTTGTATATTTTTAAATAACTTAGTAGATATTAAAAATTTAGAAATCTGAAATTATTGGAAAAATTCTAATTCCTCTTTAAGAAAACAAATCTTTTCTTTCCAAAAAATCCCTAGCCAAAACATCAAAATACAACCTTAGGTAATTATTCAAACCCTGCGATCATCTCTCAATGCAGATAAGGACGGGATGCAGCCGCGCGACTTTCTGATATGCTCGCAAAAATTAAACCGTTGGTGACAGGAAAAGAAGAACGACAACATGACGACAGACCAAAGAATTTTCGCCCCGGCGACGGCGCGAAACAGAGATGCTATTCATGACTGCCTGAAAACCCGGCTTCCCGAAGCCGGGACCATTCTGGAGATTGCCAGTGGTTCAGGAGAACATGGCCATTATTTAACGCCCTTCTTTCCAGCTTTGAAATGGCAACCGACCAATCTCCTTCTAGAACAGCTAAAGAGCGTGGAGGCCTGGCGAGAACATGAAAGCCGCCCCAATTTTCTGCCCGCGCTGCAGCTGGATGCCACGACTTCGCACTGGCCCGTTGAAGAGGAGAGTTACAGCCACGCCCCTATAAACGCTATTTTCAATGCCAACATGATCCATATCGCCCCCTGGTTTGTCTGCGAAGGACTGATTCAAGGGGCAGGACGCGTTCTGCAAGAAAATGGTCTTCTATTTTTGTATGGCCCGTTTAAAGAGAACGGTCATCATACTGCGCCCAGCAACGAGAAATTTGAAATCTGGCTCACCGATCAAAATCAGGATTTCGGCATTCGGGACATCGAAGCAGTATCGGAGGAAGCCGCCAAATCCGGATTGACCCTGATTGAAAGCTGCCCGATGCCCGCCAATAACTTCATTCAGATCTTTCAGAAGACGCCTTAACGGGTCCTGACCACAACCCAACAAAAAAGGGCTGCGGATTTCTCCGCAGCCCTCTTCGATAAGATCAGGTGTCTGATCGGCTGGCTTAGAAGCCCATGCCGCCGCCCATACCACCCATGCCGCCCATGCCGCCCATGTCAGGCATTGCAGGCGCGCCGCCAGCGTCTTTCGCTGGTGCATCTGTAACAGTTGCTTCTGTTGTGATCAGCAGACCAGCAATAGAAGCCGCATCTTCAAGCGCTGTACGAACCACTTTAGCCGGATCAACAACACCGTCTTTCAACAGGTTGCAATATTCACCTGTCTGAGCGTTGAAGCCAAAAGCCGGATCTTTCTGTTCAAGCAATTTACCCGCAATAACCGCACCGTCTTCACCTGCATTTTCAGCAATCTGGCGAACAGGAGCCTGCAAGGCACGGGCAATGATTTTTGCACCAACAGTCTGATCCGCATTAGCACCTTCCAGACCTTCAAGAGCGCGAGACGCATACAGAAGAGCTGTTCCGCCGCCAGGGACGATGCCTTCTTCAACAGCGGCACGTGTTGCATGCAGAGCATCATCAACGCGGTCTTTGCGTTCTTTCACTTCAACTTCAGTTGCGCCGCCGACTTTAATCAGGGCAACACCACCAGCCAGCTTGGCCAGACGTTCTTGCAGTTTTTCACGGTCATAGTCAGAAGATGTTTCTTCGACCTGAGCTTTGATCTGGCCGCAACGTGCATCGATATCGTCTTTCGTACCAGCACCGTCAACGATGGTTGTTTCTTCTTTGGAGATCGTCACTGTTTTCGCAGTTCCGAGCATGTCCAAAGTAACACCTTCAAGCTTGATGCCGAGCTCTTCGGAGATCAGCTGACCACCAGTAAGGATGGCGATATCTTCGAGCATTGCTTTACGGCGATCACCAAAGCCAGGAGCCTTAACAGCTGCAATTTTCAAACCACCGCGCAGTTTGTTGACAACCAAAGTTGCCAGCGCTTCGCCTTCGATATCTTCAGCGATAATCAGAAGAGGTTTGCCCGCCTGAACAACAGCTTCGAGGATTGGCAGCATTGGCTGCAGGTTTGTCAGTTTTGCTTCGTGCAGCAGGATGAAAGGATTTTCCATTTCAGCCAGCATTTTTTCAGCATTGGTTACGAAGTAAGGAGACAGGTAACCGCGGTCGAACTGCATGCCTTCAACAACGTCCAGCTCTGTATCGAGGCCTTTGGCTTCTTCAACAGTGATAACGCCTTCGTTGCCGACTTTCTGCATGGCTTCTGAAATGATGGAACCGATTTCAGTTTCGCCGTTCGCAGAAATTGTACCAACCTGAGAAATTTCTTCAGCGCCGGACACTGGGTTTGAGCCAGACCTGATGGCTTCGACTGCTTTGGTAACAGCAAGATCGATACCGCGTTTCAGGTCCATTGGGTTCATGCCAGCGGCAACTGATTTCAGGCCTTCCTGAACAATGCTCTGAGCAAGAACAGTGGCAGTTGTTGTGCCGTCACCCGCAACATCATTTGTCTTGGAGGCTACTTCACGGAGCATCTGAGCGCCCATGTTCTGCAGCTTATCTTCAAGTTCGATTTCTTTCGCAACAGAAACACCGTCTTTGGTGACCCGCGGCGCGCCGAAAGATTTGTCGAGGACAACATTACGGCCTTTTGGGCCCAGTGTTACTTTCACAGCGTCTGCGAGAGTGTTGACACCTTTGAGAATCTGAGCGCGTGCATCCGCGCCGAAATTTACTTGTTTAGCCATTCTACTAATTCCTTAAAATCTGTTGCGAGGGTTAGCCCAGGATGCCCATGATGTCGGACTCTTTCATGATCAGCAGATCTTCGCCATCAAGCTTGATCTCAGTGCCGGACCATTTACCGAACAGAACCTTGTCGCCTACAGAAACATCAAGTGCACGGACAGAGCCGTCTTCTTTAACAGTGCCTGTACCAATGGCGATAACTTCGCCTTCCATTGGTTTTTCCTGCGCGCTGTCAACGAGGATAATACCGCCAGCAGTTTTCTCTTCGCTTTCAAGGCGCTTGATCAGCACACGATCGTGCAGTGGACGAAATGACATTAAAGCCTCTCCCTAATTTTTGAGGTCAAATGGATTATTTTGTTTACTGTTGGCACTCACAACATGAGAGTGCTAACAAAATTCCTATCCGATTTATGCAATGCTGTTTTGAGAGTCAAGGGAAAGGCCGAAAAATTTCCGTATATTTTTATGTCCGGCCTCGATTAATTCCCCAATTTCCTTGGACTTTAGCCCGTTTTACAGTAGATAGAGCGCCAGAATATTTGACCGACGACAGGCGAGCGCCTCTTATACACAGCAGCGCCTTCTGCGTAAATCGAAAGATAAAGACGTGACGCAATCACTCCTGAATAAACTCAGCGCTCTCGTGGGAGAGGCTTTCGCCAACTGTGACCTGGATCCGGCCCTCGGCCGTGTTGTGGTGTCTCAACGCCGTGAGCTCGGCCAGTTTCAGTGCAACGGAGCCCTTGCCGCCGCCAAGGCTGCGAAGAAGAACCCTCGCGAAATAGCAGAGTCCATTGTTGCTGTTCTGGGCGAAAGTGACAATTTTTCTGAGCTTTCACTGGCCGGGCCCGGTTTTATCAATATTCGGCTTTCGGATGCCTATCTGAAAAGTCATTTCGAGGAACTGGCCGCAGATCCTTATTTCGGGACGCGTGCCGGTCATAAAGCCGAAACCGTGATTGTCGACTTTGGTGGCCCTAATGTCGCGAAAGCCATGCATGTAGGTCACCTGCGTGCCACCATCATCGGGGAAAGCCTGCGCCGTCTTCGGGGTTTCATGGGCGATACGGTGGTCAGTGATGTGCATTTCGGTGACTGGGGCTTGCCTATGGGCCTGCTCATCAAGGAAATCGAGCGGGCGCAACCGGATCTGCCCTATTTCGATAAAGATCTAGCCGGTCCATATCCGGATGTATCACCTGTAACGGTGGATGAGTTACAGGTCCTGTATCCCGCGGCATCAACCCGTAGCAAGGAAGAACCGGCATTTTTGGAAACCGCCCGTGCAGCAATATTTGAGCTACAACAAGGCCGCCCCGGTTACAAAGCCCTGTGGCAGCATATGTTGGACATCTCAGTGGCCGAGACCAAAATCGATTTTGATCTCCTCGGGGCTCATTTCACCGAATGGAACGGCGAAGCCGATACCAACGATCTGATTCCGCCGATGCTGGAACGCCTTGAAAAAGAAGGCTATTCAGAATTGTCCGAGGGGGCTGTCGTGGTGCGCGTGGCAGAAGACGGCGACAAGAAAGAAATGCCGCCCTTGATCCTGCAAAAATCAGACGGCGCCGTCATGTATGGCACAACCGATCTGGCTACCCTTGAAATGCGGGAGCGGGATCACACCCCCGATCGCATTCTTTATGTGGTGGACGCCCGCCAGAGCTTGCATTTTGAGCAGGTTTTCCGTGCCGCCCGTAAATGCAAGAGCATCAATGAGAAAGCGCATCTTGAGCATGTCGGTTTTGGCACGGTGAATGGCAAAGATGGCAAGCCGCTGAAAACACGGGATGGCGGCGTTATCAGACTTCGCAGTCTGATTGAGGATGCTATTTCGGAAGCTCGCAAAACTGTTCTTGAAGCAGGGCTGGATGAGAAATTCGAAGCGGCAGAACTTGAAAATATCGCGACCAAAGTGGGCATCGCTGCCATCAAGTTCGCCGATCTCTCCAACCAGCGCATGTCCAACTATGTGTTTGACCTGGAACGCTTCACCAAATTCGAAGGCAAAACCGGCCCCTATCAGATGTATGCAGCGGTCCGGATCAAGTCCATGTTACGCAAAGCGAGCGAGCAAGGATTGTCAGAAGGCCCGCTTGCTTTGAGCGCCGATGCAGAACGCAACCTGCTTCTTGCCCTATCTCAACTTCCAGAAGCCGTTCAGGCTGCCGCGGACAAGAACGCGCCGCATATCCTCTGCGATCACGTTTACGCGCTCACCCAGGAATTTAACGCCTTCTATCACGACTGTCATGTGCTCGGCGAGAAAGACGAAACCATACGCGCCTCCCGCCTGACCCTCTGCGCGGTCACCCTCCGGCAGATCGAAACAGTTCTAAATCTGCTCGGAATAGACGTGCCGGATCGGATGTAACTCGCAACGCTCTCGCTCTAATAGGCGAGGGCGCATCCATCTTTACGGGGCTCGGACGCTGCGGAGAACACGCCTGTCTCCGGATCAATGGCGATCATCTGTCCGCCTCCCAAAGGCATGGCTGCGTCTTTTAGCTCATATCCCATATCGACAAGTTCCTGCCGGACATCAGCGGTAATAGTTTCTTCCAGCTCCAACTCGCCGGCGTTATAGAAAGCGCGCGGACAATCAACCGCTTCCTGCACATCCATGCCAAAGTCATAGAGGTTGGACAGAACATGGGCATGCCCCACAGGCTGATAGGCCCCGCCCATCACACCGTAACACAGACTGGCGGCCCCGCCAGATGTCACCATACCGGGAATAATTGTATGCAGCGGCCGTTTATCTGGTGCAACACAGTTGGGATGCCCCTTGTCCACCACAAACCCTGCACCGCGGTTCTGGAACATCACACCGGTCTCGGCACAAGCAATTCCGGAACCAAATGGGTGGAAAAGAGAATTGATAAAAGAAACAGCAGTCCCATCTTTATCGACAACACTCAGATAAACCGTGTCTTTATGCTTATCAAAGGCGCTGGCCCCGCCAGGATCGCCCGCCTTGCCTATGTCGATATGACTACATAAGTGATCCGCAAAATCCTCTGACAGCATTTTTTCAACCGGCACGTCAGCATGCTCCGGATCTGCCACATACAGATCGCGGGCCAGATAGGCCAGCCGCGCGGCCTCCGCCTGCAGATGCAGCCGCTTGGCCCCGACGGGGTCGAGCCCCGCCATATCATAGCGTTTGAGGATATTGAGGATCAGCAAGGTGATAATACCCTGGCCACTGGGCGGGATCTGCCAGACAGTGCGGTCTTGAAATTCCGTTGAAATGAGATCAACCTGATTGGCAGCCGTCTTGCCAAAATCCGTCAGAGAATGTGTCCCGCCGGCAGCGGACAAGGACGCTACCATTTTCTCGGCGATTTCCCCTTCATAAAAGGCAGACCGGCCGTTTTTAGCAATCATTTTGAGCGTTTCTGCCAGTGTCGGCAAATACCATTTGCTCCCGGCAACAGGAGCCGCTCCATTTTTCAGGAAGAGAGCCGCTGCCGCGTCATTGCCTTGTAGTTTTTCTTCTGTCATCTGCCAGTCAACCGACGTGCGCTGGGTCACAATGAACCCGTTTTCGGCGCAATCAATGGCCGGCACCAGCAAATCAGCGAAATCCATCGATCCATACTGCTCATGCAAGCGCGTCCAGGCATCGATGGCTCCGGGCACCGTAACGGAATGGGGGCTGGTGAGGGAGATTTCTTCTTCCTCCTGATCCAGCAGGATATCTGCATTCAAACCCGCCGGTGCCCGGCCAGAACCATTCAACCCCTCAACAGCGTCGGATCCTTTCGGGGCGATCAGCGCAAAACAATCACCGCCAATACCGGTTTGCATGGGATCCACGACACACTGAACTGCGCAGGCTGCGATGGCCGCGTCCATAGCATTGCCGCCCGCCTTCAGAATTGACAGGCCCACCTGGCTGGCATGCTGGCTGGAAGTTGCAATGGCACCGTTCATGCCATAAGTGACGGATCGTCCGGGATAAGAAAAATTTCGCACGTTTATATGCCTCGATTTCTGGTGAACAGGCTTGGCCCCGCTCTAACAGTAACGCTTGCAGGCAGATCGTGACAATTATCTTTTGAAGATTTCCATCATCCGGGATCAAAAAGAGAGCTGGATGCGGACTGAGCTACCAAAGGCGAACAATCACAAATTTGGTAAAAGCATCATCCACATTCATTTGGCTTGCCGCGCGCCAGGCGCCCAATGCCTCTTCATGGCTTTCAAAAAAGCCTTTAACATCGACCTTCTTTGGATCAACAAAATCCCGGCCTCTGGTATCTGCTACCTTACCGCCAAAGACAACAAAGAGTTCTTTCTTTGAGGCTGCTTCCGTCATCTCTAACACTCGCTTCCAAAATATAGATGTCCTGCCACGGTGCGTTCAACACCGCTATAGCGTGAAATTGTATATGGCTATTCTGAAATATTGATTAATGCTCTTGGGGCCCTGCCTGATCAAGCCCATTAATAGCTGGCGGCTATTAACGGCCACACACATACGCCCCTGCCGTAGCGTTTGCAAGGGCTATTACGCCGCCCTTTATTCTTTGGCGGCAAAAGCACCAAAGGACAAAACGGATAAGGACAAAAGGGTGTGATAAACATTCAGGCGTTGCATACTCGCCAAATCTGCAACCCACCCGCTTGCCAATCCGGCAGCTACCAGAAAAACCACTCCGATGACGATGAACAAACCGGAGGAGGACTGAACGATCAGGCGATATAGGGCAGCAATGGCCAGAATACCCACGACACCATAGCGCCCTGCTTCCGGGAGCTGCCAGCTGTCGAAAAGCAGAACCCCGATCAAAGCAATGATTGCCGTCAGAACAACCCACCATCCCGCTTCATGAAACTGCCGGGCAAAAACACCTCCGACCGCCGCAAGCGCAAAACAGGCGATCCCAATAGAACCGGCAAAAAGCGACACCTGGTTATGATAGGTTTTCAGATCAGAAAATCCGCTATAGACCAGCGCGCCCAGCGCCGCGGCAACCCCAACAGTAACAACGCCAACAGCCCAGAACAAATTCATTGGGAAATAGGTACGCCTCATCAAGATCAAAGCGATGAGGCAACTGATCACAAGACCAACTTCAAAAAGAACAAGTGTATTCATGGACGCTATTCTTAACCATAAAGAATAAGATTGTCCAACAGCAGAATTTTAAAAATGAGCAATGGTCTAAAAGGGGTATTTATACTAACGTTATGATAAAAAAGAGTGTTTGGTATTGAAGTATCCGGAGTATATGTATGTTTTCTTTTATTGTGAGAGTTCTTTTATGTCTTGCAGTTTTTAGCCTTCCTTCCAGCCTTCACGCCGCAGAGACCGTTCGCGTGCTGGCGGCACTGGCACCCCCCTTTATCATTTCTGAGCAGTCAGGCTATACGATCACACTTCTACAAAAAATCGAAGAACAAACAGACTTTACATTTAACATCACTGTTCTGCCGTCTTTCACCCGCGCCTGGAAATTAACGGCCTCCGGACAAGCCGATCTGGTTCTTCATACAGCATTGGATCAGGAAACGCCTGATTTTAACGCGCAAATGATCCAGAGTAGTTGGCACTTACCGGTTCAACCTGCTGTCTTTTACAAAGACCCTACATATTTTGCGCGATTTCTAAAAGCAACAGACGGAACCGAAGACAAAGATCTTACTGTCGGTATTCCCTATGGTAATATTCACTATGGTGTTCAAAATCTGAAACTGCCCAATTCTACTTTTCAAGAAGCGGCCATGGATAGCCTGGTCAAAATGCTGGATCTGGGCCGTGTTGATGTTGTCTGGTGTATGAAGCTGAATGTCTCACAGGCTTTGCTGCGTAACAATATTCAAGGCGTCTACAGCAGCCCCTATCCGGAAGGGCAATCAATCCGTCTTGGTGCCGGTTTTGCAGATACCAAGCAAGGACAGCGTCTGAAAAGGAAACTGGACAAGGCAGTAGACTCCCTCGATCTACGTCGCTTACTACCGGAAATCTACCTTTATTCAGAGTCGCCTGAATAGGCAAGATAGCCCCGAAGCGCCCGCCCAATTCGAACCAGAAGAGCCTGGCGATCCGTCTCTCCGGCCGCAGAAGCAGCGTCGACCATACCGCGCGCAATCGCATTGATATTCCGGCCTGCCAATACGGGGGTGGCAATGCCATGCCTCTCCAGCAGGCCGGCAATCTCAGCCTCGAACTGCTCCGTCAGTGCAGCCACCTCCTCATCCAGAGGGAGATAGGCATCAGCATATTCCAGCGCCCGGGCCAGTTGAGGCCGGTCAAACAGGCGATCGATGGCAACCTTAACCAGGATGTCCATGATTTCATCGAGAGATTTGGTGCTGTTGCCATGAATAATTCTAGAAATATTCTGCAGCAGAGACCGCCTCAAATTCAGACTGACCTCTGCCAGGATCACTTCTTTCGTCGGAAAATACTGATACAGCGTTCCGATACTCACGCCTGCCCGTTCTGCGATCTGATTGGTCGTCAAATCAAGTAATCCACCTTCTTCCACAGGCGGCTCCCTTTGAACGCACAGGGTCAATTTCCAGACGAAGGTTGACATTTATCTGATTTAGCGATTTCATAATTTGACTGATCAATCAGTCAGTTTTGATTTTCAACAAATGGATTGGTATGAACTCACAAAACCCTATAGACGGTTTCGTTGTAGATCCCGCCACACTCAAAACCATTGGTACAGACCTGCAAAGGCCGGAATGCATTTTAGCAGAGCCGGATGGCTCTCTCTGGTCTGCAGATGCACGCGGAGGCGTTATCCATATCTCCCCAGACGGCCGCCAGAAATTTATCGGCCAGCGGCAATCCGGGTTTGTCGACGCAGAGGATGATGCGCATCGCTTCACAAGCGGGACACTGCCAAACGGACTTGCATTTGCCAGGAATGGAGACATCCTGATCTCAAACTTCGGAACAGACAGACTAGAGCTTATGCGGCGGACAGGTGAAAGCGAGATACTCTATGATACGCTCAATGGAAAGCCAATTGGAAAAGTCAATTTTGTTCTTCGCGATTCCCTAGACCGCCTTTGGCTTACTGTCTCAACGACAATACCAAACTGGATGGAGGCAATAAGCCCCAATATCTCAGATGGCTTTGTGGCAATGGCCGACGAAAAAGGGCTTCGGATCATCGCAGACGGCTTCGCCTTTACCAATGAGATCCGCTTTGATGCTGCCGAAGAATGGCTTTATGTTGTTGAAACCACAGCCATGCGCATCACACGATTGCGCATTGAAGCTGATGCCACTGTTTCTGCCCGAGAAACCTTCGGTCCCAGCAATCACGGTGCTTTTATCGATGGTATCGCTTTTGACATATTTGGCAACTTATGGGGAACGCATGTCATGATCGACAGGATCTTCGCCATAAAGCCTGATGGTGATTTACAAATTATTCTCGATGATGACAAAGGGTCTGCGGAAGGCAAGGCCTTACTGACAGCTTTTGAAAATGATACTGTCACCCCGGAAATGACACTTGCCTGCGGCGGCCAGATCGCCCCTTGGATGGCGAGTATCACTTTTGGGGGCAGGGACATGACCACTGCCTATATCGGCAGCCTTCGGGGTACGACCATCCCGTATTTCACCGCTCCCGTAGCCGGATTACCAATGATCCATTGGAACAACCGAGAAAGGCCAACTCCATGAGCAATAGCACAACACTTCCAAGCAAGGCACAGGTACAGTTTGACTGTCTCGGGCAAGCCACCGGGAAAATGCGCAATGAGCTTGATGTTATGATGAAACTGCCTTTTGAAGAAGGGCCGTTTCATATGGCCACGGATGAAGGGTCTTTTCACGGGGGGGAGGCGACGGCTCCGCCGCCGCTGGCGCTATTCGTCGCAGGACTAACAGGATGCATCATGACTCAACTTAGAGCCTTTGCGAAACGCCTGAATGTAAATTTGACTGACCTGTCTGTTGATACGCGCGTAGTATGGGATTGGGAAGCAAAAGACCGAATTTATGAAACGGCTCCTCACTCCTTTGAGATCGATGTGCTCATCGACAGTGATGACACGCAAGATAATATCATTGCTCTGATCGACGCAGCAAAGAAAGGGTGTTTTTTGGAACAAACATTGGGACGCGCCAATACAATTCGTCACCGTCTGAAAACAGTCGATGGCTGGATTGACGTTTAAGGGCTGTTTTTTTGCGCTTCAGCACTCTTTTAAAAGCAATTTAATGTCTGAAAGCCCGACATCAATGTTGAAACAATCCCTTCGCCACCTTAAATAGACCACTGTAGGAATTGTCGATAGAGTGCGACAGGATTCCTTAATTCAGGGGAGACGCTGTTGACCGCCATTCAGTCGACGCAAAAGGTCAAGATTATAGATCCGGAGCAGTCTAAACGCAGGAGCAAGGTTTCAATTGCTTCGGCTCTTGCCATGAGTTTTGGAACGTTGGTTTGTGTCGCTGTTCTCGCTGTTCTGGGCGTTAGCCTGATTACAGGACTGGCCAACACCCGGGAGCTTCTTCTTGACAAGGTAACCGCGGAAATGAACACGGTCAGGACCAACCTGACCCATCTTCTGGATCCTGTCGAGCATCAGGTCCGCTATCTGGCCGATCTGATGTATACCGGGCAGATTGATATATCCGATGACAAAAGCCTGAATGAAGCTTTGCTGTCAGGCCTCGCCGGGAGCCGCAAAATCAATGGCCTGGTTTTTGTCTATCCAGATTTTCGGGTCAAAATTGCCGAACGGGACACCCGGACCATCAGTAATTACTCCAAGGTCGATGACCCCGTTGCCAGTGACACAATGAAAGTTTTGTCAAAAACCCGGCAGGGATCATGGGCAAGGCTGATTTACACACCTGAGAGCGGAGAGACAATGCTGAGCTTCCGCCAACCTGTCATTAAGGATGGAAAATTCGCAGGTGCTATCATAGCCTCCGTTCCTGTCTCTTCGGTCAATGATATTGTTAAGACAGACGGTCTTACCCTTGATGAGGATCGGTTTATTCTTTATGGCAAAGATCATGTGCTGATACAGAAAAATTTGCAGACCCTGTCCGACGACATTGTCACAGAGGGCGTTGTTCCCGAGCTTTCAGAAATCACCGACCCGGTTTTGGCGACGATCTGGACGGCACCGCGCACTCCCATTCGCCTGTTCGGCGACGAGCTGGATTTTGAAGGGCATTTTACAGAGGTGGAAGGCCAACGATATCAGTTTTTCTATACAAGCCTGGAAGGCTACACGGATCGTCCCCTGATCATCGGCTACCGCATCAAATATGAAGAGGCAACGCGAGAGATCCGCCGGCTTGCCATTGCAGGCTTTGTCGGTCTGGCCATCCTGATATTTGGCATTCTGATCGCCTTTATCATCGGACGCAGGATTTCCAGCCCGATCATCGCTTTATCGGATGCGTCGCAAAAGATCTCCAATCTCGAATTTGATAAAGTTGGCACTTTGCCTTCCAGCCGTCTGAAAGAACTGAACGAAGCGAGTGACGCCTATAATACCATGCTGCGTGGCCTTGGCTGGTTCGAAAATTATGTGCCCAAAAGTCTGGTGCGCAAATTGATGGAAACAGGGGATGCCCATTCAGAAAGCCGAACCGTCACAGTCATGTTTACAGATATTGTGAGCTTTACACCGCTTGCAGAAAATATGAGTTCTGAAGAAGTCGCGGATATGCTGAACCACCATTTTGAACTGGTTACCCAGTGCATCGAACAGGAAGGTGGTACGGTTGATAAATTCATCGGCGATGCCGTGATGGCTTTCTGGGGAGCCCCTGAACTTCAAGTGGATCATGCAGCACGGGCCTGCCGGGCTGCGAAAGCCATCCGCGAGGCCATTACCCAAGATAATATTGCCCGCCGAAACGAAGGGAAACCGGCCCTGCATATGCGTATCGGTATCCATACAGGACGTCTGGTCGTCGGTAATATCGGATCTTCGGGGCGGATTAATTACACGGTTGTCGGCGATACTGTGAATATCGCGCAGCGGATCGAACAATTGGGTAAAACAATCGATCTGGATGACAAACCGGAAGTTCTAACCCTGCTCTCCGCCGCCACATTGGAGGAAAATGGAGATTGCGTCAAAACGACCAGTGTCGGCGACCATCCGGTGAAAGGCCGCAATAACACTGTCAGCATCTACAAACTTGTCTAAAGCTGATTTTACAAATTAAACCGAAACTCTTAAGGATCACGGCTT
Organism: Sneathiella sp.; assembly: GCA_039975135.1. Taxonomy (GTDB): domain Bacteria; phylum Pseudomonadota; class Alphaproteobacteria; order Sneathiellales; family Sneathiellaceae; genus Sneathiella. The sequence continues at coordinate 258,416 of JBDWHS010000006.1, read as the reverse complement.
AACCAGGCTGGTAGTATGGATTGGTTCCGCCTGCATGATCCGTCACGTCGAGCACATCGGTAATGGAGGGCACGAGCTCCATGATCTCTTTGGCAACACCTTGCTTGAGTGTCACATCTGCCATCCCGCAGCCCTGACATCCGCCTTCCAGCCGCACATAGGCTTTATCATCCTGCACATCGACAAGCGTAATATGCCCGCCATGTGCTGCTATGGACGGATTGATCCGCTCTGCCAGCAAGTCGCGGATTGCCTCGCCGTCCTGTGACTGCAAACCGGGACGAGGAAGTGCTTCGCGATGATCCAGGATCGCCGTGATTTCCGGAATATAATGTTTGAGCATATTGGTAATGCCGTTCAGCATGCCAAACGCAGAACCCTGCATCTTCAGATAAAGCTTGCCATCCTTATAGCTGTGATAAGAGACATCGCCCCCCGATTGGGTGACGGCAGGAACAATCCGCGTATTCAGCAGGTCTTTCACCTGAGTAATGATTTCCTCATCGAACTCGCCGCCTTCGGCATCCTCGGTGACAACCGGGTCGCCGCTGTCAAAATGAGCCACGATTGCAGCAAAAATTGCGGTGCGCAATGTGTCCCAGTCTGCGTCTGTATCCTTGGCAATCAGAATACTCTCTGGCTGTACGGTTACAGAGGCGACCCCTGATACAGCATAAAGGCGGGCCGCCAGCGGTGATTTAGCGTTGGCGTCTTCCGCAGAAATTGTCATCGCTCCCGCGGCATAGACGGCTTGCCCCGGGAAAAATTCCAGTTCGGCACTGCTATCGCCCGCTTGTGTCTGAATAAACATTAGCTCTTCTCAACTTCCTGAACTCGGATAGGGTGCAAAAAAATGGCACCTGTTTGGGCATCTACCCTAGCATATAATATCTCATAATAAAAAAAGGAGGGAAGAATGACAAATTTTGTGACCGTGGTCGAACAGAAACCGGATAGAGGCATTGTTTGCACGACCCTATGACGGAGATAAGCCTCACTGAATGATGGATGCCTTAGTCAACAGAAAACAATAAATTCACACACTATGTCAGCCGGAATAAACGTCATACGTGAAAATATATCTCTTTTTTTGTTAAAATTTGTTAGTAAAGTAACAAAAAGGACAGGCTAACAGTTCCTGTTTAGGGAAAAGATGTGTCAATTATAGGGTATTTCTTCAGTGCGGTTACAGGCAGTAGCGCGCAGTCTCTTTCTCGCGAGAGACTGTCCAGTCTTCTGACGACGAAGAACCATACACCTTTATTGGGACGACGACGGGCAACTGTTATTCTCTCCCGCATTCGCTTGATGGCACTCATCGGCGCCTTTCTCTATATGGGCGGGATCGTTCTGGATTTCGCCGCTTTTGAGGGAGAAGTCTTTAAATCTCTGCTGATCTACAGGACCACGGCTGCCTCCCTGATGCTCATCCTTATTCTGGCGGTGCGGAAAAGTGATAGTCTTCTGTCAGCCTACAGGGCACTCGGTATTTTCTTTGCCATCAATCTTATTTTCCAAGGATTGAGCCAGCCACTTATTTTACCGCAGTATATCGCCTCTATCGACAATCTGCCGACAGCGGGTTACGCGATTTTTCCTTTCTTGATAGTCGTCTGTATTGCCGTTTTTCCGCTTACCTTTAAAGAGACGTTTCTGACGATCGTGCTGTTCTTTATGTCAGAAATGATCACCATCAGCCTGCTTCCCAACCAGATCAATCCCACGCCCGGACTGGGAGTTCTGCTCTCTCTTGTCGTTACCGGCGCCCTCTGTTCTTTTTCCGCCATTAGCCAACTCAGCTATATGGTATCGTTGGTGGATCAGGCTTCCATTGACGCGCTGACCAATTGTTTCAGCCGGAACAGTGGTGAGGAAATCCTGGATGTCCAGTTTCGCATTGCCCGCCGGCAGAAGACACCACTCTCGGTCGCGTTCCTGGATCTCGATAACTTCAAAAATATCAATGACAGATATGGCCATGAGGCAGGAGATCGCACCCTAACATCCGCAGCCAGCGCGATAAGACGCAATTTGCGGGATTCTGATATCCTGATCCGCTGGGGCGGGGAAGAATTTCTGATGCTGCTGCCTCATACAGAAGCAAAAGGAGCCGCCAATGCTATTCGCAGAATGCGAACCAACGGCTTAGGTATTCGCCCGGACGGCACCCCCTTAACGGCCAGTATTGGGATTGCTGAACTCCAGACCTCCAGCGCTGAAAGCTGGGCAGATTTGGTTGATTTGGCGGACGAACAAATGTATGTCGCCAAGACAAACGGGAAAAATGACTTCTCCATCCATCAGGGCAGCAACGAAGCTGCCATCGCCTGAGCGAGAGACTCTATGCTTCTTAAATTATTGCTGCTGGCCTTTGTGGCCCTCTTTATTGGGCGGATTCTCTTTGCCAAAAAGCTAAAGGAAATGGGGCGCGCCGCCGACAGAACTCTCAATCTGTTCCTCATCGCCATTGCCCTCTATCTTGGCTTGCAAGCGATTGTTTTCTACGGATTTTCGTAAAATGAGAGAGGGGGAGTGTTATCCCCCTCCCAACTCAGGCAGCCCTTACTTCATTCATAAAGGCTGTGATTTTTTCCTCCAGTGTCACGGCAAGACCGTCAAGTTCAACAGATGCTTTTTGAACCTGCGAGGCAGCAGCGCCAGTCTCCCCGCTTTTTTGGGATACTTGCCCAATTTTCTCGGAGACAGCATCCGTTCTTGTTGCAGCTTCCTGTACATTCCTCGAAATTTCATTGGTCGCTGCACTTTGCTCTCCAATAGCAGAAGAAATGCTCACAGTTGCTTCCTGGATAGATCCAATCACCTGGCCAATTGTACCGATGGCAGAGACAGCTTCTTCACTGGCATTCTGCATTTCATCAATCTGCCCTGCAATCTCCTCTGTCGCTCTGGCTGTTTGCGTCGCAAGACTTTTAACTTCGGATGCAACAACCGCAAAACCTTTACCGGCATCCCCGGCACGGGCGGCTTCAATCGTCGCATTCAGGGCTAAAAGGTTGGTCTGACTTGCAATATCATTAATGATATTGACAACTTCGCCAATTTTCCGAGATGTCCCGGCAAGTTCTGTAACAGATTTATTGCTGTTATCGGCTTCATCAACAGCGTTGCTGGCAACCTTGGAAGATTGCTGTACCTGTCGGCTGATCTCATCAATAGAGGCCGTCAGCTCTTCTGCAGCTGAAGCCACTGTCTGAACATTTCGAGAGGCCTCTTCTGATCCACTGGCCACCTCATTTGACAATTCCTGTGAACTGTCAGCTGACGACACGAGCTCATTTGCAGTCGTGTTCAGATCAGTTGATGCATTGGCAATACGCCCGACAACATCACCAACGCTTGATTGAAACTCATCCGCGAGTTTGACCATCAATGCTTTGCGCTCTCGCTCTGCAGCCTCTTTGCGCGTCACATCTGCCTGACGTTCTTTTTCTTCCCGCTCGGCTTCCACCAATCGCTGCCGCTCCTTCTCTTCCTCAGCGGTCTTACGGGCTTCAGCCGCTTCCGCTTCAAGGCGCTTTGTCTCAATCGCATTTTCTTTAAAGACCTGAGAGGCCGCCGCCATATTGCCGATTTCGTCACTCCGACCCTGAGCCGGAATTTCGACATCCAGGTCACCACCTGCCAATTTCTGCATGGCGTTGGTCATTAAAACGATTGGGCGTGAAATGGCGCGACCGAGAAGAAACGCAAAAGCCACGCTCCCGAGAACGGCAACAATTGAAATCAAAATAGCCGTCCACATGGATTGAGACATTGCGGACGTAGCCGCAGGTCCCAATTCATCCTGCGCTGATTTGTTTTCAAGCTTGATTTGCTCCATCTGATCCGCAACTTCGGGGCCAATTTTATCAAGGGTATCCGAAATAACAGTATTCCGTTTGTAGATAACCTGAACAACTTCCTCAAAATATTTCTTGTAGGATTTTGAGTAATCCAGAACCTCGTTGGCCAATTTCTGGCGTACTGGATTTTCAAGTTCACTCTTCATTTGATTGGCAAGTGTTTCAAATGAGTTCAGTTCTTGTGTCGCTCTTTCTGCTGACGCTGGTTTGTTATCGACCAGAAAACGATTGGAGTACAAGCGTGCCAATAACAAGTGACGCAGTGTTTTACCAGCCAGAAAACTCGCTTTACCATCACCATCTTCATAAGCGGATTCCATCACCTTCGTCAAAGATCTCTCCGATTTTGGGCCCAGGATATTAAGTTGGTCAACTTCTGCATTTCTCAAAGCCCGGAATTCGATCACTTGCTGAAAAGCATTTGCATACACGGTCATTTGCTCTTTTGCCGCGTCAATCTCAGCGATTTTTGCTTGATCCGTAAAAAGGCCTTCGGCTTCGATAATCAGATCATGCAGAGTTCCAATGCGTGTTTCTACATTCTTTGCCGCGGCTTCGGTGCCTTTGAGAATATAATCTTTCACACCCAGACGCGCAGAAAGCAGATTGGCCTGAATGCGCCCCATCTGATTTGTTTGCCGGGCAAGCTGCCGATATTCGCCAAAATTGCTACTCGCATTTGAAAGACCAAATGAAGACACAAGACTCACAATCAGGAGAAAGAGAAGGATAGCCCCAACCCCAAACCCAATTTTCGTGCCAACGTTCATATTTTCAAGTCTACTTGGAACTGATAACTTCATCCGGCTCTCCACTACATTTTCATGTGCCAATTGCCCATAAACATAGTCCGGATTAAGTTAATATTTTATTGATTTAATAATATTCTAAATGACTTATTGACTTAAAAACCCCTATTAAAAACAACAATATACAATAATATTATACTTAATAGATATATATTTTCTCTTCACGCGATAGTAGGAATACCTACAATCTAATTTTCGGTAAACTGCACTTCTAATTTAATAAATCCATTATCTGGATTCGCATTAGGGAAAAGAGGCTGGTGTATGGAGCAATAAAAAGTCAGGATTTCATCCCGCCAGAACAAATTGCAATCGAAGAGGGTATTTGAAAATAAAATAGCTGGAGCGGGCGAAGGGAATCGAACCCTCGTCGTAAGCTTGGGAAGCTTCTGCTCTACCATTGAGCTACGCCCGCCTGCCCATTCTGTCTATAGAATGATATCGGTAAGCTCAATGAAATAATGACCAATGCTTCGAAATCGCAGGCTTGACAGAAAAGCCGGATTTTTGTTATCCACAGACCTCGTGGTGATTTGTGCCGACCGGCTTGCGGCCACGTTAATAGAAACGCTAAAAGGTCGGGGCTCGTCAAGAACCTCGACTGATGGTCGGGGTTTTTTTATGCCTCGAGGACAGAATGACACAAGACAAAAGCACCGATCCGGAATCCGGCCTTGCCACCCAACTCGTACGCGGTGGCACCAGCCGCTCACAGTTCAAGGAAACATCCGAAGCCATTTTCATGAATTCAGGCTTTGTTTACGACAGCGCGGAAGAAGCAGCGGGTCGCTTCAAAGGCGAAAATGACGGTTTTATCTATTCGCGCTACGCCAACCCTACTGTCAATATGTTCGAAGACAGAATGTGCCTGCTGGAAGGGGCAGGCGGTGCGCGCGGAACATCCAGCGGCATGGCGGCCGTGAACGGTGCCTTGATGAGTTTTCTGAAAACAGGAGACCATGTTGTAGCCCCCAAAGCCCTTTTTGGCTCCTGTCTATATATTATTGAGCAAATTCTACCCCGGTTCGGCGTTGGTATCACATTGGTTGACGGCACGGAAATCGACCAGTGGAAAAACGCCATCACACCGAAGACAGCGGCTGTCTTTCTTGAAACGCCTTCGAACCCGACTTTGGAGATCGTGGACCTTGAAAGCGTTGCCGATCTGGCTCACAAAGTTGGCGCCAAAGTCATTGTGGACAATGTTTTTGCGACGCCTATCTTTCAAAAACCACTGACGAGCGGGGCCGATATCGTCGTTTATTCGGCAACCAAACATATTGACGGCCAGGGACGTGCGCTGGGAGGCGTTATTCTCGGCGATGAAGAATTCATAGAAGACACTTTATCCCCCTATCTCAAACATACCGGACCAGCGCTCAGTCCGTTCAATGCCTGGACTCTCTTGAAGGGGCTGGAGACTTTGGACCTCAGAGTGAACAAAGCCACAGACAATGCGGCGCAGATTGCGGATTTCCTTGCAGCGGAAAAAGGAATTGCAAAAGTCATTTATCCGGGCCGGGACGACCATCCGCAAGCAGCCCTTGCCAAAAAACAAATGAAGCGAGGCAGCACACTGGTCAGTTTTGAGCTGGCTGGTGGCCAGGAAAAAGCATTTTCCTTCCTCAACAAATTAGGGCTTATTGATATCAGCAATAATCTGGGCGATGCGAAAAGCCTGATTACTCATCCTACGACCACGACCCATTCCAGTGTGTCAGATGAGCTGAAAGCAGAACTCGGGATTACGGAAGGACTGGTTCGCCTTTCCGTCGGTCTTGAGGATGTCAATGACTTGCTTCAGGACCTCGACCAAGCCCTGCGCTAAGACCTAATGAATGGGGGCTGCTCACAAGGTAGTCCTCATAGTCGCCACAATTTTTCGTTAAATAACCGGTATTCCAACACCCGAATGCCGAAATCCTCTGTCACACTCGCCTTAATTTATAGGAGATTGAACATGACAGATTTTAAACGCACCTATCCCGTTCTTTTGTGCTGCGGCGCTGTTGCAGGCTTTCTGACAGGATGCGATACGACCAGCTACGAAGAACTGGAGACAACAGAAGCCCGGGCCGGTGCTTTTTCCGTTGCCCTGACCAGCGAATACCGCCAATTCGCAAAATCAGAAATTGATCAATATGATTGGCCGGATCAGCGACATATTGCCCGGAAAGGTCTGCAAGCCGCGAAGGGGCAGCAACCTCTTCCCGAGGCTACACAAGGTTGGCGCTTGCAGGATGATGACAAAGCGGTCCTCGCCGCCCATCGAAAAAATCTGATTCACTGGCTCAACACAGACGCCCGTCAAACCTCTCCGATCAGATCAGCCAGGGCTCAAGCCCGGTTCGATTGCTGGATGGAGCAGCAGGAAGAAAACTGGCAGATCGATCATATCAAAACCTGCAAAGACGGGTTTGTTGAAAGCCTTCCTGATATATCGCAGGTGCAGTTTGCTTTTGACAGCGCAGTCCTCAACATTAAAGCGCTGGAGGCCCTTCGAAAAGTTGCACTGGATTGGCAGAATAAACCGGGCGAACTTCTCCTTTTGCAGGGCCACACCGATAAGACCGGCAGCGAGCGTTATAATTACCGCCTCTCTCGTAAAAGAGCCTTTGCTGTCAAGAACAGCCTCATCGCATTTGGTCTGCCGCAAGATCACATTCAAGTAGAGATCTGGGGCAAGACGCGGCCAAGGTTGGAGAGGTTAAATACAAACACCGCCCAGACAAATCGCCGGGTGGAAATTCTCAAATTTTAGCGATAAATGCTTCCCTTTTTTGACCATAAGACTATTTCGGTGTAGGTATGGGCAAGGCGTCCCGCTTTTGAGACAAGATGAACGCCGCCGAACAATCGGGAAAGGGCGCTCTGATGAGTTGGGAAGAGGCATATCAAAAAACCACCCACAATATTGAGGTCACTGTCCAGCCTGTTTTTTTAAACGAGCGCTCGGAGCCGGAAGACAGTTTGTTTGTCTGGGCCTACAAGGTTCGCATTCACAATGCCAGCCCCAGACGGGTAACCCTTCGCCAGCGATGCTGGCATATCACAGACGCTTTCGGGAACACCGAGGTCGTGCGCGGAGAAGGTGTCGTTGGAGAGCAACCCGTTCTGGATCCCGGACAAAGCTTCGAATATACAAGTGGAACCCCCCTTCCAACACCCTCGGGTATCATGGTAGGGTCCTATGATATGGAAATAGAAGGAGGCGGCTGGTTAGCGGTTGATATCCCGGCATTTTCGCTGGATAGTCCGCATGAGTCTTCTCCGCTAAACTGACCTGGTCTCAATGCCGCCCTGTAAGATGGAAAAGTATGGAAAAAACAATCCCCTCTCTGGATAAAAAACCAACGAAAGAAGAAGCTGAAGACGCTATCCGAACCCTGATCCGCTGGGCGGGGGATGACCCTGCCCGCGAAGGGCTGCTTGGAACGCCGGATCGTGTCGCCCGCTCCTATCTGGAATTTTTTGCAGGCTATGGCGAAAATCCTGAAGAATATCTGGAACGTACCTTTGAAGAAGTTCAAGGATATGATGAGATGATCATTCTCAAGGATATTCGCATGGAAAGCTATTGCGAGCATCATATGGTGCCGATCATTGGCGTTGCCCATGTCGCCTATATGCCTGACAACCGGGTTGTTGGCATTTCAAAACTCGCCCGTGTGGTTGATGCTTTTTCCAAGCGATTACAGATCCAGGAAAAACTGACCCAGCAGATTGCAGAAACCATTAATTACGCGCTCAAACCCAAAGGAGTTGCTGTGATTATTGAAAGTGCGCACCAGTGCATGACCACGCGCGGCGTTCATAAGGACGGCGTCACGATGATCACCAGCTCGATGCTGGGCTGTTTCCGCGAGTCGGATATTACCCGCAAAGAGTTGCTGGCCTTTATCGACCGCAAGTAACGGATCCTCCAATTTGAAACTATCTGGCTTCCCGCTCAGGCATTTGCCTTGCGGGAACCAAAGAGGATGGTCTTTAGCCGGCCAAAATCTTCCTGAATGACAAGTAGCGAAGGCACCAGGAACAGCACCAGGAAAGTCGCAACCATCAGGCCAAAAACCAGCGTAATGGCCATCGGGATCAAAAACTGTGCCTGCAAACTGGTTTCAAAGAGCAGAGGGGTAAGTCCACCAATTGTGGTAAGGGACGTGAGCAATACCGCCCGTAAACGATCACATGTTCCGCCAATAACGGCGTCCCGATAGTTCTCCCCGCGTTCCAAATGCTCCTGCACGACACTCACAAGAATGATGGAATTGTTTACCAGAATGCCTGAAAGCCCCAGCAAAGCAATCAAGGACAGAATGGTCAGATTATAGCCCAGCAGGTAATGCCCCATAATGGCCCCGACAATACCGAAAGGAATAATGCTCATAACAACAACCGGCCGCCAGTAGGAGGCAAAGACCCATGCCAAAATGAGGTAAATAGCGGTCAGGCCAATCATCGCACCAAGGCGCATGTCCGCCAGGGTCTCTTCCTGCTCCTCTGATTTTCCAGCAAACCGGTATTTCAACCCGTATTTTCGAACAACGTCTTCCAAGCCATCTTTTGGAATAACAGCCAGGACCTCATCCGAAGAAGTGGCTTCCTCGTCTATCTCAGCCGTAATGGCCACCTCGCGCACGCCATCTTCTCGTTTGATGCGGGCATATCCCTTTTCCGTCGTCAGGCTCACAACCTCCGACAAGGGAACTTCCGCACCGGCCTGACTGCGCAAATAGAAATTCTGCAAGGCATCGGCAGCGACTTGCTCTCTCGGATACTGAACCCGAACGGTGACTTCCTCGTCACCTCTGGCAAATTTACGGGCAATCACGCCTTCGAAGGCGGCGCGAACCTGAGACGAAATATCTTCTGATGTAAAGCCAAGGGCCCGCCCTCTTGGTGTAAGCTTCAGGATAACCTCCTGCTTGCCATTGGGCAGGTCATCCTCAATATCAGAAACACCCTGATAACGTTTGAGCAATTCTTTCACTTCTATTGCCGCGGCTTTGAGGTCCTGAATATCGGGCCCTTTAAGCCGGATATCGAGCTCCCGGCCCGGGGGGCCGCCAATCCGTTCGGTGAGCGCAATTCGCTCAAGGCCTGCCGACGGTCTGATTTCCGCACGCCAGGCTTCAATAAATGCCGCGGTTCGAACGGCGCGTTGATCCGCTGGGACCAGTTCAACCTGCATACCGGCACGATGATCGCCGGAAACCGAATTGAACTGGCCCCCGACACTGATGCCGATTTTGCCGAATGAAGAGACAATCAATTGCCCTTCGCCGCCCGTCAGATCTTTTTCAACCTGATACAGGGAGCGGTTCATTTCAACAATCATCGCTTCTGTCTCCGCCCGCTGCGCCCCTGGGGCAAAAACGATGTTGGCATTCACAACATCCGCTTCAGGCGAGGGAAAGAAATTAAACCCGACACGCCCGCCCGCCATCAGGCCAAACGCCACCATGAGCACGGCAAGGGCTGTTGCCAAAGTCGCGTAGCGCCACCGCACAACGCCTTCAACCGTTCGGCGGAATAAATGAGTTTGAAAATACCGAAACCGCTCATCAAACCATTTGCGGGCTTTACTATCGACCCCCTTATGGCGCAAAGCGCCCCGCATATGACCGGGCAGGACAAAAAAACATTCAATAAGGCTGGCAACCAGCACAGCCACAACAACGGCCGGAATAGCTCCGATGATCTGGCCGATGATGTCTCCGATCATAAAGATCGGCAGAAACGCAGCAATGGTCGTCAAGCTGGAGGCAAAGACCGGCGCCAGCATACGCAGCGCCCCTTTTTCAGCCGCTTCAAGGGGGCGGAAGCCTTTGGATTTCAGATGACTGCTATGCTCCCCCACCACAATCGCGTCATCAACAATGATCCCAAGGCTCATGATGATGGCAAAAAGGCTGATCATATTAATCGACTGCCCGGTAAACAGCATGACACCTGCTGTCGCCATTATGGCAACGGGAATACCGGCCGCCACCCAGAAAGCAACCCGGACATTCAAAAAGATGAACAGGACAATCAGAACAAGCGCCAACCCGCTTAGCCCATTATTGAGCAACAAACGAATACGGTCTTCAATCAGGCTTGCCTGAACGTCATATTGGGTGATCTTTAGCTGTTCGGGCCAACGTTTTCGTTCGGTCTCCAGATACTCCGTGACGATATTTGAAGCAACAAGCGCGTCTGTAGACTGAGATCGTTGAATAAAAATCTCGACAGCACGCTCCCCCTCCAGCACACCAGTTTTACCATTTTCTGAAAAAGCATCTTCCAGAACAGCAATATCTCTCAGATAAATTTTCTCCCCGCCTGGCAAACCTTTCACTTCAAGCTGGCCCATGGATGTCGCATCGTCTTTTTGCTCAAGCGATCGCAGCTGGCGCTCATATTGTCCGCCGAGTGTTCCTAACGGGACGTCTTTGGAATTATTGCGGATGACGGCTGCAATATCATTCAACGTCAGATCATACCGGCGAAGTGCCCTGTCCTCGACACTGATCCACAGCTCCTCCTCGCGGGCTCCAAACAGGGAAATCTTGTCAATCCCCAGTTCCAGCAAATCATCCCGGATTGTCTTGGCAATCGCTTTAAGCGCCGCTTCGGAATAAGGCCCGGAGACGGATAGTCTCGAGATTGGATCATAGAGGACAATTCGGCTTGTCACCGGCGTTTCAATGGTCTCCGGAAAGGTGGTAATCTGTGCGACCCCCTGCTCCACATCTGAAAGAGCCTCCTGCATATTGGTGCCAGCCTCGAACTCGACGACAATCGTACTGTTTCCTTCGACCGAAAAGGACTGCACTTTTTTCACGCCATTGAGAAACCGAACCTCGGGCAGCAGAGCCGTTGTGATATTGGTATCCACATCCTCTGCGCTCGCTCCCGGCCATGTGATTGAAACAGAGATAATTTCTGTTCCGAAATCCGGGAAAAACTGTGTATTGAGGCGCATCAGGGAGAAGCCACCAATGACAATCATCATGATCATCAGCAGATTGGCAGCGTTCCTGTGCTGGACAAATATGGAGACGAGGCGCGCTAAATCCATCAGCGTATCTCCACTTTAAGGCCGGGCCCGATTTCAGCGAACCGGGTCGTTACCAGTTGATCTCCGTCTTCAAGCTCTCCTGTGACCAGCAAAGTCTCACCGTTATCATAGAGGACCTGTATTGTACGTTCTTCCAGGCGGCCTTCAGAAACAATATACACCCTTCTGTTGTCATAAACCGCATGTTCCGGTAGTTCGAGCGCGTTTGGGTATCGCTCTCCCGTTAGCAGGACATCAACAAAAGCACCGGGCCTGACAGCTGCAATTTCCGAACCTTTCTGTAAAACCGCATAAACACTGATCCCCCCTGTATCGGCACTGATTTCAGAGCCAATTCGGGCAATCGTACCGCTGAAAGGAAACGTTTTCTGACCCGCCTTCCATCCCACCGTCACGGGTCTTCCGATCACACCACCCTGGCTGGCACGCAAGATCCCGTATTGACGATCTGACAGATGGAAGCTGACCTCTAGCTGACCGGCATCAATAAACCGGGCTACTTTATCCCGGGCGTCCAGGCGCTTGCCAAGCTCTGCCTCAATCTGAGAGACATATCCTCTGAAAGGGGCAACAAGGCGCGTATTTTCCAGGTCCCTTTGCGCACGCTTCACCCCGACTTCCAATCGCTCAAGCACGGCTTGCTGTTGGCCAATCCGGGCCTGCTGGATCTCCAGCTGTGCAGACCGCTGTTCTACTTGCTGACGCTGACGGCTCAAGGCGCTTCTCGCATCATCCAGTGCCTTGTCCGAAATATTCCCCTTCTTGGACAGCTTTTTTGACCGTTCAAGATTTCGAATATCCAGCTCAAGGATTTCCTTGTCTCTGGCAAGGGATGCCCGATCAGATTTTGCCGTTGCCCGCAACTCTACAAGACGGGAGCGGGCTTCAAGAGCGCTCGCTTTCTTCTCCGTAAGAGACGCCTCGAAGTCAAAGGGGTCTATCTCAATAAGAACGTCCCCCTTTTCAAGAAGAGCGCCTTCCTTCAAATTATCTCCGACCCGAATAACTTCACCCGCAACCAGTGATCTGAGTTCCACATCGCGGGAGGGGATCAGGGTTCCAAACAGAGAAATTTCAGGGGCACGGTCTGACAGATTGACAGTCAAGGCCGCGACATTCCAGACACGTTCTTCGACCGGAACCGGTTTCTCTTCAGGTTTGGTCGCAACAAAATAGGCAAATCCCCCGGCGCCGACAGCCAGAATAATAAGGGGCACCAAAATCCTGAAAATAATCCGTACCATCTAACTCTTGCCTTCTTTTGGGTCAGGGCGGGAAAGTCCCAACATGGCAAAGACCATGCTAACCGTTTCATTTTTGATCATGTCCAGCTTTTGAACGTCATAACCGTCCCAATTCAGTCGGTGGGAAATCAAGGATTCACTCAGCGCATATTGAAGACAAAGACCGAGAATGGAATGGCTCATCAATATAACGGAGGGATCCCGCACCGGCTTTTGGATTACAACCGCAATCAAACTGCCCAAGAGATCATGCATCACATCAATATGTTGCTGCATGACCATATCAAAACAAGGGCCCGTCTGATGAATTTCGCGCATAATCAGGCGCATCCGCCATTGCGGATTTTCATCGGAGAGAAGGGCATCAATAAATGCGGAAATGAAGGTTCTAATGACTTCCCGTTGCATGCCGGGACTATCCTTGGCAGCGGTGGTGCCGGCTTCTAGAAACGTTCTGAAGCCATCGCGAGCTGGTTTCAAATCAGCAATCAATTTTTCAAAGACCGCTTGATACAAGCCTTCCTTACTGCCGAAATGATAGGAAATTGCAGACAGGTTCACATGGGCCGTTTTTGCAATCTCCCGTGTCGAGACAGAAGCGAACGGCCGATCCGCCAGAAGCGGACCCGCAACCTCAACCAGTTTCTCTGCCGCGGAGAGTTTTTTTTGAAGCTTCATTTTAGGTCAATCGTTTGAACTATTATGAAGTAAATAAAAACAACCGCCTTTGAAATCAACCTATTTCAGGGAAGACAGCCTACCACTGTTCAGTCAGTTGCCCTTCTGTGATCCAAATCACACAGCCATTCTAACGCACGAAGGAACCCAGAAAAGCACGAATGTTCTTTTCCATCTCCAGGTCAAAATCCTGCATCAGCTTTTCTGTCTGATCAAAATACAGCCGATCCCGTTCGTTCAATGTGGCTTCTTCAGACAGTGATTTCTCCCGCTTTGCCACCGCCATTGCCAGGCCTTTAGATCCGTTAATGCTGACAATTTGTATCTCGGCGCTCACATTAAACTGATAAAGCGCCGCCTGATCTTTGGTGAAAAGGCCTTTTAGGCCCGATGTTTTGGGAAGGTCTTTTTCCTGCGCACTGGCATCCTTGATGGTGACAACGGCGTAGGAGCCACTGCCGCCCACCGCCTGCAAACGATCTTTCGTCCAGCGCCGTACGGACTGATCAATTTTTACAGGAAGTTCATGTTCGACATTCGGTGCTTTGAGGGGAGAGCGATACTCATTCACCACCCGTATTTCACCAACATCAAGCTTGATCGGGGTTAAATGCTGAAACGTGATTTCAGCATAGCTTGGCCTCTCAGGCGTCGTGACGCAGGCAGACAGAAAAATCAGCCCCAGTAAAAGGGACAATCGCTGAATTTTCTGAAAAGACGTCATCTGTATGCTCCGTTTCGTAGAACTTCATTTGTATAGAATGAGATTCTTCAAGAAAAGAGGCAAATTTAGGGTGGTCTCAGGAAACGTCCGTTAGCTCAGCTACAGAGAAGCTGTATTGCGTGCTGCAAAACTGGCAATCCGTAACAATTTCACCATCTTCCGCAATCTCTTCAAGTTCAGACGCGCCAAATGTCTTGAGCGTTCCCATAAACCGGTCTTTGTTGCAACTGCATTTATCTTGCAAGACCTGTGGGTCATACAACCAGACACCGTCTTCGTGGAACAATCGGTAAAGTAGTTCAGGAGACCGCATAAGAGGGTCTGTCAGTTCCGTGTCTGTAACAGTGCCAACCAGCGCTTCAGCATTCCGCCAACCTTCCTCATGTTCGTCCTGTTTCAAGACACGACCATCCGCATCGGGTAGCCGTTGGATCATTAGACCACCTGCACGCCATTTGCCATCCCGTTTCTCTACAGAGACCGCCAGCTTTGTTTCAAGCTGTTCAGATTTGTCGAAATAATCTTCCATACATTTGGCAAGACTATCGCCTTCCAGGGCCACAATACCCTGATACCGCTGATCTGTATTCCGTGCATCAATGGTAAAGGCAATATATCCGCTGCCCAGATATTGTTTCACCCGGTCGGTCCCGGATTGGGCTTCGGCTCGTGCGAGTTTGTCCGCATCAAAGGCTGCATAGCCGCGCAAATGCCCGGGCGTCGTCATATCCGCCGCCACCATGGAAATGGCGCCATCCCCCTTTGTCTGCACCGTAAAGACGCCGTCAAACTTCAACGCCCCGCCTAGAACGGCGGAGAGAACCAGACCTTCCCCGAGAAAACGGGCTACCGTTTCCGGATAATCGTGGCGATTGAGGATTTCATCGATCGCCGTGCCCATACGAACAAGGCGACCACGAACGCCAGCCTCTGCCATCTGGAAAGGCTGGATCAAATCATCTGTCAAAGTGACTTTGGTCTGGTTTTCAGACATTGGGAACCTATACTCTTTTTCGGTTAAGCGCCCGCGCCCAAACACCATCGCAGAACGGCTTTCTGGGCATGCAGGCGATTTTCTGCTTCATCAAAAATAACGGACTGCGGACCATCCATGACAGCGGCCGTCGCCTCTTCCTCCCGGTGTGCAGGAAGACAATGCATGAATATGGCGTCGCTCGCCGCTTTTTCCATCAGTTTTTCATCAATCTGGAACGGAGACAGCATATTATGGCGATCTCCCGCATCATCTCCCATGGAGACCCAGGTATCCGTGACAAGACAATCGGCACCGGAGGCAGCCTCTGCAGCATCTTGTGTGACATGCACATTGGCCCCGACTTCTCGCGCCCAGTCCAATGCACGTTGATCAGGAGACAATTCTTTCGGACAGGCAATTCGAAATTCAAAATCAAACTGCCCGGCACCGTGAATCCAGGAAGAAACCATATTGTTTCCATCCCCGCTCCAGGCAACGACCTTGTTTTTGATCGGCCCCTTATGTTCTTCAAACGTCATGATATCAGCCATCAACTGACAGGGATGACTGTCATTGGTCAGGCCGTTGATGACAGGAATGCTGGCATGCTCGGCCAGATCGAGCAATTTGCCATGATTATCCGTCCGGATCATAATTGCATCGACAAAGCGAGAGAGAACCCTTGCCGTATCGGCGACCGTCTCCCCACGACCCAATTGCATATCGTTGCTATTCAGAATCATGGTATCGCCGCCCAATTGACGCATGGCCATATCGAAAGAGACGCGGGTCCGTGTGGACGGGAATTCAAAAATAGCTGCCAGCGTATGCCCGGCAAGAGAGGCATCAGCATCCTTGGTGCCTTTAGGCAAGCCTGCCCGGGCCTTCTTGACAGCGATGCCATCATCAATCATGGCGCGCAGGCTCTTTTTGGAGCATTGATGCAAGTCCAGAAAATGGGAAACTTTTGTCATTACGCCAACTCCTCACATGCTTTTTCAAGGGCCGTCACAAACGCGTTGATCTGCTCTTCCTCGATGATCAAAGGCGGCAGAAGGCGTACTACATTGTCCCCCGCCTTGACCGTCAATGCACCGTGTTTTTGAAGCGCTTTGATCAAAGCTCCGTTCTCAACCTTGCATTTGAGGCCCAAATGCAAACCGACCCCCCGCAGCTCTTCAAGAACTGTTGGATATCGATCCACAACACCGTTCAAGGACTGTTTCAGGTGGTTGCTCACCTGGACAACCCGATCCATGAAACCGTCTTCCGTCATCACATCGACAACGGCCGTCGCAACAGCCATTGCCAGCGGGTTCCCGCCGTAAGTGGTGCCGTGGCTGCCAACCGTCATGCATTTAGCAACCTTTTCGACCGCCAGGCAGGCGCCCACTGGAAATCCATTTCCAAGCGCCTTTGCCGAACTCATGATATCTGGGGTGATCCCCAGATGCTCATAGGCAAACAGTTTCCCTGTCCGCCCCATACCGGTCTGGATTTCATCAAACATCAGAAGTAGGCCTTCTTCATCACACAGGCGACGTAAAGCCCGAAGAAAGTCGGGTTCCAGCACTTGAATGCCGCCTTCACCAATGATTGGCTCAACAATGATACCCGCCGTCTCCGGGGTGATTGCCGCTTTGACAGCGTCGATATCACCAACAGGCACATGATCATACCCGTCCACCATCGGCCCGAAGCCTTCCAGAAGCTTGTCCTGACCAGCGGCGGCAATGGTTGCCAAAGTCCGGCCGTGGAATGAATCATTAAAGCCGATCACGCGGAACCGTTCAGGCTGCCCGTTAGCGCTGAAATATTTGCGGATCATTTTCAAGCCGCACTCATTGGCTTCCGCTCCAGAATTACAAAAATAGACTGCATCGGCGAATGTGTGATCCACCAGCTTCTGCGCCAGAAATTTCTGCTCCGGAATGGAATAAATATTGGCCACATGCAGGAGTTTCTCAGCCTGATTCTTGATGGCCTCAACGACCTTCGGATGACCATGTCCCAGGGAAGTCACAGCGATACCGGCGTAAAAATCGAGATATCGTCGGCCGTCATTCCCGATCAAGTACGCGCCCTCTCCTTTTTCAAAGGAAAGATCTGCAGGGGCATAGTTTGACATCAACGCGGGAATCATGTGCCTTCTCCACAAAGTATAAACGACAAATTGTCACTTAAATAAACGCTCGCGAATCTCATAAAATAGGAGCTGCGCAAGCCAAGAAAGCGCGGAAGTATTGACAGGACGCCCTATCCTGTCAATCAAACTCTTCTGTTTTAGGGGGTTTTTCTATGCTTTTAGCTTATATCCGCGCTTAAACAGCATCCAAACAACCACGAACAGTGCGATATCAAGGAGTCCGACGATCAAGCCGCCCTGTATCAGGGAGCTGTCGGATGTTCCAATAAAGCCATAGCGAAAGCCGTCAATCATATAGAAAAACGGGTTTATATGACTGAGATCATACCAAATGCCGCTCAACCGCTCGACCGAATAGAAGGTGCCGGAAAGGAAGGAAAGTGGCATAATGACAAAGTTGGTCACCGCAGCGATATGATCAAACTTGTCTGAAATGATCCCGCCGATAACTCCGAGCAGAGACAGCATCAATCCAGCGGCCACCATAAAATACAGAACCGCCATCCACGAATGGATCTTCAGATGGATAAAAAACCACATGCAGATCGAAACGGCCAGCGCCACAACGATACCCCGCGCAAGCCCCGACAAGGCATAAGCCAGCGTCAATTCCGAAGCGGAAAGCGGTGGCATTAACACATCCACGATATTTCCCTGTACCTTGGAAATAACCAATGAGGAGGAGGTGTTGGCAAACGAATTTTGTATCACCGACATCATGATCAGGCCCGGCGCCAGAAAGGCGGAAAAACTGACCGCTCCGTCATACCGATCACTGTTGCCAAAGGCGAGTGTGAAGATGGCCAGAAACAACAGCGTTGTCATCATCGGGGCAAAAATGGTCTGAAGAGGAACTTTCAGGAACCGTTTGATCTCCTTCATCAGGAGCGTATACAGACCAAGCCAGTTCATAAATACTGCTCGGGTTGCCACCGATTGATCAGCATTTGAATAGGGTGTCTGATTTTCTGTTGTACGGATGCTCATGGGCCTTTAAATATTCTGTCAGGCAAAAAGGTGCAAGTTATCCTTGTCACACAGAGTGTTTTTTTAGAACGTTCGGTCAAATTCGAACCTGTACCCAACTAAAGTGGAGAGCAAATCATGTCCGTCAAGATATTGCACAACCCCAGATGCAGCAAATCCCGCCAGACCCTCGAGATCATCCGGGAAGAAGGCATCGAACCGATGATTGTCGAATATCTGAAAACACCTCCTAATCGGGACGAATTGATCGAGATCCTGCAAAAGCTGTCTCTGTCTCCCCGGCAGTTGATGAGAAAAGGCGAAGCCGAATATAAAGAGAATAATCTGGCAGATGACACTCTTTCCGACGATCAGCTCATCGATGCGATGGTGGAATTTCCCAAACTGATCGAACGCCCGATTGTCATCCATAACGGACAGGTGCGTATTGGTCGCCCCCCGGAATCTGTTCTGGAAATACTTTAAACCGGGGAATATTTTTTTGACCTCAAAAACAGAAGAGCTTGTGATCGGTTTACGAGCTGGAAACAGAGCCGTCCTCGCTCAGGCAATCACGCTTGTCGAAAATAACAGCGAAGGAACGGGAGAGCTTCTCCAGGGCATCTCTCCTGCGCTGGGAAAGGCTATGGTGATCGGCTTTACCGGAGCCCCTGGTGCCGGAAAATCCACCCTGGTTGGTGCCTATATCAAGGAGTTGCGCCGACGGAGAAAGTCTGTAGGAGTGATTGCTGTCGATCCGTCCAGTCCGCTAAGCGGCGGCGCTGTTCTGGGTGACCGCATCCGGATGAGTGAACATGCCTCTGATCAGGACGTTTTCGTGCGCAGTCTGGCCTCACGTGGTCATCTTGGTGGCCTCAGCCGATCAGCGTCCCACGTAATCGACGTCATGGATGCCTTTGGCAAAGACGTTATTATTCTGGAGACAGTAGGAGCGGGCCAATCGGAAGTCGAGGTTGCCGATATTGCAGATGTCAAAATCGTTGTCTGTGCGCCGGGCCTCGGGGATGATGTTCAGGCAATCAAGGCAGGCATTCTGGAAATTGCCGATATTCTGGTGGTGAATAAAGCTGACAATCCCCTTGCAGAACGCACCGCCCGGCAACTGGAAGCGAGAACAACCGGAAAGGATGCTGGCAAAATACCGGTTCTGAAAACCGTCGCCCTTGAAGGATTGGGCCTGAAAGCTCTCGCAGAGGCCATAGAGACTGCCCATTGTCTTCAGGATCCGCTCAAAAAAGAAAAAGACCGGCCGCAAAAACTTCTGAAAACAACGACCCTGGAATATCTGGCTGCAAAGCTCGATAAAAACTCGCCGGAGCTTGCCGCTCTTGCGGAAAAACTGGTTCGCGGGGAGATCCGATTTGAAGAGGCGGCACGTCTTGCCCTCCTTTTGGCAGCAAAAGAGGACAGATAGCGTTCATAAACTGATATTCGTCCTTTTCATTGCGCTGCACAAAATATAAGCTGTGCTCAAGCTAGAGCCTAGCTCTGGGGCGCAGACCCAGAAACTAAAAAAAACAAAACAGGAGAATTTTCATGGCAGAAGCCGTCATTGTTTCCACCGCCAGAACCCCGATCGGTAAAGCCTATCGCGGCGCTTTCAATAACACACATGGTGCAGATCTGGGTGGTCACGTTATCAAACACGCAGTAGAGCGGGCTGGTGTTGACCCTGCTGAAGTTGAAGACGTTCTGATGGGTGTTGCCAATCCCGAAGGCGCAGCAGGCGGCAACATTGCCCGCCAGGCAGCGCTTCGAGCAGGCTTGCCAATTACGACATCCGGGGCCACCGTCAACCGGTTCTGCTCTTCGGGCTTGCAAACAATTTCCATGGCCGCACAGCGCGTCGTGGCAGACCGCGTCCCTGTCATGGTCGCCGGTGGCCTTGAAAGCATCTCTCTGGTGCAGAACGAAAACATGAACACGTTCCGCTATCAGAACGAATGGTTGCTGGCCAACAAGCCTGCTATTTATGATCCGATGCTGAAAACAGCTGAAACTGTGGCGACACGCTATGGCATCTCCCGCGATGCGCAGGATGAATATGGCTACCAAAGCCAGATGCGGACAGCGGCGGGTCAGGAAGCCGGTCGCTTTGATAAAGAAATCGTCCCGATGACATCTACCAAGCTCCTGGTCAACAAAGAAACCGGAGAAACACTGGAAGAAGAAGTCACGCTGACCAAAGACGAAGGTAACCGAGCTGAAACAACGCTTGAAGGCCTGTCATCCCTGAAGCCTGTTATGGGCGAAGACTGCTTCATTACAGCGGGTAATGCGAGCCAATTGTCTGATGGCGCGTCTGCCTGTGTTGTTATGGATTCAAAACTTGCCGAGCAACGCAATATCGAGCCGCTTGGTACCTATCGCGGCCTGGTTGTTGCCGGTTGTGAGCCAGATGAAATGGGCATCGGTCCAGTTTATGCCATTCCAAAACTTCTGGAACGCAATGGCTTGAAAATGGACGATATCGGTCTGTGGGAGCTGAACGAAGCTTTCGCTGTGCAGGTCCTGTATTGCCGCGACAAACTGGGTATTCCGAACGACCTGCTCAATGTCGATGGCGGTGCGATTTCAATCGGTCATCCTTACGGTATGTCCGGTGCCCGCATGACAGGTCATGCCCTGATCGAAGGCAAACGCCGCGGTGCCAAATATGTTGTCACAACCATGTGTATTGGTGGTGGCATGGGTGCAGCAGCCCTGTTCGAAGTCAACTAGGACTTCATTGAAACGATAAAACCGGCCTGTATCTGCGGGCCGGTTTTTATGTGAAAACTCACGACCCTCCCGCCCTTTAAATGCCTCAATCTGCATTCTATACTGGCGGCATGAAATTCTGTATCTCCCTCTTATTTTTATTCACCGCAACAGCCTGCGCGGCCCCGCCTGCATCCAATTATTTTTGGAAAACCGTTTATCTGTCTGATCATTATCTGGCCGTTATCGCCGAAGTGCCTTTCGAGCCGCGCTCAATCGGGAGCTATTCAGTGCGTCTTTATCACGTCGGCAATCCCGAATTTCCCTATGATGATTTCAGAAACGGCGTGATAGCCGCCCGGGATGGCAGCCTTGAAAGCATCACCCTTCACGATACTAATCAGGACAATGTGAAAGAAATTGCAGTTCATATCAGATCTGCTGGCACTGGAAATTTTTTGTCCGTCGATCGGTATGAAATCCGCAACGGCCGCATAGAGAAATTTACCCCTTAGCAGGCTTCTTTAGAAAAAATTGATACCTGCCCTTTTATGATAAGGCATGGTTAAAGATTTGCCTACAGGTGAGGGAGAAGAAATCGAGCTTGAATCTTCTCCACTCGATGAGAACACCCATGCCGAGATGCTCGCTCTTTATCGGGAGAGCACCCGAACCATTTTATTTGCAAAAACACGCCAGTGGCGCACTCTGGGAGCTGTTTGCATCGCCCACGCTGCCATTGTGGCTGTGGGTCATCTCCTCACTCTCGATCTTTCTTTTCACAAACTTCTGGTTATTCTTTCTTTCCTGATCAGTGCTATGGCCATCTGCATTCTGGTGATCTATCAATTCTGGCAACATACCGAGATGCTGAAACTGAGAAAGATCACATCCTTCCTCTCCAACTATTTCGAGGTTGTTCGCAGTATCAAATCGAGAAGTGAAGCCAACATTCACCGTTATATTCTGCTATTTGTGATGATTATTTCAATTCTCGTCACCAACACGATCGCCTACATAGCCTATCTTCCCCTCCTGCCGGACGGAGCTTGAACACCGATTTCCCAAATCCTTCCCTGTACAGATCCCGAAAGATCCCTTAATACAGAATAGGATTCTGGTTCTTCCGGTCCTCACCAGGCGCATACAATAAAACAACAAACCCACACTAAAGGCGCCCTATGCCCACCAAAAAAACACTTGGATATCTCGCAGCCCTGACCATTGTCTTTCTGTGGTCTGGTTGGATCGTTACCAGCCGTTTCGGAGCAACCTCCGCGCTCACTATCTATGACATCACCGCTATGCGATACGGTGTTTCCGGGCTGATCATTCTGCCTTTCGTGTTGTATTACAAACCCTGGCGCAACCTCAAGATCCGGCAAATTGCGGCTCTCGCTTTCTTTTCAGGTTTTCCTTATACGCTGATTGTCTACCAGGCCTTTGTTTATGCACCTGCAGCCCATGGCGGCGTTTTCATGAACGGTGTTTTGCCGGCCATTACCGTCGGACTGGGCTGGCTGTGGTTCCGAGACAAGCCCCATACAGTTCAAATGACGGGTACGCTTCTCATTATTGCAGGCGCCTCTCTCACATTGTTCGGCAATCAGAATGCAACGCTGGAAAACAGCTGGCAGGGCGATATTCTGTTCATGGCGGGAGGTCTGTGTTTCGCCGTTTATATGGTCCTGACACGCCTGTGGAATGTTGCTGCTATGCAAGTCCTCTTCTGCTCCTCCGTGGTCAATGGCGCAATTTTCACCCCGATCTGGTTCTTTCTCCTTCCCAGCGGGCTCGCCGAGGCAAGCCTCGCAGACATTGGCTTACAGGTGCTTTATCAAGGCATCCTGGCAACCCTATTCGGTATGGTGATTGTCGCCTTCGCCGTTCGTCATATCGGTGCGCCGCCCACCGCCGCCTTTATGTCGGCAGTCCCTGCCATTGCAGCCTTTCTGGGTGTTGTTATCCTGGGCGAGGAATTTGGCCTGATGGGATGGCTCAGCATCCTGATCCTGACACCCGGAGTTTTGATGACCGCCCTCTGGAACGGCAGAAGCACCAAGCCCTCTGAACCCTAGGAAGCATAAAAAAAAGCCCCGGTAAAAACCGGGGCAAATCGATCACAACTGAAAAATCAGAGTGAGTGTCTCATCGTGTTGGTGTTGGCTCATCCGTTGTATAATCGTAAAAGCCACGACCTGTCTTGCGACCTAACCAGCCAGCTTCGACATATTTGACGAGCAGTGGGCAAGGGCGGTATTTCGTATCTGCCAGACCTTCATACAGAACCTGCATAATGGACAGACAAACGTCCAACCCGATAAAATCGGCCAATTGCAACGGACCCATCGGGTGGTTTGCCCCCAGGCGCATGCCCGCATCGATCGAGTGAACAGAGCCCACCCCTTCATAAAGCGTATAAATCGCTTCATTGATCATCGGCAGCAGGATGCGATTGACGATAAAGGCTGGAAAATCTTCCGCAGGCGTTGGTGTTTTACCAAGCCGGTTGGTCAATTCCTTGATCGTCGCAAATGTCTCTTCATTGGTCGCAATTCCGCGAATAAGCTCAACCAGCTTCATCATCGGAACCGGGTTCATGAAGTGCATTCCCATGAACTGGCCAGGGCGATCCGTAACAGCAGCAAGGCGTGTTACGGAAATGGAAGATGTGTTGGTGGCGATAATAGCTTCAGGCTTCAATTGCGGTCCAAGCGGCGCGAGAATAGATTTCTTAATCTCTTCATTCTCGGTGGCCGCTTCGATCACAAGGTCAATCTCCCCCAGATAGTCGTCACTCAGAACAGGTGAAATACGGGCCATAGCTGCCGCCATTTCACTTTCTTCAAGCTTGCCGCGGCCAACCTGCCGCTCCATGTTGCCCTCAATGACTTTGATGGCTTTATCCAGTTGCTCCTGGCTAACATCCTTCAAATATACATCAAGTCCGGCCACAGCCATGACATGGGCAATACCATTACCCATCTGACCTGCACCGATAACACCTACTTTTTCAATCATGCTTGTTGTCCTGTCACACCCTTATCAAGGAGATCATAGCGCCCGCTTTATCGCCAACACAACTTATTAAAGCGCGTCAGCCAATTCAGGCAGTGCTTTGAACAAATCCGCGACCAGGCCATAGTCGGCAACCTGGAAGATCGGAGCTTCTTCATCCTTGTTGATGGCAACAATGACTTTACTGTCTTTCATACCGGCCAAATGCTGGATCGCACCGGAAATACCAACAGCGATATACAGCTCAGGAGCGACAACCTTACCGGTTTGACCAACCTGGTAGTCATTTGGAACAAAGCCCGCATCAACAGCGGCGCGACTTGCGCCTACAGCCGCACCAAGCTTGTCAGCAACAGCTTCGATCAGTGGGAAGTTGTCACCGGACTGCATGCCGCGGCCACCGGAGATCACAACTTTCGCAGCTGTCAACTCAGGACGTTCGGATTTAGAAAGCTCGGCACCAACAAATGTTGACAGACCCGCATCACCAGCTACTGAACCGTTTTCAACGGATGCTGAGCCACCTTCTGCAGCAGCTGCTGCAAAAGCAGTGGAGCGAACAGTAATCACTTTTTTACTGTCAGAAGACTGAACAGTTGCCATCGCGTTGCCCGCATAGATCGGACGAACAAATGTATCGGAAGAGACAACGGCTGTAATTTCGGAAATCTGAGCAACATCCAGAAGAGCTGAAACCCGTGGTAATACATTTTTACCCGTTGATGTCGCTGGAGCAACAACAGCATCATATCCATCAGCCAAACCAACGATCAGATTCGCTGTGTTCTCAGCCAGTGATTCAGCATAAATTGCATCATCAACCAGGATCACTTTGGCAACGCCGGCAACTTTCGCCGCTTCGTCTGCAACTGCAGAACAACCGGCACCAGCAACCAGAATATGAACATCTCCGCCCAACTCAGTTGCAGCTGTTACAGCGTTCAGAGTAGAGGCACCCAAGGCGGCATTATCATGATCCGCATAAACAAGAACAGACATCAGATAACTCCCGCTTCGTTTTTCAGTTTTTCAACAAGCTCGGCAACATTTTCAACCATGACACCGGCTTCACGTTTAGCAGGCTCTTCTACTTTCAGAGTTGTCAGGCGCGGAGCAACATCGATACCCAGATCACCCATTTCCTTCATATCAATCGGCTTTTTCTTGGCTTTCATGATGTTCGGCAAGGAAGCATAACGTGGCTCATTCAAACGCAAGTCCGTCGTCACAACGGCCGGCATTTTCAGGTCAATCGTCTGCAAACCACCATCGATCTCACGCGTGACTTTTACAGTACCGTCGCCCAGCTCCACTTCGGATGCAAATGTTCCCTGGGACCACCCCATCAAGGCAGACAGCATCTGACCGGTTTGGTTACTGTCATCATCAATCGCCTGTTTACCGACGATAATCAGGTCAGGATTTTCTTCCTCAGCAACAGCCTTCAGAGTTTTTGCGACGCCCAGTGGTTCCACTTCGGCATCCGTTTTAACAAGAACACCCCGGTCGGCACCCATGGCAAGGGCGGTCCGGATGGTTTCCTGAGCCGCTTGCGGGCCAACAGAAACAACAACAACCTCGGTTGCTTTTCCAGCTTCTTTGAGACGAAGGGCTTCTTCGACAGCAATTTCATCGAAGGGATTCATAGACATTTTTACGTTTGCTAGGTCTACACCTGTGCTGTCCGCTTTAACGCGGATCTTCACATTGTAGTCTACGACACGCTTAACAGCGACGAGAACTTTCATGGATCGGTTATCTCCCAAGCCAAATTGGCCCTTCGGTCCTGCAGATTTCATCAAGAAACCGACATCCGTTAAGGGGGGGTTTTACAGTTATTTCGGCGGTGCACAATAATTTGCAAATGACAATCTGTCAAATTGCTGACACTGCCATTTCATTCATTGGCCCCACCGGTTCTTTTAACGAACAAAGACCGCCTGTGAAAGGCTATCTGTTCGCACCGGGGACCCAAAGAATATCCCGCGCGCCTTTTTCATTCTCATACCGGGCTAAAACAAACAGGAAATCAGAAAGGCGGTTTATATAACTTATTGAAAAATCGTTTATTTTTTCAATATCGGCCAAAGATACCATTCTGCGTTCAGCTCTGCGACATACTGTCCTGGCATGATGTAAATTGGCAGAAATATTGGAACCACCAGGCAAAATAAATGAATTGAGTGGCTCTAATTCGCTATTCAGCGAATCAATTTCTTTCTCCAGGCGTGTCGTCTGCTCCTCAACCATCCGAAGCGGCGGGTATTTGGGATTTTCCACTTCTGGCGTACAAAGGTCCGCCCCCAGGTCAAAAAGATCGTTTTGAATGCGGCTGAGCATTCCATCAACCTCTTCACGTGCCGTAAGGCGCGCAAGGCCAATAATCGCGTTTAGCTCGTCCACATCGCCATATGCTTCCACCCGGGTATCATGTTTGGAAACCCGTGTACCCGTTCCAAGCGATGTCTGTCCCTTATCGCCTCCCCGGGTATAGATTTTTGTGAGTTTGACCATGATGTCTTCAGGCTCCGGATGATCCCAGCCAGAGGCTGATCATGATAAGAGTAATGGCAAGCGCCTGCAGACCGATCCGCCAACGCATCAGTATATTACTTCGCCGGGCGTTCTTCCCTTTACTCCCGGACATGGTTAAAACACCGACGAGAACGACAAGAGCAGTTGCAGCCATGGCGGCAATAATGAGATAATCAAGCATGTGTGTGACGTAGCATATTATCCCTGCTGCTCCAAGGCGGTAGTCTGAATAAAGTGGTATCCAAAGAATTATGAATTTCGATAGTGTCATTATCGGCGGCGGCGTGATCGGATCGTCCATTGCCTACTTTCTGTCTGCGAACGCTCCTTCCGGTATGCGGATCGCGGTCATCGAGAAAGATCCCACCTATCAAACGGGCTCCACGGCTCGATCCGCGGGTGGCATCCGCCAGCAATTCTCAACTCCGGAAAATATTCGGATGTCCTGTTTCGCAGCAGATTTTCTCAAATCGATCAACCAGCATCTGGCAATCGATGAAACACCTGTTGACGTTGGTTTTCAGGAGAAAGGATATCTTTTCCTGGCACAGGAGCCCCAAATCCCTGTTCTGTACAGCAACCATGAGGCCCAAATCCGCGAAAGTGTCTCTGTCCAGCTTCTGGATCCTGACGATCTGCAACGGGCCTATCCGTGGATGAATGTTGATGACCTCGCGGGCGGGTCGTTTGGTCAGGAAGGAGAAGGCTGGCTAGACCCATACGGGCTGAATCAGGCATTTCGCAAAAAAGCCGTTTCCCAAGGCGTCACCTTTTTGAAAGATGAAGCTTTTGGCCTGGAGATGCAGGGCCGGAAGGTGCAATCTGTTTTGTTGAAGCAAGCGGGTACCGTACGCTGCGGCACTCTCATAAATGCCGCCGGCGTTCTGGCATCTACAGTGGCAGAATGGGCAGGCATTGACTTGGCGGTCAGGCCGAAAAAACGGTTCGTCTATTCTTTCTCCTGTCGTACCGACGTGACAGGATGTCCCCTCACGGTCGACCCCAGCGGGGTTTATTTCCGGCCAGAAGGCCATCAGTTTATCACAGGCTGCTCGCCCGATCCTTCCGATGATCCTGATTGCCTTGATTTCGATGTCAATTATGGCTGGTTTGAAGAGCATATCTGGCCCATCCTGGCCCATCGCGTACCCGCTTTCGAAGCGATCAAGATGGAAAGCGCCTGGGCCGGACACTATGCGTATAACCTATTAGACCAGAACGCTGTTCTGGGTCCTCATCCGGATATTGGGAACTTTGTTTTCGCCAACGGGTTTTCCGGCCACGGATTGCAACAGTCCCCCGCCGTCGGCCGAGCGATCAGCGAAATCGTCCTGAGCGGTCACTACAAGACGCTGGATCTCAGTCGCTTTTCCTATGATCGAATGAGAACCCAATCTCCACTTGCAGAAATCTGTATTGTTTAAAGAAAGAGCCATCCCATGCCGATGATCCGTGTAGAACTCTTCGAGGGCAGAAGCCCCGAGATTAAAAAAGAACTTATCAAAGCACTGACTTTGGAGACAGCCCGCGTTGCGGGCGTGTCAGAAGCCAGCGTGGATGTTATCATTACCGAAATCAAAAAAGAGAATTGGGGCATTGCTGGCGAGCCCGCCAGTGTTAAATATCCCGACTAGGACGAGGGAAAAATGGGTAGTAATATTCTGCACTTACTGGGCGATATGGGCAGGCATTTTGTCAATCAGAATTGCCTGCGCATGGCAACCGCGCTGAGCTATCAGACGTTGCTGGCCATCGTGCCGATTGTTGTTCTTGCGCTCTCCATGCTGACTTATGTCGATGCCTATTACAGCTTGCAGGAAGATATTGTTCTCTTCTTGTTTGATAATCTGCTTCCCGGCGCCATTTCCCAGGTTCATGATCTATTGCAGGATTTGATTCTCAATGCAGAAAAACTGACCTATTTTGGTGTGGCAGGCTTGGCCATTGCCGCTTTTCTTCTGCTTTCCAGCATTGAAACAGTCTTCGGGCAGATATGGCAGGTGAAGACAACGCGCAATATCATCAAGCGGTTTCTCGCCTATATTCTAATCACACTACTGGGGCCCATTGCTCTCTCGACGAGTCTGACCCTGGTCCGTTGGATCACCGAGCTTACACAAAGCGCCAGTGGTCTGGATTTATCCCCGATTGTTGGTTATTTCAGGTTCCTCGTACCATTTCTAGTCTGCTTTTTCGCCCTGTTCCTTTTATACCGACTGGTTCCAGCGCGAAAAGTCAAATGGCGCCACGCTCTCATCGGGGCTGCCGTTGCAGCGGCCCTGTTTGTTCTGGGCAAGCATTTTTTCCGACTCTATTTGTTGTATTTTCCAAGTTACGAGCTTGTATACGGCGCTCTCGCCATTCTCCCCCTTTTCCTGATCTGGCTCTATTTTAGCTGGACCCTCGTGTTACTTGGCGCGACAATTACGGCGGTTCTGGGCTTCAACTACACAGGGAAAATGGAAAAACGGAATGACGCCGTCGATGTTAACCACCTCCCCAAAGCAAAAGAATGAAGCATATGACACGTTTTTAATGCTTAGCGATTGACATTTCGGCATTTCCCTATATTTAAGCAACACGTTCAACATTCGTTCTGACTGACCTGAATAATCAGATTTCTGATTAGCTACGTTATTCCAAGACCTGTGTGATCGTTAATTAATTGCCCTGCCGCATAGTGTGGCACGGGAACTCACCTTGCAAAAAGGAAAAGACTGTGGCTACTGGAACAGTTAAATGGTTTAACCCTACCAAAGGGTTTGGTTTTATTGAGCCTGAAGATGGTTCTAACGACGCGTTCGTTCATATCTCAGCTGTTGAAAAAGCAGGCCTGAGCACACTGAACGAAGGACAGAAAGTGTCTTACGAACTTCAAGAAGGCAGAAACGGAAAAGCTTCCGCAGAAAACCTTTCAGTCGCTGACTGACACTGATTGTCTGATCGCTGGCGTTCTTTGATCTGCCAGCGATCAGTCTCTATCCTCCCCGCTAGACACTATCCTTTCCAGCCCGGCAGCCTGCCTTTTCCAGAATAGTTCGGTTATTCTGATGACATGCCCCTGATAATAGGGCAAGCTGGTATCCGTTTTCTCCTCTGTAGCGTTTGAGCCCCCTGTTTGTTCAGCGGACCCTGTCATCTGCATACATTTTAGCTGTAAAGGCAAATATCATGGCCAAATCTTCCAAGACCAAAGGCGCCCTGTCAGCAAGCCAGAAGAAATCTGAACAGCTTATCAGAGACAAGGATAAGGCCGCTCAAATGCGGGCTGAAAAAACAGCGAAATTAAGAGCGCTTCGCCTGGCAAAAGAAGCTGAGGAAAATCAAAATTCACAATAGGCGGCGCCATCACGACCTGACGGAATTGATTCTGCAAGATGCCTGGTCGCTGGCAATTTTACAAATAGCCCGCTCGCTTCAACTACCCGACTGGGCGATTGGGGCAGGTTTTGTTCGGGCTTTGGTCTGGGATCACCTATCGGGGCAAAAAAGAACAGAGCTCTCTGATATCGACGTTCTGTATTTTGATCCTGAGAATTTAGCGAAAGAAACAGAAAAAGCCTATGAAAAGGCGCTCTTTGAACATCGGGCGGATATTCCCTGGTCTTTAAAAAATCAGGCCAGAATGCACCACAAAAATGCGACACGAGCTTATCACAATACCGAAGATGCCATGCAATTCTGGCTGGAGACACCAACTGCAGTTGCTGTCAGACTGGAACGCGACGACACTTTGACCATCCTTGCGCCATTCGGACTTGAAGATCTATTTCAGATGATCATACGGCCAACACCGGCGGCATTGGAAAAAATGGATCAGTTTGAAAGCCGATTGCGATCCAAACCCTGGATTGACCAGTGGCCCTCACTGACAATTGTCCGGGAGTAAGAAAGAAAGGCCGGGAGAAAAATATTCCGCCCCGGCCAATTGATCAGTTAGCACCTTCAAGAAGACGGCGGGCAATCACCTGGGCCTGAATTTCGCCAGCACCTTCAAAAATATTGAGGATACGGGCATCACACAGAACCCGGCTGATCGGATATTCCAGAGCAAAGCCGTTACCACCATGAACCTGCAAGGCATTATCCGCCGCCTGCCAGGCGACACGGGCACCCAGCAATTTCGCCATTCCGGCTTCCAGATCGCAGCGGCGACCTTCATCTTTTGCCCGGGCAGAAGCATAGGTCAACTGGCGAGCCATCATAATCTCGACAGCCATCCAGGCAAGCTTGCCTGCCACACGCGGAAATTCAATAATTGGGCGAGAAAACTGGATACGATCGAGAGAATAGCGCAAACCGAGTTCCATCGCATTCTGAGCGACACCCAAGGCTCGGGCCGCTGTCTGAATACGGGCACTTTCGAAAGTCTGCATCAGCTGCTTGAAGCCGTTCCCTTCTTCTTCACCCAAAAGATTTTCAGCTTTAACCTCGAAATCATCAAAGCCAAGCTCATATTCTTTCATACCACGATACCCTAGAACTTCGATCTCGCCGCCGGTCATACCGTCGGTCGGGAAATCCTCGTCCTCAGTCATATGCTGTTTTTCCGCCAAGAACATGGACAGGCCTTTATAGCCTGGCTCATTGGGATTGGAGCGCGCCAACAATGTCATAACGTCCGCGCGGGCCGCATGGGTAATCCAGGTCTTATTACCTGTGATTTTATAGACATCCCCATCCTTGACGGCACGGGTCCGAAGAGATGCCAGATCCGATCCCGTGTTGGGTTCGGTGAAAACGGCTGTCGGCAAGATTTCACCGGATGCAATTTTCGGTAGCCATTTATCTTTTTGGGCCTGAGTTCCTCCTGTCAGAATCAATTCCGCTGCAATTTCCGACCGTGTTCCAAGGGAGCCAACACCGATATATCCCCGAGACAACTCCTCGGATACTACACACATGGACATCTTGCCCAGGCCAAGCCCCTGATAGTCTTCAGGAACGGTCAGGCCGAAAACACCCAGTTCGGACATCTGATCCACGACAGCGCGGGGGATCAGCTCATCTTTAAGGTGCCATTCATGGGCATGAGGAATAACCTCTTCGTCCGCGAAACGGCGGAACTGATCGCGGATCATTGTGTAGGTTTCATCCAGACAAGGATCACCGAAATGGCCTGTATCCATGCCCGCAGCGACTAGTTCAGCAATCCGCATGCGAACAGCAGGAGAGTACCCCTCCGCTGTCAGACGCAAAACTGCATCCGTTCGAAAAGCGGAGACAACATCCCCTTCAACACCCAGATCCGCAGGGCGAATAATTTCGCCGAGCGTCATGGGGATACCCCCTTCGAGTTGACTGAGATATTCGGCAAATCCGGCTTGCAGCATCAACTGCTCCAACTCTCCCAATTTGCCTTCTGACGCCAGATTTCGCGACCAACCCAATGTCTCTTTCAACGTTTCCACATAAGTGACAAGCCAGGCCAGGCCATGTGTTGCATACTGATTTTTCTCGACCAGCGTGGCGCTGATGCGGCCATTGTCACCCCGGGTAAAGGCGGCAACCGACTGAATGGCCTGCTGCTTCAGTATTTCTGCAGCATTAAGCGCATCTTCACAAAGGCTATCCAGCCCTTCCAAAATGAGGGATGTGTTCTGATTTGTCATAATATTCCAGCTACTTGTTTTTTTTGTTGTTCTCTCTGCCTCAATCAAGCAAAGGAACCCCGTTAGGAGTTCCCTGCTTCAATCGCGTCCTCAACCGTTCTCAGGCCAGGGACTTTGGCAGAAACCAGAACAGCCATGTTACCCGGTTTATGCTCGTTATTCATCATTTTTGTATGGGCCCGTGGAATATCGTCCCAAGGGAACACTTCTGACATACAAGGATCGATGCGGCGTTCGATGACCATGTTGTTGGCCTGAGACGCCTGTTTCAGGTTGGCAAAATGGCTCCCCTGAATACGCTTCTGGCGCATCCAGACAAAACGGGCATCCATGGTCAGGTTAAAGCCGGTTGTACCGGCACAGAACACAACCATACCACCGCGCTTCACAACATTACAGGAAACCGGGAAAGTGGATTCGCCTGGATGTTCGAAGACAAAATCGACATCATTGCCCTTCCCTGTGATCTCCCAGATCGCTTTACCAAATTCGCGGGTCTTTTTCATATATTCGCCGAAGCCATCGCCATTTACCGTTGGCAACTGCCCCCAACAATCAAAATCGTTGCGGTTCAAAACACCTTTGGCGCCCAGAGACATAACAAATTCACGCTTTGATTCGTCTGAAATCACACCAATGGCATTCGCACCTGCCGCGGCACAAATCTGAACCGCAAAGGAGCCCAGACCACCGGATGCGCCCCAAACCAGAACATTGTGACCTGGACGGAGGATATGCGGGCGATGGCCAAACAGCATACGATAGGCGGTTGCCAGTGTCAGCGTATAGCAGGCACTTTCTTCCCATGTCAGATGTTTGGGACGGGGCATCAATTGACGGTCCTGCACCCGGCAGAACTGGGCAAAAGATCCATCGGGTGTCTCATAACCCCAAATCCGCTGACTGGGAGAGAACATTGGATCTCCACCATTACATTCTTCATCGTCACCGTCATCCTGGTTACAGTGAACAACCACCTCATCACCTACTTTGAAGCGTGTCACTTTGCTACCCACAGCATAGACAACACCGGAAGCATCTGATCCGGCAATGTGGTAGGGATCGCTGTGAACGTCAAATACGGAAATCGGCTCCCCCAGAGAGGCCCAAACACCGTTATAGTTGACACCCGCCGCCATCACGAGGACGAGAACGTCATGGGAATCAAGTGCGGGCGTATCCACAACTTCTTCCTGCATGGCTTTTTCCGGCTCACCATGCCGGTCCCGGCGAATTGCCCAGGCATACATTTTTGACGGAACATGACCCAGAGGCGGAATCTCACCCACTTCATACAAGTCTTTCAACGGTTCCGCAGAAGAAAGATCCGGGTTAGTTTCTTTATCGGTAGCTTGCTTTACAGACATCACAAAATTCCTCTAACTATGTGTCAGTACACTTGTTCCGGCTTGCCCGACCTCCCGATCGGAGGGGTCAATTCCGCAGCGCATCATTTTTTTTCTCGCCAGATCACTATCCAGCGTTAATAATGATGAAGATTACTGACCTTAAGCCATCGTGCAAGTTTTTTTTGCACCGCAATATAAAGATATGTTATTGCTTGAGGAAGAATAAAAAAGAAACAAGTGTCCACTTTACCTGGTGAAGACGAAAGAAAATTATGAGCGAGACAACTTCTACACCCTTGGGAAACGCTCCGAAGCAGAGCAAAGACAGGCCCTGGCTTTTCAGAACCTATTCGGGTCATTCCTCGGCCAAAGCGTCGAACGAGCTGTATAAAACGAATCTCGGGAAAGGACAAACCGGACTGTCCGTTGCTTTCGATCTGCCGACCCAGACAGGCTACGATTCGAATCATATTCTGGCCAAAGGGGAAGTCGGTAAAGTCGGTGTGCCGATTTGCCATTTGGGGGACATGCGGACACTGTTTGAGGAAATCCCGCTTGAGAAAATGAACACCTCCATGACGATTAACGCAACGTCAGCATGGCTTCTGGCTCTCTATGTTGCCGTCGCAGAAGAGCAGGGTACAGATCGCAAGGTCCTTCAAGGAACTGTTCAGAACGACATCATCAAGGAATATTTGTCTCGCGGTACCTATATCTTTCCTCCGGGCCCCAGCATGAAACTGATCACTGATGTGGTGAGCTTTACCTATCAGGAAATGCCGAAATGGAACCCGACCAACGTTTGCTCCTACCATCTGCAGGAAGCCGGGGCCACGCCCATTCAGGAACTCTCTTTTGCCCTTGCGACGGCTATTTCTGTGCTGGACGCCGTGCGCGATTCGGGGCAAATCAGCCCGGCGGATTTCCCGGCAGCGACGGGACGGATCAGCTTTTTCGTCAATGCCGGCATCCGTTTTGTGACCGAAATGTGCAAAATGCGCGCGTTTGTGGATCTGTGGGATGAAATCCTTCAGGAACGATATGGTGTCGAAGAAGAGAAATTCCGACGCTTCCGCTATGGCGTACAGGTCAATTCTCTCGGCCTGACCGAACAACAGCCTGAAAATAATGTCTATCGCATTCTGCTTGAAATGCTGGCTGTTGTGCTTTCCAAAAAGGCGCGAGCCCGCGCCGTTCAGCTGCCTGCCTGGAATGAAGCCCTGGGCCTGCCACGCCCTTGGGATCAGCAATGGTCTCTGCGCCTCCAGCAAATTGTTGCCTTTGAAACAGACCTTCTTGAATATGGTGATATCTTCGAGGGATCTATCGAGATTGATCGTAAAGTAGAAGAGCTCAAAGTTGCAACTCGCGAAGAGCTCAAGCGCATAGATCAGCTGGGCGGAGCCGTGGCGGCTGTTGAATCGGGCTATTTGAAAGAAGCTCTGGTGCAATCCAATACCACTCGCGTTCAGTCTGTCATTTCAGGTGACATGCCTGTTGTCGGCGTCAACAAATTTACGGAAAGCACACCCTCACCGCTGACCCAAGCTGGTGACGGTGGCATTATGACTGTCGATCCTGCGGTGGAGGCTGAACAGATTGCCCGCCTGGAAGCCTGGAAAGCGAACCGGGATCCAGAACGAGTTGCCGCTGCCTTGAAAGCCCTCAAAGCAACGGCAGTGGCAGGGGAAAATATCATGCCGGTCTCCATCGAAGCCGCAAAAGTCGGCGTCACAACAGGTGAGTGGTCGGAAGCACTTCGATCCATTTACGGCGAGTATCGGGCACCAACCGGTGTCAGCGGTGCCATCTCAAATGCGACGGGCGATGCAATTGAAGCGGTTAGAGAAAAAGTATCTAACGCCGCCAAGAAACTGGGACGCCCTGTTAAGGTCCTTGTTGGCAAGCCGGGACTCGATGGTCATTCCAATGGTGCTGAGCAAATTGCTGTTGCTGCGCGCGACAGCGGCATGGAGGTTGTCTATGAAGGCATTCGCCTGACGCCAGACCAAATCGTCAATGCGGCCCTTGAAGAATCTGTGCATATGGTCGGCCTGTCGATCCTTTCCGGCTCCCACATTTCCCTGGCAGGTGATGTTGTTGATCGGTTGAAAGCAGCCGGTCTGGGCGATCTGCCAGTGGTCGTCGGTGGTATCATCCCGCCAGAAGACGCCGAAGCCCTTAAAAATCACGGTGTTGCGGCTGTTTATACACCAAAAGACTTTGATATGATGGGCATTATGTCCGATATGGTGGATATCATAGTCTCCGAAGAAGAAGCGGCCTGATTCAGTTGGTGGCCGGACCTGAAAGTGTTCAGGTACGGCCATGCTTCATCCAAAACCGGTCAGTTTTCTGACTTCCTGAGATGAATAGCCATTTTCCCGCATCGCGCGGATCGTAGCATCCTTGTCCCGCTTTGCCAGTCGTTTGCCTTTGACATCCGAAACCAGACCATGATGCAGATAGTCGGGAGTCGGGAGATCGAAAAGCGCCTGAAGCAGTCGCTGAACATAGGTTGCTTCGAACAGATCCTGCCCTCTTACCACCAGATTAACGCCTTGCAAGGCATCATCTAGTGTCACAGCCAGATGGTAGCTTGTCGGTGTTTCCTTGCGGGCCAGCACCACATCCCCAAAACGGGCGGGATCACACTGAATAAGCCCCTTTTCCAGCTCGTTAAACGTCAATTGAGCTGCAGGGACCAATTGCAGCGCTCGCGCCATATCCAGGCGTAACGCATACGGCTCGCTCGCTGAAAACCGAGCTTGCTTTTCTTTTTCCGACAAATATCGGCATGTGCCCGGATAAAGTGGACCGTCAGGTCCATGAGGGGCAGATTTGCTGGCGGCAATTTCGGCAGCAATTTCTTTGCGGCTGCAGAAGCAGGGATAAACAAGCTCTCTTTCATGCAGGCGTTCCAGAAGAGCCGCATAATCTTCCATATGTTCGCTTTGTCGCCGAACCGGTTTTTCCCATTCGAGCCCCAGCCAGGCGAGATCTTCATAAATCGCAGATTCGAAGTCCGGACGGCAGCGGGTGGTATCAATATCCTCTATCCGCAAAAGAAAGTGCCCTCCGCTCTCTTTTGCTTTTTTAAACGCAAGGGAAGCAGAATAAGCATGACCCATATGCAGGTATCCCGTGGGACTCGGGGCAAATCGTGTGACTATTTTCATGTGCTCACCCTATGTCAAATAACCGTGAAAAAACCAATAAAAAACGAAATAAAAGATTTGTTCTCTTGTCACAGGCTCTGACAGTGATTAGCTTTGTTAAGACTTTATTAACACTACCGAATTGTCGATCTATGTTCAGAAAAATTCTGATCTTTGCAAATGTGGTCCTGCTGTTGACAGCCTGTGCCCTGCCTTTCACAAAGGACAGGACCGTTGTTAATGCCATGGAACGCTACGAGGCAGCCTATCTCGATATCGTCGGCAAAACAGAAAACTGGCCAGAAGAACGCGATACCATCGCCAATGCCCTTCAAAGAATCCACTCCCGCTATGTGGATAGCGTCGAAGTGGATACGCTGATTGATGAAGCTATTAAAGGCCTGCAAAAACAATCGGAGAATGGTGAGGAGCCAACCACGCGGGCTCTGAACGCTGTCATGTCTTCACTGGATAAAAATTCAGGCTATATGAGCCCTCAAGCTTACAAGCGGTATCAGGAAAATCTGGACGGGCGCTTTGTTGGCTTCGGATTTCGCATTGAAATGCGCGATGATGAACTGACAGTCGTGACGCCGTTAAAAGGCTCTTCTGCTGAAAAAGCGGGCATTCTGCCGGAAGACGTCATCTCACATCTGAACGGTGAACCTCTTGCCGGGTACAGCTTTCCCGAAGCCATCGCCAAATTACGCGGACCAGAAGGTAGCCACGCGGTCCTCACCATCAGACGCGCCGGCGTTGAAACGCCCATCAAATTGGGACTGGAACGACGGGCCGTTGAATTGGAAGTTGTTGACTATAAGGTCGATGGCGATGTCGGCTATATTCGAATCCATTCCTTTAACCGGAAAACCGTTGATGCTGTCGACGAGGCTCTGGATCATTTTGATCGTCAGTTGGGCTCTCGCTTATGTGGCGTTATTCTGGATATGCGCAATAATCCCGGCGGCCTGGTGACAGCTGCTGTCGATATTGCTGATCAATTCCTGGACGAGGGCAATATTTTCGCCGCCATAAACCGCGGAAAAAGCTTTTCTAATGAAGAGGCTGATTCAGGCGATCGTATTGCTGGGCGCCCGATCATGATTATGCTGAACAAAGGTTCAGCCTCAGCGGCTGAAATCGTAGCCGGCGCCTTGCAAAACCAACATCGGGCTCGCATTTTTGGCCAGCAAAGTTACGGCAAGGGAACGATGCAAACGCTTTATGATCTGGATAACGGCGGCGGACTGCGCCTGACCACAGGGCGCTTCACAGCTGGCGGCGGCGCCTCCTTCAATGGAACTGGCCTTACCCCGGATATCACGGATGCTGTTTCCGATAGCGAAAGCGAACTGGCTCCGATCGCACGCGCGGGCAAAGCGCTGGCATGTACCCTTTCTGTACAAACGGCAGCAGCTGAAAACGCCCGATGAGTGCCAGTCAGCTGGCATTGGATTCGCTTCTGATGCCTTCGGAATACCACCTGAAAGCCGGATTGCATTACATTGCCGACGCTGATCCGGATTTTGCCCGTGCCCTCACCCTCATTCGTCCCCTACCGAGCCGACTGCAACCGCCGGGCTTTTCGTCCCTGACCAAAATTATCGTCGAACAACAAGTTTCACTAGCCAGTGCCGATGCCATTTGGCAGCGCCTGAAAACCGCGATTTCACCCTTCACACCTGAGCAGCTCCTGACTTTCTCAGAAGAGGCATTGAGAGAACTTGGATTGAGCAAGCAAAAAGCCGTTTACTGCCGGGCCCTGGCAGAAGACCTGACCCATGACCGTCTGACGCTGGATCTGTTAAAAAGCATGGAAGATGAGGCCGTCTCAGAGGCTCTCATGCAGGTGAAAGGCATTGGTCGGTGGACGGCAGAAGTGTATCTGATTGCCTGTCTGGACCGACAGGATGTCTGGCCCGCTGGGGATGTTGCTCTTAAAATTGCCCTTCAGCATCTAAAAGGCCTCGATGTCAGACCATCGGTCGACGAAATGGATCGGCATGCCGCCCCCTTAAAACCTCACAGAACGCTGGCAGCCAGAATCTTGTGGCGGTACTATGCAGACATTGTTCGGCAAAAGAAGTGAGGCTCCACTTTTGATTTCCTGATTCCCCTGAGCCGCAATCGATATACAGTAGGGTCACATTTATTTAACACAAAATACTGTATTAGTATTTGATTTTTAACCGAAAAAGCGCCACACTTTCCATGAAGACCTTTGATCAGAGGACTTGTGACGCATGCTGGCTTCAGCAGAAAAATTCCCGGCCCTTGTCTTAAACGCTGACTATCGGCCCCTCAGCTATTTTCCGCTCTCCCTGTGGTCCTGGCAGGATGCGCTGAAATCGGTTTTTCTGGACCGGGTCGATATCGTCTCGGAATATGATCGGGTTGTCCATTCACCCAGCTTTGAAATGCGCCTTCCCAGTGTTATCAGCCTCAAACGTTATATCCAACAGGATAAGCGCCCCGCCTTCACCCGCTTCAATCTGTTTCTTCGCGATGGCTTCAGTTGCCAATATTGTGGCTCGCTGGATGATCTGACATTTGATCATGTGTTACCGCGTCGCCTGGGTGGGCTGACAAGCTGGGAAAATATCACGACAGCCTGTGCACCTTGCAATATGCGGAAAGGCGGGCGGCTCACTCGGGAGGCACATATGTTTCCGGAAGTGAAGCCCTATATTCCGACCATGCAGCTCCTTAACGAAAAAGGGCGACGCTTTCCCCCCAATTACCTGCATGAAAGCTGGCGGGATTTTCTCTATTGGGATGCTGAGCTTGAAGATTAACGAGCTTTGCTCTCTACTCTCTTGCCTTTAGGCAGCCTAATGGTTAAAAAACAGGAAGTAATATTCCCGTTCTATTTCACCAGATGTGACCTATTATGAGCTACGGATTAGGCCTTTCCGAAAAAAAGAAGGCGCGTGAGCGCCGCAACAAATTCCTCAAGACAGCCTTTTACCTGGCTCTTTTGAGCGCTGCAGGCGCTTATGGGTATTTTGAGGGGCAGGCACAGGCTGACAGACGCGTGGCTTTGGTAGAAGACCAGGTCAATGTCCTCTCTCAGAAAAATCAGCGCCTCAATGATCAGGCAAGAGCGGCTCTGGATAAACAAAGTTCGGCCCTTGCAGAAGCACGTAACTGGCGGAACAAGTTTGAAAAAGAAATCCCGACCGGCGCTACTCTGGAAATCCTTGAACTGGTTAAAACCCGCATCGATGACGGGCTGGAGCCTCAGCGGCTCGTAACCTTGATCAGTCTGGCGCAAAACAGCCAGAACTGTGATCCGCGCCCTGAAACGAAACGCTTTATTGTCAACACGCCACTATTCAATCAGATCGGCAATTCTATCAGCCTGGCAGAAGGATCGATTACTGTGACCGGTATTGGAGAATCTGCATTGAACGCTGAAGGGAAACCGGAAGCCTGGTATGATCCGTCAAAAACCGTCAGCCTGCAATTTACCCAGCTTGGCGGGAAGTCAGAGAAAATTGAAGGTATTCTCCCCATTCATAAGAGCGTTGTCTTTGGCGGCAGTGAGTATCGTTTCAGTGTCTTGAGCAGCAAACAGAGCTTCGCGACAATTTCAGCAACCCGTTGCGATTTCCCCTAGAGACTGACTAAGTTTTATATCCGGGACGAAAGCCAGATCGCCAGACGAGACCCACCTTTCACCGCGGTTGTCAGAAGCTCATAACCCGGGGCTTCTGCCGCTCCTTTTTCGCGGGCAATGTCTCGATGCTCGATCTCTTCATCGCGAAACTTTTTGATTGTGTCTTTCAATTCCGTTTCATCATCGCCCAACTGCTCGAGTTGATGCAAATAATGCTCATCGATCACCTCTTCCACAGCTTCCGTGCAAGCCATTGCGGCTTCCTTCCCCAGTAAAGCTGTTCCCGCTCCCAATGCGAAACCCGCGACATGCCAAAACGGTGATAAAATGGTCGGCCGCACCCGACGGTCGGTAAGCAACTCTTCAAATTTGGCTCGGTGAACTTCTTCCTGTTCTTTCATATGCTGGATGGTCGCCGCATCTTCGGAATTTTTCAGGACAGCATACTGTCCTTCATAGATCCGCACAGCCCCAAACTCACCTGCATGATCCACACGGATGATACGCTCAATCAATTCATCGGCACGTAAATCACCGGGGAGGCGACCCTCTCCGGTTTTTTTAGGGCCTGTTGTGTCTGTTGCATCTGTCATCATACTGTCCTGCATAACCGATCAAGAACCGGGCCTCTTTGATATGGATCAGGGCTTATTGAAGAAAAAAGCTCGGATCATGAAAAGAGCCATCACAGTGGCGAATATCGTATTATACCCTGCCATAGAGATTCCGAAAAGCTCCCAAGGGATTTCATCACATTTTACAATCGGTGACGCCATAATTTGAGCCTTGAGATCAGCCAGTGACGATGTTGCAGAAGTATCAGCAACGCAACCATCCAGCCCTTCCCACCAGCCTTGCTCCACCCCAACGTGAAATCCTCCAATGCCAGCCGTCGCGGCAAATCCAAGCGCGCATAACGCATCGAAATAGTGCCGCCCAATTTTGCGACTTAGAAGAAGTCCGGCCCCGGCAATAACGATAACTGCGACATATGGCCATCGCTGATAAATACAAAGAACACAGGGATGCAGGTTAAAGCCAAACTGCGCGATCAAGGCGAAACCCAAGGCCCCAATGCTGGCAATCCCCGCCAACAGGAGTGATTGTAAATATAGAATGATCATAGCACCCCTCAATCTTACTTTGTTATACGACGTATTTAAGGACGACGAAGGATCCAAACAATAAGACAAAGAAGACGATTGTCAGTATTCCGAGATATTTTTCGATAAAATCCCGAATGGGTTCCCCAAACTTCATCAACAAACCAGCAACCAGGAAGAAGCGGGCACTCCGGGATAGAACAGAGGCCACAATAAAGATTGCCAAATTCAGCTGAGCAGCCCCGCTTGCGATGGTGATCACTTTATAAGGAAAAGGCGTCAGGCCAAAAAACGCAACGATCCAGCCACCCCACTCATCATACTGGTTTTTAAAATGGGTAAATTTTTCTTCATAGCCGTAGAAGCCCACAATGGCTTCACCAACCAATTCGAAAAAATAATAGCCGATGACATAGCCGAAAAGGCCGCCCAGCACTGAAAACAAGCTACAAATAAAAGCGATTCTCCAGGCTTGCGACCGATTTGCCAGTACCATGGGGATTAACATCACGTCCGGCGGAATAGGAAAAACAGAACTTTCGATAAAAGCGATACCCCCCAGGAAGGTCTTCGCACGCGGCCGCGCCGCCAAGTTCATCGTGTAGTC
This sequence comes from Sneathiella sp., assembly GCA_039975135.1. Classification (GTDB taxonomy): domain Bacteria; phylum Pseudomonadota; class Alphaproteobacteria; order Sneathiellales; family Sneathiellaceae; genus Sneathiella. Next base: position 216,225 of record JBDWHS010000006.1, on the reverse strand, counting down.
ATAAAGACGTCTGAGCATGTAAATGCAATCCCGTTACAATCACTTCGGATGGACGCACATTAAGAGATATCTGGTAAAATTCGCAAGATTTAACTGGAGGTTAAGGCTTTTAACTTCATGCTCTGTATCTGACAGAACCGGGAGGGGTCCTATTCAACAGCCATGTATAGCCAAACTATTCGAACACATACGATCATTAAAAAAATAGTTGGAAAAAATGGTCAGTCTTGTATGAAGGAGTGTTTTATTCAAGCATTGTTATTAGCGTATTAAGTTGATCTTGTAACTTTTTTATTACATCATAGTATTTGTATATCAGAAGGCCTTAAAAGCCGTCTGAGTTAAATAAGGACACGCCGGCAACTATGAAGCAGAAAATTCTGGTAGTAGATGACGAACCTGAACTTCGCCAGGTACTGCGGACAACATTAGAAAAAGAAAATTATGCGGTTGCAGAAGCTGGCAACGCAGATGAAATGCGACGGGTTTTCTCCGACCAGGAATTCGATCTCGTCATTCTGGATTTAATGTTGCCGGGAGAAGACGGCCTAAGCCTGACCCGCTATCTCAAGGAACGCTCCGACGTCGGTGTGATTATTCTGACCGGCAAAGGGGAGAGTGTTGATCTGATTATCGGCCTGGAAATGGGAGCGGATGATTATGTGTCAAAGCCTTATAACAGGCGCGAATTGCTCGCGCGGATCAAAAGCGTTCTCAGGCGCAGCATCCGTCAAGGTGATGTAAGCGGAAATGAAAGCCTAAAGACCAATGTTGCTTTCTCTGGTTGGTCACTGGACCTTCCGCACCACAAACTAGCCGCACCGGATGGCTCTGATGTACCGCTTACCATGGCAGAATTTCAGCTTCTTCGTGTCTTGCTGGAAAATCCAGGGCAACCGGTTGGGCGCGATAAACTCAGCTTGAAGATTTTTAACAAAGAGCTGAAAGAAAACAGCCGGAATATTGACGCTTTGGTTAGGCGGCTTCGCCAAAAGCTTGAGATGGATGATCAGCAACCGCAAATGATCAAGTCCGTTCGGGGATCCGGCTATACCATTTTGACGACCCTAGACTGAAGATCATATAAACAGATGTAAAGAGCTGCATTTGACCTATTGACCCCGTAATAATCATCGCTATTATGCAGCTACTTTCACAGGAAGCCCCTGTGGCGGAATTGGTAGACGCGACAGATTCAAAATCTGTTGTCCATAGGGCGTGCCTGTTCGAGTCAGGCCAGGGGCACCACATTTTCCAGAAAATCGAATTGATGCGCGTTTAGGCCAATAGGGCGAACTGCGCCTGCCACAAAACCCACCTCCCTTTGTCGATGACGATGCCTAGGTCGACCATCATTTGACCTTCGACGCGCCAGGTTTTGCCTCCCTATTCAACATTTTTCTTTAATTATATATTAATATTACTAATGCTATTATAAAAAACTTAGAAGACCCTGATCAGGAGAATGCATGCTTTGGTTTTCCGCCCATTTAACGGCTGCATTGCGCGAGAATTTCTCCGGCTACTCAAATATGTGGAAATCCGCTTTTGACGATCCTGAAGAAGCCTTACCAAGACACACCTCTCCCAATTCTATTCCTGATCGAAGCATTGATTTCACCCAATCTGTACTTAATGCCTTAAAGGAACAGATATCGGTTATCGACCGCACCGGTGCCATTCTCTATGTCAATGACAGCTGGGACCAGTTTGCAACCACAAATAATTGCCGACAAGGGACCAATTGGGCAGGAAGCAACTATCTGTACATTTGCAAGCAGGCGGCGGCTTCGGGAGATGATTATGGCCGAAAAGCCTTCCATGGCATCAGCGCTGTCATCGATGGGGAATATTTGGACTATTCCATGGAATATCCATGCCACAGCCCGACAGAACGCCGCTGGTTCATGATGACAGTGACACGCCTGGGACTCAGAGGCGCAGAATATTTTATTATCTGCCACCGGGACATAACTGCGCGAAAACTGTCGGAAGAACAAGCTCAACAACTGGCCCGAACCGATGAATTGACAGCTCTGCCTAATCGTCGCTCTTTTTCCGAATTTCTGGAAAATGAATGGCAACGCAGCGTTCGCGCCAAGCAACCTATTTCTCTAGCCCTTGTCGATCTGGATAATTTCAAAACCCTGAATGATGTGTTTGGCCATCAGCAAGGAGACATCCACCTTGAGAAGATCGGCGAACAACTCCAGTCTCATATGCACCGTGCAAGCGACTTTTGCGCGCGGCTTGGGGGAGATGAATTCGCCTTGGTTATGGGCAACACGCCAAAAGACAAGGCAGAGCTCGTCCTCGATCGCATTCTACAGTGTGTCCAGATGTTTGACATCAACACGGATTCTGACACCAGTTCCTATCGGTTTTCTGCCAGCATGGGGTTGATAACCTGCTATCCGGATCAGACAACCTCCATTGAGGAAACAATCGGGCAGGCAGACGAGCTCCTTTATGTCGCAAAAGGAGAGGGTGGAAATCAGATCATGTCTGCAGATACACGACATCCTTCTGAGCTACCCGACCGTCCTCTTGGTATATCAAGAAAACCTCTGCAGATTCTCGACACCCCGGACTAACCATATCCTTGCCCTCAACACAGGCAAGCAGGTTGTTAAAAAGAGACGCTTCCACAAAGAAAAAACCCTGCGAGATTTCTCCCGCAGGGTTTCAGAATAAATAGAGCTACCGCTTAACGATAGTCATATTTGCCGTTTTTCCATTCGTACCAGACATAGCCTGGCAGCTTGACATCGCCTTTATCATCAAAGCCAAGATTACCAAGGACTGTCTCGAACTTACCGCTGTTCAATGCCTTCATAACCGCATCTGGATCTGTTGACTTGGCAGTGGTGGCTGCCTGCGCCCATGCCTGAACGGCAGCATAGGTGTATAAAACATATCCTTCAGGCTCAATTTTATTGTCCCGGAATGTTTTCACAAGACCGGCAACGCCAGGATTTTTCCGTGGATCTGGTGAGAAAGTCATCAATGTGCCTTCACCAGCAGCACCTGTGATTGACCAATATTCATCCGTCACCAATGCATCGCCGGAAACCAGCTGGGTTTTCATGCCCTGGTCCCGCATCTGACGAACAATAAGACCGGCTTCTGTGTGATAACCACCGACATAAGCCACATCAATCGACGCCTGTTTCATTTTCGAAACCAGCGCAGTGTAGTCTTTTTCACCAGCTGTATAGGCTTCATACATGGCGCTTTTACCGCCCATTTTCTCCATAGCCATTTTGGTCTGGTCGGCAAGACCTTTACCATAGGCAGTTTTATCATGAAGAATGGCAACATTTTTGCCTTTGAACTCACCTGCTAGCAACGCACCGGCAACCAGACCCTGCTGATCATCCCGGCCACATACGCGGTAAACGTTCGGTCCGCCTTCATCGGTCAGCTTCGGGTTTGTTGAAGCCGGTGAAATCTGGATGATTCCCTCTTCTTCATAAACCTTGGAGGCCGGGATGGAAGAACCAGAACAAAAATGGCCCGCCATAAAGACAACGCCTTTTGACACCATCTGGTTGGCGACAGCAACCGCCTGTTTCGGATCGCAGGCATCATCGCCAACGGTCAGAACCAGTTTTTCACCATTGATACCACCCGCGGCATTAATGTCGGCAACAGCCTGCTCGGCTCCTGCTTTCATTTGCTGGCCAAAGCTTGCATATTGGCCGGTCATTGGACCTGCTGTCGCGATCTGAATGTCTGCCCAAGCACTAGCTGATGCCAGCATGCCAGCTGTCAGCATTGTTGCGGCAAGAAGATACTTTTTCATCTATCATGTCTCCCTAGTTAGTAGATGCCTTATATCACCCTTCTCATTATCATCCTGCAATCAAGAAGGAATTGCAAAGGGTAATTTACTCGAAAAACCTGTGTAAATTAAGGCAGGCTTTTCAAATTTCTATTTCTCGCGCCAAGAGAAAGGCCCGTTTCTTACATAAAGCCATGGATACTGAGCAACCATTTGTCCTGCGCGCGTCAACCGATAGGCGACCAGCGAAATAAGGATCAAAACGGCCGTATCGACCAGGTAATACTGAACAGAAAGCAAACTTCCTTGAAAAAGCGAAAAATGAAAGAACCGATCGGCTAGTCCCAGAAGTAACATTGCCAGAACCGGTTGAACCGGTGACCGCCAACTTCCGGCAAGCGCCCGGCCCGTCATATAAGCAGCGCCGCCAGCAATGATAACGGTTAGGAAAAAAAAGACCCAAAAGCTGTTTTCCCAAAGAATACCCATCAGTGAGCCCCTCCTTCCAGATACGCCGCCCGAACTTCCTCTTTCGCCAGAAGCTCAGAACCTGTCCCGCTCATGGTGATGACACCATTGACAATCACATGCCCTTTATCGGCAAGCTTGAGAGCGTGGTACGCATTCTGCTCCACCAAAAAAACGGAAAGGCCTTCTTTTTTATTCAGCTCCTTGATCACTTCAAAAATCTGCTTCACAACAAGCGGTGCAAGGCCGAGAGACGGCTCATCCAGCAGCAGCAATTTCGGTCGCGCCATCAAGGCCCGGCCAATGGCCAACATCTGCTGTTCACCGCCCGACAATGTGCCCCCTCGCTGATCCCGACGCTCTTTCAGACGCGGAAACAATTCAAACACCCGGGCAAAATCTGCCTCAAGATATTCAGGGTCAGAAACGGCAGCCCCCATCAGCAAATTTTCCTGAACGGTCATGCGCGGAAAAATGCGCCGCCCCTCAGGAGATTGCGCCATATCCATACGCATGATCTCGTGAGTGGGCATTCTGGTGATGTCAGTGCCATCATAAATCACCTGGCCTGTTGCCGCCTGTGGGCTTCCGCAGATTGTCATCATCAAGGTGGATTTACCGGCACCATTTGCCCCGATCAAGGTGACAATTTCCCCTTCATGGACGTCCAGAGTTACACCACGAAGGGCCTGGATTTTACCATAAAAGGTCTCAACATTTTTAACTTGCAGGAGAGGTTGTTTTTCCATCTTACTCCCCTCCCTTTGAAGCAACAGTCTGTTCAATCTGCTGTTCGACTTCGTCGACTTCATCGTCCGCAACGCCCAGATAGGCCGCAATCACTTTTGGATCATTCCGAACTTCATCCGGCGTGCCGTCAGAAATCTTCTCGCCATAATCAAGAACAATCACATGGTCCGAGATTTCCATGACCACATTCATATCATGCTCAATTAACAGAATGCCGGTCTCTTGCTCTTTACGGATGAATAATAAGAGCTTGTTCAATTCATCCGATTCTTTTGGATTTAGACCGGCGGCGGGCTCGTCAAGGCAGAGGAGTTTTGGGCCGGTACACATGGCCCGCGCAATCTCGAGTTTGCGTTGCTCACCATAGGGAAGGTCCGCAGCGGCATCATCAGCCCGATGGGTAAGTCCCGTTTGGTCCATCCAGTATTTGGCTTTTTCAAGAGCTTCCGTTTCAGCTTTCTTGTAACTGCTGAGTCCGAAAATGCCACCAAAGGTAAATTTAGACGCGGCCATCAAGGGTGTGTGCTGGCCGACCATCAGATTTTCAAGAACGGTCATACCGCCAAAAAGCCTAATATTCTGGAAAGTCCGCGCCACTTTAGCCGTTTTGGGAATACGGAAATCGTCCATCTGCTCGAGGAAATGAACGTCACCATCCGTATGCCGAGCGGCAACACGCCCTGATGTGGGTTTGTAGAAGCCGGTAATACAGTTGAAAACGGTCGTCTTTCCAGCGCCGTTCGGGCCAATCAGAGCCGTGATGTCCCCTCGTCCTACGTTAAAAGACAGGTCGTTGACAGCCAGCAACCCGCCAAACCGCATACTCAGATGCTCGACGGAGAGGAGGATGTCATCATTCCAATGCGTCATATCAATGCCCCTCCCCTTGCGCGACCATATCCGCGGACACGCTTTTCTTCTTCTTGAGGAAAATCGACGGATCCCGGGTTGAAATCAATCCCCGAGGCTTCCAGACCATGATCACCACCATGGCAAGGCCAAAAATCAGCATCCGAAACTGCTCGGCTTCCCGGAAAATCTCGAAACCACCGATCATTGCAATAGACGCAATCACAACGCCGACTTGCGATCCCATGCCGCCAAGCACCACAATGGCCAGAATCAGGGCTGATTCAATAAAGGTGAAACTTTCCGGTGAGATAAATCCCTGACGGGTTGCAAAGAAAGAGCCTGCGAAACCGGCAAACATGGCCCCGATGGAAAATGCAGACAGCTTCACCATTGTCGTATTCAGACCAAGGGAGCGGCAAGCGATCTCATCTTCACGCAAAGCTTCCCAGGCACGGCCGATGGGCAGCCTTCTGAGCCGGTTGGTCACAAAATTGGTCACCAATGCCAGAATCAAAATGAGGAAATACAAAAACATAATTCGGTGTATCGAAGAATAGTCCAGACCGAAGAAATCAGCAAAATTACCTTCCCCGCGCTTGAACGCCAACCCGAAGAATGTGGGCCGCGGGATGCCTGACAATCCATCCGGCCCCCCTGTAAACTGATACCAGTTCAACAAAACAACCCGGATAATCTCGCCAAAGGCCAGTGTGACAATCGCCAGATAGTCGCCGCGCAGACGCAGAACAGGGAACCCTAGGATGATGCCCCAGAAAGCAGCAAGAATACCGGCAAGCGGCAGGCACATCCAGAAAGAGAGGCCAAAATACTGGGCCAGCAACGCATAGGAATACGCGCCAATCGCATAGAAGGCCACATAACCCAGGTCAAGAAGACCGGCCAGGCCAACAACGATATTCAGCCCCCATCCAAGCATCACATAGGTGAGGATCAAAATACCCAGATCCAGAAGGTACCGGTCGGTTGTTGGTAAGAACGGAAACACCACGGCAAAAGCTAACATGGCAGGAAAAAAATACTTGCCATAGGCGTCAACTTTGGCACGCATGCTCGTTTTAAGCCCGCTTGGCACCATAGAGACAGATTGCCCAGCAGGGCGACGCCAAAGCGTCAACCATAGAATGAGCCTGCCTACAATAATAACGGCAATAATGGCCGCCGCCGTACCGAAATGAAGTTCAAGAGAAAGCCCTCCAGCCGCCGTTTCGGTTTTAAAGGCAATGGTGGTACCAAAGATTGCTATGGCCAGCAATGCGGTCACAACAAGATCTTTTGCCAGAACAGTTACATCCAGTCCTGTGGATGCAGCTCCAGCTTCATTTGAAGATGCTGACATTATACTTTCTCAACTTCCGGCTTGCCCAGCAAACCTTGCGGCAAGAAGATCAGCACAATAGCCAGCATGGCGAATGCAGCGACATCTTTGTATTCGACAGAGAAATAAGCAGACCACATCGTCTCGATCAACCCGATGACCAATCCACCGAGCATCGCCCCCGGCAGGGATCCGATCCCGCCCAGAACCGCCGCCGTAAAAGCTTTCACACCAGCAACAAAGCCAATGAAGAAATCGATCACGCCGTAATAGAGCAGGAACATCAATCCGGCGACTGCGGCGAGCGCAGCCCCCATCACAAAGGTCATGGAAATGGTCCGGTCTACATTGATGCCGAGCAAGGACGCCATTTTCCGATCCTGTTCGCAAGCGCGCTGCGCCCGGCCCAGAGATGTTTTGGCAATCATCAAGGAGAAAACCGTCATCAGAATAACTGTCACAGAAATAATCATAATCTGGATATTGGAAATCTGAACGATAAAATCGCCTTTTTGCATCAGCTCATAACCACCAGAAAAAATAGGCTGCAACGGTTTGACCCGGGCACCCTGCGCAATCTGGATATAGTTTTGAAGGACGATGGAGATACCAATCGCAGTAATCAGCGGTGCCAGACGAAAAGACCCTCTGAGCGGCCTGTATGCCAGTCGCTCAACCGTCCAGCCATAGGCGGAGGCGATAATCATTGAACAGACGAGAACCAGTATAAGCGCCACGATCATCAGTCCGAGGCCGGTGGAAATTGTCAGTCCTAGCGCCGTAATCACGATAAGGGCGATAAACGCACCCACCATGAAAATATCACCATGCGCAAAATTGATCATTCCGATGATGCCATACACCATTGTATAGCCGATTGCGATAAGCCCATAAATGGACCCCAGCGTGACTCCATTAATCAGCTGTTGCAAAAAATATTCCATAAAGGCACCTCCCTGTCTGATGCCACCTTAACCCATATGCAGCTTTCCCAACCTGCACATTTTCCCAATTTTCCTGTCTGAATTTGACGCCAAGACAGTAAGAACAAACCCGATTATGGTGTTTATTATGGATTTGTGTTGGCCATACCCTATGACACATAAAAGAGAAGACGCAAGGATGGAATTTAGGAAAGCGTACTTTGCCCGCTCTTTAGAAAGAATAGTTTGGAAATTCAGGGAAAAATTTTCAGATCTTTCTCAGATTGCAGCTTCTGTATTTATATAAGAAAAGCGGGATAAATAATATTTGATACGCCTTAGGCGATCAGGGGAATATTCCAATAAAACACCCGACATCCAACCGAACGCCGGGTGCTTTTTGTTATTTTTTATGCAGGCTTGAAAGTCGGAACAGGCGCTCCGTCCTCTTCAGTGTCAGAAAACACAACTTCAACAGACTGCCCGATGCGTAAATTATCCAGGTCACACTCGACAATGTTTGTCATCATGGAGATATCGGTTCCTTCAAGCGTTACATAAGCAATCGCATAGGGAACCGGCACCCGACGCATAACACTGAAGGAATAAATCGTGCCCTTACCAGAGGCTTCACGATACTCCGTGTCATCGCTACCGCATCGCGGACAGATGGTGCGGGGATAGTGATGAGCTCCTCCGCAGGCATTACAATACCGTACCAGGAATTTGTGATCTCTGGCCGCCTGCCAATAGCTTGCTGTTTCTGGGTCAATGTAAGGGGCGGTTATTTTTCTTTTTTCTGCAATCATGTGCTTATTCCCTTTCCAGAATGAGGGTTGCGCTGCCATGGCGCGTTCCAAGCGAACCGCCGGTTCCATGAGCAACCGCCAGGTCACAATTGGGAACCTGAACGGCTTCATGTGCCTCGCCGCGCAATTGGCGTACGGCCTCAACAACTTTTGTCATTCCGCCGCGATTGGCCGGATGGTTATTGCAAAGGCCACCCCCATCTGTATTGAACGGCAGATTTCCGGTACCGGAAATCAAGTTTCCATCAGAGACAAACTTACCGCCATCCCCTTTTGCACAAAAACCAAGATCCTCAATCTGCATTAGCACTGTAATCGTGAAGCTGTCATATATGGAGGCATATTTGATATCAGACGGCGTAACCCCGGCTTCTTCAAAAGCAGTAGGTCCGGACCAGGCCGCCCCGGTATACGTCAAATCAACCCGGCCTCCCATTTGATGCTTGGGCGCCTCACCTGCTCCTTTAACTTTCACCAAGGGGCGGTTCAGCGATTTGGCAATTTCCGGTGCAACGACAACCAAGGCGCCCCCGCCATCACTGATCACACAGCAATCAAGACGGTGAAGAGGGTCTGAAATCATGGGTGAATTGACCACATCTTCAACCGTCACAACATCCCTGAGCATGGCATTGGGATTGTGCTGGGCATGGTGAGAGGCCGCCACCTTAATCCAGGCCAGTTGCTCGCTGGTGGTGCCAAATTCATGCATATGACGCATGGCGCACATGCCATACATATTCACAATGGTCGGCGCGAAAGGAAATTCGAACGCCACATCCGGAGAGGAAGCACCATAGTTGCGCGGGGCTGTTCCCGTTGCCATGCCCTCTGCCCTTGGGCGTCCCGCCAGTGTAATCAGGGCGACTTTACATTTTCCAAGCGCAATGGCTTCTGCGGCATGCGCAACGTGAACCAGATAGGAAGACCCTCCCGTCTCTGTGCTGTCCATGTGTCGGAGTTTAAGCCCCATATAATCGGCAAGGGCCAGTGGACCAAGGCCGGGTGCATCACCCGCGCAAAAATATCCATCCACATCATCTTTTGTTAGCCCGGCATCTTCCAGAGCCCCTTTGGCACATTCTGCATGCAGCTGTGCCAAGGACTTATCAACGGCCTTTCTTGTCGGATGCTCAAAAGCACCGGCAATATAGGCCTTACCATTAATTGACATAAGCCATGATCCCTTCTTCTTTATGTTTTTGTTTATTGGCGCAGGGAGTAGCGCTATTTTTAAGTCTCTAACCGTTAACAAACCAGCGCAGCAATTTCAACTGTTTATCACAGGATAGCCCGATACGGGCGTTCTCAACCCTGTCTGGATTTGGCCAGACCTTCATCGGTTGTTGAAGCGGGGTCGGCCTTGCCGCCAGCTAAAGCTTCTTCCACTTTGGCGCATATTTCATCCAGCGTAAAAGGCTTGGCGACCACATCATGGATCAAATCATCGAGATTATAGGCCCGTTGTCGCTCTGCCGCATATCCTGTCATCAACAGAATGCGGATATCCGGATGTTCCTTGGCCACTTTGAGCGAGAGGGCAATACCATCCATAATCGGCATAACGATATCGGTCAGCAGCAAATCAAAAGGCTCTTCTTCGTTCAGAGCGAGCAGCGCTTCTGCTCCATCACGGACAGCCATAACAGTGTGTCCATGATGGGTCAGTGCCCGTTCTACAAATTCCCGAAGGGCTGCTTCATCTTCTGCAACCAGTACCCGCGCCATTCAAATCCTCAAACTATTCCGTGTCTACAATATGTCCGATATAGGGAAGTTCCCGATAATAATGAGCATAGTCCAGGCCGTATCCGATGACAAAAAGATCCGGACAATCAAAGCCCACAAAATCAGCCTCAAAATCCATAACCCGCTTGCCTTTTTTATCAAGCATCAGACAGGTTTTAACCGTTTCTGCTCCGCGATCGAGCAATTCTCGCGTCGCGAATTCCATCGTCCGGCCTGATTCAAGAATATCGTCAATCAGCAAAACTTTGCGGCCCTTGACGGTATCCATAATATCCCGGGTAATCACAACGGTACCGCTGCTGATGGATTTGTCACCATAAGACGACAACGCCATAAAATCGATTTGCGGACGGACGCCAGCGTGATGCAGTGCCCGAATAAGATCCGCAGCAAAGACAAAACTGCCTTTCAAAACAGCAATCACCAGGATATCAGGCCCCAGATCTTTTGAAATCTGTTCAGCAAGCTCGGTATTTCGCTGTGCAATATCACCGCTTGAAAACAAAATTTCGATATTTGGCTCTGCCGCCATTTGATTCTCCAAATAAATAGTCGGACATTCTGCTATGCAGTGCCCTGCTCTGCTATTGCTTTTCTTCTGCTGCCGGTTTCTTGGGCGCGATCAGATTGAATTTAACATGCTTCGCCTCTTCCGGTGGCTGGTTCATACTGCTTGAGAAAGCGACACTCCCCCAAGGATCAACACTTTCCTGATCGGCTGTCGTACTCCAGCTATAGACATGCTGCCCCTTGCTATCAACAAGTTGGATATTGATGCGGGGAACAGGTCTTTTCGTACCCGTTACATTCACAATCTTACCAGATACCGTCAATTTGATCACACCGTTTTCGCTAACCGATTTCGATGTGTAGTCCCGGATTTCAACACCCAGTTTATTGGCAATTTTGACATCAATTTTCAAAGCCTGATAAAGCTTGGCAGACGCCGGAAGAAATTTAACGACATAATCGCGGCCATAAAAAGCTCCGGCAGCGAGACCACCCAGAATGACCAGAAGTAACAACCACTTCAGCAATGGCCATAGAATTGACTTCTTCTTTTCCGCAGGCCGCTTCGCCTTCGGCTTCTTCGTCATTTCCTGAATACTCATGCCCGCTGCAGCGGGTGTCGGGTCAGGATCAGGCGCGGCCACATCTTCGGCAACTTCTTCTGTTACCTGTTTGGGCATGTCTGCCGGCGGATATTCGCGCCATTTGTGGCCACATTTTGCGCATTTTACTGTCCGACCGTCTGCACCAACCGATGCGGGATCAATCAAATAACGCGTTGAACAGGAAGAACAAGTTAATATCATGGTTAAGGAAACATTCAGTCCACTGGTTAAACGTTCTTTTTTATAGGCATTTGATTGAACATGCACAAGGCTGGCTGATAAATCTACTTTAGTTTATCGTATCTGTGTTTTTTTGGGGAGGAATTATTGATCAGGTTTGAAAATGTCGGCATGCGATACGGCATGGGCCCTGAGGTGCTGCGGGATATCAACCTGCATCTGAAGCCCGGATCGTTTCATTTCCTCACAGGCCCAACCGGTGCTGGAAAAAGCTCCTTGCTGAAACTCCTTGCCCTTTCCCACCGACCCAGCCGCGGACTTCTGACCCTTTTCGATCAGGAAGTCAGTACATTGAGTCGCAAGGAACTCCCGTCTTTTCGTCGGAAAATTGGTGTTGTTTTTCAGGAATTTAGATTGCTGGACCATTTATCAACGCTTGAAAATGTCGCCCTGCCGCTTCGCATCGCAGGCGCCAATGAAGATCAGATTTACAAACATGTCGCCGAGTTACTGGACTGGGTCGGGCTCGGCCCACAAATCGATGCGAAACCTCCCACCCTGTCAGGCGGCGAAAAACAACGTGTCGCCATTGCCCGGGCTGTGATTAATCGGCCACAGCTTTTGATCGCCGACGAACCAACTGGCAGTATGGATCCGGAAATGGGCCTCCGGCTCATGCATCTTTTTCAGGAGCTCAATAAAATCGGGACCACCGTGGTGATCGCAACCCATGATATCGACTTGATCCGCCGCTTTTCAAACCCTGTCATGTATTTGAAAGACAGCACCCTTCATCTCAGCCAGTCTGACGAGTATCTGGACCAGTATCAGCGGAGTAGCTTACAATGACGTTCTGGCGCGGTTTATTTGGCAATTCGACTGAATTGCAGTTGGAGAAAGATGTCTCCAGCAGATATCTCCCTGTCGTTATTTCCGCTATGATCTTTTTAGCGGCGCTCTCCCTGGCTGGTCTTTTTACCATTCACGCCGCTGTTCAAGACTGGACCCAGGCTGTCACCGGCAATCTAACCGTCGAGATCGCCTATGAAGAGGGCAGCAATCTTGATAAAAAAGTCAAAGTTGCAACGGAATTTCTGGAAACCTTTCCGGGCTTTGGTGACATCAGACCCATTGAAGCAGAAGAAACCGCCCAATTGCTGGAACCCTATCTGGGCCGGGCGGATATCATTAAGGGACTACCACTTCCCCGGCTGATCGAAGTAACTGTTGCTGAGAATAGTTCTGTTGATTTGCTGGCCGCCGCCAAAAAACTTTCGGACGCCGTTCCCGGGGCCCACCTCAATACACACCGTCCCTGGCTGGACAAGATGGTTCTACTGGCAAGATCTGTACAAGGCCTTGCCGCATCAATTATGATCCTTGTCAGTATCGTCACGGTGATTATTGTAATCTTCGCCGCCCGAACCGGCATGGTAATGCATCATGATATTATTGAAGTCCTTCACCTGATCGGCGCTCAGGATCCCTACATTGCCCGCCAATTTCAAAACTATTTCGGGCGGCTCAGTTTCCTCGGCGCACTCCCCGGTCTTGTATTGGCCATTATCGTTATGCAGGTCCTGGCATTTTTAGCGGGGCGGCTGGATGCAAGCCTGATCACTGCGCCAACAATGATATTGGAAGGTTGGATAGCTTTGGCTATGCTACCGCTCCTGGTCGCACTTTTGACAACGACAACAGTGCGATGGATCGTTCTGGGATCACTCAAACGGATGATGTAGCGTGCTTGTTTTACTCGATAGAGACGGTGTTATTAATGAAGACCGGCCTGATTTTGTCAAAACACCGGGTGAGCTGGTTCTGATCCCGGGAGCTCTTGATGCCATTACCAGCCTGAACGAAGCAGGGCATTTGACAGCAATTGTCACCAATCAATCCTGTATCGGTCGCGGCTTGATCAGCCTCGAAAAACTCGATGAAATCCACGCAAAGCTTTTATCGGCTCTGGCGGCAAAAGGTGGTCGGATCGACCATATTTTCGTTGCACCGGATGCCCCCTGGGAGGCAACAGACAACCGAAAACCGGGGGCTGGGATGTTTTCCTCTGCCCTTTCCATGTTCCGGACCAAGCCTGAAAACACTGTCCTGATTGGCGATAGCAAGCGGGATTTGCAAGCGGCACAAAAAGCAGGATGCCATCGTATCCTGGTACGAACCGGCAAAGGGAGACAAACCCAGAAAGACGGGCTGGAGCCTGATCTTTTGCCAGTGACCGTCGCGCAGGATCTAACGGAAGCAGTGCATTTCATTCATGAAGGGCGATTTTCGTGATGAAGAGAGCCACAAAATACTGGATCCGGCTCGGTCTTCTCCTATGCCTGCTCTGGACAGGGGCGTTTTTCTTTTATGTTAAAGAAATCACCGATCCCGGATTGTCAAGCACACAAGGCGCGGATGGCATTGTTGTTCTCACGGGAACACCTGCCCGCTTAAAACTGGGATTTGATCTACTGAAGGAAGGGGCAGGAAAACGAATACTGATTTCCGGCGTCAACCGGTCCGTCAGCAAGGAAGAACTCCGCATAGCGATGAAGGAAAGCGACCAGCTGATGAATTGCTGCGTCGATCTTGGACGACTGGCAAAGGATACAGTTGGCAATGCGTATGAAGCTTCCTTGTGGGCGGAAGAGCATGATTTCAAAGACCTGATCATCGTGACCAGTGCCTATCACATGCCCCGCAGCCTGATCGAAATCAAGCGGCAAATACCCGATATGACACTGCATGCCTATGCACCACAAGGGGATGCGGCCGAGCTTCAAAACTGGTGGCGTCGCCCCAAGGTCATTTATGTTCTTGCAGCAGAGTTTAATAAATATATTGTCAGCTTGATTCGGGCGCGGATAGAAGCCCTGATAATGGATGGAGCCGATACGTGACCTCTCTTAGATCAGCCTTGTTTTTTCTGTGTTTCTGGCTCTGGTCTGCTTTTATGAATTTGGCTTTCCTACCCATGCTGATCCTGCACAAACGATGGATCGTCCGGGGGCAGAAAATCTGGACACAGGGCATCATTCTTCTCATGCGCCTGATTTGTGGCCTGAAAGTGGAGATCAGAGGCCGCGAAAATATTCCGGACGGGGCAGGCCTTATCGCCGCAAAACACCAATCCGCGTTTGAGACGATGGTGTTTCATGCCTTGCTGAATGATCCAGCAATGATCCTGAAGAAAGAGCTCTTAAATATACCCATTTACGGCTGGTATTGCCGAAAAACCGAAATGATCGCAGTGGATCGTAAAGGGCATGCCTCTGCCTTGAAAGCAATGATCAACCACGCGAAACAAGCTCTGGAGAGCAATCGCCCTCTCGTCATTTTTCCAGAAGGAACCCGGAGTGCAGTGGATAGCGAACTCCCTTATCAACCCGGTATTGCGGCGCTCTATACCCGGCTTGATGTGCCTGTCACACCCATGGCGCTCAATACAGGCCTTTACTGGCCCCGCCGCCAGTTTATTTGCAAGCCCGGCACCCTCGTCATTGAATTTTTACCGCCGATCATGCCGGGGATAAAACGCAAAGACTTCATGGAACAGCTACAAAACGCCATCGAAACGAAAACCGGAGAACTGGTTTCTGAAGGACGCGCCCGGGATTTTGCCTGAGCCACACTGCTTGTAGAAAAAATGCGAAGACACCCTATATTTTGTGCGAACCAGTCTTTTTTGCTATACTGCACTTCTTCAGAGTATTGGCTAGTCAGGAGTCTCCATGTCTTCAATCGCCCCGATCTCACAGCAAATCTGGGATATGAAATATCGCCTTAAGTCCGCGGATGGCTTAGCGGTAGAGCGATCGATCGACGATACCTGGAGACGAATTGCAAAAGCACTGGCAAAACCGGAAAAAAACGCCAAAAAGTGGGAAGATACATTTTACGAAGCGCTGACAGACTATAAATTTCTGCCCGCAGGCCGGATTATTGCAGGGGCAGGGAGCGGCCGCAAAGTCACTTTGTTTAACTGCTTCGTCATGGGAGATATTCCCGATGACATGTCCTCCATTTTCGCTAATCTGAAAGAAGCCGCGCTCACGATGCAGCAAGGCGGCGGTATCGGATATAATTTCTCAACCATCCGCCCAAAAGGAGCCCCCGTACATGGCATGGGCTCCGACGCATCCGGCCCGTTAAGCTTTATGGATGTCTGGGACAGCATGTGCCGGACCATCATGAGTGCGGGTTCTCGCCGCGGAGCCATGATGGCAACCATGCGCTGCGATCATCCGGATATTCAGGATTTTATCACGGCCAAGCGCGAACCCGGGCGTCTGCGGATGTTCAACCTTTCCGTTCTGGTAACCGATGCTTTTATGGAAGCCGTGAAAAAGAATGATTCGTGGGATCTGACTTTCGAAGGCACACTCTACAAAACCATCAAAGCAAGAGATCTGTGGGATGAGATCATGCGGGCGACATACGCCTATGCAGAACCCGGCGTCATTTTCATCGACCGGATCAACGCCCGTAACAATCTGTCTTACACCGAGACAATAACAGCCACAAATCCATGCGGAGAACAACCGCTACCGCCTTATGGAGCCTGCCTGCTTGGCTCTCTCAATCTGACCCGGTTTATCAAGAACCCGTTTGAAACGGGTGCCCATCTTGATCTGGAGGCGTTGGACAAAACAACACGTACAGCCGTCCGCATGATGGACAATGTGGTTGATGTCTCAGGCTTTCCGTTGCCCGAACAAGCCCATGAAGCCGCAGCAAAACGCCGGATTGGCCTCGGAGTAACCGGACTCGCTGATGCCCTGATTTTCTGCGGTATTCGCTATGGATCCGATGAAGCCGTTTCTCTCACCCGGCAATGGCTGTCGGCTATCCGCAAATCCGCCTATCTGGCTTCTGCAGATCTGGCAAAAGAGAAGGGAGTCTTTCCTCTTTTCGACAAAAAGAAATATCTGGCAGGGGAAGCTGTCATGGCCCTTGATGAGGAGATCAGGGCTGCCATCTCAAAACACGGTGTACGCAATGCGCTTCTGACATCCATCGCCCCCACAGGGACCATTTCCCTGCTCGCTAACAATATCTCGAGCGGGCTGGAACCGGTTTTCAGTTTTTCCTATACCAGAAATGTTCTGATGCCTGATGGCAGTCGCCGGGCAGAAGAGGTCACCGATTATGCCTTGCGGTATTTTCGCCGCCTCAAGGGGGATGACGCCCCTTTGCCCGACTATTTTGTCGATGCGCAGGTTCTTCAGCCACTGGATCATGTTCGGATGCAAGCAGCTGTTCAGGAATTTATCGACAGTTCGATTTCCAAAACCATCAACTGTCCGGAAGATATCAGTTTCGACACCTTCAAGGATATCTATCTCGAGGCTTATAATCAGGGATGTAAAGGATGCACAACCTATCGCCCCAATGATATAACCGGCGCCGTTCTTGAAACATCAAAAGAAACCTCTGCCCCTGATTCTCAGACGTCTCTGCCGCTGGAGGAGCCAAGCCCAAGGCCACGGGACAGTTTTGAAGCAGGCGGTATCGTCTATATGACCCGACCGCTCGACCGACCAGGCACTCTCCCCGGTCAAACCTACAAACTCAAATGGCCGGAAAGCAATCATGCCATGTATATCACCTTAAATGATATCATTCAGGATGGACGCCGCCGACCGTTTGAAATTTTTATCAATTCCAAAAATGTTGAGCATTTTGCCTGGACCGTCGCCCTGACCCGTATGATTTCCGCCGTGTTCCGCCGTGGCGGTGATGTCAGTTTTGTCGTTGAGGAATTGAAGGCTGTCTTCGATCCGCGCGGCGGTGCATGGATGCAGGGCCGCTATGTTCCATCTCTTCTTGCCGCCATCGGTGACGTGGTCGAGGCCCATCTGGTACAGATCGGCTTTATGCCAAACAATACATCCGAAAAAGGTCCGGAAGCCACCACCAATCGTCGGCGCGTGGCCAGCGGCGAAGGCCCCTCCCTCACTGGACTACAACGTCAATGCCCTGAATGCGGAGAAGCCTCACTGGTGAAAAGTGAAGGATGCGACACGTGCTCCTCCTGTGGCTTTTCAAAATGCAGCTAGGGCTCAATGTTAATTTTTTCCTAATATAGCTATGCAGGAACTGCATAGGAGAAGTGACTTTTTTCTGAATGTCATTTGCCTGTTTGAAGCGTACATAACCGGTATCGAATTTATCGGAGGATTGAGCCATGAACGTTTTGACACCCACACAATCTGTCGTCACTGAAGGCATTCAGAGAACAGCTTCGAGCCTTGTCTCTGCATTTGAAAAATTGACAACAGCAGTTCAGTCCTACCTTCGCTATCGTCAGACCGTTATTGCTCTCAGTGCACTGGATGCACGGGAACTGGCCGATATCGGGCTCGTACGCGCTGATATTGATGCCATCGCCAAAGGTCAGAAACACTAAGAAGTCCCTTTGGGGGCAAGCCTCTCCCCTCCCCCTCCCTGGCTTGTCCCCTCCCTCTTCTCTGAAGAAAGAGCGACGATTTACATCAGTCGTTTTCTATTCCCTCAACAAGTTCCATAATCGCATGCAGCGGTCCGTCCTGAATGCCAAAAGCATCCAGATGATCTACCGTGCTTTTTAGGTAGTCCCGATTGGGTCCACCGCGCCCGGAAGCGTGGGCGATGATCCGGGCTGCTTCTTCAAGGGTTGGTCGACCACAATATTGCTCATGCTGCGGATCAGCGACAAAGGTCAAAGCTGTCACTCGCTGATCGCTGTCAAGAAGCTTCAGTTGCACCATTTTCGGCACATAGACTTTGGTCACCATTTCTCGCCGGTACAGATAATCAATCACCGGCTCCCGCGAATCAGACGGGCACAGGATCGCCTTTCCCCGGCAAGATCCACCCCGATCCAATCCCAGCACCAACCCCGGATTTTCCCGCGTACCACGGTGGACGACAGAGGACACACAAAAGGACCGGTGATAACCATAGAGCTGGGCATTTTCAGTGCCGATATGATCAAAACCCGGCCGCCACATAAGCGACCCATACCCAAAGATCCAGAGATCCTCTCCTTCCGGCAAAGAGGGAAGCGGTTGGTCCACGGACGGAAGATCGGGTTCGATCACCGGATGATATTTATGCACGGCGGAGCCCCTTTGGTTTGAGATTAACCAGAGCGACGCCGATAATCACCGCGCCCATCCCGGCAAAGGAATAAACATTAAGAACCTCATCAAATAAAAGATAGGCCACAACAGCTGTACAGGGCGGCACCAGAAAAAACAGGCTGGAGACCTGCGCCGCGGCCCCTTTGCGCAGCATGATATACAGAAGCGTCACCGCCCCGACCGACAGGACAAGCACCAGCCAGGTCATGGCAATCACCAGATCAAGGGACCAGGTAATTGTACGCTCTTCCATCAGGAAAGCCATGATCGTAAAATAGAGGGTCGCTACGATAAACTGTATGAAATTGCCGCTTTTGAGACTCATGGTCGAGCAGTATTTCTTCTGATACAGGGTTCCAATTGAAATGCTGAACAAGGCGATAAAGCTGAGGCCAATGGCGAAAACCGAGCCCTCTCCCAGCGATAGTTTGTCGGCAACCACCAGAAAAACGCCCAAAAGCCCGAGCAGTAATCCGCTCCATTGAAGGCGCGTTACCTTTTCTGACAATAATAATCCCGCAAGGGCGGCCACCAGAAGAGGCTGAATGCCGACAATCAGTGCGGATGTTCCAGCAGGCACGCCCAGGCTGATCCCCCAGAACACAAAGCCCAAATAACCGCCATGCATCAGCAAACCGGCGAAACCGATATGGAACCAGTCCTTCGGACGGTCCGGCCAACGGGTTCGGGTCAAAAAAACAACGGGTAGAAACAGCAGAACACAAATCGCAAACCGCACCCCTAAAAATGTCATTGGCTCGATATAGGGAAGTCCGAGTTTTGCCCCGATAAACCCTGTGCTCCACAAGAACACAAAGACGGCGGGCATGACAGACACCATCAACGGGTTGCCAGAAGAGGAGGGTGTTTCAGACATGGGATGGAGATCACTCAATACATCAGAAAAGTCAGTGACAGACAGGGAGTGTAGCTTATAGACTACGGCCTCCAAGCTCAAGCATAACTAGGTCCTGACCCTAAATACCGGATATTCTCTCATGCGCATTGTTCTTGTCGGCGTTGCCGCCCTTTCCGTCGTCCTCGGCGGGTATAGTTATTGGTGGTATACTGTAGCAGAGACAGCCGAAAAACAGATCCTGCAGCAAAAGCAAGTGTGGGAGAAAAAGGGATATGAAATCGAGCACAGCCCGATTGAAACATCCGGCTTCCCTTACCGGGTCAAACTGTCCCTGGCATCTCTTATTGTCAGGAAATCAGAAGAGCAGAATATCCGCACTGTTGAGACCCGTGGAATCTGGGCCGTTGTCCAGCCTTGGAACATCAAACATGTGATTTTCGGAACGGAACAGCGCTTGGCTTTGCAGACCCAAAAGCAAGAAACAGTGGATGTCTTTGAACTGGCACCAGAAGCCGCGATTGGCAGTGCCAAAGTGGATAACGCCGGAAAACTGACTACCCTTTCCATCGATATCAACAATGCCAAAATCCAAAAAAATGGGACGGAAGAAGCCGCTCTTGACCGACTACAAATTCATGAACGTGGGCGGGCGATCACACAAAAAACAGCTGAGGGTGATGAGACGTCCAAGGAAGGACGGCAACTGGCCATACGCATCGATAATCTGGTTTTGGCAGGTCGCCCTGACATTCCAATGGGCAATACCATTAAGCGACTGGCCTTTTCTTCTGTATTGGAGGGTGAGTGGACGGACTTGAAAGACAGATCTTCGGCTGAAAAATGGCGGGATGCAGGCGGTATCCTGAATATTGACGAGATGACAGTCAATTGGGGCCCGTCGGACCTGGATATATCCGGTGCCCTTTCCCTGGACGATGACACCGCCCCCATCGGGGCATTAAAAGCAAAGCTAACCGGATTTGAGCAGATCCTCGAACCTGTGATCAAGCAGCAGGGGTTGGATAAAAAATCCGCTCGCACACTTTCTTTCGCCCTCAACCTGATGGCAAAAGAAAATGAACAGGCGATCCGTTATCTGGATATTCCCTTAAATCTGCAAAATGGCGGCCTGTATCTCGGCCCCTTCAAACTGCGAGAGCTTGATCCTATTTACTAGGCTGTGAACTCACGTATCATCCCCATGAGTGGAGCGTCCGAAATCGGCTTCGGGTGTTTCCTGACCCGCATCAATAATCTGTCGGCGGATTGCCCGGGTCCTTGAAAACATCTGAAACAGGGCGTCTCCGTCTCCCCAGCGGATCGCCCGCTGCAAGGCCGTCAAATCTTCTGAGAAACGCCCGAGCATTTCCAGTACGGCTTCCTTGTTATTCAAGAAGACATCCCGCCACATGGTCGGATCCGAAGCCGCAAGGCGGGTAAAATCTCGGAAACCACCGGCGGAATATTTAATCACTTCCGACTGGGTCACTTCCTCCAGATCGTCTGCGGTACCAACAATATTGTAAGCGACCAGATGAGGAATGTGAGAGGTAATGGCCAGCACCAAATCGTGATGCGGCGCATCCATAATCTCGATACTGCTGCCCAGGGCATTGAGAAACGCCGTCAGTTTTTCTACGGCACCGTCGGTCGATTTTTTGGAGGGTGTCAGGATCCACCAGCGTCCTTCGAACAGCTCCGAAAAACCTGCTGCAGGGCCTGATTTCTCGGTACCCGCAATGGGATGACCAGCGACAAAGTCCACGCCTTCCGGCACATGAGGCTCGATGGCTTCAACCACCCTCTGCTTGACCGACCCGACATCCGTAATCAACGCCCCTTTTTTAAGGAAAGGTGCAATCTCTTCCGCAAGGGGCCCATAAGTACCAACGGGTGTGCAGAAAATGACAAGATCCGCGTCTTTAACGGCATCCGCCACTTGCTCATACGCCTGATCCACAATGCCGAGCTCCAACGCAGTACGTCGGGTATCATGGGTTCTGGCAGAACAGGCAATTTCTCCCACCAGGCCATGATGCCGGGCAGCCCGGGCGATCGAAGAACCAATCAGGCCGATGCCAATAAGGGCGAGCTTTTCAAAATGAACTGTTTTTATCTCTGCCATCAGCTCTGTTCCAGAAATTCCCGCAGCGCCTCGATAACGGCGCGGTTGTCTTCATCCAACCCGACAGACATGCGAAGGCACGACGGCAATCCATAGGAGGCGACGCTCCGTAAAATCAAGCCGCGCGCATTTAAAAATGCATCAGCATCGGCCGCTGATTTGCCTGTCTCAGCAAAATCAATCAGCAGAAAATTGCCAACGCTATCCGTCACACCAAGACCAAGGCCCCGCAGACTTTGTGTCAAAATGGGCAGCCATTTGTCGTTGTGAACACGCGCTTGCTCAACAAACACCTGATCCTTAACCGCCTCAACTGCCGCGGCCTGGGCAATCGCATTGACATTAAAGGGGCCGCGTATTCGGTGCAGCACGTCAACAATCGGAGCCGGCCCATATGCCCAACCAACCCGCAAAGCAGACAAGCCATAAATTTTGGAGAAGGTTCGGGTCATCACAACATTCTCGCTGCGGGCGACCAAAGCAATTCCGGCCTCATAATCGTCGCGGCTGACATATTCCGCATAAGCTGCGTCCAAAACCAGCACGATATCGCCTCGCAAACCATCATGCAGCCGTTCAATTTCTGAAAAAGGCAGATACGTGCCTGTCGGATTATTCGGATTAGCAAGGAACAGAATTCTTGTCTGAGCCGTTACCGCGGCCAATAATGCATCCACATCCGTCGTCAGATTTTTTTCAGGTGCTTTGACCGGTGTTGCCCCGTTGGCAAGTGCCGCCAGCTCATAGACCAGAAAACCATGTTGCGAAAACAGAACCTCATCGCCTGGCCCCGCATATGCATTGGTCAGCAAGGATAACAGCTCATCTGACCCGTTCCCGCAAATAAGATGTGCGGGGTTAAGATCATGAACCTCACCGATAGCCTGCAAGAGCTCAGCAGACCCTCCGTCAGGATACAGATGAAGCTTGTCCGCCATTTCCTTCAGGGTCGCTCGGGCCTTTGGGCTGGCGCCAAGAGGGGTTTCGTTTGAGGACAGCTTAACAACTTTACCGGACCCAGTACCGGCTGATTTTCCGCCAACATACGGCGTGATGTCCAGAATACCGGGTTTGGGTGTGGGATTTACGGTAGGCATCGACTTACTTTCAAATCGCTTGATGGTGAGAGATTATTCTTCGGCTGAAATCGGCACCGCATAGGCACCCAGAATAACCACCTTAATCGCACCGCTACCAATCAATTCCTTGAAATCAGCAATGCGAGGATCTCCTTCGGAGACAAATTCAGGGATTTGGAACAGATGCAGCCAATCCCCTTCCTCAACAACAGGAGATTGGGAATCAATACAATTCCCGGACAGACCGACTTTTTCGATATTTTCGTTCAACCGCGCCCGGCTCGCTTCTTCCTGAGTTACAAGGACCATCAGGGTAACATCGTTCCCTGATGGTTCCGGTTGAGCATGACCGATCACCAGAGCGTTCAAATCTTCAAAACTGCCGGACTGGTTTTGAGTAAAGGGTAAGCTTGCAAGGATCTTGGGAATATTCTCCCCGCCTTGCGCCAAATGGACCCACCAGGTATCCCGCTCTTCATCCTGCCAGGGAAGAACGCCTAACTTGGTTGGGTCCGTAGAAACTTCACGCAGAACAACTGTCGGCGATTTATGCAGCGTCATCGGCGTTGCCGACCCAAAGTGATTACGGGCCAAGTCCCAATATCCAACTGATTTTTCCGGCGCTGTAATAGAGACAGAATTGGGATTTTGCATGCGCGTCACAGCGGAGATCATTTCCCGCCAGATGCGGGCCACAACCGCGTCTGGCAAATCGCTGGAATGCTTCGACAAAATGCGCCGTAGCACCTGCGCTTCCCGACCTGGGCGAAAAACAGACGCCTCGTTGTTGTTTTTCTTGGCGGCCGCAATATCTTTGACGATCGCAATACGCTGCTCCAGAACGCTCAGGAGTTCGTTATCCAGACGATCAATTTCAGTGCGGAGTGCGTCCAGTTTTTTATTTGTTTGTGTCACGTCATATACCTGAAATACGGAGCCAAATGGCAAAACAAGAACAATCGACAAGCTCGAGACAAAGAAATCGTTGACAGATCTTACCCTGCGGCTCTAGCTATCAGCAAAGTAACTTAAAACAAAGATTTTTCTATCCATCATCTGCGAAAAGAGTCTTTATCGTGTCAAATATCTCATTCGAGTCTAACCATCATTCCGTGATATTGGGAAAAGATCAACCCATGCCGCTGGATTGTGGGACAATGATGAGTGACATAACAGTGGCTTATAACACCTATGGCACGCTGAATGCGGACAAAAGCAACGCCATTCTAATCTGCCATGCCCTGACGATGGACCAGTATGCCGCAAGCCAGCAACCCCTCACGGGGAAAGAAGGCTGGTGGCTCAATATGATTGGCCCGGGGAAAGTCCTGGATACAGACAAATACTTCTTTGTTTGCAGTAATGTTCTGGGCGGATGCATGGGCACAACCGGCCCCAAAGACATCAATCCGCAAACGAACAAAGTATACGGTCTTGATTTTCCAGTGATTACCATCGGCGACATGGTGCGAACGCAAACTCTGCTGCAGGATTATCTTGAAATTCCCGACTGGTTCAGCGTCATCGGCGGCTCCATGGGCGGTATGCAGGTTCTTGAATGGGCAAGTTCCTACTCTGATCGTTGTTTCAGTGCCATTCCGATTGCCACCGCAGCCAAACATTCCGCGCAAAATATTGCGTTTCATGAAATTGGCCGGCAAGCCGTTATGGCCGATCCGAACTGGCTGGGCGGCCAATATCACGAGCATGACACCAAACCACGGGCTGGACTTTCTGTTGCCCGCATGACAGCCCACGTAACCTACTTGTCCGAATCCGCGCTTCATCGGAAATTTGGGCGGAACCTGCAAGATCGCGATGCGCTTACTTTTGGTTTTGACGCTGATTTCCAGGTGGAAAGTTACCTGCGCTATCAGGGGATCAACTTTGTCGATCGGTTTGATCCCAACTCCTATCTCTATATCACGCGGGCGATGGATTATTTTGATCTGGCTCGTGACCATGGCGGCTCTCTTGCCAAAGCGTTCAGCGGAACCAACACTCGCTTCTGTGTAGTCTCTTTCTCCAGTGACTGGCTGTTCCCGACAACAGAGGCCAAAGAAGTTGTCCGGGCGCTCAATGCAGCCGCAGCCAATGTGAGCTTTGTCGAAATTGAAACCGACAAAGGCCATGATGCGTTCCTGCTCGATACACCTGAAATACTCGATACGATTGGCGGTTTCCTGCAATCAACTGCCAAAAGCCGGGGGATTGCCTGATGTTTGAAAATACGACACTCACGCGCCCTCAGGATATCCGGGTTGACCTGCAGCTGATTGCCGAAATGATTGAACCAGGCAGCCGTGTCCTCGATGTCGGTTGTGCGGAAGGAACTCTGCTGTCTCATCTGATTGCCACAAAAGAAGTGGACGGGCGCGGGATCGAGCTTAGCCAGGAAGGCGTCAATGCCTGCGTCTCCAAAGGTCTGTCCGTCGTTCAGGGGGACGCCGATATGGATCTAGTTGATTATCCCGACAAGGGTTTTGATTATGCTATTTTGACCCAAACCCTCCAGGCCACCCACAGACCCAAGGAAGTGATGGCTCAATTGCTGCGCGTTGGGAAAAAAGCCGTTGTTTCTTTTCCCAATTTTGCCTATTGGCGGTGTCGGGTTGATCTGGCGATCAGAGGTCGGATGCCTATGACGAGTGCCCTTGATTACGCTTGGTATGAAACACCCAACATCCACTTCTGCACGCTGCATGATTTTACCGCCCTTTGCGCGGAACTGAACATCACCATTGAAAAATCAGTGATCGTCAAAGGCAACGGTAAAATCATGGAAAATACAACGCTCGGCTACCGGGCCAACCTCTTTGGTGCCCAATGCGTGTTTTTGCTTTCTAGCTAATCAGGATTTGTGATGTTTTCTAGGAACGGCTCGCCCGGCTCCGATGGGCTGGGCGGCTGGTGCAATCACCGGACGGAAGCGCCGTTGTTTTTTCATCCCCTCTGACAAGGCAAAGACCTGCTTCTCGGCTTCTATCAAACGGATGCCGCTAAAGCCCGGCCACCATCTCTCTCCCAGATTTTCCATAAATTGCGCAGCACGCAAATTCATGCGTGCGCCGCTTGGCGGAAAATAAAGAGCACCAGACACATCACCGGTCGTAAAATTATGTTCCCTCAGCAAACGCCGAAGCTGCTTGTCACTATAAGGGTGGCCATACCCAAAAGGTGTTTTTTCCATCCGCGCCCAGACTCCCCGGCGACCGGGAACAATAACCAGCAGTTTACCGCTGGAAGTCAGAACACGCCAGATCTCCTGAAGGGCCAAATCAGCATTCCGTGAATTTTCAAGACCATGAACCCAAATCACCCGATCGACTGATGCGTCTTCCAACGGTAGCGTTCCTTCATCACACAGTCCCACCAGGCCCGGGCCGCCATGAGGCCAATGAATAACCCCTTGTTCGGCTGGCATCAGCGCCAGGGTTCTTTCAGTCTCACTGCGGAACGGATATAGATAAGGTGTGGCATATCCAAGCCCAAGAAGGCGAAAGTTGGAAATATCCGGCCAGATCAGCCGGATTTTCCGAACCAGCGCACGCCGAACGGTTCCGCCCAGATGGGTGTGATAAAATTTCCTTAATTCAATGACATCAGGTCGCATCATGGTGTTATACTAGTCCAAGTGGGCCAAAAATCAGACAAAGACAAAACCCCTTAGGTGAGCTGGAATGAGTAAGCTGGAAATACATCAAATCCCTGTTCTAAATGATAATTATCTTTATTTGTTTAAAGATCCAGACAGTGACGCTGTTGGTATCATAGACCCTGCTGAAGCAGAACCGGTCCAAAACAAGCTGACAGAACTTGGCTGGACCCTGACCCATATCGTTAATACGCACCATCATTGGGACCATACGGGAGCCAATCTGGAACTGAAAGAAAAAACCGGTTGCCTTGTGGTCGGATCGAAAAGTGACGCCAGCAGAATTCCGGGCATTGATCTGGAACTCAGTGACGGTGACATTTTCGAGTTTGGTACGCAAAAAGCGAAGGTTTTTGAAGTCTCAGGCCATACTGTCGGTCATATTGCTTATTGGTTTGAACACTCAGATGCGCTCTTTTGCGGTGATACGCTTTTTGCACTCGGCTGCGGACGGCTATTTGAAGGAAGTCCGGCCCAGATGTGGGACAGCCTGAAGAAACTTCTGGTGCTCCCCGATGACACTAAAGTTTACTGCGCCCATGAATATACAGAAGCCAATGCGCATTTTGCCATCACTGTCGATCCTAAAAATGCAGCCCTGATGAAACGTTTCGATAAAATCCTGGCGTTACGCGCCAAGAATATTCCGACAGTCCCATCAACAATCGGCGATGAGAAAGCAACCAACCCGTTTTTACGCCCGGATAGCCCCACCATCCGGGAAGAGCTGGGCATGGTTGGATCGGATGATGTCAGCGTCTTTGCAGAGATTCGCCACCGCAAGGACACTTTTTAATGACGGCTGAAGATATTATTCAGCATTTGAACCTGCAGAGACATCCGGAGGGCGGATATTACGCTGAGACTTTCCGCGATCCGCAGACTGACCCGGGCGGTCGAGCCTCCTCAACAGCAATCTATTACCTGCTGCGGGCCGGTGAAATATCCCACTGGCATCGGGTGGATGCAACAGAGATCTGGCACTTTTATGCCGGTGCTAATCTGGAGCTGCGGATCGCGGGCGACAATGGTAAAGCTAAGACAATAACACTCGGATCTGATCTTCTGGCCGGGGCGCACCCGCAGATCGTTGTCGAAAAGGGAGAGTGGCAATCTGCCCGCTCATTCGGAGACTGGACATTTGTCGGTTGTACGGTTACACCCGGCTTTGATTTTGCCGGTTTTGAAATGGCGCCGGAAAACTGGTCTCCTCCCGGATTTTAACTCCTCTATCAATCAGGATGAACAAATGAGATATCTTCATACCATGGTGCGCGTCTCCGACTTGGAAGCCAGCCTGGATTTTTATTGTAACAAACTTGGATTAAAGCAGATCCGACGGCGGGATATTGAAGCGGGACGGTTTTCACTGATCTTTCTCGCGCCGGAAGGTCAGGAAGAGGCACAAGTCGAGCTGACCTATAACTGGGACCCCGAAGCGTATGACGAAGGCCGTAATTTTGGCCATCTTGCCTATGAAGTCGATGATATCTATGCCGCCTGCCAACAATTGATGGATGGCGGTGTCGTGATCAACCGGCCCCCACGCGATGGACGGATGGCCTTTGTCCGCTCCCCCGATAACATCTCAATCGAGTTGCTGCAAAAGGGAGACGCCCTTGACCCGGCCGAACCTTGGGCAAGCATGGAAAATACCGGAAAATGGTGATCCGTTTATCAGTCGGTACTATCGGGCAAACGGGTTATGGCCGTTTGCCCAATGCGCCTGCAATCAACTGCACGGATCCGATAATCGCTCCAATCGTAATCAGAAGACAGCCCAACGCCAGTGACCAGGATAAAACCGCGGCTCCCAACGCCACCAATAACAGGGTCGAAAGAAGCGGCGCAAGATAAGACAAGACACCCAGACCCTGAATGTCTCCGTGTTTAACCCCGATATCCCACAAGAAAAACGCCCCGCCTACCGGGCCGATCCCCAGTGCCAGCACGGCCAGCCAGGTCACCATATTTTCCGGCACCAGAGTCTGCTCAAAGGCCAAATGACAGAACAGAGCCAGCACAGCCGTTACCCCGCAGAAGGACCCGATAACATCCGTGGAAACAGCTGAAAATTTTCGGCTGAGAACAGAATAACCTGACCAGATAAACGCACAGGCCAGCGCCGCCGCATATCCGGCGCTGTGATGCGGATCGAGGGAAAGGGCCTCTCCTTTTGTAATCAGCAAAGACGCGCCGAGGAGACTGACGAGGGCGCCAACCACATGAAACCAGCGCAGCCTCTCCCCCGGTAACAAGGCGGACAAAACAACGATGAGCAACGGCCACAAATAGGCGATCAGACCTGCTTCTGCCGCCGGGGCCGTTTTCAAAGCCAGAAAATAAAAGAAATGATAGCCAAACAGGCCGCCCACACCCAGCGCCCAAAGCGCCGGTGGCAAGACCACGAATTTCAGAATATTCTCGCGCTTCACCAGCCATTTGCAGGCCACAAGGCAAAAAGCAATTGCAAAGGTCATCGCGGTGAGCTGAAAAGGCGGAATGTCGCCGGTATAGACGGTGAAAAGTGCGAGAAGTGACCAGAGAAGAATAGCGCAAAGGCCGGACAGCGTTCCGGCTCTTCTGGATACAGCAGACATGTACACTCCCCCTAATCAACACGGCCTCAATGCGCAGCAGCATATAGAAATCGGCTGTGATAAAAAGGCCAAAAAAAGGGTATGTTCCAAGGGAGCGAGGAACATACCCTATACAAGCCAGCGGAAAGGTACCGGCTTTATAAAATGCTCAGGGTCAACCCTGAAGGCCGAGGCCTAGTACATATGCTGACCGCCATTGATGGACAGGGTTGATCCCGTCACAAAACCGGCGTCATCGGAGGCCAGGAAACACACGCCGCGCGCAATTTCACTGGCTTTACCCAACCGGCCCACCGGAATTTTGGCAATGATTTTTTCCAGAACATTTTCCGGCACTGCAGCCACCATATCGGTGTCGATATAGCCCGGTGCAATGGCGTTCACGGTAATGCCCTGGCTGGCGCCTTCCTGGGACATGGCTTTGGTAAAGCCGTGGATCCCGGACTTGGCAGCAGCATAATTAACCTGCCCATATTGACCGGCTTGCCCGTTGATGGAGCCGATATTGACGACCCGGCCAAATTTACTGGCCCGCATGTCTTCAATGGTTGCCCGGCACATATTGAAGCAGGAGCCCAAATTGGTGTCGATAACCTGCTGCCAGGCTGCGGGGTCCATCCGGTGCAGAGTGCCATCCCGGGTGATACCGGCATTGTTCACGACGATTTCAACGGCTCCCAGATCTTCCTTCACCTTGGCAACCCCGGCCACGCAGGCATCATAGTCGGACACATCCCATTTATAGGAGGCAATACCGGTCCGTTCGGTGAATTCCCGGGCTCGCTCGTCATTTCCGCCATAATTGGCGGCCACTTTGTAGCCCTTTTCATTCAACATGATTGAGATAGCTTCACCGATCCCTCTGGTGCCGCCCGTGACAATTGCTACTCTGCTCATTTCCCTGTTTCCCTTGATCAATTTTACATTTTACCGTTCTACACACATCGCAATGCCCATACCGCCGCCGATACACAGCGTGGCGAGGCCTTTTTTGGCGTCCCGTTTCTCCATTTCATGCAGCAGGGTTACCAGAATACGGGCACCGGACGCGCCGATCGGATGGCCAATGGCAATCGCGCCGCCATTAACATTTACCTTGTCCGTATCCCAACCCAGATCCTTGTTCACCGCACAGGCTTGCGCCGCGAAGGCTTCGTTGGCTTCCACCAGATCCAGATCATCCTTTGTCCAACCCGCTCGCTCCAGCGCCATACGACTTGCCGGAATTGGGCCCGTTCCCATAATCGCCGGATCAACGCCGCTCTGTGCCCAGGAGACGATTTTGGCCAGCGGTTTGAGGCCCCGCGCTTCAGCATCTTCTTCGGACATCAGAACGACCGCGGCCGCCCCGTCATTAATGCCCGATGCGTTCCCGGCTGTTACCGTGCCACCATCGCGGATGAAAGCGGGGCGCAATCCGGCGAGCTTTTCCTGCGTTGTCTCGCCGCGGATATACTCATCTTCAGAGACCGTAACCTCCCCTTTGCGGGTTTTGATGGTCACCGGCGTAATTTCTTTTTCAAACCGCCCTTCGGCTTGCGCGGCGGCGGCTTTCGCCTGAGATCTGGCCGCAAATTCATCCTGCTGATCCCGTGTGATCTGCCACTGAGAGGCTACATTTTCAGCCGTATTGCCCATATGGTAGCCATGGAAGGCGTCCATCAGACCGTCTGTCAGCATAGTGTCTGTGAATTCCAGCGCGCCCATCTTCTGACCATTACGCAAATGGGCACAATGAGGTGCCATGCTCATGCTTTCCTGACCGCCTGCGACAACGACTTTACTGTCACCATTGGCGATGGCCTGAAAGCCCAGTGCCACGGCCCGAAGACCCGACCCGCAAAGCTGGTTGACACCCCAGGCAGGAACCTCTGCGGGGAGGCCTGCACCGATGGAAGCCTGACGGGCCGGATTCTGTCCCTCGCCGGCGGCAAGGATCTGACCAAGAATAACTTCGGACACATCGCCTGCGTCCGTTTTGGATCTGTTCAGTGCTTCACGGATGACAATTTCTCCCAATTTATGGGCGGGCATAGAGGAAAGCCCGCCGTTGAAAGATCCAACAGGAGTCCGCACTGCACTCGTAATCACCACACTCATCGTTCATCCTTTCATTCGAATACATATAATTTAAGTACAAAATTTGCACTCAACATGTAATTTTCGAAATAATTATCTGTTAATAATGAAATAACGTTATATTTTCGCAAGCGCAACAATTTTGTTGCACCTGCGTCAAAAAAACTGACTTACGCTTTGATCCACTCAATAATCTCTGCCCATAACCCGTCCCTGGCCCGGCCGCCTGCCACCATGCCGATATGACCGGACGGCGGCGTTATAACCGTTGCATGATGCACCTGCTCCGCCAGTCCAAGGGCTGAGCCTGCAGGAACAATCTTATCGGATTTTGGCACCGCGACCAGGGTCGGAATTGTGATATTTTGAGGACAAATCTGCATGCCGGAGATCTGCCACTTCCCCAGATACGGAGAGTTCTCGCCATACCAGCCAGAAAAGCAGTCCCGCGCCACTTGTTTGACCAGTGGCACACCGTCATTCAGCCAATCCTCCAGGGCGACAAATTCCGCCGCTTTTGCGCCGTCCATATCCATGCGATTGAACAGGCCAAATTTCCGCAAGCACAAATTCGGATCCAGCGCGGCAAAAAAGGACTGCAGCAAATCAACAGGCAGTTCGTCGCAGGCGTTTAGAACGGGCTCCCAGGTATTGTTCGAGCCCAGTAGCATTCTGGCCGCATTGCTCAGCCCCGCATGAAAATTCCAGGGGGAGGCCAGCGTGATCAGACTGGCCAGCTTCTCCTGTTGCAGCAGGGCTTGCGCCACCGTCAGGGTGCCGCCCATACAATACCCCATCAGATGAACAGGGGACTTCCCGCAGATTTCCGTCACAGTCTCAAGGGCAGGCACCAGAACCTGCACAATATAATCCTCGGTCCCATAGTCCCTCTCCTGCTCGCCGGGATCTCCCCAATCTATCAGGAACGGTCTAATGCCGGCAGCGGTCAGCGCCCTCACAAAACTGCGCTCTTCCGATAAATCCAGAATGTAGCCGCGGTTAACCAAGGAAGGGACAATAAAAGCCACCGGCACATCTGCGGGCAGATCCGCCCCATAGTCCAGAAGACACGCAGCTCCCTTTTGCCAGATCGCCGCAGGGGTCTGGACATTTCTTTGATAGGGATGGGCGTGATATTTGGTAATTCCCGCCAGCATTTCGGAGACAAGATGCTGACCTTTTGCCCCGACCTCCGTCAGACAATCAGCCAGATCAAAGGCTTGCAAGTCCGAGCCTACCCGCGCGCCCTCCTCCCGTAAATCACGGATCCAGGGAAGATGTCCCTCCCGGGCGAGCGGCAGGTTGGCAAGCGCTGTTCCCAGCGTTGCAGAGGCCAGCCCCAGATGCAGCCCCAGAGGCCGCGGGCCAATGCGGTGCGGGACAGTGGGGTGCAAAGAAGCAGGACCCTCCGTCATGACAGGTCCGTTTCGTCCTCGGGTGAGGTCGCGTCAGGACGTATATCCGGAGCCAGATCGCGGGCGATCCGCTGCCCCTCTGCCATCAGATCCGCAAAACTGCTGTCAGGCGACTGCGCCAAAGACGTCACCTGTTGTTGCCACAGGTAAAAATATCGCTCAGCCAAAGCGTCAAGGGTCGGTTTTTCAGACATGCTGTCAGTATAGCGACCCGACGCACGGCGCGCCAGCATCCCCTTTACGCAAACAAGGCCTGACCGGGCGGACAGGATAATGATTGCCAAAACCAAAACTGCATTGCACAATACTCCTTTGCGGCGCAGCAATCAGAGGGATGGGACATATTTTGGCGGATAAAAAATCAGAGACTCCAGACGCAATTGTCATCAAGAAATATGCAAACCGTCGTCTTTATAATACGGCCACCTCTTCCTATGTCACCCTGGATCATTTGAGCCAGATGGTGAAAGAGGGGTCGGATTTTGTTGTCTATGATGCGAAATCCAACGAGGATATTACCCGCTCCGTCCTGACACAGATCATTTTCGAAGAAGAAGCCAAGGGACAAAACCTGCTGCCGATCAACTTCCTCCGCCAGCTTATCCGCTTTTACGGCGACAGCCTGCAAACCGTCGTGCCGGACTATCTCGATATGTCCATGCAGTCTTTTTCCAACAATCAGGATAAAATGCGCGAGGCCCTGCCAGAGAACCTCCTGGATAATCCTCTCTACCGGCAGTTTGAAGAAATGGGCAAACAGAATATGGCCATGTTCTCTCAAGCGATGAAAATGTTCACCCCCGCCGCCTTCGGCACCGACGCCGCCCCCAAACCCGAAGCCCCCCCGGCAGAGCCCAACAGCGACGCCACCCAGATGATGCAAGAACTCAAAGACCAACTCGCCAACATGCAAGACCGCATCGACGAACTGGGCCAAAAAGATAAGGCTGGGAAGTAGGGGCTGAGCGGGGATGATTGGTTTGTGACCGGACAAACCGACAATGCCGGATAGTTTCTAACGCGGATGCCCACCGAAGCGGATCAGTAACCGCCGCTTTTGACAGGAAGTGCGTATCTCAGACAACGCTTGAATGCCTATCTTGGGCGGGAAGCGGTCGTTTGCTGCAATTGCAAACGATAAAACACTCCTTAGTGGAGCGAATATTCGTGGCACCCTAGAATGAGCTCCTACACCTAATGTTTGACGTGCGACTAAGCAACGTGTCTGATCGGTTCTTTCAGCCGCTTCATTTGACGTTAGCAACAGTCATGAAGCAAGATACAGGCGCTCTAACGGCTTCACGGGACTTAGCCTCTTCACCACAATGCTCAATGGGTGCCAAAAAAGTGAATACATTTTTGATGGACGAGAAAAAACGGAAGAAAGTTGAAGCTTCCTTGTTGAAAGAAATGCAGATCACCGCCGCCCGCATGCGCGAACTAATCGTAGGTATGCCTCCGCGAGATCTGCTCGGCTACATTTACGCCCAGCAAATGATGCAGACGATAGCAGACCAAAGAAACGCCGTTGAGGATCAGTTACAAGAGAGCAGCCCAGAAGACAACCAATTCCTGCTGGAATACGTACATGCGGTTCTTGCATCAGATGTTGCTCCTGACGACATAAAATTCGATGAAGCTAAGTGCACCAAGCTGTTCAAACTTAGCCACAAACTACGAGAGCAGGCAATGTTCTTCGCGATGGCTTCATCTGCTGGTACTAAGACCGGCTCATTTGGTCCTGACACGGCTGACATTGAGTTTCGTGCGAAATCTTCGTGGATCATGCTGCGCGGAAACCGTTACCAAGTCCTAGAAGAGGAGTTTTACCGATACGTTCTAACGCCACACGATGATATCCTCAAAGAGTTGTATGGTGTTGGTGCAGACAATATCGCCGAAGGCTTCCAAGCAATGGCCAACGCCACACGTTCCGGGCATGTCAACGCTATTTCAGAGATGATGAAACAATTTGAAGCGGCGCAGAATTTTGCAGACGCAAATGAAAAGCCCCTAGAAGACATCATGGAAGCGTGGGGTGCGAAAAATGAAGAACAATTGAACGTCGCCGATCGAGCTATAGATGATATGTTTCGGGGTGGCATTGCTAACGTAAGTCAACACACCAAACTGCCGCCGATGCTTCTAGCGGACTTGGCCTACGCCCGTGGCGAAGAAACAGAGTTTTTTGCTACTGGCGATTTTGTGGGTACACCCTATCGGACACTTCCGGCCCGTAAAAAACCACTGATCCAGCTTGAATCTGATTACTACGCCGTGGATCCGTGTTTTGCCCGTGATGTGGGGTATCGAGCGCTTCTCTTCAACCTCCTTCAGCGAAAGCCCGGTTACAAAAAAACCTTTGAAGATCGACAAAAAGCGATGAGCGAAGCTGCCTTCGTCGATATTCTTTTTGCCCAACTTCCCGATGCCAAAGTATTTCAGGAAGTTTATTACAAGGATCCTACCAGCAAGCAGTGGTCCGAAAACGACACGCTCGTCCTGATTGATGACGTGCTTATCTTGATTGAAGCTAAGGCGGGAGCCGCTGCCACCATTGCGTCACCTGAGCTTGATTTCGGTCGCCATGCACAGTCCGTGCAAGACCTGGTGCTTAAGGCGCATAAGCAATGTGACCGTTTCTTCCGTTACCTTACTTCTGCAAACGAAGTGCCGCTTTATCAACGTGCCAACGGCAAATACATAGAGTGCGGCCGTGTCCGCCGCTCAGACTATCGCGTGATGGTGCCAATCGGACTGACCGTCGAGTCGTTCTCTCCCTTCTCAGCGTTTTGTAAGGAACTGCCGCAGGTTGAACTGCTGCTTGGGCAGCATGCTTTTGTGTCACTGTCAATTGACGACTTATTTGTTCTCAGGCGATTCCTGCCCACCCCAGGTATATTTGCCCACTACATGGAGGTTCGACAATCCGTTGCTGGGATTCGCCGCGCTCACCTCTTTGACGAGTTCGATCACTTGGGCGCGTACCTGACGAATAATCGCTTTGATCATGATTTAACTGAACAGCTCAATGGCAGTAAGGGTAACATGGTTTTTTGGGATGGAATGAGTAAAATCGTTGACAAATGCTTCGAGGGAGAAGACTGGGAAACCCAAGCCCTTCCCGCGCAAAACATCCCAAATGAGGTATTGGAGCTTCTGTATGCCCTTGATGCCACTCGAGCAAGTGGATGGCTGTCAGCGGAAAGTCATATCCGCGACTTCGGGGATGAGGGCAGAAACAACCTCGCAAAAATGTTGATTGATCTTCGGAAAACCCTGACCGAGTATCCTTTTCGCTACTTTTCTTTGGGCGGCGATGGCGACCCGCTCTTCGTTTGGCTTCAGCA
This sequence comes from Sneathiella sp., assembly GCA_039975135.1. GTDB lineage: Bacteria > Pseudomonadota > Alphaproteobacteria > Sneathiellales > Sneathiellaceae > Sneathiella. Next base: position 179,973 of record JBDWHS010000006.1, on the reverse strand, counting down.
TTACAATCACCCAATCGACTGGGCATTGATAAACGACAAAGCCAGTGCAGTTGCCGTGACCCTCGAAGCTAAGAACGTCATTGGTGTCTTCGCTGAAGTCGGCGCAGATGGTGTTTACCACCAAGCAAAATCATTTGCGGTCCAGTTTCCCACATCGCGGACCATCGATAATGCCCACATCTATGAGGACGCAGCTCGAATGGCTCAATCTGACAAGACGGTAAAGCTCAACCAATCAGGAAAAGCCATGCCGCCTTTTAGGGCCAAAAAAACGGGTCGGAATGAACCCTGCCCCTGCGGCAGTGGAATAAAATATAAAAAGTGTCATGGCCGCTAAACGGCGGAATTAAGAGTAGTTGATGTTGATTCCTATATTCAGCAGCCTGTGCAACTGCTGCAAATGTCCAGAATTGCGGGCAGCCCTATGGCATAGAACGCCACCAATGAAAGTCCGTTATGGGCCGGAATTGCCGCTGTCAATCTGGAAGGGAAGCGGAAGTTCGCCCACAGAGAATACTAAAGAATTCAATACTCAATTGCTAAAATTCCGAATTTCAGGTGTCTTTTAGAATTTAGGCTGTTTCAACCCACAACAAAACACTTCATATTTTGGCCTCAAGTCAAAGGCAAAATCATTTTCAAAAAGAAAGTGGCCGAAACGAACATTTGGCTGTGCACAAAATGTGGTAAGTTCAGAATGCACTTGATTAGCATTGCTCCACCTAAATTCGGTTAAAGATCGACCTTTAACTTATCTTGGTAAACACCGATCCTCTTGCGCGCACGGTCAACAATGTCATCATAGAAAAGCACTTCTGAATAGAGTTCCCCTAGATTTCTGCCATTGTCCGGGTCTTCAAGGGAACTCGTGCGGAAAAACCCCTGACCTGTTGGAAAGCGCGTCCAACCGCTCATACGAAGTCTATTCACCTCATCCCCGATGAGATAACCGTATACTTTCTTAAGTCTTCCACCAGACTTAGCCGCCAAAAGATGAGCGTACTCAGACAAATCCCCAGTATAATCATCCATACTAACCCCAGGAGCCTTAAACTCAACGATAATTGCGGAGCCTTCTTTACTGAAGAGCGCTATGTCAGGCCTTTTTCCTGAGTTTTCGTCAGTTCGACGATTAAGGATTTCACGGAAGGCATCGTCGATATCATTTTCAAAAAGCTTGCGCCCTTCTTCCCATTCAATTTTGGAAAGTGGTTGATCCGAAGCTATATAGTCATAGTAGTGATATTCCTCATTCAAAAGCCAAATGTCGTGGTCAGTGACTTCTTCACTGTCTTTCCTCATTGGAAAGAAAATACTATGAATGATCCGTTCATCCTTACGCCGCCCAGGCAAACCACTTCCCTGCATCTGCAATTGCTTGCGGCATGCTAGATCAAGAACCTCAACGATGGCGGCACGACGAACCACCAACTGCGAAAGGGTAGCCATGTCGAAGCTCTTTAGGGATGCCGTATATTTCCATGAAAGGGCGTTGATCTTTTCTCTAAATTCATCCGTATCTGGCTCAACTTGAAGGATTTCTTCTTTTAGGTCGAAAATCTCTTCGGTCTCACTGATCACGCGATCTTGGTATTTTTTCAGAACACGTTCGACGACAGATTTCGCAGTGTCACCATATCTCACGCGAGTATCAGAGTCCGCAAGCATCGCTTCGGAAACCCCGAATTGTTCGGAAATACTTTGAACGACCGATTCTTTTTTCCAATCAGGTGGTGAAACAAATTTTGCAATTACCTCATCAATAGCCTCATAAATTGCCTGGTAAGATACAGTCTCTGTTGCAAGCAGATCGCCACCCTGAATTTCATCAGGGATTTCTTCAAAATCGTCACGTTGCTCATTAACGCAACGATCCAGGAGCGCGCCTTCAACAAGAACAATATGATGAAAACCTCCCACCGGATTGTTCTGCTCAGTTTTTGTACGCAGATATCGATTGGTAATATCCTTGACTGGTGAGGACTTGGCACAAAACGCAATGGCGTTCTTCGGAAGATCATAGGTTTGAGCGTCAAGCTTATAGTGTGACAAAGTCAACTTCTGATGGGTATTGAGATCATCACCGGACCGAGGATCACGTTCCTGAACTTTCGCGTTACGCGTATTTGACACCTTCGGTAGATCTGCTTTCTCCAGCAGCGTCTCTGCATTTTGCTCAGTGCCAGCTTTCATGAAGGATGTTTTGAAAGTAATCTTGAAATTCCCAAGTCGCTCATTTAGACTGACCAAGCGCTGGAGAAACCCAACCAACATCGCATTTTTCAACGATCCTGCAGAGAATACTTGTTGTAGATTTTCACCTAAAAACTTGCGCACACGCACATTTGGCTTTAGCTTCGATAGCTCAATAGTAGTGCCGATTTCAGCTTCTACACCCTCAACAATCTCAAATTGCTCAAGATCAATCTGCACTTGAGGGTCTGAAAATCTTAAGCTTCTTTTGAGGATTTTTTCACCTTGTCGGTACGTACTTTTCAACGAAACATCAGCGAAGTGGTGGAAGTATTGAATTCTGCCAGACCCTTTGCACTTCCCGATACCTGAAATAGCTAGATCATCTTTGTATGACGTATCCTTCGTCAGAAAGGCGTTCGTCTGTTCGTCACCCAAACCACATCCATTGTCCGAGCAGGTCACTTTGAGATCAATCTCGTCTCCCAAAAGATCGGAAGGCCAGAACTCCACGGCAAATGCGACTTCTAGATTTGTTACTGCCATATCGCCATCTCTTCGAATAAGAAATGAGTCGATTGCGTTGGAAAGTAGCTCCTCAAACACGACGTATGGGTTTTTGCTCAACTTAGTGTTTTTGAGACTACCTCGAACATCCAGCGTCATGAGCTATTCCTTGAAAAATATCTACTTTTTAGCGCATTGTCAGTCAATTGCAACGATTCTCTACACACAACGAACGTCCGCATTGGGCCGATAGCAAACACCCTCAGAACAACCACCCAAAAAAACACGCCTCTCTCAACACATCTTCGTGAGCCCATTGAAGCAAGCCGCATTCATGTATATGTGTAAATCATGATACTGCTAATTTGCGTAAAATTTTATTAACTTTACGTTAAGATCTGTTCTTCAGAATGGGCGCATGATAGTCTATACGCCTCCAGAGAATACTGGGCAGCAGGTTTACGATTAACCGTATCATGTAAAACGTGTTTTAAACGGCAACGATATCAGGTTAATTGGAGCAAATGGACCCCGTAAGATCAGTTTCATATCCGGCGCAAACGCTTAACCCTTCTGCTTTCCGGCAGGCGGAGACCGGTGCGTATGTCGAGTTGAAGACCGATGATCAACAGCGGGCCCGGCTTAACCGCCTGATTGATACAAGTGATCAGCAAGGCGTTGCCGGAAGGCGGCGCCAGGCCATTTTGGTGGAAAGCGATGCCCGTCGGCCCGCCGTTACCTCCATCTTCGTGCAACCACAAGCCCAGCCAAAACGCGACCTTCCCGGCCTTGTGCAGCCGCCGATGGGGCAGTCCTCCAGCGCTTTTCTGGCGCAGCAACTCTCTCAGGAAGACGGTGCGACCATGCAAGGAACCACGGACCCTGTGCATCAGGAAGCCGCGGGTGCCTATCATAATACACTGGGATTGACCGCCACAGTTCTGGGGCTTCAAGGTACGAGAGAACGCCTTATCTAACGCACGCTGCGCGCCTCCTGCCATATCCTCCTCTCCCCTCAAAAATCGCTTCTGAAAACGGATAATGGCATTGTCATTGGCCCTAACAAAAGATTACTATTCGTGAAATAACAGGACCATTTACAGTCAGGATCTTATGGCCGCGCGCGCGAAAAATGCTTATCTAGCCAGCTTGTCCCTCGATCCCGGGGATAAACAGCCGTTACACCGACAACTGTTCATGGCGCTGCGAGAAGCCATTCTGGATGGGCGGATCAAACCCGGTATTCGGCTTCCCTCCAGCCGGATTATGGCGGAGGATCTGTCTGTCTCCCGCAATACTGTTCTGACCGCCTTCGATCAACTCACTGCAGAGGGATATATCACCAGTAAAATCGGGGCGGGTTCCTATGTGTCCGATCAGCTGCCCGATGATTTCCTGAAACGCAAGAAGAAGGAACGCGAAACCCTTACCCACCCGCCGGAACGCCATATCCAGCTGTCAAAAATGGCTCAGAAAATCTCCAAAGGGTCCCGCCATTTAAATTATCAGGGCAAGCATTTCTCCCCCGGTATTCCGGAACTGGACCAATTTCCATTTGAAGACTGGGCCCGGCTCCTCGGGAAGCACTGGCGACGCCCCAAAAAAGAATATCTTATTGGCAACCCTGTGGGCGGGGCAGCCGTCCTGCGGGAGGCTCTTGCCGATCATCTGGGTCAGACACGGGCTGTCCGCTGCACGCCGGAACAGGTCATCGTCCTCTCCGGCTCGCAGCAGGCCATCCATCTGGTCATCAAGGCCTTTGCGGAGGTCGGCGACAATATCTGGATGGAGGAGCCGGGCTATCCCGGGATCAGAAACTCGATCCTTTATGCCGGGGCCAATCCGGTCTCCGTCCCGGTAGATGATGAGGGTTTCCGGCTGGATCTTGCCAAAAAGATGGCTCCCGATGCCCGGTTGGCGGCGGTCTCTCCCTCCCATCAATATCCGCTGGGCCAGACCATGTCACTCAGACGCAGATTAGACCTTCTGCAATGGGCGAAAGAAGAGAACCGGTTCATCCTCGAAGATGATTATGACAGCGAATACCGATATACGGGGCGGCCTTTATCCTCCTTGCAGGGTCTCGATACCGACAACCGTGTTCTTTATATCGGCACCCTGTCGAAGGTGATGTTCCCGGGACTCCGCATTGGATATCTGGTTGTCCCGCCGGATCTGGTAGAAACGTTTCTCGCCCTTCGAAAAGAGGTGGACGGTCATTCTCCCGCCGCCGCCGAGGCGGCGCTTGCTGAATTTATTTCGGAAGGCTATCTCGCGGCGCATATCCGGCGGGTGCGCCTTCTCTACCAAAAACGCCAGGAAACACTTGTCAGGCTTCTCAAAGAAAAGGCTGCAGACAGCCTGGACGTCACACCCCAGGAATCCGGGATGCATGTTGTAGCCTACCTCAAAGGCAGCCTGGATGACAAAGAAGTTGAGAAAAAGGCGCGAGAGGCCGGGCTCCTCGTTCGGTCCTTGTCCGGATTTTATCAGAATCCGACAGCGCAAAATGGCCTCATTCTGGGCTTTGCGGCAACGAAAGAAGAAGAAATGCCGCAATTGGTGGATAAGCTCGCTCATATTCTGCAAGAACAATCAGACTTTATAAATAAGGAAACGCACCATGTCGGCACCTGAACGCACAGTAGGCTTTCTTCTTTATCCGTTCAGTGTCTTTCTTGTCGCCTGCCTGCTCTGCAATCCGGTTCAGGCCCAGCCAAAGACGGCGCTCGCCATGCATGGGGAGCCGAAATACGGGCCGAATTTCCCGCACTTCTCCTATGTTAATCCAAACGCGCCAAAGGGCGGCTCTCTGCATCTTGCCGCGATCGGCAGTTTCAACAGCCTCAATCCCTTTCTGATAAAAGGGGTTGCCGCCAATGGCCTGGGACTGGTTTATCAATCCTTGCTCAGACGCGGCAGAGACGAGCCTTTCACTCTCTATGCCGGTCTCGCCAAAAGTTACGAGATTGCGCAGGACCGCCGCTGGATCACCTTCTCCATCGACGAGAAGGCCCGCTTTTCAAACGGGGCGCCTTTGACGGTTGAGGATGTTTATTTCTCCTACAACACCCTGCTCACCAAAGGGCGGCCCAATCACCGTACCTATTATGGGCAGGTGGCAGCGGCTGAAATTCTCGATAAAAGCCGTATCCGCTTTACCTTCAAGGGGGACAATATCTGGGAATTGCCCCTGATCCTGGGGCTGATGCCAATTATGTCCAAGGACTATTATGAGACCGTGGATTTCACCGAAACGACGCTGCAAGCGCCCGTTGGTACCGGCCCCTATGTGGTGGACACAATCGAGCCTGGGCGTCAGATCACCTATAAGCGCAACCCGGATTTCTGGGGGAAAGATCTGCCGGTTTTTAAAGGCCGGCATAATTTTGACACGGTGACCTTCGATTATTTCCGGGATCGGGACGTGGCGCTGGAAGCCTTCAAAGCGGGACAGGTGGATGCCTGGTTCGAAGATGATCCGGGAAAATGGACCACGCTCCTCGAGACACAAAAGCAGGGACAATCTTCATTTATGGCGAAACAAATCGCTCTCGAAAACCCGGCTCCTATGCTCAATCTGGTCTTTAATACGCGGCGGCCGGTTTTCGCCCATATCAAAACCCGCGAAGCGCTCATTGCTGCCTATGATTTTGAATGGACCAATGCGAACCTCTATCATGGGCTCTATAAACGGACATCAAGCTACTTTCAAAGCTCGGAGCTAGCCTCGGACAAGCTCCCTTCAAAAGCCGAAATTGCCCTGCTCACACCTTTCAAGGACGAACTGCCCGCCAAAGCCTTCACGGAAATCTATTCATTACCTGTCAGCGATGGTAGTGGGCGGGACAGGCGGCAATTACGGGCGGCCAAAAAGCTGCTCGAGGAAGCCGGATGGGTTTTAAAAGACGGCAAAGTCATCGACCCGGCAACAGATCAGCCTCTCACCCTCGAAGTTCTCGTGAAATCGCAAAAGGAAATCCGGCTCTTATCTTCCTATCAAAGAATACTCGCGCGGTTGGGCATTACCCTCACCCCCCGCCTGATGGACAGCGCCGGATACCAGAACAGAATTACAGAGTATGATTATGACATGATGATCGCCCTTTGGGACCAGAGTCTCTCTCCCGGAAACGAGCAGGATTTTTACTGGAGTCGATCCGCAGCAGAGACCCCTGGCACCCGAAATTATCCCGGCATTCGTTTGAAATCTGTCGACCATCTTATCGGTCTGATCCGCAACGCCAAAACCCGGTCAGACCTGGTGACCGCAACCCGGGCGCTTGATCGGGCCCTGATCTGGGGTCAGTTTGGTATTCCCCTGCATCATGTGAATGACCAATGGCTTGCCCATGGCAATGCCATCCACCTGCCAGATCAGCCTTCTTTTTGGGGAACCACCCTTGATGTCTGGTGGTATGCTCCCAATTGATGATATAGTCTTGATGCATCGTAGCTACTATCTTCTGTCGTCTTTTTAATGTTGGGTCTCCTTTATGCTCGCCGTTATTTCCCCTGCCAAAAAACTTGATTTTGACCGCACCAATGCCCCCTCTGATCACAGCGATTTAATCTTTCGCAAAGATACAGAAGATTTGCTGAAAACAGCGCGCAAGCTGAAGGCTGATGATCTCAAGCGCCTGATGAAAATCAGTGATGATTTGGGTCAGCTCAACTACCAGCGCTTTCAGGCCATGTCGTTTCCTTTCACAGAAGAAAATGCCAAGCAGGCCGCTTTTGCTTTCAACGGAGATACCTACGCGGGGTTCGATGCCCCTTCCCTCAGCAAGGAAGAGCTTGCCTATGCACAGGATCACGTTCGCATCCTGTCGGGGTTATATGGCTTGGTGAGACCTCTCGACCTTATTCAGCCTTACCGGTTGGAAATGGGAACCCGCCTGAGCAATCCACGTGGCGGCACTCTCTATGATTTCTGGGGTACAAAGCTGGCAGACGCCCTCAATACAGAACTCTCGTCACACAGCAATCCAACCCTGATTAATGTAGCCTCCAACGAATATTTCAAGGCCGTCAAAAAATCAGCCCTAACCATTCCGGTTATCACGCCGGTTTTCAAGGAGGTGAAAGATGGTGTTGCAAAGGTCATCGGTTTTCCGGCCAAGCGCGCCCGCGGCATGATGGCCCGCTATATCAGCCAGAACCGTATTGATACGCCCGAAGGGATCAAGGATTTTACCAGTGCCGGTTATAAATTCCAGCCAGCTCTTTCGTCGGAAACCGACTATCAATTCCACCGCAAGGTCAGTTAAAACACGCCTTGTCACGGCTGTGCCAGATGTCTTTTGCCCGTTCGTCAAGCGAGGGCGGCGAAGCCTCAGGATCGGTCAACTTCAAAGCGACTGACAGCGTCCCGATGATCGCAAGCTCCGGCACCGGAAGATCGATTTTTCCCTGCCACATTTTAAGAAGCTGGGTGGGGGCAAGATCTTCCTCCCGCCACTTGTAGGTTGCGTTGGTCAAAGCAGGCCATTCGACCTCGCAACTTTCACCAGCGATCAAAGCATCAACCCGCGCAGGTTTCATGGGGTTCCGCATCACCTCCCCGCCGCCGCCTTTGAAAATCATTGCGTTTTCCTGGCTTAAATGCCGCGCTGTCTCCAGATGTGTGGCTTTATAGGGAGGATGGAAAACACCTTGCATCTGATACGGCGCCTGTAGCGGATTTAGGTCCCGGCCGAAAGTATTGACAGCCGTGCGAACCCCGAGGAGTGGGCGCAATTCAAAAAGATCCTGAAGCGCCGGACAGAATTTCTCAAGTCCAATATAAACCAGCGAAGTTTCTCGCAGTCTGAGCCGCGCATCTGCAAGCGAAGAGGCCTCCGGAATACCAAAAACAGCCAGTCCCGGGCGAGTCGGGGCTAATCCTTCTGAATATCCCTCAATGCCGTGCATCAGAATTTTATATCCCTGACCTGCCAGAAGAAGAGCCGCGAGAATAAACCAGGGTTGCTGACGGTGACGATCGGCATAAGACGGCCAGTCAAAATCGGCACCCCTCTCTTCGGGCAGTTTATTTTCCGAAAACTGATCACGCGCGGCAGCAACCATCCCGGCAAATTCTTCACCCGTTTCACCTTTTCGGCGCAGTAACAGAAGAAAGGCCCCCAATTGCAAAGGATCAACCTGCTTTGTCAGGATCATCGACATCGCATCCTTGGCTTCCTCAAAAGAAAGGTCGCGCCACATATTCGGGCCTTTGCCCAGCGCACGCACATAAACCGCAAAGGGATGATCAACTACCATCGGATTCCGTTCCTAAAATATTCAGGTCAAGATGTACGGAAAACAACCCTTGATGACAAGCAAGCTTTAACGGAAGCGCTCTATTAACCGCTTGAGATATTCCAGCTCCAGACTATCCCGGGAAGGATCTGACAGACGGCGGCGTAATTCTTCCTGAATGGCGCGGGCGCGAGAAAGAGCATTCCCGTCAATATTCACTGGCCGGCCGTCGCTGCTCAGGCTTCCGCCATTCCTCCAAGGCCGCCCCAGGGGATCTGTTCCTTGCCCCTGTTGACCCGGCCCCGCAACCTGCCCCCCTTGGCCCTGTTGCTGCATCTGCTGGGCCAAACCTTCCGCCGCCTGACGTAACTGTTCAAGGGCTTCCCCTTGCGCGCCCATGGCGCCGTTACCATCGCCGCGCTCCAGCCCTTGGCGGGCTGAATTCATGGATCGTTCTGCTTTGCCAAAGGGGGCGGGAATTTCACCGTTCAAGCCCAGCTCTCCCATCATCTCACCCAGCATCTGCCGAAGGGCTTCCTGCCGCCGCCCCATATCGGACAATGAAGACTTCCCCCGCCCTGCTTGCGACCCCTCCTGATTTTGGCCCTCCTGCTGTTGTCCAGAACGATCCTCCGATTGTGATCGCCGGAAAGTCTCATCCAGCAGGCTCTGCTGGCGGCGCATCATCTCCCCAAGCTGGTTGAGCATCTGCTGCCCTTGTTGCTGCGCCGCAGAGGGGGGCATAGCACGGGCAGTGCGCAAATTCTCCAGAATATCCTGCAATTCGCTGAGAAGCTCCCGCGCAGCATCCCGGGCACCAAATCGGGCAAACTGATCCACCCGATCCAGCAAATTCTGTAAATCCTGCTGGTCTATTTGTCGGTTATTGGCCGAGGGTTGCATTTGTTGATCCCCGGCATTTTCCTGGGATTTAGCAAGCGCATCAAGAAAATCATTCATTGCTGACTTCAATTCTTCAACCAGTCGCTTGATCTCGGCATCGCTGGCATCACTGTTCAGCGCTTCCATCAACGCCCGTTCGGCGTCGCGAAGGGCAATCTCAGCAGCACTTAAATCCCCGTTTTCAAGGCGCAAGGCGACGTCCCATAAGGTGTCGATAACCTCATCAACAGACTGCTGATCTCGCCCATATGCAAGCGTTCCTCTCGCGGCTGACAGCAACATCATCGTCGTAAAATCATTATTCAGACTGTCATGCAACTGACTGATCGCAGACAAGGCAATCACTACCTCGCGCTTGTTCTGAACCGGATTCTCAACGAGTTTTTTTCGAAGCTCAATCAAAGCTCTGGCAATAGGATGACTGAAATTTCGCTCCGGCAAAACAAAGGAGACGGGAGAGGATTGACCAGGCTGACCCGCAACATCCTTGGCGATTATCTGAAGATCAACCATGAAGCCCGCCCAGGGGTGGGCTGTTAAATCATGATAGCTTTTACTGTCAAATTCCGAGCTCCCCGCCTGCAGGGGAAGCTTCAGATCCAGCTTACGGTCATCTCCGTTTCGCCTTATAGCTCCGGTCAGACTGTCCAGGCCATAATCATCATAGGCAGAGTAATGAAGCCGAAAAGCCAGTCGCTCTGTAATTTCTGGCAAAGATAGCAGTTTTACAACGGGCTTTAGATCTTCTACAATCCGGATGGGCCAGTGCCCCAAAGGCTCGCCCTCTTTTTCAATGGCCAGATTGCCACTCTCGTTGAGCTGCATTTGCAGTTCGAAATCCAAACCGTCAACATTTTGAAACGCCTGTTCGTTCCCAGCAAATTTCAGAACAGGCACCTCATCATCCCCCCCTGAAACCCGGGCAATCAATTGACTGCCTGCCGGCACTTCTACTTCTGCAACCGGATCTGATTTCCTACTCACTTTCTGACGCACCAGAAGCAAGGGCGCTTGGCGGGTATAGTCGGGCGGTGTCACCCACACATCCACCTCAAGGACAGCCTTGCTGGATCTCAGATCCGGCGTAAAGGCGGAAGTTAGTCGCTCTGTGCGGTTTTCTCCCGCCATAACCAACCCGACAAACAACAGCAGAATAGCGCCTGACCGCAAAGCATATCGATCCCCCTCTCCCAATCCGAAACGAGGAAAGGGTACAGAGAGTTTCTTCAGCTGATCTTTAACCCGCCGTTTATGGACATGCCACACCTGTTGACTGAAAGCATTGGGTTCCTCCCCAAATGCGGGTCTGTCATCCAAAGATCGCAAGGGACGATGCGAGAGATTGTTCTTCTTTTCTGCAAAGGCCCGAACATCTGCCTCCTCCGGCCAGATGAAGGTGCGCCAGAGGCGGTAATATCCGTATATCGCGAGGCCCAAAAATCCGACGAGCCCCGCCGCATGAAGGATGCCCGGCACCGTTTCCCAGAGCCCGGCATAACTGAGCGCAAAGAAAAACAGGAGAGTGCAGAAAAACAAACGAGATGAAACCCACAGTCTCTCCAGAACAAGAGAAACCTTCGCCAGCCGAAGTTGCCGTTTTAACCGTGTTTCAAATCTGTCCTGCTTTTGCTCCATCCATCCTCATGATCTGAGATTAAGAACATCAAGACAAAGCCCTTAATCAGTCTCCAGCCAGGTTGGTACCTTATCAAGTTCCAGCAATGCCTCCAAGGACGGACGTTCCCGGATCACTGCATATTGATCCCCGCTCACCAGAACTTCTGGGACGAGAGGCCGAGTATTGTATGTCGACGCCATCACGGCGCCATAAGCACCTGCACTCCTGAACGCCACAAGATCCTTGGGATTAACCTCTGGCAGTTCTCTTTCCCGGGCGAAAGTATCACCGGTTTCACAGACAGGACCCACCACATCAACGCGCTCCCGCGCCGCGTCATCCGCAGGCTCCTTAACGGGGTCGATATGATGATACCCTTCATACATCGCAGGACGGATCAGATCGTTCATGGCTGCATCCAGAATAATGAATTTCCGCTCTGCACCTTGCTTCACATAAATCACTTCGGAGACAAGAATACCTGCATTCCCTACAATTAAGCGTCCCGGCTCAAAGATCAACTGGCAGCCCAGATTTCCAATGCTGTTAAGCGCCACTGTTGCATAGGATGTCGGGCTTGGCGGAACGGTACCATCATACGGAATACCCAAGCCACCGCCGAGGTCAACTCGGGTAATATCATGCCCTTCAATACGCAACTTCTGAACCAGCTCCCTTACCCGGTCAAAGGCATTGCCAAAGGGCTCCAGATCCGTAAGCTGAGATCCGATATGAACATCAACTCCGGCAATCTCAATCCCGGGCAATTTGGCGGCCTCCGCATAAATACGGGACACATCCTGCCAGGGGACACCAAATTTATTTTCAGCTTTCCCGGTCGAGATCTTGGCATGGGTTTTAGCATCCACATCCGGATTAACCCGGAACGCGATTTTAGCGGTCTTGCCGAGATTTGAAGCAACCTCTGACAACACCTGGACTTCCGGCTCCGATTCAACATTGAACTGATGGATCCCGACTTCCAATGCCAGTGCCATCTCATGCGGTTTCTTGCCAACACCCGAGAAAACAATGCGCGAAGCCGGAATTCCTGCCGCCAAAGCTCGGCGCAGCTCTCCTTCAGAGACCACATCAGCCCCTGCACCAAGCTTGGCCAGTGTCTTGATCACCGCCAGGTTGGAATTGGCTTTGACCGCATAACAAACCAGCGAGTTCACGCCATCGAAAGCGCCTGAAAAGACCTTGTAATGCCGCTCCAGCGTCGCTGTAGAATAGCAGTAGAACGGTGTCCCCACTTCTTCAGCAATCCGGGCGATCGGCAAATCCTCTGCATAGAGTTCGCCGTTTCGATATTCAAAATGATCCATACTCTATACCCGGTTATACAGCGTCGGCACTGATGGTCTGATCTGGATTAAACGCCTTGTATTTCGGAGAGCCCTTCTTGCCGCATGCTGACAAAGAGCCTGCGAGAAAAACCACGGCAATCGCGGTCAGGAACAGTTTTTTCATGATCATTCTCCGCTTAAGGCCACTTTCCAGCGCGCCACTTGATTTCTGACACCTGACGGTGCTGTGCCGCCATAGCTCACACGGCTGGCAACTGAATTGTCCACCCCAAGAACCTCAAAAACTTCATCTGTTATGGAGGCTTCCACTGTTTGCATCTGATCCAGCGTCAGGTCCTCAAGCCCACACTTATTATCTTCTGCCAATTTGACAAGAGCGCCGGTCACATGATGGGCATTTCTGAACGGCATATCGAGCCTACGAACCAGCCAGTCAGCCAAATCTGTCGCCGTCGTGAAGCCCGCCCCTGATGCGGCTTTCATGACATCCCCGTTCACAGTCAAGTCACGGATCATTCCGCTCATCGCGGCAATGCAAAGCTGCAGATTGTCAGTGGCATCGAAGACCGGTTCCTTATCTTCCTGCATATCCTTGCCGTAGGTCATGGGCAACCCTTTCATCATCATGAGAAGAGTATTAAACGCCCCTGCACTCCGCCCGGCCTTACCGCGAATCAATTCTGCCGCATCCGGATTTTTCTTTTGCGGCATAATCGAAGAGCCCGTTGAAAAGCTGTCAGAACACTCGACGAAACGGAACTGGGCGCTCGACCAAATCACGATTTCTTCGGCCAGGCGCGACAAATGCATGGAACAGATAGAGGCAAAGCTCAGATATTCCAACGCAAAATCCCGATCCGCTACACCGTCCAGAGAATTGGCGGTTGGTCGGTCAAACCCAAGGGCTTTTGCCGTCATTTCCCGATCAATCGGGAAAGACGTTCCGGCAAGCGCAGCCGAGCCTAAAGGACATTCGTTTAGCCGGGCCCTGGCATCTTTAAGGCGAGATCGGTCGCGACCAATCATTTCAACATAAGCCAGCATATGATGGCCAAAAGTCACCGGTTGCGCAGCTTGTAGGTGGGTGAAGCCCGGCATGACAGTATCCGCTTCAGCTTCGGCTTGAGACAACAAAGCCGCTTGCAGATCCTTAAGTTCCCCATCAAGGTGATCCATGGTATCGCGAACCCAAAGACGCATATCGGTCGCCACCTGATCATTTCTCGATCGGGCTGTATGAAGACGGCCAGCGGGCTCCCCGATCAACGCGCGCAAGCGCGCCTCAATATGCATGTGAATATCTTCGAGTGCAGGATCAGTCGTGAAGTTTCCGGCTTCTATTTCACGAAGAATTGTTTGCAACCCCTCCTGAATTTTCACGCCATCGGCCTTACTTATAATACTCTGTTCCATTAACATGGTGGAGTGGGCCATGGATCCGGCGATATCTTGTGCATAAAGTCGTTTGTCGAAATCAATGGAGGCATTGATACGTTCCATAATTTCGGCGGGACCTTTGGCAAACCTGCCACCCCAAAGCTCATTCGCGCTCATGTTTCGGGCTCTCTATTAACAATTGGACCTAATCTGAAATGACCACCAGAAAGTTTATCAAACTATCCCTTCTCGTGCTGCTTACATTTACAAGCCTTGGGGCCGTTACATCAACCGCTTTCTCCCAAAACGCCCAAAAGCTTTTGATCGGTGAAGTGAAGAATTTCGTTTTGGCCAACTCAAAACAGCAATTGCAGGATTTCGCATTTGTTGATGGGGACGGCAAAACACGAACCCTGTCAGAATTTCGGGGGAAAACCGTTCTGTTAAATTTCTGGGCGACCTGGTGTGCCCCCTGCCGCAAGGAAATGCCCGGAATTGACCGTTTGCAAGCCGCTATGGGCTCGGACGATTTTACGGTTCTCGCCCTGAGCCAGGATCTTCAAGGTATCGAGAAAGTTAAAAAATTCCTCAAAGCGCTGAAGATTGAGCATTTGGAGGCGTTCAATGACAAGACGACCAAATCCGGTCGCTCTGCCGGCGTCTTTGGATTGCCGGCCACCTTGATTTTGAAGAAAAACGGAGACGTCTTTGGCCGCTTGATCGGTCCGGCGGAATGGGATTCGGAGGAAGCCGTTACCCTCATTAAATATGCAATGCAGGGTGCGGGGAGCTGAACAGGGCATCTGATTTAGGATTTATTGTTTTTCTGATCCGGATTTTTAAGGCCTCTCATGTTCCGATCAAAGGATTTGGCGAGCTGTTCTTCTTGCCAATCCTGATCAGTTTTCTGCTCTTTCGATTGCCGGAAAAAAACCCGGAATAGCTTTTCTGCGGCATAACTAACCAAAAAAAAGAAGACAGCCTTGGTCAAGGTCAGCAACATGAGATTTGCGGCCAGATCATAGTCTTTTTTTTGAACGCCGACGAAAAGATCGAAGCCCAGTAGTGCTGCCAAGCCGCCAATACCAACGAGTAAGATCAAAGGCCGGATGGCACCGACAGTCCAGGGAATGGCAACAAGGCTCAGAAAAATCGCTCCGTACAAAAGAAGCGCCCATAAACCGGGGTTGGTCTGTGTAATATCCACAACCTTATCGGTCCAGAGAGGCCAGCGCCACTTCAACAAGGGGGCGCAGACAAGCCTCTTCAGGGTTCACTTTTGCAACGACCCGGATGCCCTGCATAACACCGATGAAGAAGGCAGCCAGCGTTGCCGCCTCCCGATCTGTTGGAATATCACCGGATTTCTGACCTCGTTCGATCAGATTTTCAAGGTCTTTTTCAATTTCCGAAAAATAAGTACGGACACGGGTTGCACAATCCTCATCGCGGGCCGAACGCTCGACCGCCGTGTTGGTCACGAAGCAGCCCCGGCGCTCCGGATCTTCCAGATTGCGAAACATGAACATATGTAGAAACTCTGTCAGAATGTCCCGGGCATTCCCATCTCTTCTTAGGACACTTCCTCGTGCCAGAGAACTGTCCGTATACTGATCGAGAGC
The DNA here is from genome assembly GCA_039975135.1 of Sneathiella sp. Lineage (GTDB taxonomy): Bacteria > Pseudomonadota > Alphaproteobacteria > Sneathiellales > Sneathiellaceae > Sneathiella. The sequence continues at coordinate 164,200 of JBDWHS010000006.1, read as the reverse complement.
GGCGAGGAACAGGGAGTGCTTGTCCCCGAATGTGTCATAAAGGCTGCCACGGTTAATGCCCATGCAGTCAACAAGATCCTGAATCGAGGTTGCTTCATATCCCCTTGTCCAGAAAGCCTGCATCGCTTTGTGAAGTGCGTCTTCCTGATTAAAGCATTTTGCTCTTGGCATCTTCTTAATCCTACTCACCTGCCTTCTTTTGAAGACAGACAGATCCTTACACGCTCAAATGGTCAGAGACAAGGCATCAAGGCCATCCTTATATGTAGGATACATTAAAGAAATCCCAAGTTCTGCCTTTATTCTTGCGTTGTTCACGGTTTTGTTATCGGAATAAAAACTCCTGGCCATCGGGCTCAAGTCCGCCGTTTCAAAATCCTGCAGCGGCGGCGGCTCTCGTTCCAATAGCTCCGCAGCATACTGAACCACGTCCTGCGGCGGGGCTGGCATATCATCAGCAACATTATATATCCGGCCCGGATCAGGCTTCTTCATGGACGCCACCAGAATTCGAGCCAGATCTTCCACATGAATGCGGGAGAAAACATGTCCCGGCTTTACTATGCGATGCGCTTTCCCGTTCATCAGAGAGACCATCTGGTTCCGACCAGGTCCATAAATACCCGGCAATCTGAAGATATGCAGCGGCAGCCCGCCCTCACGGTGCAGTTGCTGCCAGGCGGCTTCTGCCTCAACACGCCGTTGCCCGCGGATGCCGGAAGGACGGACAGGTGTCTCCTCTGTCGCCATCCCGCCGTTCAAGTCGCCATACACCCCTGTAGTCGACAGGTAACCGATCCACTTTAGAGACGGCAAATCACATAGCAGATCTCCCATAATTTTGCGGACCGGATCTCCTTCCTCTGTCGGAGGAACAGACAGGAGGATATGCGTAATATCCTCCCGAAGAGCGTCAAAACCCGGTACGGGATCTGTGCCACTGAACTGCATCAGAGTTGCATTTGATGCTTCGGCAGCTTCCGCCGAAAAGGATCGGGCGGTTCCCCAGACGGTCCAATCCGAATGTTGCCGTGCAATTTCCCGGGCCGTAAAACCATATCCGAAGCAGAACAGATTGGGGGTCATCCTACAGCCTTTATTTCTTAACCGATGGATCTGACGTCAGGATCACGGTTGCAGACAGGCTGTGACGACGGGAAACGGCCAGTTCCGCTGCCTGACTTTCAGAACCATAGCCTGAAGCACTTGAATCCATTTCCATGCGAGCTGACTTGGCCATCATTTGCACAGGTGCGGCTCGTCGATAGCCATTGTTCTGAGCAAAATCCACCATCCAGACGCGATAGGAACGGCCCGGAATTGCAGCGTTCAGGCGATCTGCTTCAGCCTTGGCTTCAACGTAAATTTTTGTCCTGAGTTCCCCGCGCAGTTTTTCTGTTTCGGCAAGAGAAGGCGAAAAATCAACTTGGGAGATTCGCATTTTAAAACCTGGGCGTCCGGCTTGTTCGGCCCGATCCGACAGTCCCGAGATAGAATTTTCGGCAACTCTTGCCTCTGCTGTGACAGACCAGCGATTAAGGCCGGTGCGATCCTTGCTCTCCCGGGACGAAGTAATATGCCAGGTTGGCTCGGGCGCCAGTTTCTGCAAGGATTCGACAATCTGGTTTTTCAGCTGCGCTGCTGTTTCTTTCTGCTGGGTGATGTCAAAATTAACGAAGACACGCGCAGACTTCGTCGTGACCCAGCCTTCCTTTGTTACATTGAGGATAATCTGGTCATTCATGTTCTTCTGGACGTTATCCGCACTGGCCATCGTGACCGGGATCAGCATCAACACTGCTACAGTCGCAAGAACGAACTTCTTCATTGGATATCCTTCCTTTTGGTGTCTCTACCAATCGCATGTAGAAATGAATTGAGACCGTTTTATGGCATTATGATCCTATTCGAAAGACCCTACGCCAAAAAGAAAATCCTTTTCGGTCATTTTCGAAAATCAATAAAAGAGAATGGTGAAATCGTCGCTATCTGCCTATATATGGCTGATAGTATAAAGCAGTCGTATGAAAAGCCATCCATGAAATCCATAGTCTCCGCCCTTATTGCAGGGTTCATTCTTTCCATATCCATGATGACATCCGGTCTGGTCAATGCTGGCGTCAATGCTGCGGAAGAATATAAAGCCTGTATCAAACTCACAAAGCGGGAGCCAGAGCTCGCTTTTGAATCCGCTTTGAGTTGGCGGGATCAGGGAGGTGGATTCCCGGCCAGGCATTGCGCGGCCCTGGCCCTCGTCGAAATGAAAAAATACCATATTGCTGCCCCCAGACTTGAAAAACTTGCCGATGAAATGCTGAAGGCCGGCTCCGATTTTGTTATTCCTGTTCTCAGCCAGGCCGCCAATAGTTGGCTTCTTGCAGAGGATTACTCGCGGGCAAATGCGGTGGCCTCTGCCGCGCTGGAACTGGAGCCTGGCAATATTGAGCTGCTGATCGACAGGGGCCGTATTCTGGCCAAGGCCGAAAATTATCAGGAAGCCTTCAACGATCTGGATCTTGCCTTGCAGCTGGATCCAACGCGGCCAGATGCCCTCGCTTTCAGAGGGGCCGCCTTGCGCCAGCTTGGCAACAATTCAAGAGCTATGGAAGATATTCAGCTGGCCCTCTCCCTTCAACCTGATCTGGTCGATGCCCTGATTGAACGAGGTATATTGGAGCGGCTGGCAGGTAATATTGACGCCGCCCGCAAAGACTGGCTGAAAGTTCTGGAAATCTCGCCCCATAGCCCTGCCGGGGAAATTGCCCGGATCAATATTGAAAAACTGGACGTCAAACAATAAAATCCGACGGCATCACACTTATCCGGCACGTCCGGCGAGTGACCGCCTATAACCGATTGCCTCGGCAACATGGGGCCGTTGCAATGTCTCGCTTGCGGCCATATCCGCCAGCGTTCGGGCAACTTTCAATATTCGATGATACCCGCGCGCGGACAGTTTGAGCTGGCCCACGGCCTCCTTCAGTAAGTCCTGCCCGGCAGCATCCAGTGGGGCCACTTTCTCGAGCAACTCTCCCTCGGCCTCCGCATTGGTGCGAACGGGAACAGGGTGATCTATATCCCGAAAACGATCTCTTTGTATCTGCCGCGCTTTTGCGACGCGCGCCGCGACAATCTCCGATGTCTCCCGCGGGGTCGGCAATGTGAGATCAAGAGCAGACACGGCGGGAACATCAACAAAAAGGTCGATCCGATCCAACATGGGGCCAGATATTTTCGACCGGTATTCCAACGCGCATTTCGGTGCACGGGCGCAAGCCTGCTCCGCATCATCCAAGTGTCCGCACCGGCAGGGATTCATAGCGGCAACCATTTGCACCCTGGCCGGATAAGACACATGTGCATTGGCCCGCGCAACAACCGCTTTTCCTGTCTCGACGGGTTGCCGCAGTGATTCTAGGACCTGACGGCCAAATTCCGGTAATTCATCCAGAAACAGCACACCCAAATGGGCAAGCGAGACTTCTCCCGGCTGAGCGCCCCGGCCGCCGCCGACCATCGCCGCCACGGATGTGGAATGATGGGGATCTCTAAACGGGCGGGATCTGGAAAGCTGGCCTTCTTTCAAGGCACCGGAAATACTGGAAATCATACTGACTTCCAGCGCCTCAGACGCATCCAGTGGCGGAAGAATACCGGGGAGCCTCGCTGCCAGCATAGATTTGCCGGAGCCAGGAGGCCCGCTCATCAGCAGATTATGCCCACCTGCCGCTGCAACCTCCAAGGCTCGCTTCGCCGTTTCCTGGCCCTTGATGTCTTCCAGTTTCAGGAAGGAGGCATTTTCTGTCAGCTGGCCTTTTGCCGGAGCCGAGAGAACCTGACTTCCTTTAAAGTGATTGATCAGCGCCAAGAGCGTATCCGGCGCCAGGATTTCCAAATCTCCTGCCCAGGTGGCTTCGGTTCCAGAAGCCCGTGGGCAAATGATATTCATGTCCCGTGCAACGGCTTCGACAGCCGCCGGTAAAACACCGGATACGGGATTACAACGGCCATCGAGCGAAAGCTCTCCCAGAACAATATACTGTTCCATTTCATCAGCAGGCAGAATGCCCATTGCCGTCAGAATTCCAAGGGCAATGGGCAAGTCATAATGTGCCCCTTCCTTGGGAAGGTCAGCCGGTGCAAGATTGACAGTTATACGTTTGGGAGGAAGCCCAACCCCGAGGGATGTAAGCGCCGCACGAACCCGCTCCCGACTTTCCGCAACAGACTTGTCTGGCAGTCCCACAACCGTAAAAGCAGGCAACCCGGACGCCATCAAAACCTCAACGGCGACCGTTCGAACTTCCAGACCCTGAAACGCAACGGTCGTAATCCGTGCTTGCATTCATCCCCCCGCAACCTTGCGCAAAAATCAATCATAGCACGAAAATATAGAATGATAATTCACTATTTTAGGAAATTTAAATTTCCATCAAGCGGGTATTCTGCGGGGGAAGACAAGATCATAGATCCAGTTATAGGCAAATGCATAAACAAGGAAAAAGACAGCGAACCCGATATCTAGAAACAAGGCGTCCATAAACGACATCGACAACCACCACATGATTATAAAAACGCCCGCAATGAGCATACCGAGCTCAAACAGACAGACATGGACAACACGCAACCCAAGGCCCCGCTTGGCAAAGTTTCTGTATCGACGATCCCAGAAATCGAACAACCAGTTGTTAAGTGAAGTTCCAGCTCATTGCTAAAATACTCATGATGACGCTGAGAAATCCCATCGTCTCAATCGGCTGATCCAGTATCCAGCCGCCAACAAACGCGACGCTCAGCACGGCGATTAATTCAAATAAAATCGTGTGGCGGATACGATCCCAAAATGTACGCATCTATATATCTTTCTAGAAAGATATAAATCAAACTGTCTTTCTGCCAAGATATCGATATTCTAAAATCAAACCATGAAAGACAGAGTTTCGAATGAGCGAGAAAATTTCACTATCCGCGTTACTGAAGCGGATGCAAGATAACTGGCCTGAAGCGCTCAGCCCGGAAACCGAAGCTGTTCTGTGAATCATTCGCCTTAATGATATCCTTGCGGAGCATGGGAAAAAAATTATGGCGAGTTATGATCTCAGCCAAGCCTCCTTCGAAGTTTTGACAACGTTGCGAGCGATGCCTCATCCTCGACCACTCACTCCGACCGATCTTTACAATACAATTCTGATAACCTCAGGCGGCATGACAAAAGTGTTGAAAACACTGGAGGAGAAAGGGTTGATAGAACGAATTTCGTCAGACAGCGACCGCAGAAGCCGCCTCGTCAAAATAACGCCTGCAGGGGCAATCCTTATCGAACATGCCATGGCCGCTGTTATTGAGGGAGATAAAGACCTGCTCAGTCGATCGTTACCAGAAACACAACGCCAGGAATTAAAATCTATCCTGCTTCAGGCATTGGAGAAATTGGAATAATATGGGTTAAGGCTTTACTTCAGCTTTTCTTCAATACAATCCTAAAGATTGATTTCTAAGTTACGTGACACAATTATTCACTCCTACTAATTGACCATCACGAAAGAGACACCAACTCTGCAAGATTTGAGACTCTTGAAGAAACTAATGAAGTTGCGAGAAATTTTAATCAAAGCATTCCCTGACTCTTCAGTCATTGGCTACATACTCGTTGTTATTCCATACACTCTTTACATGTACTTTCAAGTGCTGACTAATGGTCAACCCTTGAGGGCAAGGTCTATCCAAACGCTCAGATTCGTCCTCCCCCACACTTCTGAAATAAGATCGAATTAAATCAATTGCATCTTCTACTTGTTTCCAATTTGAAAACCTATAACTGCCAGCCCTCACATCATGACCATGCCGTCTCTCTTCGACTCTACAACCCAATTCCCCCAGCTGAAAACAACTTACACCATCAACTTTCTCACTTGCCATCGTGCTGTGTTGTCCCCAGTTAGAAAATCCGATTTTCAAATCTCCCCAGATAAGCACTCCGTAATAATCACCCTCATACCCCGGCCCCTTAAAACGAATATGGATGCTTGGGTCATTTGTAGAGACATAGTGTCGCCAATCAACTCTCTTGAATTTCATAGAGGAAAAATCATTTTGCTGGTCGTTCACTTGTTATGATCCCTTAATTGTAAGCAGATTCCAATTCAATTCTTCAAGATAATTGTTGCTGAAATCACGAGAAAATATCCAAAATCACCCGCAACTTCCTTATAGTCATCATTGGTCTTATATTTATATGCTTTTTCCGGTCTCACTCTAATTTGCTTTCAATACAATCCCACAGATTGGCTTCCAGTTTCACGCCATCATAGCGGTTGATTTCTTGCAAGCCGGTGGGGGAGGTCACGTTGATTTCGGTGAGATAATCGCCGATCACGTCAATGCCCACAAAAATCTGTCCCTGCTCTTTTAGCGAAGGACCAATAATTTCACAAAGCTCCTGCTCTCGTGATGTCAGACTGGACTGCAAGGCCGTTCCGCCTACATGCATGTTGGAACGGCTCTCGCCGGCTTGCGGCACGCGATTGATCGCACCAACCGGCTGGCCATCGACAAGAATAATGCGTTTATCCCCCTCGCGAACTTCTGGCAGGTATTTCTGCACAATCATTGGCTCGCGATAAAATTCGGTAAACATCTCATGCACCACGGTCAGATTTTCATCTTCAGGCTTCAGATGAAACACGCCAGCACCGCCATTGCCGTATAACGGCTTGACGATGATGTCTTTATATTCTTCCCGAAAGGCCTTAATTTCCCGAAGATCCGACGAAATCAGCGTCGGTGGTAAAACGCCATCAAACTGGGTAACAAAAATCTTCTCCGGCGCGTTGCGAACACTGGCCGGATCATTGACCACCAATGTCTCAGGGTGAATCCGCTCCAGCAGATGGGTCGCGGTGATATAAGACATGTCAAACGGAGGATCCTGCCGCATCAATACGACATCGGTCGCAGCCAGTTCAATCCGTTCCGCATCGCCCATTGTGAAGTGATTTCCCTTCTCGCGCCGAACCTGCAATGGCCGGGCATTGGCAATCACTTTTCCATCGACATAGGATAGATCTGCCGGGCCGTAGTGATAGAGGCTATTACCACGCTCCTGCGCTTCCAGCGCCAGAACAAAGGTGCTATCGCCGTCAATATCAACATCTTCAATCGGATCCATCTGGATGGCAACGGTAAGGCTCATGGGTTTTTCCTGTTATTCTGTTTTGGCCCCTCTTCCATGTATTGCGGGGAGGGAGGGATGCAAGAGGTTGGGGCTAATTCGTTGTCCGGCTCTCTTTCAAGACAACATGATTGATAATTTTTCGAACGCCCGATATATCCCGCGCATGTAAATAGACCCGCTCAAGTTCAGCCTGATCCTGCGCAATTCCAAACAGATAAACCACCCGGTTTACTGTATCGATTGCATAATTCACATGTTTGACGTCCAGGTCCTGCAGCAAACGTGTTTTCAGCTTTGTAGTGATCCAGCTATCCCCAGCGGTAGAAGAAAGCGTTTCCTTGTTGCTGACCTGCAACTCGTTCAAAACAGTTTTTACACCTTTTACTGACCAGATCAGATCAGCTGCTGTTACTCTGTCTTCCGGCTTTTCAACTTCTCCCGTAACCAGAACGCGCCCCTCAATCACGGAGGTGGAAACATCTGAAAAGAGGCCTTCGTCATTTTGCAGAAGAGCATCCAGGATCTTCAGTTTGATACCCGCATCTTCAACGGCATCCCCAACGGATCGTTCTTCTGCGACCACAACACCTGCTGTTGCAGCCCCGCCAACAGCCAGGCCAACCGGCGTACATCCTCCCACCAGGCCCAACATTGCCAAGCTTGCAACCGCCACCGTCAAACTCTTCATACGAAACGCCCCAACTTTTTTCCTGACTATATCCTGATTGAAGAACTGGATAAAGCGTCAACATGAACCGCCTTGTCTACCAGGCATTTTGTATATGAACCGGTATTTTAAAGAAAGAGGTTACGAGGAGAAGATCAAAACGGACATCGAGATTTTCGACATCGGGATGAGAGGCAATAAAGGCTTCCATAGCTCTGGAAATACGCCGCCTTTGTTTCGGATGAATGGCACTCAACGCTGCCTCAAGGGTCGGGCGCTGTTTTACTTCGGCAGCAACGAGAATACTCCCTTTGCGCGCGATGATATCCACCTCACCAACCGGGCGCCGATAGCCTCGTGCCACAATATGATAGCCCTTGAGCCGAAGGGAAAAAGTTGCCAGTATTTCTGCCCATTTCCCCCGTGCCTGAGCATATTGTCGTCTGCGTTTTCGAGCATTTTGGGATAATTTCGTCAAATTATCGCCTCACTTAATTGTTTCATTAGACCTTGTCGCTAACTATTTGCTTGCCGCTTACCAGTACCGCATTTTACAGTTACCCTGCGTACTCGGCGCGTTTTTTGACACTGAGCAGGAGCAATATCAGTGAAGGCCATTACGATACTCACCCGCAACGTCCTTGAAAAAAGGAAACTGACTTCCGTGATCGGAAGCTTTTTTGCCTTGTCTTTGCTGGGTGCCTGCCAGACGATTGGTCTTGGCGGAACCAGTGCGCAAAATACGCCCGGCACACAAAGTTCTCAAAAAGTTACCACAGAAACGCCGCCTGAAACACCCGCTTCCTCAGAAGCCCGCAGCGCAGAAATCGAACAGGCGGAGAAACTTCTTGCTGAAAAGCGCCTCGAAAAAAACCCGCCCTCTGCGCAAACTCAACCGGGTTTCAGTCTTCGCCCACCTGATTTCACTGAAGACGAGGAAGCCATCAAGATTGCCATTCTGCTCCCGCTCACCGGCCAACATTCCAGAATAGGCAATGACCTCCTTCGGGCGGCCTATATGGCACTCTTCGACCATGGCAACAAGCGCCTGCATCTTCTTCCTTATGACACCCAAGGCACACCAGAGGGTGCCGGCCAAGCGGCCCTGACTGCCACCGGAGAGGGCGCCGAGATCATTCTGGGGCCTCTTTTTTCAGCGTCTGTGGAAGCCGTCCGCCCGGTTGCTGCCGCTAATAACGTCAATATTCTGGCCTTCTCAACCGATACATCGGTGGCCGGTGATGGCGTCTATCTGATGGGCATGACCGCCAGTCAGCAAATTGACCGCATTATGGAATATTCCTATCGGCAGGGACTGTCTCGTTTCGCCGTTCTGGCACCTCAGACCCCTTACGGTGAGACAGTCGTCAATGATGTAACACAAGCCACCAGTCGTCTTGGATTGACACTTGATAAAGTCATGCGATATCCCGCCAGCTTACAACCAGGATCGGAAGAACTCCAGAAAATCGCAAAGGAAATCGCCAATTACGATGCCCGCCGCTGGCAGTTAAAGCAAACGATCAAAGGCCTTAAAGGCAAGACAGATGCCGCTTCAAAAGCTAAGCTCAGAAGGCTCTCAAAACAAGATACATTGGGGAAAGTCTCCTTCGACGCCCTGATTATTCCAGAAGGAGGGCAGCGCCTCAGAGAACTGGCACCGCTTCTTTCCTATTATGACATCGATCCAACGGAAGTTCAGTTTATCGGCACCGGTTTGTGGGCAGACAAAAGACTGACCACGGAGCCTTCTCTTGCCGGGGGCTGGTTTGCCGCCCCCGGCCCTGAAAAAACACGACAGTTCCAGGGTCGGTTCAACGCATTGTATAATTATGTTCCGCCGCGCATTGCGAGCCTTGCCTATGATGCAACGGCCCTCTCTGGGCTTCTCGCGCTGGAAGCTCGGGAGGATAAGTTCAGTCGGTCTGTTCTGGAAAGCCGGGAAGGTTTTTCAGGCTATAACGGTGTCTTCCGTTTTCCAAGTTCCGGTGTTGCAGAACGCGGACTGGCCGTCATGCAGGTTGGACAGCAGGATCTTGAACTCCTCGAAGAAGCGCCACTTTCCTTCGATCTTCTGATTAACTGACAAGCTCGGCCAGGACGCTATTGAGCACGAAACGGCCTTTGTCAGTAGCCTGTAAAAAAGTCTTCGTCCTCTTCAGGAAACCGGCCTCCTGAAGACGGCGCAGCTGGCCCGCCGAAACACAATCCTCAAACGGTTTTCCAACAGCCGCTGCAAAATTCTCAAACCAAACACCTTCCTTCAGCCTAAGTCCCATTAACAGAACTTCTTCCATCTTCTCTTCAGCACTGTCTATCTCCGACTGCGCCTCAGTTCCGTGCTGGCTCTTTTGCACAGCATCCAGCCAGATTTCCGGTCGTTTATGCTGTTGAAAAGCATGACGCTCTCCTCCGATAAGAACCCGCCCATGAGCACCTGGCCCTATCCCAAGATAAGATCCATATCGCCAATAAGTAAGATTATGCCGACATTCGAAACCCGGTCTTGCATGATTTGAAATCTCGTAGGCAGGCAAGCCTGCCGCTCCGCAAATATCCTGAGTGAGGGCGAACATATCTTCTGCGTGCTCGTCCGGCGGAAGTGAGAATTCTCCGCGCCTGTAAGAGCCTGCAAAACCTGTATTGGGCTCAATTGTCAGTTGGTAAAGAGAAAGATGATCACCCGCCAAATCAAGCGCCTCTTTCAAGTCCGCCTCCCAATCGGAAAGCGTCTGCTCCGGCAGTGCATAAATAAGGTCAAAGGAAATATTGGGAAACAGGGATCGCGCCAGTTCGATAGCAGCGCGTGCCTCCAACACAGAATGCTCCCGTCCCAAAAATCTGAGCGCCTCATTGCGAAGCGATTGCACTCCCAGAGACAAACGATTGACACCGGCTGCTTGATAACCGGCAAAAGAAGCCGCTTCCGAGGATGTAGGATTGGCTTCCAGTGAAATTTCAAGACTCTTGGAGAATGAGAAGAGCGACCCCGCCCCTTCTATCAGCCGGGCAACGGTTGCAGGTTTCATCAGGGATGGGGTGCCACCGCCAAAAAAGATACTGGTAATCGGCTGCTTATCGCAGCGTTCGGCAAACCATTTCAGCTCAGCCAACAAAGCGGAGACCCATACCTCCTGATCAACTTCTGCCCTGACATGACTGTTAAAATCGCAATACGGACATTTTTTCCGGCAGAAGGGCCAGTGGAAATAAAGGCCGAAACCAGGCTCCGGGACGTTATTTTGCTTTAAAGCAGGCATCGATCAACTGACGAAAAGCATCAGAGCGGTGATTGATGGCCAGTTTGTCCTCTGCTTTCATTTCCGCGAAAGTCAGATCTTTACCATTTGGCGTAAAAACCGGGTCATACCCAAACCCGTTTTCACCGCGCGGTGGCCAGGTAAAGGCGCCATCGACCCGACCTTCAAATGTTTCCGTATGACCATCAGGCCATGCCAGGGAAAGCGCACAGAAAAAAGAAGCTTTCAGATTTCCAGAGGCAAATGCCCCATTGTCATCGAGCTTTTTCTTTACGGCGGCCATCGCGACAGAGAAATCTTTTGAGGGTCCCGCCCACCGTGCCGAATAAATCCCTGGATCCCCGTTTAGAGCCTCCACGGCAAACCCGGAATCGTCACTCAAGGCAATCTCACCGGACTCCAGTGCCGCCGCCAGGGATTTGATTTCAGCATTGGCGATAAAGGTATCCCCATCTTCAACGGGCTCAGGCAAGCCCAGCTCCCCGGCTGAAACCGGCTCCACACCATATTCCTCAAGAAGGTTCCGGATTTCCCGAACCTTTCCCATATTATGGCTGGCAACAATCAACTTCTTGCCGGAGAACGAGCGGTATGACATTACAGCCCCAAAGCTTCACGTTGAAGATGACAAAGGTCCTGAACACCGCCTTTAGCAAGGCTGAACAAGGACGTAAATTGTGCTTCGGTAAATGGATCTTCCTCAGCAGTACCCTGGATTTCAATAATCTTACCGTCAGATGTCAGAACAAAATTCGCATCGGCCTGCGCATTGCTGTCTTCTGGATAATCCAGGTCCAGAACCGGCGTTCCTTTGTAAATACCACAAGAGACAGCCGCGACCTGGCTTTTCATGGGAACTTCAAGGATTTTTCCGGCTTCTACCAGTTTTTCAAAGGCTTGATAAAGCGCGACATAAGCCCCTGTGATAGAGGCTGTACGGGTTCCGCCATCTGCCTGGATCACATCACAGTCAACAGTGATCTGACGTTCGCCGAACCCTTCCATATCAACAACAGCCCGCAATGAGCGTCCGATCAGGCGCTGAATTTCAACCGTACGACCCTGTTGCTTTCCCCGAGCAGCTTCCCGCCCCATCCGTGAGCCTGTAGAGCGCGGCAGCATACCATATTCCGCCGTGACCCAACCTTTGCCGGTGTTGCGCAGAAAAGGAGGGACTCTCTCTTCGATACTGGCAGTACACAACACGTGCGTGTTGCCTGCTTTGATAAAGCAGGACCCTTCCGCGTTCATGGCATAGCCGGGTTCCAGAACAACAGTTCTGAGCTGGTCGGGTTGTCTACCTGATGGGCGCATTTCAATTCCTCGGCATCAAATCGGTTTAAAAATGCAACTCTTGTACTCTCTCGGCCAGATTGACGCAAGGCTCTGGCATCACTACATTTCAGGTTAAGTACAGATCCTCTGAAACATCGATCAGGATAAGTCATCATCCTTTGTGAAAGCTGTCATGATACAGGAACTAAACGAGCGTAGCCGCGAGATTTTCCGCATTATCGTGGAAACCTATGTGCAAACTGGCGAGCCGGTCGGCTCCCGCACATTATCTCGCCTTGGCTCGCTTGATTTGTCTCCGGCCTCCATCCGTAATGTTATGGCGGACCTTGTCGATGCCGGACTGCTCTACTCCCCCCACATCTCGGCGGGACGCTTGCCGACACAGGCGGGAATGCAACTCTTTGTCGACGGCCTTCTAGAAGTTGGTAATCTGACAGATGCCGAGCGGGCGGATATCAAGGCCCGATGTGCGGTTGACGGCAAGAATATCGAAGAAGTTCTCACCGACGCGACCAGCATGCTGTCGGGCTTGTCCAATTGCGCTGGCCTGGTGATGGCGCCGAAAAGCGACAGCCCGGTTAAACAGATCGAATTTGTCAGGTTAGGCGTTGATAAAGCCCTTGTTATTATTGTGACGGCGGACGGCCTGGTGGAGAATCGGACGATTGAACTGCCTCCGGGCCTCTCTGTTTCTGCTCTTCAGGAAGCCAGTAACTATATGAATGCCCGCTTGATGGGCAAAACCTTAAGTGAAGTCAAACTGGAAATCAGCAATGAACTGGCAAGCCATCAGGCCCAGCTGGATGAACTGACCCAGAAGGTCGTCGAATCCGGTATTGCCAGTTGGGGCGGCAAGGAAACGCTGATTGTTCGCGGGCATTCCAATCTTTTACAGGACGTTCATGCTCTGGAAGAGTTGGAAAAAATAAAACAGCTTTTCGATACTCTTGAAGCCGGCAAAGAACGGATTAAATTGTTGGAATTGGCTGAAGGAGGCGATGGTGTGCGCATTTTTATCGGAGCAGAGAACAATCTTTTCTCGCTTTCCGGCACATCAATGATTATTTCTCCCTATCAGAACAGCCGTAGTCAGGTCGTTGGCGTTGTCGGTGTAATCGGACCTACCCGTCTGAATTACGCCAAAATCATCCCGATGGTCGACTATACGGCAAAGGTAATTGGACGATTACTGGATTAGGCCCATGTGTAAACAGGATAAAAACAGATGAGTGATTCAAACCCGAAATCTCAGAATAACAACGAGATGCCGGAAGAGGCGCAACAAGACGCGGAAGCCACTGAGGCAATAGAACAGGCCGCTCTGGATGAAGCGACATTGGATATTCTCAGTGACGAGGCAATGCAAGAGCCTGAGCTTGTGTCCGTTGAGGACGAGCAAGCGGCTGAAATAGCGTCTTTAAAAGAAAAACTGCTACGCTCGATGGCAGAGACAGAGAATATGCGGCGGCGGTCTGAAAAAGAAAAAGAAGATGCCCATAACTATGCCATCACAAAATTTGCCCGCGATGTCCTGAGCATTTCTGACAATCTGCGCCGCGCACTGGATAGTGTTCCTCAAGAAGCCCGCGAAGATGAAGCTGTTAAAACACTGCTGACCGGCGTTGAAATGACCGAAGCGGAACTCATCAGCACTTTTGGCAAGCATAAAATCGAGCCGGTCGAGGCGGAAGGCAAGAAATTCGACCCCAATTTCCACCAGGCCATGTTTGAAATTGAAAATCTGGATGTTGAACCGGGGACTGTGCTGCAAGTCGTTCAATCCGGCTATGTCATCGCTGGTCGCCTCCTGCGCCCCGCTCTGGTTGGCGTCTCCAAAGGCGGACAGAAGAAATCGGATGTCAAAGTGGATCAAACAGCCTGATCAGGCGATCTTAGTTCCTCGGAAAAAGGCGAAGCTGTTTTAGCAAAGTGCTTCGCCTTTTCCGATTTCGAAACCGCATAACAATAGACACATCCATGCGGGCAGGTATCGTAAGCACCAATATCTCTCGCCGCTGTACAAAGGCATCCTTTTCGATTGCCCTGAATTTTGCGCATCTCCAAATCCAACCGAGCAGCATCGATGCATGCAGCTCCGGATACGGTGCCCGTTACCAGATCCGGCTGAGTACAGAGGGTTAGTTTCTGACCATTTCGGGCGGCGATATCGCAAAACTTTTCAAGTAACGCTTTTTTCTGTTCCAAAGTAGGATCGAAGACGGAGAGATCTTCTGTCCTCTGCAATGCTGCCAGGTTTTTCTTCGTTTTGCGGTAAAATTGAACGAAGGAGACAACAACCTCGTCCGTCGCACCGCGAAGCTCCGATGACAGATGCTCAAATGTCTCCAAATGGAAATTTTCCGGTGTTACCGATGACATCACAATCGGATCATACCGCCAGATCGCTGAACGCGGCCCATAACGCGAGGCGATTTCTTTGAAACGATCGAGAGAGATCTCCCGATCAGGCACAGAGCTTTCCAGCAAGCGCGGATATCCCGTGATTGTATATTGAACATAAAAAGGAAATCCACCGCCAATCAGATTCGCGATCCTGGGAAGAAATGGACCAATATTCCGTGTCCAGAAAACAAACCCTTCAATATCGTCCGGATGGAGCGAGATGCGCGACAGGCGGTTATTGAACGGGTTTCGGACATCGACATATCCAGCTTTCATCCGGTTTTCAAACCAGTCACCGTAAAAGGCGGGAATGTCTGTTTTATAGCTGGCTGAAATGATCGCCATGAAAGACCCGATCAGCTTTAACGGTTTCGGTTGCGAATACCATCCCAGCTATAAATGATGAGCCCCAGCCAGATAAGACCAAAGGCCCCCACCTGTGCCTCTGAAAAGGGTTCATGGAAGACATAAACGGCCAGCAGAATATGGATGGTTGGCGCAATATACTGCATAATCCCGACGGTTCCCAGCTTAAGCCGCTGTGCCCCCATGGAAAACAAAATCAACGGAATCGCCGTAACAGCTCCCGAGCAAACGAGAAGCAGTAAATTGCCGGTATCATATGTTGAAACCGCTCCAGTGCCACCGAGTGCCTGCCCTGTCATCATCAAATAGGCAATATAGCCCGCTGACAAAGGGGCCAGAAGGAATGTCTCGATCGTCAGACCAACCACAGATTCGGTTTGGATCATCTTCCGCAGCAATCCATAAAATCCGAAAGAAAACGCCAGGGTGAGCGATACCCAAGGCAATACGCCAACTTGAACTGTCAACCAGATCACAGCAAGGGTCGCTAAAGCAACGGCTGTTCCCTGCGCTTTGTTTAACTTCTCCTTCAGAAAAATCACGCCGAGCAACACACTGACCAACGGATTGATATAGTAACCAAGGCTGGCTTCCAGAACCCTGTCTGCAAAAATGGCCCAGATAAAAACAAACCAGTTGATTCCGATCAGCAACGTCGTTGCCGCAAGAACCAGCATTGTTTTTCCCGACTTCACGGCTTCCTTGAGATGGGAGATCCGTCTTGAAAAGAGAACGATCAGAAGGACAAAGATCAGAGACCACACAATCCTGTGGGCCATCACCTCTGTCGCTGGAATATCGCCAAGCGTCTTGAAGAAAAGCGGGAACAAACCCCAACTCAGAAAAGCACCAAGAGCTGCCAGAATGCCGTGGCGTGTTCTTGTCTTGTCAGCCAAGGCAAGGGAGCCTGTTGATTTGGGCAAAGGTGAATCAGTCACAAGAAATCCTGAAAGGGAGAATAAATTTAAGAATGTCCATTCCAAATAACAAATGCCCGATGAGCGGTAAAGGGAAACTGGAATACCAAGCCGGAATCCGGAGAATTTGGCCTGCACACGGCTGAATGTTGGAGAAATAGCACTCACATGCCTATTCCAGATCTTGCACTGTTTTCCTATCGCCCCTATATAACCGTCATCACGTATTATTTTACAATCCCGGGGATCACTGCGGTGCATGAAATGGTCGCACTGGTCTGCCAATCGAAAAGAGGATAAAATGGCTAAAGTTATCGGTATTGATCTTGGTACCACAAATTCCTGTATTGCTGTCATGGACGGCAAGGACTCTAAAGTTGTTGAAAATACAGAAGGCGCCCGCACAACCCCTTCAATGGTCGGTTTTGCTGAAGACGGCGAAAAACTCGTTGGTCAGGCAGCCAAACGTCAAGCGGTTACAAATCCCGAAAACACACTCTTCGCCATCAAGCGACTGATCGGGCGTCGTTTTGACGACAAGACAACTCAAAAAGATAAAGAAATGGTCCCTTATAACATTGTCAAAGCGGACAATGGGGATGCCTGGGTAGAAGCACGCGGAGACAAATATTCTCCAAGTCAGGTTTCAGCGTTCATTTTGCAGAAGATGAAAGAAACAGCGGAAAGCTTCCTCGGCGAAAATGTTACACAGGCCGTTATTACGGTCCCTGCTTACTTCAATGATGCCCAGCGCCAGGCAACGAAAGATGCCGGTAAAATCGCAGGCCTTGAAGTTCTCCGGATTATCAACGAGCCGACTGCTGCTGCTCTTGCTTATGGCATGGACAAAAAAGATCAAACGATTGCTGTCTTCGATCTGGGTGGTGGTACATTCGACGTCTCCATCCTGGAAATCGGCGACGGCGTTTTTGAAGTACGCTCCACCAACGGTGACACCTTCCTCGGCGGTGAAGATTTCGATCTGGCGCTGGTTGGATATCTCGCCGATGAGTTCAAGAAAGAAAACGGTATCGATCTGCGCGGCGACAAAATGGCGCTGCAACGGCTGAAAGAAGCCGCTGAAAAAGCCAAGATCGAGCTATCCTCTTCTCAAGCAACAGATATCAACCTGCCGTTCATTACAGCAGATGCCTCTGGTCCGAAACATATGCAGCTTAAACTGACACGGGCCCAGTTTGAAAATCTGGTTGGCGATCTGATCAAACGGACAATCGCTCCGTGTGAAAAAGCCCTGAAAGATGCGGGTATGCAGAAGGGTGAAATCGATGAGGTTATCCTTGTTGGTGGTATGAGCCGGATGCCGAAAGTTCAGGAAACAGTTCAGCAGTTCTTCGGTGTAGAACCCAATAAAGGGGTAAACCCTGACGAAGTGGTTGCCATGGGTGCCGCTATCCAGGCTGGTGTTCTTCAAGGCGATGTGAAAGACGTTCTTCTACTGGATGTCACACCTCTGTCTCTGGGTATCGAAACTCTGGGTGGTGTCTTTACTCGCCTGATTGAGCGCAATACAACAATCCCAACAAAGAAAAGTCAGACATTCTCTACAGCAGAAGACAATCAGTCTGCCGTGACGATCCGGGTTTTCCAGGGCGAGCGCGAAATGGCGGCGGATAACAAACTGCTCGGCAATTTCGATCTGACGGACATTCCGGGTGCACCGCGCGGTGTGCCACAAATCGAAGTGACCTTTGATATTGACGCCAACGGCATTGTAAATGTTTCGGCAAAAGACAAAGGCACGGGCAAAGAACAGAAAATCCAGATCCAGGCTTCCAGCGGCCTGAGCGACTCTGACATTGATCAGATGGTCAAGGACGCGGAAGAGCATGCGGCTGAAGACAAAGCCCGCAAGGAGAAGGTTGAAGTCCAAAACCAGGCAGACAGCCTCGTTCACACAACCGAAAAAACGCTTGAAGAAGTCGGTGACAATGTCGGAGACGATGTTAAAGCTCCGGTTCAGACAGCTCTTGATGAGTTGAAGGCCGTCAAAGACTCTGACGATCTTGATGACATCAAAGCCAAAATGGAAGCTCTGCAACAGGTTTCCATGAAACTGGGTGAAGCTGTTTACGCTCAGTCCCAGGCAGAAGGAGCTGACGGGGCCGCAGCAGATGCTGAAGCCGATGCCGGAACGTCCGAACAGGCTGACGAAGATGTGGTTGATGCCGATTTCGAAGAAGTCGACGATGACGACAAGAAAGACAAGTAAGGTCTTGCTAATCAGGGAATTCCCCTGTTATTGCAGCCTTGTTCTTTAACAAACCGCTCCGCGCCGAGAAACCGGCTCGGGGCGGCACTCAGTTAAGTAGGACCTTATGGCGAAACGCGACTATTATGAAATCCTCGGCGCTGACAAAGATGCCGATGCGGCGACCCTAAAAAAGGCGTACCGCAAACAGGCCATGAAATACCATCCGGACAGAAATCCGAATGACGCTGAGGCAGAAGCGAATTTCAAGGAAGTGAACGAAGCCTACGAAATCCTCAAAGACGACCAGAAGCGCGCCGCTTATGATCAATATGGTCACGCAGCCTTCGAACAAGGTGGCATGGGCGGCGGCGGATTTGGCGGCGGCGGTATGGGCGGCGGTGGATTTTCCGATATCTTTGAAGACCTGTTTGGTGACTTCATGGGCGGACAACGCGGCGGTGGCCGGGGCGGACAAAGCCGCGGGGCTGATCTGCGCTACAATATGGAAATCAGCCTGGAAGATGCCTATCACGGAAAACAGACGGAGATTAAAATCCCGTCCTCTATTGAGTGTGACCTATGTGATGGCACCGGTGCAGCTGAAGGCTCATCACCTGTCACTTGCGGCACCTGCCAAGGACATGGCAAGGTTCGCGCGCAGCAGGGTTTCTTCACAATCGAACGAACATGTCCCACCTGCCATGGCCAGGGAAGAGTTATCGAAAAACCATGTCCAAAATGCCGCGGCGAAGGCAGTATTGAGAAGGAGAAAACCCTCTCCATCAATATTCCAGCCGGTGTCGATGATGGTAATCGCATCCGCTTGTCTGGCGAAGGAGAGAGCGCACGCGGCGGTATTCCGGGGGATCTCTATATCTTCCTGTCTGTAGCGGACCATCGTATTTTCCAGCGGGATGGCCAAAACCTTCACTGCAAGGTACCGATCCCAATGACAACTGCGGCTTTGGGCGGCGATATCGAAGTTCCAACACTGGATGGTGCCAGAGCCAAGGTTGCCATTACGCCGGGCTCCCAGTCTGGCCGAAAATTCAGATTGCGCAGCAAAGGCATGCCAATCATGAATTCATCAGAAAATGGCGATATGTATATCCATATCACCGTGGAAACACCGGTCAATCTGAACAAGCGGCAGAAAGAATTACTCAAGGAATTTGAAGCCGAAGGCGGCGGGGCTCACAACCCTGAGTCTGAAGGCTTTTTCTCCCGGGTCAAAGATTTTCTGGCCGACTTAAAAGACTAAAAGTATGACACTGTACAAAACCCTTCTCGTCAGAGAGGGGTTTTTTATGCTACACCGCCTGCTGAATTTGGAATTGGAGGCGGGTAAATGGGTGAGATGAAAATCGGCGTTGTCGGATGTGCGGGCCGGATGGGGCGCATGCTGGTTAAGCAAGTCTCCGAAACAAAAGGTTGCCGGATCCACGGCGGCACAGAGCCTGCCGGTTCTCCCTTTCTCGGTCAGGATATTGGCGAACTTTCTGGTGTCGGGACATTGAATATCGCAATTACACCGGATACAAATCTCTTATTTCAGAATGTGGATGCCGTGATTGATTTCACTGCACCAATGGCCACCCTCGAACATGCCGAAATGGCCGCAAAAAACGGTAAGATCCATGTGGTCGGAACCACTGGCCTTAGCAATGAAGAACAAGCGAAGCTTGATGACGCGGGGAAAAAAGGCGCTGTCATTGTCCAGGGTGCCAATATGAGCCTGGGTGTGAACCTCCTGGCACAGCTCACCAAAAAAGTGGCCGCTATCCTGGATGATGATTTCGATATTGAAGTGCTGGAAATGCATCACCATCACAAAGTGGACGCGCCTTCCGGAACGGCTCTCCTACTTGGCAAAGCGGCCGCAGAAGGACGCCAGGTCGATCACGACAGCGTGGCCGACCGAGGACGAGACGGCATCACCGGTGCTCGCAAAAAAGGGGATATCGGTTATGCCGTTCTGCGCGGCGGCAATGTTGTC
The DNA here is from genome assembly GCA_039975135.1 of Sneathiella sp. GTDB lineage: Bacteria > Pseudomonadota > Alphaproteobacteria > Sneathiellales > Sneathiellaceae > Sneathiella. The sequence goes on along the minus strand of JBDWHS010000006.1, from coordinate 143,909 downwards.
GGCGATCATACGGTAATGTTTGCTGCCGAAAATGAAATCATCGAGATTTCCCACAAAGCCGGAGACCGCTCCATTTTCGCCCGCGGCGCTGTTCGCGCAGCACTCTGGGCACGAAACAAAGCCTCTGGCAATTACGATATGATGGACGTCTTGGGACTGGATAACTAGGATTGCAGCATATTATTCCGATAGAGATGGAGAGCCGTTTCCAGTTCATTTCTGACATCGGCTTTTTCTTCATCAATGAGGAATTTTCCAATCTCCATACGATCCGTCCGGCAAAGCAAAAAAAGACAATCTTTGCGCATTTCAAATCGTGTCCAATACGCTTCAAAGCCTTGCCTTTTTTCATACCCGTCCGGTGTAATATGCCGGACCCGGATTTCGTTGCCAACGATCTCAACGATTTCACAGCGACGGCCTTCCCTGAAATTAAAGCGGAAGGCTAGATAAATCAGCAAAACATCCAGGCCAAAAAAACCAAAAACCGGCCAAGCCCCCATCAGCAAAAAAACCATACCGGCAACAAAGCTGACTCCGCCGATAGACATCATCAATATTAGAAATGCTTGCGGATCCAGACTGCGGTGCGGATGTAAAATGATTGAAAAAGCAGGTCTCTCCGAGCCCGTCTTTTCCCCTTGCTTTGCAATCATCATGCAGGCCTCTTCTCCATCAATCACAAATCAGCATTGCAGACTTGGGCTGTCTATGCCAATAACATAATTATGAAAAAGGTAGATATCAGTGAATTTTTTCGCCGGATGAGCGAAGATAACCCGGACCCCAAAGGCGAGCTTGATTACGTCAATCCCTTTACCCTGCTTGTTGCTGTCGTTTTGTCAGCGCAGGCAACAGATGTTGGTGTCAATAAAGCGACCGGCCCGCTTTTTGCCATTGCTGACACACCGGAGAAAATGCTGGCGCTTGGAGAGGAAACCGTTCGGGATTATGTTAAATCCATTGGTCTGTATAAAACCAAAGCCAAGAATGTCATCAAGCTCTGTGAAGCCCTGATCCGGGATCATGACAGCACCGTCCCGCAAACCCGCGAAGAACTTGAAGCTCTTGCCGGTGTTGGCCGAAAAACCGCCAATGTTGTGCTGAATATTGCCTTTGGCCAACCGACGATTGCCGTGGATACCCATCTGTTCCGGCTGGGGAACCGAACCGGCATGGCAAAAGGGAAAACACCGCTGGAGGTTGAGAAAAAACTGGCGAAAGTGATACCTAAAGAATATCTGCGCCATTCTCATCACTGGATGATCCTGCATGGCCGCTATATCTGCAAGGCGCGAAAACCTGAATGCCCGAAATGCATCGTCGAGGATCTGTGTGCCTTCAAAGGCAAGACAACAGCCGCTTAATCTCAACTTAAACTCTGCACCCGATCATCGCCTACTTTACGAAGTTGGCTGCCAAAACAGAGCGTGGCATCTGCCGTAACAGCCTTCTGACGATCATTCATGGCAATATGCTGGACGGTAAGCACCCCGCTTTTCTTTTCGGTTTTAGGGTAAAAAACCAGATGCAAAGCGCATTCACTGGTCAAATATTGCCAGACTTCGGCTGGTTTATCTTTGCGGCGCAAATGCGGTTTACCAAAAACTGTTTCAATTTCTGCCACGGTTTTTCCCATCAAAACATCCACTTTTGGAATGTCTTTTCGTGGAACAACCTTTTCTTCTTTTTCAGGGCTGCTTTTTACCGCAGGCTCATCTTGCGAAAGAGCCGCAACTTTTTCCTCTTCCGGCTTGTTGATCTCTTCGGCAATCTTTGCGATATCCTTCTCTTCCTTACTTACATCGGTTGTCGTCGTAGCAGCTCCGCAAGCAGCAAGAAAAAGGAAAGAGACTGGAACAAGTGTCTTTATTGATACCAGTGTCATGTAATATCCACAGCCGTGGAAACACCGATTTTTTTAGCGCGCACTTTATACATATGAACCATTGCTGCAGTTGCTATAATTGGCACAATCAGGTTGAGAATTGGGATTGTCATACAAAAAGCAACAACGACACCCAGCAGGAACAATTCAAAACCGTTGATTTTTCGCAAGCGATTGACATCCTTCATTTCATGGTGACGAACCGCAACCTGCTGAAAGAACTCCCGGCTTAGCAAATAGCCATTCAGGGTGTAATAAACGAACAGATTGACCACCGGGATAAGATAAAGCGGCAATGCGACCAGATTGCACAGAATGATAATCCCGAAAAACTTCAACGCATCCCAGACCGAAGACCACATGGGAATAGTACGTGCCTTTGGATCTTGCGGATAATGCTTTGCTTCAACAGCATCCGCAATATCGTCAAGAAACAGCCCAACGACAGCACTCATGGTGAGCGGAAAAAGGAAAAGTGATACCAGAAAGGCACCGACGCCGCTTAACCAGGACACCAGCGTATTCACCCAGTCCCAGTCAGATTGCGGAATAAGGCCCGCCAGTTGCAGGATCACGATGAAGGAGACCACTAATGCAACAACGGATAAAAGAAGCGCTTTCAGAAGAACGGATCTGAAAGCCGGATCACTTAACTGCGATATGGATTTATTTATTGCGTCAAACACGCGATTGCCCCCCAACGGACGATAATTTCTATCCTGCACATGTAGGCGTTAAAACTGCCCAGTGCAATCCTTTCCTGCAAAGCCTTTTATACAGCCGAGCGGGAGATCGGATCAACCGGTACCCTGCTGGCATAATCATGGTCTGCTTCAAAAGCGGCCGCGGCTTTCAAAACCAGATCCTCACGATGTGGCGGCGCCATAATCTGCAAACCGACAGGCAATCCGTCCCTTGTGAAGCCGCAGGGCACCGATATCACAGGACAGCTGGTAATGGTCAGCAGATATGTCATGGCAAGCCACGCGACATAATTGTCAAATTTCACACCGCCGACTTCGGACAAAGAACGGATCTCATGATCAAAAGGTGGCACCATCACGGTCGGGGCCAGCAACAGATCATAGGTGTCAAAGAAACGAGCCACATTGGCATAGAGTTCTCCCTGCGCCCTTTGAGCCTTGCCAATGTCATCGGCCGTTAATTTCAGGCCTGCTTCGATATTCCAGATCACATCCGGTTTGAGAAGATCTCTGTGTGTCTGCAGCTTCGGTGCATGCGCGGCAGCAAATTGCGCCGCCCGCAATGTCTGAAAAATACTGTCCCCTTCAGAGAGATCAAAACAATCCTCCTCAAGGCCTTTGCTATAATTGACAAAGGATTTTGCCGCTTTTGCACAAATTTCTGAAACCTCCGGATCGAGAGGGCATTGTCCTAAATTAGCGCTATAGGCAACTTTGCCAAAGTCTGATGGTTCTCGCGTACACTCCAGATAGGAGTAGACCGGTTCAGGCAAGCTGATCGGATCGACAGGATGTTCGCCGACCATCATATCCAGCATCAGTGCAACATCGGCAACTGTGCGTCCCATCGGCCCTTCAACCGAACCAAGCCCAAACGGCAAGCCAGCTGGACCATGAGGAACCCGCCCCGGAGACGGCCGCAATCCGACGGTTCCAGTAAAACTGGCAGGAATACGCAGACTGCCGCCCAAGTCACTTCCCTGCGCCAGCCAAACCTGGCCTGCCGCCAGAGCCGCAGCCGAACCTCCGGACGATCCACCCGGTGTTTTCCGGGTATCAAATGGGTTGGTTGTCGTTCCCAATACTTCATTAAAAGTTTGTGCGCCTGCGCCAAATTCCGGTGTATTGGCCTTGGCGACAACGATACCGCCGCGCGCTTCCAGGCGCTTCACCATGATATCCGAATGCTCAGCAATCTGATCCGCAAAAATGGGAGAGCCTTGTGTATATCGCACCCCTTCAACCGGCGTCAGGTCCTTGATCGCAATGGGAAGACCATAAAGTGATTTTTCATCTCTGCCCGGCCTAGGGCCGCTCATGATTGCTTTGGCATGGTCTCTTGCCCGATCAAAGCAACGGATCGGCAAGGCGTTGACAGCATCATCTGTTTCCAGAATACGCGTCTCGGCGGCCTCGATGAGCTCAAGCGAGGAAACATCTCCTGCTTTTAGCTTTTCAACTGCTTCTACGGCAGTCAGTTTTATGAATTCCTGCATTCTGTATTGTTCGCAAAAAACGATGAAAAAGTACAGCCTTACCTTGCATGTACGCCTTCAGACACTATACTCCGCGTGGCTTTGTTCAAGATGAGGATTTTCATGCCTGACTACAAATTTGACACCACCTGTATCGGTAATGCGATTGTTGATGTGATTAGCAAGATCGACGACAGCTTTCTGGAACAAGAGGGACTGGTCAAAAATTCCATGAACCTCATCGATGAAGTCCGGGCAGAAGATCTCTATGCGAAAATGGGCAGTGCCATTGAAATTTCCGGCGGCTCAGCAGGCAATACGGCGGCCGGTGTTGCCTCCCTTGGCGGGAAAAGTAACTATATCGGCAAAGTCCGCAATGATCAGCTGGGGGCCATCTTCGCCCATGACATTCAGGCAACGGGTGTCACCTTTGACACACTCAAAAGCGAAGGGGGGGCGGCAACAGCCCGAAGCTTCATTCTCGTAACCCCGGATGCGCACCGGACCATGAACACATATCTTGGTGCCTGTGTTGAACTTGGCCCCGACGACATCAATCCCGCCATGATCGCAGCCTCTGAAGTCACTTATATGGAAGGGTATTTGTGGGATCCTGAAGGTGGAAAGGCCGCTTTTAGAAAAGCCGCAAAAATTGCGCATGAGGCAGGGAAACGCGTTTCCTTGACCCTGTCCGACAGTTTCTGTGTAGATCGCTTCCGGGGCGAGTTTATCGATTTCATCGATGGAGGCGTCGATATTCTGTTCGCCAATGAAGACGAAATTAAATCACTCTATGAAACGGACAGCCTGCAAGAAGCGATCTCAGCGATCCGGGATAAAGTCGAGATCGCCTGCGTCACCCGCAGCAAGGATGGCTCCATCATTGTTCAAGGAGAGGCAAGCATCGATGTTGAGGCGGATAGAAGCATCGACGTGGTGGACACCACCGGTGCCGGTGATCTGTATGCCTCAGGCTTCCTGTTCGGCTTCACCAATGGCTTCAGCCTGGCAGACAGTGGCCGTATAGCCTCGCTGGCGGCGGCTGAAATCATTAGCCATATCGGTGCCCGGCCCGAAACATCACTGAAAGATCTCATCGCCAAACGGCTTGGATAACGTCTGCCGCTTTCGCGATAGACTTGACAGAAAGGGACGGAAGACCGACTGTTCCCCTCTGTCCGATGACGAAAGCTGAGATGACAACAACGCAGAAAACAGACAGTGACGTTCAGGAAAAAAACCGGCTCTTGAGAGCAGGCCCACTCAGGCTTTATAGCGGCCTCGTCCTGATGTTTTTTCTCAGCCTGCATTTGATGAATCATTCGCTGGGCCTTATTTCCCTGGATGCCCTGGAATGGGGACGAACCTATTTCACGGCTCTTTGGCGAAATCCTGTCGGAACCGCTCTCTTTCTTGGTGCGATGGCGATCCATCTGGTTCTTATCTTCGCCAAAATGCTTGCTCATCGGTCTTATCTCAGAATACCGCCCAAAGAGTTGTTCCAGATTGTGATGGGACTGGCAATACCGCCTCTCATGATCGCCCATTTCGTCGGCACCAGGCCGGCTCATGAAATTCTGGGTATCAATGACAGCTATGCCTATGTTCTTTATGGCATCTGGGTCGACAAGCCTATTTTGAGTCTGATGCAGACGGCTGGAACACTCGTTGCCTGGATGCATGGCTGCCTGGGTCTGCATTTCTGGCTTCGCCTGAAACCCTGGTATGAAGCGACCTTCCCCTACTTATATACATTGGCTGTTATTCTGCCCCTTTTGGCCCTGACCGGTTTTGTAAACAGCGCGAATGAGCTTGAAGTTCTGCTGCAAGATCCGATCTGGAGGCAAGCTTTTTTTCAAGGCATCAATGCGCCACCAGGTGCCGTCCAGTGGTTCGAAACCGTACGCGATACCGGCTATAATATATTGATCGGCTTGCTGGTTGTCGTTCTGTTAAGCCGTGTTTTCTGGGTCGTGCATTTCAGACGCAAGAAACTCATTACCGTGACCTATCCAGATGGCACCAAAGTCATGACAGCCCCCGGCTCCAGTGTTCTGGAAGCCAGTCAGCTTGGCAACATTCCCCATGCCGCCGTTTGCGGAGGGCGTGGCCGCTGCTCCACATGCCGCATCAGAATTACGGCGGGTGGGGACACCCTCGCACCGCCGTCAGACAAGGAATTGGCCGTTTTGAAACGGGTCGGTGCGGCTGGCGAGACCCGTCTCGCCTGTCAGCTCCATCCGATTACGGACTTGTCTGTCGTCCCTCTTCTGCCCGCGAAAGCGAGTGCCAGCCATTCATTTTCCCGCCCTGGCTATCTGCAGGGCCAGGAGAAAAACATCGCCATCCTGTTTGCCGATCTGCGCTCTTTTACCAAATTTTCCGAACACAAGCTTCCCTATGACGTGGTTTTTGTCATCAACCAGTATTTTCGCCATATGGGAGAGGCTATCGAAAAATCCGGCGGCCATCTGGACAAGTTTATCGGGGATGGCGTGATGGCTCTATTTGGCCTTGAGGACAGTCCTGAACTCTCCGCAAAGAAAGCACTCGCTGCCGCTCAGGCGATGGCCAAGGAACTTGAGATTATGAACCAGAACCTGAAATCGGATCTGGGAGAGCCACTGCGGATCGGCATCGGGGTTCATATGGGATCTGTGATCGTCGGAGAAATGGGGTATGGAAAAGCAACCTCGGTCACCGCGATCGGCGATGCGGTCAATACTGCCAGCCGGTTAGAAGCCATGAACAAGGACTATGGCAGCCAGCTGATTTTCTCCGACAGGGTAGCGCGCGCTGCCGGTTTCAGTGGCACCTCTCAACAAGAAGAAGTGATGGTGCGCGGCCGGAAAGACGCCCTTGCCATTCATGTCATTGAAAATGCAAAAGACCTGGAAGCACCCGGCTCTTAAGTCACGATGCGTCCAATCCTCGCGCCATACTGCCTTCCTTGATTTTCTGACCGCCCATAATATGAATATGGAAATGCGAGACGATTTGTCCGGCATTCTTGCCATTATTGGTCACGACGCGATATCCACTTTCCGCAAGGTCAAGATCTCTCGCAATTTCGCCCACTTTATTGAAAAAATACCCGATTTCATTTGCTGTAGCCCGGCTTGAAAAATCATGCATATCGATATAATCGGCTTTGGGGATAACCAGGACATGGACCGGTGTCTTCGGGGCGATATCGTGAAAAGCCAGAATGCTGTCATCTTCATAGACCGTCTTGTTAGGGATTTCACCCCGCAAGATCTTTGCAAAAATATTGGACGGATCATAGATCATGACAGCCTCCTATTTCTCGGTTCTGGACGCTTTCTCTTCAAGACCCGAAAGTCCTTCGCGCATCGCAAGCTCGGCATAAACTTCTGAAGGGTCGATGCCCGCATCGGCCCAGAGAACAAACATGTGATAGAAAAGATCCGCGCTTTCATCAATAATCTCACTGCGATTATTCTGCACGGCAGCAAGCGCCAACTCAACGCCCTCTTCTCCGACTTTCTGAGCGATTTTCGCAGTGCCTTTCGTATAGAGCTTCGCTGTATAGGAGCTCTCCGGATCGGCCTCTTTTCGCGCGGCAACCGTTTCAAACAAACGATCAAGTATGTCGGTTTTGGTGTTCATTGATCCCCCTAGAGCCTGACAGCAACACCAGCATCGCGCATGGCTTCTTTTGCTTCATGAATGGTATGCTCACCAAAATGGAAAATGGAAGCTGCCAGCACGGCAGTCGCATGACCATCGCGGATACCTTCGGCCAGATGATCCAGCGTTCCAACACCGCCAGAGGCGATCACCGGGATTTTGACGGCATCTGCCACCGCCCTTGTAAGGGCGATATTAAAGCCTTCCCGGGTTCCATCTCGATCCATGGAGGTCAACAAAATCTCGCCAGCCCCGTATTCCGCCATTTTTTGTGCCCATTCAACGGCATCAATGCCCGTTGGATTACGTCCGCCATGGGTAAAAATCTCGAATTTTCCAGGTGCCGTTTGCTTGGCATCCACAGCAACAACAATACACTGATTACCAAACTTCTGCGCTGCTTCGCGCACAAATTCCGGACGATGCACCGCAGCCGTATTGATGGAGACCTTATCCGCCCCCGCCAGAAGCAGTTTTCTGACATCCTCTACAACCCGCACACCGCCGCCAACAGTCAGCGGCATAAAGCATTGTTCCGCAGTCCGGCTGACCACATCATAGATGGTATCCCGGTTGTCCGAACTGGCCGTAATATCCAGAAAGCAAAGCTCATCTGCACCTTGCTCATCATAAATCCGCGCTTGCTCAACCGGGTCGCCTGCGTCAATCAGATCAACAAAATTTACCCCTTTGACGACGCGCCCATCCTTGACATCCAGACAGGGGATAACACGGGACTTAAGCATCGGCAGTCTCCACCAGCTTTAACGCTTCAGCCGGATCAATACGGCCGTCATAAAGCGCCCGCCCCATAATAACACCTTCAATACCGCTTTGTTGAACGGCCAAAAGATTCATAATGTCATCAATGGAGGCCACACCGCCGGACGCAATCACCGGAATGGAAATCGCATCAGCCAGAGCCCGGGTGGCTTCAACATTAACACCCTGCAACGCGCCGTCCCGGTCGATATCTGTATAGATAATGGCTTCCACGCCCGCATCTTCGAACTTTCTGGCAAGATCCAGTGCCGATGTTTCACTGGTCTCCGCCCAGCCTTCAACGGCAACCATGCTGTCTCGCGCGTCAATTCCCACAGCAATCTGCCCTGGAAAAGCCTTGCAGGCATCCTTGACGATCTGCGGGTCTCGCAAGGCAATCGTGCCAAGAATGACCCGGGATATACCTTTTGACAGCCACATTTCAATGGTGCCGAGATCGCGAATACCTCCGCCAAGCTGCGCCGGTACATCCGTCGCCTGCAAAATAGCTTCGACAGCCGCCGCATTGACCGGCTTACCTTCAAACGCACCGTTCAGATCAACAAGATGGATATGTTTGAAACCCGCATTTTTAAAGGCTGATGCCTGGTCTGCAGGATCCGTATTGAAAACCGTTGCAGCCTGCATTTCACCGCGCAGCAACCGAACGCAATTTCCATCTTTCAAATCAATAGCCGGATATAAATTCATGTTTCCGGAGCCTCCTGAAGTTTCTTCTTATAGTAGATGCCCCCGACGAATTTTTCGCCATCCCAGGCATAATCCTCTTTGGTGGCCCAACGCTGGAATCCGTTATTTTCGATCAGCGAAATCGCCGCAGATTGCGTCTCCCGCACATCAACTTCCAAAATCTTGAAACCCTGACGCGTTGCAGATTGTTCGATAACAGATAAAAGCCCGATCCCCAGACCATGGCCGCGCGCATAAGGCGCAATGAAAAATGTCGAGATATGAGCGATATGAGCGCTGGCTTCATTGTTAGCAAAAGGCTTCACAAGCTGTCCAGACCCGACAATGCAGCCTTCCAAACGTGCGCAATAGGCCTCCCGAACCGGTATCGTTATAACACCTTTCCAGAACGCCTCCTGAACCGAGCGTTCCGGCGGTGTCAGCCAGCCAAAGCCGTTTCCATCAACAATGGCCTGATTGGACGCTTCACACAAGTCATCCAGATCGGCGGCACTAAGCTCCGTCATCAGTTCGATAACCGGCTGCTGAATAGTCCTACTTGTTGTATCCGACATTCTGCTTGTCCCTATGGTTTCCATTGCAGAAAATTACTGATCAGGCGCAGTCCTGCCACCTGGCTTTTCTCGGGATGAAACTGAGTTCCAATCATGTTGTCCTGGCCAATGATCGCTGTCACCGACCCGCCATAGTCGGCAGTTGCCAGCACGTGTTCTGCTTCGTCAACGGCAACATGATAGCTGTGAACAAAATAGATATGATCTCCGTTACTCAATCCATCGAGCAACATATGATCCTGCTCTATGATGATTTCATTCCAGCCCATATGGGGTATCTTTAAGGAAGGGTCAACCGGGTCCAGCGCGACAACAGTTCCATCGATCCAGCCAAAACCAGGTGTTTTTCCATATTCAAGGCTTTGAGTGGCCATCAGCTGCATACCAACGCAAATCCCCATAAAAGGAACTGCTCGCTGCATCACGGCCTCATTCAGGGCATCCCACATGCCGTCCAGAGCCTGCAATCCGTTCTGACAGTCCCTAAACGCACCAACACCCGGCAGGACAATACCATCCGCGCGCGCAACCACTTCAGGATCACTGGTCACAATGATCTGATGATCCAGGCCTGCTTCTCGGTTGGACCGCTCAAAGGCCTTGGCCGCGGAGCGAAGGTTTCCTGAACCATAGTCAATAATTGTTATCATCATCTCTATCCGATTTTTCCTCCCTCTCGGAAGGATTGTCTTTTTGCCGAATTTGGTGCCAGCCGGCATCCAATAAATCCGCTAATATTACATTTTCAGCATCCCGGACCGATTTGGCCAAGACCGGAGACAACTCTCGGTATCCCTCTTTCCGATACTGCCATCCTTTAAGAAAAGGTGCTGCAGAGGCTATGATCAGTCCCGCTCCAATCACCGCCACTATCACAATGCGGCTGTCAATGTCATACAGCTCCGATATCACCTGCAGCAAAAGGATGAAAAGCCCGTAACAACATGCAACGAGCCATAATCGATGCCACAGGGCCCAGATCAATGGCAGGAAAAAGGCAATCCAATGAAACTTCTCCGGAACAACTATCAGGCCACTATCATCCAGTGGTTGATCTTTCCGGTAATAGATTGAGTAGCTGTGCATTCTCACATCGCCGGCACGGACATTCCTTACAGGCTACCGCCCAACACCCCTTTTGTTGAGGGAACAGCATCCGCTTTACGTGGGTCAATTTCGATAGCATCCCGCAAGGATCGAGCCAGCGCTTTGAAGCAGCTTTCGATGATATGATGGTTATTCTCTCCATACAGATTTTCTACATGCAGCGTGATCCCTGCGGCTTGAGCAAATGCCTGGAACCATTCTTTAAACAATTCCGTATCCATCTCCCCAAGCTTGTCCCGTGAAAAGGCAACCTTCCAGATAAGATAAGGCCGGTTGGAAATATCCAGTGCAACGCGGGTTAGCGTTTCATCCATTGGAATATAGGCCGACGCATAGCGCTTGACCCCTTTCAAATCCCCCAATGCTTCTGCAAAGGCCGCCCCGATCGCAATACCGGTATCTTCAGTTGTATGATGAAAGTCGATATGCAGGTCCCCGTCGGCCCGCACTGTCAGATCCATAAGACTGTGACGAGACAATTGCTCAAGCATATGATCCAGAAAGCCAATACCGGTTTTCACATCATATTTACCCGTTCCATCAAGATTGAGGGAAACCTCAATCTTTGTCTCGTTTGTTACGCGTTCTGTACGACCCTCACGCATGAAAATTCCTTCCCGGCGCATCCATAAAAATAAGTCACGCGAGGGTATAGCAGGAAGTCCCTGCAAATCCAAGCTTTGACAGGAAAATTGCTGTGAAGGAAAGTTGCCGCAAAGGTGGAAATATCTGTCACTAGCCGTTTACGCTAACAGGCGGGACCGTTTGCGCCTGAGTGGTTTCCGCTAACTTGTTTTCAACGAAGTTCATTGTGAATTCAAGCCGATCGGCAAGTTCTATATGTCCATCCTGCCGAGCATCAACAAGCAAATAGGACAAAATCTCGAAGATCGCCCGCAAATTATTGGTTTTCTCGCTCAGTGCAGATAGATCATTGGAAGGGTGGTTCATCATCATCTCCAGGGTTTTGGCCAGTTTGATCTCATTGCCTAGGAGACGCATCCCGGAAAAAAATGTGAAATTGTAGCTCTTTGATACTCTGATCTGAGCCCAACAGCCTTGACCGCAGCCTTAAAATGGTTACATCGTCTGTTGGCAAGACACTTCATTGAAAGATAGCAAACCAAATGTCTGAACAACTGGAAAGCTGGCACGGCACAACCATCCTGTCAGTACGGAAAAATGGCAAAGTCGTCGTCGCAGGGGATGGCCAGGTCTCCCTGGGTCAGACCGTGATCAAGGGGAATGCCCGCAAAGTGCGCCGTATCGGTGCTGGCGGCAATGTCATCGTTGGCTTTGCCGGCGCCACTGCCGATGCCTTTACATTATTCGAGCGCCTTGAAGGTAAGCTCGAGCAGCATCCTGGGAACCTGACCCGCGCCTGCGTAGAGCTGGCAAAAGACTGGCGGACCGACAAGTATCTGCGGCGCCTGGAGGCCATGATGGCGGTTGCTGATAAGGAGGTTTCCTTGACACTGACCGGTAACGGGGATGTTCTGGAGCCGGATGACGGCATTATCGCCATTGGCTCAGGAGGGAATTTTGCCCTGTCTGCAGCCCGCGCCCTGTCAACCGTAGAAGGCTTGGAAGCAGAAGAGATTGCGCGCCGTTCCATGGAAATTGCCGCGGATATCTGTGTCTATACAAACCGTAGTTTTACAATCGAGAGTATCTAGGATCATGTCAAATCTCAGCCCCCGCGAAATTGTCTACGAACTGGACAGACATATCGTCGGCCAGAGCGATGCAAAACGATCTGTCGCTATCGCCCTGCGTAATCGCTGGCGCCGTCAGCAATTGTCTGAAGATATGCGCGAAGAAGTCCTGCCAAAAAACATTCTGATGATCGGCCCAACCGGTGTCGGTAAAACCGAAATTTCCCGTCGGCTGGCCAAGCTGGCGAATGCGCCTTTTCTGAAAGTTGAAGCAACCAAATTCACGGAAGTTGGTTATGTCGGCCGGGATGTAGAGCAAATTATCCGGGATCTGATGGAAATTGCCATCAACATGATCCGCGAGACACAGCGTCAGGAAGTGAAAGCAAAAGCCGAGCTGGCCGCCGAAGAAAGGGTTCTCGATGCCTTGGTTGGCGAAAATGCCAATGACAGCACCCGCCAAAAGTTTCGCAAAATGCTGCGCGAAGGAGAGCTGGATGACAAAGAGATCGAGCTGGAAGTAGCGGATAACAGCACCGGCGGCATGCCAACCTTCGATATTCCCGGCATGCCCGGCGCACAAATGGGCATGCTCAATCTGAATGACATCTTCGGTAAAATGGGCGGCCCGCGCACCAAACCTCGTAAAATGACGGTTCAGGAAAGCTATTCTGTCCTGATCGATGAAGAAGGTGACAAACTCCTCGACGAAGACAGCATTATTCAGGATGCCCGCATCCTTGTTGAAAATGATGCCATTGTTTTCCTGGACGAGATTGACAAGATCTGCGCACGAAGTGATCGACAAGGCGCGGATGTCAGCCGCGAAGGTGTGCAGCGGGATCTGTTGCCGCTGATCGAGGGCACAATCGTCAGCACCAAATACGGCACCATCAAAACGGACCATATCCTGTTTATCGCATCCGGTGCGTTTCATATTGCAAAGCCTTCCGACTTGCTACCGGAACTGCAAGGCCGATTGCCCATCCGGGTTGAGTTGGAGCCCCTTTCCAAAGATGATCTAAAACGGATTTTGACCGAACCTGAAGCCAGCCTGATCAAACAATATGTCGCTCTGCTGAATACAGAAAAAGTAACTCTGACATTCACCGATGACGCCATCGAGGAAATTGCCACGATTTCAGCCGATGTCAATGCAACGGTCGAGAATATCGGGGCAAGGCGCCTCCATACGATTTTGGAAAAGATTCTCGAAGGGATCAGCTTCACGGCGACAGACAGTCCGAATACCGAGCTTGAAGTCAATGCCGAATATGTACGAAATCACCTGGGTGAATTAACAACAAATTCTGATCTGTCGAAATTTATTCTATAACCCAATAGCCTGGGAAGGCCTCTTATCTGTCGGATCTTCCCAGTCTACTTTTAGGAATTGATTAACAAGTTGAGCGTATCATTGTGCCTCATAATTCAATTCCTGAAAGTCACTCTTTATGAAAATCCTGTCTGAAGCTGAGCTTGAAGAACAATACGAAATAGAAGCCTTGGACGAGGCACGGGACGTGGTCTCGAGCCTCGAAGTCAGAATGCAACAGATCCGCGGCGGAACACTGGAACCCGAAGCCGCCGCCACTCTCCTTGCACAGGATGCCTCCAACCTCAGACTCAAAGCCAAAGCGGTGAACCTGCCTGGCCTTACACCTCTCAGCCATCGGCTGGATGAATATCTTGCCAATGCGACAAAAATTACGATCGATAATCTTGATGATCTGCAGCGGTTCAGTGACAAAATCAGCGCTGTTCTGGATGGCGATGCGATACCGGCCGAAGAAATCGCGACAGTAATCCGGGCACTTCCTCATAAAAGCACATTTGAAGTATCAGAAATCTCTGTGACCGACACAGAAGTTACGCTCATCTTGCCTCAGAAAACAGCAGCCAGGGTGGTTGAACGGGAACTTGCGGCTTGTGGGTATCGCGTCTCCACAGTTCTGGATCCCATTGAAGCATTTGAGATCGTTCTTGAGACAAAACCGGACCTGATCATCACGACCGCTGTCATGCCACGCCTGTCCGGTATCGATCTGGCCTGCGCTCTGTCAGCCATGCCTAGCACAAAGGGGATACCGGTAGCAGTTCTGACCAGCCTGGAACCTAATCATCCGGATTTAAAAGCTTTGCCTATGAATGTAGGCGTCATCAGACGCGGCGAAAATTTTGGCAATGACCTCGCGGATACTCTGCAAAGATTTTCAATCACTTAAGATCGCGCACCAAACCTAGTGACCGGTAAATTTCGCCGGTCTCTTCTCTGCAAGAGCGGCCCGGCCTTCGACAAAATCTGAAGATTTGAGACATGTCATCTGGGCTTCTTTTGCAGACGCTTCATCGAACCCGCCCCGGGCGATATCGTTGAATGTGGCTTTCATACCTGCAAGACTAAGAGGGGCAAGTGTGGATATCTGGGCGGCGAGTTCGGTTGTTTTTAACGTCAAAGCTTCCTGATCTTCTACAAGATAATCCAGAAAACCAATCTCCTTGAGCGCAGCTCCCTGCATTGTCTCAAGCGCCAGGAAAAACCGTTTGGCAGGCCCCAGTCCCAACCGGCTCACAGCCCGCGCCATGCCTGCAGGATGATAGTGAATTCCGAGTTTGGCAGGCGGAATAAAACATTTCATAGCGGTCATTCCAATCCGAAAATCACAGGCCAGCGCCAGATCCGTACCGCCCCCATAGACGCCGCCATTTAGCTTGCAGATTGTCGGGCAGGGAATAGCTTCAATGGCATTGGTCAGGTTTTCGAGCGGGTTTTCGCCAAAATTATAGTCTTCAAGTGATCCCAGATCCGCCCCAGCACAAAAGCTTTTTCCCTGTCCGGTCAGGATAACAACCCGGATTGTTCGGTCCTGAGACAGCGTCTCGATGCCATTTTGGAGTTCCGCCATTTCATCAGAGTTAAGGACATTATGCTGCTTTGGCTTGTCCAGCGTTATCGTCTGAACATCCTGATCACGCTCAGATGTAAAAAAAGAACCCATTCTTCACTAACCTCTTCTTCTTGATTTTGTTGACTTGTATCATAGCGGCGGACTATTTGACATAAAGCAGTTGCTTTTAATAACCGAAGCCGACGATGGGCTGCCGGAAGGACAGGGATCTGGACACGATGACAATGCGGCGTTTACGGATGGGTCTCAACACCGTCCTGGGGCTCAAGAAACAAGGCTTCTTTATTCCCTATCGGTATGCCGATACTGTACCGGCCTCCCGAAAAGGGGCGGCGTACGGTCCGCTTTATATCCAGATGCAAAATGCGGAAGAGAGCTTCAAGCAGTTTCTGAATGATATATCAAATTATTCTAATGAATTAGTATCCTTCGGTCAGGAAAAGCCTCCAAAACCCCGATGGGAGCAAGACTGGTTTCCTCGTCTGGATGGAGCCTCTGCATACAAGATGGTTCGTGACACGGCTCCTCGGCACATTATTGAAGTTGGCTCCGGCCACTCTACACGCTTTATGATGCAAGCCATTCAGGATGAAGAGCTTAAGACACAATTTACAGCGATTGATCCGGCGCCGCGCGCAGATATCAGCAGCTTGCCACTGACTCTCATTCAAAAAACGGTCCAGGAGGTTGATCCGACTGTTTTTGATCAATTGTCTTCCGGGGATATTCTTTTCATTGATTCCAGCCATATCGCCATGCCTGGGACCGATGTGGACTTCCTTTTCCTGGACATTCTACCAAAACTGCCTGCGGGCGTGAATGTCCACATTCATGATATTTTCCTGCCACATGATTATCCGGACAACTGGCGCTGGCGCGGCTATAACGAGCAGCAGGTTGTTGCTTCTCTTTTTGCAAGCGGCGGATATAAACTGGTTTTCTCCAGCCAATATGCCGTCACTTATATGAAAGAGACGATAGCCAGCACCGTTATCAATGATATTCCTCTCCCGGAGGGGGCGTTTGAAACCAGTTTATGGCTGAGAAAGAAATCGTAACGAATTTATGATGATATGTGACTGCCAATTATGCGAAGACAGGCCATATTCGTTACATGTTTGAAAAGATACTCCGAACGCTTCTGGGCGAAAATATTGACGGTCAGCTTCCTGCCCGTGTCCAGGATGCCATTCAGCGTCAACAGGATCAATCCGAGATCTTGATCGCCTGGGTGCAGCTTTTCCTCGTACTTGTTTTCTGGACCCTATACGCCCTGTCCCCCAAAACCTTTTCAGCAGACGCTCTTTTCGCCCCGGTTCCTTATGCTTTGGGATCGTATTTCCTGTTCACGGTCATTCGTCTGACGGTTGCCACATTCTGGCGCTTGCCAGGCTGGTTTCTGTCCCTGTCCGTGATCGCAGACATGTCCCTGCTGATGTTCCTGATCTGGAGTTTTCATATCCAGTATGGACAGGATGCCTCTTTCTATCTAAAAGCCCCGACCCTTCTCTATGTCTTCATCTTCATCGCGCTGCGGGCCTTGCGTTTTGACATGGGCTATGTGGTTCTGGCCGGATGCAGTGCGGCGCTTGGTTGGACTATTCTGCTCGGCTATGCCGTTTATACGGGCGATGGCATGGCCAAAATCACCAGCGACTATGTTCTTTATACGATGTCGCATAACATCCTGCTCGGCGCAGAATTCGACAAGATCATCAGTATTCTTGTCGTCACCTTCTTACTGGCGCTGGTCATTGTCCGTGCCCGGCGTCTGTTGATTAACTCCGTTGCCCAGGCAACCGCCGCAGAAGATCTGTCGCGTTTTTTCTCGCCGGAAATTGCCGATCAGATAACCCATTCGGAAGGCTGGATCGAACCTGGAACCGGACAAACCCGGGATGCCGCCATTCTCCATTGCGACTTGCAGGGTTTCACCCGGCTTTCCATGGAAAAACCGGCCAATGAGGTCATTACCCTGCTGGCTGAGTATCAAGCGAGAATGGTTCCGATCATTCAACAAAACGGCGGCGCAATCGACAAGTTTCTCGGTGACGGTATCCTCGCAACCTTCGGTGCTGCGGTTCGGAACGATCAGTACTCTGCGGATTGCATGCGAGCCATGGAAGCGCTGATGACAGAAACTCGAAACTGGGCGGCGGAACGGTCTGAAACGGGCCTCACCCCGCAAGTGATCCGCTTTACAGCAGCTTCGGGATCCATTCTATTTGGCGCTGTGGGTGACAAAAGCCGGCTTGAATATACGGTTATCGGTGAGCCTGTTAATCTGGCTGCCAAACTCGACAAACACGCGAAGGAAGAAGAAGCTATCGCACTGGCAACACTGGACTGTTACGAGGAAGC
Organism: Sneathiella sp.; assembly: GCA_039975135.1. GTDB lineage: Bacteria > Pseudomonadota > Alphaproteobacteria > Sneathiellales > Sneathiellaceae > Sneathiella. Next base: position 126,132 of record JBDWHS010000006.1, on the reverse strand, counting down.
GCTCGCCCAGGGCTTTGCCCCTGCGACCGAGATGGAAATCCGGGCCGCCCGGGATGTCGGCGGCGTGACAGGTCTCATCGATCTGGTGGTCATGAAACCTGTTGATTGACTATTTATAGGGATCAGCCGCGTCCCTGAGACCGTCTCCCAGGAAATTAAACGCTAGAACAATAATGATAACCGGCACGACCGGATACATCAGCCACGGTGTTGTTGCAACTGCATTGATATTCGTCGTCTCATTTAGCAAAACACCCCATGACGTGATCGGCGGCCGCAACCCTAACCCCAGGAAGGAAAGAGCCGTCTCCCCCAGAATCATGCTGGGAACCGCAAGGCTGGCGCTAGCGATCAGATGGCTGGCAAAGGAGGGCAGGAGGTGCCGCCCGATAATACGGGAGGGGCTAGCCCCCATAAGCTGAGCCGCTGTCGTAAAATCCTCTTCGCGTAAGGACAGGAATTTCGATCGAACCGCCCGGGCCAGGCCGGGCCAGTCCAGAAGTCCAAGGATCACCGTCAATCCAAAAAAGACCCAGATCGGCGACCAGGTCACCGGCAAAGCAGCCGATAAGGCCAGCCACAAGGGTAGTTGCGGCAAGGATTTCAGAAGCTCGATCGTTCGCTGAATAACGTTATCAATCCAACCACCATAATATCCCGAGATACCGCCCAGAACGATGCCCAGAGTAAAACTGATGATGATACCGATCAGACCAATTGTCAGCGAAATTCGGGTGCCATATATGATGCGAGACAGGATATCGCGCCCCAGCCTGTCTGTTCCAAGCCAGAAGAAGGTTGCTTTTCGCTGATCATCCGCACATACAAGATGTAAATCAGACTTGAACATTCCCCAGAACTTATACTCATCTCCGCGGCAGAAATATCGCAGCGTGTAAATGCTGTTCGTATCTATTCGATATTCGCGGCGCAGCGTTTCCAGATTAAGGCGCTGCCTGTAACCGTAGACAAAGGGTGCGCGCAACTCCCCTTCATGAAAAATATGAACAGACTGCGGCGGCGCGAAAATAAATTTCGTATTGCGGCTATGCAATTCGTAGGGCGCAAGAAATTCTGTGATCAGCACAGAACCATAGAAAAGCAGGAGAATAATCCCGCTGATCACTGCCAGACGATGACGGCGGAATTTCCACCACATCATCTTCCATTGCGATGCCATATAGAATTTTTCCTGCTCCGGCGATAATTTCTCGACAGAATGCGGGTCAAAAGGCGCATCGGAATGCCAATGTTCGAGCTTGACGTCTTTGTTGCCGTTTGAAAGGTCACTCATTTTGTGGCCCCTCCGGAAAGCCTGATCCGTGGATCCAGCAGCGCCAGTAACAAATCAGAGACAAAAACACCGATCACTGTCAACAGAGCCAGAAACATCAGGAAAGAGCCTGCTAGGTATTGATCCTGATTACGCAAGGCTTCAAGAAGCATGGGACCGGCAGTGGGCAGACTGAGAACCGCACTCACAATCACCGAACCGGAAATCACATCAGGAAGCAGGTTGCCAATATCGGCGATAAACGGATTGAGCGACATCCGGATTGGGTATTTGACAAGAGCTCGAACCCTTGGCACCCCTTTCGCTTTGGCCGTTGTGACATATTGCTTTTGGAGTTCATCCAGCAAGTTTGCACGCAAACGACGGATCATCGCAGCTGTCCCGCTGGTTCCGATCACAATCACCGGAATGATCATGTGATCAATGACAGACAGAACTTTATCAACACTCCAAGGCTGATCGAGATATTGTTCATCCATTAACCCGCCAATTGACAGGCCAAAATAGTAGTTCGCATAATATAGAAGCACCATCGCCAGCAGGAAATTGGGCGTTGCGAGCCCCAGATAACCGATCAGGGTAAAGCCGTAATCACCGATGGAATATTGCCGGGTGGCCGAATAGACGCCGATGGGAAAGGCAACAATATAGATAAAAAGAATGGTCGAAAAGTTGATCACAAAAGTGAGCAACATGCGGTCTCCAAGAACTTCGCTAACGGGCAGATCATAGGCAAATGAATGGCCCCAGTTTCCTTGCAGCAAGCCTGAAAACCCGTTTGGTCCAGGCCAAAATCCCATCCAGATTGCATATTGCTCAATCATCGGTTTATCGAGGGAATACTGCTCCCGATAAAAAGCAATCTTGGCCGCAGCCGAGGCAGATTCACCCTGAGCCTTCAACTCCTGCAACTGATTGGACAAATAATCCCCAGGCGGAAGCTGGATGATAATGAAGGTGAGAATACTGACCACCAACAATGTGGGGATCATAATCAGGACACGCTGAGCAAAATAACTGAACATCTAAGCTCTGCCTCCACTGGCGGCAAAATTCAGGCCACATTCGCGGTGCGCTTTGCCGGCCCTGCTAGCAGACAATGTCCAGTTCAAGCCGTTCACCCTTTTTTGTCCTTCATGCTGTTATCAAACCAAAACAAGTCTGGATGATAAATGCCAAACTGAGCGCCCGGATCCCAATTGAAAATGGCCTTCTTTGGCACATTCATCAGGATATTTTTTACAACAATAGGCTGCAATATGCCACTCACGACACCAATGGTAAATTGTTGCTCTGCATGGATCTCCAGCATTTCCTGCCAGGCTTCAGCCTGAATTTCTCGAGTGGCAGCATTTTGCCATTTTTCATACAGCGCATTCAGACGTTTGGCTTCCGGTATGTCTGCCGGCTCACCGGATTGACCTTTGGTTTCAAAATATTGTCCCCATTTGGGCCACTGATAACTCGTTTGACTGGTTGTCGCGAGCACAGCAGGACTGGAAGCTGCCGTCGGGACACCATTTTCAAAGCCTGACCAGACAGAAAGGATAGTCTCCCCGGCAAAAATCCGGTTCCGGAACACGGAGCGTTGAGAGGGTTTGATAAAAAGAGAAATGCCAATTTCCCGCCAGGAATCCCGGATCAACTCCAAAACGTCCGCCTGCTCTGAGCTCTCTCCTGCCGTCTCAACGATCATGAGAAGCGGCTCTCCGTTAGGTAAAAACCGGATACCTTCCTCGTTCTTCTGAACCAACCCTACGTCATCCAGCAGCTTATTTGCCTGCTCGACATCCAGTTTGGCCCAACGGGTTCTCAAGTCTTCAGAATAGAGCCTACTTTGAGACTGGACCGTATTATTTCCTTCGGTCGCCAGCCCGAAAAACAACACATCATTAATTTCCTCGCGATCAATCCCCAATGACAAGGCTCGCCGGAAACGAACGTCCCGGAGCAAACGCCGCCATACCGGATCTACCGCATTTAAATTGGGGTAGAGTGCAAAATGAGAACCGCGCACCGTCGGCCAGAGACGTGTCCTGTATTTCGACCTTTTCTCATTTTCTTTCAGGAATGTGGCATCCTGCAATTTTATTGCTCGGGCCTGCAAATCCACATCACCTGAGGCGGCTTTCGCTGAAATCAGTTTCCCTTCCGAGATCGACAAAATGATGCGATCGATATAAGGCAACTGACGCCCTGACGGATCTGCCCGATGAAAAAACGGGTTGCGAACACCAACAAACCGGTTGGCCGGCGCAGACGTGGTATTGCGCCAAGGTTGAAGGGTCGGCAAGTCAGGATTATCAAATTTATAGAGATTGTCCTTGCGATTATGGTTAGAAGCCCAGGATTTGAACTTGATTTTCTGGATCTTGCTCATCTTCGACTTGTCGACATATCTGTCATGATATTTTTTCAGATAATGAGCAGGGCGATAAATAAGCAACGGTGAGGCACCCGCCAGAAGTGCAAGGAAATTGGGATTAGGTTTTTGCCAACGATACCGAACTGTCAGTTCATCCGGGAAGGTAACTTCCGGATATTTGCCGTCTACTAACAAAGATGCTGGAGGGCCTGTTGGGGACAGTTTTTTATTATTCGCGACATCTTCCCACCAATATCTGAAATCCTCTGAGGTGAAAGAGGCACCATCCGACCAGCGATGTCCTTTACGCAAATGAAAGGTAAAGACCCGGTTGTCTTCAACCTCAAAATCGCGAGCAATATCCGGCGATATTTCAAGATCCGGTGTAAATCCAACCAGACGCGCATATCCATAGACAAACATCAGTTTGACATCTGACGCCCCGGTAATCAGCGTATGCAGGCTGCCGCCATATTGGCCCTCAACCTGACCTTCCATCAAAGGTACCATCAGAGGCTCTTCCGGCAACCGCATCTGCATGGCCGGCAGGGTGCCTTTTTCAACAGCCTCCGTGAAATATGGAATTTCATCAGAAATCGCTGCCCCTGCGATGAGCGACACAACAAGCGCCAGAAACATTGGCTTTCCGGTTCTGATTAACGCGATCACGGTTTCAACTCCGCCTTGGATGTGTTCTCCTGAACACGAACAAAATGATCTTCCCCTATATCCATCATCATAGCATGACTTTTATCGTCAACTGTAAAGGGCGCTGGCCAGGCGGCAGGATCAGATGCTTTTTCCTCAACCAGATGGGAAAAATCCAGTTTATGATTAGGATCAGGCTCCGGAACGGCTGCCAGCAGTCGTTTCGTATAGGGATGAACAGGATTTCGGAACAAAACTTCTCGCGGCGCTGTCTCAACCAGTTTTCCGCGGCACATCACGGCGATCCTGTCCGCAATGTAATCCACGACGGCCAGATTGTGAGAGATAAAGAGGTAGGTCAACCCCAGCTCTTTCTGAAGATCTTTCAGAAGATTCAGGATTTGCGCCTGAATAGACACATCCAGCGCCGAAACCGGCTCATCACAAATCAGCAAATCAGGCTTCAGAGCCAAAGCACGGGCGATCCCGATCCTCTGCCGCTGTCCACCGGAAAAAGAATGCGGATAACGCCTCAAAAACCGCACATCAAGCCCGACCAGGTTCATCAGTTCCTTGACCGTTTCCTCTCGCTCCGTCTGGGTTCCCACATTATGAATGACCAGAGGTTCCGAGATGATATCAAAGACCGTCATACGAGGGTTGAGCGACGAGAAGGGGTCCTGGAAAATAAACTGAACTTTTTCCCGATAGTCAAAAAGCGCCTTCTTGCCCAGATCCAGAACTTCCAGATCTGTCCCCCGATCATTATAGGTCACCGATCCACTGGTGGCAGAAAGAGCCCTCAGGATCATCTTGGACAATGTGGTTTTTCCGCAACCGGACTCGCCCACCAGCCCAAGGCATTCGCCCGTTTTGATAAAGAAGCTGACTTCATCAACTGCTTTCATGGACCCACCCGGCTTGGATCCTAAAAGGGTCGTTTTCCGGGTTGTGAACGTCTTGCTAAGCTGTTTGACCTCAAGGATCGGCCTTTTATCCGACGCATCGGCAACCCTTGGATTTGCCTGGCTCAGGAACTTACTATCTTTATCCCGTTTGATTTCCCGGATCGGTGTCAGTTTTTCACCGTCCCCCATATGAAAGCGCGGGACCGCTTTCAACAAAGCCTTCAAATAAGGGTGGCGGGGATCCTTAAAAATATCTTCCAGGGTTCCCTGTTCCATAACCTTGCCATGATACATCACCACCACCTCGTCGGCCATACTGGCCACAACACCGAGATCGTGGGTGATCATCAGGATCGCCATCTTCAATTTTTTCTGCAAAGACTGCATCAGATCCAGAATTTGCGCCTGAATAGTCACATCCAGTGCCGTTGTCGGCTCATCCGCGATCAATAGGGCGGGCCTGCAGATCATGGCCATCGCGATCATTGCGCGCTGCCGCAGCCCTCCTGAAAGCTCAAACGGATAAGTACTCAAAGCCCCTTCGGGATCCGGAAACCCCACCAGACGCAGCATGTCTCTGGTAATCTCCCGCCCTTCAGCTTTGGTTTTTTTGTGATGCAAATGAAGGGCTTCGGAAATCTGATCCCCAATCGTGTGGAGCGGAGACAAAGAAGTCATCGGCTCCTGAAAAATAATAGTGATCCGCCCGCCCCGGATCTGCCTCATTTCCCGGCTATCGGGTTTTAGTTTGGCAATATCATAAAAGTTACCTGGCTTTTCCGGATCAAAGAAGATGATTTCCCCTTTGGTAATCCGTGCCGCCTTGGGCAGGATCGACATAATAGCCTGGCTGATGACTGATTTACCGGAGCCCGACTCGCCTACAAGCGCAACCGTTTTGCCTTCCGGCACCCGAAAGCTGACGCCGTCGACAGCCTTGACAACGCCTTCGGCAACTACGAAGTCAACCTTCAAGTCACGAACCAGCAACACGTTGGACATCAGCTACTCTTTCCCCCGAAATGCAAGTTCTGCATTCTTGACGCCTCGGCAGAGACACCCAGTATCTCGATATTCCGACGCGTTGTCATATCGAGCGACACCTGCCGCTCGATCGCAATAGCAACACAAATCTCCACCAAATCTTCAAAATCGGCAACAGTTGACTCGATTTTCAACCGGACACCTCTCCCTTTTAGTTTGAGTTGCATCCACCCTTTTTCTCCATCCCTCCGGGTCGAGAAATATGCCAGGTTGAGCGCCTCAAGAGTCTCCCACTCTATTGCTTTTGTTTGTATCCCTGCGATCCATATTTTTCTCTCTGAAATACAGATTTTAGCAATTTGTCGATCAAATGCTCTTAACCCATATAAAACAAACAGGCAAAACAAACATCCCAATAGGGAAACAATGACAGATGACGGCCCTAACAACAAGAGGGGAACAGCCGTCATAGTAATTCCGGCACCAGCTCTCACAAATTCCTTTTTTATTTCTTTTGGTGGATAGCAGTATTGTTTCATCACTTCTGTTCTGGCATCTGACAACCCACCGAGCTTACCGCCCAGTCCTTTTTGTTATTCCCTATTCCATCAAGGCCATAACACCGGGAAGTGTCAACCATCTTACAGCTGTGTGATGGTTCAAAAAATCCAGAAGCTTAAAAACCACTTGCCAGATTTTCTCGTCATGGACCAGATGATGGGTGAGCAACCCTGTCGGCTCATTCATATCAACAAAACCGGCGCGCCTGGCTTTCAGATGATTGAGCGCCATTTTGAGAATTTTGTTTTCGGGTAAGGCGCTTCGATCCCCACGCCAGAAAATTGGGTCAATATGCGTATTGATTTCAAAAAGCCCCGATACAGGTTCCGCCTCTCGCCGCGCGTTGAAACGGGAAATCGCTTCGAAACCAAGTTCTTCAAGGTCCGCCAATAAGGGCTCGTGAATTCTGTTCCAGGGCGGCACTAAAACCGGCAAAAAACCCTCTCCGAACAATTCTTCCATCCGATTTTTACCGGATACCAGATCGGCCAGACACTCTTCCTTTGGCCGGCCTTCCGGAAATTCGCATTTTTTTTCGCCATCGCCGGCAAAATTCTGATGCAGAACACCATGCTGAATGACGTGGCAATCGCTCAGATTCTCAATGATCCGCGGATCCACGCGATCGGGAATAACGGCAAGATGCAAAGGTATGTCAAGCCGATGACGCAAATCCATCAATCGATCCAGCGCTGCTGTCGGCTCGTTTAAATCATCATCACGCCACCAGAAAGTGGCGACTTTTCCGGCCTGCGACCAAAGATCAAGTTCCTGCTCAAGATCGCTCCAGTCCGTCATTTCTTGTCCCGCACCCAGTTTTTCAAAAGAGTCACAGCTTTTTCAGCACCGGCAACATCAATGGCAGCGCTGCTAATATCCCCCCGAAGGGCTTCATCAATCTTTGCTGCCAGCAGGGTTGCCGTAAGGCCCTCTTCATCTGCTATATACAGCGCGCCTTTCCGAGCGAGCAATTCAGCCCGCATCGTCTGCTCTGTCTCTACCCCCCCGGCATAGGGAACGATCACAGCCCGGCATTTAGCATGCAGAATTTCCATGACCGTATTATAGCCCCCCTGACTGATAGACACTGCACAATTCATCAGAAGAGTGGTGAAGTCCCGCCGGGCTCTCTCCACAATGACACCCTCCGGGGCAATCGATCTCAGATCGTCAAAAATGTTGGCCTCAACAGTTGTCCCTACCATCATCCGCCATGTACGATCCGCGGCGGCAGAAAGTGGTTTTGCCTGCATGGCCGTTTTGAGCAAAGTTGTTCCAACTGCGCCGCCGCCGCTGGAGACGATCACTTCGCCGGAGCCGGGCGCATCTGCTCCCCCTTTTACGCCGGTGCGATCCACGACATAGCCGGTATAGTGTATCTTATCCTTGATCCGGGCCGTGTGCGGGAAAGTCTGATCCAGTGAAATCAATTCCGGATCCCCGTGAACCATGACCTTGTCGAAATATTTTTCGACCAATGCCAGCATCTCATCATTGCGCCCCGGCTTTGTCTGGGCAACCAAGATATCCCGCACGGAGGAGACAATAAGCGGTGGCCTTTCACATCCTTTTGCCGCCTCCAAAAGGGGGAGTAATTCAAACCGCATTTGACGCCGGCCAAAGGGAAACAGTTCTGTAATCAGAATATCAGGCTGTGTCTCATGATAAAGTTCCAGTAATTTCGCTGCCCGCATCTGTCGCCAGCTATCATCAATCTGATTGCCATCTTCATCCACCAGTGTCTTGAAATAAAGATCGGTGGCCCGTGTGGCTGGAAGCTGCACAATTCTGGCTCCGCCCAGATCAATATCAATCTCATGGCCACCAGAGACAACGGTGACATCCAACCCTGATCTGACCATATTCCGTGCCAGCGTCGCTGTTCTGCGCAAATGTCCAATCCCCAGCAGATGTTGAACATAAAACAGAACTCTGAGTGGGAGGGGGTCGATGCTCATTCTCGCTCCAAACTGATATTGACACGTTTCGCCACGATATCGCCATTCCGATCCACATCAAAAAGATGGGCACAATTCCAGTCAAACGGCACTGGAGATTTGTCGGTCATATCCCAATGATAAGCAAGGGATTTCAAGGCTCGTATCACCCCTTTATGGGTGACAGCAATGGTTGGGACCGTCAAAGATCTGAGCCAGGGCAGCAGCCGAGCCTGTACATCAGCAGGGCTTTCTCCGCCATCCGGTGTCATATGAAGACCTTTTGCTTCATTCTGCGCCATAGCTGCCCCAAACCCGGATCGAAGGTCGCGGATCGTATAACCTTCCCACGCTCCCCAATCCATCTCGATCAGTCTCTCTTCAACAGCAATCTTCACACCATCCAACAATTCAGCTGTCTCGCGGGCTCGGATAAGAGGGCTCGAAACCCAGTTAAAGTGCGAAAATTCTGCTGGAAGCGAAAACTGTCGCAGCTGAGCCCGGCCTTCATCACAAAGAGGTATGTTCCGGCGGCCCTGTATTTTTTTCTCTAAATTCCAAACCGTCTTTCCATGACGAATAACAAGAAGAGCCGTCATCCCAGAGCATCCTGAAAATGAAACTTGAGCAAAGACGCTGCATTTGCAAGGCTGCGCTCCTCGCTAACAAACGCTTTCGCATTCTGACCCAGTTTTTGGCGCAAGGCACGATCATCCAGCAGATTTCGGATTAAAGATGCAAATTGCGGCAGATCTCCTTCCCGCGCCAGCACCCCTGTCTTCTGATCTATGACCACATCAGGTACGCCTCGGGTCTTACAGGATATGACAGGCAAACCGCAGGATCCCGCTTCCAGAAATGTCATACCGTAAGCTTCCCCGGAGGCTGGCCAGACATACAAATCTGCAATTTCATATAAAGCAAATAGTTCAGCGGCCGACAACTCACCGAGCCAGACAATCCGGTTTTCGTGCCGGGAAAAGAGAGAGAGCACTTTTGCCTGCTCCGGTCCGTCACCCACGATGATCAGTTGCCAGTCATCCCCTTGAAGATGATCCAGCGCCTCCGCAAGTTGATCATAGGATTTGAATTTATCACCGCTGCGCATCATGGCCACGGTCAGCAGCGTCAAGCATTCCTCCGTGCCTCCTGCATGTTTTATCTTTTCTTCGAGTGCCTTAGCCGGACTGGCTGGCTGATTGACGTCAAGAAAGGGTGGCAGATAGACCAACTGTTCAGGCTGGTTTGCAATCTGCGTCAGACACTCACCGTCCAGACGGGTCATATGAAAGACTTTGTCTGCAGAGGCTATGGCCTTTTCGGCCGCGTCATACCCGATAGACCAGGGTCCGTTTTTTCGCTTGGGAGCGTGGCTAGCCTCAGCCACAAAATACGGGATATTAAGCGCTTTTGCCACTTTCGGACCGATCCAATCCGGTGCTTTATGATACAGATGATAGGTAAACCACGCATCTGGCCGCTCACGTCTCCCTGCAGCCCTGTAAGCTGCAATCAAACGATCCCCCTCAACGCACCCCTTTTTGCGCATCTCCGTCTGATAGGCGAGATCTCCAGCCTTGTCAAAACTCCGAAACTCTGACGCCAGATCAACCTGATATCCTGCTTCAGAGATCGCTTTCATCAGCAGGCGCGCCATCCGTCGATCACCGGACGGCACTGGATGTAACGGGGATTTCATGGGCGCGTAAAAAGCAATTCTCATAAATTTGTCCCGATGAACCGGCGGGCCAGTTCATCAATCCAGTGGTCAGCGTCAAAATTCTCGCGGAGGATTTTGTCTCCTTCATCGGCAAAAGCCTGACGCTTCCCCGGATCAGAGATCATGACGGACAAGGCCTCCGCCAGTCTCTCAAAATTTCGTTCCGCAACCAGAAGACCGCTTTCGCCGGACCTAACCAATTCAGGAATGGCCGAAACATCCGTGGATACAACGGCCACTTTCTGACTTTGTGCTTCCATCAGAACATTGGGCAAACCATCCCGGTCACCGTCTTCTGCGATCCGGCTGGCAAGGACAAAAATGTCTGATTGCTGCAAAGCCTCCAGCACGGTGCTTTGCGGCTGAGCGCCGCGCCAGGTAATGTTCTGGGAAAGTCCCAACTGCTCCGCCTGCGCTTGTAGATCTTTCAAGAGCGGCCCGCCGCCAATATGGGTAAAATGCCAATTCAGCCCGTTCGGGAGGGCAGCAAGAGCCGCCAGCAAATCATCATATCCTTTCTTGAGAACAGCTCGCCCCACAGAAATTATCTGAACAGGGTCATTCTCATTTGTGCCGTTTCGCTGATGAATTTTGGTAGTATTTTCATCAAACCGGGTGAGATCAAGTCCGTGGTACATCAAAGAAACACGCGTCGGGTCCTGAGCCAGTTTTTTCAGATAGTCCGTGTTAAAGGATGTGCAGGTTACCAGCCATTTCAAATCATTCAGTTTTTCGGACAGCTCCCATTCCGGCGACGTCCAGATATCTTTGGCATGGGCAGAGCAACTCCAGCTCTTGTTCGACAAATGGGCTGCATATCTGGCGACCGATGCAGGTGTGTGCAGAAAATGCGCATAAATCTCCTGCGTACCAGCCGGCAGTTCTGCCGCCAAAACAAGGGCCTGCCCAAAGCGACGAATGCGGTTGGAGCTCCGATCCCGCCGCAAATCCTGCAACCACATTGTTTTCGCTTTTTTATAAGTTGGCTGTTTTCGTACTTGCCACCAGGCCTTTAAAACCCGCAGCGGCTCCTGATACAAGTATTCCGGTAAATAAGTTATAGGTGCCTTGATCTCGTCATGGATCGGGTGCGTTGCTGTATCCGTTGGATGTCTGAGAGAAATTAGATGCAGCCGAATGCCGCGCTTCTCCAAAGCCAATAATTCCTGGGCAATAAAAGTTTCGGATAGCCGGGGATAGCCTTTAAGAACAACCGTAACAACCGGGATTTCAAGAGAGGTCTGTGACATGGATGTCCTGAAGCAGCAAAAAGCAAATTATATCTGATAAGGGTAGAGCTTGCCAAATTCAACCATCAATCAGAATTTGCGTTCATAAGACACAACGTCATCCTGTTTATTGTTGCATCTGAGCAAAATATGAAACAGTGTTAGGGAACAGGGCTCTAGAGTTACGACTATTGAAAATGAACGGGACAGCCAAACGGACTGCGTTGCATGGAACACAGCATCTATAAATATATTCTGCGGCACAGTAAAAAGCAGCAGATTATTCTGACCATTTTCTCAATCGCCTCTTTTCCCTTTCTCTATTATTATCTGGAACTCCCCAAGATCATCATTGATCAGGCCATACAGGCAAAAGACATTGTCTTTCCTGTTGAAATAGCCGGCTTCGATATTGACCAGAAAGAGTTTCTCTATGGTGCGGTTGGCGTTTTCCTGCTTCTGGTAATCATCAACCAGACCTTCAAATATGTCATCAACGTCTTTCAGGGAATCACTGGCGAGAGAATGCTGCGCCGTCTGCGCTATGAACTATACAGCCGCATCTTGCGCTTTCCGCTACCGACCTTCCGAAAAAAGAGCTCTGGCGAACTTATTCCCATGATCACCGCCGAGGTGGAGCCGTTAGGCGGCTTTATAGGCGAGGCATTTGCGCTTCCTATTTTTCAGGGCGGTTATCTGCTGGTGATCATGACCTTCCTGCTCATTCAGAATGTCTATATGGCGCTTGCTGCGATCGCTCTCTATCCGGCTCAAGCCTATTTCATTCCAAAGCTGCAGAAAAAGGTCAATTTGCTGGGCAAGCAAAGAGTCAAACTGGTACGCGGCTTGTCGGATCAGATCGGCGAGACTGTCGCGGCGGCAGCGGAAGTTCACATCCATGACGGCTCCAACTACATGCGGGCACATTTCAGCCAGCAACTGGGCCGCATTTACAATGTTCGCTATCGGATTTACCTGCTGAAATTTGTGATCAAGTTCCTCAATAACTTTATCCAGCAGCTCGGGCCTTTTTTCTTCTATGCGCTCGGTGGCACCATGGTGATCAATGGGACGCTGGAAATCGGGACGCTGGTTGCCGCCATTACCGCTCATAAAGAGATGGCTGCGCCCTGGAAGGAACTGCTTTCCTACTACCAGCGGCGGGAAGATGCCCGGATCAAATATGAACAGGTTGTCGAACAGTTCGAACCTGCTGGCATGCGCGATGAAAGCAATCAACTGGTCGAACCTGATAAAATCCCGAAACTCACCGGCGAGCTTGTTGGTAGTAATATTGTATTGGCGGATGATACCGGCTCCGCCCAGTTGGAAGGCCTGAATGTCAAGCTCTCGCTGGATCAGAAAATCGCTATCCTGGGACAAGCGGGCTCAGGCCGGGAAGCCCTGCTGCAAATCCTGTCGCGCCTGATTGACCCCGATCGCGGGAAAGTTATGATCGGCGCGTTGGACTTACTGGAAGCCTCCGAAGCCATTACAGGCAGGCGCATTTCTTACATGGGCCAAAGTGGTTACGTCTTCAATTCCACCATCGGTGACAATCTGTTTTTCAGCCTCAAACACCGTCCTCTGCAGGAAATATTGTATGAAGGGGAGGAGCAGGAGTTTCGGGAAGGCGATGCCAAGGAAGTTCTTCTAACTGGTAATTCAACAGATGATTATGGCGCTGACTGGATCGATTATGAGAGCGCCGGTGTCGCGGATCAGGCCGAACTGGATGCCCGGGCCATTGATGTGCTTGATATGGTTGATCTTGGAGATGCCGTCTATCAATTTGGTCTGCGCAGCACGCTGGATCCAGACGAAGATCCGGAAACCGCTGATCTCATTCTGGCGGCACGCCGCCGGTTCTATGAAAAACTGGACGCGGACCAAGGGCTTGCCAAACTAGTCGAAGGGTTTGCCAAGGACCGCTACAACACCAACGCCACTCTTGGGGAAAATCTGCTGTTCGGGACACCGGTCGGCGAGAATTTCGATCTCGAGCGCTTAGCCGAAAATCCCTATGTCCAACAGGTCATTGAAAAAGGCAATCTGACGGACATTTTCCTGAAGATGGGCTATCAGGTCGCGTCCCTTATGATCGAACTGTTCGCCGACTTGCCCCCCGATCACGAATTTTTCCAGCTTTATGGCTTTATCGCTTCAGAAGAGCTACCGGAATATCAGGCCATCCTCAGCCGAGTGAATGCCGATAATCTGGATCAGCTCCGCGAAGAAGATCGCCTGCGCTTTATGTCTCTTCCTTTTAAAGTTATCCCCTCTCGCCACCGGCTGGGGGTCATTACAGACGAAATTCAGGAAAAAATCGTCGAAGCCCGGACGGAGTTTGTTGACCACCTGCCAGACCATCTAAAAGGCAGTATCGCCTTTTTCGATGAAAGCGCGTATAATGCAGCGGTGAACATTCAGGATAATATTCTGTTTGGTAAAGTGGCTTTCGGGTTTGCACAAGCCTCCGAGAAAGTCGGTGCTGTCCTCGCCAGTGTTGTCGAAGAAATGGACATGAAACGCACCATCATCAAAGTCGGGTTGAATTTCCCGGTAGGTGCCGGCGGTTCCCGATTGAGCGAAAATCAGAGACAAAAACTGTGTATCGCACGATCCGTCATCAAAAAGCCGGATATGCTGATCATGTCCCAGGCCACAGCATCCTTTGATAACCGAACCCAACAGAGACTTGTCGAGAATATTCTTTCCGAATTTGAAGGCCGGTGTGTGATCTGGTCCATCGAAAAACCGGAAATGGCCTATTTATTTGATCATATTGTTGTCATCAGTGGTGGGGTAATAACCGAGTCAGGCAGTTTTGAAGACCTGCAAAATAACGGAGAGCAGTTCAAATTATTGACTGCTTGATCCCTGCTCTACAGAGGAGATTAGTACAGTGAGCCTTAGAGAAGAGGTTGAAACCCTGCGGCAGATCCCGCTTTTCGCAAAAGTGGATCCGTCCAAAATCAAACTCCTTGCTTTCACGTCTGAGCGAGTGACCTTTCAATCCGGTGATTTCATCTGTCAGCAAGGTGAGATGGGTGATGCCGCCTATGTGATCATGAACGGCAAGGCCGATGTTATGGTCAATACCCCTTCGGGCCCGATTACCGTGGCAACCATGCAGAAAAACGACGTGGTGGGCGAAATCGCGATCCTGATCAATATTCCGAGGACCGCGACCATCAAAGCCTCGTCAGAATTGACAACGCTGCGGATCACCAAGGATCTGTTCCTGAGAATGATCACCGAGTTTCCCGAAATGTCCATCGAGATGATGCGGGTACTGGCAGAGCGTCTGGTGCGCACAACGGAAGAGCTGCAAAAAGCCAAAGAAGGGCTCCAGAAAAATGGCGATGCCGACTGACCCTGCCAGCCGCTTTTCCTCTTCCGTGTGACTGAGTAATATTACATGCCTTTCTCCAACTGGATCTCCGCTTTTGCGGTTTACCGCGACCCCCGGGTTCTAGCGATCCTGTTTCTCGGATTTTCCTCCGGCCTTCCCCTGGCGCTCACCGGGACGACACTGGCCTTGTGGCTGCGCGAGGAAGGCATCTCCCTCACCTCCATTGGCTTGTTTGCCAGCGTGGCGACGCCCTATGCTCTTAAGTTTCTCTGGGCACCACTGATCGACAAACTGCCTCTGCCTGTTCTCACCCGTTCTTTGGGGAGGCGGCGGGGTTGGATGATCCTGACGCAGCTTTGTCTGATGGCCTCCATCATCGGATTAGGCCTCACAAATCCCCAGGAAAATGCGTTCTTCACGGCTCTGATGGCGCTGGCTGTTGCCTTTTCCTCCGCCAGTCAGGATATCGTTATCGATGCGTATCGGGTCGAAATCTGCGATGAGAAAAGCATGGCCGCCGGGGCCGCCGCCATTGTCTTTGGCTATCGCATTGGCATGCTGGTCTCCGGCGCGGGCGCACTTTATCTCGCGACGTCGGTCAGCTGGTCGCTCACCTATCTGGTGATGGCAGGGCTCATTCTAATTGGCATGATTACCATCCTGATGTCGAGGGAGCCGGAAACACCACAAGCCAAAGACATCTCAGCCGAGACCGACCCTCAGGACCGCCTGGCGTCCTACGCTGCCTGGCTGAAAGATGCCGTTGTTAATCCTCTGCTTGAGTTTATGACGCGACCCGGCTGGATCCCGGTTCTTTTGTTTGTCATGTTCTATAAATTTGGCGATAGTCTTGCCGGCGTTATGAGCACACCGTTCTTTTATGATCTCGGCTTCACCAAAATAGAGATCGCCAATGTCAGCAAGGTTTACGGCACCATTGCCACCTTTGGCGGGCTTGCGCTCGGGGGCTGGTTGATGGCCGCAACAGGGCTGTACAAGACCCTGTGGATTTGCGGTTTTTTGCAACTTTTCTCCAACCTGATGTTTGCCGTTCAAGCACTGGCTGGCAATGACATCACCGTCCTGTCTCTGACCGTCGGGATTGAAAATCTGGCGGGCGGCATGGGCACGGCTGCTTTCGTCGCTTATCTGTCGAGCCTGTGTAATATCTCCTATACCGCGACCCAATATGCGCTTCTGTCATCCTTTATGGCCACAGCGCGCATCTGGTTTTCATCGCCGGGCGGTTGGCTCGCCGAAAATATTGGCTATATGAATTTTTTCCTCGGCACAACACTGGCCGCTGTGCCGGGACTTCTGCTACTCTGGTGGCTTACGCGGCAGGGAAGCCGAGCCCGACCCGGCGAGCCTGAACAAACAGCTGCAGAATAAAGAGGCTCAAAAAGAGCCCGGAGGATAAAATGAATATTGCTCAATTGCTAACCCGAACGGCGACCACATTTGCCGACTTCCCCGCCCTCGCTCATGGCACGAAGATCACCGCGACGTATCAGGAATTTGCCAATCAGTCAGCCGCCTTGGCAGGATCACTGCGATCAACATACGGCCTGAAAAAAGGTGATCGCGTTGCCCTGATCATGAAGAACCACCCCGAATACTGGATCTCCGTCTTTGCCGTCTGGCATGCCGGGCTGGTGGCGGTCCCAGTTAATGCCAAGCTGCATATCACTGAGTTTTCCTACATTTTGGAAAATTCCGGCGCAAAGCTTTGTATAGCCACCCCTGATCTGGCGGAACAACTGGAGCCGATCCGTAAAGAGGCTGATATTCTCAGCATTGCAGATCCTGACTATGCCGCGATGAAAAGCGGCGCACCACTCCCGTTGCAGGATGCTGCCGCCGATGATCTCGCCTGGCTGTTCTATACGTCCGGCACAACAGGCAAGCCCAAAGGGGCGATGATCAGTCACCGAAATCTTCTCTGCAGCATTACAAGTTATTTTGCCGATGTCACCGCCATCGAGCCCGGGGATGCCATGATCCACGCTGCCCCTCAAACCCATGGCTCCGGCTTGTATGGCCTGCCGCTGATTGCCAAAGGCGGCATTCAGGTGACACCGCTTAGCGGCGGGTTTGAGCCACCGGAAACCCTCGACCTCATCCAGCATTACCCCAATGCCTGTTTCTTCTTCGCCCCCACCATGATCCACCGTCTGATCGGGCATGAGGCCTTTGAGGGCGCCGATGTCAGCAACATCAAGCTGATCGTCTATGGCGGCGGCCCCATGTATGAAGCGGATATTCGTAAAGCCCTTGACGCGATCGGTCCAAAATTCTGTCAGATTTATGGGCAGGGTGAAGCCCCCATGACCATTACGGTCCTCACCCAGTGGGAGCTGTCTGAAAATCAGAACCACCCCAGACGCGCTGAGCGGCTGGCTTCCGTTGGGACGGAGCGCACAGATGTACAAATTCGTATAGTGGATGAAGACGGCAAGCCCTGCGAGATCGGCGAAGTTGGCGAGATCACCGTGCGCGGCGATGTGGTCATGCTGGGCTATTGGCAGAACGAAGAGGCTACACAAGACACCCTCCGCGATGGCTGGCTCTATACGGGCGATATGGGCTGCTTTGACGCGGACGGTTTTGTCACCTTAAAAGATCGTTCCAAAGACCTGATTATCTCCGGCGGCACCAATATCTACCCCCGGGAGATCGAGGAAATCCTGCTCACTCATCCGGCGGTCGAGGAAATCTCTGTTGTCGGGCGACGTCACCCGGACTGGGGCGAAGAGGTTGTGGCCTTTGTGGTCACAAACGGCCAAACCCTCACCCTGGAAACGCTGGATGAATTTTGTCTGGAACATATGGCAAGGTTCAAACGCCCCAAGGAATATTTCTTTTTGGACGCGCTGCCCAAAAACAACTATGGCAAGGTGCTGAAGACCGAGCTGAGAGAGAAACTCAGCGCGTCTTGAGATGCGCCAGATGGGATTTGACGGCAGGCCATTCAGATTTGAGGATACTATAGACACAAGTATCCCGAAGCGATCCGTCCGGCATGATGGTATGCGACCGTAAAATCCCGTCAAGCTTCGCCCCCAGCCGCTCAATCGCCGTGCGGCTCTGCCGATTGAAGAAATGCGTGCGAAATTCAACCGCGATGCAGTCCAGCTCTTCAAAGGCATGGGCCAGCATCAGATCTTTCACATGGGTATTCAGCCCCGACCGCTGCACAGATTTCCGGTACCAGGTCGCCCCAATTTCAAGCCGCCTGTTGACCGCGTCGATATTCAAATAAGTGGTCATGCCAACGGGGATGCCTTGCTCTTTATCAAGGATGGTGAACGGCACCATCGTCTCCAGCCCCAGCCGCCGATCAATGTCTGCGCTCATCCTGTCCGGCGAGGGTACAAATGTATACCAAAGCTTCCAAAGCTCTCCGTCGGCCGCCGCCTCCACCAGCGCGGCATGATGATCGTGAGAAAGCGGCACCAGTTCAGCCCGCTCATCGGAAAGGGTCGTCTCAGTCATCCAAGTCATAACAAAACTCATCGTTGAAGGATTGGTCTTGTTGATAGGGTTGTTTTGTGAGTAATGAAAGAACCAATTTATAGATTTATGCAGGGCCAAATTTTGAGCACAGATTTTCTATCTCTATATTTTTAAGTAGAAACAGAATAGATTTATTACACGTTTTTATGCGCGATCAATGGGGAATGACTTGAGCAAAGAAACAAAAACCGTCTTGGCAGGCAACGACGCCGTTGATCTGTGGCTTCAAGGGAAAGACGCTTGGAACAAATGGGTAGAGGAAAACCCTAAAGCGTTTGTAGATTTTTCAGGCGTGAACTTTGGAGATATCGGAACGATAAACAATCTCGCAAGCATTTCATTTAAACATTTCTGCTTTCCAGATGGACCAGTATTCTTCAAGCGGGCATATTTTGGTCAAGGCACTATTTCATTTGAATTTTCCAATTTTGGAGATGGGCTCGTTTCTTTTCAAGACGCCACATTCAATAAGTCCAACGTCCTTTTTAATAATGCAAGCTACGGAGATGGTGGAGTTAGTTTTAAAAACGTTATGTTTGGGGAATCTTCCGTTGATTTTGGAAATGTGTCATTTGGGACAGGAGACTTATTATTTACGGAAGTAACATTCAGAGGCCGAGCTGAACAACCAATTATGTTTGAAGGTATGTCTTTTGGCAAAGGCACTATATATTTCGACAATACAAATTTTGAAAATGTAGATGTAGCCTTCTCAGACTCTAACTTTGAGAGTAGAAATATATCATTCAAAAATGTGATGTTTATTGGTGGAAGTGTTCATTTTTCACAAATTCTCCTAGGTTCAGGATTCCTTTCTTTCGAAAACGCATCTTTTGAAAAATGTGAGTTTGCTATCGTCCATTCAAATTTAGGTAATAGCTCGATATCATGGAACGATGCTAGATTTTTAAGCGGACAGTTTATCTTTCGCCATACTATCGGAAACAAAGGTCAATTCAGTATGGAAAGGGTTATGTCAAACATAGCTATACACTTAGAAGGCATCCAGAGTGTTGAAAACCTAACAAAACTCTCGTTCCATCATACATCATTCGAAAACAGCCTAATTCTCCCTCCCGGTTGCTACAATTGCGTGCCTGACTTACGGAACACCAAGATCACCAAAGCAATTACGTTTCACGACATCATAACAACCTTAAAAAGAACCAAGAAAAAATGGTGGGAGTTTTGGAAAGTGAGGAAAGCGCTTGATCTGGAAGATGCCTCCCGGTTTCGGCGTCTTAAAGAACTGGCGGAGATCAATCGGGATCATCAAGCGGCGCTTACCTATCATGCCAATGAGCTTCGGGCGCTGCGTTGGGTGAAATCTTCGATCCCTGCCTCAATATTGGATGCCACTTTCTCATGGGCCAGCGATTATGGACAAAGCGTTTGGCGACCGATCAGAGCCTTCCTGCTTATGGATCTGTTTTTCTTTGGATTTTACATCAGTAGCTCCAGCGGTAACTGGATAGAAGCCGCAAAAATCGTTGCTGCAAACAGCTTACCTTTTTTGACCTATAGCAGAGCTGTTCAGATGGAGAGCATCCAAGCGATGTACGGAGATCAGATTCCTAACTTCGTCACAACGCTCACTTTTGTACAAGGAATAGGATCAGTGGTTTTCCTCTTCCTCCTTGGTCTCGGTCTTCGAAACCGCTTCCGGATTTAGAAGAGCCATCACCTCAGACTTCAATCAGTTTGCAAATCATCCAGCAGTCGCAATTCTCACAAACTGAATTTTGAATAAAATATTCAGAAATTATTTCACCTTAAAAATAATCGCCAAAAAAAAACGGCCCCTCAAACAGGAGCCGTTTTCTCAGTTCATTAAACGCAACGAAGTTGCCTATTGAGCGGCTTCATGCGCCGCCAGGGCGGCCATATTGACCAAGTCAGAGACCGTGGAGCTGATCGGGGCGATCTGGACGGGTTTGGAGAGGCCGACCAGGAGAGGGCCGATCACTTCGGTCTCGCCAAGGACAGGCATCAGTTTTGAGGTGATATGCGCCGAATGAAGGCCGGGCATCACCAGAACATTGGCCGGGCCGGACAGGCGGCAGAAGGGATAAAGCGCCATGATATCCGGGTTCAAGGCCACATCGGCTGACATTTCCCCGTCATATTCGAAATCCAGTTCCTGCTGATCGAGGAGGCGGACAGCCTCGCGGATCTGTTCGGAGGTTTCGTGCGCCGGATTACCGAAGTTGGAGTAGGACAGCAGCGCGACCCGAGGTTCATGGCCCATCCGGCGGGCAACCTCGGCGGCTTCCTTGGTGATATTGACCAGCTCTGCGGCAGTGGGAAGTGTCGTTACCGCTGTGTCAGCAATAAAAACGGTGCGTTCGCGGCCAACAGCAATGGACACACCAATGCAGGTTTGACCTTCCTTGGAATCGATCACTTTGCGAACATCTTTATAGGCGACCGAGAACCGGCGGGTCACGCCCGTGACCATAGCATCGGCATCGCCGAGCGCCACCATGCAGGCGCCAAAGATGTTCCGGTCCCGGTTTACGAGGCGGGCACAATCGCGGAAGATATAACCTTTGCGCTGCAACCGCTCATACAAGAAATTATGGTATTTTTCCCGATTTTCCATTTCCCGGGCGTTGTAGATTTCAACCCCTTCAAGATTATCAATCCCGACAGCCGCCATCGTCTCTTCGATCACCTTCTTGCGGCCGATGAGGATCGGAACACCATACCCGGCCTTCTGGAACTCGATGGCGGCACGAATGACTTTTTCTTCCTCGCCTTCGGCAAAGATGACCCGGCGCGGGGCTGCACGCACCTCATCCATGATCAGCTGCAAAGAGCCGGCGGTTGGGTCAAGACGGGCACGCAATTCATTGCGGTAGGCTGTCTCGTCGATGATCGGCTTGCGCGCGACCCCGCTATCCATGGCTGCTTTGGCAACCGCTGTTGGCACATGAGTGATCAGGCGCGGATCAAAAGGCACCGGAATAATATAATCGGAGCCGTAAACCGGACGGTTGCCTTTATAGGCTGCGGCCACTTCATCGGGCACATCTTCGCGGGCCAGTTCGGCAATGGCTTCCGCCGCCGCGATTTTCATTTCTTCATTAATAGTCGTGGCCCGAACATCCAGCGCGCCGCGGAAAATATACGGGAAACCCAGTACATTATTCACCTGGTTGGGATAGTCAGAGCGGCCGGTTGCCACGATGGCATCCCCGCGCACTTCGGCAATGTCTTCAGGGCGGATTTCGGGGTCGGGATTGGCCATGGCAAAAATGACGGGCTTGGCCGCCATTTCCTTGACCATTTCCTTGCTGACTGCATCTTTGACGGACAATCCTAAGAAAACATCCGCGCCGACCATGGCTTCTTCCAGAGTGCGAGCTTCCGTCTCAACCGCATGGGCTGATTTCCACTGGTTCATACCGGTTTCGCGGCCTTTGTAAATCACACCCTTGGTGTCACAAAGAATTGCATTGTCATGGGGCAGACCCATCGCCTTGATCAGCTCGAGACAGGCAATCGCTGCGGCACCAGCACCGTTCACAACAACCTTGGTATTTTTAATATCCCGGCCCGTAAGGTCCAGCGCGTTAATGACACCCGCCGCGCAGATAATCGCCGTGCCATGCTGATCATCATGAAAAACCGGAATATCCATTTCTTCGCGCAGGCGCTGTTCAATGATAAAGCATTCCGGCGCTTTGATATCTTCCAGATTAATACCGCCAAAGCTGGGTCCCATGAGGCGGACGCAATTGACGATTTCATCCACATCTTCACTGTCCAGTTCCAGATCGAAACAATCCAGATCGGCAAAGCGTTTGAACAGAACCGCTTTTCCTTCCATCACCGGCTTGGAGCCCAGTGCACCCAGATTACCAAGGCCCAGAACGGCTGTTCCGTTGGAGATCACGGCAACCCGGTTTCCTTTGGTTGTGAAATCATAGACTGTGTCGGGATCTTCAGCGATGGCGAGGCAGGGCGCAGCCACTCCGGGGGAATAGGCGAGCGATAAATCCTGCTGCGTTGCGACGGCTTTGGTTGCTACAATTTCCAGTTTTCCGGGTTTGCCTTGCGCATGATAACGCAGTGCTTCGTCATATTGGCTGGAATCCCGATTGTCACTCATCTCACTGTTTCCTCAAGTGTCTGGCCTTGCTCTGTGCGCCCCAAAATATTTTATGACAAAGGAGTTGGCAAAACCGGCTTCTATGGTAGTTTTCAATCATGCCTACAGTAGTAAAAACAAAGTCGCAACAGAATAAGTCTGTAACGCCCATGATGGCTCAATATCTGACCATCAAGGAAGCCCATCCCGATAGTCTCCTCTTTTACCGTATGGGGGATTTCTACGAGTTGTTTTTTCAGGATGCGGAAGTTGCTTCTGCCGCCCTTGATATTGCGCTGACCAAACGGGGCAAGCATGAAGGAATGGATATTCCCATGTGCGGTGTGCCTGTGCACTCTGCTGACGGGTATTTGCAACGCCTGATCCGAAAAGGCCATCGCGTCGCTGTCGCGGAGCAGACCGAAAGCCCGGCGGAGGCAAAAAAACGCGGTTACAAATCCGTGGTTGCCCGGGATGTTGTCCGGCTGGTGACCCCTGGCACCCTGACAGAAGACAATCTGCTCGATGCGCGCGCGCATAATTTCCTGGTCTCCATCGCCCGGGCGGGGAAAGATTATGCGCTGGCTTGGGCTGATATGTCGACCGGCGAATTTTTCTATTCTGCGGTTCGGCAAGACGACATTCAAACTCATCTGTCCCGGTTGGATCCGGGGGAGATTCTGCTCTCCGACAAGTGGTTGGGTGAGACAGAAATGGCCCCGATGTTCGAAGACTGGGATAAGGAACTTACCCCGCTGCCGTCTGTCCGCTTTGACAGTCAAAATGGGGAAAGGCGTCTCAAAGCCCTGTTCAATGTCGCAGCGCTCGATGCTTTTGGCCAGTTCGGCCGATCGGAACTGGCCGCCTGCGGAGCCCTGGTCGACTATGTGGAGCTTACCCAGAAAGGCAAATTTCCGCATATCAAACCACCGGTCCGGCAAGCCGCCCGCGATGTTATGGCTATTGATGCCGCCACCCGCCGCAATCTGGAACTCACGCGTACCATGACCGGGGAGCGGCAGGGCAGCCTGCTTGCCGTTATTGACCGTACCATCACCGGTGCAGGCGCCCGGCGACTTTCCGCAGATCTGTCCAGCCCGCTGACCGCAGTGGCGGAGATTTATTACCGGCTGGAAATAACGGATTACTTTGTCCGGGACAATATGCGGCGAGACAAATTACGCACCATATTGCGGCGCTGCCCCGATATGGAACGGGCGCTCAGCCGCTTGTCACTGGGACGCGGCGGCCCCCGCGATATGGCCGCTATCCGCGATGGCCTGTCGGAGACCGCCAATTTGCGGGCCATTTTGACGAAGGAAGACCTTGATACCGATATGACCGGTATCGAAGCACTCTCTCAGCAACTGGGTTTTCATGCGGACGTTGTGGATGAACTGACTCGCGCGCTCTCGGCAGAATTACCGCTCCTTGCCCGAGATGGCGGATTTATCGCCAAAGGATATCGTCTTGATCTGGACGAAATGAAGACCCTGCGAGATGAAAGCCGGCGGCATATTGCGAGTTTGCAAGCCAATTACGCCGCCCTTGCCAAGGTGCCTTCCCTGAAGGTGAAGCATAATAATGTTCTGGGCTATTTTATCGAAGTCACCCCGCGCTTTGCCGACAATATGGGAGAAGATTTCATCCATCGGCAGACCATGGCCAATGCCATCCGCTACACCACCGTTGAGCTTGGGGAGCTGGAAGATAAGATCTCCCGAGCAGCAGATCGAGCCGTCGCGTTGGAGCTGGAGCTTTATGATACGCTTTGTGCACAAGTTCTGGCCCATGGGGAGCATATTCTGGCTGCCGCCGAAGCGATGGCGGCTTTGGATGTGGCCGCAAGCCATGCTGAACTTGCCACAGAAAAAAGCTATAGCCGCCCCGCAATTGATGACAGCCTTCAGTTTGATATTGAGGGCGGTCGCCATCCGGTGGTTGAAGCCGCCATTGAGAACAGCAATGAAGGCAGCTTCGTTGCCAACAACTGCTCGCTCAGTAATGAGAACCGTTTATGGTTGCTGACCGGCCCCAACATGGCCGGTAAAAGTACGTTTTTGCGGCAAAATGCCCTCATAACGGTTCTCGCACAAATCGGCGCTTACGTTCCGGCATCCAAGGCCCATATCGGTGTGGTTGACCGGCTTTTCAGCCGGGTGGGTGCTGCCGATGATCTGGCACGCGGCCGATCGACCTTTATGGTGGAAATGGTGGAGACTGCCGCCATCCTCAATCAGGCGGGGGAGAGAGCGCTTGTGATCCTCGATGAGATCGGGCGCGGCACTGCAACCTTTGACGGTCTCTCTATCGCCTGGGCAACCGTTGAAAATCTGCATGACATGAACAAATGCCGCGGATTATTTGCAACCCACTATCATGAACTGACGGCTCTTTCCTCGAAACTTTCCTCCCTGTCCAATCACTGTATGAAGGTACAGGAATGGAAAGGTGATGTGATTTTCCTGCATGAAGTGGGCAGCGGGTCTGCGGACCGCTCCTACGGCATTCAGGTTGCCAGACTTGCCGGCCTTCCCAAGGCGGTAGTCAAGCGGGCAGAAAATGTCCTGTCTCATCTGGAGGAAAAAGATCAGCATTCAGCAACAACCCGACTTGCGAATGATCTTCCGCTTTTTGCAACCGTGGTTGAAGAGGTCTCTGCATCCGCAGCGGCAGCTGGTCCGTCCGACGTCGAAGAAAAACTAAAAGATGTGAATGTGGATGACATCAGCCCGCGCGATGCCCATGCACTGCTATATGAGCTTAAATCTCTTCTGCCTGATCGTTAAGTGAAAGGAGATAATGACAAATTGTCAATTTCACTTTACGCTGACGTTAACGACTAGAAAAATAAACAAAGATAAGAAGAAGGAGCGTCCTGATGTTTGATCTTTCCGGAAAGAATGTGGTGATTACCGGATCCAGTAAAGGGATTGGTAAAGCCATCGCCCAGCAAATGGCCCTTGCGGGTGCTAAAGTTACCATTTCCAGCCGTAAAGCCGATGTCTGTGAAGAGGTTGCCAAAGAAATCAATGACAGCCTGCCTGCAGGATCGACAGGCGGTGCTGTTGTCATTCCGGTGAATATCAATTCCAAGGAAAGTCTGCAAAATCTGGTCAATGAAGCCCATGAAAAGCTGGGCCAAATCGACAGCCTGGTGTGTAATGCCGCCTTGAACCCCTATTTCGGATCCTCCATGGATTGTCCCGATGATGCGTTCGACAAAATCATGTCCGCCAATATCAAATCCAATCACTGGCTCTGCAATATGGTTCTGCCGGAAATGAAGGCTCGTAAAGACGGCTCCATCATTATTGTCTCATCCATTGGCGGCATCAAAGGATCGGCTGAGCTTGGCGCTTATTGTATCTCCAAAGCCGCCGATATGCAGCTTGTCCGCAACCTGGCTGTAGAACATGGTCCGGATAACGTTCGGGTTAATGCCATTGCGCCCGGCCTGATCCGCACCGATTTTGCGCGCGCCTTGTGGGAAAATCCTGAAATCCTCAAAAAAGCCACCTCCCGCGCGCCTCTGCAACGGATTGGTGAGCCTGATGAGATTGCCGGAGCTGCTGTCTTCATGGCCTCCAAAGCAGGCACTTTCCTCACCGGCCATACAATGGTCATCGATGGCGGTCAGACAATCGTCTGATCTGTCGCATCAAATTGATTGGATCGCCATGGCGGAAAATAATAGCCTTCTGTCATGGTTGATCCTGCTTTTCCAGACACTATTCTCGCCTCAACGCTGACCTGTCCGAACTGCTCTCATCAGGAGTCAGAAGAGATGCCAACCAACGCCTGTCAGTGGTTTTATGACTGCAAGGGCTGCGGCGCCCTTTTAGAACCATTGCTGCGTCTATTGCAGCTATGGTACTGTTCCCTGCCCCCCTTATCCAGGAAGGGGACAGCTGTTGTCAAACCGGATTAGACTGCACTTGATCCCAGATCAAATTTGCTGCAACGACAAACATCATGGTCGCCACCAGAAGATCCAGAACCCGTGCCCCGGCGGGATGCCTCATTAAAGGGGTGAGAGTACGTGCCCCATAACCCAGCGCAAAAAACCAGACAAAAGACATGATCACAGCACCCGTCATAAAGTAGAGGCGCAGTGAAAATTCGTATCCTGCCGCAATACCGCCCAGCAAAATCACAGTATCCAGATAAACATGCGGATTAAGCAGGCCAAAGGCCAGCGTCATCATGACAGCCCGTTTGAGGCTTGATGTCACTTCTCCAGCCTCTTCCTGGGGGATTTCTTTGGGAATAACGGCCCGGTACAGAGATAAAGATCCAAAAACTAGCAGAAACACCGCCCCGCCCCAACTGGCAACAGGGACAAGCCATGGGACGGTCGCAATCAGACTGCCAAGGCCCAGCGCCCCGGCAATAATCAGGGTCGCATCGATCAGAGAGCTGAGAAGGGCAACCGCAAAAACCTGATCCCGCGCCATTCCCTGCCGCAATACAAAAAGGTTTTGTGCGCCGATGGCAATGATGAGTGCCCCGCCCAACAAGGCACCATTAACAAACGCATTGATCACCATAGTGTTTGGAATTCCTGTTTCGAGGTAGGAAGAGTGCAGAAGTTACTGAAATAAAGACAGCCTGTGATATAACGGAGATTAGGCAGCAGATACATAAGTATAGTATCTACGGCCTAAAACCGCCTGATTTCAAGTGCAAGAGACAAAATCCGATGGAAAAAGTCCCCAATCAACGCGCCATTATTGATCGCAAGAAAGTGGTTGCCCACATTGCGGAGTTGGCCAGCAAGAATAATCCGGACAGTTTCGAATTCAGGGGGGATCTGCTGGTATTCCTCAAAGAAACTCTTGCCCAAGGCCAGGAAGAAATCAAACGACGCTTCATGGAACATAACAAAGGCCGCTCTTCCATGCATGCTTCCTCCTTCCTCATCGATCAAATGATCCGCACCATTTATGACGTGGCGACAACCTACGTCTATCCGCTCAGTAATCCGACACCGGAAGAAACATTGTCCCTGCTGGCCGTCGGTGGCTACGGCCGAGGAGAGCTTGCCCCCTATTCCGACGTCGATTTACTGTTCCTCTTCCCGTATAAACAGACGTCTTGGTGCGAGCAGATCATCGAATATTGTCTGTATCTGTTGTGGGATCTGGGATTGAAGGTCGGGCATTCTACCCGGACTCCGGATGAATGCATTCGCCTCGCCAAACAAGATGTCACCATTCAGACAGCGCTTCTGGAAGCCCGCTATGTCTGGGGCGATCAGGCGCTAGCCACCGAATTGCGCACCAAGTTTCTGAAAGATGTGGTTGCCGGAAACAGCAAGCCCTTTATTGAAGCCAAGCTCCATGAGCGGGATGAAAGGCATGATCGATATGGCAACTCCCGCTATGTGGTTGAGCCCAATATCAAGGAAGGCAAGGGGGGCCTCAGAGACATCCAGACATTGTTCTGGATTGCCAAGCATCTTTACAGCACAACGAATATTTCGGAAATGCTGGCACAGGGTGCCTTTACGGAGGCGGAACGGCGGCGCTTTACCAAAGCGTCAAATTTCCTGCGCACCGTGCGATGCCATCTTCATTACCTGACCGATCGCCCGGAAGAGCGGATCACGTTTGACGTCCAGCAAGAGCTCTCTAAACGCCTTGGCTATAAGGATCATGCAGGCTCCATGGGTGTTGAACGGTTCATGAAGCATTATTTTCTGGTAGCCAAAGATGTCGGCGATCTCACCCGCATTTTCTGCGCTAATCTGGAGGCAGAGCAACAGAAAAAAAACCGCCTGCCAATCCCGCGTTTTGGCCTGCTCAGGCGCAAAATCAAAGGCTTTATGGTGGAAGGCGGCCGGCTGGATTTTGCATCAGAAAGCGATTTTGTCGAAGATCCGGTTAAAATCCTGGGATTATTCCATCTAGCTCAGAAAAAAGGATTGGATGTTCACCCGAACGCCCTTCGGGTTATTCGCCAGAATTTGAAGCTGATCAATCGAAAACTGCGCCTCAACCCGGAAGCAAACCGATTATTCCTTGAAATGCTCACCAGCCGGAATGACCCCGAAACCACCTTGCGATGGCTCAGTGAAGCCGGGGTTTTTGGGCGCTTCATACCGGATTTCGGCCGGGTTATCGCACAAATGCAACATGATATGTATCATGTCTATACGGTTGACGAACATACCATTCGGGCCATCGGTATTCTGGCGCAGATTGAGGCAGGACTACTGGCAGATGAACATCCTCTCAGCCACAAGATCATGCCCAAAATCTTGTCTAGAAACGTGCTTTATGTTGCTGTTCTGCTTCATGACATTGCCAAAGGGCGCGGCGGCGATCATTCTATCTTAGGGGCGGACGTGGCGGAAAAGCTTTGCCCGCGGCTGGGTCTCTCTGCATCGGAGACAGAAACCGTTGCCTGGCTGGTTCGCTACCATCTCCTGTTCAGTAATGTGGCCTTCAAGCGCGATATTGCCGATCCCAAAACCGTCAGCGATTTTGTTCAGACCGTTCAAAGCCCGGAACGCCTCAAACTTTTGCTTGTCCTGACCGTCGTAGATATTCGCGCCGTTGGTCCAAATGTCTGGAATGGCTGGAAAGGCCAATTGTTACGGGAACTTTATTATGCCAGTGAAACAGCACTGACCGGCGGCCATGTCTCTGAAGGCCGTTCTGATCGCGCCCGGCATAAGCAGGAAGCCCTGCGCGCTTTGTTGACGGACTGGTCTGCGGAAGAGCTGGACACGCATCTCGACCGCTTTTACGAGTCCTATTGGGTGGCAACCAGTACAGAAACACAGGTACTTCATGCGGAATTAGTGAAAAAAGCGGATGCAGGCGACGACTCCCTGACGATCGAGGCCAACAGTGATCCATTTCGTTCCGTTACCGAAATAACTATTTATACCGGCGATCATCCTGGCCTTTTTGCGCGGATTGCTGCCGCCATGTCTCTATCCGGTGCCAATTTTGTCGACGCCAAAATTCACACGATGACGGATGGAATGGCGCTGGATACCTTCGTCGTGCAGGATAATGACGGCGATGTCTATGATCAGGGCGGCCGCATGGCAAAATTTCGAACCGCCATCGAAGACACACTTTCCGGAAAACTTAAAGCCCATCTTGAGCTGGAGAAGCGCCGAAAATCAGCGCTGCCCAGCCGGACCCGGGTGTTTAAGGCAGAGCCGTCGGTTCTCGTGAACAATGTCGCTTCCAACATTCACACTGTCATTGAGGTGCGCGGAAGGGACCGGGAAGGCCTGCTGGCAGATCTGACTCGAACCATGTTCCAGTTATCACTGACCATTGCCTCCGCGCATATTTCAACATTCGGTGAACGCGTTGTGGATGTTTTTTATGTCAAAGACATGTTTGGCCTTAAAATCACCAACAAAGTGAAGATAAAGAATATTGAAAGAAAGCTAATCAAGGCTCTTGAGGGAGCAGATGACAAGCCGAAGAAGAAAACCAAAACAAACGCGTTGGAAAAGAAAGCATCGTGACACTTTTCAAGTCTGTTGCCACCGTCGGCGGCTTCACCATGATCAGTCGTATCCTTGGCTTTATTCGAGATATCCTGATTGCCAGCGTTCTCGGTGCAGGTCCGGTTTCTGACGCCTTTTTTGTCGCCTTTCGAATTCCCAATATGTTCCGGCGACTAGTGGCTGAAGGCGCTTTTTCTGCAGCCTTTGTCCCTTTATTTGCTAAAAAACTCGAGGCGGGCGACAAAGAAGAAGCTATGGAATTTGCCGCTCATGCCATGGGATTCCTGACCGGCTTCCTGCTGCTTTTTTCCGTCCTTTTTATGATATATATGCCCTTCCTGATGCTATATCTGGCACCAGGCTTTGACGTGGACGGCGATCGGTTTGCCTTGGCTGTTGATTATACGCGGATCACATTTCCCTATCTGATTGCCATGGCCATCGTGGCGTTGCTTGGCGGAGTCCTGAATGCCTTTTATCGATTTGCTGCCATGTCAGCGGCCCCGATCCTGCTGAACATTATTCTCATCAGTGTCCTCCTCTTTCAAACAACCAATCCCTCCTTTGAGGCCGGTCTGATCTTATCCTGGGGGGTCGCCGCCGCTGGCCTCGCTCAGGTCATCTATTTGATTATCGCCTGCAAGCGTGAAGGCGCCATGCCGCCATTACGCCTGCCAAAGGCAACCCCTGAGGTCCGCCGCCTGTTCCGCCTTATGCTTCCGGGTTTGCTGGGGGCCGGGGTTCTGCAAATCAACATCCTTGTCGGCACAATCATTGCCTCCCTTCTTGCGACCGGGTCAATTTCTGCCCTTTATTATGCGGATCGGGTTTATCAGCTTCCGCTGGGCGTCATCGGAATTGCTGTCGGAACCGCTCTTCTGCCGCTCCTGTCCCGCCAACTTCGCGCCGGGGACTCTGTGCATGCCAACGATACGATGAACAGAGCGGTGGAATTATCCATGCTCTTCACTCTGCCCGCCGCTGCTGCCCTCATGGTCATTGCAGAGCCGATTGTCACTGTCCTGTTTGAGCGAAATGCCTTTGACGCTGTTGCCGCCCAGCGGACAACCGAAGCACTGATCGCATTTTCCAGCGGTTTGCCCGCCTATGTTCTAACCAAAATCTATGCGCCGGGCTTTTTCGCACGCGAGGATACAAAAACACCCGTCTTTGTGGGCGTCGCTGCGATGATCGTGAATATTGTTTTAAGCCTGCTGCTTCTCGAAACCCTGGCTCATATCGGCATCGCCCTGGCGACATCGATTGCTGCCTGGCTGAATGCCGGTATTCTATTGCTGCTTTTATCGCGCGGAAGTCACTATTCGGCAGACGCGCGGCTCTATCGCCGTTTCATGGCCATCTTAGGAGCCAGTCTCATTATGGCGGCCGGCCTTTGGTTCGCCCTTCCTTTTCTCTCCTCTTTCTTCGCAGGCACACTCCTAGTAAAGAGCGCAGCACTGGCTGTCTTGATTGGCGGAGGCGGAGTTCTCTATGCCATCGCCGCCCTCTTGCTCGGAGCTGCTCGGCTTAGTGATCTGAAATCTATGTTATCGCGTTAGCCGGAAAGGAGCGGCCAGCCGGAATTGGCTTTGATTTCCTTCAGGGCAATGCTGCTCGTCATTGCTTTAATACCTGTCAGGCGCCGCAAAACAGTCATCGAAAATTCCGCATATGCATCCAGATCCTTACAAGCAACCTGAAGCATAAAATCGGCGCCACCACCAACTGAGTGGCAAGAGATAACCTCTTCCAATGCGACAATTTCCTGCTCAAAAATGCTCGCTTCTTCCTCTGAATGTGTATCAATCTGCACTGAAACAAAAACCAAGACCCCGAGGCCCAGTTTGCGTCGATCCAAATTCGCACTATATCCTTGAATAACGCCTTCATTTTCAAACCGTTTAACCCGACGCCAACAGGGTGATGTTGACATTCCGGTACGCTCCGCAAGCTCGATGTTGCTCAAACGCCCCTCGGATTGCAACGTTCGCAAAATCTTTTTATCCTGATCATCGAACTCACTTAACATGGTATATTTACCCCATTTTTATCATAATTTGGAAAATACATACCCATAATACACAATATATCGATCATTTAGAAAAATATTTTCCCGATAAATAGAATACTCTACCTTGATTAAACTCAAGGAGACTCCCATGTTACTCGGCTTCACTCCTCCCTACACAAAAAGCGGTCGGTCTGCGTTAGTACAGGCCCCGCCCTGGCATTATGCCGGCCGCATAGTCAGTCTCGCGGCAGAACTCGAATCCACCCTTGCCGATCAATTCTTGCCCTCAGGCTTTGGAAGTTCGACAGGTCGCGCCTTCGGCCATTTCTGTGAATGGCAAGCAACGACTGATGGCTCAGAACTCTGCGATCCAATTTATTCGCAATATGAAGAATTTTTTTACTTGCTCGAAGCAAAACGTGACGGCGAGTTGCGGTTATTTTGCCCCTTTATTTACGTCAATCAAGATATTTCCATGATACGGGGAATGCTTCAGGGCTGGCCGAAGAAAATGGGATCAATATGGATAACCCGCTCTTATGATCTTGATCACCCAGCTGCTGCCAGAAATTGTACAGGTACAGAAATGGGGGCCACTTTAGCAGCGAAAGATCGGCGTCTAGCTGAAGCCAAATGGAAATTGACGGGTCGTAAAGGAAGTCCGATTGGCTTCCTGGCAACACCGACATATGGTTTAGTCGGAAGTCCATCCGTTATCCAGAAACCCAACGCAGGCTCCCAAACACTTGTCAAACAGGCTGTGTCCACAACGGCAATAGGCCCAGTTTTTGAAGCGACCGGAGCACTCAAATTATTCGACAGTCCCCGGGATGAGCTGGGTAAATTGGCACCGTCAGCAACAACAGAAGTCACGCTATGTGACTTTGCGCTGACAGTTACCGGTGTAACGGAGGCTGAGTAAATTGACCCACATAAGCGACTTTTCAAAAAGCGATTATAAAATAGCAATTGTTGTAAATCCGGCACTTTCCATAGGTTTCCTCGCCAACTCAATTGCTGCAATTGCCATCGGCTTAGGAGCAGCTCAGCCAAAATTGGGAGATCAAGTACTCACAGATCAGGATGGCTTCGAGATCAAAAATAGTGCCGACAGAGCCATCCCCATTCTTCAAGCCGATGAAGAGGCTCTCAAAAGTCTTCTTTTGAGAGCCAACGAACGACCTAAGAGCGCTCAACTGGTTGCTTTTCCAGCCTTTGCTCGCTCCCTGCATTCTTTCGATGAATATTGGTCTGTATTTCCTACAAAGTCTTTGCGAGCGGAGAAAATTGACGGCCTGGGATTTTGCGGCCCCTCGAAATGGATCCGTTCTCTAACCGGATCTCTTAAGCTTCTGCGATAAAGATCTCTATAACCGGTTGACGGAACCTGGAGCGCCTGCAATAACCCAAGTCCATTTTGGGGTCATCCCCTCTCCCGCCCGGGTGCGATGGTAAACATCATGCACAAGTCCGGGTCCGTGTCCAAAGCGTGAGGAGCGTTTTAATGTCTCGTATTTTCTCTGGCGTCCAGCCAACTGGTAACCTTCATCTCGGAAACTATCTCGGTGCCATTCGTAACTTCGTCCGTCTTCAGGATGACTATGAATGCATTTACTGTGCCGTCGATATGCACGCCATTACCGTCTGGCAGGATCCCGAAGAGCTTCGCAGTAACACCCGTGAAGTCGCAGCAGCCTATCTGGCCGCCGGTGTTAATCCTGAAAAATCCATCATTTTTGCTCAAAGCAACGTCGCTGCCCATGCCGAACTTGCCTGGATTTTTAATTGCGTCGCCCGGATCGGATGGCTCAACCGGATGACCCAGTTCAAGGAAAAGGCGGGTAAAAACAAAGAAAATGCATCTCTGGGCCTGTATGCCTACCCGTCACTCATGGCCGCAGATATTCTGGCCTATAAAGCAACTCATGTGCCGGTTGGTGAAGATCAGAAGCAGCATCTGGAGCTCACGCGGGATATCGCACAGAAATTCAATAACGATTTCAACAAAGATGTGTTCCCAATCGTTGAACCTTTGATCTTTGGAGAAGCAACCCGGGTGATGTCTCTGCGGGACGGATCGAAAAAAATGTCCAAGTCGGACCCAAGTGATTATTCCCGCATCACTCTGACAGATGGCCGGGATGAGGTTGCCAAGAAACTGAAAAAAGCCAGAACAGACGCCGATCCTCTTCCGGAAAAAGTCGAAGACCTGGAGGACAGACCTGAAGCCGCGAACCTCGTCGGGATCTATGCATCCCTGGCAGACATGACCAAAGCTGACGTTCTAAATGAATATTCAGGGGCTCAGTTTTCAACCTTCAAGCCGGCTCTTACGGATCTGGCTGTGGAGAAATTTGGCCCGATTGGTGATGAAATGAAACGGCTTATGGACGATCCGGCCTATGTCGATGCAATCCTCAAAAGCGGAGCTGAAAGAGCCGCAGCTCTGGCGGAACCGGTTATGCGTGAGGTAAAAGAAACAGTGGGTTTTCTGACCAGTTAGGAAACCGGTAAAGAGGGTGGGCAACTTGCAACTCCCCCTCTCTACCCCTACATCTTGTAAAGACATTTCCAGTTCAGGTCATCCAGAGGGGCGTTATGAGCGAAATTGGCACCGGGGGCAAAGCTCCCAAAATCAGCAAAATTAACGTCGGTGGTCGCCTTCGGCTGATTTTAACAACCGTCATTCTTGTTTTGATTGGCTATTATGCCATCGGCATGATCTGGATTCACAAAATCGATGATGATCTGAAATTTGCCCCCGCTGAGAGAGATATGACAACTGGCGGCAGTCATGCTGTTGAAGTCGCTGCCGGGCTGATTGATCGGGAAATCAATGAAAACCGCTGGACCTCCAATGATCCGTTTTTCATGCCAGCTGTCCTGCTTGATAATATGCCTAATTATCAACAAGGGATTGTCTCGGCATTGGCCCGCTTCAGTTTCGAACTAACCGATCAGATCGGCCGGACACGCGGCTCCAGTCAAACTGATGAGGACTTACAGGATGCTGCCGGATTGTTGCAGTATTCAGGAACTGTCTGGAGCTGGGATCCAACCGTTTCACTTCTGCCCACAGCATCGTCAGAAAAACAATATGAGAAGGCCCGCAAGGCACTGATCAGCTATAATCAGCGGCTGACAGAGGGCCGGGCTGTCTTTGAGAAACGCGGCGACAATCTGCTGGCCACGCTGGACCGGATTGCTCTGGATATCGGCTCTTCCACGGCGGTGATCGACAGACATATCGCCGAGAATTCAGGCGCCTATATTGATTTTCAGGCAGATGATCTGTTCTATGGCTTTAAAGGTCAGGCTTATGCCTATTACATGATCCTCAGTGCCCTCTCTCAGGATTATGAAGGACTGATCCGGGAGCGGGAACTGGGAAATGCCTGGGGGCAGATGCTGCAAAGTTTCCGCTCCGTTGTGGAGCTTGACCCTTACGTCATTTCAAATGCTAAGACAGATGGGCAGCTTTTCCCCAACCATCTGGCAGTTCAAGGTTTCTATATCCTGCGCGCCAGGACGCAACTTCGGGAAATCAGCAACATTCTCTTGAAATAACACCGGTGATAGTGGCAGGATACGGCCAGCTACAACAACAAGTGGAAGCTTCATGAGCGATGAAGGCCCGATGTCTGGGCGGCGCAATAAATTTCTGGTCGTTGTCGATGATACGCCCGAATGCAAATCGGCAATCCGCTTTGCCTGCCGCCGTGCCTGGCATGTTGGCGGCGGCGTTATTCTGTTAAATGTCATCGAGCCACCTGATTTTCAGCACTGGATGGGCGTTGAACAAGTCATGCGTGAAGAAGCCCGGGAAGCGGCAGAAGAATTGCTGCAGGAGCTGGCGGACGACATTCGCAAGGAAACCAATATTGTGCCGGAATTTGTCATTCGGGATGGTTACAAGAAAGACGAATTGCTGGCTCTGATTGAAGAAGACCCAGATATACGGATCCTGGTTTTAGCAGCATCCCCCGATACGGGAGGACCCGGCCCCCTTGTCAAGGGACTGGTCGGTGAAATGTCCGGAACATTTGCTATTCCGATTACCGTTGTTCCCGGCAATCTGAGTGACCGCCAGTTGGATGCCGTCACATAATCGCCCTGTAGAATCATTCCTGCATTTCACAAGATAGGCATATCCATAATTATCAAATATAGGATATGGTAAATCATTGATTAACAACCGGGTTTCGGCCTGTCTATTCAAGGGTTGCATTTCATTTTCGAATAGGACATAGTCCGCCACCTTGATAGATAAATTTACGTAAAATTTGCCGTAAATGCGCAGTATTTAGTAGGTAGAATGAGTTGCATACACTGAATATAGTGGTATAATCTTCCCGCTTCGGCAGGATCAATAGTGTAACTGAAAACCCGGAATGCATCAGATAACAACAGCTTTCAGATCCAGCAAGGTTGCAACATTGCTTACCTTCGCACTTGCGGGCCTTTATATGGCCACCGCGTTTGGGACGCATTCATCGCAGCAAGCTGTTGCCCTTGGTATCCCCAAATCTCTGACCACTGCAGTGCCAGAAGCTATAGATCCGCAAAAGATTGCGGCCCTGACGGTCCCGGTTCCTCAAATTAGGCCCGCTGGCCTGCCGCCGGTTGCCCAGCCTTATCAGGTTGACGTGGTTTCATTGACTGAAAAATGGTCGGGAATGTCTTTTAGTCTTAACGAAATTCGTCTGAACAAGGAAGTTCCGCGTTATTTTGTTGATCAGATCCCGGTTGATATTCTGGATATCCAAAAAGTATCGACACGCAAACAGGTCTTTTTGTCCGTCGCATTGCCACTTATCCTGAAAATCAACGAAGACATCCAGGAAGAACGGGATCGACTGATAAAAATTGTCGCCCTGCAGTCATTCAGAACAGAGCTGAGCGACGACAATCAAAGATGGTTAGACGCTCTGGCTGAAAAATATGAAGGCCGCTCTGACGATCTGGACGATTTGTTGATGCGGGTTGATACCATTCCAACCTCTCTTGCCCTTGCTCAAAGTATTGAAGAATCCGGTTGGGGAACATCGCGCTTTGCCAGAGAGGGAAATGCATTATTCGGACAACGGGTCTGGTCCGCTGGAGATGGTCTTGTCCCCCATGAACGGGCAGAGGGACAATCCTACGAAGTGAAGGTTTTTGATCAATTGCTCTCGTCCATTCAGGATTATGCAATGAACCTGAATAGCTTCCATGCCTATGAAGAATTCAGAGCCGAGCGTGCCCGACTGAAGGATATTTACGGAACAGCCAGCGGATACGCTCTCAGCCGCGCCCTTCAATCCTATTCGGAGCGCGGTGACGCTTATATTGAGACGCTGCAAATGCTGATCCGGGTAAATGATCTGGACCAGTTCGATGATGCCCGGCTAACCCCGGAACAGGTTGCTCAGATCTTCAACTGATCGAGCAGGTCGTCCGCCGCCGCTGCCACCAGACTTGTCTCGCTGGCACACAGCAGAAAATCAAATCCTTCCTCAAACATCTCACGGCTCCTCTCTGCCCCGCTTGAAATGCATCCAAGCCACACTCCGCTTGCTTTGATCTTGTCACGCGCTTCTTCAAACAGGGCTTTGACTTCCGGATCTTCAAATGCTCCGGGCTTTCCGATGCTCCCTGAAAGGTCATAAGGGCCGATAAACAGCATATCCACACCATCAACGGCCGCGATTTCCTCAATATTGCCGACGGCTTCTTTTGTTTCAATTTGGCAGATAATCATGAGCTTTTGTTCAAATTCGGCAAAATACTCCGTTGCATAGCGACCGAATTGAGCGGCCCGGGCCGCCCCAAGCCCAACACCCCGGCTTCCATTGGGCGGGAAACGGCAAGCCTCAACCGCAGCTTTCGCCTCTCTTGCGCTATTCACTGCCGGAAACATGATACCTTCCATGCCTGCATCCAGCGCCCGCTTCACCGCAACCGGATCATTGGAGGGAATGCGCATCAGAATACTGCTATCTCCTGACGAACATATGGCTCGGTGCTGCTCAATCGCCTCCGACAGGTTCCCTTTTCCATGTTCATGATCAATCATGATGGCGTCAAAACCGCATCCGCCGACAATCTCAGCCATGTCAGCCGAGCCGGTAAAGAGCCAGGATCCTGCTGTTTTTTCCCCCGCCTTGAGCGCGGCTTTCAATTTTCCGGTCCTTTTCATGATCCTACTTAACTCCTGGGTATATAAAACAGCGTCCCGAACCAGCGATAGCGCCCTTCGGGACCGGGTAATGTGCAATTGATCCGACCCCGACCTGAAGAATAAGGTTTGCCAAGGCGGATCTCTATCCGGGTTTTTCCAAGCCGTTCAATCGGGACCGTCCCGCCGGACTGATTGGATGAATAACAGCTCAATTGCTTGAGGTTGGGATAATCTTCAGCCAACGTAAAGCCAAAGGCGGGCGGATTTTGCATCAGGATATTATCGGATGGCATCAAATGCTTGACCCTAAGCGGTAGCGCATTGGCCGCCAGACGCAGCCGTCCGATGCTGCCATAATTTTCATTCAAGGCGAACCGCGGCAACGCGAAAGGGTCCGACTGGGAATAAAAGACACCGGATTGCTGCCCGAAGGCCGCTTTAAACCCTTTTCTCTCAATCAGTTTTTTAATCTCAGTCCCATATTCCCCATAGGGATAGGCGAAAATTCCAGGGACAAATCCAAGATGTTTTTTAAAACTGTCGCTGGCTTTCTGAATATCTTTCTCAACAGCCTCAATAGACAACCGCGGTAAATGGTCATGTTTGGCAGAATGATGTCCCACATAGACACCAGCCTTGGTCATTTCTTCAAGCTGCGCCCAGCTCATATAATCCGGGGCGTTCTTATCCACATTGTCTGTTGAAACAAAAATCGTGAACGGGAAGCCCGCTTCCTTGAGAAGCGGCCAAGCATTTTCATAGACCGACAAGAAGGCATCATCGATTGTAATGGCCACTGTCCGATCAGGGAGAGACTGTCCCGACGTCAAGGCATCCACAATTTCGCCCAACGGCAAAACTGAATATTTCTTGTTTTTAAGTTCCGCCAGATGTTCTTGAAACTGGTCAAGACGGATATTGGTATTGGGGTAAGCGCTTTCACCGAACCGGTGATACATAATCACACTGGCCCAATCTGCCGCCATCAGGCTCGTTGGAGCGAAAAGAACAGCTGCTACCAGCAACGCGGTTCCTTTT
Source organism: Sneathiella sp. (assembly GCA_039975135.1). GTDB lineage: Bacteria > Pseudomonadota > Alphaproteobacteria > Sneathiellales > Sneathiellaceae > Sneathiella. The sequence goes on along the minus strand of JBDWHS010000006.1, from coordinate 86,836 downwards.
CGTCTCATTTGCTGCCCAATGACAGCTCCATATCTCTTGAACATTCTTCCTGACATCTTCATACCCTCAAACCAAATTCTTCTCGGCCTTTTCAATGTGTAATCATATTGGTACCAGCCGCTTCATCCGACAGCGTCGGATACCGCCTCGGGCGAAATAGCTGATAATGCCACCACTCATTCATATAAAAATCCCAGCCGGCCGCACTCATGATCCCCAAAAGAACCGCCCGGTTTTTCTGGGCAGTAGCAGAAATATCCGTAACACCATGATGAGAGAGTGATGTCATGGCGTCAAATTCCGTTCCCATTTCTACTGGCACCCCGTTTTCATCCAAAAGAGTGAGGTCAATGGCCGCCCCTCGTGCATGAGGGGAGCCGTTTTCCGGGCGAGACAGATAGTCCGGATTAGGCGTATGGTCCCACAATGCCTTGACCGCCTCAACAGGCCGATACCCGTCAAAAAGGAGAAAACGATAGCCCATCTCCCCCGCTAACCGAATGGCCACTTGCAACTGGTCGGCAGCTTCTTCGTTCAGATAGCAGGCGGATCGGCTGTAAACGGGCGACCCGGTGAAATTATTAGAGGTCGCGTACCGAATATCGAAATCCACATCAAAATCAGGGTTTTTAATCTCTACCAGTTTCATTCACTTGCCCATCATCAATCTATAATCCGGCCCAATTCTTTTATTCCCGGACATTTCTCCAGACACAAGAAAAAGAGTATGCTAAGGCGTAGCTTGGCCGCGAGCGAAAGCCTACTAGGACATGATTGAGAAGGCAATGAAGATACTTGCACTGGATACCGCCCTGAACGCCTGTTCGGTTGCCGTGATGGATGGCGAAAAAATTCTCGCAAGCTGTCATGAAGCACGGGCACGGGGTCACGCGGAAAGCCTGCTTCCAATGATGCGCCAGCGCATGGACGAAAGTGAGCTAACCTTTGAAGATCTGGATGCCATTGCAGTCTCCGTGGGTCCAGGAACTTTTACAGGACTTCGCATTGGTCTCGCGGCTGCCCGCGGCATTGCCCTGGCAGCCGGCCTTCCCTGCATTGGTATTACCACTCTGGAAGCGCTTGCCGCTTCTGTTCCACCGGATCAGGCAGAGGGTAAATCAATTATGGTGGCCATCGATGCGCGCCGCCAGGAAATTTACGGGCAAAGTTTTGTCGCCGCACCAAACCTGGAACCGCTTCAATGCGCCAAAGCCATTCCTGTTCAAGAGGCCGCCTCAATGCTGCCCGACACACCTTTTGTCCTGCTCGGTAGCGGCGCAGCCTTGCTCAAAGATGCCGGAATTCTTGAGAAATCGGACGCCCAAATCCTTGATTTAAAACCTGACCCGGATGCAAAAATTATCGGCAAGCTTGCTCTCGATCGAAAATTACCAGCCAAAAACACCCCACCGCCGGATCCAGTATATCTGCGGGCACCAGATGCAAAATTGCCTGGTGGGAAAAGCCCGGAATTAAAAAATTCATGATCTTCCAGACCGAGTTTCTCACCACGAAAGTCGCCTGTCCCCTTCTTGCCGAAATACATCACAACACCTTCGATACGGGCTGGAGTGAAGCCGAGTTTGCAAAACTGCTTGCCATGCCGGGAGCATTAGCCCAATTCATTCATATCGAGAAACAGCCGGTCGGGTTTTGCCTTTATCTGATTTGTGACAAGGAAGCGGAAATTCTCACCCTCGGTATTCTTCCGCAAAACCGTGGATGTTCGGCCGCTACTTTTCTGCTTGAAGAAGGATTTGAATATTTGAGGGCGCAGTCAGTCAATCGCATATTCCTGGAAGTTTCGATCAACAATATGCCCGCCCTGAAACTTTATCAGACAACAGGGTTTGCCGAAATTGGACGCCGCTCTAACTATTACCGGGAGAAAACGGGCAGGGCGGATGCTCTTATTTTACAAAAAGAACTCTGATTTCGGCGAACCTATTTGTAAATAGAGAACCCTTGATTTCTCAAGTGCACATAAAACTCAAGTACTGGTTTACCTATTTATTTCTAAATAAATAAATATTTTTTAATATTGCCCCTTTATTCTTAAGGTACTATTGCACATATTACCTGCATACATTATAAGGCAGCGAACTTTTAAATGGAGGACTGGAAAAAGTGTCTGACAAAATTGAGAAAATGGAGCTTCTTGCTCTGACGACAGACATTGTGACCTCTCACTTGTCCCGCAATACACTTGAAACGCCAGAAATTTCTGGCCTGATACGGGAAGTGTATTCCACTTTGGCGACAGTTGGCACATCCGAGCCGATTAGTGACCGGCCGCAACCCGCTATTTCAATCCGAAAATCCATCCAGCCTGATTACATTGTCTGCCTGGAAGACGGCAAGAAGCTCAAAATGCTCAAACGCCACTTGAAAACCGCCTATAACATGACTCCGGAAGAATATCGCCAGCGGTGGGGATTACCGTCCGATTATCCAATGGTGGCCCCCAATTACGCCAATCAACGGCGTAATCTGGCCAAAAAAATCGGTCTTGGTACACGTCGCAAAAAAGCGGCGACCAAATAACCATTTCTTCTCTGGTCCCTATTTTAGAATTCGTATAGACTGGCCGGACGTCATAGTAAACAGGTTAGATAGAGGCGCGCATGCCATCTCGACTGGAACAACTCTGCGTAGATAAAGGTCTACGCATGACCGAGCAACGCAGGGTCATCGCACGGGTTCTCTCTGAATCCCAGGATCATCCTGACGTGGAGCTGGTTTATAAACGGGCATCCGATGTTGATAGTACAATCAGCATCTCAACCGTCTACCGAACTGTTCGCATGTTCGAAGAAAACGGAATTCTTGAGCGTCATGATTTTGGCGATGGTCGCGCACGCTATGAAGAAGTCTCAGACCAACATCATGATCATCTGATCAATGTGGAAACCGGTCAGGTGATCGAATTTACCAGTGACCAGATTGAAGAGCTGCAGAAAAAAATTGCTGCTGAGCTTGGATTTGAACTCATTGATCATCGGCTGGAGCTTTACGGAAAGCCACTCAAAGGGCAAGCAGGGCAGCGTGTTGCACCAGAAGAATCTGTTGTGAATATCAGCCAGACCTCTCTGCAGAAGAAAGATAAATAGGCAGGAAGATTTTTTCTTCTGCCTGGCAAATGAATGACCCTTATCAGATCCCTTCTCGTTGTATCCGTTTTCCTGCTTTGGACAGGCTTCCTGATACTACCCCAAATTCTCATCTTGCTGATGGCTCCCAGCTATCGGTATGCGCTTCCGCAACTTTTCCATAGAGGTGTTTGCCGTCTGCTCCGCGTTCAGGTGGAGATCCATGGAACGCCTTCACGGGACAATCCAACCCTGTATATCCTCAATCATATCTCCTGGCTTGATATTCCGGTCATTGGGAAGACGATCCGCGGGAGTTTTGTGGCCAAACAGGAAGTCGCCGGATACCCGGTTATCGGTCCTCTTTCAAAGTTGCAGCAGACGATCTTCATTGCCCGTACCCGCCCGTCGGTGAAGAACCACAAGGACGATATGCAGCAACATCTGGAACAGGGAGATAATATTTTCTTGTTTCCGGAGGGAACCTCTTCAAACGGGCTGGTTTTACAAAATTTCAAAAGCGCCTATTTTGCTCTCGCGGAAAGCTACATGGGAGATGCCCCGCTCACCGTGCAACCTGTGACCCTAGCCTATAGCCGCATGGATAATGTCATGATGACCCGGGGCACAATGGGTATTGTCGCATGGGTCGGAGATGAAGACCTTGTTTCTCATATCTGGGAATTCCTGAAAACAGGTCGTGTGGTCGCTGAGCTCAGGTTTCATGAACCCGTCACAATCAACGATTACGATTCCCGAAAAGAAATGGCGGCGGACTGTCAACGCGTCATAACACACGGATTATCCCGGGCTATGACCGGAAGACCAGAGCTTTAGTTGAATATATTGGCGTTTCAGCATATCAAATGTTGCAATCTGTTCGACTTTTCTTATCTACATCTTCTCTCTTGTGAGAAATCTTGATAAGAGGAAAGAATTAAGGGCATTATACTCTCATAAGGCTCAGTAGTAATTTGATGATGACCATGGTCAGCGAGGATCAGTGACCAAAAAACTTTATATTTCAACATACGGCTGTCAGATGAATGTCTATGATTCAGCGCGTATGGCCGACCTTCTTTCCCCTCTGGGATATGCTTTAACGAACCAGCCCGATACCGCTGATATGGCAATCTTAAATACATGCCATATCCGGGAAAAAGCATCTGAAAAGACATTTTCAGAACTGGGGCGTCTGCGCAATATGCGCAAAGCAAAACAGGCTGATGACAAAGGCGATATGATTATCGCCGTTGCCGGCTGTGTTGCCCAGGCTGAAGGCACGGAAATCATGAAGCGCGCGCCTTATGTTGATATGGTTTTCGGGCCACAATCCTATCACAAACTGCCGGAAATGCTGGCGGAAGCCACTCGGGGTGCCGGTCATATTCTCGAGACGGATTTCCCGGTTGAGGCTAAGTTTGATCACCTTCCCGACGAAGCAATTGATACAAATCTGAGTGCTTTTCTGACCGTTCAGGAAGGCTGCGACAAATTCTGTGCTTTCTGCGTAGTTCCCTATACCCGCGGCGCCGAGTTTTCACGGCCTGCAGACAGTATCATTGCGGAAGCCAAACGGATGATCGCCGGCGGAACACGGGAAATCACATTGCTCGGGCAGAATGTAAACGCATATCACGGGCTTGGGAAATCAGGCAAATCCCTGTCTCTGGCTGAACTCATTCAGGAGCTGGCTTCACTGGATGGGCTGAAACGTCTGCGCTACACCACCTCTCATCCTCTTGAAATGACCGAAGATCTCTGTAAGGCGCATCGGGATATTGACATTCTGATGCCCTATCTGCATTTGCCCGTTCAAGCCGGCGCTGACCGCATTCTGGAAGCCATGAACCGCCGCCACACCGGTGCAGAATATCGGAAAATCATCGACAAGCTTCGCAGCTACAACCCGGAGCTGGCTTTATCCGGCGATTTTATCGTTGGCTTTCCAGGCGAAACAGAGGCAGAGTTTGAAGAGACTCTACAACTGGTACGCGATGTCACCTATGCGCAGGCTTACAGCTTCAAATATAGCCCGCGTCCAGGAACGCCTGCGGCCGCGCTCGAGGGACAAATGATCCCGGAAGACATCAAATCCGAGCGGCTGGCCAGGCTTCAGAAACTGCTCAATGAACAGCAGCTCGCGTTCAACAAGTCTTTTGAGGGGAAAGAAATTGATGTTCTCCTGGAAAGAGAAGGGAAGAAAGACGGACAGTTGATCGGCAGGAGCCCGTATATGCAGTCTGTGTTTGTTCAGTCACCCCCTCACCGGATCGGCCGAATTGCAACTGTTATTGTTGAAGAAGGCAATGCCAATTCACTTCGCGGTAAATTGAAACCCGGCAGCGTCGCCGACGCTGCTTAACCGGGGCCAGGAGAGCAAGTGCCACAACACATATCGGATTCCAAAGCGAAACCCGCCTCAGGTGCCAAAAAAGAAAATGTCACAATTGTTGAGTTTGAAGACAATCATTTACTGGCCCAGCTGGTTGGTGAACATGACCGCTATCTTGCGCGCATTGAACAGGAACTGGACGTCTCGGTCGCCCCGCGCGGCAATAAAATGGCAATTTCCGGCTCTAAAAATATCCGAGAAATAACCAAGAAAATCCTGCTGGACCTGTATGCTCGCCTTGAAAAGGGAATGGAAGTCGCAGAAGGGGAGGTTGATGCTGCCATCAGAATGGCCCGGGATCAACCAGCCCCGGATGGCAGCCGTGGATCTGTCTCCGAAACAGGGCAGATGATTGTCACCAAACGCAGGCGAATAACGCCCCGATCTACCAACCAAACCCATTATGTAAACTCATTGCGCAAGCATGAATTGGTTTTCGGACTTGGACCTGCCGGTACCGGCAAAACCTATCTGGCTGTTGCCAATGCCGTGGCGATGCTGATTGAAAATCAGGTGGACCGTATCATTCTTGCACGCCCTGCCGTCGAAGCAGGCGAGAAGCTGGGCTTCCTGCCAGGAGACATGCGTGACAAAATTGATCCTTACCTGCGGCCTCTTTATGATGCACTTTATGATATGCTGCCCGCAGAAGAGGTTGTTAAACGCCTTGAAAACGGAGAAATCGAAGTCGCTGCCCTTGCTTTCATGCGCGGTCGGACCTTGTCCAACGCAGCCATTATTCTGGATGAGGCGCAAAATACAACACCGGTGCAGATGAAGATGCTGCTCACCCGGATGGGCGAAAATTCAAGTATGGCGGTCACAGGCGATCTGTCTCAAGTGGACCTTCCGCTTGGCGTGCGCTCCGGTCTGCAGGATGCCGTTCATATCCTGAAAGGTGTAAAGGGTGTTGATTTCATTAACTTTGGCGCATCTGATGTTGTTCGTCATCCATTGGTGACGCGAATTGTTCGAGCCTATGGTGAACATGAGACGGAAAAAAAGCTGAATTTGAAGAAACCTGACTGATGCCTGCTAAAACCAATAATGGCAAGCGATCAAAAATCCTATTTCTGATCAGTTAAAGCCTTGAAAGAAAACGACATACCAAACACACCGGACCTGACGCTTGATTTTGAGTGCGAGATTGCCCTCACTGTCGAAGAGGGCACTTGGCTGTCTCTGGAAGACCAGCTTCGCCAAAAGACCCGGCAGACCGTTCATACCTGCCTGAAGGCCTTGCGACCGTCCCTTGATCTGGATACAGAAGATTTCTCCGCATCGGTCGAAATCAGTTTCCTGTTTACCAGTGATTCTGAAATTCGCCTTCTGAACAATGACTATCGCCAAAAAGACCGACCGACCAATGTTTTGTCTTTTCCCGATACCGCGATCCGCCAGGATACATTGCTTGAAGCGGCCCGTTTTTCAGAACCCCTCATGCTCGGCGATATCGTCTTTGCTGAGGAAACCCTGCGCCGGGAAGCAGCCGAGCAAGACAAAGAACTCTTTCATCACCTGACCCATTTGACCGTTCATGGTCTGTTACATCTTATGGGGTATGATCACGAGATGGATGAAGAGGCAACTGAAATGGAAGCATTGGAAATCGATATTCTGGCCAAACTTGCTATCGACAATCCTTATAAAGCGGATGATAATTTGTCTGACGGAGACCCTTGATTTGCGATGAACAATAATTCCTCTAAATCTAATACCCCTGGGACTGTTAATGATGAGTTGCCGGCAGGATCGGGGACCGGTTTTTTCTATGGCTTTCTGAAACTGTTTGGTTTGACCCCGCAAACTGACAGCAGTGTGAGATCTACTCTTGAAGAGCTGATCGAAGAGCATGACGATCCCGAACAGGCCATCAATGATGCTGAACGGGCCATGCTGACCAACATTCTAAGCATCAGCGATCTTAGCATTCGCGATGTCATGATCCCGCGTGCTGATATCGAGGCCATTGACCTCAGCCTGTCTCTTGAACAAGTCGTCGCGCGCTTTGCCGATACCAATCACTCCCGCCTGCCTGTGTATGAGGAAAATCTCGACAATGTCCTCGGCATGTTCCACATCAAGGATCTGATTAATTTCTGGGGGCAGCCAACAAAAACAAACTGGCAGAATTTCCGCCGGGAGATCTTGTATGTCCCGCCTTCTATGACGGTACAGGATCTGCTCCTGAAGATGCGGGCAACCCATATTCATATGGCAACAGTTGTCGACGAATATGGAGGTATTGACGGTCTTGTCACCATTGAAGACTTAGTTGAAGAAATTGTAGGTGACATTGAAGACGAACACGATGAACAGGAAGGACCGCTGATCTTTGTATCTGGAAACGGCACCATTGAGGCGGATGCCAGAGCCTCCATTGACGAATTGGAGAGCCTTCTCGAAATCGACCTTCTGCCGGAGGACGAGGACGAAGATGTCGACACTGTCGGCGGTTTGGTTTTCCAGCTGGCCGGGCATATTCCAACCCGCGGTGAAATCATTCCGCATTCCAGCGGCCTGGATTTTGAAGTGACAGATGCGGATCCGCGCAAGGTAAAACGCATTCGGGTCCGCAGAAGCCCGGAGACTCTGGTAGAAGACGAATGACAACTTCAAAAGGTGGTGTTCTGCTTCGGCTATCCGATTTACACTATTGGAAGAGAGCCGCCCTTGCTTTCTGCCTGGGCCTTCTGCTCGCGACGAGTTTTGCTCCGCTGCATTTCGTCTTCGTTTTGCCGGTTTGTTTTTCTGGCGCCCTTATCCTTCTCAGTACTGCAAAGACCCGTTGGCAGGCGTTTTTTATTGGCTGGTGGTTTGGGTGGGGCCAGTTCATGGCAGGCCTTTACTGGATTGGCGTCGCCTTTACAATAGACGCAAACGCCCATGCGGCTCTTTTGCCAATCCCGGTCATGGGCTTGCCCGCTTTTCTGGCCATTTTCCCTGGCCTTGTAGCCCTTGTAACGCATTATTCAGGCGTTAAAGGGGTGAACAGGGTCTTTTTATTTACAGCCCTTTGGGTTTTGGCCGATTATGGACGCGGCATCATTTTTACAGGCTTTCCCTGGAATCTGACGGGATATGCCTGGGGGAATATTCTTCCCATGCTGCAATGGAGTGCCTATGTGGGCATTTATGGCCTTACTCTGCTCACTGTGTTGATCAGTTCGATACCTGCGCTTCTGGCAGAACCCGAATTCCCTCAAGCACGAAAAAATGCTGCCATTCTTTCGGCTTGCGGTCTTCTCGCAGGTATGGTCGTGACGGGATATGTCAGGCTCGGCAATGAACTGCTGGCCGCCATTCCCGGTAGCCAGATCCGGATCGTGCAACCCAACATTCGTCAAGCCGATAAATGGCGCCCTGAGCTTAAATTCTCCCATGTTCGCACATTGACAGAATTGAGTGCTCAGCCTGGGGAGGCGCCGCCACGATATCTTGTATGGCCGGAAACAGCGGTTCCTTTCTTTCTGACCACTGATAAAAATCTGCAGTTCTACTTGCAGCGCTTTATTCCGGCCTCAGGCGCTCTTATCACCGGAGCTCCTCGAAAAAATACGGAAGCAAAGCAGTATTGGAACAGCATTCAGGTCCTGGATCCTGACGGAAAAATCCCTTCCATTTATGATAAACAACATTTAGTTCCCTACGGCGAATATTTGCCCTTGCAGTCCTTTTTGAAAGCCAGCGGCCTGGCCTCCCTGATCCCGGTCCTTGATCAAATGTCCAGTTTCACAGCCGGAACAAATAGCGCAGGTGCTGAACTCCTCGTCCCCGGATTGCCACCAGCCAGGGCCTTGATCTGCTACGAGATTGCCTTTCCGTGGGAAGTACAGACACACTCGAAAACCGACTGGATATTGAATGCGACAAATGATGGATGGTTCGGAAATACTTCTGGCCCGTTCCAACATTTCATTATTGCCAGAACCCGCGCCATTGAGCAGGGGAAATCAGTTGTTCGAGCCGCCAATACAGGCATTTCAGCCATTATTGACGGATATGGCAGAGTAACAGACAAACTACCCCTGAACAGTCAGGGCATTCTGGACGGCACTATTCCCAAACCTCTTTCCGGACAGACGCTTTATCAACGTGGAGGAGAATATCTACCGCTTGGCCTTGTCTTCCTGTTGACAGGGTTGGCCTTGTTCAGACATCGACAAAACGGAATTTAGGCGCTATTTTTATTCCTGTATTCCCTGATACTGGGCGTACTACCTGATTATATTAATTTAGTAGTAAGTACTTTTTTACAGTCGTATAAAGCAAGTATTCAGTATATTTTTTCACGAATATGGTGTATTTGATCGACTGCGACTAACACCCGCCGTTGATACTGTTATTTTTATTTAACTATAATATGGAAACCCATCCAGAACAGGGGATATATACATGCCACAACATCCAGTGGACGTTCATGTTGGAAACCGGGTCAGATTGCGGAGGACCCTGCTTGGCATTAGTCAGGAAAAACTCGGCCGGGAACTAGGGCTCACCTTTCAACAGGTTCAAAAGTATGAAAAAGGCGCCAATCGGGTAGGGGCGAGCCGGTTGTTTCAGATCAGTCAGATCCTGGATGTACCTCCTGCCTTCTTCTTTGAAGATATGCCCGACGATTCCAGACCTGCCTATGCCGGAATGGCGGACGAAATAGAACCGTTCGAGCATCAGCATTTATCCAAACGGGAGACACTGGAGCTGGTTCGGGCCTACTATAAAATCCCTCATGATGATGTTCGAAAACGCGTTTTCGATTTGATCAAAGCTGTTGGTGGACAAGAAGAAGAGAGTTAAAAGAAGACACCTCCTGACAAGAGAAATTGCATTCAAGACTTGACCAAGGAGAGATGCGCGTTACATTGCGCCTCACTATTAATCAATTTGCGTAGTCCTTTAGACTGGCAGCAATCCCTGATATGAAAGCCGAGGTTTTCCCGTGCAACAATCCAACTATCTCTTTACAAGTGAATCTGTTTCTGAAGGCCATCCGGACAAAGTCTGTGATCGCATCTCCGATACAATCGTTGATTTGTATCTGGCCCAAGACCCCTATTCTAGAGTCGCTTGTGAAACGCTGACGACAACAAATCGCATCGTGCTCGCTGGCGAAGTTCGCGGACCGGACACAATCTCCAAAGACATGATCGAAAATGCCGCCCGGGAAGCCGTGCGTGACATTGGATATGAACAGGATGGCTTTCATTGGAAGAACGCCGCTGTCGATATATTTTTGCATGAACAATCCGTTGATATTGCGCAAGGCGTAGATGCCGCTGGCAACAAAGACGAAGGTGCAGGCGATCAAGGCATTATGTTCGGTTACGCTGTGAACGAGACTGATGTTCTTATGCCAGCACCTATTTATTACTCCCACGAGATTCTGAAATCCCTGGCCGAGGCCCGCCATTCAGGCACGGAAAGTATTTTTGGTCCGGATTCAAAAAGCCAGGTCACACTGGCTTACGAAAATGGACGGCCCGTCCGCGCAACATCCGTTGTGGTTTCAACGCAACATAGTGAAGGCGTCGAAACCGAAGAAGTCCGAGAGGTTGTGAGAAAGCATGTCACCTCCATCCTGCCTGACGGCTGGATGTGCCCTGAAGAAGAATTCTACGTCAATCCTACAGGTATTTTTGTCATTGGCGGACCAGACGGTGATGCCGGACTGACAGGCCGGAAAATTATTGTGGATACCTATGGCGGCGCAGCGCCACACGGCGGCGGGGCTTTCTCCGGTAAAGATCCCACCAAAGTGGATCGATCTGCTGCCTACGCTTCACGCTATCTTGCAAAAAACGTAGTGGCGGCAGGCCTGGCTGAAAAATGCTGTATCCAGGTTTCCTATGCCATTGGCGTATCAAAGCCCCTTTCCCTGTATGTGGATCTTTACGGCACGGGTCAGGTTGACGAAAGCCAACTGTCCAAGATTTTGATGGAAGTCATGGACCTGAGTCCACGCGGTATTCGTGAGCATCTCAAGCTGAACAGACCTGTCTATGCAAGAACAGCGGCCTATGGCCATTTCGGTCGGACACCGGATGATGATGGGGGCTTCTCCTGGGAGAAACTGGATCTGGTTGATCAACTGAAATCCGCTTTTGCCTAAACCAGATGCCACATTCCGAACAAGACAGAAAGCGTATCCTGTTTGGCAGACGTCGTGGCAAGGCCCTTCGTAAAGGCCAGCGACATGCTATTGAGGGCATTCTTCCTCGCATCAGTGTGCCGCTGGACGAAGATCCGCTTGATTTACCGGCTTTGTTCAGTCACCAAGCGGCCGATTTCTGGTTGGAAATCGGTTTTGGTGCCGGTGAACATCTTGCCTGGCAGGCACAAAAAAACCCTGAGATCGGGATTATCGGCTGCGAGCCTTTCCTGAACGGCGTTGCAACGCTGGTTGGGAAACTCGAAGAAAACGGCTCAAAAAATGTCCGTATTCATAATGAAGCGGCAGAGCTGTTAATGGACAAAATACCGGAAGCGTCCCTTGAAAAGGCCTTCCTGCTTTTTGCCGATCCATGGCCTAAATCTTCGCATCACAAAAGGCGATTCGTCTCGGATGAGAATATTGCTGCCTTGGCACACATTCTTGCAGATGGTGCCGAGCTTAGAATCGGAACTGATCATACAAACTATGGTGCCTGGATATTATGGCATATGCTGCGCTCTGACGACTTCATCTGGTGTGCTGAAAAACCAGCAGATTGGTGCATTCGAGGGGCTGACTGGCCAGGGACACGCTATGAAGCCAAGGCCTTAAGAGAAGGGCGCAACTCTGTCTATTACCGGTTCGTCCGGCGATCCAGAAAGAAAGCCCAAGCCACTGGTTAAGAAAATACTTGGCTTTAGCCGCATTCGGGCTATTATATAGCCAATTAAGATACTGTTCGCTCACCGTCCGGATGAGCTTCGGGACAGTGGGCCTACCGGTCCACTGTTTTTGTTTATGGGCCTTACACTTTTGAGCGAAGAGCCGGAAAGAGGATAGATTGGATCCAGCGTCAAAGATTGCAGAACTGATCGAACCGTCGCTGACAAGCCTGGGATATGAAATCGTACGTGTCACCTTCACAGGAGGGGATCGGCAGATTTTACAGATCATGGCAGAACGCGAAGATGGCACCATGACAATTGAAGGCTGTGAAGAAATCAGCAGAACAGTATCCGCCTTGTTGGATGTGGAAGACCCGATCAGTGAAGCTTATGAGCTGGAGGTTTCCTCACCCGGTATTGACCGGCCTCTGACACGGTTGAAAGATTTTGAGAAATGGTCCGGTTTTGAAGCCAAAGTCGAACTGGATGAAGCGGTAGATGGAAGACGCAGATATCGCGGGAAAGTAATGGGTATTCAGGACGAAGATATTGTTCTTCTGAATGATACGAATGAGAAAATTTTATTGCCTTTCAATGAATTACGAAAGGCGAAACTGGTATTAACGGATGAGTTGATTGCCGCAAACAAAGGCAATAACAAATCCTGATCAGGATGTATTGGACGGATAGAGAGTCATGGAATCGGCTGCGAGCTTAAATCGTCTGGAATTGTTGCAGGTTGCTGACACGGTTGCCAGGGAAAAACTGATAGACCGGGATATTGTTCTGGAGGCAATGGAAGAAGCCATCCAGAAAGCTGCCCGGGCTAAATACGGACACGAGAATGATATCCGGGCCAACATTGACCGCGGCACCGGTGAAATTCGGCTGGCCCGCGTTCTGGAAGTTGTCGAAATTGTCGAAAATGACGCAACACAGATTACGCTGGATACCGCACAGAGGATCTCGGAAGATGCCGAGCTTGGCACATTCCTGTCAGAAACACTCCCTCCTATTGATTTTGGCCGTATCGCTGCGCAAACCGCCAAGCAGGTTATTGTTCAGAAGGTGCGCGAAGCAGAACGCGAACGTCAGTATCAGGAATATAAAGACCGCATTGGCGATGTTATCAATGGCATTGTCAAGCGGGTAGAATACGGCAATGTAACCGTTGATCTGGGCAAGGCTGATGCCGTTGTCCGGCGGGATGAGTTGCTGCCACGCGAAAATTTCCGCCAGGGCGATCGCATTCGTGCCTATATCTTCGATGTCAGGCAGGAACAACGCGGGCCACAGATCTTTCTTTCCCGCAGCCATCCGCAATTTATGGCAAAGCTTTTCAGCCAGGAAGTACCGGAAATCTACGACGGTATCATTGAAATCAAGTCTGTCGCACGAGATCCGGGCAGCCGGGCGAAAATTGCGGTTATTTCCAGTGACCCCAGCATTGACCCTGTGGGAGCTTGCGTCGGTATGAGGGGCTCTCGTGTGCAGGCGGTTGTCAACGAACTGCAAGGTGAGAAAATCGACATCATCCAATGGTCTCCGGATCAGGCGAGCTTTATTGTGAACGCATTGGCGCCAGCTGAAGTTGCCAAGGTTGTTATGGATGAAGAAGCCAGTAGAATCGAAGTTGTTGTTCCAGACGATCAGCTCTCTCTTGCCATCGGACGGCGCGGTCAGAATGTGCGCCTCGCCACACAATTGTCCGGCTGGGATATCGACATCCTGACGGAGGAAGAAGAATCCAACAGGCGCCAGGCAGAGTTTGTCGAGCGGACCAATGAGTTTATGCTCGCTCTGGACGTTGACGAAACAATTGCTCAGCTTCTCTCTGCGGAAGGCTTTACGTCAATCGAAGAGATCATGTACGAAGACATTGCTGCGATTGCCGAAATCGAAGGCTTCGATGAGGAGATCGCTGAAGAGCTGATCCGTCGTGCGCAGGAATATGTGCATAACTACAATACGGAAATGGAAGAAAAAAGAGTGGCACTGGGCGTCAGCGATGACCTTGTTGCCCTTGAAGCTCTCTCTCCTCCCATGATTGTTGCTCTCGGAGAAGCCGGCGTCAAAGAACTGGATGACCTTGCGGACTTGTCCGGAGACGAACTGATCAGTGACGAAGATGGTATTCTGCGCGAATTCGGTCTGGATATGGACACTGCAAATGCCATCGTTATGGCCGCACGGGCTCATTGGTTTGAAGACGAAGAGCCTGTTTCGGAAGAAGAATCTGTAGCGGAGGCGGAGACAAGTGACGAGCAAGACGCCTAAAACAGCGTCAAGACGTCAACAACGAGACTTGAGTGAACCGGTTCGCCGGTGTATAGCCACTGGACAGGTTTTGGAGAAACGCCATCTTTTAAGGTTTGTTGTCTCCCCCGACGGTGCGTTATTTCACGATATCCATAAGAAGCTGCCCGGGCGCGGCATATGGATAACAAGCCGAAGAGAAGAAATTGAGCTCGCCCGGAAAAAAGGATTGTTTGCCCGATCGGCTAAAAAGCCGATTTCTATCGCGGAGGATCTGATCGATATCGTGGAAGCTGGATTGGCCAAACGATGTCTGGATCTTTTAGGTCTGGGGCGAAAGGGCGGGCTTACCATAACGGGATTTGCCAAAGTTGAGGCATCTCTTAAAAAAGGCAAGGCAGCGGTGCTGCTGGCTGCAAGAGATGGATCGGCTGATGGCCGGCAAAAGTTAAAACGGCTGTCAAACAGTCTCCCATTGGTGGAGTTGTTCGACAGCAATGAGCTAAGCAAGGCACTCGGATTGGAAAATGCAATCCATGTGTCGTTGGTCCGTGGAGGACTGACAGATAAGTTTTTGATCGAGTGTTCCAAGCTGGCCGGTTTGAGAATACTTGATGATGAAGGTGAAGGACCGGGTCGGAGTAAGAATGACTAATACAAACGACAAGGGTGGGCGCAAATCGCTTAGCCTGAACAAGCCGCTGGAAGTGAAAAAAGGCGCCGGTGACAGCGGTCAGGTTCGCCAGAATTTTAGCCATGGCAGATCCAAAACTGTCCAGGTGGAAGTGCGCAAAAAACGGGGAGCGGCTCCTGGCCCTCAAGCCCCTGCGGCAACCCCTGCGCCTGTGGTTCAAAAGACCCCAAAGAAAACACTCAGTGTCTCCAAACCTTCCGGCTCTGCTGGTCAGGGTTCAAGATCCAGAGGTCAGAAAGATCCTAATATTCTGACTCGAAATGAACTTGCCGCGCGTGCCGCCGCTCTTCAGGGCGCCCGCGATCAAGCAACCCGTCAGAAAGAAATCGACGCCGAGAACGCAGTGCGCCAGGCTGAGGAAGATAAACGCCTCGCCGCCGAGCAAGCAGAAGCTACGAAAGCGGCTGAAAAAGCACAAAAGGAAGCCGAGAAGCTTTCTAAACGTCGTTCCCCTGAGGAGCGCCGCCGGGCAGAGGAAGAAGAAGCCAAGCGGCTGACGGAAGAAGCCAATGCGACCAAAGAGGCGCAGGCAGCCTCCCACCGTGAGAAAAAGAAATCTGCGCCGCAGCAGGAAGAACCACGCCGTTCACCAAAACCAGCAGCGTCGGCACGTCCGGCAAATGCAGGCGGTGCACCGGCCCGCGAAGACGGTGGCGCTGAACGCTCCTCCCCTGCCGCTGCCCGCAAAAAAACCGGAAAGGCACGGCCTGACGACCGCGCAACGCCGAGCAATCGCCGGGATAACGACCAACGCCGCCGGACAGGCCGCCTGACAATCGGCGATGCCCTCAATGACCGCGGCCCCAAACAACGGTCCATGGCAGCCTTGAAGCGTGCCCGCAAGAAACAACAGGCTCAACCGGAAGACTCTCCGCAAAAAGTGTTCCGAGAAGTTACAATTCCAGAAGTTATTTCTGTTCAGGAATTGGCCAACCGGATGACTGAACGGTCTGTTGATGTGATCAAGTCCCTGATGAAACTGGGGATCATGGCAACTGCAAGTCAGACGATTGATGCCGACACAGCAGAACTGGTTGTTGAGGAACTCGGTCATACGCCAAAAAGAATTGCCGAATCCGATGTTGAAATCGGTTTGGGCGGTGATGACGTTGATTCTCTAGAAACCTTGGTTCCCCGAGCACCGGTTGTGGCCGTCATGGGTCATGTTGACCATGGTAAAACATCGTTGCTGGATGCTCTTCGGAAAACCGATATCGTCTCTGGTGAAGCCGGTGGTATTACACAGCATATCGGTGCCTATCAGGTTAATCTGGCATCCGGTCAGCTGATCACCTTCCTTGATACTCCAGGCCATGAAGCCTTTACCGCCATGCGGATGCGCGGCGCTGAAGTCACGGATATCGTTATTCTGGTTGTTGCCGCAGATGACAGTGTGATGCCGCAAACTATTGAGGCCATCAAGCATGCGAAAGCGGCCGGTGTTCCAATGATTGTCGCCATCAATAAATGCGACAAGCCGGATTCAGACCCTAACCGCGTCAGGCAGGAACTTCTGCAACATGAAGTCTTTGTTGAGGATATGGGCGGTGACGTTCAGGCTGTCGAAGTTTCAGCCATCAAAGGCACAGGCCTCGATACGCTGCAGGAGGCCATTCTGTTGCAAGCCGAAATTCTGGAACTGAAGGCCAATCCGGACCGTTCTGCCCATGGCTCTGTGGTCGAAGCGAAGATCGAAACCGGACGCGGCATGGTCGCCACGGTTCTGGTGAAACGCGGTACCCTGAAAGTCGGCGATAACTTCGTCTCTGGCCCCGCCTTTGGTAAGGTACGTGCCTTGCTTGACTATCGCGGCCAGCAAGTTGAAGAAGCTGGACCTTCCGTGCCGGTTGAAGTTCTGGGTATCCAGGGCTCTCCCATCGCAGGCGATGATTTCGTCGTGACAGAAACAGAAGGCCAGGCAAAAGAAATTGCTGAATATCGTCAGCGCGTCGCCAAAGAGAAGAAAGTTACGGCAACGGCCCGTGGCACCATCGAACAGATGTTCTCTGCCATTAAGGAAGGCACCGCAGACGAGCTTCCGATCATCATCAAGGCAGACGTTCAAGGCTCTTCCGAAGCCATTGTTGCTTCCCTTGAGAAAATGGCGACAGATGAAGTCAAGGTGAATGTTCTGCTGTCCGGTGTTGGCGGTATTACAGAATCTGATATTTCTCTGGCTGCGGCCTCAAACGCCATGATCGTCGCTTTCAACACCCGTGCCAACAAGCAGGCCCGGGATGAAGCAGCCTCTCAAGGCATCGATATCCGGTATTATTCGGTTATCTATAACGTGATTGATGATATCAAGGCGATGTTGTCCGGCATGCTCGCACCGACATTGCGCGAAGACTTCCTCGGCTACGCTGAAATTCGCGAAGTCTTCAACATTACCAAAGTTGGTAAAATTGGTGGCTGTATGGTCACTGAAGGGACTGTGAAACGCGGTGCCAAGGTTCGCCTGCTGCGGGATAATGTTGTGATCCATGAAGGAACCCTGTCAACCTTGAAGCGCTTCAAGGACGAAGTCAAAGAGGTTAAGTCGGGTATGGAATGTGGTATGGCGTTTGAAAATTACCACGACCTTAAAGAAAGTGACCAAATTGAATGTTTCGAGGTCGTGGAAGTCGCCCGCGAGCTTTAATCGACAGGCTGCGATCAGGCAGCATGATTGGAAATGTGTAAAGTGCAGGGGCTTGTTTGTCCCTGCCTTTTTTGATTTGAGAGACAGCCATGGCTTCCCGAAAACAACCCAGCAAAACTGCCAGCAAACGCCAACTGCGGGTTGGCGAGCAGCTTCGCCACATCCTCGCTGAGGTCCTGGCTGAGGGCAATATTCATGACCCGGATGTTGCTGGCAGTTCTGTTACCGTGACAGAAGTGCAGCCCAGCCCGGACATGCGCAACGCAACAGCTTACGTGATCCCGCTTGGTGGCCTCAATGAAGAAGCCATTATTGCCGGGCTTAACCGCTCCGCCGGATTTATTCAGGGAGAGATGGGCCGTCAGCTCAGCATGAAATTCACACCGCGACTGATTTTCAAGAAAGATCAGTCTTTTGACTATAGCAGCCATATTGACGACCTGCTCAAACGGAACAAAACACAGGACGACTGATGGCTCGGCGGCGAAAGGGCATCCCGATCCATGGATGGCTCAATATTGACAAACCGGACGGCATGAGTTCGGCGGCTGTTGTCGGCACCGTAAAACGGCTCACAAATGCGCAAAAGGCAGGCCATGCCGGCACGCTGGATCCGTTTGCTACAGGTATCCTGCCCATCGCCCTTGGCGAAGCAACGAAGACGGCCGGATATATTGTGGATAACAGCAAGGAATATGTTTTTACAGCCTGCTGGGGAGAAGCCCGAAACACAGACGATGTGGAAGGTGAAATTTCAGAGACATCGGACAAGCGACCAACAGAATCCGAAATTCTTGCTATCCTGCCTGCCTTTACAGGCGTGATAAAACAAACACCTCCCGCCTATTCGGCCATTAAAATTGATGGCAAGCGAGCCTATAAACTGGCGCGGGACGGACAGGATGTTCAGATCCCGGAAAGGGATGTGCAAATCACGACTCTGACACTTGAAGGGATTCTTGATCAGGACCACGCACGCTTTCGGGTTTCCTGCGGAAAAGGGACCTATATCCGGGCGCTTGCCCGTGATATTGCCTTGAAAATCGGCACCGTCGCCCATTTGACACAACTCCGCCGCACCCGGGTGGGACCTTTTTCAGAAAAATGTGCGATTTCGCTGGATAAGTTGGAAAAGCTATGGCAGTGTCCGGCGGAATTTGAGGACCTGCTTCCCTTGACGACCGCGCTGGACGACATCCCGGCGGTGGCCATTTCGGAAACTCAGGCAGATCGCGTGAGGCACGGTAATTCCGTGGCGGTTCCAAATCAAGCAGACGCAATTGTCTGCGCAATGGAGGGAGACATTCCCGTTGCTATCTCTCGAATTGAGGATGGCAACTTGTTTCCTGTCCGGGTTTTTAATATTTGATATGGAGTATTATTGATGTCGATCACTGCAGAAAAAAAAGCAGAACTGATCAAGGATTACGCGACTAAAGAAGGCGACACAGGGTCCCCTGAAGTACAAGTCGCTATTTTGACAGAACGGATTGTCAACCTGACAGAACATTTTAAAGATCACAAGAAAGACGTTCACTCTCGTCGTGGTCTGCTCAGCTTGGTCAGCAAACGTCGCCGCTTGCTAGACTATCTGAAGAAAAACAGTGACGATCGCTACCAGACGATCATTAAACGTCTTGGTCTTCGTAAGTAATGGTTTTTGTGTCGGCTTCACCAGAAGTCAGTCACTGAAATTCCGGCGCCGGTTCCGCTTTGGCAGCTTTGCCTTCAGCGTGCCGGCGTTCGGTGATTCTGGAGTGCTCTCCGGATTTGTAAGGTAAAAGAGATTTGTATGCCGATGCATAGGGTGTCGGTTTATGACAGACAGGCATAGGGCCTCGTCTGCATTGGAAGGAAACAATATGTTTGAAGTACATCGCAAGGAAGTGATGTGGGGCGGACGTCCGCTCGTAATGGAAACAGGGAAAGTCGCCCGTCAAGCTGATGGTGCTGTGATGATTACCTATGGCGGTACTCAGGTTCTGTGTACTGCGGTTGCTGCAAAGTCACCAAAACCGGGAATCGATTTTTTCCCACTGACTGTCAATTATCAGGAAAAAGCCTACGCTGCTGGTAAAATCCCAGGCGGCTTTTTCAAACGCGAAGGGCGCCCGACGGAAAAAGAAACACTGGTTTCCCGTTTGATTGACCGTCCGCTTCGCCCGTCTTTTGTCAGTGGTTTCAAGCACGAAACACAGATTATTTGTACGGTTCTCGCCCACGATCTGGAAAATGATCCGGATATCGTTGCTCTGGTCGGCGCTTCTGCAGCGCTTACAATTTCCGGCATCCCTTTCATGGGACCGGTTGGCGCAGCCCGCGTTGGTTATATCGACGGCAATTATGTGCTGAACCCGACGTCAGAGCAAATGGCGGATACAGATCTTGATCTGGTCATCGCCGGCACCGATGAAGCGGTTCTGATGATCGAGTCCGAAGCGAATGAACTGAGCGAAGAGCAAATGCTGGGCGCTGTTATGTTCGGTCACAAGGAAACACAGGCTGTTATTGACGCCATCATCGACCTGGCTGAAGAATGTGCGAAAGAGCCATGGGACTTCCAGCCACCGGAAGACGATGCTGATCTTTCCGCCAAAGTTAAATCTGCTGCGGAAGCTGCCTTGACGGACGCTTACAAAGAGCAAGTCAAGCAGGCACGGACTGACAAGATCTCAGCGGCCAAAACAGCGGCTCTGGAGACACTGGAAGAAAGCGAGATCGAAGCGGCAGGTGGTATTCTCAAGAAAATTGAGAAAAGCATCGTTCGCGGTAACATTATCTCAAGCGGAACCCGTATTGACGGTCGTGACACTAAAACTGTCCGTTCAATTGCGGCTGAAGTTGGTGCTCTGCCCCGTGCTCACGGCTCTGCCCTGTTCACTCGCGGTGAAACACAGGCCCTTGTTGTGACAACGCTTGGCACAGGTCAGGATGAACAGATCGTGGATGCGCTGGAAGGCGAATACCGCGAAAACTTCATGCTGCATTACAACTTCCCACCTTATTCTGTTGGTGAAGCAGGTCGCGTCGGGTTTACAGGCCGCCGCGAAGTCGGCCACGGCAAGCTCGCATGGCGCGCCGTCCATCCATTGCTGCCTGGCAAAGACGTCTTTCCTTACACCTTGCGAGTTGTCTCTGAAGTGACTGAGTCCAATGGCTCCTCCTCTATGGCAACAGTGTGTGGTACATCACTCGCTCTTATGGATGCTGGTGTTCCGCTGAAACGCCCGGTTGCCGGTATCGCGATGGGCCTGATCCTGGAAGAAGACGGACAGTTTGCTGTTCTCTCTGATATCCTCGGAGATGAAGATCACCTGGGTGACATGGACTTCAAGGTTGCCGGTACAGAACAGGGTATCACATCTTTGCAGATGGATATCAAAATCGCCGGTATCACTGAAGAGATCATGAAGATCGCCCTCGCTCAGGCAACTGAGGGCCGTTTGCATATTCTCGATGAGATGGGCAAAGCGATTGATGCCGCACGCGAAGGTGTTCGGGATGGTGCTCCGCGCATCACTCAACTGCAGGTCAAAAAAGACAAGATCCGTGACATCATCGGAACAGGCGGTAAGGTTATTCGCGAAATCTGCGAAACAACCGGCGCCAAAATCGATATCGATGACGACGGCACTGTTAAAGTTGCTGCGACCACAACAGAAAGTGCAGATGCTGCCGTTAATTGGATCAAATCAATCGTTGATGATCCTGAAGTCGGTGTTATCTATACAGGTAAGGTCGTGAAAGTCGTTGATTTCGGTGCTTTCGTGAATTTCTTCGGAAACCGCGATGGCCTGGTTCATATTTCAGAACTCGCTCCTAAACGGGTTGCCAAGGTAACGGACATCGTCAATGAAGGCGACGAGGTTCGGGTCAAGGTTCTTGAAATCGACGGCAAAGGTAAAGTACGCCTGTCTATCAAAGCGGTTCAAGCAGAAGAAGCCAAGTCTTCCGATGCAGCGGACAGTGCTGAAGAAGGCTGATTTGACTGAACTTTGTGGGCGGCAGGATGTGATCATGCCGCCCACTCCTTGTTCTCTGCTTGATGCGAGACTTATCTTGCTCTAAGTGGTATGTACAAAGTAACTCTGCAGTAGGGATTGTCTCGTGAAGTCACTGAACCCCATCGTTATGTCCGGGAAGGAAGTTCTTCCTATCGTTGAAGGCGGCAAAGGTGTTGCCGTATCAACTGGTGAAAGCTCTGGCGCCTGGGCCGCTGCTGGTGGTGTTGCGACATTCTCCGGTGTAAACGCAGACAGTTTCGACGAGCAAGGAAATATCATTCCGCAACTCTACCATGGACGAACCCGTCGGGATCGCCATGAGGAGCTGGTTGCCTATGGTATCAAAGGAGGCATTGCTCAAGCTCAGATTGCTCATGAACTTGCGCGCGGCGAAGGACGCATTCATATGAATGTCCTTTGGGAAATGGGCGGTGCGGAACGCATTTTGCATGGTGTCCTGGAAGGGGCGCGCGGCCTAATTCACGGCATTACATGTGGTGCTGGCATGCCCTACCGGGTTGCTCAAATCGCAGCAGATTATAAAATCCATTACTATCCGATTATTTCATCAGCTCGCGCGTTTCGAGCACTTTGGAAACGAGCTTACCACAAATTTTCTGACTGGCTGGGCGGTGTGGTTTATGAAGATCCATGGCTTGCCGGTGGTCATAACGGACTGAGCAATTCTGAAGATGCCATGGTCCCTGAAGACCCGTATCCACGTGTCGCTTCTCTTCGGGCCATGATGAATGAAATGGGCTTGCACGATGTTCCCATCATTATGGCAGGTGGTGTCTGGCATATTGAGGACTGGGCGCATTGGCTGGACAATCCGGAAATTGGCCCGATTACCTTCCAGTTCGGCACTCGGCCGCTTCTGACCAAAGAAAGCCCAATTTCCGACGCTTGGAAAAAGAAATTGATGACCCTCAAAAAGGGCGACATTTTCCTGAACAAATTCAGCCCGACAGGGTTCTGGTCCTCTGCAGTTCGCAACGACTTTTTGGACGAATTGAAAGGCCGTTCAGACCGACAGGTCGCCTTTTCGGACGAGCCTGTTGGCGATCACAATGTCGCGTTCAGCTTCGGTCCTCGTAAACGGGATGTGTATCTGACCGCCACCGACAAAGAGAATACGGAAAAATGGATCGCAGCCGGTTATACGGCGACATTGAAAACACCAAGCGCCACCATGATTTTTGTCGAACCGGAAAAAATGAAGGAAATCCGCAAAGACCAGGTGGATTGCATGGGCTGTCTGTCTCAATGCTCCTTCTCCAACTGGGCAGAGACGGAATCCGGGAATACAGGGCGTAAAGCCGATCCCAGAAGTTTCTGCATCCAGAAAACCCTGCAGGATGTTATTCACTCTGCCAGTAACGTAAACAACAACCTGATGTTCGCAGGACACGGGGCGTATCGCTTTGCGACAGACCCGTTTTATGCCGATGGCTTCATTCCGAGCGTCAAGGAACTTGTCGATCGGATCATGACCGGAAAGTAGGTATTTTCAATGATTCTTATTTGCTGATTTGAATTATTCCAAAAAATACCCTATATGAAGGAGATGAGTATTTTCAAAGCGGTAAAGTGAGCGCTGGTATCATGACGTCCATTGAGAAAAAAATACCCCTGCAAAAAGCAGAGCTGGAAAACAAGATCCGCTCGGCTGATCTTCGACCAACAAAGCAACGTATTGCGCTTGCCGAGCTTCTGTTCGCGACCGGCAACCGGCATATTACAGCAGAAAAACTCCACGGAGAGGCACTGGATGCCGGTGTCCGCATATCCCTGGCGACAATTTACAACAATCTTCATCAATTCACATCGGCAGGCTTGCTGAGAGAAGTTGTCGTTGATGCCAGCAAATCTTACTTCGACACCAATGTCGAACCGCACCATCACTTCTTTCACGAAGCAAACGGCTCTCTGGAAGATATCCGCTCCAGTGATCTGACCGTGAGCAATATCCCTGCCCTGCCAGCAGGTACAAAAATTTCCAGCATTGACGTAATTGTCAGGGTTTCCAGCGAAAAAAATTCCTAATCATTTGATTTTTAAAGTATTTTTTTCTTCTTTAGAAACATTCTAACTTATTGACATCCCGATAGGTCACGCTTATACTCTTCGCATTCTTTAATACCGAAGAATATAACCCGCCAAAACCCGATTCAGGAGGTCTTAATGTCTCTACAGGGAAGTAAAACAGAACAAAATCTGAAAGACGCCTTTGCAGGCGAATCCCAGGCAAATCGCCGTTATCTCTATTTCGCACAGAAAGCTGACATCGAAGGCTACAACGATGTTGCCGCTGTTTTCCGCTCTACTGCTGAAGGCGAAACCGGCCATGCCCATGGCCATCTTGAATATCTTGAAGAAGTCGGTGATCCAGCAACAGGTCTGCCGATTGGCGGAACTGCGGACAACCTGAAAGCCGCTGTCGCTGGTGAAACCCACGAATATACAGATATGTATCCTGGCATGGCTAAAACAGCCCGTGACGAAGGTCATGATGAGATTGCTGACTGGTTCGAAACCCTGGCAAAAGCTGAAAAAAGCCACGCAGGCCGGTTCCAGAAAGCTCTGGATGATTTGGACTAAATTCGGCTTCCAAACCGAATGATGAGAGCGGCATTCGTGCCGCTCCTTTCCTCCTCTTTTCTAATTTGGGAAACTCCTCATGCGCGAAGGCAGTCTTGACGCCCCGATCCGGCACCCGATCGACTGGAACAATCCGGATTTTTACGATGAGAAAATGCTTGATGACGAGCTGCGGCGTGTTTTCGATATCTGCCATGGTTGCCGCCGATGCTTCAATCTCTGTGATTCCTTTCCCAAACTCTTTGATTTGATCGATGCGTCTAAGACCGAGGAACTGGACTCTGTCGCCTCGGAAGATTTCAAACCTGTCGTAGATGCCTGCACCCTTTGCGACATGTGCTATATGACGAAATGTCCCTATGTGCCGCCTCATGAATTTAATCTCGATTTCCCGCATCTGATGCTGAGATACCGGGCCATTGAAAAGAAAAAAGGCGAAGACGGTTTTATCGCGCGCCAACTATCAAAAACGGATCGGAACGGAACCCTGGCCAAGCCGGTTGCTCCGCTTGCCAACTGGGCCACAAAGACAGAAAACAAAACAACCCGCGGCATTATGGAGAAAACCCTGGATATTCACCGGGACGCCCATCTGCCGAAATTCAATTCAAAAACCCTGATGGACCGAGCAAAAGCCTCTCAGCCGGAGATCAACACACAAGCGCCCGCTTATGGCCGAAAAGCGGTCATCTATGCCACCTGCTTTGGAAATTACAACAGCCCGTCCATTGGTGAGGCTACCCGAAACGTCCTTGCGCAAAACGGCGTTGAGACAGAAGTCGTCTATCCCGGCTGCTGTGGTATGCCCTTATTGGAGCAAGGGGATATTGCCGGTGTCGCCGATAATGCTCGTAAAGTATCGACTGAGCTTTGTAAGTGGATCGACAAAGGATATGATGTCATTGCCCTCGTCTCCTCCTGCGCCCTCATGCTGAAATTCGAATGGCCACTCATTGATCCGGAAAACGAGACCCTTAAAAAGCTGGCTAATGCGACCTTTGACGTCTCTGAATATGTCGTGGATATCAGCAAAAAAGAAGGAATGGCTGGCGGTATGGAGGCTCTGGAAGGACCTGTTTCCATGCACCTGGCCTGCCATGCCCGGGCCCAGAATATGGGTGCCAAGGGGGCCGAGATGCTCCGCCTCATCCCCAAAACCCGGGTGACCATTGTCGAGCGATGCTCAGGCCATGGCGGCTCCTGGGGGATTATGAAAGGCAACTATGAAACGGCGTTGAAAGTCGGAAAGACGGCGGCCAAAAATGCGCTAAAATCCGGTGCCCCCTATATCGCCTCAGAATGCCCGCTTGCCGCCGAACATCTGCTGCAGGGAATTGAAAAACAGGACCCGGAAGCTGCCAAGGACAAACAGGCAAACCATCCCATTGAATTGATCGCCAAGGCCTATGGGCTTGGTTAATCCACGGAAATAATATCATGACAGCAAAACGCGACATTACACGGGCCGATATTCTGGATCTCGCGGATTATGAAAAGATCCGCAAAGAAAATAAACAGAAACTGATCGGCATCAAGAAAGACCGACGCATTGCCATCGGGCCGTTTGCGACCCTTTATTTCGAGAATTACGACACTATGTGGGCGCAAATTCACGAAATGCTGTTCATCGAACGCGGCGGAGAAGAGCAGATTGAGGATGAGCTCAGCGCGTATAATCCGCTTATTCCAAACGGGAATGAACTGGTGGCTACCTTCATGATCGAAATCGATGATCCGGTGCGTCGGGATTATACCTTGCGCCAGTTAGGATATATCGAAGACATGATTTACCTGTCTGTCGACGGAGAGAAGAGCCAAGCGGTTCCGGAACAAGATGTGGAACGTACAACAGAAGACGGGAAAACATCCGCTATTCATTTCCTGCATTTCCCACTCACCGAAACACAAAAGAAGGCCATGCTAACGGAAGGAGCCGATGTCTTTATCGGTATAGATCATGAGCAATATGGCCATATGGCACGCCTCAGTGATGCAAACAGAGTCTCTCTTGCCGGCGATCTCTAACGGATTTTCTCGTTTTCGTAGACACCGTAAAAGTGGCTGGCTCTGAGCCAGCCCTTATTCCCTGCAATATCCACTTCACACCAGGGACCGTCACATTCCAGAAGGCGGCCCTGCACGCCAGGCTCAGCCAGCAGGACAACAACACCATTATCCGCAGGTTCTTCAAAGATCGGGCGGCGCTGGCCGGTGATTAGAATGGTCCGGCGACCAGAGAGCAGGCTTTTATGGATCCAGCCCGTCGCTCCTTCAATATCGCGGATCTGTCGCCAGAATTCATATTCAGCAATAATTTCAACCGGCCACCCGACGCGGGTAAAAGTCCAGGCAATCGGATAGCGTTTCCCCGGCCCGACCCGCACATTCACTTCGCTGGAAGCGAGCGAAGCAAATCGGGGAACCGGCAATCCAGTTTGGGCAGAAGCGGTCGATGAAACCAGCATCCATCCGAGAAAAAGGCTGACTAAGAAACATCCGGTAAGGGATCGCTGCATCGGTTTCAGGTCCTGTGAAAGGGGAAATCAAGATATCATCTTTATGCCGTGACACGGGGATGCAGGTCAAGTTCACAAAAAAAATGAAGGGACAAGCGAAGGCGGAATTGTTTCCGTCCAGCCGATCTGTTAGAAAACAGAAGGTCAACACCAAAAATGAGACTGGGACCAGAGAGGCTTCGTATGTCAAAGAAAAAACCTGTTGTCGTTGTTACCCGCAAGCTTCCGGAAGCGATTGAAACCCGCATGATGGAGCTGTTCGATACGCGCCTCAACCATGACGACACGCCAATGACACAAGCCGAGCTTGTGGAAGCCGTCAAAGAAGCGGATGTTCTGGTGCCGACGGTGACGGATAAAATTGATCTGGCCGTTCTATCGCAGGCCAATCCTGATTTGCGCTTGATCGCCAGCTTTGGAACCGGTGTCGACCATATCGACCTAGCAACAGCCCGGCAGCGCAACATCACGGTGACCAATACACCAGGTGTCCTGACAGAAGATACTGCCGACATGACCATGGCGCTCATCATGGCTGTCCCCCGGCGACTCACGGAAGGCGAACGCCTGATGCGCAGCGGCGACTGGTCAGGGTGGTCACCCACCAGCATGCTCGGTCACCGGATCTGGGGGAAGCGCCTCGGGATTGTTGGCATGGGCCGGATCGGCCAGGCGGTTGCTCGCCGGGCAAAAGCATTTGGTCTGTCTATTCATTATCACAATCGGAACAAGCTGCCCGGTTATATCGAGGAGGAACTTGAGGCCACTTATTGGGAAAGCCTCGATCAGATGCTGGCACGGATGGATATTGTCTCCATCAACTGCCCGCATACACCGGGAACCTTCCATCTCTTGAATTCCCGGCGTCTGAAGCTCCTTCAGAAGCATGCCTATATTGTGAATACCTCTCGCGGTGAGGTGGTTGATGAAAATGCCCTCACCCGGATGCTTCGGGGCGGTGAAATTGCCGGCGCGGGCCTCGATGTGTTCGAACATGAGCCCGCCGTCAATCCAAAACTGATGGAGCTTGATAATGTTATCCTGCTCCCCCATATGGGATCCGCGACCATTGAAGGCCGGATTGATATGGGCGAGAAAGTCCTGATCAATATCAAAACCTTCGTCGATGGCCATACACCGCCCGACAGGGTTCTGGCTGCCATGTTGTGAGTGAAGAAGGTCCGGTTTACCGGGCCTTTTGATTTTGAGACAATGATTGAAGTAACATCCAATATATTTTTGCACGAAGACGAAATCGAGGAGAGCTTTATCCGCTCTTCCGGTCCCGGCGGGCAGAATGTGAATAAAGTGGAGACGGCCGTTCAGCTGCGGTTCAAGGCCAAGGAAAGCCCTAACCTGCCGCCTGCGGTTTATGCCCGTCTGGTGAAGGTTGCGGGCCAGAAGATGACCAAAGACGGCGTTCTGGTTCTGACAGCCAATGAGTATAGAAGTCAGGACCGCAACAGAAAGGCAGCACTTGATCGCCTTTGCCACATGATCCGGCAGGCAACGGTTGTCCCCAAACATCGCCGCCCGACAAAACCAACCTATTCCTCAAAACTCAAACGGCTGGACAAAAAAACAAAGCGTGGCGTCATCAAAAAGGGTCGCGGTCGAATCTCGAAGTCGGAATACTGATTGCACACTCAATTCATTTCCCGGCTCTTGGCATAATCTTCGGCAATAAGGGCGGAAATTTTCGGGCGGGCAAACATGCGATCACGATAGGACAAAAGGTTTTTATAGTCGCGCGCCTCTAACTGCGCCTTTTCAGCCAGGACAAAAAACCACGTTAAATAGGCATCAGCGGCAGAGAAGGTATTGCCCACCAAAAATTGCCGATCCGTCAGATGAGCTTCCAATAGCTCAAAACGTTTTGGTGCTAGCCCGCGTATGCGTTCCTTAACGTCATCGGTTGCTTCATCGTAAAAAACAATTCGGAAGATTTGCTTATGAAGCTCCGTTGAACAGAAGGAGATCCAGCGGATCATTTGAAAATAATCATCTTCATCCGGCACCCTGTGAAAACCTGCATCCGGTGATTGGGACTGAGTCCACAACAAGCAAGTTGAGGTTTCTGTCAATATCTGCCCGTCCTCAAGTTCTAAAACAGACACTTGCCCAAGAGGATTCAAATCATAGAGCGAGCCCCCCGTTTCAAATTTTTTCGTACCAAGGTTCAAAAACTTGATACTTAGCGAAACGGCTCCTTCGGCTGCTGCAAATCTTACAGCAAGGGAACAAGCAAGGGGTGCATGCATAAGAGACGCGGCCAAAATTATCTCCCGAATATTAAGAACGCTGGACAGTACTTTTCAAGCCTGAGACATCCAAATCAAATTCAGTTGAAGAAAAAGCGTAATGCTCTTGAAAAGGACTGCGGTCGCGACGCGTTCGATCAAGCACTATCCAACAACGGCACATAGGTCGTTGTCTTCTCCCGCGATACAACAATAGATGTCCGAAACCGCCGGACACTTGTATCCTTGAAAAAGAATTGATGGGTAAAGGCTTCATAAGCCTTGATGCTTTTGGCAATCACCACGAGAACAAAATCGCAATCTCCTGCCACACAATAACAATGCTGAACCTGCGGGTTCATTTTCGCCCGGCGTTTAAAAGCATCTATCTCATCAATCCGGTCTCTTTCCAGATCAACAGAAATAACAGCAGTGACGCCAAACCCCGCTTTTTCCTGGTCGATCACCACATTTTCCGAGACGATCGTCCCGTCTTCACGCATTTTTTTCAAGCGTCGCTGAACCGATGCCGTTGATGCATTAGCCTCATCAGAGAGCTTAGCAATAGGAGTTCTTGCATCCTTTTGCAAAATTTCAAGAAGCCTCTTATCAACGAAATCCATACCACTATTCCTGATATATTGAAAAATATAGACCATATTCTATCACATAGCTCTCTAATTTGATATTATTCGATCAAGCTCACATGATAGATTTTCATCTATGAAAAATGGTATTATCAGTATTCTCCCGCTGGCCGCAGGCGCGGCCCTTTACGGATTCGCGTTCGGTATTCTGGCCTCACAGATGGGCTTCCCCTGGTGGGGAGTAGCTTTGATGAGTGGTGCCGTCCATGCCGGTTCTTCCCAAATCATCGCTGTCGAGAGATTTGCCGTCGACGGTCTGTTGATTGGCGCGGTTCTGGCGGGAGTGGCTTTGAACTTGCGGTATCTGGGGATCGTCGCCTCCCTTGGTACCATCCTGAAAGACGTGCCGCTGGCCCAAAAACTCATTGCTATTCATATCACCGGAGATGAAAACTGGGCTCTCACACTGGCCAGAAAAGCCAAGGATCCGACGATCGGTGTATCTTTCTTGATTGGATCGGGGATTGTTATGATCACAACCTGGACCCTGTCGACCACCGCAGGAGCACTTTTTGGGACAACGATTCCGGATTTGGCAAGTTATGGCCTTGGATTTGCCTTTACGGCTGCTTTCATTGCCATGGCCCGGGCGCTGTGCCGAGGCATCCCGGATTTGTTACCATGGATCTTCACGTTTTTCACTACAACCCTGCTCATAAAACTCACCGGTAACAGTGCTCTATCTATCCTCATCGGCAGTTCTGCCGGCATCGCTCTGTCCTTTTTCACAGGCAGAAACAAAACGGGGATCCCGTCATGACAGTAACAGAATGGATCCTGATCATTGCCCTGGCAGCCAGCACATATTCGGTCAGGCTACTTGGCCTGATTGCTGGACAGAAAATTACGGAAAATCCGCGTCTGAAAAAAATTCTCGACGACCTGCCCGGCTGTCTTCTCGTTGCCCTGATTGCGACCTCTCTGGCCAATGCTGAACCAGTTGTCTGGATCGCCGCCCTGATCGCTGCGGCTGTCGCATTCTTGTCCAATCATGTCATTCTGACAATGGCTGTCGGATTTACGTCTCTTTTCGGCTTGCAGCAGCTGCTTTAACCCGAACTGGGAGTTCTATTGAGACAAGTTCTCGACCCGCCAGAAAAGCGGGAAACCCGGGTCAAACACGGTGATGGTCTCTGCCCCTACGGCAACGGTTTTTGGGTAGAGCACGGGTTCAGGCTGCTTAACCAGGCGGGTTTTCTGAGGATTGGGAGCAAGGCCGTAAAAACCCGCACCGTTCAGGGAGGCAAAAGCTTCGAGCTTGTCCAGCGCTCCTTCTTCTTCGAAAACATGCGCAAGGCAGCTCAGGGTATTAAGGGAGGAATAAATTCCCGCACACCCACTGGAGCATTCTTTGCTGCTTGTCGTATGAGGAGCGGAATCAGTGCCCAGGAAAAACCGTTCGTCTCCTGAAGTTGCAGCCGCTCTCAAAGGCAGTCGATGTTCCTCGCGCTTGGCGACCGGCAAACAATAATAATGCGGTTTGATCCCGCCAACCAGAATGTCATTTCGGTTGATCATCAAATGATGGGTTGTAATCGTTGCTGCCAGATTGGAGGAGCCCGCTTTTACAAAATCCACCGCATCTTTTGTCGTGATATGCTCCAGAACAACTTTTAGCGACGGCAATTTTTGCAGAAGCGGATCAAGAGTCGTCTCGATAAAGACTTTTTCCCGATCAAAGATATCAATCTCGGGGGAGGTCACTTCCCCATGGATCAGAAGAGGCAGACCAATTTCAGCCATTTTTTCCAGAACCGGCATCACTGTGCTCACGTCGCGCACCCCGGAATCCGAGTTGGTGGTCGCCCCGGCAGGATAGAGCTTCACCGCCTTGACAGCACCGCTCGCCGCACCTTCGGTCAGATCATCAATGTCTGTTGTCTCCGTCAGATAAAGCGTCATCATCGCCTCAAACGCATGCTCCACAGGAACCGCTGCCATAATCCGATCCCGATAGGCTTTTGCGTGCTCTGTCCGCGTAACCGGCGGCACCAGATTAGGCATAATAACTGCTCGTCCGAAATCCGCACTGGTATGAGGCATCACCACCGTCAGCATGTCTCCGTCCCGCACATGAAGATGCAGGTCGTCCGGGCGTTGGATTATCAAGTCAGATGGCATGGATAGAACTCCAGTGGATTATAGTGGGGCGCTCACTCTGGCGGATTACAGCTCCCCCTGAGATACTCGAATTACCTTGTAAAAGGCAAACCTGAAAAATCAGAAGTCGGTCTTTTATAACCCCCTGCTCCCTCAGGTCGCGTTCGGATCCCAGACAGGTTGCGCCTCAAATGTCTGAATTTTATCATCCATCACATCCCACGGATTGCGATTTCGCGCAAAAACAGTCACTTCTGGCACCAGATCCGACGAGTCTTCAAAAAGGCCAAGGGAAAATGTCTGAAATCCTTCCATTGCCGTATTGCGGCCAAAGACCGGGCTACCGCAGCGGGGGCAGAAAACACGCGTTACTTCGTTACCGTTCTCTGACTGCAACTTGTATTCACCGATCTCCCCCGTCATTTGTACTTTGTCACTCGCATACATTGCACCCGTTGAATGCCCCGCACCGGTCAGGCGTTGACAGTCCTCACAATGGCAATGAGCCACAATCACAGGTTCTCCGGTTACAACAAATTCTACTGAACCACATAAACAACGGCCACGGCGTTCTTTTTCTGACATTGTCTTCAGTCCTCTTTTTCTGACATAAATCGCCTCCCTACGGAGCCAACCCTCCCAAAACCAGCAACCAGACCGACACACTGAAGACGGCCAGCACAGTGCTTTGCAGAACTGCGTTCGCCGCAACATCGGTCGAGCGATTATAGAAGGTTGCGAAAATATAGACATTGAGCCCGGAGGGCATTGCCGCGGTCAGAACTGCAACACGGGTCATCTCCCAACTGAGTTCAAAAACCCAATAACAGAAAAACAAGGCGATACAGGGATGAACAATCAGTTTGATCAGAGACGAAACCAACGCCTGCCCCCAGCTTTCCCGAAGCTTATATTGGTTAAGCGCCCCGCCCAGGCCAAACAAGGCAGCCGGCAAAACCGCCAATGCCAGCATTTTTGTCACGTCGTCCAGAATTTCAGGGATCTGGATCCCGGACAGATTGGCCAGAATGCCCAGACTAATACCGATCAGCAACGGATTGCGGATCACCCGCACACCGGATTCTTTGAGGGCACTTTTAAGCGGCGCACCGTCCCGCCGGGCAAGCTCCATCACCAGCATGCCAAAGCTCATTAAAAGCGGTGCGTGGAACCCGACAATGGCAAAGAGAAAGGGAAGGGCCTCATCGCCATACGCGCGCTGAATAATGGGCAAACCCAACAAGACTGTATTGGTGAAATAGGCCGAGAATCCAACCGCAACGGATTCGCCCGCCCGCCGCTTGAAGAAGGCGCGCGCGCAAAAATAGGCAATACCGAAACAGATGAAAGCACCGATATAATAGGAAAACAGATATTCCGGATTAAACGCCTTGGCAAAATCGATTTTGAGCATTGCCTGGAAGAGCAGACAGGGTGTCGCGAAATTATTAACGAAACTAATCAGCCCCGGAACACCGGCCGCAGGATAGAGCTTCAAGCGGACGCTGGTATATCCCAGCGCCACAAGCACAAAAATAGGGCCGACAACGCTGAGGACAAAAATCATGGATTACGCCATAAACTCAATGCGCTTCGCCCCAATTCTCACCAATCCCGGCATCCACAATCAGCGGCACCGAAATCTCGATCGCCGGCAGCGCGGCTTTTTCCATCACCGATTTGACGATTTGGGCGGTCTTCTCAACTTCTGCACCCGGCGCTTCAAAGATCAGTTCATCATGCACCTGCAACAGCATTCGGGCGGACAATCCGGCATTTTTCAGCGCTTCTGGTAGACGGATCATGGCCCGCTTGATGATATCCGCTGCGGATCCCTGAATAGGCGCGTTGATCGCCGCCCTTTCTGAGAAGCTCCGTCTTGCTCCGTTTTTGTCATTGATGCCCGGCAAATGCACCCGACGCCCAAAAATAGTTTCGACAAAGCCGTTTTCGTGACAGGCCGCTTTTGTATCATCCATATAGCGGCGTATACCGGGATATTGCTCAAAATAGGCTTCAATATAACCTTGGGCTTCCGTCCGCGAAACATCAAGCTGCCGGGCCAGACCAAACGCACTGATCCCGTAGATAATACCAAAGTTAATCGCCTTGGCGGATCGGCGGCGCATGGGATCCATCCCTTCAAGGGGGATGCCAAATACCTGTGACGCCGTTTTGGCATGAATATCCAGCCCATCCGCAAAGGCCTGTTTCAGGCTTTCAATATCCGCAATATGAGCCAGCAGGCGCAATTCAATTTGTGAATAGTCGGCACTGATCAATTTATGGCCAGGCTCTGCGATAAAGGCCTGGCGCAGTTTGCGGCCCTCTTCTGTCCGGATTGGAATATTCTGCAAGTTAGGTTCGCTGGACGCCAACCGGCCTGTGGCTGCGGCTGCCAGACTGAAGGAGGTATGAATGCGCCCCGTATCCGGGTTGATTTGCGCTTGAAGGGCATCTGTATAGGTGCTTTTCAGCTTTGAAAGTTGTCGCCACTCCAGAACTTTACGGGCAAGCTCCACACCGTCAGCCGCTAGTCCTTCGAGCACGGTCACATCTGTTGTATAGGCACCGGTTTTGCCTTTTTTGCCGCCTTGAAGGCCCATTTTATCAAACAGGATTTCCCCCAACTGCTTGGGGGAGCCTACATTGAATTCCTCACCGGCAAGACTGTGAATTTCCGTCACATAGTCTGCCATCCGCGCGCCAAAATCTTCGGAAAGCGTGCTGAGAAAAGGTGCATTGACCTTGATGCCCTGCCGCTCCATATCGGCAATCACGGGAACAAGCGGCCGCTCGATCCGCTCATACAAGGCCGTGACCTTTTTCTCGGTAATGCCAGGTTTTAAGACCTTGTGAAGCCTCAGTGTAATATCGGCATCTTCCGCCGCATATTCCGTTGCCTTGTCGATGGGAA
This sequence comes from Sneathiella sp., assembly GCA_039975135.1. Classification (GTDB taxonomy): domain Bacteria; phylum Pseudomonadota; class Alphaproteobacteria; order Sneathiellales; family Sneathiellaceae; genus Sneathiella. The sequence continues at coordinate 51,920 of JBDWHS010000006.1, read as the reverse complement.
CTTCGGCAAAGGTGATTTGTGATTTGCCGGTGCCTGCTACTTCCTTGAACGGGATCGGTGCGATCCCGAAATGCATTTTCGACAACTCATCCATACCATGACCGTGCAAGCCTGCATCCTGACAATAGGACAGCAGCATGGTGTCATCAATCGGCGCGATATCAATTCCTTCATTGGCAAGGATCACCTTGTCATATTTGATATTCTGGCCAATTTTCAGAACCGCAGGATCTTCCAGAAGAGGTTTCAGTGCCGCCAGAACGTCCGCTTTGGGCAGTTGATCCAACCCGTCACCATCTTCTTGTCCGCTTGCATCTTCTCCAAAATCAAAGCCGCCTTGAACCACCGGCTTGCGATGTCCAACGGGTATGTAGCAGGCCTTGCCTGGCTCCACACACAGGGAAATCCCGACCAGCTCCGCCTGCATGGCGTTGAGACTGGTGGTTTCCGTATCAACAGCAACAGAGCCAACATAGTTGGCCTGATCAATCCAGGCTTGTAGATCTTCCTGTGTTGTAACTGTCTGATAGGCTGTCTCAACTGCTGAAAGATCAATATCTGAGCTGGATCCTTCTTTTTTCTCGGCCTGTTGCACAGGCTTGTCCGGAATAGCAACTTTATAATCTTCGCCATAAAAGGCCGACACCCGGCTGCTTAATTGACGAAATTCATTCTCTTTCAGAAAATGAGTCAGATCTTCAGCTATCGGCTCGTTAAGATTGAGATCCTCAACCGCCAGATCCAGTTCCACGTCATCTTTCAGGCGAACAAGCTCACGGCTGATCCGGGCCATATCAGCATTCTCAAGCAGTTTTTCCCGACGACCTTTCTGCTTGATTTCACCGGCCCGATCCAGCAGCGTATCCAAGTCGCCATATTCGTTGATGAGTAATGCCGCTGTCTTGATCCCGATGCCCGGAACACCCGGCACATTGTCCACGCTATCGCCGGCCAGTGACTGGATATCAACAACCTTATCCGGACCAACGCCAAACTTCTCATGCACCTCGTCAACGCCGATATCCTTGTTTTTCATCGGATCCAGCATGGTGACGGTACCGCCTACAAGCTGCATGAGGTCTTTATCCGACGAGACAATAACACATTCCATATCTTTTTCCCGAGCTTGCCGGGCATAAGTCGCAATGATGTCATCCGCTTCAAATCCCGCCTTTTCGATGGCAGGGACATTAAAGGCACGGGTTGCTTCCCGAACGAGCGGGAATTGCGGAATCAGATCTTCAGGCGGGGCATCCCGGTTGGCTTTATATTCCGGGTAGATTTCCGTTCTGAAGGTTTTTCGGCTGGTGTCGAAAATAACCGCGAGATGACTGATACGCCCATCCCGCTGGGTATCCTGAATGAGTTTAAACAACATGTTGGAGAAACCGAGAACCGCACCTGTCGGTGTTCCGTCCGAGCGGGTAATCGGGCCTCGCCCCCGGATCATCGCAAAATAAGCGCGAAAAATATAACCGGACCCGTCCACCAGATAAATGCGATGCTTCTGGTTCGGATCTCCTGTTACGTCAGCTTCCTGCATACTGCCTCACTCATGCCTGATGTCTTGTTCCGACATCCCGGACGATAAAACGCTCTTAATGAGCGTCAGAAATTTTAACGCCTTCTTTCAAAACAAATAAATGTCCACAATAAGGGCATTCAACCTGACCCTTGTCACCCAGATTGAGATAAACCCGGGGATGGCCCAGGGCTCCCTTGCCACCGTCACAATGGACTTTCAAGCTCTCAACTTCGCTTTTCTCAGGTGCTTCCATGTCCCGTTTCGCTCTTCATATTCTATTGCAAGACTTGCATACGGGCCTGATTGTGACTAAGTGTTCTCGCAAAGACCTGTATGGGGTCGGATGATATCGATTGCCGGTGCTTTCGCAAGTTTGAAATGCACCGACACCCAATGATAAAAGAAGAGAAACGGATCCATGACCGCTGCAGCTGCTCAAGAACCTCTGACCAACAACGCGCTGGAAGTCCGTGATCTACGCAAAATCTATAAAGGAAAAGGTTCTGTTCCGGACAAGCATGCCTTGAAAGGTATCAATCTGGATGTACCGCGCGGATCGTTTTTTGCTCTGCTTGGCCCGAACGGCGCGGGTAAATCTACGCTGATCAATATTCTGGCAGGTCTTGTCAATAAAACATCGGGCAGCGCAAGCGTTTGCGGATTTGATATTGAACAGGATATGCGTGCTGCGCGCCGGGCCCTCGGGGTTGTGCCGCAGGAACTCAATCTGGATGCTTTTTTCTCTGCCCGCGAAGTCATGGAATTTCAAGCGGGCCTCTATGGTGTTCCCAAATCAGCCCGCCGAACCGATGAAATCCTTGCCGCTATGGGCCTCGCTGACAAAGCCGATTCTTATGCCCGCACATTGTCCGGCGGTATGCGTCGGCGGTTACTGGTCGCCAAAGCCATGGTGCACAGACCCGATGTTCTGATCCTTGATGAGCCCACAGCGGGCGTTGATATCGAACTGCGGCAGCAGCTTTGGGAACATATCAAAATGCTGAATGACACGGGCACGACCATTATTCTGACAACCCACTATCTCGAGGAAGCCGAAGAACTCTGCGATCAGATTGCCATTATCAATCACGGAGAAGTCGTCGCCTGTGAGCCGACCGAGCAGCTTCTGGGCAAGCTCGATGCCAAAACGGTCACGATGGTGCTGGACAAGGAGCTGGACGCTATTCCAGCGGCTCTGGCGAAGTATAATCCCGCTCTCCTCCATGGTCGGCGCCTGTCTATCCAATACAAACCCAGTCAGGTTGGAATCAGTCAGATTCTGTCGGAAGTCACCGCCTGCGGCCTGTCGATCCTGGATCTGACAACCACGGAGCCAGATCTGGAAGATGCTTTCCTTCAGATGACGTCCAGCCGCTTTAATAGCTGACAGATTTCCCGTACTCCTCCCCTTTGCTTTTGATGCTCAATTGACATATTGTTGGCCCGCAAACAAGTCGGGCGCGTAACGATGTCAGGGAAAAACGAAGCATGACAACAGTTCTATATTCAGGGGGCCATCTTTTTAATGGCACAGGATCGGTCCTCACGGACCACGCTGTTCTGGTTGAAGGAGACAGCATCACCGATACCGGCCCTTCTGAAAAATTCGCGGATTATCAAGGGGAGACTGTGGATACAACGGGCGGAACAATCATGCCCGGGATGGCGGACTGCCATGTCCATATTCTGTATCGAGGCGGTGCGACCTCTGCGGCAGCTTCTGAAGGCCTCAACCCTGCTGAAGTGACACTCGATGGCCTGCAACATGCCCAGCTCACTTTGAAGGCGGGCGTTACAGCCATCCGCGATTGTGGCGGTAAGGATTTTCTCGAATTTCCTCTACGCGATGCCTTCAACAGTGGGCGCATTCAAGGCCCCTCCATGATGGCGTCCGGTAAAATGATTTGTATGACAGGCGGTCATGGAAACCGGTTTGGCCGCGTGGCCGACGGATGTGATGAGGTGGTTAAGGCCGTCCGGGAACAAGTCCATGCCGGATGCGACCTCATTAAAATTATGGCAACGGGCGGCGTTATGACCAAAGGCGTTGATCCTGAGGATGCCCACTATAGTGCCGAAGAAATGGCCGCGGGCATTCACGAGGCCGGGCGCTTTCGCAAAACAACAGCATCCCACGCGCAAGGGGCTGAAGGTATCATGAACGCCGTCACGGGCGGCGTGACATCTATCGAGCATGGCATCTTTATGGATCAGGAATGCCTGGATGCCATGCTGGAAAGAGGGACTTATCTTGTCCCAACTTTGGCTGCTGTCAAAAATATCCTCCTGAACAAGGACAATGGCATTCCCGACTATGTTGTTGAAAAAGCGGTTCGCGTATTTGAACGGCATAAAGAAAGCTTCAAGATGTTCTATAAGGCGGGCGGAAAAATTGCCATGGGCACGGATGCCGGCACACCGTTCAATCTGCATGGTCAAAACCCGCAGGAATTGCTTCATATGGTGGATTGCGGGATGAGCGCCCTGGATTCCCTGATCAGCGCAACATCCGTGGCTCATGAGCTGATGCAATTTGAGGATCGGGGTCAGCTGAAAGTTGGTTTTAAAGCCGATATGGTGATCGTCAATGGTAATCCTGAAGAGGATATTCAAATGGCCGCCGATCCTACGAACCACCGGGCCGTCTATAAAAACGGGCAGTTAGTCTGATCGCCTCCCCGACCTCTACTTGAGACACAACACTTCAAGCCGGCGGCTATGTCCGCCGGCTTTTCATGTGGATTTCGTGGCATTACCGCCCTATATCATGAATGAATCTCAGGAATCTAGAAGCCCGGTTGGGAGAAAAGGAGTCCCATGAGTATGAAAGATGATTTGGTCCGCCTGAAAGATCAAAATGGCCGGGCATGGTCCCGTGCTCGGCGAGAAAAAGCCCTGCAACGCACCACAGTAAGCGACCGCAGCCGGGAATATGCCACTGCCGCCGCCGCCCGCAAAGAAGCCGCAAGGCAATCCCTCAAAATCAAGGCCTTGCGGCATCACTGAAAAGGGTCTGGATCTCGTGATGAAGACGGGTCCTGCAGACTGAGCTCTTCAGCCGCGACGTAAAATACCCGCCTGCTGCCGATAACCTCCCGGTTCATCAGGGCGAAGAAATGAAAAAGCCGCCAGGTCGGTCTTCTGCTTTTCTCTCGTCTTCCGCTCTCGCCATGCCGCCTTAACAAAGCTTCAGCTAGCCTGTTTACCACTCTTCGGCCACCTCACACAATATTGCGCGCACCGTCCCGAAGAAGCCACAAAAGAAAGGCAGCTGGATCAGACACGACTTTGCCATTGCACTCGCGCTGTCATTGGGTTATAGGATTGATCCTCTTCAGCACCCGTAGCTCAGCTGGATAGAGCGCTGCCCTCCGAAGGCAGAGGTCACACGTTCGAATCGTGTCGGGTGCGCCACCCCTACCCCTTGCAACACAAGGGCTTAGGTGTGTAGGGAGGCCACCCTACAAAATGGAACAAAACCTAAACTGGGGTACTAAGTGGGGTTTTAAACGGTAGATATCCGATTAATCGGCATGCCGGAATTGCGATAGACAAAACCACCCTACCAACCTTATTACCGGTGCTTGCAGTTCCTCCGCGATAAGCCAGCTCCTCAATAATCGGCATTGCAATCAATCTCATAGTCAGAGTGAGTGTTTTTGATTTCCGCATCTGCTGAGCAATCGGAATCCCAAATGATTGGTAACCTCTCATAACGTTTGGGTCGAATTCCATCAGTTGCAATCCATAAGCACTGTCGCCACGGTAAAGTTCATCCTCCACCAATCCTTGCCGATGCAGTTCTGTACAAATGACGCTAGCGCCATCTCCGGCATCGCCAGCACCATTGTTTCCGGGTCCTGTTGACATTTGCGCCTGCATTGCCGCCTCAGACATGCCTGAACTCCCTATACCACCAGTATCGGGGTTGTTGACAGCCGCATCTATTCCTGTGGCGACATCATTACCAGAAGCCACTGCATTTGCCTCAGCGGAAACGGAGTCTACGTCCAGGCTAAAAGGCGTCTCATTATTGATTGCGTCAATTTCCGCCTCCAGGCTGTGTTCCAGCCCCATTTGCCCTGCCATCGCAGCCAAACCGATCACACCCGGGAGGCCGAGTGACATGTTGGCTGCCTGTTGAGCGCCAACCGCCATGGATGCGGGAGACATGTCCGCAACGTCCATGGCTCCATTATTGGGGCTGGCAGGCCCTACGTCAGGAGAGTAGCCGAACCCGTTCAGGTACGAGGCAGGTTCTTGAGTAGGGTTAGAGATAACCGGATCTGGCGTTGCAGGCATGTCGTCAATTGAGGGGAACAAATTTTCTGAGGAAAACTGCTGAATATTGGGACTCCCCCCGGCAATCGCATTACTCACAGGCGCGGAGTCATAAATTGCCTTGAATAAGTCGGAAATTGGGGAAACAGCATTTCCATTATATGTGATTACAGGTGTAGCCTGGGATTCCTGAACTGTGTTTACCATCTCTACCGCCTATCTGTTTTCTTCGATTTGGATTTCTTTTTGTGGGGTCCAGCGACCTCTGAGATAAACTGCTCTCTGGTGCGGCCGGACCCAGTAAGTTGTGTAAGAGCTGCTGCGCCTGTCTTTGTTACTATCCCAGATGCCGGACCTACACGGTTGCTAACAATGTAGTTGAATAGCGGCTCTATCCCCACATCATAGAGTGCCCGCATTGCCTTTCGTTCCTGAGTGTTTGTATTGGGGCTGTTGTGCCCCAAGATGGCAACAGATGCATCAATCCCCTTAGCGACTGTTCCAAGCCCGGGGCCAGCTAAACTGTCGGCAGCGCCTCGCTGATAACGACTGGACGCCTCCAACATATTCAGCCAAGGATCCGCCGAACCAAACATTCCTGTTCGAGAAGCCCATTTGAATGCTTTCTGCGCGCCAGTTTCCTTCGCTCGCCGCTCGGGGTCCATGGTTAGCTCGTCACGGATCTCAGAGATGGCAGCCTGGAATCCATACAGAATGGGAAGCATCATAGCTGGAGCGGCCAATCTGGCCCTATCTTGCATTGATAATCCCTTTTCCGTCACTGCTCGCCCAGCCATTCTCCCAGAGCGCTTGATGACGTTTTGGAAGAACGTCATCGTAAAAGCCTGAAGATGATAGACGACCTGCCCAAGTGGGTGGTTTGCGGCCTTTGGTTTCATTGCCTTATTCGGACGCATGATCGTTTGATCCACAAAACGCCAAATTGCAGTTTTATAAATTTCCCCCATCTCACCATCGAGAGAAGTTGGAAAGCCATCTGATTTTTCCATCCACGCCGAGAACTCGGCTGATTTTTCAATGGGGACTCCCAATTCTGCAAGAAGTTCTCCAGACAACCTTGCTTTGCCTCCTTTGCTGGCCACATCTTTTGACAAACGACGGATGAAGGTGTTACCGATTTTCGTTGAGGCTATCCGGGTGGCCTCAGTAAACTGCTCCAAGCCGATGCGTCTGAAGTATCGATCGAGAATTTTTGATTGTTGCTGTCCATTGATGTCCTCGCCAGCATAGCGGGCGGCCATGATGGACTCGCCCAAATGCCCGGTGATAAGGCCAAGGTCTTCTGCGAACTCTCTGGTCTCACTCTTGTCCTTGGTTTTGAAACTCTTCAGCGCCTCGACGATTGAAGTGCCAACATCAGCCAGGTTTCCAGACCGGACCGCAGGCATGACAATCTCACCTAGAGATGACAAAGTAGCTCGCTCAAGATACATTAGCGCAGACCACATACGAATGTTCTGGAGAACCTTGATCGCCCCGCTGCTCATTCCATGCGGAGCTAGCCCGGTCATGGAACCAATATGCGCGCCAAGCTCGTGGAATGCCTCTCCAGCACCTTCTGATATAAGGTCCTGCTCCAATTCCCCAATATTTTTGAAATTATCGCCAAATCGTCTCGAAATCTCGGCCCGCTTTGAAGCCCTGTTAATATACTGAGATAACGAAGCAACATGGTCATCCATGAGGAACTTATTTAAAGGATGATCAGCGGAGTCCACAGACTTACCAAACACTCTACCTTTCACGAAGGGCGTTGCTGCACCACCTTGATGCCCATTCATGTGCCCAAAAACGACCTCATCGTGAAGTTGTCGTGCTGCCTCCCTTGCTGCCTTGCCGTCTGCGCCTAATTCACGATACGCTTTTGCGGCTGCTGATTGAAATCCGCCCGGATCTTTGAGGATTGCGGACTGGTCCATTTCTCTTGGGAAGTACCCATTTTTAATTTCGCCAATATCAACCCCCGCATCGCGCAGATAGTTGAGATGTTCATCAAGGATCTTTCGAACCGACAAGGCGGCATCGTGAATCGGCGTTCCGGCCCGAACGGCACGAGGGTTTCCACGCAACAATTGCACGATCCTTTTCATGGAAGCAGAATCATCTCGATACTTCCCAAGAGCCTCGTCGAGCTTGCCATATTGCTCTCCTACCCGCCTCTCAATGGACTCAAAGAACGTACTCTCCACACCATCGCTCTTACCAGCTTCAGCGTTAAACATATTCAGTATTTTTCTTGCGGTCGGAGACAACAAGCCCCGCTCTCCGAGGTCGGCCCTCATGTCTTGATCAGCCGAGCTGAATAGCGCTCGTAAAATTCGACGAACCGGGCGAGTTATCGTGCTTGTTAGCGCGGTCGTGCCCTTAAGCAACGCTTTGAGATCAGTGCCGATTGATTTGTAAATGTCAGGATCAAAGAAGGGGTTCGAATGAAGCTTGTAACTCGGACGATTAACGCCCGCTCGGTTGCTCTTTTTCTCGTTGCCCGGATCAATCGGAGCGTCTGGTATCACCTGCTCCTGTGGTTCCCTGACAGCTCCATCAGCAGTTAGACCACCCTCTCCATCTACGGACTTGGTCTGCGCATCATTCCGCTTGGTTTCCACCACTGTGTAAAGTGATTCCGCCCCACCGCGACCGGTGCTTTTCGATTTGAAAGGATGGGCAGCAATTGTGAAGACTTGATCCTCTTTGGCGTTTTTATATGCCGTTTTCTGTATCCACAACGCCGCCTGCTTTTGTGTTGGGAAAGTTATCGGACCACCTTTATCAGAAACCACATATCGAACGCCCGCATGGTCGAAAATGTCGTAATAACCATTCTCCCCCACCTTTGCCTTGTTGCTGGTTTTCTTTCCTTTGAAGGCGCTATCACCAGTGTCCTCTTCTTGGTCACCACTCCCTTGACGCTCCCGATTTTCCGCATATGCCTTTGCGCGGCGAATTGCGTCTTCTTCGCTGGTTGAACGTTCCTGCCATGGGTTAGGCCCCTCATCCTGCTCTGGGAAGGGGGAACGACCAGAGTGGGGTGCATTTGGCTCTTCGCCCTTTCGAGATCCCGCTCCCAAAAAGTCCTCATTTGGATCTGGATCAGAAGCCCGATAAGTCTGCCTGTCTAAATTCTGGAACTCGTCGGCACGTTGACCGGACGCCCTTCCTTTGTTGACCCTTCCGACTTCTGCGCGATCTTCGAAGTCCTGCGCGCTTCGCGGGTTGCTTGCGTATCGTGCAGATTTGAGTTGCGACTCCTCAATTATATAAGGAACTGCTCCGGGCTCTACTTCGCCAGTCCGAGGATCGTACCTCTCGACCTCGACCTCGACCTCAACTGTACCTGTATCGCTGCTATACATTCGATCCCGGACACGGACCGGGAACCCGTCATGGATTTCAACGATCTCCAGATCGCCTCCTCCTTCACGCCCGCCTGGCTTCGTATCCGCAACCCCCTCGCCACTACGTTGGCGTTGGCGCTCAGTCATATCAAAGGCGTCTCGCGCCTTCCCCTGTTCTTGAAAATCGCTTTCAGTTTGCGTCTGCCTGCCATCTCCACCATACAAGCTTTCATTTAGCTGGATTGATTCCGAGCGGTTGGCTTGCAGCTTCTCATTCACCCGCTCACGATGAGCCAAGTTTTTCTGGCCAGTAAGTATTTCTTCGTCTGTCTTCCCTCTGGCTTGCGCGCGAGCGTCCGGTTCCGTGGGAACCAGTGCTGTTTCTGTAGTTGGTTTGTGTCGGTTCCGCCTGATCGCCTCGGCTATTCCGAGGTCGCCAATATCCCCTTGCCCATCCTTTGTGATCGGAATAGCCTCCGGCAGATCCGGATCAAGGATCCGCCCAGCTGTGCTTGCTGCCGCAGGATCGATTTCTCCAGAATTAACTGCTTCCCGCTCATTGGCAAGAGTAACGATTTCATCTTGAACGCTGCCTTTCGTCCATTTCCCCTCCTTGTTTTTGCGGCCTGGCTTCCATCCGCCTGCGTCGTTGGATCTATTCTTCGCTCGGACAGAGTCCTCATCGCGCCGGTTCTGAATTCGCGCAGCAAACTCTTGTGCTTTTTCTGGCGATATTGCCGCTAGCTGTTCTTCTCCGACACCCATCGATTTTAGAACCTCACGGGCCTCATTGTTCCCTTCCGCGGCTTCGTTAATGATGTCCTCATTCGTGACCTGTTCTGGAAGTTTTTTCGTTTTCTCTGCTATAGATGTACGAAGTTCGGAGTTCAAACCAACGACCTCTATAGGTGCCGTCGCCAACCCGCCAAGCCCCTCTAGTATGACGCCTTTCCAATCAACTTCGCCATCGGAGGCCAAGCCAGCAGTGGCCTCACCCCCCATATCCATGCCGCCCTGGACACCCATTTGGGCGACCATGTTTTTAACGGGACCTTTGGCAATCGTCTGGGAAGCCACGCCGCCGGATAGGGCGGACACAGCGCCGATAATCATCGCCCGCGTCAAGCCTCGACGTTGTGCCTCCTGCATCAATTCGGGGCGAGCCATCATTCTCTCAACATCTTCACGTTTGGATAGGTCGTACCCGCGTTGCTCGAAAAACTCTATGGGTTGGGCGTATCGTTCCTGTAGCCCCGCGGCCCCGCCCATCGCCAGTGCGCCGACAGTAGGATTTTTTGTTAGCAAGCCCGCACCCACACCAGTCAGTGCAGGAACGGCGCTCTCTGCGCCAAGGGCAGCCACTCCTTCAAGAGCTTCAAGAACACCACCTTCTCCGAGTGCCTTTAAGGTATCCGCTGCACCATCTGCCCCAGCCACTCGTTGAAGCGCCGGCACTTGAGGGATAGACTTCAACTCCTTTGCCGTCTCGCCGACCTTCATCTCTGCTTGAACCGCCCTGTCGTTCACATCGTCTGTGCCAAGAAACTCCGTGACCGGCTTTCGAGAAAAAACATAATCAATTGCATTGTTGTAAGCAGCCGTTGGGTCCAGCCACACAGGCAGCAAGCTATCCTCTGCGTTTTTACCCACTATTTCACTATAAGATAGTGGTTGGTTTTCCGCATTTTTTGCAGCCAAGTCAGCGACCAATTGTTGTGCTGCACCCTTTGTAGAAACCACACTTCGATGAAAGGCATCGCCCAAGCTGCCAGCCTGATCAACTTTTGAAGTAGGTATCAAGTCGTCGAACATTCCTGAGCTGGTCGATTGCTTACCTTCATTTGGGATCAGATCGTCAAACATTCCCATGATCAGGTGCCCAATCCTTCGATGTTAATGCCATTCTCCAACAACCTTTGCCTCACCTTCTTTGGATCAGCCCCCGCCGCGATGGCCGCCCTTGCTTCAGCAAGAGGGTCGTTGGTTGCTTGCGGTACAGAATCATTTTTTGAGCCTGGTGTCGGCTCTCTAGTCCACCCAACCGGCTTATCGAGCCACGCCATACCTTCATCGTTGTCGGGGCCGCGCCATCGATACATGTTGCCTTCGAGGGCTGCGGCAACGGCCTGCCCCATCGTGAGTCCCTGTGTTCGCATCAGCTCCTCGGCAGTGTTGACCAATTCGATATGGTTTGGCGTTTGAGGCACAGAGTTAGCGCCTTCAGCGGCCTCCTGTCCGGCTGACAGTGTGTTATAAATCATGTCACCAATCAGCTTGAGCTGCCTTTGTTGGTCGAGGGGACTCATTGGCTTTGGGGGTTTCGCAGCCCCCCGGCCAGCAATCTTGGCATTGACTCTCGCCATGGCTGCCAAATTGTCCGCATTGTTCCGACTTTCAGCAGCTATGTTGTCCGCGTCATTTCGGCCATCATGCCCTGCTTGAATTCTATTTTGTATTGCTGCTTCCTGAGCGTATTTGTCCTGAATAAGTCTGTCGCGCTCTTCTGCAAATACCGCTCTGGCTCCGTCGATTTTTCCCAGATCTTCCCCTGACCCAACAAATGCGCCATGTCTAATGTCGCCATGCGTCGCGCCATTTTGGATAAATGTGTTGATCAGCTTGCCTATCTTTCCCGCATCGACTCCAGCCAGACTAGCCCCAACGCCCAGGTTCGGGATTTGTTGTTGAAGTTGTTCTTCACGAGTATTGCGGGGCATCGGTCCGACTGGTACGATTTTGCTCCTTGGTGCCTCCTCCAACTCACCATAACCGCGCTTGAACGCCTCGCTGATCATACCTTTGCCCGCCTGGAGATCAGACCTCTCTTTGGCGTCTGCGGCCATTTCAGACCGAACCTGGTTTGCTTGGGCGTTGTAATAGCGGTCGCGCGCTTGATTGTTGTTCTGAGGCCCGAAAAACCCCTTAACCAGGTTGCCTAGCGCCGATCCGATTGGGGTTTGATATCCTCCACTGTAGGGGTTCTGCCTCATACCAACGCACTCCCATCAACAGAGATTAGGGTGCCATCTCCTCCGCCGCCTCCAAACAGCCCGCCAAGCTTGCCAAAGCTTCCACCATTCATTCCGTACATCATGCCTGCGGTCCCGGCCACCTTAAGCAAATCTCCGAACATACCTGGGGCGTCTTGGGCATTGCCATATGCAGCAGATTGAGCGCCGGGTAATAGGTTTGCCGAACCTCTTGCAAAATTGCTAATTTGGCCGAGGTCGCCACCACTCCGGCTGAGATCTATACGATTCCCAAATTGCGTATCGCCCCATGCGCCCATTTTCGCCAAACTGCGCGCAGAATTCTTGCCTGATTTTATCGCGTCATTCATCTTTCGCGCGATTTCGCTCTTCACCACTGACGGAGCGCTGCCAGTGGTTGGCGTATATTCTTTGGGTTGTGTTATGGCTTTTTCCAAGCGTATGGTGCGATCAGTCTCACTCTTCTGTAGCGCAGCATCTTGACTTGGTTTGCTAAAGTTGTTCAGGCTGTTATCAAAGACTTCAGTCGCTTCTGCCTGAAAGGCGTCCTGCCGATTTACCTCATCTAGCGACGCCTTGTTTTTCGCCTCGATACCAGCTTTCAAATTCTTGTTTTGTTGGTACGAATTATACCCTGTCCCAGCAGCAGACGCGGCAAGACCGGCAACTATCATCGGATTGCACATTAGCTGACCACCTTTGCTGAGCCTTTGGAGTTCGGGTTGTTAAATAGTCCCGTTCCAAAACCATTATACCCATTCTTCTCCGCGACTAACCCGGTCCCCACATTGTTGATGAAGTCCGCAAAGACAGCGCCTAACGGATTATAACTTGGTGCTGTGGAGAGAGACTCAGCGCGGGATAGCGAGTTCGCCGCAATAGTCGAGGGGTCTGCGGCGGCTTGGTTCTGACTGTAAAGTGCTTGGCGGTTGGACTCCACATCTCCACGCGCTGTATTTGCTGCCGAGATCGCCCGATCACCAATTAAAGCTCTGTTTTTCTGATAAAGCTCCGCCAAATCTCCAAGCTTCTTCGCTCCGGCTGATGAATTCAGACCGCCTGTCGTGTTCAGCCTAAGTATAGCTGTCCGGTGAGCGTCCTTGTATTGATCATCCAGTTGCGGCGCGTAAAAGTCATTATAGTTGTTTTCAACGTTAGCAAAGTAGTTGTCATCAAACGCCTTGAAACTACCATCAATAGCGGCACGCCCTTGCTCAACCAACTTCTTTCGCTCATCCTCCTTGGCACGCGCAGTTTCGGCTGACCTGTCTTTTGGTTTGTTAAATGAGCACATCAGTTTGCCATCCATATGTAGGTATGAAAATCTTCGCGGCCTCGTCCATAGCCTTCACTAGTGGACTCTCTTTTTGCTCCCAAGAACTCAAGCCAATTATGGGCGTCGTCATGGCCCGCCATGGATTGACATTCGCCGCGATGCGCGCCTGCTGCAATTAGTGATGGCATCATAACATTTTTGGCGAATTTTGTCAGTGAAATTGCGATTTTTGAGAATTTGTCGGTTGCAAACATAAAGACATTCCATACGCCGGGACGAAGCGGAACGGCACCGATTATTGCAATGGGTTCCGGATCGTAAGCGATCCAGCTAAACCCCCCAATTGACAGGCACTCGGCGGCTAATTCGTGGGGGTCATCATTCCAACGGGAAGCATAAATTTCTTTCCGGTCCCACTCTCGCATATTCTTTGCGATGAACAGCGCGTCAGAATAATTTACTGGCCCCAAGTCCATCACCCCGCCTCGTTCGGATCTTCATAGTGAACAATCAAATTAGAGAGTGTTGCTGGCCCAGCCTTATTGCATGTCAATTTCGGTGCAAAGTGGGTGGTACTGACCTCCACACCCGCACGGTCAGCAGGGTATGTGGTTTTGCCTATGGTGCCGACGTTGACGACCGCATTTGTATTGTTGGGATCCACCTGTAGGACGACATCCCATGTACCGGTGAGAGCAGCATCAAACCCCTCTACGTTCTTCACTGTGCCCGGGGTGCCTGCCGTTAGGAAAGGAAGCTCAACCACACCCTCAATTTCATTATCATCAGGATAAGTTTGGCCATCTGCCCCACCGTACAAATAAATATTATCCCCGGTTCGCGCATAAATCTTCTTGTCAATTCGCGCAAACTCACTCACATCGCCGCCGATATCGTCAGTGGTATCATAGTATGACCAGGCTGAGATTTTTGCTCCGGGGAAGTATGAAAAAACAAATATCCGCGAACCCAAAGACAACCAATATCGATCATCAATTGGCTCAAGCACCGCAAATGCGTCTTCTATCTGAGTGTCAGTCAGCGTGTCCATGTACCGCGTAACCATGGGGTCTATCGGGGTGCCTACGTCACTCACAAAGGCCGCATTGGAGCTGTCTCGCGCTCGTATGGACCGGATGCCGGATTCTGCTAAATAGAATAAATCATTATTCCCATAGGAGGTAATGCCACGGCGAGATTTGGTTCCAGTGTTCTTTATCACTTGCAGAAACACATTGAATGCGTCGTCTGAATCCACTGACCATATCTGGATGGCTTGCCGGGCAAAAACGGCCAAACTGCCCTGATAAACACCAGTTCCGTACAGTCGTTCTGATCCCTCGTCTTGCGATGCCATGTTGATGAAGCCCGCCCCAGGATTGTCATCGTTATCACGGTTCCAAACCTTAGGATCGTTGATGCCACAAAAGTGCAGCAAGCTGTCCACAACACTATAGATTTTAGTTTTGAAAGTTTGAGCAGTCTCCCCGATGGATGAGGGGTTTCCAATATATCCAAAATGCTTATTGCCCAGCAGGATGTCAAAGCTGTCGCCAATCTCAAATGTACCGCCAACGGTAACGGTGTTGATTTGAGGCTGACCGGTCGCGCCGTTCACCCCGTCGGCCATCGCCGTGGGGGCCGATACGACAACGTCACCAGTCGTTGTCACTGTTACGACAAACCCGTTGGGAGAGTCTCCCGTTGTCGCGGCTGCCGATATGACCACAGAAGATCCGGAAGCCTCGGCTGTGTACTCTGGGGAGGAGGCATGGTTGTTTATTTGAGCCGCAATATTCACCGCCGTTCCTGAATTGGAAACGGTCCAAGGGACATCGGCCCCCAGCACCTCAACCCCATCAACGGTGATGGAGATGACATCGTTGTCCATACCAACTGTTCCCGCTGTAACAGCAAATGAGGATGTGGCAAGAATCTCGGTAACATCTGAGATCGGAGCTTGTGTTTCAGAAATTACAAGCGTTTGATCATCTATCCCGCCTTCGACATTGGTAGTCTCTACCTCAATGTCGAACTCTGTGTTGGTTGCACCAGTAATAGTTATCTCTGACCCTGACCGCGTAGCGCTGTAATCCTCATGAGCGTCAATTAACCCTCTAAGATGTTCCGCGATCCCGTCATTGTCCGCCATATCCGCACGGACAATTCCTGCAATCCAGTCGTCAACAATCACCCCATTTAAGTAGTGATAAATATTCCCATCAATAAATCTAGCAATCACATAGATTTTTCCGTCGAATGACTCCGACATTAGGACTTTTGACATCTGGGTGCTGTTATCCGGATGAACGCATTGCTGGTATGTAACTCCTTCAGGCATGCCTGGATCTGGATCACTGCCAAAGACGTAAAGCTCGCCATCAATCGCATGGCAACCGTGCGTTCCCGGTGGCAGGGCGTGAGAAACAACAAATTTCTTTCTTCGTTCAATCGCTCCGCCGCGGGTTATGTGAGCGTTAATCAGCTCCCAAAGAGAGCCTGGAGTCCCGTTGACTTGCTCCTTGCGGCGGTCTAATCCAGATTTGAAATCCTCTACAAAAACGTAAGCCATGATTTTTGTCACCCAACCCTGATAATAGGTCGCCCATGTTGGTAAGCATTACTTCGATGGCCGCCGCCCATAACAACAGTCCGGCTCGCCCCTTTTGCTCTACCTTTTAATTTTGCATATCGTGAGTTCGCCGCGGCCAATTTGGCTTGAGCATCCGGCGACTTTTGTCTGGATAGGATTTCCGCTGCGGCAAACAGGACAATCAAATGATTATCAAGGTCTGCCGTGTCTGAATCGTCAATCAGTCCTCCCAATCTTCTAAGGCCCTTGAATTGCAGTTTACTTGAATTGGAGGAGGGAACTGGCCAGATCTCGATCTGCTCGCCCGCTCCAGTGTCTCGAATATCCCACTTCAGCGCTGGCTCGGATCGCTCGCCCTCTTCTGAATCGTACTGCGAATAGTCTGAAAAAGTAATTTCACGTACCAATGGGTGTGGATGGCCGCTGTACCAGACAACAACTTCTTCGATCCTCTCGTAATCCATGTTCGCAGGGAGGTCATAATAGCGCTGTCCGGCTGACAATTGTTTTACCGGCTGGATACGGAGATGCGGCCAGTCAAAATCATCGTAAAGCGTCTCTTGTGTGCGCCTGATTATTTGTTTGAGAGCAGGGATTTTATCCACACCAACAGATGAGCTTACCGCCTGGCCTGCTTCGGCCCGCAACTCATCAATTAGTTGGATGAGTTGCCGGTTCCTGGCCATGCTTGCTCCTCGCTATTTTCCGGTCCTGAGACACCATCATCATCCGAACTTAGCTCGGGTGCCGTCATGGCGTTCAACTCTTCATCGGTAAGCTCATCGTCCGACGGCTCACGTGAATCAATACCTTCCAGTTCAATAGGGAGCTTTTGCATATTGGTGCCGAAAAGCGCCACAACGCGTCGTTCACCATACTTCTTGCCAAGGCGTTCTCGCTCGTCGCTGTGGTTACGCTTGTCCATTTTTCTCCGGATAAGCCGAACTACACTTCCAGACCCGTGTATGTTTACCAAGAGTAGGACTTCCGCCGCTGTCATTTCGGTTTTTGGCACTTCGTTCAAAACGCTGCCTGATAGCCGAACCGTGCCGTCATAAAGTTGCATGATAGTGCTCTTTCAATCTGTGAGTTGATCAGGGAGAAGTTCACACTCCTCCCTTTGTCGCGCTCTTTTGTTTACAAAATGCTGTAAACGCCGTTGGCGTTTCGCTGCTTGCAAATCAGGCCACCAGTCCAAGTAGTCGCCCGGTAGAACACGTATTGGTTTTCAGGCCGTGACGGGTTGTGCTGCTTCATATCTTCACCCTCCATCACCATCGGCTTGATGGTCTTGCAGTCAAGGACGTACCCGTACTTTGCTAGGCCATCATCATCAAGCGTTGGATCGTATTCAATCGGCACGTTCTTGAACGACAAATCGGCCATTCCAAGATCAGTCTTGCCTTTATTAATAAAGCCGGTATCGGTGTAAGAGCCGTTGGATCGAAGCTCCCTTTCCAGCCCTTCGATAAAGTCAGATCCCGCAAGAAACGTGTCGGGATTCCCGCCATAACGGCGAAGTTGACGAAACTCACTCTGGAGTACCGTGACCAAGTTCTGGTTTGATGGTGTCGATACATCAACCAACAATTGGGCTCGGTTCCGCCACCACGCATCCGCGACCTGGTCAATGCCTGCCACTGTTCCTATTGCGGTCGGATCGTCCAGAATAATTGACCGAACCCCAGGCACCTGTTTTGCATCCTGAGTGCCATCATTCCAGAACATGCCGTTCATTCCTCGGGCTGTTCCTTCCGACAAGTCTTCGAGCTTGTCTTCCAAAAGGTTTGCCAGTGCAGTCATCTCACGATGTGTATGTTTTACTGTGTCCTTGCCATTGGATGAGTCAACAACGGTAATTCCGTCTTTTTTCAACTCAGTCATTGTTATGGAGATACCAGCGTGGATCTCCTTCCAAGGATAAATCGCCTCCTTGATGTTGGCAGGATTTCCATATGTAACGGTGTCATCATGGGTATAGCCCATAATATCGGTTGTATATTCACCCTTAGCGCGGACCGTAATGTTATCCTTGCCCCCGGGGAAAGTCCCCTGTTTTTCCTGCATCTTCCTCAGGAGGGGTTTGTTTTGAATGGTGTTGGAAAAAACCTGTCCTTTTTTGAAGTGGTAGTCAATTGCGGCGTTAGCTATGTTCGCCAGCTCATCGGCAGTGAATGCCATGGTCGTGTTCCTCTACGAATGATTAGGACGTTCTGGCCAACCCTTGCTGCATCGCTTCCAGCAGAGATGTAGGCTCAGGCGTCGATTTTGGGGAAGAACCACCGGTGATGTTTCGAACGGTATTTTTTGGAGGACGGAAAAGTGCTAATTCAGCATCAACCACCCTCCGGCAGTCCTCCACCATCTGCACAGCCTCCTCTCGCGTTTGAGGAGGTCCGTTCTTCAAAAGCTGGAGTTCGATCTTCTCCATCACTTTGGGTTGCTTCAATTTGTAGTCAGGATCAGATTCAGACCACTTACCTTCCCAATCACTTACTGCTGATGAGACATTATCTGCATGAGTAGCGCGCTGTTGGCTGTCCTGGAGCTGCCGTGCATGCGCCACCGCTTGCTCTGATGCTGCGGTGGCAAGTTGCGCTTGCGAACGGAGCCTTGCCAATTCTTTGGCAGACCCTTCATCCAAATAACCCTCATTCACCCGCTCTTGAATATCTGGCGAAAGAGTTACGCCTGTAATTTGTTCGAGCTGATTGATGTAAGGCATCAGCGTTTTTAACGCTCTTGCCGGGTTGCTTTTGATGTCTCGCATGACTTCAAAGCCGACATTGACTTCTTGAGAGGAAAGCCCGGCATTCGTCATGTAATTTTTCAAGCCAATGAGTTCGTGATGAGACTGTTTAAAAGTATCACGCTCAGAGATAAGTTCTTTCCATCGTGGATGTTCATGAAAGGGGGGGTTGTCATCTTCATCGGATTTTGCTGCGGATCCCTCCGCATCCTCACCGTTTTCTTTAAGGCTGGACGGTGCCTCTGCCGCTTTGTCCTCTTCGATTGCTGCCGTAACGGCATCGAGAAGGGTAGTCGGCTCTTTAGCGTCCTCATCATTCGTAGCTGACGACTCTACGGTGTTAGCGTCATTAGGGTCGATGCTCTCCACTGACGGATCAGAAACATTTTCGTCCAATCCGTCAGCCTGAGCTTCGTTTTCCTTGGGCGTCGAATCCAAGACCATTTTAGCGACTCCATCTAAGGGTGTTTCGACATCATCACGATGTTGAAAGTTGAGTGTTAACATTTTCTCATAAATCTACAATCTGGTCAACAAACTAGTTCGCAGAGGTCGGATATGCCGCCTGAGGCCCCGGTTGTCTTCTCGCTTGCGATGCGTTTGATGCGCCGTTTGCTCCTTGCTGAGCCGGGTCTGATGCGGGATCCCCCGTGGCTGGTTGGGGGTTCCCCGCCGCTTGGTTCATTGCAATCATTGAAGGCATCCCCTCAACTATCGCTTCATCAATATCTATCCCCGCCTCATCCAGACGTTCCAGAACTTGTTTCGCAAACCACACAGGCGACACACCCGGAATTTGTAAAATCGTAGGCGCTGCTCTTTCGAGGTTCGCAAGCTCTGCGGCCTTGTTCGGACGCCCGGAAGATCCTGCGCGAATTTTGAGAAACACCTCTTCGGCTATCTCTTCTCGACTAAATTCAGGCCAGACGCTCCCTGGACCAGCAATCTTTTTTACTGTCTCCTCATCAAGTTCTAGCAACATCAATTGGCCACAAGATCCTGATAATTCTGACAGCATGTCATCTAAATCATCGACATTGGAAGCGACGGATGCTCCCCTGCTATTTTCTGCAATACTGGACTCTGTGGCGGTCGCTCCCGATGTGCCTCCCAAGTTAGCTTCCTGTGATCCGACAACCCTAAGCACGTCTTCAAACACGCTATTTGTCTCATACAATGCTGGGTCAATGGGCGCTCCGCGCATCGCTTGGATAAGCTTGTCTATGCTCTCACCTGCTGCAAGAGCATTCAACTCAATAACTGCATTTGCAGGATGATTTTCCAGTTTGGCCTTATCTTCGTCCTCAAGCCTTCCCTTGGGGACCGCATATTTTGGCCTGTTCGCCCGTCGGTGTTCTCGCAATCCTTCCCTTGACCTATTGTACTCGTCCTGCATGGATCGCATCAAATCGACATCTGAAATAGGATAAATATCCTCTTCATCTTCAATATCATTAAAAGCTAGGGTGAAGACGGGCCAGAAGCGCTCTAATTGCACATCCGGGGTAGCTGGCTCCTTTAGATAATCATTATACCCGTCAACTATTGTAAAGCACGTCCCTGTATCTTTATCCCAAACCTCCCACACAAGAGCAGTGCTGTTTGAATCTTCTTTCTCCTCGGGTTGAGGCTTTTTGTTTGTTCGGTTGTCCGTTTTGTATTGGGTGAAACTGGACCCAATATCAACCTCATAAGTTTCCTTAATTTCGTCCGATGACATCGCCATCTCATGAGCAATCCAACCGGCTCCTGCAAAACCGTTGAGGTGCCTGCATTTCTTATCAACGATAATTTCCGTGGATCTGGGAAAATCAAAAACAGGACCCTCTCGGGCGATCATTAATTCTTTTGTTTGAAGTTCCTCCATCATAATTCTGAGTTCTTCCAACTTAGGATCGTCATCGTCTATTTCGCCGTCAGCATAATCTGCGGTGATGGCTTCAATTCTGGATATTTGGTTGGCGACATCAGCAATTTGGGCAGCGATCTCCGGACGTTTCTCCATCAATCTTTGAAAGCCCAGTTTTACATAACTAACTCCGCACACCTTTGCACGGCGAACCAGTTGTTTCATCGATCTTTTAAAATTCGTCTGCTGCTCATCAATGTAATAATGGAATAAAATCTCAAGGGTTTTGGCCAATTTATCCAGCATTCGCTTTTGCTGATGGGCCTCTTGAACATCCCCCAACAACGCCATGGCAAGTGGGTCAGCCTGCCTTCTTTCTTGACTGGCCGCCAAGACCGCCTGGCTTGCCCCCATGAGGCTTTCCTGATTGCCGTCCCAGATTTTGTAATGAAGTCGAGGGCGGCGCTTCGCAACCGCGCGAGGATTTTTTGCATATAGACTAGCGACTGATTGGTTAATGTGTCGCTGGATGATGTTTACCGTGTAATTATCGTCGTCCCAATCCTTCGATTTGCCTGTTTTTGCATAAGACATGTTGTCCCGCATTTTATCAAATGCTCTACCGTGGTGGTTCTTCGACGCGTTAATATCCTCAATCCATCTCTTGATCAACGCGAGTCTAGACCCATCCGTTTCAGGCTCGCTCCGATCAATGACCTGTGCAGCGTCCGAACTTTCAATATTTTCCATCAAAATCCACCACTTTTCTTTTTCATTGCCTTCTTTCGCGCCTCTCTTTTATGAGTCGCCTTGATCCACTCAATCGACCCAACTCTTACTACGTTGTCAGGTTCTTTTCCTTCACTCGATGCGCCTATTTCCTTATCCAGGCCCAGCCCAATCCAAGCCAGCCAATCTACGAAATCGTCATGCGTGGCATTAGGAAATTTCAACAACTCATTTTCCGCCTCAGGCCACCAAGAGGCGAATTTGGGAAATCTAACCATGCCCATCGACATCCGCCCTTGTATCGATCGCGCCCTGGCTTTCTTGTCCACGCTCGGCGTCATGGGATCAATGAGACAGTAAACCTTCTCCTCAATCATTCGCTTTCGCAAAAATGGCCCTATCGCCTTCCGAATGACATCATTCTCAGCCCACCACATCATTGGTTTGTGGCGTCGCATCGAGGCGATCAATTCCTCTACCGTCTGGTCGGTTTCCATGCGTTCCATTACGAGGTCAGGCAAAACCCAAATCACATCATCCTCATCAATACCGACGCAGCCCAATACCGTTGCATCGTTCTCTTGCTTGGTCGTGACCGCGTGATCTGATGCACCATATTTCCTTAGATTTTTGGGAAGTTCGTCACGGTCATATCCGATAAGCATATCTTTTTTGAAATAGTCCCCATCATCTGGAGAGGGCTTTCCTTGGTACAAAGCGGAAAACCCTCTTGGGTTCATCCGACGTGCTGTTTCAAGGTGGCTCAGCGGGAACCTTTCAGGCCAGAGAGCTTCGCCCGGCTTTTTACCGAGCGCTCGTGTTACATTGTCATCTCCAAGGATTGCCGGAATGTTGATATAGGTCCAATCCTTGGCAATTTCCGGATCATGCTTCGGGTGGTCGGGATCGACAATTCTGCCGATCAAATCATCCTCATTCCAGCGGGTGTGAATTATGACAATTGCCGTCAAGACGTGACAGCGCGTATAAGCCACTTTTGTGAACCATTCCCAAAGGTCCTTCCGGATCGTGGGCGACTCCGCCTCCTTTGCATCTTTCAGGGGGTCGTCGATCAAAAACAAATCAGCAGGTTTACCGGTGCCCGACCCCCCGCGCCCCAACATTGCTAACTGGCCGCGCTCTGTCGTGACCAGAAAATCCTTTGCTTTTGACCCCTTCAAAAACTTGGTGTCGAAAACCGATTGATGTTGAGGTGAGTTCACAATCTCTCGGATCTGTGAGCCAAAATCATTGGCGAAATCTTGATTGTAGGTGCCGAGCATAATTTTCTTCCACGGATTCCGCCCTATCACCCAGGAAGGAAAACGTCGCGTTGCAAGCTCGGACTTGCCGTGTTGTGGTGGCATTGATACAGCAAGCCTAAGAATTTCGCCTCGCTCTACTCTCTCCAATGCCTCGGCTAATAATTGGTGATGAGGCTCGACCTTGAATTGGGTTAGCTCAGAATTGTCGATATCTTCAGGATCAGGCATCGTGAACTTGGTGTAACCCAGCAAAGTATCTTTTGCGTTCTCAATTGCGATCATCCTGTTGATGGTCGCCAGCTCCTCCTTTTTCGCCTGAAAGGTTCTGTCGTCGTCTGTTATTCTGCCGGCCATTTTCTGGATCTACCAGTCAGATGGATTACGGCAAATTGCCATCCATTCCCTGATGTCGTTAAACCGACGCCTGATCGCGCCAACACTCGCGTCGCTGCAAATTAGCTTGAATGCGCTGTCCAGCTTCTCATCATTGATCTTTTCCTTACTTTGAATGAGCAGATCCTTGCCCGCGTCATACTGCGCACAGCTCGCAAGCAACAGCACGCTTAGAAGAATAAATGCATATTTCATTTTCTTTTCCTCATAAGTATATCGCGATTGAAATGGTGGGGGAGCCAACCAACCAGCCTGACACCCAAATACATAATACGGGCCATCCACTTGCCAGATTGCTTCTCGATGCACTCTCGCAATTGCTGATCGCATACCTTACGGTCAAGCCGATTGCCGCCGTCTGCGTAACACATGTCATGCTTTTCGCAGCAAGACCCGTACTGGCCATCGGGCCAAAATGAACAGTGATCTTGGCTCATAGTTCAGTACCCTCCCCATAATGCTGGGCGTTGCTTGGTGTCGTGGCCACTGTCCACATGCAGAAAGCCATTCGCCACCCCAATACCAACCATTCCCACCTTGATTGCTGCATCCAACAACTCGAAACCGATTGATGCACTCTCGACCTTTAGATCCCCCGCCTGGCCCTGGGTGTGAGATCCCGGCTCCGGCTTGTGTCTTTCGTTTGGGTGTCTTGCGCATCGATAACCGGAATTCATGGTTACCGGTTGGCCTAGCATGTCCCTCATGGTTTGCAGTTTCTCCATGAAATCCTGACGCATCTCACACGAGTTGCCGCAAAAACCACAATTGCAGGCCATTTCTTCCCGCGTGAAATTCGGCGTCGTTTCCGGGTTCCAATCGCTCATTGCCCGCCCCCCGCCTTTAAATATTCCCAAACCGCCAGAACGATTGCCGCAATACCGCCGCCGCCCCACGTTAAATTGCGCTCCGACTTCGATCTGGTTTCAAGGGTGTTTATTTTAATCTTGGCGTCATGCAGCTCTTTAATTCCGTTCTTCCGGTCTTCTTTCGCTTCATCAAGTTTTGAGAGAATGTGGCCTTGATTTTCGTCTATTCGGGCCAGAAAAACATCGTGACTGTTCAATCTCTTGAATATTTCTTCATTTCTATCTGTACTCATTCTGATCGACCTCTTGGGATATCGTTGTCCATGTTCTCAATGAACCGCACGGCGTGCGTCCGAGTTACTTCAACGTACTTTGGAGAACCCATTCTCCTGTGAGTGTTCCAGATGAAACAAACAATCTAATCCCGCCAACGGCGGCGTTACCGCCCGACCGGACCCCGACAAAATTAATTCCTACCGCGCCCTTAAATAGATCATTAAGTCCAACATGACCGTTCAGAACGGGACGAATAGATGCGTCATAAGTTGATGTGAGTTCGACTTTCAAGCTGGCCTGGAGCGTTCCGACAAATCCAGCGTTTGTCACTGCAATGCTGGACTCTCCGTTGCCGTTTGCGTCTTGTGATGTTCCGTCATTTTGACGTCCCCACCGAGCCCATTCGTAATCGGCTGCGCCATCGTCGTATGTGGCCCCGCCATCACTTGAAATTCTTATGCCCAAACTGCTGCCTACACCCGAACCGGTGAGTCTCACGTACAGTGTGTGTGAGAAATAGGCGCTATCCAGCAACTCTGGAACCACAACATCGACCTCACTAACCGAGGTAAATGATCCAGACTGTGTTACAGCTCCAGCCTCGCCCTGATCCCCCCGAGAAGCCAGCACGCCCCAGAAAAGAGGGTTGGGCGGTGTTTCGCCTGTATTGGGAGCCGTACAAACATATGACGAACCGGATTCCGCAACCGCATCATTAACGACATACGCGGTCAGGGGGTTGTGGCCACCCCTCCAAACCAGTTTGGCGTCCTGGACTTCAGCGGCACTTGCGGCCGCATTTGCTTCCGCTGTCTGCGCGTTTGCCTCCGCTGTTTGAGCGTTTGTTTCAGACGTTTGGGCATTTGCCTCTGCTGTCTGGGCACCTGTCTCAGAGGCGGCGGCGTTAGCCGCAGAGATAGCGGCATTTGTCTCAGCCGTTTGGGCGTTTGTTTCTGAAGTGCTTGCGTTACCTTGAGAAGTGGATGCTGCTGCGGCGGCGGAGGCGGCATTGCCCTCCGAAACGCTTGCACCTGAGGCAGCATTCACGGCGTTGGTTTCGGAAATGCCCGCCGCGGAGGCGTGCGCTGCGGAGGCGACTTCGGATGCAGCAGCATTTGTTTCTGCCGTCTGAGCATTTATCCTTGCGACTGAGGCTTCGCCAGCACTTGCAGCAGCATTTGTTTCGGCAGTTTGGGCATTCGTCTCAGACACATTCGCGTTAGCTTCTGAAATAGCGGCGGCGTCGGCGGCTAGTACGGCGGCATTTGCGCTCGCTGCCGACGTGGCACTTACCGACCAAATCATGTAGTTATTTGTGCCGACCAGGGTGTTCGCGGCAAAGGTGAGAGAGGTGTCAACGATGGAATAATCATCAATCGGATCCAGAATCTGACCTGATGGCCCAATCACAAAAAACTGTTGCTCATCCGATCCGAAATCCTGCTCCAACGTGAACGGGCCAGTTGTGCCGTTGCCGCTCAGTCGCTCGAAGTAGGCGTGCCCCGGGTCGAACCCCGGGTTCGCAACCCTAATCCAATAACCAGCAGCCCTGTCGTCCGCAAACACACCAGAGGTGTGGGGTACCATGCAGACGTATGTGGAGCCAGACTTCTCCACCATATCACTCACCACATATGTCGCATCGGTCGCCCAATCACCTTTTGGCGTCCATCCTCCTGCCATCAAGGCCAGACTATTGGTTGTGAATGCGTCGGTATGAACTGACTCGTTCGCTAGTAGTGTGTCATCTCGCTGGATAACGGCCAGGTTAGCCAGAATTTCCGTAACGGTGGCCATAACCGAATTAAGCTCGGCCTCAAGTGAACTTGATGGAAGAGGGTTGTTGGGATTGCTACTTTGGTAGGAATCAAAATCATACTGGCGAACGTATGGTGTTGGTTGTGTCATGAAATATTACCCATGCCAGCATCCTGATTTGATGATGCTAAATGTGATGGAAATGGGATTATGACAGATGTAGAGTAATTTTTCAATTTCAATCGCAATAATCTACATTATCAACAACCATCGCACTAGCACAGATGGATCCGCCGCGTCACAATAATAACTTTCAAACGTATGCTGTTGACTCCCACTTATGACTGCCTGCTATAGCGGTAACGATCCAAATTTCACAATAGGAAGGAGAAAGCGAATGAGTCATGAAAAGAACCATCCTTCTAAAGGATTTACTGGGGCGCAACATGCGTGTCGCCGCGACTTGTGGGCAATGTAAATGGATTGTCGAAATTTGGCCGGACGCGCTAATAAAAAAACTGGGGGCGGACTTCCCCATAGCAGATGTCGGCCCTCGCTTAAGGTGCACTCGGTGTAATACCAAGGAGGCCACAACAAAACCATCCGATGACCCCACGCGCCACAATGACATGGTGCCGGGGTGCTGTTTACGCCCGCCAGAATGAAGTATATGATAGCGGTACATTCAATCGAGGTGTGGGGGGTGAGATTGTCGGGGGCAGAGAAGAACGGCTTTGAAAAGCTTAAAGATAAATTTTTGAGCACTCGTTTCGGGATGACTGTGGCCGTTGTTGTCGTTGTAACAGTTGCCGCCGCGGGCTTTTTAAAGGCGGTTATTGAAATTAAATCGATGGCTGAAGCTGATCCGCCACCCATACCTGAAAAAGAGATTGTTAAACCAGCGCCCGCAAAAAACAAAACCTTGAATGTGGAAAGCACCTCTCAAACTGACTCCATGTGTCGCTTTAATTATTTTGCGGGCAGACTCACTACACCGGGGCACCCAAAACCCTGGTTCGTGACTTGGGATTTAAGACTGAAAACAAGTAGTGGGAGAAATAATACACCGACCGGTTTTATTAATGGTCAGATAAAATATTCTTGCCTAAACAATCGATACAAGATTGAACACTATGACACGACAAATGGGCAAAACTCATTGTGTGTGTTGATTGCTAGTAAATCCGGGGGAGCAACAGGTACTTGTCAGCCTGACGGCGGAGAGCAGAGTTATGTGTCAGGTACTCTGACGCAAAGGTAATTCTTTTGCGCCCCTCCTCGGGTGTTTTTCAAATTTGAAAAAATTTATGTTCGCGAGATAAATAAGAGTGGTCGCGAGGCATCACCCTCCCCCGTAGGGGCGGGGGTGGGCCTGACAAATAATCTACGGTGCCTGTATGACGCACGCGCCCGTCCATCACGGCATACTAAGGCGGTAACTGCCTACGCGAGGCAGTGCTCAAGCCTTATTTATCAACGTCTTCAGAGGGATTCGGGGTATTAACTGGAGCATCAATGACAAGTTTCGACCTGTCCGCTATCTCATTTTGTAGACGCTCGGCCCTGTCTGCCAGTTCTTGCCGTGATAGCTCATGTAAGGATTTTTCCCCGGGTTTGGACGCTTCTGGGGCTTTGGGCGCTACATATCCCGCACGATCAAGCACCAGCCTTGCTGCGTCAAGCCTCGCCTTGTCGGTTGCCGTCTTACTTGCCAGTATCTCACCGGCAACTTTGACCGCATACAAAGACAAACTTTCAAGACTCTGCTTTGTGCCTTCCCTCAAAGCATCCTGAAAAACCTCGGTGTTTACCGCGCTAATTGTCGTTTTATCGGAATACCCAGCCTCATTCATCGCGTCACGAAACGTCATCCCTGTTTGCAGGTTGGCGAGTGTGGCTAATTGCTTGTCTGTAAGTTTCTTATCCATGTCTTATTCTACATAAAACTCGCAGAAATCGCAATTCTCTACTTGACTCGGTAAAATATTTACCGTATCCAGAACCCACTACCACACAAAACCGAAAGGATTATTCATCATGGAAATCAAAGTTGGAGCATGGCTAGATTGCGGATGTTGCGGGCTATATTTTAAAACGTGGGAAGGCTACGAAGACCAAGATCAAGACCACGGTTACGGCATCTGCCACGATTGCCAAGGTGATCTTGAAGTACGAAATAGAGAAGAGATCGATAAGGGCGTTGAAGCCTTAAGGTCCAGCTTGAATGATGAGAACAAAACCAGACTAGATGCTATGGATTACGACATGAAATCGGCAATCGTTTTGAAGGCTTTGGATGAAGGGGTACTTCAATACAAAATTTCCCGACGATAGGATTGCGCCTTAAAACACCGACCTACTAACCCGGCCATTGCGCCGGGTTTTTGGGTGCTACCACATAAAACCGAAAGGAAACGTTATGGGAATAAAAGGAATCCTCAAAGATATCGCTGATTTTTTAAGCCTGCTTCTTATCTGGGGTGTCTGTATTTATGGAATACCATTGGCCTATGTGATCTGGGGAGGGCGCTAAGATGGAAAATGAAGCCACAACAACCCAGATGAATTTAGACGAGGCGCTAACTATTATTGATGGAGAGTTACACGACAGCGCCGTGTTTTGGGGCAGCGACAATACGCAGGAAGAACTGGAATCTGTTGTCGATGCTTTCAATTTAGTTCGCACCTTGGCGCAGGATAGTCAACGAAGTTCCGCGCCACCTTTTCGGTTATCCGTCCCCGCTGAAGACGCGAGTAAAATCATTGCAGAAATGACGGACAGGAATGCCCATACGGAAGCATTGCTATATCTTGGAAAAATTGCGTCAGTTGGCGATTTCCTCATGAACATTCTTCATGACGTTGAAACAGATCAGGAAATTCATAACGAGCTAACCCAGCTTGCCAGTAATGTCAGGGAGTTAGTCCGCGGGGAGATTTGGGAGCACTTGAAAACAAGAATTACCGTCAACGATTATCAGATTTTATGGGATTCTTTCTAACAAGCAAAAGCCGGGCGGAGCTACCACACTCCCCCGGCCGCGATCGCCACCAAGTTAAAACCGAAAGGATAAAAAGAGATGACAATAAAGCAGCTTATACCACACCCCTGCACACCGGATCAATTCGCAAGTGAGTGCCAGGCTATCTACGGGAATAAATGGAAAAGGACCCTCAGCGAAAAAATGTCCATCACTCGACACACGATAAACCACTGGGCGGCAGGCAGGATCAATATCCCCGGCGTCGTGATTTATGCACTGAATGTAAAAAAAGGAGTGAAAGTCTGATGAGTGAACCAGAGCAGTTGGAAAAAGATGATCCTCGCCTAGAGCTAGACTGGAATAGTGAATGCGAAGTATGCGGAGAAACGCCCATAGTTCCTTTGACTGGTATGTGTGGACCTTGCACATTCGGTGAGGCTGACACAGTTGGCGGTAACTGGTAATTCTCAACCAATATCGGAATGCCCAATACAGCCCCCAGCCTAATCCGCCGGGGGTTTTCTTTTGCGGCCTTTGTCCGTTATCCGGTAGAGCCAGCCCGGACCGCGAACGCCAGCAGGCAATCTCTGGTCAACGCCCGGCTTCTTATACCGCCTGACACCCCCCAGCCTCATGAGCCTATCAAGCGTTCCATTAAGGACATCTTTCTCCATCTCAAGTGAAAGCCTGATCTGACGCGATGTCCTGAGCAGTCCATCATCCAGCAGGTCCAGAATGCAGGCAGCATGGCCAACAGTCCAATCGTAGTGGCCGTCAAACCTATGGCCCCCAACATTATTGACCGATCTGTGTTTTTCGTTCTTCCAATACCCAGCCATGATAAATGTAAATCCCTAAGCTGTTGTTTTTAAAGTGAATTTTTTAATAAATGTAGTAAGTGAATTTCGAACAGTAAACTTACACTTATTTAAGTCTTTGTTTTAATTAGTGAAAACCGAGATAAGTGTAAAAAATGCAGGTTCTCGTTAGATAGGGGAAAAAGGGGGGAGAGGAAGCCTCTCACATATAATATAGAAATATATCCTAGTGATATATATATTATATACATATATTATATATAATACCTTTAAAAACAATAACTTAAATAAGTGTAAGATAAGTGTAAGGGGGGGATAAATGTATACACTTATCTATTTTCCCCTCACCCAATGAACTTTGGCAGACAGGTGAATGATGCCCGACTGGATTACTTTAGAGCGCGCTACGATCATGATATTGTTCCTGATTACCTTATACCTTTTTGCCAACCAAAACGCCGCCAATGAGTATATTGAGGATGTTGAGAGCAGGGTTATCGATGCGGAGATAAACATCACAAACAACAGTGAGAATATGGAAGATCTTCAAAGCTCATTTGAGAGCAGTCTTGGGAGTCTTGAATACTCAATTGAAGAAAACAAAGAGGAAATTGATGATATCGAGGACCGTGTCGATATCTTGGCAATTGAATCACATTCTCATTGAGTGCCTTGTTCCCGCTCTTTAAAATTCTCCCACAAAAACCCGCACCTGTGGCGCATGATCCATTTGTTGACTGGATAAAGATCCCAGGCAACCGCGAGGGTCGAAAATGTGGGATCGATTACCTTTGTCCCCTCGGCAGTGTATAACAGCAGAACAGCATGTTGTTGACCTGTTGGCAATTCACATATAGCAAGACGGAGTGAATTAAAAAGACCCGTCCCAACAGACCACAATAATAGCGACAGACACTTGTCCTCGCAATCGCCGCTCGCATTGGGCTCCCATAGATCCCGCTCAGCGTCCGGCGTGTAGTCGCAGGATCGGATGTCCCTTATCTCCGCATGCAGTGCGCGCTTCATCGCCACATCGTCATACGGATGCTCGCCAGGATCATCAAACGCGATTAAAACCCTTCCAACCACGTGCCACTTTGAGGGGGCGGGGATACGACCAAAGGAAAAAGCGTCATTGATAGAGGGAGTTTCGGTCATCTAACTCTCCATTATAACATTGATATGTTGGTTGCATTGCGCCACCGAGAAAGTCACTTGAACGGCACCACTCAATACGCCATTATTGAGTGTATTCTTTGTTGGCTTTCCCGAAAGGTGTTCAATATTTTTAATCAAGCGGCGCAGACATTCCGCAATTGCACACGAGAAGTGATAAAAAAACTGAGGTTGCTTGCCGCACAAATACCTAAGCGGCGGCCAAAGACTATACTTGCCCAAACTGAAGAGAAACTTTCGAAGCTGTATCCGGATGCAGCGAAGGGGGTAAACACCAACGCAGATCTTGAACTCATTCGTCAAGATATAATCGCCTGGGAAAGAGGCCAGCAACTTGTTTATCGAAAACATGGTTTTGTGGAGGGATATCCACACCCCGGGGCCATCACACGGGAATATGAGCGACTTATTGAAGCGGTCCGGAATGCCAAGGTTCGTTTGGATGATATATGTAACCGCGCAATCAAAATAAATGAAAGCTCCTTCGAGCTGCAAAAACAGAGATATTCTGAATTTACCAGCCACAAACTGCAGATGACCAAATATTTGCTGATTGGCTATGGTGGTAGTGTCTTTGCAATTTTTGGCACGTTTTATACAAAATCCACAACGGTATCGGACGCAACCAATTTGAAAGCAGCTCTTTGGGTGCTTGCAATTGGTCTTTCTTGTTTTTTTAGCTCCGCTATCCTCACGACTCTGGCAAATAATGCAGACAAGTTTAACAATACTGTTTTTGAACACTACCAGTCGCGACGTGCACGTTGGATCAATTGGATTGTGACTTACCCTCAAGATGTTTTTTATGACATAAGCAATTCTCTCTCCTTTTTTTTTCAAGTGGTTTCTATCTTTGCGTTGCCAGTTGCATTGATGGTATTTCTTGTTGTCACAGATGATGGTTTTAGTAGTCTCAGTGGGGCCTACGATGCATTCAACATGCTGTTTGATTTTACCAACAATGGGCCAGAGATTGATGATAGATAGTTCATCATCCATCAAAGCAATCCTTCAAATCTTTCTGAAAACTCTTCGGTAATTCGAACCTCTTCATTCTTGGTGTCTTGCAGTGCTTCAAGATCTATAAAGCGCAGCACCTCGTCAGTAACGATGCGCCTAAGCTCCCGGGGCGGGATGGCCTCGCACTGCGTCGTAAGTCCGCTGAATGAACGATTGTCGGTGGTTTTTGGTGGGGCGGTCGGCAAGTTCATTTCTTCCACTTGTTCGGGCGTCACTGCTATACGGCGCAATTCAACGTCACCGCCATAACTGCGAACAAAAGCCTGCAAATCTTCATCCAATGATCCGAACATGTGAACGCCTGATGGGTCGTGATCTCCCAAGTGCAAAATCATCGTCTTGCCACCGCTATCCGAAATTTCTTTTGCGAAATTGTGCTTGGTCGTCACGCTGTCAAAACCGCCAGAGGACAAAACAGGGATATCAAATTCCTCCATCGCACTTGCGAGCTGCGGGACCATGCCACCTGCCTCACACCAAACATAGGTCCTGATTTCCTGTGCCAATTGGCGATCCAGCTTAAAGTCCTCCGTCCAATGAAGCACGGCCCTCAAAAAACTCTCCCTACTTTGCCAGCCGGGATTCACATCTTTCGTCAACCCATCATCACGAATATCATCCATATCAACCCGTCGCGCCCGCCGCGCCATATTCATTGCCTCACAGAGTTGCTTGTACGCCTTCTCCGTCTTGTCGTACCCATAGCCGGTGACCAGCATGTAGAATATTTGACGTAACGTGAGTGGGCGGATATCTGCATTATCAAGCAGTATGTCGTTTACACTGTCGATCAGGTTCAGCCGCTTCTCTTTCGGCTGCCAGTTGTCGATAAACCCTCTTGGACGGGCCATGATTATACCTCCTCTTCAGAAATGTGCTCAATTGCCTCATCCTCTGGGACACCCCTCCAGTCTGGCCATGCGCGGGCTTCGTTTATTGATTGCTTTCCGTCCAGGGCGAGAGCTATTTGTTCGGGGGTATGCCCCTGTCTCCAAGCACCATCGAATGCCAGCAAAACAACATCAATCCATTCGGAGATGTCAGAAGGGTTTTCTGCCACCTCATCAATCTCCTTGCGAAGATGCTTGACCACGCCTTTTGCTCGGGTGCCGGGTCCAAATGCCTTTTTGGAAAAAGCTTTCTGCCTGTGTAGGTGTGATATGATGTCATAACCCGCGCCCGCCGAAAGCGCTGCTTTTGCCTCTTCAAGCCAAAGCTCCCAATCCCACTCAGCGCCATTTGTTTTCGCAATTGCTCGCGCGGCAGCCTCTATTCGTTGATCACTAAAAATAACCATCCTCTATTCCTTCTCCAAAAGCCACTGCACCGATGTGTTATAGTGCTTGGCAATAACGTTCAGCCGGGCCGCACTGATTGACCCATTGCCGCTTTCCATGTGTTCAATTGTCGTCTGGGGCAATCCCAAGGGTTGACCAAAAACCCTCTGGCTAAGGTTCAGACGAGTCCTTAGGTTTCTTAGGTTTTTTCTGAGGCGATTGTCTGTTTCGCGCTCCTCCAGAGAATAGAGTTTGTAAGACATAATCATTTCTCCTTAAGTTGCCTTGTAAACTGTCTTTGGCCGGGTTTTTCCTTCCACTATGGCGGTGACCAGCTCACCATGCTCAACCATGTCGGCCAGCAATTCTTCTCGCTCGCGCCGTTTGAGCCAGCGGGTCTTCTGAACAAGGTCTGATTTATCCAAACCCTCTGCCGCCATAATTAGCCGGCGGATTTTCTTTCTGTCCCGCTCGGTCTGATTGCTGCCCATATGCTCGTCGATATTTCTGGTGATCGTGTCCGCGCATCTGTCGGCTATGTTGAACGCCCACTTGATTAGAGTGAGGTCAATGGCCGGTGTGATTGCGTCGATAGCTCCTGCGCCGATAAGTGCCAACTTCAACGAGTTCTCCATGACGCGCGTGAGGATGGGTTCAGATACGCTGCCCGTCATCTCACGCTGCCTATCCACCAGTTCTCGCGATTTTGTAGTAACAAAGTCCTGCGCGTCCGGAGTGATTGGTACGGTCATGGGGGCGGGAGCCGATTGATGAGTGGCGACATTCCCCATGCTTCGAATTTGATCCTCACCAACCTCATGGATTTGTTGCAGATGAGCGATAACACTTGCTGGGGGCGTAGCCTCCTGGGGTGTCGCTGCATACGGGATTGAGTTCGTCTCGAAAATCAAGAGCCTGGACAGAGATCCCTCAAGGCTATTAGCCGCGGATAGCGATCCAAAAAATGACCCGGGCGTTGATAGCCCGTGGATGCACATATTTGGATGCTCGATCTCCTGCCGTTCCTTATCTTGGCCCGCATATTCTATGCCGCGGAATCTTCGATTAGCGGATGAGTAAAACTCCGTCATGTTGTCGAGAATTTGGCGCATATGCATGGGTGCTCGATCCGCGTCCGCCATATGAGCCATCATCATTCCAAACTCATCCAGTTGAAACAAAATGGCTGGGTGACGCGCAACGGCTGCCACCATACCCGGGCCGGAACCTATCTTCGACCCTCCGAGATAATCATCAAGCTGCGCATCCGTCAGAATTCGATCAACACAATTGATACCGTGATTTTTACCCGCTCCGGACGGGGCTATCCCAATGCAATAAATATTGGTCCGCAAGCCTGATGGTGTCTGATACTTCCTGCCCATAACAGCGCCAAGCAAAGCAATGGCTGCACCAACATAGAGAATGGGCTGCGGTCTGGGAGCGGTTGCCTCCATCCACTTACAAATTTCACCCAAGACCCCCGGCGGGTTTTCAAACGCCTTTTGTTTAACAGCCTGCTTGTTTGCCTTACTTCGAACCGGGGATCCCCGTTTCGGTTCCTTGTCTGCCGGTTCAACCCTGTTGGCCGGAAAACTCACGTCCGGCATACCTGCCAGAACATCGTTGACATCCATTCCAAGCCACCCACGCAGCTCCATCAACGCGGTTTCGATGTCGCAGGATGTAGAGAGCATCACGATATCAAGGGCGGTATGGCCCTTCCCGGCTCCCCAATCCATTATCCCGGTTGGGTGAATTGACACATTTGCGTTTTCGACGCCCCGCCAATGAGCAACAACCCTGTAGCTACCATCGTGTCTGCGCTTGTCCTGCGGAAAAACCTTGGGCACCCAGGAATCCAGATTTGATAGGGCCGCCTCATTGACCTCACTCCAGATAGTTTGAACACCATCTGGATCCGGATCTTGCCATTTAATGTCCCGCTCGTTGCGCGTTTTATCCGCATCATCCATGAAGGGCTGGAGGGCTGCATTTAATTGGACAGCGAAGTCTTCAGGCAGTGACGGCAAGTCGCCGGGTGCATAATCCTTTAACGTGTCTGGCGTGATCCATTTGTACTGCATTCCGTCGGGGTGGACTGAAGGCGGCAAAACTGTCTGGTTCCCGTGGCTTAATATCTCGCAAACAGACTCGCCAGCAATGAACCACTTCTTCGGTTTCTCGCCGTTGTATTTGTAGAACGCAACATAACCCTTCGCGCCCTTTTTACTGACGGGGGAGGGGGGTAAAATGCTTTCAACCGCTTTTCTGACAGCGTCGGAGCCATAATCAAGATCAATGCCGATTATCCCGGACTTTTCGCCCAGCACCACACACAACCCAGCGTCCGGCCATTCTTCCCACTGCCCCAGCTCAAATGGGGTCGGGAGTTGAGAGCAGTATTTTTGCCAGCCGGACATGCCGACCCATTTCTTACCCACATACCGGCCAGGGCGCTTCTCACCCGGCAAGATTGGGATACACGAATACCCCATATCAACCAGATCGATGCCATCATTCGCAAATGCACTCATTGAATAACGCTCTTTACATCTGCGGCCAGTATTCCGTCTAAAACACCGCCCCGATCAACAAGGAGGTAGATTAGTTGCTCTTCCGGATCTCCTCCCCGGAAAGACAACTGCCTGACAGCATCGAGCAAATAAAACCCCTTCTCTTCATTTGTCATCAGACTGATTTCAGAGATCCGGTTCCTCACTGCCTTGGGTTGGCTATTCATTCACCCTCCATCAAATCCAGAGTACTATTCCGCTTGTGAAGTGTTTGGGGTGGACTGTCTGGAAACAACCCGTCATTCCCGCCAACGAGCAGCTGTTTTTCGATGAGGTTTTTGACCACGAGCGTGTGGATTTTTCTGCCGGTTTTCACTAATTCAAACTGGCCATCGCGACAAAAAATAGGACCCTCAACGTCAAGGCGGTCCATTGTGGTTTTCTGTTTGGGTGTGAGCTTCTTGGACTTTGTCATGTGGAGGTCCTCCCGTAGGGAACAGCTTGCGCTGCGGGTGGAAATTGGTAATTATTCGCGTTATGGAAAATCAAACAAAATTTGGGGTTGCCGAAGCCTTCGCCATCACCTTGATAATATGTGTGGCGATTATTGGAATTCTTGAAGCGCTTGAAATTGTAGTGGATGGCCAACCCATCACTACCATTACCTTGATATGGAAGTTTCTGGATAGTACGTTTCTGCAAACACTTGCGATAATAAGTACAATTATTGCGGGCTTTATTTACCTTAAAATCGGAAAGAAAAACGCCATTGAAGTAACTGTATTTGAAAAAGCAATTGGTCAAAAAAGCTGGATCAGGTCGATGAAGAGTGATTTCAAAAGCAGAAGTCAATATTCTGCCCATATTGCAGCAACAATTGATGATATGAAACACATGCCTCAAGAGGCGCTGAAAAGAATAGGAAACTATCTTTCGGGTTCCACGTACTTCAAATACACTTGGCCTCAGGACACTGATTATATGGGGTTGCTTCCTGAAGAACTTGAAATGCTGATCACCAAATACGGTAATTTTTTGATTGCAATCCAAAACCGCTTGAATAAAACATACCAAAGCACTGATGTCGCTAAGGACGTACTTTTTACAATTACGCGCGATCTCGACTACATGAATTTTATGTCCTCTGAGATCATAATGTTGATTGAAGAATATTCTCCAAGACAGTAATTGATATTCTCCGCCACCAGATCTTCGGAAGAATTTCACGAAACCCTCCTGTGTGGAACGGCTTGCATTAACGGGCGTTTTATAGGAATGTTCTCGTTATGATTGATAACGACAAAAAAATTGATGGGGTTCTCGTTTTTGCCGCACTTATGATTGTTGGCGTTCTTGTGTTTAGCTTCTGGCAAACTTTTGTAAACACCGCCAATGACGGCTTTTGGAACAGTACATTTCTGCAAACCTCCGTTATTGCCGTTTCCGTACTTTTCGCGTTTTTTGGCATACTGTTGCAAATCAACGCCGCTGAAAAAAGAATGTTGAAGTCGATCCATGAAGAAAAAACGGGCCGAAATGCTGTTATAGAAAGAGAGATACAGAGATCGCTTGACCTCATCTCGAACTCTCTTGATCTCTATAACCGGGGTGCACACCCCGGCGGACCATATTGTGAGAGGCATGAAGGGGACCCAGATCACACCACAGCCTTCGCTGTGTTGCTCCGAGACTGCAAACGAAGCGTTGAGCGAGCTTTTGTGTGGGAGCAACACCCAATCTACTTGAATGGCTTGACGAAAGAGACTGTTGACGTTTGTTTCGATATCGCAGAAGCAAGGCGGATTGTTCTCCGGGGTGCGGAGGCGGCTATTGATAAAATGAACTCGCATGATGGGCGAATTTTTCTTTTTGATACTCCAGCCGCGTTTAGCAATGCAGAGGGACGCATTCCCAATGTTGTTCGAAACTTTCATGTATTTGAAGTAACCATCAACAATTACCGGTTGACGCTCCAAAGATTTCGGGATGCGCTCTAACTCAACCACGCGACATCTTTGCCGAACCAACCTACACATCAAGCCTTTCAGGCATGCACTCAATGATATGTAGAATATTATTAAATTAGCGCTCATAAATACTCTCATCTCTCTCAATTGATGTTTCTGGTTTTCGACCTGACCAATTCCATTCTATTTTCTCTGCTGCGGGGTCGGGGTTTTCGCAGCATAAGTCGTGATGATCTGGGCAGTAGCTTGAGCCTTTTTTCACAGACGCTCCGCAATAATGACGGTCATCATTCAGCTCGTTTAAGGGCGGAAGGGTGTCATCCCAAAGGGGGTATTGGCAGGTTCTGGGCATCAAGTATGTTCCTTTTGGTTTTTAGAGATTTTAGAGCTTTAATTGATTCTCAATTCTCTCAATTCTTGTCGATTGACGACGACGACGCGCCTTTTCTTGCTCGCCCTGATGCGGGACATAGCGGTTATTAGACGGCTTGAAGCTTCTGCCTCGATGAATATCCCGTCTGCTATAAATGTGTTTAAAAGAGGTTGTTCTTAATGAGTTGAATAACGCCAAGCCCAGCGCTGAAGGGTCGAATAAAATGTGCTTCATTTCATACTCCTCTAACTGATTTATTGATGCTCTTCCCGAGCGTTAAAACGGGATGTCTTTGTCTGTTTTTTCGGTTTTTTGCCTTAACGTTTCAGTCCATCCAGTGACAACGCACTCAATGAATTGAAGCCACTGCTCCTTGGAACAGTGCACCATTATTTTTTGTTCTTGGAGGTACTCTCCGCCGTAGTCGCTGGCTCCAACCAACGCCTCGACCTCGCTTCTAGTTTTGTCCTGCATATTCAGGCACTCCATTGAACAGTAGAATTGAGGCTTTCCAAACTGCCTGATAATCCTCGGGATAAAAGCAAATCCCCGATATTCTCGCGTGCATCGGTCGCAAATCATGCCGTCGCATGGAGGTAAAGAATTGCACCGATGTAGCCAATCAAAGCACCCCAAACGACAATCTTACAAAATCGCATATTCATCATCACCTAGCCTCTGAATGGATAAGATGCAAAGATCTTGGGCCAGCCCATTCGACGACATGGCGCAAGGAGTATCCCGGTCTGTGATGTATGTGATTTTCGTGAGCAACTCATCTCCAGTATACTCGCCGCGAACGAAGTCAAATTCCTTCAGAACAAGATAGTCGCCAACGCGATATTCACGCTCCGTCCTGTCCCGAATATCATGTGTCTTGACGCCATCTTTGGCGGCCTGAAACAGGTGCGTCCAGGATTTGACGATATGTGTAGTCATGCTCATACCTCCGTTTTTAAAGCCCAAAATCGACAACCAGTTGTTCGCCATGTTGTCTGGGGGTGTCTGAAAAATCACAACTAAGAACACGGGTGTACTTACCGTCCTTGCGGGTCGTGATCGTTGTTGGCGTAGGGAGATCCTTCTTTAGGAGGAGCGCCTCATTTATGGTCAAAGGGACCTGCTCTCCCGGCATTCTTGCGCGCCACCATTTGACTGCCTTTGAGTGCGCATAACCCGTATGTTCAAAACAAATCCACTCAGACGCTACCGCCACATAACCATCAAAGTAATCAACACGTAGAGAGGGGGGCTTAAGCGGCTTCTCATGCATCCGATAATCAACGCGAGTTACCCGGTGGACGACTGGTTTTATTTGATTGGACATTATGGCATCCAAAGAGGCTGATGCCTTGATTTTGACTTCTGGCTCAGGATACGCATAACCGCACTGCGGGCATTCTCTCACAGCAATCAACACTATTTCCTGACACTCCGGGCACGCCTTGGTGGGGGCATCGCCCCCGCCCTCGCTGGCTCCGCCTTTATCTTGAGGGTTGACCGCATCAACCGGACCATGTCGCTCGACATTTCCCGCAAAATCCAACACTAGGCAATTTTTT
Organism: Sneathiella sp.; assembly: GCA_039975135.1. GTDB lineage: Bacteria > Pseudomonadota > Alphaproteobacteria > Sneathiellales > Sneathiellaceae > Sneathiella. The sequence continues at coordinate 12,378 of JBDWHS010000006.1, read as the reverse complement.
TTGTTTGGAGAAAGCCTCGTTCCCCTCCCCACCATCTGCACATATAATCCGCTGGATTCCGTTGGCCTCATCATCCCGATCAAGTCGACATGAGGCGCGTTAAACCCTGTGGTCAGAACGTTCATCGACGCAAGGCATCGTATTTTTTGGGCTTTATAATCAGCAAGGATCTGCGCACGTTCCTCGGCCGGTGTGCTCCCAACAATGGTTTCGCAGCTATACCCTCGCGACCTGATTTCATCTCGAACGTGGAGCGAATGGTCAACGCCAGAGCAGAAAACAATCCAGCCCTTACGGTCCTGTCCCATTTTTACAATCTCATCAACGGCCCCCGACGTGATTTCGGCGATATCTACAGCCGATTGTAGTTGGCTGGGGATGTATTCCCCACCCCGCTTGCCAACCCCGGACACGTCTAGCTTTGTCTCCATCGCCTTGGATGTGAGAGGCGAGAGATAGCCGTTCTCAACCATATCCAGCAACGGTGCTTCATAACAGATGTCGTCGAACAACGCATTCTCGCCTGTGTGCAGCATCCCGCTGTCCATTCGGTAGTGCGTAGCGGTCAAACCCACGATCTTAAGCTTTGGATTGATTTTTATCATCTCACCCAGGAAGCGGCGATACATCGTATTACTGCTGCTTGGCACTAGATGAGCTTCATCAATGACAATCAAGTCCGCCCACTGCAATTCACCTGCGCGCTTATGGATTGACTGAATACCGGCAAATAGCACCTGGGCGTCTACTTCCCGCCGGTTAAGGCCTGCGCTATAAATTCCTGCGGGGCACTCAGGCCAAATACCCATTGTTTCGGCGTAGTCCTGCTCAATCAGCTCCTTGACGTGAGTGAGAACAACGATGCGGGTGCCTTGCCATTTTAATGCCTCTCTAACAAACTCAGCCAGCACGACAGATTTGCCAGTCCCTGTTGGCAAAACGATTAGTGGATTTCTCCCAGATTGTTCTGTCCAATAACTGTACAGGCTGTCTATCGCCTCTCTTTGATATGGTCGAAGATCGATCATATTACGGCCTGTCGTCATTCAGGTTATCGTTAGCATCAGCGTCGAGGAGAATGCCCATGCAGGCTCGGACATGCGCCAGATGACTCTGGCCGCTTTCCGGATCTTCTTCCTCACCTTCATACCATGCAAGCAGGTGCCGCATGGCCGCCGAATAATAGACAGATGCAGAGACAGTATGGCCCCGCCAATTAAAAGCGCCGTACTTCTTTTCGCCAAGGCCCATCACCTCCGCCTCAGCCTGCATTGCGATGGGCGGGATTAGGTGAAGGGGTGTCTTTTTGCGACCCTCCGCTGTTTTAGGGTTGCCATCGACATACCCGCCGCTCCAATCAATGGAGGAACATCCCTCGAATGAGTTATCGATCCCACTCATCATGATGACCCGCCGAGATGTGATGCAATCTCGCTTTGTAGCAACCTGATATCGCTAATCTTATTTGTTAGCCTGCTAGCTGACGTATTCAGCTCGTCTATCAATCCACCGCCAAAGGTCGGCGGATTTTTCTGAGAAGAATCTTCCTCAGGTCGTGCGCCGCATAACTTATCCCGAAGCATCGACAGGTCCACCTCAAGGCTATACAATTCCTCCATAGCATAGCTCAACTGCTTGAGGCCGTTGTCCATTGTCGGACCTACTATGTCTTTTGTGTTATCAGTAGTGTATCTTGCCGCTTCCGGCGCTTGTAAATCCATCATGTCCCTTCGTCCTTCCATTTTGTTCCGTCGCGCATCTCGTAAACGACGACATCTCCATCCAAGTCAATTTGCTCACCCGCTATCAATGGCGGGATAAATCTGTGGTCAGGGCATCCAATCTCTTGTTCATTGACTGTTAAAATCGGTGGTTCACCTTCTGCCAGCTCACATACCCAATCCCCATTCGCATTTGGCGTCGAGTGCAGGCATGTCCGGCAATTTCTGTTCGCAAGCTCGCCACCGTGACAATTTCCCCAGTGGTCGCAGAACTTGCACTCCCAATACGAAGGATCTTCGCTTTGTCGGGATGGCGGCGCTTTTGCAAAAATTATCTTGCCCGCTCGCTCCATGATCTGTTCTGAGAATTCTTTGTCGTAGCGGATGCGCTCCGAATACAACTCATCGGTATCTTTGTTGACTGCCAAATAGAACGCTCGCGTCATCCCAGTTAGATGCATATAGACCTGCATCTGGGCGAAATGTTCCGGCTTCGATTTATTGACGCCTTCCTTTTTTAATTTTTGAAACGATTTGTTGCCATGTGTTTTGAATTCCGCCACATGCCATGTTTCGGGAGCCTCCCTTAAACCCTTTGCCACGCCGTCAAGTGAGCCTCCGAAATGCGCTCCATGGGCTTCAACTCTGAATTGGCGGCCAGTGGTTGGGTCAACATCCAAGCATGTAGCTCCAGTGGCGCGAATATCAGCGACCATTCTTGGCTCTGCATGGTTTCCAGTGTCGAATAGTCTCAACACTCGTCCTTCATGATTGGCTTTGGTGATCCAGCGAAATATCGACCAGATTTCTCGATCACACGCTCGGCCAATTACCGATGCTCCAAGATGAGGACGGAAACCATTATCCGACTTCAACTCATAGGCTTCATAAATTGCGGTGACGGTCGGGCTTTCGACATCCGGTATCTTGGTCATAGATTGTTTCTTTCTCGATTGAGGGGAGCCCCGACTACGGCGGGAGTAAGGTCCGTAGCCGGGGCAGCGTCACTTCACATCAGTTTGCCCAGGGCATGCCGCCCTGCCCTGGCTGCTGTGGTGACGAGGCGTTGCTGCCTTGGGCAGAGGGGGAGTTGCCGGAGGCAGCAACGCCACCAGACGCACCCGAAGATGGCCCGGAGTTCTGGATATTCGCTTTCATTTTGTTGAAGTCGATTTTGTTGGATGCCTCATAGCCATCCTTGGCTGGCTCAACCTTCACCTCAACATAGAACGGTGTGTTATGAGCAAGTGTAGTGTCATCAAAAATAGGTAAACGACAAAGTTTTTGGATAACTTTCATAGCGTTCTGGCCCTGAGCCTTTACGCTGGGCTTTTCATGCTCAAAATTTACATATTCCCAAATTTTTCGGTTTTCAGCCCCATTATCCAAAAGCTCAAATTCAAACTTAGCGTAATAGCCTGTGTTTGTTTTGTTTGGAGACACATCGCTATCGACGATTTGTGCCATATATCGACCGGGCCTGATGATGTCGAAAGATGTTCTCTCAAAGTCATCACCATCACGGTATCCCGTACCTAAATTTCCCATTACTGAGACTCCTTATGCTTGTTGAAAAAAGGAATGTTTTCAGCGATGGCCGTCCATTCCATTGGAATTTGATCCGGCATTCCATATCGGTTTTTTGCCAGATGCGTTGGGCGGTCATTGGTTTGCAATATCCGCTCACCAGTACCTACCGCCCGATTTTGTTTTTTGTTAAAACCGACATCAGTTTTGGTCGTGGCTATCTTGTAATTCGCAAACAAAATGCAATCAGAATGCTCTTGCAGCAGGTTTGATGTGTGCTTGTGCATTTTGATTTCGTAGCGATTGTACGGGTCAACATCTGGTGAATCGAATTTGACGACTGATGAATGAGCCACCTGCATAATCGTCATGCTCTTCTCAACATTCAGATAGTTTATGCCGCCAAGATATAGTTCTTCGAAATGGCGCTTTGCATCGATGTATCCCTTGCCATACCCCGCATCTTCAATACTAGCATGACCGGATTTTCTCGCTGTGTACGACTGTAGAAGCATCTCCAACCAGTCACAGCTATCGACAACAAGTGTTTCGAAATCATGCTCCTCATTGGCCAGCGTGGCCAAGCATTCAAGAACCTCCTCAAATGTTTTGCATAAAGGGAAAGTCGCCCCATTGTTTGCCTGGAGGGCGTCTATCGCCAAGGTTCCATCCGGCATCTTTCCGTCCAGGCCGTCTTCGGTTCTAATGAAGACAGGCTTCGGAGCAGTGATGCCCAAAACTGTTTTCCCAACACCCGGGACGCCGTACACCAAAATGCGTGGCGGGCGGGGGTTGGTTTGGGTTTCAAGGCTGGCTAAATCATATGCCATCTGTTTCGATCCTTTCAATTTTCACAGCCGTCCTGGCGCTCTTGGTAGATAAAATTTTCGCAAGTTTTGCGTAAATGTCGGGTTTATAGTTTCTCAATTCTCGACATTTTGTTTCAGAAATTTTGAACGATTCCACAATGGAAATTGGGTTCAAATGATCTGGCGTTTCTTTAGCGAAAGCCTGATAGCCCGACGGATCGTCAACCTTACGATTGAGTTTGTTCGTGATGACTACTTTAAACTCACCATTCACCTGATGTGTTTTTGAGCCTTCTCCATCAGCCCCCAGCGCTGCCGATAATTGGTCTTCGATTTCCGTGCGCCGGGCCTTCGCCACAGATTCTTGCTGCTTTGCAATCATAAGCGCTTCGCACAATTGGGTAACTTCATCCATTTGACTTCCTTTCTCGATCTTCCTATCCGCCGTACTCTGTTTGGGTGAGTTTCAACAAGGCGAGTGCGTCCGCTTCATTATCATCAACCGGCTCGAACCCCCACGAGCGCGCAGCATCAATCATGGCGTCTTTTCCCGCATTGCCCTTGCCAGTTGCGAATTTCTTAATTGTCCCCACCGGAATGCCTGTATATGGAATTTCGTTTATTTCGCACCATTCTGTAAGGCAGGCTAAGAACCCTCCATACACATGTGCCGCCGTTGTTCCGACGTGGCGTCTGACCTCTTCAAACACCACCATTTCAATCCCAATACCCTCCATTTCTTCCAACCACTTTCGGAAACGGACATAGCGTACCCCGCCTCCCTCGTATCTTTTGTCGATTGCGAACGACACCGTACCCGACACAATAGCTGAAGATCCATTAGTGAACGCGAACCCCATTTTTGTGCCCAGGTCCAAGGCTAAAAATTTCCTCATCCTTCTAACTCACACTTTCCAGCAAATGTTAAAAACCGAACTACATTGAAATGGCTGTTTCCTTTGGTTCCATTGACTAAACCACCCACAGAAACTCTCGGCGGCGCTGAAAAAGCCATCAATTTAAGAGAATCAATCATTTAACAATCTACCCTTAAATGTGTTGAAACAATGTTCACAAACCTAGCTATACCCTCAATGTTGACTCCATATTTCATCGTAGGCGCGTTTAACACAGAAAGACATTCACCTATTAAGCTATTCATTTTTCACCCTCATTTCCCGTATCAATTTGCTTTTGGGTGCTAGTAATACTCAAATTGAGAAAGTCGATTTCTTGGATATTTTTGTCACTAGCTGCTATTATTTTGCGTTGAGTTGCCAGCCGTGGTTGCGGAATGTCGCCATTTATGATTCTCGTGATGGTGCTTGGCTGCACGCCAGCCTTTTCAGCGAATGCGGTAGCAGATATATTCTTCCAAGAGAGGTATTGCTGTATGTTCATGACCGCAACAATCGCATAACTCGCAACACTCTACAAGTAAAAACTACACAAACCCTACAAAAATTACAAAAAACATTGCAATTCTCGCAATAATCTGCAAATAGTAGTTAACTGATTGACAAGGAAAGAGTGGAAAGAAATGACAGATAAGGGCGACGACAACAGTTCTAAAAGTGAGGCCACCAATACTGATAAGCGCCAATTTCACAATAAAAAACCTTCCAAAGGGAAATCAATTAAAGGCGCACCGAAAGAGGTAATTAGGAGAGAGTTCGCAAATCGGCTTCAGAGTGCGATGATCGACAAAGGCTGGAACCAATCAGAGCTTGGGCGGCGCGCCAACTTAGGTCGCGACAACATTAGCGCGTACATACGTGGGATCTCTATCCCCGGCCCGCTCCATCTCAATGCCCTGGCAGTAGCTCTTGATGTAAAAACAGAAGAGTTGCTGCCTTCGGACGCCATGCCTTCCATTGATCAGGCAGTACCGGCGTTGGACGTAAGGGACACTGGTAAGGGAATGGCTTGGCTAAGGGTTAATCAGGCCGTTGAGTGGGACGCCGCACTCAAGATAATGGCGATACTCAAGTCCGATGATGAAAACTAAGGAATTCGCCTCGCACTGCGGAGTCTCTGTCCGCACTGTTGAACGCTGGATAATGACCGGTAAGGTCACTCCTACATCACGAACAGCGGGCGGCCACGCGCGCTTTACTGAGAAGGATCACCCTCGATGGCAAGACCAAAAAGAACAGTCCCCTGGCTTGAGACCAGAAACGGCGTCTACTACGTCTACTGGCCACAGTCAGATAGCCCCAAGCCGGGGAAGTTATCACTTCGTACAAAAGATGCTAGCGAAGCGCAGGATCGGTTCGCGGCTTTCCTGATTGAGCGGGGCAGATTCATGTCAGCCCCAACACCAAAAGATGCCCTGACTGTCGAATTGGCGCTGTCGGATTACCGGCGGGAGCATGTCGAGGTAAAGGTTGTGGATGTTGATCGGGTAGATTTCGCGATCTCCAACCTGATCCAGTATTTTGGCCCCATGGGCATCATCGATATCGACATACCTTGTTGCAGGGAGTACCGAAGGCGGCGCGAGGCAGGAGAGATCGGAAGACCGTCCGGCTCAGGAACGATAAGACGTGAGTTGGGAGTCTTGGTGGCAGCAATTCACCATGAAGTTAAATGGAAGCGCCTTCCCAAGACGAGCGCACCGTTTATAGAGAAACCCCCACGGCCCGGGCCACGAGAGCGGTGGCTATCAAAAGATGAAGTATCCAGACTTATTAGTGCAGCGTCAGGACGCACAAGATTATTTATTCAACTGGCTTATTACACGGCCAGCAGAAAGTCTGCGTTATTTGAACTAACCTGGTTTCAGGTGGATATGGCTAACCGCAACATCAATCTGCTGCGCGACGGTCGCGCCCAGACAAACAAAAAGCGCCCCATCGTGCCTATCGACGACGAGCTGTATATCCCACTCAAAGAGGCGTATGACAACAGATCCACTGAGTGGGTTTTAGGAAATAGTGGCGACGTTAAAAGCTCATTCAATACTGCTGCGAAGCGTGCCGGGATTAAGGATGTCAGTCCGCATGTCTTAAGGCACACACGCGCAGTTCACCTCGCTCAAGACAAGATCGATCTGTTTACAATCGCTGGACTACTTGGCGATAGCGTCGCTACAGTAGAGCGGAATTACCTGCATCACTGCCCAAATCACATACGAGATGAACTCCAAAAAAGTGGAGGGCTAACTGGCGCTTAATACCCCAGTGGGGTGTCGAGTTTGTCGGGTGTTGTCGGGAATTTGAATATCGTAATCAGGAAAAAATCTAGCAAATTTGGGATTTTTCGAAACTCTCAATTCTCTACAAATGCCCTCCGAAGGCAGAGGTCACACGTTCGAATCGTGTCGGGTGCGCCAATTTTCTCAACAACTTAGATGAAATCGATAACTGTTGGGGACATTGCTCCTGCCCGCATGGCCTTCACTGACCTCCCTTGCCAGATATATGACTTTCCCCGCTCGTTTACTGCGGCCTTACATCCGTTTTGATTGATTACGATTTAGTTTTTTTTCGCAGTGTCTAGAAGATAAACAGATACTAGCGAAGGAAACGGTTGTCGTTGGTGGCGCTGCCGGTAAGGCTGCCTTCAGAGCCAACGGCAGCTGTGTGCGATCCCACACCTCAGAACGGCTTTGATCCGTCATGACCACTGGGCTGCCCAGATGGTCGGAATGGACGCAATTCACAGCCTCTCCATCATCAGAGACCAGCTTCACTTGTTAGTTTTTGCCATGAGTTCGACATATTGAGCTTCCGAGTCGAAGATCATGTAATCAGTTACAGAATCCCATGCAATGGCACACGGCCTATTAACAGCCCAATCATTATCTGTAGCTCCTTCAGGAACTATACCGAGAACAAAAAGCCGATCATTCTGATATTCGAATCTGATATTTTTGATAGCGAGCGTGTCATCCACAGATCCAAATGACACAACCTTTCCATCAAAATCAGCATTTTTAATATCCATGTGAATTCCTTCTACCGAAAAATACTAATCTAACGTTTATTCGGATTTTTAGGTTTAGAGTATTTCTTATTCTTCTTACCACGGCTTTGATTTCTTCCTGCACCATATTTTTTGCCTGAACGCCGCCCAGAGTGCTTGTCCCATGTACTCCCCTTCCCAGTGCTTCCCTCAGGATTATCTCCGTGACCAGAATAAGAGTCATTTCCGTCGTTAGAGGTACTTGGATAACACTGCCTTCCTTTTTCATCATCATCTTGTTCTTCGTTCGGCAGGTTAGTCATATCATATATCAGAGCCCCACCAAGGATAAGTCCTCCGATAACATCTCCGATCGGCAATGGACCATCTGCGACCGCTGCCCCCCTGCAATAGGGAGTGCTCCCGCCAAGGCGCTCTCGCCTTTAGGATCCACATAATTGACAGGGTTACCGTTCACATACCCATAAGTATTGATCCCTCCCTCGAGGCCAATCGGGTCACTCTGCAGGTAACGACCAGTGGTGGGGTCGTAGTCGCGGAAGTAGTTGTAGTGGAGACCAGTCTCAAGCTCCTCCCGCTGGCCCGGGAAGCGGTTGTCGTTGGCGGCGCTGCCGGTGAGACTGTCTTCAGAGCCAAACGGCAGCTGTGTGCGATCCCACACCACGCTGCGGCTTTGATCCGTCATCAGGGTCGGCGCTCCCAAATGATCAGAATGAACGTAAGTTACACTCTCCCCGTCATTGGACACCAGCTTCACTGCACCGGCTACCATCAAGCCGTCGAGGCTATCGTGAGAGAGGACAATCTTGTGCGAAGCCCCAGGCGCCAACTCAAACTCACCCAACGGCATCCAGGTTGAGTCATTATAGCGTTGGTTCTACAGAACCTCTGTCGTGCCGCCAGCGTGACAGATGATGTATTTTCTCTTTATATTCAAAAATCACCCTCAAAAAAACCCTTATATTTCCCCAACAATTCTTTGATTTTTTCCTGATTGTAGAATGTACTAAAACCTGCATTCGACGTTTGGTTTTCAGCAATATCCTCTAACTCACCTTGCAGTTCGTGTACCAAATCCAGTTCTTCTTCTTTAAGATCTTCGGGCAACCGATCTCCTATGACATGATCATCTATGAACTTTTGTAAATCTGTGTAACGCTTATTACCCTCCATTACATCCTCATACATTTTTTTTATCTGAAGTATAAATTCAGATCTCATCTTATTACCTCCTGGGATTAAACTTTGTGCCCATATCTATAATAGTCACCACTTTCCCTCGAGAGTTTGTGACAACCCTTGCGCCTCTCCCTGAGAGACTAGCCGACGATGGCAGATTGTGGGTAGTTTTTCCAGTAGCAGGATTATATCGACGATGCCCATTCTTTATCGCTGACTCAACAACTTCAGTTGTCATTTTCTGATCTCTCGTCTTCATTCTTTGATTCGCGTGAGAAGAGTATTCTCTCTGGTAAGGCGTATTTCGCGCCTTTGTTGCGGCGTCTTGAGTATTGCCACTAGAATTTTTTGCGCTTTCTGAGGAAGGGCTATATCTACTAGCACGCTTCTGAGATCTGGAAGCGTTTTTAAACGCTTTCCAAGCTGCTCCTCCAGCAGCTGCACCCGGTCTCCAACCAGGTGGCAGGCCAGCCCCTGCAGCGGCCCACATGGCTACATTTGTCCAGTCAACACACTCCCAGTTCCCATTGTTAGTATAAAGCTCTGCCCCCAAGCCAAACCCGGCTCCAATTAATCCTCCGAAGATGACGCGATGAGCTACTTTCCCCTCCGGATCCGCATAATTGACGGGATTGCCACCCGTGTATCCATAAGTATTGATACCGCCGTTGAGGCCTATGGGGTCACTCTGCAGGTAACGACCGGTGGTGGGGTCGTAGTCGCGGAAGTAGTTGTAATGGAGACCAGTCTCGGCCTCCTCCCGCTGGCCCGGGAAGCGGTTGTCGTTCGCAGCGCTGCCGGTGAGGCTGTCTTCAGAGCCAAACGGCAGCTGTGTGCGATCCCACACCACGCTGCGGCTGGCATCCGTCATCAGGGTCGGCGCTCCCAAATGGTCGGAATGAACATAGTTCACCGCCTCCCCATCATTGGAGATCAGCTTCACTGCATCGGCCACAACAGACGGCAAGTCATCAATCACTTCAAACTTAACCGCATCCGCCACCATAAGTCCGTCGAGACTGTCATGGGAGAGGACAATCTTGTGTCCCGCCCCCGGTACCATCTCAAACTCACCGAGTGTCATCCAGGTGGAGGCGTTGTAGCGCTGGTTCTGCAGAACCTCTGTTGTGCCGCCCGCATGATGCACGGTGTATTTAACCGAGGTCGCCCGGTCCGTATCATCGGTCCAGGTCGCATAAAGCCGGTAACGCTTGGCGGCGGGAATAGCCGGCTCCCAAGTAAAGGTGGCCGCAGCATCACTGCTCGGTACATATTGATAATTCAATCCAGTGAAGAAGCCATCATTCAGTGATGTGCCTGAGACCCAAGAGGTGCCCGTCGCTGTGCCCTGGTCATTATCAACGATAAAATCACCTGCGATCGGTTCATTGATTTCCAGTTTGATTGCATCCGCGACAACGCGCGCATCGGCCCCAATATCATCCAGAATAACCCGATGGTTACTACCGGGTGCCAGATCATAATGACCTAATAACAGCCATTTACCCTGATTGGCCCCTTGATTAAGGGTAACCACAGACGATCCACCGGCATGATGCACCGTATAATTGGCAACGGATGAATAGGTTTTATTCCGTCTGTGAGGAATATGAACATAGAGACCGTAACTTGTGGCCTTCGGAAGGGTTGGCGTCCAGGTAAAGGTCGCAGCCGGATCCGCCACATTGGTTTTATAGGCAAAGTTAGTGCCCCAATAATCAGCCCAGGTTACATTCCCGTAATTTGTCCAGGTACCTGTGGAGGATGTTCCAACGTCCGTATTATCCATAACAATGGCGGCCGTTTCCTGATCCGCTCTGGCGGGCCCATCCCAGACAAACTTGACCGCATCAGCCGTGACTATCACGTCATAACCGTCAAGCCTTTCATCCGTGAACTCCACACGGTGGCTACTGGCCGTCTCCAGGTTATAACTCCCAAGCGACACCCAGGATCCCGCCTCATTCTTCTGATTAACCAGAACATCTGTCACGCCCGCGGCATGATGGACGGAGTAGTAAACCGAATCAGATCCTTTGGAATGCCGCGTCCATCTGGCATAGACTTTATAACGGCCCGAGCGTGAGAGGGTTGGCTCCCAGGCGATCTTATGAATATTCGCACCGGATCCAACACGCGGCCGATAAAGATAATCAGCCCCTACAGCTAACTGACCCGCCGCCGCACCCGTAATCCAGCTAGCGCCTGTAAGGGTGGCATCTGTGTTATCAACAATAATCTCATCGCCATCCTGGCCATCCAGATCGCGCACTAGCCTGACAGAATCCGCAATCACATAAGTACCGTCTCCCTTGTCAGCAACTTCAATCTTCTGATTGTCATCAATAGAGAAGTCATACGCCCCGAGCAGGTTCCACATCCCGCCATTTTCCTGCTGGTTCACCGTGACTGTCGTCGAACCGCCATTGTGATACACCGTGTAGTCCACATCCGTCGACCGGTTGGTCATCTTTGCCCAGCGGGCGTAAACTTTATAACGCCCCTCCGTCTTCAGAAGAGGATCCAGAGACCAGCGGAATGTGTTCTCTCCCGTACCCCCCGCCGCATGACGGACATAATTCGTTCCGTGATAGGCCATGACATTGATATTATTATATTGATTAATATCCGTATCGCTCACCCAACTCCCTATTGCTTTAGCATTTGGGTCTGTGTTGTCGATGATGATCTCGCTGGCGGTTGCGGTATCGGCCTTGTCTGAGAGAGTGATGCGATGGTTGGCAGCCGGGGTCATGGGATAGACACCGAGCAGGTTCCACTCACCTCCGTCTTTGGCCTGCGACACCGTCACCTCATCACTGCCTCCCGCATGATGAACCGTGTAGGTTGCACGTCCGCTGTCTCCCAACCCTTGCGGCCACTTCGCATAAACCTGATACTCCTGCGCAGACCCAATCGTCGGCGTCCAGGTGAACGTATAAGTTCCCGTCCCGCCAAACCGGGTGGCGTAGTCTGAGCCCTCATAGCCCGTGCCTTCCGTATCCGCTGTCCAGTCACCCGTCGCAGCCGCATCCAGGCCGTCATTATCCAACACCTGCTCCGTCGGTGTCGGGCTTACACCCCCCGTCGCCTCAATCACCGCAAGAGGGAACCCATACAAGGTCACATATTCCGTCTCCGTGATACCCAGCTCATCAGACTTGCCGATCAGCACACCCGAACGGTCATAGTGATAATGAGTGATATCACTGCTC
>JBDWHS010000005.1:0-39693 GCA_039975135.1 Sneathiella sp. | reverse complement strand
ATCGACGGCAGTGTTTGGCACCTCGATGTCGGCTCATCTCATCCTGGGGCTGGAGCAGGTCCCAAGGGTACGGCTGTTCGCCGTTTAAAGAGGTACGTGAGCTGGGTTTAGAACGTCGTGAGACAGTTCGGTCCCTATCTGCCGTGGGTGTAGGATATTTGAGAGGAGCTGCCCCTAGTACGAGAGGACCGGGGTGGACGTACCTCTGGTGGACCTGTTGTCACGCCCGTGGCACTGCAGGGTAGCTAAGTACGGAAGGGATAACCGCTGAAAGCATCTAAGCGGGAAGCCCCCCTCAAAACCAGATATCCCTTGAGAGCCGTGGAAGACCACCACGTTGATAGGCTGGAGGTGGAAGAGTGGTAACACTTGGAGCTGACCAGTACTAATCACTCGATTGAGTTTGATCTTAGTATTTATTTGTTTGGCCTCAGGCGCCGGCGCAGACATCCGTCTGCTTAGGCTCCGGGCATTCGCCCGACGCGCAGTCGCGCGCTTGGTGAGTACCAAAAAAGGGCACAAACACTTTCATGCACAGTAGTCAAATTAGACACTCTATATTTACTGGCCTCAATCGCCGGCGTCGCCAAAGATTGAGAGCAGGGAAATAATCAAGGATGTAATTCTTCTGTTTCTTGCCGGCCTGGTGGCTCTGGCGGGAGGCCCGCACCCGATCCCATTCCGAACTCGGCAGTGAAAACTCCCAGCGCCGATGGTACTTTGTCTTAAGGCACGGAAGAGTAGGTCGTTGCCAGGCCTGCAAGAAACAGAAAAAAACCTCATCACAACGTCACCTAAAAAAGCCTCAATCGAGGCTTTTTTAGGTTATGGCTCTGAGCCATGAAAAACAACATCGTGGACCCCGAAAAATACGATGCGACAGCATCAGGGATCTGCTACCCCAAGAGATCGAGTGGAGCATTCCTCTCCTCGGTGATTGAGGAAAAAATACTATCCCGGCCGTCTTGGAAATGCTTCGCATCGACCCGGCCGACATAAACAAGTTTATCGCGGGGTGGAGCAGCCCGGTAGCTCGTCAGGCTCATAACCTGAAGGTCGCAGGTTCAAATCCTGCCCCCGCAACCAATATCTTGCAACCTCTGGAAGTGGTACTCTAACCACACCAGAATCCGCGATGCAAGTGTTGGTTTGCAGTGGGCCGTACAGAAAAGGCGGCAATAAAACTCTCAAAGCCTAAGAAAACAAACAAAAACCACGCAGCGCCAACTACGAGGTTTTTAAGAGATAAATCTCAGTAAAGGTATTGAATGCCTTTGGTGAGCTGGATTTTATCTCAACCCTTCTGCTTGTCCAAACGCTAACTATGGCGCGCGCCATAGATCTGGGACTTCGTCCCTTTTAGTTGGGCAAACAGGAGCGCCTGAGGGAGATGCTGAGATGATATGCAGCAGATTGAGCAACAGGAATTTACCAATCGACCCGGCTTCGCAAAGCGAGCCGCAATACCAACGCCTATAAAGAAACCTCTTTCGATAAAGGATCCGAAGGATCTATCTGGGTATGAAATACAGAAGGCCATTGCATTGGGGCTTCCAGATTTAACTGCTCAGGAGAGAGACCTTCTTCAGTTTTATGCTGCCTTCCTGAACATCATAGCGGTGAAAGAGGGAAAGGCTTCCGTATGGCCATCCAACAGGGTTACCTGTCAGTTGCTCGGGATCTCTGAAGCCAGTTTAAGGCGCTACAAAGCAGCCCTGGAATATAAAGGTTATATCTTTCGTCGCTATGATCAGCGGAACCGCCCTTTAGAGCGAGGAGCCATTGATCTGGTACCGTTTCTCTGTCAGGTGGAGGGGCTTCGCCGATCAACGCCGGTATTACGAAGATCAGCGTCAGGTTACAGAAGAAAGCGGGAGTACATGTTTGAGTGCCCACCCGCTCACAGATGAGCGCCAGAAACAAAGGAATTCAAACTTTAGTTTGACAGTACCGGAAACTGATTGTGGTGAAGAGGATAGTAAGACGGCCAAGCCTGACGATATCGTAACTTTTGCCCCTCCAGAAGTTCTGAAGACAATTGCCCTTTCTCCCAAACTCTTGGACCACATTGGTGAGCTAGAAATACAAGATGGCTTTACCGATGAGCTCGGGCGGAAAATTGATAAAGCGGTACAAGCGCTACTCCCTGATTACAATACAGCAACTCACAGCTGGGAGCACGCGAAGCAACGCTATGGTTGGACTGCCATTGAACTCCTGGTCACTTGCCTCGAAGATCCTGCCATAAAGGACGGTACTAAGTTCCTGGGGTATATGGCTCACCAATGGCAAAGCAAAATTAATTTAAAACCGAACCTCAAGCGCATATCCGATGCTATAGCAACCCTGGACAGGAAGGAGGTACGGGATCTAGAAATTGCGGTTCTAAAAGAGAGAATGCCACTATTGGTCAAAGCGGGAATAGCAGAAAGTGAAATAGGATCCTGGTTCAGGCAAGCTGAGATCACGGAAATAGAGGATCAACTCATCGTCACTTTGCCGAACAGTTTTATTGCGGGTCGTGTGAAAGAGAATTATCTGAAGCAGCTTCAGCGTCATTGCACAAAGACAATTCGCATTGAACAAAAACCGGGCAAATCTTGACTGATCGAATAAGACCGTATCAGGCGATCTATGGCAAACTGTGACGCGCCTTACAGACAACTCTGGCGGACTAAGACATTCGCAAAAAACCTCTTCGAAGGGTGGCCCGTTTGTCTCTATAACGGGCGCTCTTTAATGAAGTTCAGGTTGAATGTGTATGAGAGTCTGTATTTACGCGCGTCACTCTTCTGAAAAGCAAGGAGGGTCCACACAAGACCAGATCGATAGATGCCGCCAATGGAGTGAAGCAAAAGGGCATTCGGTCATTGTGACGTGCTCCCCTTAAACTTCCTCGATTTTAGGTTAGTCTGTTCTCAACACAGGAGACAGACTATGAAGCGATCACGATTTTCTCGAGAAGAAGAAGCCCGTATTATCTAAGAAAGCCAAATGGACTTGTCTCGTCAAAATACGGTTGATTGTATGCTGTAAAGAAGCCTTTACCTGAAGGAAAACGGGTTCAACTTTCGAACTGAAGCCATGTAGATCATTCAGAAACCTTGTCGGCAATGACGTCTACGGTCAGATTAATATGCTGATCTGATAATTTACAGGCTAATTCTATGTCGCGATCGAGGATCGCTTTGTACAGCGCCTCATGTTCTGCATGGACATTCCGGGTTACATTGCGCTCAACCAGCGAAATCCGAAGATAACGGCTCGATTGATCGTAAAGGACTTTGCGAAAATGCATGAGCCAGCGATTGCTGCAGGCTGAAACCAGGGCATCATGAAAAGCCTGGTTGCGATTTTCCCAGTCTGCTGCAAGGTGTGCCGCTTGATTCGGAAGTTGCTCTTCTACCTTACTCAACTTGTGAAAGGCGGCCACTATCTGTGCTTCCCATTCATCATCGCCGTATTTGATCGAATCTGTGATTGCTTCGGCTTCCAGAAGCTTGCGCATGCTAGCAATCTGTCTGAAATCAGCCAAAGAGATTGGGGCGACCCGGAAGCCGCGTTGTCCTTCTGTTGTAACTAGGGTATCGGAAATCAAGCGTGACAAGGCTTCGCGCATGGTACTTGAACCAACACCATAATCTCGGCGCAGGTGTTCTACACGCAAACGACTTTCCGGTGGTAGGTGTCCAGAGAGAATATCTTCCCGAATAGCCGAATAGGCTGCTTCTGTCGCAGTTTTTGCAACAGGCAGGGTTTCATTCTCGTTCGTCCGGTTTTTATGAAGTTCCATGGTCATCTACTATTTTTATCTCGACGAAATATGAAGGTGTGCTCTCGAAATACCAACTGAATTATTACCATATTCCAGTCGGCGTGCCAGCGAAAACCGCAATATTATAAAAATAACGCAATAAATATAAAATACCGAGATTTTCGTTGACAGTCGATATATTTTGATATTTCCTTGTTATCAAAGGCGAGGGAAATCCATTAACGGGGGATTTCAACTGTTGACAATGAGGTCTGAAAACAGGCCCGAGAACAAGAAAATGCCAGGAACTGGTATGGGAACTTTTTGTGGGAGGCACATAATGATCGAAAACGCACCCCGACAAGATGGTGCCATTGGACAAGCCTTTGTTCGTGTCACTGGAACGCGCAACGACGCTTTCGTTGAGTTTGAATTCTCCATCAATGATGAGGATCTGATGGTGGAATTGATTATGCCGTTCAAGGAATTCGAGAATTTTTGCCGAAAAGAGAATGCAGCGGTTTTGCCGCCCGACGACACGGTGCGCTCAGAAGTCGATAAGTTTTTTCACCGACAAAAAAATGCATGGCGATTGACCTCAGTTGATTGAGGGATTTCAAAAAACAGGGAGATTACATGTGACTATTGAACTGAAAACACTGGATTTGACACCCAGACGTCAAACCTTTTCCCATATTGCTCGTCGGATCGGTGAGGGCCGAACCGCATCACGATATGAAGAAGCAACCTATGATCTGCAGGCGTCAGCCCACTTTCATTATCGTCCTTTATGGGCGCCAGAATATGAGATTCATGACACAGCCCGTACCGCGATCAAAATGAAAGACTGGTATGTCTTCAAGGATCCACGTCAGTATTATTATGGCACCTATAATATGAACCGAGCCGACTTGCAAAAAGGCTTGGAAAGCGGCTTCACTCGGGTAGATGATCGTGATTTGCTTTCAAAAGTGTCGCCTGAATGGCTTGCCAAAGTGCACGACTATTTGATCCCCGCGCGTCATTATGAATGGGGCGCAAACATGAACAATTTCTCCGTTGCCGATTACGGATACGGGACCCAGATTACTTCTGCAGCCGCTTTTTCTGCTGCGGACCGGTTGGGAATGGCACAGATCATTGGTCGTATTGGCCTGTTGATGGATGAAAACAGTGGTGCGAGCCTGGAGGAAGGCAAAAATGTCTGGCTCAATGCTGACTACTGGCAGGGTGTTCGCAATATGCTGGAAGACAGTTTTGTTCTAGAGGACTGGTTCGAAATGTTTGTCGCTCAAAACCTGGCGATGGACGGCATTCTTCATCCGTTGATGTTCCAGATTTTTGATGAAGCCGGTCAGGATCAGAATGGCCTGGCCATTTCTATGGTGACCGAATTTATGCCGCAGTGGTTCAAAGATAACAATCGTTGGGTCGACGCTGTCATCAAGGTCGCTGCCGCGGAATCTGATGAAAATCGCAAGCAGCTCAGTGACTGGTATTCAACCTGGTCCCAGCGGGCAGAAACTGCAGCCAAACCACTATGTGATCATGTGCTGGGTGATGGTGGCGCTGCTGTTGAGGGGCTCATTCAGTCATTGAACGACCGCGCTGCAAAAATCGGCTTGAACATATAATTTCTGGGGGAAGACAATGAGTAAAAATGTGTCGATCACACTACAGAACACAGCCGATGCCCGCCCGATTATTGAAGCGATCCGCGCTGATAATCCACAGGCAGAATTTCAGGACTTTCCGTCCATGATCAAAATTGATTGCCCGGATCGCCTGATCATTAAACAAGAGAGCGTGTCAGAGCAGATAGGTCACGAATGGGACGTGGAACTGCTTCATCTCAGTTTGATATCGCTGGCAGGGAACATCGACGAGGACGACGATCAGTTCGTCATCGCTTGGAAATAAAAAAGGGAGGCACTGATATGTCAGGTAAAAAGAAACTAGGTTTGAAGCAGAAGCATCGGCTTTTAACCCGTGGTCTCGATTGGGACACAAGCTATCAGCCCATGGATAAAGTATTTCCATACGACAAGTTCGAAGGCATCAAAATTAAAAACTGGGATGATTGGGAAGATCCTTTCCGGTTGACGATGGAATCCTACTGGAAGCTTCAAGCGGAAAAAGAACGCAAACTTTATGCCGTCATTGATAGTTTTGCGCAAAATAATGGCCAACTCGGCATCACAGATGCACGTTATCTGAATGCATTGAAAGTATTTCTGCAAGGTGTTACGCCGCTGGAATATATGGCTCACCGCGGTTTCGCTCATGCGGGTCGTCAACTGCGGGGTGCCGGTCCGCGTATTGCCGCGCAAATGCAGTCGCTGGACGAGTTGCGCCATGCGCAGACGCAAATACACACCATCAGTCATTACAACAAGTATTTTGATGGTTTCCATGACTTCCAGCATATGCATGACCGGGTTTGGTATCTGTCAGTTCCAAAATCCTTCTTTGATGATGCCGTCACTGCGGGGCCATTCGAATTTTTGACGTCCATATCTTTCTCGTTTGAATATGTTTTGACCAATCTTCTGTTCGTGCCGTTTATGTCAGGCGCAGCCTATAATGGTGATTTGGCGACCGTGACGTTTGGTTTCTCGGCGCAATCCGATGAATCCCGTCATATGACACTTGGGCTTGAGATCATAAAATTCATGCTTGAACAGGATGAGGCCAATGTGCCGATTGTTCAAAAATGGATTGATAAGTGGTTTTGGCGTGGTTACCGGTTGTTGTCTCTCGTCGCGATGATGATGGATTACATGTTACCCAAGAAAATCATGTCCTGGGGCGACGCCTGGGGAATGTATTTTGAAGAACAGGGCGGCGCCTTGTTCGAAGATCTCTCCCGCTATGGTATCCGTACACCGAAATATGCGGATGTTGCGGCCAAGGAAAAAGATCGTCTGTCACATGAGGTCTGGGGCATTCTGTACAACTACACACATGCAGCAGCTTTTCACACATGGGATGTGGATGACGAGCATAAAGCCTGGCTGTCTGAAAAATATCCGAACACATTCGATAAGTACTATCGTCCACGGTATGACATGTGGGCGGATATGGCGAAATCTGGAAATCGATTTTACAATAATGCTCTGCCGCAGCTCTGTACGCTCTGTCAGATCCCCATGGGCTTTTCCGAGCCGGATGATCCAAGCAAAATTTGCTTCCGGTCAAGCGAACATAAGGGCGATACCTATCACTTCTGTTCAGATGGCTGTAAGGATATTTTTGACAATGAGCCTGAGAAATATGCTCAGTCATGGCTTCCGGTTCATCAAATCTTCCAGGGCAATTGCGGCGGTGCCGAGATCGAGGATGTTCTCAAATGGTACCATCTGAATATGGGCGCTGATAACATGGATTATCACGGCTCTCCTGAGGAACAGATGTGGAATGCATGGATGGCGGGCCGTCACCCCGCCGCCGCAGAGTAAGTTCAGGATCAACGGGTTCAGGAAAAGGGACCTGAACCCGGAGAACATTTTAGAAAAGGGAGAAGACGATGGCTGTCGTCGCGTTAAATGATTATGATATCGAACCCCGTGACCTGGAGAAAAATTTCCATGGTAACCGGCTCACCTATATCCATTGGGAAGACCACTTGAGCTTTTGTGCGGCACTGGCTTTTCCTTTTCCAGAAGGGATGCCTTTTGGTGCGATCCTGCAGGAAATCCTTCCGACTTTTTACGGTATGCATCCAGATTATGAGAAAATCGATTGGTCTGCAGTAAAATGGGAGCTTGATGGCAAGCAAATTACCCCGGATCCGGAAAAATCTCTGGGCGAAAACGGTTTTCGACACAAATCACTATTGCGCTTCTGGACTCCTGGTCTTAGCGGGCCGCAGGGATCCTGTAGCTAGAGAGCAGGTTGGCTGTAAATTTGTAACGAGAATGAGGGGCTGAGATGTATCGTCTTACTGTTGAACCTATTGGCGTAGAATTGGATGTTGAGGAAGATCAGACAATCCTCGACGCCTGCCTGCGTGCCGGGGTCTATCTTCCACATGCCTGTGTGCATGGCTTGTGCGGCACCTGTAAGGTTGAGGTTCTGGAAGGCGATGTTGATCATGGGGATGCGTCGCTCTTTGCCCTGATGGATTTCGAGCGGGAAGAAGGTAAAACCCTGGCTTGCTCAGCCACTTTATGCTCGGATATCGAAATAGAAGCGGAAATCGATGAAGATCCGGATGCCGAACATCACCCCGTTGAAGATTTTACCGCCACAGTTACCCGGATTGAAGACCTGACATCTGATATCAAAGGAATTTGGCTGGAGCTGCCGGGAAACGGCATTACGTTTCAGGCAGGTCAATATATCAACCTGAATGTACCCGGGGTTGAAGGCGCGCGTGCTTTTTCACTGGCCAATTCTCCAACTGAGCCCAATTTGATCGAATTGCATGTGCGTCTGGTCGAAGGCGGCAAAGCAACAACCTGGCTACACGAACAGCTTTCAGTCGGTGATCGTCTGGAGTTTACAGGCCCATATGGTCAGTTTTTTGTCCGCAAATCAGCACCGGATCCAATAATATTCCTGGCAGGGGGTTCAGGATTATCGAGCCCAAAATCGATGATCCTGGATCTCCTCGAACAGGGATGGGAAAAGCCAATTTCACTGGTTTACGGTGCACGTGAGCAAGAAGGTTTATATTATCGAGACCTTTTTCAGGAACTCGCCCGTAAATATGAAAACTTCTCCTATATACCAGCGTTGTCTGCATCCAACGGAGATGATGGATGGGAGGGAGAAGCCGGATTTGTTCATGAAGCTGCGGAACGGTGTTTTGACAATCATTTCGAAGGTCATAAAGCCTATCTGTGCGGGCCACCACCGATGATTGACGCCTGCGTTACATCTCTGATGCACGGTCGGCTGTTCGAAAAACATATCTATATGGAGAAATTTCTCACTGAAGCAGATGACGCGCAGTCTAAAACCCGCAGTCCGCTCTTCAGAAAGATCTAGATGATGGATGCCGTAGTTCATATGACAGATTTGAAGCATCAGGTAACGGTTGATGATACTGGCGAGCAGTTTTTCTGCGACGACGGTCAGGTTATTTTAAAAGCAATGGAGGCCCTGGGCCGTCGGGGTATTCCGTCAGGATGCCATGGCGGTGGGTGCGGAGTTTGCAAAGTCCGGGTTTTGTCCGGTCGTTACCACACGGACACAATGAGCCGCGAGCATGTATCTGCCGAAGAAGAAAAGGAAGGCATTGTGCTTGCGTGCCGTACCTATCCACAGACGGATATTACGGTCAGTGTCATTGGGAAACTGAACAAGGCCGTAACAAGAAAGAAATACGGTTTTATCTAACGAAAAACAGGCGTCAAAGGGGGCGCAGGAAATAGAGGGAAGGAGCTAATCAAATGGGTGTAATGCGAATTGGTCATGTTAATCTGCGTGTCCTGGATATGGAGGCTGCATTAAAGCATTATGAAGGTGTGTTGGGACTGATCAAAACTGATCAGGACAGCGCTGGCAATGTGTATCTGAAAGGCTGGGATGAGTGGGATCAGTATTCGATTATCCTGTCCCGGGACGATCGGGCCGGTATGAACCACGTCGCCTATAAAGTGGAGCATGACAGTGATCTGGACAGTTTAAGAAAACGCATCGAGGATTGGGGTGTTTCCGTTGAAGAAGTGAGCGCTGGCACTCTGCACAATTGTGGCCGGGCATTGAAATTTAATATGCCCAGCGGTCATCAGATGTTCCTCTATGCCGAGAAGAAAACACTAGGAAAGGCGGTTGGTGTAACAAATCCTGATCCTTGGCCCGATGGCCTTAAAGGCGCGGCTGTTCACTGGCTGGATCATGTGCTTTTAATGTGCGAATTGAACCCGGAAGCTGGCGTCAATAAAGTCGCGGAAACTTCGAAATTCCTGAACGAAGCGCTGGATTTTCATCTCGGCGAACAGGTGATGGTCGGACCGGATGGCGATATTCAGGCTGCTGCCTGGATGTTCCGGACATCAACGCCGCATGACATCGCGCTGGTTGGTGGTGAACGTATGGGAATACATCATGCCGCTTTCTTCCTTGATGAATGGAATGACGTCCTCAAAGGAGCTGATGTTCTGGCTAAAAACAAGGTCAAGATCGATGTGACACCGCAGCGCCATGGTATTACCCGTGGATCGACGACCTATTTCTTTGACCCATCTGGCAACCGCAACGAAATGTTTGCAGGCCTGGGATATCTTGCGCAGCCGGATATGCCGACAATAACCTGGTCCGAAGATAATCTGTGGCGTGGCATCTTCTATCATTCAGGTGAAGAAGCAGGCGAATTTACAGACGTATATACCTGATCACAACGGCGGGGGAAGGCCATCCGCTTTCCTCCGCGCTTCTACCGGTTTATCCCGGCTTGCCGTTGAAATGCAGCTTTCCCTTGCAAGGGGATAAAAGATCATACAAGAAAACGAGGTAACTAGATGACTGCGAAAGCGACATCGCCCGCACTTGCCACTGAAAACGCCGAGACAAAGAACTTCATCGCTGGTGAATTTGTGGCTGGCAAAAATAATAAAACCTTTAAAAACTACTCTCCGGTAGATGGTGGTTTTATCAGTACTGTTCACGAAGCAGGTGTGGAAGAAATCGATGCTGCAGTCAAAGCGGCGCAGGTAGCTCTGGATGGTGAGTGGGGGCAGATGGCAACCGCAGAACGGTGCGATCTACTTCATGCTGTCGCTGATGGGATCAATCAGCGTTTCGATGATTTTCTCGAAGCTGAAATACTGGATACCGGCAAACCGAAGTCTATTGCCAGCCATATCGATATTCCGCGAGGTGCTGCTAATTTCAAAGTCTTTGCAGATGTTGTCAAAAATGTCCCGACCGAGAGTTTCCAACTGGATACGCCTGACGGGAACGGTGCCATCAACTATGCTGTCCGGGCCCCCAAAGGCGTGATTGGGGTTATCAGTCCCTGGAATTTGCCTTTATTGCTGATGACCTGGAAAGTTGGTCCGGCGCTGGCTGCTGGCAATACTGTTGTTGTCAAACCATCAGAAGAAACACCAACAACGGCAACTTTGCTGGGTGAGGTGATGAACTCGGTGGGGATTCCCAAAGGTGTTTATAATGTTGTACACGGATTTGGCCCGGGATCAGCCGGGGAATTTCTGACGGAACATCCGGGTGTCGATGCGCTCACTTTTACCGGGGAAACGCAAACCGGTGAAGCGATTATGAAAAAGGCGGCGGTCGGTGTCCGGGACGTTTCCTTCGAATTGGGCGGTAAAAACCCTGCGCTTGTCTTTGCCGATTGTGATATGGACAAGGCTATTGAAGGCACCATGCGCTCTGTCTTTGCTAATTGCGGTCAGGTGTGCCTCGGCACAGAAAGAGTCTATGTTGAAAAAACCATTTATGATGAATTCGTTGCCCGCTTGAAACAGGGGGCTGAAGGGTTGAGACTGGGTCGGCCTTATGATGAGGGCACTGATCTGGGACCGCTTATCAGTAAAGAACATCAGGAAAAAGTTCTTTCCTATTACAAACTGGCGGCCGATGAAGGGGCCACTATTGTGACAGGTGGCGGTGTTCCGGATTTAGGGCGTGATCTGTCCGGTGGTAGCTGGGTACAACCGACAATCTGGACCGGATTGCCTCATGATGCTAGGACCAACCGTGAAGAAATATTCGGTCCTTGCTGTTCGATTATTCCGTTCGAAGGGGAAGAGGAAGGTATTCGATTGGCCAACGATTCACCTTACGGGTTGGCCTGTGCTATCTGGACTGAAAATATCGGTAAGGCAAACCGTGTTGCCCGCCGTATGGAATCTGGAATAATCTGGGTCAATAGCTGGTTCCTTCGTGATTTACGGACACCCTTTGGCGGCTCCAAACTTTCTGGTATTGGCCGTGAAGGCGGGGTGCATTCTCTGGAATTTTATACTGAACTGCGCAATGTTTGCGTGAAACTCTGACATCTGTTTTCTGGAAAACACCATGCTCACAAATGAACAACGTCTTGAAGCTATTGCCAGCCTGCGCGAGGCGCATCGCACCAAAAAGCCTTGTATTCAGCTGTCGACGACCTATCCAGACATCGAGATTGAGGATTCCTATGCCATTTCATCCGCACTGGCGGACGAGAAAGTAGAATCCGGCGCCAAGATTATTGGTCATAAGATCGGCCTTACTTCAAAGGCGATGCAAGCCTCCTCACAAATTGATGAACCCGATTACGGATATCTTTTTGATGATATGTTGCTCAATGACGGGGCGATTGTGCGTCACGAAGATTTTTGTGTGCCGCGTGTTGAACCCGAATTGACCTTTATTCTCAAAGAGCCTCTGAAAGGGCCGAATGTCGGATTGGTGGATGTGTTGCGTGCGACTGAGTATGTTATCCCATCCATTGAAATTATCGATGCGCGTGTTCAAAACCCTCGCAAGATTTATGATACCGTTGCCGATAATGGCGCCGGCGCCGGGATCGTGCTCGGCGGACGTCCGGTTCGTCCCGATGACGTTGATCTCCGCTGGGTTGGGGCCGTTTTCTATCGCAATTCAGAAATTGAAGAAACGGGCTTGGCAGCCGGTGTACTCGGGCATCCTGCGATGGCTGTTGCCTGGTTGGCGAATAAACTGGCGCCTTTTGATATTACGCTGGAGCCAGGACATATGATGCTGTCCGGATCCTTCACCAGACCAGTCTGGGCAGAGAAGGGGGATACGTTGCATGCTGATTTCGGTCCTCTTGGCGGTGTTGCCGTTCAGTTTGTATAGAGGGCATAGCAATGCAGGACAATCAGTTCAAGAAGGCTATTCTGGCCGGTGAAACGCAGCTTGGAATCTGGGGGAGCCTTTGTAGCCCTATCGGGGCGGAGATTATTGCGAATGCTGGTTTTGACTGGATCCTGTTTGATACGGAACATTCACCGGTCGAAGTCGCGGGATTATTTCCGTTACTGCAGGCAGCAAGTGGGGGGACTGCCAGTCATGCGGTACGACCTGCCTGGAACGACCGGGTCCTGATCAAGAAAGTACTGGATATAGGAGCACAGACCATTCTGTTGCCGTTTGTGCAATCTGCGGACGAGGCAGCAGAAGCGGTGAAAAGTTGCCGTTATCCACCAGAGGGATTGCGAGGCGTTGCAGGATCAACCCGTGCCAGTGGATACGGCCGTACAAAAGACTATCTTCATCGTGCCAATGATGAAATCTGTATTCTGGTGCAAGTCGAAACCGGGGAGGCGTTATCTCAATTATCCGATATTGCTGCGACGCCCGGTGTTGATGGCGTTTTCATCGGACCATCTGATCTGTCAGCATCCATGGGGCATCTTGGAAATCCGTCACACCCGGAAGTGCAGGACGCCATCAAACAGGCTGCCCAGACAATCAAGTCGGCGGGTAAGGCTCCGGGGATTCTATCGGTAAATCCAGATGATGCACAACGCTATATCGACTGGGGGTTTGTCTTTGTTGCCTGCGGTGTCGATACAGCTCTTCTGACCAAGGCAAGTGATGATTTGGTCGTCAAAATGCGAGGATAGTGTGAATTCTCTAATTGGATCAGTTTGACTAGGCCTTTCATACATCTCATTCATTTAGAAAAATACCGTAATGCGAATACATTCGCAATACAATGAATTGACAAGTTTATACACTATAAAGTTTTGCCTATTATTATGTAATTATATCAACAAGTTATATATATGTATGTCAAGTTTATTACCAGAAGGCAGAAGGTTCAAATCCTACCCCCGCAACCCAAAAAAATACCGTCAATCCCATGGGTTGGCGGCGTTTGGCGTTTGTCGCTTTGGGCAAAAATCTTCGTTCATTGTTTGTTGCTAACCGAAGGCCAACAGAAATCCTCTCTGGTCTTATAACCAGAAACTAACTGGTGCTACCCCCGGCATCCTGCTCATCGTAAGTTCCCCACCAATAGAACGGACAATAGTTCATCTCGCCCTAGAGGTTTCTTCAGGTTGTGATACGTCGTGCGTTTGGGAAAAAATGGAACTTAGAGAATTAACACAGGAGCATTGATCTAATGACTAAAATGACCACCGAAGAAGCTTTTATCAAAGTTTTGCAAATGCACGGCATTGAACATGGGTTTGGAATTATCGGTTCGGCCATGATGCCGATTTCCGACCTCTTCCCAAAGGCGGGGATCACTTTTTGGGACTGTGCCCATGAAGCCAATGCCGGACTGATTTGTGACGGCTATACCCGCTCAACCGGTAAGATGGCTATGGCGATTGCCCAAAACGGCCCAGGCATCACCGGTTTTGTAACGCCTGTTAAAACCGCTTACTGGAACCACACACCCATGTTGCTGGTGACCCCACAAGCTGCCAACAAGACCATTGGTCAGGGCGGCTTCCAGGAAGTTGAGCAAATGGCTTTATTCCGCGATATGGTTTGTTATCAGGAAGAAGTGCGCGATGCTTCACGTATGGCCGAGGTCCTTAACCGGGTTATTGAAAAAGCGATCCGTGGTTCCGCTCCGGCGCAAATCAACGTTCCACGTGATTTCTGGACTCAGGTCGTTGACATTGAATTGCCTCAAATTGTTCGCCTGGAACGCCCTGCTGGGGGGGCTGCTGCGATCAGTGAAGCTGCAAAAATTCTGTCTGAAGCGAAATTTCCGGTCATTTTAAATGGTGCCGGTGTTGTCATCGGTGGTGCGATTGAGGCCTCTAAAGACTTGGCTGAACGCCTCGATGCTCCTGTTTGTAGTGGTTATCAGCACAATGATTCCTTCCCTGGCAGCCACCCTCTCGCCGCTGGTCCTCTGGGCTACAACGGTTCGAAAGCCGCCATGGAGTTGATCTCCAAAGCCGACGTTGTTCTCGCTTTGGGCACCCGCCTAAACCCATTTTCTACATTGCCGGGTTATGGCATCGATTACTGGCCAAAGGACGCGAAGATCATACAGGTCGACATCAACTCCGACCGCATTGGTCTGTCGAAAAAGGTTACGGTTGGTATCCAGGGCGATGCCAAACTGAGCGCCGAACAAATCCTGGCGCAGCTTTCCTCCACTGCGGGGGATGCCGGACGTGAGGAGCGCAAAGCTCTGATCCATCAAACGAAATCAGCCTGGCGGCAAGAGCTTTCCAGCATGAACCACGAGCAGGACGACCCCGGCACCAGTTGGAATGAAGAGGCTCGTGAACGTGATTCTGATCGCATGTCGCCACGCATGGCCTGGCGCGCTATTCAAGATGGCATGCCGAAGGATGCTATTGTTTCCAGTGATATTGGCAACAACTGCGCAATCGGAAACGCCTACCCAAGCTTTGAAAAGGGGCGTAAATACCTAGCTCCGGGTCTGTTTGGTCCTTGCGGTTACGGCTTTCCTGCCATTCTCGGCGCCAAGATTGGCTGTCCGGATACGCCCGTGGTTGGTTTTGCTGGTGATGGTGCCTTCGGGATTTCCATGAACGAAATGACCTCCTGCGGTCGTGAAGAATGGCCGGCGATCACCATGGTGATCTTCCGTAACTACCAATGGGGTGCCGAAAAACGTAACACCACACTTTGGTACGATAACAACTTCGTCGGTACCGAATTGGATCCTGAACTGAGCTATGCCAAAGTAGCTGAAGGCTGTGGCCTTAAAGGTGTTGTGGTCACCACCCAGGCCGAACTAACCAACGCGCTCGAAGAAGCCTGTGGGGCGCAAAGAGATGGTGTAACCACCTTTATTGAGGTTCTGCTGAACCAAGAATTGGGTGAGCCTTTCCGTCGCGATGCGATGAAAAAGCCTGTTGTAGTTGCCGGAATTGACTCCAAAGACATGCGCCCTCAACAAGGAGCATAAGTTCAACCCTCCCTATAAGGTTTATTGTAAAAAACCGGAGAACACACACGTTCTTCGGTTTTTTTGCTCCCGTCCCCATTGATATTATAGGCCCAATGGAGTCTCCTTTTTGTTTGAAATATGCCGACACATTATACAGGCCTCGGCAGGGCAGTGGTCTCACTCGCGAAAGGGCGGAACAGAGAATGGAGTCCTCCATTCAATTTACCAACATAATGGTGCAGGCCGGTGATGCCGATGAGACCGTTTTATGTTCTTGGTTACCCTCCAGCGATCAAGTCTGTTCGGCTATTCAGTCCTTATGTGGGGAGGTCTGACAAATTAAGTGTTGCAGGTGTCATCCGGTGCAGGATGTTAGCCAGGACGGCAATGCCCGGTTCGATTTTGTCCGTATCAATGGAAGAAAAACCGAGGCGGAAAAAGTTACGCTGTACATTTTTTCCCATAAAGAAGATATCGCCTGGTTCGATCAATATGCCCTCTTTTTCTGCCTCAGCTGCCAACTCTCTAGACTTCAACCACTTGGGTCCACACACCCAGCAGGATGCGCCGCCCATTATGGGATTGAAAGAAACTTCGGGCATGTGTTTTTCTAGTGCCGCCGCCAGGGTTTCCGCCCGTTCTTTAAATGCCTGGTTGTGACGACGCTGAAGGGTGTCAAAAAAGCCAAGAGACAAAAACAGGGAAAAAGATCGCTGAATGAATATGGCTGGATGACGTACCATCAGGCGCCGTAAGGCCCGTACTTCACTGGTAAGTTCTTTCGGCGCGACAATAAAACCAAGGCGAAGCCCAGGCGCTAAGCTTTTTGACAGGCTGCCGATGTAAATCACCCGGTTATCCGTATCCAAGCTTTTCAGCGCTGGATTGGGTGTCTCATAAAAACTGTTTTGGCTCTCATAATCATCTTCAATAATGATGAAATCCTGCTCTTTAGCCATGTGAAGAAGTTCATTACGGCGCTCAACAGGCATGGTTACCGTAGTTGGGCATTGGTGGCTCGGGGTCACATAGACGTAATCACAACTCTCAACTTCCTCATCCAAAATGAGTCCGTGCTCATCGACTGGCAAGGCCTTTTTATGCTGGGTTCGCTGGACAACGATGTTGCGAATGTCTGGGTATCCGGGATCTTCAATGCCCACCACCGTGTCTTGCCCAACCAGCATTTCAGCCAGGAGATACAGGGCCTGTTGGGCACCGACAGTGATAAGAATTTCATCAGAGTTCGCCCAAACCCCCCGGCGAGGCAATACCCGTTCGCGGATCTGTTCAATCAAAGAACTGTCGTCGCCTGAAATCAGGTCTGGGGCCCAGTCTCTGATCTCCATGACGCTCAAAAGTTTCATGCAGCATTCCCGCCAGCTGGCCGTTGGGAAAAGGTTTGCGTCGAACTGACCATAGAGAAAGGGGTAGGGGTACTTTTGCCAATTTTCCTCTTTGATGATAACTCTCTGCTGGGAGGGCTTAAACTGCAATCGGCTTTGCCAGTCGGTGGTAGTATTCGGTTTTGGGTTTTCATGGAGGGAAGCGTCTGTCGTCGGCGCGATATGGCCCTCCAAAATATCCAAATTAACATAATATCCGCTGCGTTCGCGGGCGACAATATAGCCTTCATCGGCCAGTTGTTGATAAGCCAGAACTACTGTATTTCTCCCAACACCCAATTCCTGGGCCAGTTTGCGGCTTGAAATAATGGGATTGTTGGCCGAAAGCATGCGATCAAGAATTGCGGAAACCATCATTTGACGGATTTGGGCTTGTAGATTTACCCCGTCATTGGCAAACCGGATAAACTGTTGTTTCCACATAATGTCGGTGATACGTGCGGCCAAAGCTTTTCCCTCAAACTGATTTATAATTATTAATCAATTAAGTTGGACGTTCACATAATATTTTAGTTTTAACCAACTGGAGAAGTCAAACAATAGGGGGGTATCAATTTCAATCAACATGTTTGTTGCGGTGCAGCATACTGGCTCGGTTGATTCAGCCCATCTGGTCCTAACCAATTTAATTCCGTCCATTTACAGTCACTATAGCAAAAAAAGACGCTAACTGAAGGCGCAGTTTATACTAACTAATGGAGGTTTTTATGAGTTTGATACGTAAGTTTTCAGTGGCTACCTGTGTCGCTGTAAGTGTAATGGCTTTTGCTACAACAAGTGGTTATGCCAAAACCTTTAAAGTTGCAGTTGGAGATGCCGCTGGTGGCACCCAATGGGAACTGGGAACGAAGTTTGCAGAAGAACTGCAAGCCCGCGCCAATGGTAAACACAAGGTAAAGTTGTTTCCTAATGGGCAGCTTGGTAGTGAACAGGATACGGTTAATGATGCCTCCATAGGCACTCTGGATTTTTCAATCCTCGCCATCAACAACGTGACACCGTTCTCTCCCACGGTAGGTGTTTTTACCCTACCATACGTTATTCAAAGTCTGGATGAAGCCGTCAAACTGACCCAAGGTGAAATTGGTCAAGAGCTGATTGAAAATACTATCCGTGACGCCGGTGTTCGCATCATCGGCTGGGCTTACTCGGGTTTCCGCGTGCTCACCAACTCCAGGAAGCCGATCAAGACTGTTGCCGACCTTAAAGGGGTGACTGTCCGGGTGCCAAAAAACGAAATCATGCTCGACACATACAAGTCCTGGGGCATCAACGCCACGCCAATGGCCTGGTCTGAAACTTTCACAGCTCTGCAACAGGGGGTGGTTGACGGCCAGGACAACCCTTACATCACCGTCCACGCCATGAAGTTCAACGAAGTTCAAAAATACATCACCAACATTCGTTACCTGTTCTCCATTGAGCCGCTAATTGTCAGTGAATCCGTCTTCCAGAGCCTGTCTGATGGCGACAAAACAGCTGTTCTCGAAGCTGGTAAAGCAGCAACCGCCCACAGTGAACAGTTCTTGCGTGACAAAGAAGCTTCCATCAAGAAAGACCTGATAGCCAAAGGCATGGAAATTCATGATCCGGCCAATGGCGAAAAAGAATTCATCGAAAAAGCAACCAAAGCTGTATGGCCTAAGTTCTACGACAGCATCGGCGGCAAAGATAAGCTTGACCGCGTACTATCAATACTAGGCCGCTAAGGCTGCACCTAATCAAGGCATTGAGTGGCCTTCACCCAATGCCTTTTTTTGCCTCAGAAGAAGCCTGTAACCCGTGACAGCGTACTTTTTAGGAGCCTTGATATGCGTACCCAAATATGGCGTTTCATGGATAATATCGAAAGCTATCTTTGCCGAGCGTTGCTTTCCGTCTTTGTCCTCATTCTATTTGCTCAAATCCTGTCGCGTGAACTGTTTGGTTACTCCATTTCCTGGAGTGAGGAGCTTGCCACCTATCTATTCGTCTGGTTTGTCTTCTTCGGTGCCAGTTATGCGGCCAAGATGTCGGCCCACAACCGCGTGACTTTTCAATTCAGGTTTCTACCTCGCCATATGATCAAATGGATTGAAACTTTTTCTGATTTGATTTGGCTGACTTTCAACGGGGTTTTTATCTATCTCAGCTACGATTTTGTTTTCCATAAAATGAATCTGTTCTGGAAATCTCAGACCCTCGGTGTGCCCATGAAGTATATCTATTTGGTGCTTCCCATTGCCTTTAGCTTGATGTCCATCCGTATCGTTCAGGTGAATTATTACAAGCTGGTCAAAGGCATTGATATCAAAGATCCGGACAAGGTTGAAATTGAACCTGTCATGGGCTCCGACGATCCCGCACAAAAATAAAGATGGAAGATTTTTGACATGGAAGTCTCAATTGTAGCCGTTCTTTTTGGATCGTTCCTGACTCTTTTGCTAATTGGTGCACCGGTTACGGTCGCGCTCGGAACATCCGCTCTGATTTCATTTATTTATATCGATGAAAATCCGATTAAGTTTGTACAAATCGCCTTCACCTCGGTGAGCTCTTTCCCGCTGATGGCCTTGCCTTCGTTTATTCTCGCTGGCGCTTTAATGGAAGCCGCCGGAATTTCGAAACGTCTTGTGACCTTGGCGGAAAGCTTTGCAGGTCCCTTTACCGGAGGTATGTCGGCTGCTGCGGTTTTGGCCTGTATGTTTTTTGGCGCTATTTCAGGTTCCGGTCCGGCCACTACAGCCGCTGTCGGAATGCTGATGATCCCCGCTATGGTAAAGCGTGGTTATGATAAGGGTTATGCCTCGGCGATTACGGCCTCGTCCGGTGGTCTCGGTGTGGTTATTCCGCCTTCTATTCCTATGGTGATTTTTGGTATTGCAGCCCTTGGCATGCAACCGCCAGCTGAGGCCATCGCCAAGTATGGTAGCTTCCAATCGGTCTCTATACCCAAGATGTTTATTGCCGGTTTCATGCCAGGGCTAGTGATTTCAATCAGCCTGCTGATCATGAACTACCTGCTGTGTAAACGGTATGGATATCGTGGTACGACAGATGGCTGGGATATTACAAAAATCAAAGCTGCATTTAAAGACGGCTTCTGGTCTATGCTTGCTCCTTTGGTGATCTTGGGTGGTATCTACACAGGCTTCTTTACCCCAACCGAGGCTGCGATTGTCGCCATTTTCTACACCTTGTTTGTCGGGATCTTTATCCACAGAGAACTTCGCTTGCCTGATCTGTTTAACGGTCTTGAAGCTACCACATGGCTCACCGGGCGGGTGTTGTTGATTCTCTTCACGGCAACGGTATTTGGACGCCTGCTGGTGGAAAATCAAATCCCCGCCATTATTGCGGAATCGCTCTTAAGTGCGACTGACAACATTTATCTTATCTGGTTTGTCTTGATCGCCTTTCTGTTGTTCGTCGGTATGTTTATGGAAACCTTGGCAACCATTCTCATTCTGACGCCGGTTCTGCTGCCGATTGCCTACAACCTGGGCATTGATCCGGTGCACTTCGGGATTGTCATGGTTTGCAGCCTTGCCATCGGTTTCCAAACGCCGCCCTTAGGGGAAAACCTCTTCGTGGCGTCGGGGATATCAAACATCAGCATTGAAGAAATCAGCCTGCGCGCCTTGCCCTTTGCGTTCACCTCGGTGATGGCGGTTTTCATCATCGCTTTCTTCCCCCAAATAACGCTGTGGCTGCCCCGCGTCTTTGGTTATTAGGTTTTTTAAAAAGGATATCTAAAATGGACGGAACTGTTTCAAAAATTCTATACTGTACGGATCTTTCCCAGAACGCGATTTACGCCTTTAAGCATGCGGCTCACCTGGCGAAAATTACCAAGGCGGATATTCATGTTCTGCATGTCATTGTTGAACTGCCGACCGATGCGCTCGTCGCCATTCAGTCTTATATTATGAATTCGGAGCAACGGCGTAATCTGTTGGATGATCGCAAGGTTAACGCCAAGGCGCACCTCGATAAGTGTTATGATGATTTTTTTGCCGAGCTACCCGGGGAGGATCAGAGCATTCGGGATCAAATCAAATCGATCGATGTCATTGAGTCCTATCCCGCCGAGCAAATTCTTAAAAGCTCCGTCAAATTGGGCTGTGATTTAATCATTATGGGCGCGCACGAAAAAGGAATGACCCATACGTTCTTAGGCAGCGTTGCCAAGAGTGTCCTGCGTCGTTCCCGCGTGCCAACCCTGATAGTGCCGCTTCCCTAAAGGGAAGTGGCCTAAAGCCGAATTTCGGGTTCATTTTCAATAACGCCTTTTATCTTTTCTGAGCCTATGTCAGAAGGGAGTAGAGTATGTAGCAGAGAATTTCGGGGCAAAGCGCCGATGAGCTTCTTGTCCCCTGCGGCAAAGCCAATGCGCCAGCCGGGCATATTGTAGATTTTACTGATCGACATGAACTCAATGGTAATGTCTTTGGCCTCACTGACATGAAGAATGGACGGAGGCGGCTGGTCGCCAAAATAGATCTCGGCATAGGCCAGATCTAAGAAGATCCAAAAGCCGTGGAAGCGGTAAAATCAACCATGTGGGCATAAAAGTCTATATTGGCCAGTCGTTCTTTAGAACCGAGGGCGACGATGATTTCACTCTCCGGATCGATCTCAACCTCGACAGAAATATAGGGTGGCAGGCGTCTATTACTATGAAATTCCTCTTCCAAATTTCTTATCTTTTATCCTAGAGAACGTACTTCAGGCCGATGAGAACCCAAGAGGCGAGAAAAATTGTTTCGGCAATCATGACGCCAACGGGGGCAAAACCGACTTCAAAAAGAGATTTTAAGGACGTTTTGACGCCAAGTGCAGCAATTGCCGTGACTAAACACCAGCCGGAAGCGACAATTAGAGGGTCGCGTATCACGGCAGGGGCGAGGCCCATGCTGTTCATGCCCACCAGAATACAAAAGCCAATGACGAAAAGCGGTACGGGAAGTTTGCTGTTTTCCATATCCACGCTCCCATTTTCCTTGCGGGCGATCCGACGAAAGGCGATGCCCATGACAAATACGACAGGCACCAGAAGAGACACACGAAAGAGTTTGATGATGGTGGCCACATCTCCGGTGGTATCCGACAGACTGTAGCCAGCCCCGACAACCTGAGCCACATCATGGATCGTACCGCCGAGGAACATACCCGCATCCTCCGGCGAAAGATCAAGGGCCGTGCTGATGATCGGGTAGGCGATCATGGCAATGGTCGACAGAGTCGTAACCGTGAGGACAACAAAAATCGTATTGCGTTCCAACTGCTTGTCTTTGGGCATGACGGAGGAAATTGCCAATGCTGCGGATGCGCCGCAAATACCGACAGAGCCTCCGCTTAAGACGCCAAATCGACCGGATTTTCCGAAAAAGCGGCTCATGAAAATGCCGCTGGCAATGGTTAGGAAAACGCCGCTGGAAACCCATAGAACCGGTGCCAGGCCCAGTCCAACCACTTGATCCACCGTAATACGCAGACCCAGCAGGGCAACGCCAGTTCTCAAGACGATTTTGGCACCGGATTCAATGCCGGGGCGGCAATTGGCGTTCTCCATCAGAAAATGAAAAATCATGCCCAGGAGAAGGGCAAAAAGCATCTGTGGTGCCCCGTAGTGATCAGAGAGGAATTGGGCCGCCGCAGCGATCACAAGACAGATGGCAAGGCCGGGGAATAAACGGGTTAATTTATTGTATTTATTCGTTCCGTATTTTGCAACGGTATCTATCATTTTCTTAATCCACTTGGGGTTGATAAATGGTGTGAGTGCTGTGGGGTATGTTTTCTGCCATCATGAACGGTTAGTTGTCTGCGGCCTGGGCCTGAACCACCGTAACGACGATCATGCGAAAGACAGCGTCGCTGTCGCACCCACGTGACAGATCATTTGCGGGTTTTGCCAAGCCCTGCAAAACCGGACCAATGGCTTTGGCCTTGCCGATACGCTCGGCCATTTTGTAGCCGATATTACCGGCATCGAGGTCCGGGAAGATTAAAACGTTGGCGCGACCAGCGATTTCTGAATCCGGGGCTTTGCGTTCGCTCACCGTCGGCACTAAACTGGCGTCGAGTTGGAGGTCGCCGTCGACGAGCAGGTCGGGGCGCGCTTTTTCGATCAGATCCGCCGCTTGGGTTATCTTGTCGACATGGGGGTGGCTAGCGCTGCCCTTGGTAGAAAAAGAGAGCAGGGCGATACGGGGATCGAGCTTCAAAAGTGTTGTCGCGCTATCGGCTGCAGCGACCGCAATTTGGGCAAGTTCGTTTTCGTCGGGATCCACGACGAGGCTGCAATCGGAAAAGATCAAGGCTCCTTTTAAATCGTGAAACGGTTCGCAGAGCATCATGATGAAAAAGCTGGATATCATCGAGTAGCGTTTGTCGACCCCGATAATTTGGATGGCCGAGCGCACCACATCGGAGGTCGTCAATTGAGCGCCGGCGATTGAACCATCGGCATGGCCTAAATGAACCATCAAATTGGCGAAGTTCTGAGGGAGTTGGATTTGCTTACGAGCAGTTTCTTCGTTCATTCCTTTGTGCTTGCGCAGGGCGACCAGTTCTTGGACAAATGCGTCGGCAAAACTTGACGTCGTGGGGTCAATAATTTCGACCCTTTCGTCATAGTTGCCTTGTCCTTTAAGGAGCTCTTGGATTACCTCTTGACGGCCGAGAAGAGTCACTTTCGCCAGACCGCCGTCCACGGCGCGGATAGCCCCCTCGATAACCCGTGGGTCCTCGCCTTCGGCGAGAACAACGTGCTTCGGTTTTCCTTGAGCTCTTGCGACTAAATCATCAAAGGGTTTCATAGCGGTAACCTTCTTGAATTACTAACGGTTTGTGCAGGTCAAATCAGTCCGGCGAGGGGACTGGAGGGGTCGGCGTACACTTTTTTAGGCATCCGCCCAGCGAGGTAGGCATCGCGCCCGGCTAAGACGGCATGTTTCATGGCGCGGGCCATGCGGACCGGGTCCCCGGCTTCGGCAATGGCGGTATTCATGATGACCGCATCACAGCCCAGTTCCATCGCTTGGGCGGCATCGGACGCGGTGCCGATACCTGCATCAACGATGACAGGGACGGAGGCATTTTCTTTGATTATGCGCAAATTGACTGGATTGAGAATGCCCAGGCCAGAGCCGATGGGGGCGGCCAGAGGCATAATGGCGCAGGCGCCTTCGTCTTCTAAGGCTTTGCAATAGTTAGGGTCGTCAGAACAATAGACCATAACGTCGAAACCTTCCTTGATTAGGATCTTCAAGCTTTCCAAGGTTTCGGGCATGCGGGGATATAGGGTTTTCTTGTCCCCGAGAATCTCGAGTTTAACCAAATCCCAGCCGCCGATCTCACGAGCCAACCGAAGTGTGCGAAGGGCGTCTTCTGCCGTGAAGCAACCGGCTGTGTTGGGCATGAAAGTATATTTTGTCGGATCCAGGTAATCGATGAGCAGGGGCTCATCCTGTTCGGTCAAATTGACCCGGCGTATAGCAACTGTGATAATTTCACACGCAGATGCATTTACAGCCTCTGCATTTAGCTCGTATGTAGTGTATTTTCCAGTCCCAGTAATGAGGCGGCTTTTAAAACGGCGTCCCGCGATAATGAGATCCTCTGATTTATCCCCCCCTGCCGATGAGGCGTCATCGGGCATGCCACCGCCAATAAAGTGGACAATCTCCAATTGATCGCCGTCGTTTAACTGGACTTTTCCGTAGGCGGATCTTGGGATGATTTCATAATTGCACTCAACAGCAACTTTGTTAGCCATGTAGCCAACGTGTTGTAGGACTTCACCGACGTTTAGCGGGGCAGGAAAGGTCAGCGGTTGTCCATTAATCGTAAGTTTCATCTCTTTAATTTCCTAATCGCATAACGTCTTTGCGTTGATCGGGTATAGCGTCCTCAAGTTCTTTTCCCGCGAAGAGAACCTTGCGGTTTCGGTTTCTTGGTATTTGTAAGAAAACGAAACCGCAGGCAAGCCTTGGGAGGAGAAGCTTCGGAGGAGAGCTCCCTTTCGGGATTACAGGTAGTTGTCCTGGAGCCCGTACCATTGGTAGAGGAAGCGTTGCCCAATCCGGCGGAAGGGGGCAAAAATCTCTCCCGGTAATTGATCGCCATAAAAAGGTATGTCTTGAGGAGAGGGTTTACCCGCGATCTGCT
The DNA here is from genome assembly GCA_039975135.1 of Sneathiella sp. Classification (GTDB taxonomy): domain Bacteria; phylum Pseudomonadota; class Alphaproteobacteria; order Sneathiellales; family Sneathiellaceae; genus Sneathiella. The sequence continues at coordinate 14,573 of JBDWHS010000005.1, read as the reverse complement.
CAGCCATACGGCGACCGGCGTGGGCCGCATACATGACCCCGTTCCCGCCATACCCTAGGGCGTAAAAGATGCTGTCCTTCTTGTTCGGTTGGACGATACGCGGCATCATGTCATGGCTCACGTCGACCCAACCCCACCAAGAATAATCGATGTCGATCCCTTTCAAAGCCGGGAACTTGGCATCTTTGCTGGCGATCAAACGGGCCAGATGTTTGGGGTTGGAGGCATCGGCGCCGGTAATGGCGCTGCGGCTGCCAATCTGCAGACGACCGTCGGGGAGAAGGCGGTAGTAATGACGTAGGGTCCGGGTGTCGGTAATAATGATATCGGTCTTAAAGTTACAGGCCTTGACCTCTTCATCGGTGAGTTTGCGGGTCACCATATTGTTGGACAAGATCGGCATGATCCGATTGCGCAAGCTTTTGTGCAATGTCTGGCTGGTATATCCGCCGGTGGCGACAGCAACTGCGCGAGCCCGAACGATCCCGCCAGGGGTGCGTAAATGATGAACACCGTTAATGGTTTCCCATCCGGCAACCGGGCTGGAGGTGTGGACCTTAACGCCCAAAGCCTGTGCCTTACGCATATAGCCATAGATCAGCTTCATGGGGTGGACGCCGATACCGGCGGGCTCCAGCATGGCGCCATGAGCGTTGGCTTCGTTGACGAAATCCGATTGGAGTTCTTCTTTGCTGATCATACGTGCCTTGTAGCCAAAGGTCTTGTTCATCAGGTCGACTTCGTCAGCCAGGGTTTCCATCACCTTGGGCCGGTGGGCCACGTAGAGGTGCCCCTTGGCAATGGCATCACATTCGATGTCTTTGCTCAGCTCTTTGAAGGTCTCAAAACCCGTTTCGATCTCTTTGTGGAGCTTGAGGGCGGTATCGATACCCCATTTTTTTACCCATTGTGACCGTTTGAGGCGGCCGGAGTTATTTTGCGCCTGCCCGCCATTGCGGCTGGTGCAGCCCCAGCTGACCCCATTGGTTTCTAACACATGGGCTTTGATGCCGTGTTCCTGGGCCAGAAATAAGGCGCAAGCCAGGCCGGTAAAACCCGAGCCGATGACGGCGACATCTACATCGATATCTTGGAAGATGGGGCCGTCATCCTGGGGGGCATCGCCGCCAGTTGCTACCCAGTAAGTCGGGGCGTAATCTTGGTTGTGATCCGGGATACCCCCGCGTAGCGGGTCATAGTGCGGATCATAAGGCACTCGGGTTGCATGAGCGTTTTGCGTGTGGGTATCCATCGAACCCTCCATTTTACTGCAGAGACAAAATTTCTTGTTGTGACGGCTTTATTCTGCCGTCAGGAGAGGGCGGTCTTTGCGGAAGGCACGCTTGCTTGCGATTTTGCCATCTCGAAAAGTGAAGAGATCGACGCCTTCGGCTTCAATGCGAGAGCCATCGGCTTTGGTGCCAGTGAAGATCCATTCAGAAACCCCACGGTCACCAAGGATATAGTGAACACCGTTTTCCCACCGGGCATCGGCGAAGGTCTCAAAAACCCCCTTAAAGGCCTGCCCGGCCGCTTCATGACCAACAAAACGAGTGCCAAAAACATCCGGACCTCCGGCAGCGTCAAAAACACAATCTTGAGTCATATAAGACAAAACACCTTCCGCGTCGTGACGGTTAAAAGCGTCAGAAAAAGCAGCGAGGGTTTCAACGGTTACCTGATTTGTTTCAGTGCTCATGGCTTTTTATCTCCAATTCTAAATTTCAACAGCACCCTGTGGTGCATCCCATTCTTTTTTGGTGCCGAGGCCGCATCACTGCTTGAAGAAGGTTCAAATACACGATGGGTCTTGGTCCGTTCTGTTGGTTGTGAAATTACGCTGGAGAGGAAAACCGGGGTAGCACCAGTTACTTTCAGATTATGAGGCCAGAGGTGCCACGTGGTTGGTTTTCTAGGGTGTGAGCCCAATTGATGTTCTTGATTTATAGATGTGATTAGTGATTCATATCTCCTTTAAGAGAAGTTCTGCATGACGCATTTTGATCGGAGTGATGAAGAATGGAGAGTTATGCAGCCCTTGCTTCCGCAAACAGGGCGCGGTCCGGATCGACGGGATGACCGGGTTATTCTGAATGGAATTTTCTACATTCTGCGGACGGGGGACCCCGTGGCCGGATCTACCCATAATGATTTACAAAATGGCCTGACGGTAAATTGGCAGAGTTCATAGAAAATTCATATGGTTGAGCTGTGCAAGCACCGCTCAAATTCTGAACGTTTTGTGAAATCTGGTACATTATAATTGCATGTATGTTAGTATTTATAGGTAGGCCTTGTAAAGTCTGCAAAAGGTGTTGCAGGCCCCCGCAACCAATAAAAAAGGGCTCGTCCTCTCAAAAGGGCGAGCCCTTTTTTATTGGCATGTGAAGTCTCTGGTGAGAAAATCAAGCAGACCGCGTGTCATCAGAAAAAGGGGCCACAAAAAACTTACACAAAATCAAAATAACAATACCGACAAGACCCCGATAATAGGGGCCCAATGGGGCTGGCTCCAATAACTTGTCGCATCAGTTCAGAAAGAGAACCAAACTATTAACAGTTTGTGCCGCTCAGTGATGTATGAGTGGGGAGAGCGCCACGTATAAGCAGATAGCCAGGTAACAAAACCTCCTTCTCTGCAGTTTTTTGGTTTTGGATGATGTGCAGCAGATTGAGCAACAGGAATTTACCAATCGACCCGGCTTCGCAAAACGAGCCGTCACACAAACACCCATAATAAAACCTCTTCCAAGAGAGGGCCCGAAGGGTCTGTCTGGATATGAAATACAAAAAGCTATTGCTTGGGGGCTCCCGGAGCTATCGGCACAGGAGAGGGACCTTCTTCAATTCTATGTGGCCTTCCTGAATATGGCAGCGGTGAAAGAGGGAAAGGCTTCCGTATGGCCATCCAACAGGGTTACCTGTCAGTTGCTCGGGATCTCTGAGGCAAGTTTAAGGCGCTACTACGACGATTTGCGGCGAATAGAAGGTGATAGGCACCTTTCACTTATAAGCGCCCACCCGCGCATGGGTGAGCCCCAGAAACAAAGAAAATCAAACTTTAGTTTAACAGTACCTGAAACTGATACTGTTAAAGATGATAGTGTGGCGGCTAAGCCTCATGACAAAACAGCTCCTGTCCCTTCTGGAGTTCTGAAGACAATTGTCCTTCCTCCCAAGCTCCTAGACCACATTGCTGAGACAGAAATAACAGATTGCTCTACCGATGAGCTTTGGCAAAAAATAGATAAAGCAATACAGGCGCTGCTTCCCGATAAAAGAATTCCCAAAGCCTTGTGATTTTATAATTCTGTCATTTAGGGTTCCGTCCCAATTTGAAACGGGATCCATGATGTTCAAAACTCCATTGCTTGCCAAGGAATGTGTCCGCTGCAACGCACTTGTTGCAGTAATTCAGCAAAATCTCCATGAAGTAAGTTGTTTCGTAGGAGTTGTAGAACATTTTTATATGGCGAGTAGAGAAAATTGATAATTTCATTATGGGAAAGCCTTATCTATCCTTTCTTTAAATTAGAAAAATAAACATTGTGGCACAAAGATAGTTGCTCTCCGAATAACAAAAACTCGGGATGATGAGCGAAGGTAAACCTATCGGGCATGATGAGAAGAGGGAACGCTCATGAAGCTTGAAGGTTTTGCCCGACATCTTAATCAGGAGAGAATTGTCTTTCTGCTGACCATCTGCCTGTTTGTTCTATTTGCAGCCACACTCAACAATTTTTTGGCCACGAATAATATCTTGGCATTGGTTCGTAGCGTGTCCGTCCTCGGGATCCTGGGGCTTGGCATGCTTGTGGTGGTGCTCGGACGAGGGATTGATCTGTCACTTGTGGCCAATATGGCCATTTCTGTCGCCTGGGCGATCCAGTTGATGAATAACGGTATGCCGGTCACAGGAGCGCTTACGGTCGGGCTACTCTTTGCCCTTGGAATGAGTCTGATCAGCGGTATTCTCATCGCATATGCAGAAATACCGCCGCTTTTTGCTACTCTTGCCATGGCAACCCTGATTTACGGCTTTGGCCGGGCTCACTTGATTACCGGAACGGATGTTGTGTACCTGCCTTCTGACATTGGATGGCTTCTGGAGCTGGGCCAAGGACGTTTTCTTGGTATTCCAATGCCCATTATTCTGGCAGCAATATTGGTGCTCTTGATTTACTTATTTTTGCGCTACACCAAACCCGGCCACTTTATCTACGCAATTGGTGACAATCTGGCCGCAGCTCGTATTACCGGTATTTCGGTACGCCCCATGCTGGTTTCGCAATATGTGATTGCCGGAGGCATTGCCTTTATCGCGGGTGTTATTACGTCCACGTCTGTTCAGGCGATGAACACACGCGTGGTTAATTCAAACATGATCTACGACGTTATTCTGGTCGTAGTTCTCGGTGGTGTTGGCCTGAGTGGTGGTCGCGGTAACGTGCGCAATGTCATTGTTGGAACCTTGCTGATTGGCGTTTTGGTCAACGGCATGACAATCATGGACATCCAATACACCCTGCAAAATGTAATAAAAAGCGTGATCCTGCTACTGGCCGTGGTTGCAGACAGCATCATCAATCCGAGAGATGAACAGACTGGGCAGCAGGGTGACATCTAATGCAACCCAACAATAATAAAAACAGAACAACAAACTAACAGATCTTAACAGGGAGAAAAACATGCGATCTATTCTTCATTACGGCCTTGCGGTTGCAACACTGGCGTCTGTGGCTTTCGGATCTTTTACGTCAAAGGCTCAGGAGCTCAATGATCCGTTTCGGGGGCCGGCACTTGAATCCCTTAAAGGCAAGAAAATTGCCTATCTGCCAATTTCGACAGGTTTTGACCTGGCACAGGCCTGGGGCGGCGTGATCAAGACCGAGGCTGCAAAATATGGCATGGAGTTTTCGTTACAGGATCCAAACTGGAGCACCGATGCGATGTCTCAGGGAATGACATCCCTGATTGCAGAACGCCCGGATGTAATCGTGACTCAAAATCCAGATACCCAGTCTCTTGCCAGACTTCTAAAGCAGGCGAACAAAAAAGGTATCATTGTTGTTCAAATGAACATGCAAGGTGCGGTTCAAACAGATGCTTTTGTTGGACCTGACTACATCGCGCTTGGTGAACAGATTGCAAATATGATGTTGAAAAAATGCGGCAAAGGGACCGACACCTCGCATAAAGTAGCGTTGGTGCAAGGTGTTTTGACGGGCGGCGTGAGCTATTTTCAGATCCAAGGTATTCGAAAAGTCTTCGCTGAAAACCCTGACATCGAAGTTGTTTCAAGTCAGGCTGCTGACTGGGATCCAACCAAAGCCCGTGCGATCACTGAAACAGTATTGCAGCAGCATCCAGACCTTTGCGGTGTGATTGATGTCTGGGACGGACAGGGCGTTGGTACGGGCGCAGCGATCAAAGAGGCAGGTAAATCCGACCAGGTTTATTTCGTCACCTCGGGTGGGGGTGCACAAAGCACCTGTGATCGTCTGAAAGACGGCACATTTTCTGCGGTAATCAACTATAATGCGCCTGGTATGGGCCGGGATGCCTGGACAGCAATCATGGCAGCTCTACAAAATGGCCAGGGCGGTGGCAAGATTAAAACACAGATCTACTCGCCAACTTTTGTGATGACCAAGAATGATGTCCGTGAAGGGACATGTTGGGATCCACAAACCTACGCGAAAATTCTGCGTTAAGACTAACAAGACCGGTGAGAGGTTTCTCCTCTTGCCGGCCCTTCTTTCTAAATCCGTAAATAGTCGACACAGTGATCGTGAGGAAAGAGCCTTGGCGCGTGTATCCACCTTAACAAAACTCAGATACCGATTGGTCCCGGATCACCTTATTGGTGAGATCCTGACAAAGAAATGGATCGACAATGCAATCCCGTTTCTTGTGCTGATTGCGGTTATTGTTGTGTTTGGATCCTTGATTCCAAACTTCTTTTCAGTTGGTAATCTGGAAATTTTATCGCGTCAGTATGGCGAGTTTGCCCTTGTTTGTCTGGCTATGATGATTGTAATTGTGGTGGGCGGTATTGATCTGAGTGTTGGATCTAATTTTGCCCTCGGTAATTTTCTGACGCTGGCCTTGCTGAATATTGCTGACTGGTCGATGGCAGCAGTGGTGCCGACGGTTATTCTGGCATGTGCTTGTATTGGGCTGGTAAATGGTGTCCTGATTGGATATCTGCGATTACGCGCTTTTCTGACGACACTTGTTACGTTGATAATTGTACGGGCAATCGTCGACATGTTGCTGCTTGAATACGCACAGACCATGTCCATGAGCTTTTATGAATCTCCTTTCTGGGATTTGATGGGAATGGGCGGTGTTGGTAGTTTTCCGTTCAGTTTCATGGTTTTGGTCGTCGTTGCCATTATTGGTCATGTGCTATTGACCCGAAGCCGTCCTGGTTGGCGCGCTATGGCTATCGGTGGCTCCAGAAGGTCTGCGCATAATATAGGGTTGCCCGTGCGGTCTACCGTTTGTGCAACATACACAATCTCTGGAATGCTCTGTGGTATGGCGGGTATTCTTTACGCTGCGCGACTTGGTGGCGCCGGTACGGATACTGGCATGGGGCTGGAAATATCGGCCCTGACAGCGGCTGTGCTGGGCGGTAATAGCCTAGGCGGTGGCCGGGGTTCCGTTGTGAAAGCACTGATCGGAGCGGTTGTTGTGCTGGTTATGGCAAATGGTGTTTTACGCCTGGGACTTAATAGTGGTTCCGGCCCGATGGTTTTGGGTCTAACCCTTCTCTTCGCTGTTTTTGTTGATGTTCGGTGGCTGAAAAACCGGGATAAGCTCTTGAACAAGGTGTATGTCTCACCGACACTTGTGGAAATGCCGGTACCTCGTCCAACAGACAAAGGGGTACTTGAAGTCAATGATCGCTTAGGCGAAGTAGAAATCATTGGCTTAGGGGAAGTCGAGTCTCCGGAAGATGTCATTTTGGATGATGACGATTATCTTTATTGCGGAACACGCCATGGAGACATCGTTCGCTTTAATCCGCCTGATTATAAGACTTGGGAAGTCTACGCACATATCGGAGGCTCTCCTCTTGGTATGACTTTTGATAAAGATCGTAACCTGCTGGTTTGTGTTGGCGGCATGGGGCTTTATAAAATCGACGGTAACCGTCAGGTCAGTAAAGTGACTGATGAGACGAACCGTTCGGCCTTTTCGGTGGTAGATGACTCGCGTCTTCGTCTTGCCGATGATTTGGATATTGCGCCGGATGGCCGGATCTTTTTCAGCGAGGCGACAATTCGCTACGAGATGCATGATTGGCCGGTGGATGCTCTGGAGAGTCGCGGTAATGGTCGGATTATTTGCTACGATCCTAAAAATGGCAAAACCCGCACAGTGCTTCGTAATCTGACTTTCCCAAATGGCGTTTGTACGTCGCATGACGGCCAATCTATTTTGTATGCGGAAAGCTGGGGTTGTCGGGTAAGCCGCTACTGGATTTCCGGTCCGAAAGCAGGAAAAGTCGACATTCTTGTCGATCAATTGCCGGGATACCCGGACAATATCAATCGGGCTTCGGATGGCACCTATTGGGTTGCTATCATGGGAATGCGTTCTCCTGTCCTTGATGTTGCCTTGCGTATGCCAAAATTCCGCCGCCGAATGGCGCGTCGTATTGCACCTGATCAGTGGCTATATCCAAATCTCAATGTTGGCTGCGTTGTGCGCTTTAATGATAAAGGCGAAATACTGGAGTCTCTTTGGGATAGGAGAGCTGAAAACCATCCAATGATTACATCCATGCGGGAGCATAAGGGATGGCTTTATCTGGGAGGCATCACCAATAACAGAATTGGGCGTGTGCGTTTGGCGGATATGAACGACGACTGGAACAGTGTTGAAAGTTATTGGGGACCAGTTCCTGGCCACGGAGGAAAGTCGTGATACAGATGATCAAATCCCGCCTTGATCAGTTCCTGGGCCGCGGACAGGCAGCGGTAACTGTACCGTCATTGGACGGGGCATTGAAACCCAATAACCTGTTGGAAGAAGCACCTGCGGGGATTGAAGGGGATGCCCCCGACAATATGGTGTTTTTTAACGAACAACCACTTTGGTCAGAAGGAGCGCAGTTGTTCTTAGGGCAGGAGAAGACCCTATTTTCCAGCTTAGAAAGTGAGATTACTGCCATTGCCGTTTCTGATGCAGGTGAGTTGATCGTGGCTATGCTGGATGGTGGCATACAATTGCTAGATGGGAATGGGCAGCCGAACAAAAGAATTGGAAGTCTGGCGATTAATTGCGTGACAGCAATGGTATTTTTAGATTCTCAGACACTTCTTATTGCTGTTGGATCAATTCAAAATCCTCTTGTCGATTGGGCACGTGACTTGCTTGAACAACGTGCGAATGGGCAATTGATAAGGCTGGATTTGACCAATGGTCAGGCCAGCATTGTGGCACAAAATCTTGCGTATCCGGCAGGTTTGTTAATCAAGCCAGATGGCTCCGTGATCGTGAGCGAAGCCTGGAGTTGCCGTCTGTCACAAGTGGATATGAAAAGTGGCCGTGTGACCCCGTTGATGGAAGATCTGCCTGCATATCCCGGGAGAATCGTTGCTTCTGCAGACGGTGGATGCTGGCTTTCCATGTTTGCACCGCGCAGCCCACTTATTGAATTTGTCTTGCGAGAGCTTGCTTATCGTAAGGCTATGATGGAAGAGGTTGATCCCGAATTCTGGATCGCTCCGGCTCTTAAAAGTGGGTATTCCTTTCACGAACCGATGCAAGGTGGTGCGATGAAGCAGATGGGCATACTGAAGCCCTGGGCACCGACCCGATCTTACGGTCTTGTTATTGAGGTGGATGACCGGTTTGTTCCAATACGGAGCTTTCACAGTCGTGCCGGTGGAAAGCGTCATGGCGTGACCTCTGGCATGGTGCAGGACAACCGACTTTGGATCACCAGCAAAGGGGGCGGAGAGATCCTCTCCATTGATCTGGACGATGTCGTCGGGAAGGAGATCCAATAAATGACAGCCCTGTTTGAATTAAAGAATGTCACAAAAAAATTCTACGGTGTCCCGGCTTTGACAAATGTGAACTTTGACCTTCGAAGCGGTGAAATACATTCCTTGCTCGGGGAAAACGGTGCAGGAAAATCTACCCTCACGAAGATCCTAGCAGGTGTGCACGAGGCTACGGAGGGGGACGTATTATTTGAGGGAGAATATCGCACTTTTGCTGATCCGGCGGAAGCTTTGCGTAACGGGATTGCCATGGTGTTTCAGGAAACAAGCCTTGTTCCCTCCCTGACCGTTGCTCAGAATATTTATCTTGGCAATGAAAGGTTCCTCAATCGTTTAAGAGGGATCTACATAGCCGCCCAGCAATTTCTGCAATCTTTAAACTTTCCTGTCGACCCCACCTTGTATGTTTCCCAGCTCGGTGCAGCTCAAAAACAGATGGTGGAAATTGCTCGGGCTGTGCATCACAATGCAAGGGTTATCATTTTTGATGAACCAACCGCAACATTGACACCAGAAGAAAAACATCACTTTTTTTCGCTGGTTAAACGGCTTAAAGCGTCTGGTGTTTCGATCATCTTTATCAGTCACGCACTGGAAGAAGCGCTTTCTATCTCGGACCGAATTACAATCTTGCGGGATGGTCAGCATGTGATCACCGATGCTGCTGCTGCATTTGATCGGGATAAGATTATCTCAGCCATGGTTGGGCGTAGCCTCAGTGACGAACTTTATGGACAGGCCAGAGAGCACCGTAAAGCGCGCCCCTATGGCCGCAAGGTGTTGAGTGCCCAAAATCTATCCATGGGAAGTATTGTTCGCAATAACTCGCTTTCCATCTATGAAGGGCAGATTACCGGTATTTTTGGACTGATCGGGTCAGGCCGAACTGAGACCGCAAAAATTATCTCTGGCGTCGTAAAGCGGGATTTCTTTCATGGCGGAGAGGTTCGTTTCAATGACAAGCCGGTTCGCTATCGAGTGCCTCGAAAAGCCGTTCGCGATGGTATTGTCTATGTGACCGAAGATCGTAAGCAGGAAGGTTTCTTTGAAACCAAATCTATTGCCGAAAATATGTATACCGGTTTGTTGGGTGCGGATTTGAATACGTCGTTGACTATCAGTTATTCAGAGATGATGAAGTTGGCTGAAGAATGGACGAAGAAGTTGAATGTGAAGGCCATCGACGGTTCCGCCAAGGTCATTGAGCTTTCTGGCGGTAATCAGCAAAAAGTTGTTATAGCCAAAGCACTGGTGCAAAAACCCAAATTGATCATCTTCGACGAACCGACGCGCGGTGTCGACGTTGGGGCAATCGCTGAGTTGCATCATGTGATTAATGAGCTTGCAGACGCAGGGTTAGCTGTTGTTGTCATATCATCTTATCTGCCGGAAATTCTTAACCTTGCAGACAGAATTCTTGTTGCCCGTCAGGGGCGTGTAGTTGAAGAATTTTCGATGGAAGAGGCAACAGAAGAGAAAATAATGTACGCGGCGGTCCACTAATTGGTCGGTTATCCCCTCATCCGCGAATATGGAGAAATTGTATGAAAATGCGTGCCGCCATTTTGGAAGAAATAGGGCGTCCGGTACCCTATGCCAAATCGCGTCCGATTGTTGTTCGGGATGTTGAACTGGAAGGTCCGAGAACAGGGGAGGTTCTTGTTCGAATATCAGCGGCAGGACTTTGCCATTCGGATCTTTCAGTTATCAATGGAGACAGACCCAGACAGATGCCGATGGTTCTGGGACATGAAGCGGCAGGTGTGGTTGAAAAAATCGGACCTGAGGTTCATGATTTGATGCCAGGAGATCATGTTGTTTGTGTGTTTGTTCCTAGTTGTGGTCATTGCGCACCTTGTTCAAATGGACGACCAGCGTTGTGTGAGCCAGGGGCCGCGGCCAATGGTTCTGGGCAGATGATGGCAGGTGGGTACCGCCTTTCGGAGCAAGGACAGGATGTTCATCATCTTTGCGGTGTATCAAGTTTTGCTGAATACGCCACTATTTCGCGGCGCTCGTTGGTAAAGCTGGAGAAAGATGTTCCGCTTCATATTGCAGCCTTGATGGGATGTGCTGTTTTGACAGGGGCAGGGGCAGTTTTTAATACGGGTGATGTAAAACCTGGCTCGAAATCAGCTGTGATCGGTCTGGGGGGAGTCGGACTAGCAGCTATCCTCGGGGCTGTCGCTGCAGGAGCAGAAAGTATTGTCGCTGTCGATGTACTAGATAGCAAGCTGGAGCTCGCAAAATCCTTCGGAGCAACACATTGCTTTAAAGCAACAGACCCTGATGTGGAAGCCAAAGTGAAGGAAGCGACGTCTGGCGGTGTGGATGCTGCACTTGAATTTGCTGGATCCGCTCGTGCGCTTGAATTGAGCTATCGGATAACACGCCGCGGAGGCATAACCATCACAGCTGGCTTGCCGAATCCCAGTGACATGTTTCAAATTCCAGCTGTATCCCTTGTTGCTGAAGAGCGGCAGATCAAGGGAAGTTATCTTGGGTCCGGTGTTCCGTCACGCGACATTCCGCGCTTTCTGAGTCTATACAATCAGGGGAAGCTGCCGGTGGATAAACTTATGACGCATCGGATGAAGCTGGATGAGATTAATGAAGGCTTCGATCGCCTTCACGAAGGAACCGCCATTCGCCAGATCATCGATTTCGATTGATACAGCATTATTGATTAAGGGGACGAACAACCCAATCCGTTCGTCTTGCGTTAGGAACGATGGGTGATAGAATGCCATTCTAGTATAATATGTATCGGCGCAGTCACCTTACAAACCGGTTGGCCGAAACTACAAAAGGATTGAAATGCGGACTGGGAATAAGGCGGATTTAGAAGGTTTACTGGTCGTTTCTATCGAGCAGGCCGCCAGTGCTCCTTACCTTTCTTCAAAGTTGGCGGATGCAGGTGCGCGGGTTATCAAAATTGAGCGCCCGGATGGGGATTTCGGACGCCATTATGACCATCTGGTGAAAGAACAAAGCTCCTATTTTGTCTGGTTGAATAGGGGTAAAGAATCTATCTGTTTGAACCTCCGCGATGAAAAAGACAAAGCCTTGCTTTCGTCGATGATTGCTGATGCTGATATTTTTATTCAGAATTTGTCGCCGGGGAAAATCTCGGAACTTGGATTTCCACTGGAAGATTTGCGTCGACAATATCCGCAGTTGATTGTCTGTTCCTTCGTTGGTTTTGGAGGTGAGGGACCCATGGCTAACAACAAGGCGTATGACCTTATGGTACAGGGAGAGACGGGCCTTGCTCATATTACAGGAAATGAATGGGGCGCGACCCGTGTTGGCGTGTCCGTGAGTGATATTTCAGCAGGCATGTCCGCGGCTCAGGCCGTTTTTCAAGCTCTCTACATGCGAGAACGAACTGGTAATGGTCGCCTTATTGAAGTGTCGCTGTATCACACATTGATGGATTGGATGAATGTTCCATATTTGCAATATGCATATGGTGGCAAAGCACCTGAACGGGTCGGTCTTCATCATCCCACCATTGCGCCCTATGGTAGTTATGCATGTTCTGGGGGCCAAGCGATGGTGATTGCAATTCAGAATGAACGAGAATGGCAACTCTTTTGCCGTAACGTTCTAGAACGGCCGGAACTGGAAGAAGATCCAAGATTTAGAGATAACGATTCCCGTGTTGCTTATCGCGGGGCCTTGGATGCTGAATTGATCCCGTTCTTTTTGGGGCTTGACCGTGAAGAAGCGTTGGAACTCCTGAAGTCTCACCGAATAGCGTCTGGTCGGGTCAATACGATCGAGGAAGTGAGTGAACATCCTCATAATATTTTCCGGACGGTGGAAACACCTCGAGGGTCAGTAGAGATGATGGTGCCGGGCATCTCTGTGGACGGCTACAGACCGGAGCTTGGCGCTGTGCCGAGCACTAACGAGCATGGTGATGTTATCCGGCACGAGTTTTCTGGTAAAGCGCCAGAGAATTGATTTTCTTTCGCAAAATCAGTATAAATTTATATAATAAAAAAATATAGCAAATCCAAATAATATACTGAAAAGAGATAAAATGGACTTGCGTCAATTCAGATATTTTTTATCCATCGTTGAACGTGGTTCGTTTTCCAGAGCGGCAGAGGTACTAAACGTCGCGCAACCTGCGCTTAGTCTTCATGTGCGAAATATGGAAGAGGATTTGGGCGTGAAGCTTCTGTTCCGTGGACCTCATGGCGTGACAATGACGGAGGCGGGAGAGATCCTGTTTCGTCATGCCAAATCGGTGCTTGATCAAGTCAGCCAAATTCGTGAAGAAATTTTGGAGCATGAGGTGGAACCCTCTGGTGTTGTACATTTGGGATTGCCGGGTACGATCAGTGAAAATTTGTCAGTGCCATTGCTATTGGCTGCACAGAAACGGTACCCCAAAGTTCAGTTGCAGGTTGCAGAAGCAATGAGCGGATTTGTTTTAGATTGGATGAAGGATCTCAGAGTGAATTTCGCAATCCTTTACATTCCAGTTACAGATCGATTGTTTGACTGTGCGCGTGTCCTGGAAGAAGATTTGTGGCTTTTAGGACCGCCGGGACCGATGTTGAGAGATTTGCAATCAACGCGCGGTGCTGTCAGTTTTGAGCAGATTGCAGACCTACCGTTAGTTCTCCCAAGTGAAGATCATGGACTTCGATCCTTGATGGAAGAGGAAGCAAGTCGGTTGAAACTAAGGCTTGGTCCTGTGCTTGAAATGAACTCTTATAGCAATATAAAAGGTTTGGTGGAGGCGGGCGTTGGATACTCCATTTTGCCCTTTAATGCTATTGCGCGGGAAGTAAGCGCCGGCCGTTTACTGGCCTGGAAATTTAAGGATCCCGGACTTAGCCGTTCTATTTATATGGTTAAGCCGTCAGGCCGTCCGCTCTCCAACGCAGCGCGCGCTATTTATAACCTCGCTAATGAGACGATTGCGACATTGGTAGAGACTGGGAAATGGAACGGCGTTCGCAAGGTGAAGCGACGGATATAGTGAATTATTTTAAGCAGTAGTCTGTAAACCGGATTTTCAGATAAAGAACCTCTGACTGCTCTATTTAACCTCGAAGGGTCGTCTGATTTGCATTAATGAGGGATTAGATCTCCTGTGAGGAAAGAGTGATTTGTGAAAGTTGATATTTCAATATTCTACGTAAATGCGCTTGGATATTCCCATGTTAACGAGTCTACTAAAGGTGTTGCGTGCCCCCGCAGCCAATTAAAAAAGGGCAAGCTTTTTATTGGCATGTGAAGTCTCTGGTTTGAAAATCAAACAGACCGTGTGTCATCAGAAAAAGGGGTCACAAAAAACTTACGCAAAATCAAAATAACAATACCGACAAGACCCCGATAATAGCAACCCAATGGGGCTGGCTCCAATAACTTGTCGCATCAGTTCAGAAAGAGAACCAAACTATTAACAGTTTGTGCCGCTCAGTGATGTATGAGTGGGGAGAGCGCCACGTATAAGCAGATAGCTAGGTAACAAAACCTCCTTCCTAGCAGTTTTTTGGTTTTGGATGATGTGCAGCCACGCGCCGATAA
>JBDWHS010000004.1:0-199222 GCA_039975135.1 Sneathiella sp. | reverse complement strand
AAATCAAGCTAATCGGTACGGCCCCGAATTACGGGCTTTCGACCGGTACGGCATGCGGATCAACCAGGTCGAATTTCACCCCGCCTATCATGACTTGATGGAGATGGCGATTTCCAACCGTGTTCATAATTTCGCCTGGGTCAACGAGAAGCCGGGCGGGCATGTGGCTCATTCTGCCATGACCTACATGTTCAGTCAGCCCGAGGGTGGTATCATGTGTCCGATGGCCATGTCTTATTCGGTGATCCCTTCTTTGCGGACGACTCCTTCGATCGCCGAAGAATGGATGCCACGCATTCTGTCGAAAAAATACGATTCGCGGGATATTCCAGCCCCTGAGAAAGACGGCGTGACGATCGGTATGTTCATGACAGAAAAGCAAGGCGGTTCTGATGTGCGGGCCAACAGTACGACGGCGGTACCACTTGGTCCCCAAACCGGTATTGGAGAGGAGTATCTGCTAACCGGACATAAATTTTTCTGCTCCGCGCCTATGTGTGATGCGTTTCTGGTTCTCGCTGCGGTTACCGATGAAGAGAGCGGTAATGCGCCGATTTCCTGCTTCCTGGTTCCCAGATGGAAACCAGACGGGGAGAGAAACAGCCTGTATCTGCAACGGATGAAAGACAAGCTAGGCAATAAATCAAATGCATCGACCGAGATGGAGTTTCAAGACACATATGGCGTAATGGTTGGAGAAGAAGGGCGTGGTATCCGGACGATTATCGAGATGGTCACCGGAAACCGACTTTACTGCGCGATGTCTTCTGCCGGGATTATGCGGCAGGCCTTGGTTCAGGCTTTGCATCATACGGCTCATCGGAGTGCTTTTCAAAAACGGCTTATTCAGCAGCCTTTGATGCAGAATGTTCTGGCGGATATGGCAATCGAGACAGAGGCAGCGCTGGCGCTGGGGTTGCGGGTCGCACGCGCCATGGATCATGCAAACACGGATCCGGCAGAGGCGGCTTTTGCCAGAATTGGAACTGCGGTGGCCAAATACTGGAATTGCAAGCGGGCTCCGATGCTGGTCGTTGAGGCGCTGGAATGCCATGGCGGCCCCGGTTATGTGGAGGAGTGCATTATGCCGCGCCTTTACCGGGAAGCCCCGCTGAATTCGATTTGGGAAGGTTCCGGCAACATCATGGGGCTTGATGTTTTGCGCGCCATGTCTCGAGAGCCTGAAGCAATCCAGGCCCTTTTTGGGGAACTTGAGCAGGCGCGCGGGAAGGAGACCAATCTGGATCAGGCAATTGATGATTTAAGGATGGAAATTGATCATCCTGAAGGATTGGAAGGGCGGATGCGGATCGTGACGGAAATGATGGCTTTGACGATACAAGGCTCTCTTTTGGTGCGTCATGCTCCGTCTTTCGTGGCGGAAGCTTTCTGCAGGTCCCGCCTTGCACCAAGATATCGCGGTGCATTTGGGACTTTACCGACAGGATGTGATCTGGATGCCATTATTGAACGCGCGATGCCCTAGCTTTCTAGGCCGCAAACTCAAACATCGATTTTCTCCAACCCGCACCAGTCAGCAACGAACAAGGCGGTGGTTTGGGTGACGCGCCGGACAGAGTCAAGGTCGACCCGTTCGTTAAAGCCGTGAATATTGTCGCATTTGGGGCCGTAAACCAGCGCGGGTGTATCTGCATAAAGCCCGAAGAAGCGGGCATCGGTTGTTGCCGTTGTCGGAAGATGATCCAGAGAGGTTCCCGTGACAGTCTGGTGAGCTTTCTCAAGGGCGGAGATCGCTAGCGGTGCATTTGGTGTGTCATGATCCTGCAAGGCGTATCCTTCCGCCTGAAAGCCGTGATAGACAATCTCAGGTTTGTTGTTGCGCAGAAAATCACTCTCTTCTGCAGCCGTCATAAGGGTCGCTTCGATATCCTGTTTTGCAGCTTCAATATCTTGTCCCGGAAAAATGGCCATACGGACATCAAATATGCACCAGGCGGGAACGGAGCTCGCCCAGTCTCCCCCTTCAATCTTGCCAATATTCAAATTAAGCGGATGGTTATGCGCCGCATAAGCTGAATGGCGATGCTCTGCTCTGTTCCAGCGATCCTCCATCTTGTGTAAAGCGGCGATCAGCGGAATGGCGGCTTCAATGGCATTGGCACCACTGCCTGCTTCCAGAACATGAACAGGGATGCCACGCAAATGGACTTGTAACCAGATGACACCGATTTGCGCACTGGTAAGGGTTTCACCAAACGGCTCTGGAATAAGAGCTGCATCCGCCTTGTATCCGCGCTGAAGACAAGCCAGAGCGCCATTGCCGGTGCATTCTTCTTCTACAACCGTTTGAAAATAGACATCGGCCGCAGGTGCATATCCAAGGCTTCGAAGGGCATCAAGGGCAAAAAGATTGGAGGCGATCCCGGCTTTCATATCTGCGGCACCTCTGCCATACATCCACCCATCTTCTATTCGCGGCTCAAAAGGAGGCGTCTCCCACATGTCCAGCGGACCAACGGGCACCACATCTATGTGGCCGTTGAGGATCAGGCTTTTGCCAGTTTTTTCTCGGCTATGGTGGGTGCCGACAACATTGATCGCGTTCTCATAATCGCCAATGACCGGAGAGAAGCCGGGCAGATGTGCAATATCGTCAACCTTTACCGTCCATTGATCCACTTCATATCCGCGCTCTTCAAGTGCGCCTGCCATCATTATCTGGGCCGATTGTTCCTGCCCTCGCAACGACGGATGACAGGTCAGTTCAGCAAGAAATTCTACTTCGTCTGAAAACAGATCATCGACGGCGTTTAGGATGGCAGGGGTATTATTATTCTTGTTCATTCTTTGTGGCTTTCCGCAATCTTGAGGCAGTATCTTACTCACTCTAACAACGATGCGAGGCTCTGGGAAGATTTGTACAGAGAAAGGCTCTGCGCCATAATCCCTTGTGTCGCAGGTTTTCTAGGGTCAAAATGACTGAGCGGAGCCCGCGTCTCAAGAATGAACAACAAAGGGGAAGGCCACCATGCCAAAAGCCTATTGGATAGCACATGTCACTGTCACCGATCCGGATCAATACCAGTTCTATGCAGGTGGTGCGCCGAAAGCCTTTGAAAAATACAATGCCCGTATTCTGGCGCGCGGCGGTAAGGCGGAGCAATTGGAAGGCGATGGACGCCCGCGGAATGTCGTGATTGAATTTGACAGTCTGGAACAGGCGCTCGCCTGCTACCATTCTCCTGAATATCAAGAGGCCAAAGCCTATCGGAAAGAGGCAGGGGTTGCTGAGATTGTCATTGTGGAAGGTGTTTGACGGATCGTCAAACATGTTCGGCATACTTGAATTCTGAAGAATGAGTGCATGGATTGCGGCGTTAGCGGCAGCTTGCTGCTATGGAATAGCTCTGATATTGACACAGCGTGGGTTGCAGTTTCTCACACCAATTCAGGGAGCGTCGGTGAGCGTCCCGACGGCGGCTCTGTTTTTTGTTCTTCTCTCTCCCTTCCTCATTGATTTTTCGGCGCTTGATCCAACTGCCGTCGCAGTTTTTGCAGGCGTTGGGTTTTTGTTTCCGGCAACTGTTACGCTGCTTACCTTCCTGGCCAATGTCCATATGGGTCCGAGTATTACAGGCGCCATTGGGAACCTCACGCCGCTTTTTGCTGTTCTGCTTGCCGTATTTCTGTTGGATGAGCCCTTTGGTCTTTTTCAAGCTATCGGCATGCTTGTCATTCTGGGAGGCGTGACTTGCCTTACTTTTTCGCGGAGCGGGGCAACAAGCCGTTGGCCGTTATGGGTGATTATTCTTCCGTTGGGCGGTGCTGTCGTGCGAGGCGTAACTCAACCTGCCATAAAGTGGGGTCTTGTTTACTGGGCTGAACCCTTCGCGGCAGTAACCATCGGATATGTCATTTCGGCACTGCTGATCTTGTCTATTGCTACGATCCAGCAGCGGAATAAAACAGGTTCGTTTCGCATGGAACGCCGTCATCCGACCGGCCGAAACTGGTTTGTGATTGTAGGTCTGACGAACGGGGTTGCGGCATTGCTGACCTATACAGCGCTGGAGAAGGGAGAGGTCAGCATCGTCTCGCCGCTGATCGCCACCTATCCACTCGTGACCTTGATTCTGAGCCTGTTTGTCTTGCGAAATGTTGTCTGGAATATCCAATTGGTCGTGGGTGTTATTGCGACGGTTTTGGGTGTCGGGATTATTCTCGCAGGCTCATAGAGGTGAATGCTTGCTTTTTACATGACGAAGTGATCAACTAGCTGACGCCATTTTGCCAGCGAATTATAAAAAAATGCTGGAAAACGGGTGTTAAGCCGTCTCATAGGCAAGATTTAATTTGTGGCTGTGTGCGCTCTCACTTATAAACATTTTCATGTCAAAACATGCAGTCTCCAATGAGATCCGGGTCATTGTTATCAACCGGAAAAAAGATACTGAACGCCGAAAAGTGATGTCCGAAAGATTGGATGCCCTTGGCCTTGAACATGAGTTTTTAGAAGCTGTGGACGGGCATTCATTTGAAGCGCATGCGGCTCCGGAATATGACGGCAAAAAGCGGCGGCGATATTTTGGCCGTGATCTCACGGCTGGGGAAATCGGTTGTCTTTTGTCACACCGGGCTGTTTGCCAGAAAATGGTTGATGAAAATATACCGCTGGCTCTGGTGTTGGAAGATGATACCTATTTCAAAGAGGATTTACCGGCGGTTCTTGAAGCCCTCCTCAAAACCAACATCGCATGGGATATGGTTCGCTTTTTGAATTGGGATAAAATCTTCAAGGGGCCACATAGAATTCTCTCTTCTCTGGTTGGAGATTATAAGTTGGCCAGGGTGCAGGCGACGCCTGGCGGCGCCTACGCCTACGTGCTGACCCGCCATTCCGCTGAGGTTATGCTTCGCTTTACGAAGAAAAACTGGTTACCTATTGATGCTTTGCAAGGGCGATGCTGGGAGACCGGGCTTAATATTCTTGTGACAAAGCCAACCCCGGCTTTTGCAGATTTCGATGTTCCTTCTACAATCGGCGATGGCCGATTTGATAAAAAGATAACAGCAACAGGTCTGACAAGGGTTTTATTTCCGATTTTTCGGTTTTGCTTCAAATTTGGAAGCGGCTTTGCTAAACGCCGATATTTCAAGAGTACGGAGATGTTGGATAAGCAGGGCAAAGGCATCTGAATTCTGGCGGTAGATCTTTTGGCAGAATGCTATTAGAAAGGCAGTTAATCGGTGATGGGATTGAAAAGGGCGGATCATTGAAAGCAGTTATTCTAGCGGGTGGACTTGGAACCCGAATTTCGGAAGAGTCCCATTTAAGGCCTAAGCCAATGATTGAAATTGGAGGTCGGCCGATCCTCTGGCATATTATGAAAATATATGCTCATCACGGTGTCACGGATTTTATCATCTGTCTTGGCTATAGAAGCTATATGGTGAAAGAATATTTTGCCAATTATGTGCTGCACCGGTCTGATGTCACCATCGATTTGGAAACCAATCAGATCACTTATCACAATGAGAAAGCAGAACCCTGGCGCGTAACACTGGTCGAAACAGGTCCTGAAACACTGACTGGTGGCCGGCTCAAGAGGGTGGCCGGACATCTTGAACCCGGCGAGACATTTTGTATGACATACGGCGATGGAGTGGCCGACATCAACATTGCTCAGTCAATTGCCTATCATCGCGAGCAGGGACGGGAAGCTACACTGACCGCGGTAACGCCGCCGGGACGCTTTGGCGCCACGATTATCGAAAACGGAGCTGTTCGGGAATTTTCGGAAAAGCCGGATGGAGATAACGGGTTGATCAATGGCGGGTTTTTTATACTCGAACCTTCTGTGCTCGACAGAATTGCAGGGGATGAAACTGCATTTGAGCTGGAACCACTGACCGGGCTTGCAGAAGAAGGACAGCTTTCGGCTTTCCATCACGAAGGCTTCTGGCAACCGATGGATACTTTGAGAGAGAAAAATTACCTTGAACAGCTATGGGCAGATGGCAAGGCTCCTTGGCGGGTCTGGTCCTGAATGTCTCAATGCCTGGTAAAGCCAGACTTCTGGAAGGGGAAACGCGTTCTGCTTACCGGTCATACCGGTTTTAAAGGAGCCTGGACAGCCGCGTGGTTGAACCGAATGGGTGCTCATGTCACTGGAATCTCGCTGCCGCCGGAGGGAGAGTTTTCCCTCATTAACAGGTTGGAGCCTCATCTATCGATAACCAGCCATTTTCTGGATATTCGGGACAGGCAGGCTCTAACCTCCATTGTTGAAGATGCAAATCCTCAGATCGTTTTGCATATGGCAGCCCAGGCATTGGTGCGGCGATCCTATCGTGAGCCGGTGGAGACGTATGAAACCAATGTGATAGGGACCGTCAATTTGCTTGAATCTTTGAGCAAAGTCGGAGCCCTTGAAGCGGTTCTGGTTATCACCAGTGACAAGGTCTATCAGAATAATGATGAGGGCCGTCCTTTTGTTGAGACTGATATTCTGGGCGGGGATGATCCTTATTCTTCTTCGAAAGCGGCCTGTGAAATAGCTGTTGCCTCTCTTGCTAAAAGTCTTTTTGTGAACACCGGTGTTCCGATTGCGACTGGGCGGGCGGGCAATGTTATTGGAGGCGGAGATTTTTCTGAAGACAGGTTGATCCCCGATATCTGGCGGGCGGCCCGGCAAGGGAACGCTGTGACTCTGCGCTTTCCGGAGGCAACGCGCCCTTGGCAACATGTCTTGGAATCCGTCTCTGGATATCTTACTTATCTGCAGGCCCTGGCCGGAGAAGAAGCTTATTCGGGACCGTGTTCGCTGAATTTTGGTCCGGTAGATGGAGCCGTGATCACAGTAGGACATATCGCCAGTCGAGTGCAGGCTGCATTTGGTGTCACCGGTGACTGGTTGCTCGACAATCAACCGAAACCCGCTGAAAAAAGTTACTTGGCTTTAGATGCCAGCCTTGCGCGTATCACTTTAGGGTGGCAGGCGCGCTGGACCCCGGAAGAGACACTTGATATGACGGTGAACTGGTATCGGGCCTTTGATGAGGGAGCCGATATGCACGCGCTCACTTTGGCTCAAATTGAAGATTATGAAAGCGGACAAACATGAGTAACCACCTGAAATGCAGATTTTGTCATCAGGAACTCACCCGGACATTTGTCGATTTGGGGAAGACGCCGCTTGCCAACAGTTACTTGAAGGCTGAAACCGATATTCCAGCGGAAAAATCATACCCGCTTCATGCAAGGGTTTGTGAAAACTGTTTTCTGGTGCAGGTCGAAGATGCGGTCCCCGCTGAAGAGATCTTTTCAGATTACGCTTATTTTTCCTCTTATTCCGACAGTTGGGTAGAGCATGCCCGTCAATATGCGGAAAAACTGACGGACCGGTTGGCTCTGAGCCCATCCTCCATGGTCATGGAGGTTGCCAGCAATGATGGATATTTGTTGAAGCATTTTGTTGCAAAATCCATTCCGGTTCTTGGTATTGAACCCGCTGCAAATGTTGCAAAAGCTGCCGAAGCAGTTGGTGTTCGAACAGAAGTTGCTTTTTTCGGCAAGGAGACGGCGAAGCGGCTTGCCAGTCAGGGCTTGAAAGCAGATTTGATCGCGGCTAATAACGTGATGGCGCATGTGCCGGACATCAATGATTTTATTGCAGGTTTTGAAATTTTACTGGCAGAAGACGGTGCCTTTACCATCGAGTTTCCCCACCTTCTCAACCTGATTAACCATGTTCAGTTCGACACAATCTATCATGAACATTATTCGTATCTATCCCTGGTGACCGTTGAGAAAATTTTGCAGGCTCATGGATTAAAAGTATTCGATGTTGAGGAACTTTCGACACATGGCGGCTCTCTTAGGGTTTATGCCTGCCATTCAGGGTGTCAGAAGTTTCATGAAAGCGAAGCATTGAAGGCTGTCCGGGAAAAGGAAGAAAGCGCCCGAATGGCGAATATGGAAGCATATGCGGACTTCACGCCAAAAGTTGAGCATGCCCGCCATTCTCTTCTTGCTTTTCTTAAAGAGGCCAAAGAGAACGGAAAAACAGTCGCAGCCTACGGTGCCGCTGCTAAGGGAAATACACTTTTGAACTATTGCCAGGTGGGTGTGGATAGCATTGATTTTGTTGTTGACCGAAATCCGGAGAAGCAAGGCACTTTGCTGCCAGGAAGCCATATTCCAGTCTATGACCCCTCTCATATTGATAAAGAGAAGCCTGACTATGTGTTGATTTTGCCTTGGAATATTGCTGATGAAATTTCAATGGATATGAAGCATATTTCCGACTGGAACGGGCAATTTGTAGTCGCAATCCCTTCAACCCGGATTTTGGTATGATTATCACCGAAACCAAAATTTCTGGTGTCTTTCTGATCGATGTCGAAAAAATGGAAGATGAAAGAGGCTTCTTCGCCCGTAATTACTGTGCTGATGAATTTCAGGCAGCTGGTATAGAATTTGTCCCGGTACAGGCGAACGTATCCTGGAACAAGTCTTTGGGAACTTTACGCGGTATGCATTATCAAATACCGCCCTTTGAAGAAGATAAGCTTGTCAGATGCAGTCGTGGGAGAATATATGACGTTGCTGTCGATCTCCGAGAAAACTCACCGACATACAAGCGCTGGTTTGGGGCAGAATTGAGTGAAGAGAATGGGCGTTCTTTGTTGATCCCCAAAGGGTGCGCCCATGGTTTTCTGACACGTGCGGATGATACGGAAGTCAGCTATTTGATGGGAAGCCGTTATATCAGGGATTCCGGCGCTGGATTTTCATGGAATGATCCTGAAATTTCCATTGAGTGGCCGGAAGAGCCCGTTATTATCTCTGAACGAGATGCAAACCTCAAACCACTTACATAGAGAAAAATTTCCAGGCATTTGATTTCTGAATGCCCCTCAAACAGAAGGCAAGATTGATGGCAAGTTCCAGTTCCGGCATTGAAGAGAAACCCTTTGTTCCTGTCTTCGTGCCATCGATTGAAGATGGAGAATTTAAAGCAGCACATACTGCCCTTGAAAATGGCTGGTTGGGTATGGGCAGTTTTGTTCAGGAATTTGAGGCAAGAACCAAATCTTTTCTTCAGCTAAAAGACCGTCACACGGTTGCTGTCAGTACCGGTCACGCTGCGATCCATCTGGGCCTTCTCCTGGCCGGTGTTGGACCGGGGGATGAGGTGATAACGCCCTCTTTTAATAACATCGCGGATTTTCAGGCTATTCTGGCGACAGGAGCCGAAATCGTTTTCTGTGACATCGATGAAGACACTCTGTGTATCGATCTGGACAGTGCAGAGAGCCTGATTACCGATCGTACGAAAATTATGATTGTTATGGATTATGGCGTGCATGTATGCGACCACCAGCGCGCGTCAGATATTGCCAAGAAACATAATATCAAGATTTTCCACGATGCTGCCCATGCATTTGGTACGACCTATAAAGGGGAGATGCTTGGTAATCAGCATGACTATACAATGTTCAGTTTTGATCCGGTCAAAACGATTACAACCATTGACGGTGGCTTGCTGGTCGTTAAAAGCGAAGAAGAAATGTTTCGATTGCATGGCATGCGATTGGTCGGAATGGGGCAAAAAGCAGCGACAATGTATCAGAATAAAAGAGCTTGGACATATGATGTGACCGAGCTGGGATTTCGATACCATATGGCGAACCTGCATGCGTCTATCGGCTTGTCTCAAATGGATAAAGTCGAAAAAATGATTGAAAACAGACGCAAGCATTGTCGCTTTTATGAGAAGGAACTGTCGGGCTTGGCAGAATGTATCATTCCGACTGCGCAATGGGATGAGGTGGCACCGTTCTTGTTTTATGTAAGAGTGCCAGCAGAAAAACGCGAAGATTTTAAGGCACATTTGGGGAAGCATGGGATTGACACAGGGTTGCATTGGCAGCCAGGGCACTGGTTTGAATTATTTTCAAAATGTCGCAAATCGGACCTTTCCGTAACGGAGAGGATTGCTTTGGAGCTGGTGACTATTCCGCTGCATTCCAATATGACGCAAGAAACGCTTGAGCAAGTGACAACTGCTATCAAATCGTTCTGGAACGAGGCTCAATGACAACTGAGGCACCAGAAGTGACCATTGGTATGCCAGTTTATAATGCTGGTGCCTATTTGGCAGAAGCTCTTGAAAGCCTTCTGTCTCAGAGTTTTGCAGATTTTGAAATTGTCGTATCGGATAATTGCTCGACAGATAACACACGGGAGATTGTTGAAGTCTTCGCAGAGAGGGACGACCGTGTTCGCTTGATCCGACAAAAAGAAAATATTGGGGCCATGGCTAATTTCGGTGCATTACTGGGTTATGCGCGAGGCAAGTATTTCATGTGGCGCTCCTATGATGACTGGTCAGATCCAAATTACATCGCCGAGTTATACAAGATCATGACGGATAATTCAGATTGTGCACTTGCGGTTCCCGGAATTGTACGGACCTACCCGGATAAAACGGTCTCCGGCCGCGCCTCATATCCGGATATCAATGCGAAGAGCGAACTTCACCGCGTTAAAGAACTTCTCAAATATAGTAAAACTGGCTGGTTGTATGGTTTGTTTCGGCTGCCGGAAATTCAAAAAGCTTTTAAGGCCGCATTTGACGGATTTCCTCACATTTGGGCGCAGGACAATCTTATATTACTCCCCTTTTTACTGAATAATCAGGTTCAGGGAACAAATAATACGACATTTTACCAAAGAGAAACCGGAAACGGGGATATTACCTATCGACCGAAAAGCCTGTCTGCCCGCTGGGAGCTTGTCCGGGATTTCTATGACTTCAGCCGTCAATGCCTTTCGGAATGTTCCCGCTCATCGTCTGAGAAAAGGCAACTCTTCTGGCCTGTTATTCGCTATACGAATGATAGATCTGAGAAGTTCAAAAAGATAATTCGTCCTTTTCTATTGTGGCCCGTTATTCGTCCTTATGAAATCGTAAGTGGGAAGAAGACCGGTAAGTACTAAGGAAATATCGTGGTTACATCTTGCGGAATATGTGGAAGTCTGGAAAGCAGTTTTGTAATGCGGCAGGATAATCTGCCAATTTTTCAAAATGCGCTTTGTGATACCCAGGCGAAAGCCACGGATGTTCCTCGTGGCACTCTCAATCTTGTTGTTTGCAATCGGTGTGGCTTTATCTGGAATACCAACGCACAGCATGGTTCAGAGGATTTTGACCCCTCCTACGAAAGTGATCAGACTTTTTCTCCAACATTCTCAGAACATGTGGATCAAATGATTGCGAGAGTGGTGGAGGATTTGCCGCAAAAGGCAGTGTTTCTGGAAATTGGTGCGGGGCAGGGTTATTTTTTAAAGCGTTTGAAGCAAGCAGCAGCAGGCAAGTTTCTCCAAGGTTATGGTTTTGATAAAGTCTGGCGAGGGGGGGAGACGGGCGACGATATCAAACTGTTTTCAACCTATTTTGATGAACATTCCCGCCAGATGGTCGATCATGCAATTGATGTTGTCGTCTGCCGGCATGTCCTTGAATATATCGCACGGCCTGTCGATTTCTTTAAGCAAGTACGTCAGTTGTTTCCGGAAGGCAAGGCCGGACATGTGTATTTTGAAACCAGATGCACCGACTGGAGCTTGGATAACAATCTCAGTGAAGACTTTTGTTACGAGGAATGTGCTTATGAAAATGCTGCCAATTTAAAACTGGCATTGGAGTTGGCTGGGTTCAGCAATGTTGCTGTCGACCATGTGTTTGGCGGCCAGTATCTTTGGGCAGAGGCGGATACAATTTCGAAAGCGGAAATTACTGACTATAACCAGTCTGATTATGTGGAAGCTGCTATTCGGTTTGGTGAAAATGTGACAACAGGGATCCAGAAGTACCGGACGCAGATTTCCGAATTAAAAGAGGTTGGAGGCGTTGCTTTGTGGGGTGCTTCAACGAAAGGCATTACCTTGGCGACGACAATTGATCCAGATGGAGAATTACTCTCTTGCTTGATTGATATGAGCCCTCACAAACAAAATACGTTTGTTCCGGCAGCCGGGCAGAGAATTGTATCTCCTCAGGAAGCGGTCCGATTAGGTGTTAGAAATATCTTTGTTTCCAATGAAAGCTACGCTCAGGAAATAGAAGACTATATTCGGCACCAACAACTACCACTGTCAATTCATGCTCGCCTTCAGGATTGAGCTTTCGAAAATATTGGCATCTGCAGGCTTTTGAATATTCAAAGCATTATATAGCTGGAGGCAGGAGGGGCTATCTCCTGCCTGTCTAAATGGGTTCTTTTGTTTTGCAAGCGACCGAAATTACTCCCCGCCCAGGACTTCAGCAAGAGAAGAACGGGATAATTTGCCTTGTAACTCTCCTTTTTCGCCGACAACGGGGAGCGGATAATCGGCGCCGAGAGTTTCCGGGATGATAGCCTCCAAAGCGGAATCAGGTGAGATTTCCGGCACCTCTTCCAGCATTTCATTCCGGATCCGCGTATGGGTACCATCCTTCAGTGCTCGTTCGAGGGTCTCCTGCAGAACAATGCCCTGGTATCCTTCCGCGTTCTCATAGTAGCCGTAATCATCCTTGAAGCCCTTCATTTGCTTGAGGGCATCTGTGATAGTGTCCGTTGTAATACGACAAACCGGCGGTTTCATGACATTTTCAACCGTCAGAGCCCGCGCTCGGTTCACGTCTTTGACGAAAGCTTCCACATAGTCGGTTGCCGGATTGAGCAGGATATCCTCCGGGGCTCCTTCCTGTACCAATTCACCGTCTTTCAAAATGGCAATGCGGTCACCAAGGCGCAGTGCTTCGTCGAGATCGTGGGTGATAAAGACGATGGTTTTATGCAGCTTTTCCTGAAGCTCGATCAGCTGATCCTGCATCTCACTGCGAATGAGAGGGTCAAGCGCTGAGAAAGCCTCGTCCATAAGAAGGATTTCAGCGTCAGTGCAAAGGGCGCGGGCGAGGCCAACGCGCTGTTGCTGCCCTCCGGAGAGCTGGGAGGGGTATTGCTGGCCATAGCCACCAAGACCGACTGTCT
This sequence comes from Sneathiella sp., assembly GCA_039975135.1. Lineage (GTDB taxonomy): Bacteria > Pseudomonadota > Alphaproteobacteria > Sneathiellales > Sneathiellaceae > Sneathiella. The sequence continues at coordinate 186,220 of JBDWHS010000004.1, read as the reverse complement.
CCAACCAGTCAGCGGCCTTTTCTTCTCTGTCTTTTTTAGGAATTCCCTGAACTTTCAGGCCATAAGCGACATTTTGCAGAACGGTCCGGTGCGGCATCAAACCAAACCGTTGAAAGACCATGGACATTTTATGGCGCCTGAAATCCTGCAATTCTTTCTGGCCAAGCTGCATAACATCGACATCTCCCACCAGGATCTTGCCCTCCGTGGGGTCAATCAGGCGGTTGAGATGACGGATCAGAGTGGATTTACCGGATCCTGACAACCCCATGATCACATAAATCTGGCCTTTTCCGATTGTCAGATTGATGTCTTTAAGACCAACGGTGTGACCTGTTTCTGCAAGAATGTCATCTTTTGAATTTCCCGCATGCACTTTGGGCATGACAGATTGCGGGTTTGTGCCAAAGATCTTGTAGAGATTTTCAATTCGAATTAGGGCTTCAGGCACTCTGCAGGCCCTCCATATGTTTTTGGGTCCGTTTGGCATAAGCCTGAGACACGCGATCAAAAATGATTGCGAGTGCAACAATGGCCAGCCCGTTAAAGAGCCCGAGGGTAAAATACTGATTGGTAATTGATTTAAGAACAGGTTGTCCAAGCCCTTTCACGCCGATCATGGATGCGACAACAACCATGGCCAGAGCCATCATGATCGTCTGGTTTATGCCGGCCATAATGGTTGGCATGGCGAGGGGCATTTGAACACTCCAAAGCCGTTGCGAGGGACTGGCGCCGTAGGCTGTGGCGGCTTCCAGTACTTCCTTGTCAACAAGGCGGATACCCAGATTGGTCAGACGGATAAGGGGCGGGATTGCATAAATTACAACGGCAATGACCCCCGGAATTTTACCGATTCCGAGAAGCATGACAACCGGAATAAGATAAACAAAGGCAGGCATTGTCTGCATGACATCCAGAATGGGTGTCACGATTGATTGCATCCTGTCAGAGCGCGCCATCACGATGCCGATGGGAATACCCAGGGCAATGGAGAGAAGTGTACAGACAAAGATGATGCTCATTGTCCGCATGGTATTGTCCCACATCCCGAAATAACCGATCAGGCTAAAGGCAATGATGACGCCGACAGAAAGTTTCCAGGACCGGGCGGACAGATGGACGATCGCGGTGATAACAAGAATGACGATCCACCACGGTGTCTGGATGAGAAGTTTTTCAAACCATACAAGGAAGTAGAGAAGCGGATCAAAGAAGGATTCAATGACATCACCATAACTTCTGGAAAATTCCCGATAGGCTCCGTCGAGGGTTTTTTTGATTTCGGTCAGGTCCCGACGATCTATCGCTGGAAATTCGGTCAGCCAAGATTTATCCGCCATTATATTCTTCCGGTATTTCTATTCATAAAAGAAAAAGAGCCCCTGTATCTGAAATACAGGGGCTCTTGATTTTTAAAGCTCTGCGAGGGCTTTTTTGACTTTCGCGGCAACATCCGCAGAAACCCATTTTGTCCAGGTCTCTTCATGATTTTTCAAAAACTCTTCCATGACGACATCCCCTTCTGCCTGATTATCTTCCATCCAGGCAAGCAGGCTGTTCATTTGAGCATTTTTGAAGGAGCGTCTACCCAGATACTCATAGGCAGCAGGTGCTTTTGATGCAAATGCCTCTGTTGTGACAGTCTGAACAAGAGAGGGCGGATACATGGTTACTTTCGGGTCGGCGCAATCATTTTGTGTTGTACAGCCCTTGAAATGAGTTTCGTCAATGCCGGAGCCGAAATCCACTTTGACCATTTCATATTTACCCAGAACGGCGGTTGGCGCCCAATAGTACCCGAACCAGCCTTCTTTACGTTCATAGGCCTTCGCGATGGAGCCTGACAGACCTGCGCTTGAGCCTGGGTCGATCAAATCAAAACCGGCGTCTTCCATTTTCATGGCGCGGTAGAGGTTGCCGGTACTGATCTGGCAGTTCCAGCCTGCAGGGCAACCGATGAAGGCTGCTTTGGAAGGATCTTCCGGATGCTTGAAGAGTTTGGCATTGGCCAGAACACCTTTGAGTGTGCCCAAACTGGGGTCTTTCTCCACCATATATTTTGGCACCCAGAAACCTTCTTCGCCGCCGTCCGACAGGGACTTACCAGCAATGCGCAGGCGCTTGTCTGCAACGGCCTTGTCCAAAGCAGCCCTCATGGAGTTGCTCCATAGCTCAGGGGCAATGTCCGGTTCACCCTTTTCCATCATCGAGGTACCCGTTGGCATTGTATCGCCAGGAATAAGCTCGGCTTCACAACCATACCCATGAGTTAGAATAAACTGATCTACATGTGCGATCAGGGTTGCTGAGTTCCAGTTCATATCTGCAATGCTGATTTTGCCGCAGGCTTCACTGGCTTCTGCCGATGACATCATGCCGACCGTTAGTAAGGCGGCGCCCAATATGCGTTTCATTTGTGTCTCCCAATCCTAATTATACTGTAATCATGTCGTTTTTTTGTAAATAACCGACAAGAAAAATCTACTAGAAATTCAAAATTAAAAATAATGATATAGGATGAGGCTAGAAAATCAAATACAATGAGAAATGAATTTTGAATATTTCTATATTCTATTTAACGAAATACTAAATATGCAATTATGGTTAAGTTGATTGCTTTAAAATTAGATCTTTAAAGTATTTAATTTTTTGTCGTTTATCTAATTTATTTGTATTTATTTCTGAATATTAAAAATAATATTGTTTACTACATTGTTATTAGGGCTTTTAGGGGCGGATACAACACGCCCCTAATGCGAGATTTACGGGTTTACGCCTAAGGCTCAACAATGGCAAAGGGTTCTTTGACTCTATCGAGGAGCGAGAAAAAACGGATCAGATCCAAGCTGCTGCCGTCAATCTTCAGATCGTCAGAGGTGATCAGGCTTTTAAGATCCGCTGTTTTCAAGACGACATCCAGAAACAAGTCATGGGTAATGCGGAGATCGGCATTGGTCGGCTCCTTGCCTGAAGAGGAGGCGCGATGATGCAAAACAGCATTTTCAAGCCAGAGCAGATAATGTTTGTCCAGATCCGTAAAATGAACACCGATTTTCAGATCTTTTCCCTCTGCGTCCGGGCCGTTTAGCTGCGCCGCCATGGCATCAAAGAAATTTTCAACGGGTGTGTGCTTTAACATTTGCCGAGCTGCTGCTAGATCAATCATACTTTCTGTCTTGCCGCTTGTGAGTTCCTGGGCACCGCTGAGGTAAATATCCCGCCAGGGACCGGATTCAGCCTGGTATCCCAATTGAGAATAGACTGCCGCCAATCGTTCCCGGGCTTTGTCCAGTTCTTCACCCGCAAAAATAAGGTGGTTGAACAGTTCGGCACTCCAACGATAATCGCCTTCAAGTGCCGCCTGTTCCGCGAGTGCTAGAACCTGTGCTCCGCCGCCCATGGCCGCAATATATTTGGAGGCTGCTGACGACCTCGGATGGGGGTTTAGATGTGTAGGGTTGCCGTCGAACCAGCCGAAGTAAAATTGATAGACGGCTTTTACATTGTGACTAACCGTTCCGTAATATCCCCGATTGGCAAAGGTGTTTGACAAGGATTGAGGCAGTGTGACCTGCTCGGCGATTTCCGAGGGGGTATATCCTTTATAAGCCAGGCGCAATGTCTGATCGTGGATGTATTTGTAGATGTCTCTTTGCTTTCTCATGAAAGTATCAATGTTGGGTTGACCCCAGATCGGCCAATGATGGCTGCCAAAATAAATTTCAGCTTCAGAAAACAGCCGGCGAGATTTCTCGATCTGGTTGCTCCAGTTGAGAGCATCGCGCACTTTTGCACCGCGGAGCGTATAGAGATTATGCATGTTGCGAGAGACGATTTCCGCCCCGCAATAGGCACGATATTTGGGAAGGTAAAAAGTCAGTTCTGCCGGTGCTTCAGAATCAGGAGTGTACTGAAAGATAAAATCGACTCCGTCCACAGTCATTTCCTGTGGCGTTTTATCAATGCTTACGGTTGGTTCTGCAATCCCGATAGAGCCAAAGGCAGGAGCTTTACCAAGGCCCGTATCAACATGGCCGGTCACGCTTTTCGGAAGATCTTTGCCATACATATAGCCTGCCCGTCTGCTCATGGTTGGGCCTGCCAGAATGTTTTCACTGGTGGCTTCTTCGATAAATCCTTTCGGCGCAATAATCGGGATGTTGCTCGTCCCTTCCAAGGTCGCGAGGATGCCGCCAAAGTGATCCACATGGCTATGGGTCAGAATAACAGCAGAAACTGGCTTGTTGCCGAGATGCTTGCGGGCAAAATTGAGGGCCGCCGCCGCCGTTTCATTGGTTGTCAGAGGATCCACGACAATCCAGCCGCTCTTTCCCTCAATCAAGCTCATATTGGACAGGTCATATCCACGGATCTGGTACAGTCCGTCTGCAACCTGATAGAGGCCATGCAAATTGTTCAGCTTTGCCTGTCGCCACAAGCTTGGATTGACGGTCGGCGGAGCCTTGCCTTCGACAAAGGCATATTGGGCAGGGCGCCAGATGGTTTGGCCCTTCGCGTTTTTAACATGCAGATCCGGATCCCGCGCAATGAGACCTCTCTCAGCTTCCTGGAAATCTTGCTGATCATCCAGTGGCAGGGCTTCCTGAACCTCTTGATTGAATTTCTGGGTATGGGGGCTTGCGGATGTTGCTTGATCGGTCGAGACGGGCTCGCTGTCACAACTGATCAGAAAGGCACTCAAGCTGGCCGACAGAATTGTTGTTTTTAAGCGCGCTTGCATCATTGTCCCCGAAATATCATAAAAACATAGACTAGCAGGTCCGAATTTCTGTAAATGTAAAGATGTTTACATTTGAGGTGTGAAATGGAGAAGGTCTTATATATTCCGACTTTTGGCACATTGTCCGATGAATGTTTGTCCCTCCTTTACCCGCTTGGTACGTTAATACCCTATCAGGAGGGCGCTATTATTCATGAGCGCGGAGAGAAAAAGCCGGGGCTTTCCGTTGTATTAAAAGGAGCTGTCCGTGTTGGTAATTATGGGTTGGATGGTCGATATATTCAGACAACTCTGTTTGGCCCAGGCGATTCATTTGGCGAGTTTACACTGTTTTCCAATCTGCCCAGAACCCATACGGCGGAGGCAGTGGGAGAGACAGAAGTCGTTCATATCACGGCCCCGGTTTTTGAGCAGGCGATAGCAGATCATCCCAACCTGGCTATGGACATGCTGGCTTCTTTGTCGACGCGGCTTCATTGGGCATTGGAGGTGATGGACGATCTACAGCGAATGCCGTTGCTGGCTCGGCTGTCAAAATTGATTTATGCTTTTTATCAAACGGCGGAAGGCAGTGAAATATTGTGTATTACGCAGGAACAACTGGCGGAACGCGCCGGTGTCAGCCGTGTCTCAGTCTCTGCCGCGCTGAAAAAGCTGGAGGCGCAAGGGTTGGTGAGGCGGCAATATAATGAACTGGAAATTTGTGATGTTGAGGGCCTGAAGTCGCTTATCAGAGAGAGTCAGCAAACCAGATCCTTGAAAAAAGGCAAAGGTTCGCTTTAGAACCCCTGCCTTGAGAGCATTCTTATAGGCCGAGCACCTGTTTGGAAAGGATTGCCCGCTGAACCTCGCTGGAGCCAGCATAGATCGTCGAGGCACGGCCATTCAGATATTTTGCTGTGACCGTTCGGGTATGCTCCGGCCCCGGATAGGCGATATTGTTCCCGGGCAGCCGGGATGCTGGCAGGAACGGAAGCGCATAGTAACCGATGGCCTCCATTTTAAGCTCCGCAATCTCCTGTCCCAGCTCTGATCCCATCAGTTTAAACATGGAGGATTGTGCGCCGGGATTCTGACCTTGACTCAAAGCGGACATCGCACGTTTTTCGGTAAACTCCGCAGCCATGACCCTGATTTCCAGGTCTCGGAGTTTCTGACTGAACGCTTTGTCGTCAATCAGGCGACCTCCTGAATCTGATATTTCTGTGGCTGCGGTCGCCGCAACGGACTCAAGGCCTGCCTTCAGGGTTGGCGTATAGGCAATGGCGCCGCGCTCAAATTCCAGCAAGTATTTGGCAACCGTCCAGCCTTCGTTTTCAGTACCAATCAGATTGGATTTCGGAATGCGGACATCGTCGAAAAAGACCTGATTAAGCTCATGATCCCCTGAAATCATCAAAATTGGCTGAACGGTGATGCCTGGCGTGTCCATATCAATCAGGACGAAGGAAATGCCTTCTTGCTTCTTGCCTTCACTGGACGTTCGGACAAGACAGAAGCAGCGGTTTGCGTAATGCGCGCCGGTGGTCCATATTTTTGTACCGTTGAGGACATACTCATCGCCGTCCGAGACAGCTTTCATTTGAAGGGAGGCAAGGTCGGAGCCGGATCCTGGTTCGGAATATCCCTGACACCATGAATCATCATGCTGCATGATCCGCGGGAGGTAGTAATCCTTCTGTGCCTGGGTGCCAAATTTGTCAATGATCGGACCAATCATACGATAGCCCATCGAATTAACGGCGGGCGCTCCGGCAAGGGCGCATTCGGATTCAAAAATATAGCGTTTGACGATATTCCAGCCGGGTCCGCCCATCGTTGTTGGCCAGGTATAGGCAAGCCAGTTTTTTTTTCCCAAAATTCTCGCCCATTCTCCCGCTGTTTCCGGATCTGTCCGGATGGAGGCTTGAATGGCTGTTTTGGTTTTTAGGTCTTCGCTGAGATTTTCCTGAAGAAAATGTCGAACTTCCTCTTGAAAGTCTCGGTCCTGCTGGGCAAGTTTCAATCGCATTGGGATGCCTCCTTGTTTTTTTTATTATTGTTTGAAGGCTATTTATATCACAATAGTCGACCCCTGTCTCTTACGGCTTGGATCTGCGTCCGGTGCTTTCTCGCGGGGCGAGGTCATAGCCGAGATTGATGATCTGACGGGTCGGAATTTTACCATCAGCGGTTTGCAAAGCCAGATCAACAGCCTGTTTCCCCATTTCGAAACGGTGGGTGGTAATGCTGGTCAATGGCGGGCAGGCGGATGTCATGAATTCCATATCATTGAAGCCTGAAATCCCAATATCCTCAGGTATTCGAAGGCCGGCGGCCTGGCATGCAAAAAGACATCCCAGTGCCAGATCGTCATTATGGCAGAAGAAGGCGTCAATGTCCGGATGACTCTTCAGCATTTTCTCCACGAGTTGCCGACCGGTTGTTGTCGATGAGGGAGCATCCGTACTGATTTCGAGATCCGGATCATAAAGCCCTGCTTCCTGAAGTGCGGCGCGGCAACTCTCCTGCCGCCGCTGAACACGAGGATCCATCCGTGCGCTGATGGCGGCAATCCGTCGGTATCCGTTATCGACCAGATGACCAACCATATCTTTGGCGGCAGCCTGATGGTCAAAGCCAACGACCATATCAATGGGTGTGTCCGTGAGCTCCATGATCTGAACAACCGGGCAGGCCGCTTTTTCGAGAAGGGTTCGGGTGGTGTCGGTTTGATCAATGCCGGTGACGATCAGGGCTGTGGGGCCCTGGCCGATGAACAGGCGAACCAACTTTTCTTCTTCTTCGGTGGAGTAGCGGGAATTGCCAATCTGGATATGCCAGTTCGTGCCAGCGACACCTTTATAGATTCCCCGTAAGACATCACTGAAAACACTGTTGCTGAGAGAAGGGACGATTACTCCGATCACTTCCGTCCGGGCAGAAGCCAGGGCGCGGGCGTTCGGATCGGGAATATAATTCAGTTCAGAAATGGCCCGATTGATTCTGTCGCGAAGCTTTGTCGAGACCTTTCCAGGATCCCTGAGCGCGCGGGATACGGTAATCGAACTGACATTGGCGAGGGCAGCAACGTCCGAAATGGTTGTTCTGCCTGAGTTTCTTCGTGTTCGCAGTGTTTTCGTTCCCTCTTACAGGCAGTTGATTGATTTGCCATATTGACTTTATGTTAGCGCTAACATAAAGTCAAAAAAGAGACCGATTATGGCTTTTCCATTCAGGAATGTAGTGATGACCCGGCTCTGGAGAAATAAGTCTGTAAAGACATTGGGGCCGGAAGGGTGATCGCACGGGATTGCTAAACCAGGCTAACCACAGAGAGGAAACATGATGTTCACAAAAATCAAAGCGCTGGCTCTGGCCGGTGTGACAGCTGTTTTGTTCAGCACGGCAGCATCGGCTGCAGAGTTCGATTTCAAATTCCAATCCAGCGATCCAGCGGGTAATCCGAATTTTGAAATTCAGAAAAAATGGGCAGAAAGTTTACCCGGCCTGACAGGCGGGCGCATTTCTATTCAGCTTCTTCCGGTTGGTTCCATCGTCGAACATAAAGAGACACAAGATGCGATCGCAGCCGGTATTCTGGATGGTCATATCACAGATACCAGTTATTTCTCCGGTAAGGATGCGGCCTTTGGCTTGATTGCCAATCCGGTTGGCGCTTGGTCAGATCCTCAGGAGATGCTGACCTTTATGGCCACAGGTGGCGGCAAAGAATTGATGAATGAATTGCTGGAGCCTTATGGTTTACATTTCATCGGCGCGACAACGCCAGGCCTTGAGGCATTTGTCTCCAAAAAGCCGTTGAACGGCGTAGCGGATCTCAAGGGTTTGAAAATGCGGGCCCCGGAGGGACTTGTGCAACAGGTTTTCGCCGCGGCAGGGGCTGCGCCCGTTAATTTGCCAGGTTCTGAAGTCTATACATCTCTTGATAAAGGCGTCATTGATGCGGCGGATTACACCGTCTTCTCGACGAATGAAGCGCAAGGCTTGCATGATATCGCGAAGCATCCCGTCTATCCGGGTTTTCACTCTATGCCACTTGTAGAAGTGTCTTTGAATAAAGAGAAATGGGATGCCCTTCCGGCAGACTTGAAAAAGATTCTGGAAACATCCGTCACGGCCTTTGCCAAGGAAGAGGTTGAAGTGCTGGCTGCCAAGGACATGAAAGCCGTTGCGGCTGCCAAAGCCAAAGGCGATGTGACCGTTCATAACTGGCCTGCGAGTGAGCGGGCAAAATTCCGGGCTATCGCCCGCGGTGAATGGGAAAAAGTCGCAAAGCGATCAGCCAGTGCGCAAAAGGTTTATGATACTCTGACCGCTTACCTCATCAAAGAAGGTTTGATGGCTAAATAAATCTCCCTGTCCTGGTTGGTCTTGACCCCAGGCAAACGGCGCGGGTTTAATCATCCGCGCCGATTTTTATCGCGGCGATAACGAGTGTTTGATATGGCTTCTTCATCCCCACCTCCATCCGATCATGAGGGGACGCCCGGACCGAACCGGGAAGATCTCTCCGCCATTCCTGAAAGTGGTCTGACAGGCCGGTTGATAGCTCTGGCGGGTTCCTTTTTTGCCTGTTGCTTCCTTGTTTCAATGGTCATTTTGTTGATGGAAGTTGCCTTGCGCTATGTGTTCCACTCTCCGACATTGTGGGCGCATGAAACAACGTCCTTTTTGACATCTGTGGGATTTCTCTTTGGTGGCCTCTATTGTATCGCGCGGGACAAACATATCCGGGTTGTTCTCATTTATGATTCCCTGAGCGTAAGACTCCGGCGGTGGTTCAATGTCATTATCAGCCTGATCAATTGCCTGGCAGCCGGTATTTTTGCCTGGGCCAGCTGGCAGATGGTGAAGCGGGCGGCCTTTGCGCCGGATGGTTCCATTCGCTTTGAAAGCTCCGGCTCTGCCTGGAACCCTCCGTTTCCAGCGCTCACAAAAATTTTCTTACTGATTATTCTGATCCTGATGACAGTTCAGTTCCTTATTCTTGCCTGGAAATATGCAACTGGAAGGAAAGAGACCGATGTTTGAACTTTCCTCCCTTGGTATTGAGTATGGCGCAGGCCTGATGCTCTTCATGCTGATCGGCCTGTTGCTGACCGGTATGCCGCTCGCATTTGTGACCATGCTGGTCGCCTTGTTTTTTGCATTGGGCTGGTTTGGTCCGAATGTAGCACCGCTGATTGTCAGCCGGATTTATACCTTCGTTTCGTCTTTTGTTTTTGTCTCCGTGCCCATGTTTGTCTTGATGGCATCCATTCTGGATCGCTCCGGTATTGCCCGGGATCTTTTCGATGCTATGAAAATCGTTGGCGGCAGGGTTCGCGGTGGTGTGGCTCTGCAGACGATTGTTGTGGCGGTAATTCTGGCGGCGATGTCTGGTATCATCGGTGGTGAAATTATTCTGCTTGGGCTTTTGGCTCTGCCGCAGATGTTGCGCCTTGGATATAACAGAAAGCTGGCCATCGGGATTGTCTGCGCAAGCGGCGCACTCGGGACCATGGTTCCGCCCTCCATTGTTCTGATTATTTATGGTCTCACAGCCAATGTCTCAATCGGTGATCTTTTTTCAGCGGCGTTTATTCCCGGGCTGATGCTGGCTTCTTTCTATGCTGTGTATGTCCTTGTTCGCTGCTATATTGATCCCTCACTAGCACCGGAGAACGAACCCGATACGCGCAGCCGAGCTGAAAAATTGCAGGCGTTGAAGGGTATTATTCTGCCACTTATTGTTGTGGTTTTTGTGCTGGGGTCCATTTATGCGGGGATTGCTTCGGTGACCGAAGCTTCTGCCGTTGGGGTCGGCGGCGTGATACTCTCGACGATCTTGCGGAAAGAGTTTTCCTGGGAAATGCTTAAAGGGGCTTCGGTTCAGACAATGTCAACCTGTGGCATGATCGTTTGGATTGGTGTTGGCGCCTCGGCGCTGGTTGGGGTATTCAACCTCATGGGCGGTATAAGCTTTGTGCAGGGTTTGTTGACGGGGATCTCCGATAATCCGATCTTGATTGTGTTGACCATGCAGTTGATCCTGTTGATTTTGGGAGCCTTTCTCGACTGGGTGGGCATAGCCTTGCTGACCATGCCAATCTTCGTTCCGATCATTGTCGGACTGGGCCTGGATCCGGTTTGGTTTGGCGTCCTTTTCTGTATGAACATGCAAGTATCCTTCTTGACGCCGCCCTTTGGGCCGGCTGCTTTTTACCTGAAAAGCGTTGCTCCCAAAGACATTTCACTGGGAGAGATCTTCCAGTCTTTGCTTCCCTTTATCGGATTGCAGATTTTGGCACTGGCTATTCTTCTGTTTTTCCCGGGTATTACAGGGCGATAGGGGGCTGACATGAAAATCACCCGCCTTGAAACGTTACGGCTTGGAGCCTATCCCAACATTATCTGGGTGCAGATCCACACGGATGAGGGGATAACGGGCCTTGGAGAGACATTCTTCGGGGCAACGGCAGTTGAAGCCTATATCCATGACTGGTGCGCACCAAAACTGATCGGCGAAAACCCGCGCGACATTCCAAGATTGCGACAGAAACTCGGCGATTATATAGGCTGGCGCGGTGCCGGGGTTGAAACCCGCGCCTGCTCCGCAATTGACATCGCCCTTTGGGATATTTTTGCCCAATCAGCAGGATTGCCATTGTGCGACGCGTTGGGAGGCAGATCCCGAGACAAGATACGGACCTACAACACCTGTGCCGGTTATGAATATATCCGCGATGCCCGGGCTCAAACCGTTGACAACTGGGGTGCCGGGAACACCGATGGTCCTTATGAGGATTTGCAGGGCTTTTTAACCTCTGCTGATGAGCTTGCGTATTCTCTTCTTGAGCAAGGCATCACGGCAATGAAAATCTGGCCGTTTGATGTTGCGGCCGAAAGAAGCGGCGGATTTGAGATCACGCCGCAAGAATTAGAGACAGCGCTGCAGCCTTTTGAAAAGATCCGGAACGCGGTTGGCGATAAAATTGATATCATGGTTGAGTTTCATTCCTTGTGGTCTCGTCCCATGGCGAACAAACTTGCGCAGGCACTCCGACCGTTTAAGACGCTTTGGCACGAAGATCCGTTCCGGCTCGATAGTGTTCGAGATTTGAAAGAATATGCCCGTCACACTGATGCCTGGATTTGCGCCTCCGAGACATTGCCGTCTGTTCATGGGTTCCGGGAGTATCTTGAAACCGGTGTTGCCGGTGTGGTGATGCTTGATCTTTCCTGGTGCGGCGGATTGAGTGAAGCACGAAAGATCGCGGCCATGGCAGAGGCCTGGCATACGCCGGTTGCCCCTCATGATTGTACCGGACCGGTGGTCTATACGGCTTCTTGCCATTTCTCGCTTCATGCGCCCAATACTTATATCCAGGAATCTGTGCGGGCTTTCTATACAGGGTGGTACAAAGATCTGGTGACAGATCTGCCGCTTGTGGAGGATGGTTTTATCTCGTTATGGGATCGACCCGGTCTTGGCATTACGCTCAACCCTGATCTGTTCAAACGCGAAGACGCTTGTTTGCGCGACACTGCTGCATAAACTAATGTGAAAGAATGATGGTTCAAGTATGACTAAAATGGATAAGTCTTCGGCAAAACTTCGTTCCCGCGAGTGGTTTGATAACCCTGAGAACCCCGATATGACAGCCCTCTATCTGGAGCGGTATCTCAATTATGGCCTGACACGGGAAGAGTTGCAATCAGGTAAGCCGATTATCGGAATTGCGCAGACGGGATCTGATCTTTCGCCGTGCAATCGACCTCATTTGGAACTTGCCAATCGCATCCGGGAAGGTATTCGGGAAGCGGGTGGTATCGCGATGGAATTTCCGGTGCATCCTATTCAGGAAACAGGCAAACGCCCGACCGCTTCCCTGGACCGAAACCTCGCCTATCTGGGCCTTGTTGAAGTTCTCTACGGCTATCCGCTGGATGGCGTTGTGCTGACGGTCGGATGCGACAAGACAACACCTGCCTGTATGATGGCCGCCGCTACCGTTGATATTCCGGCGATTGTTCTGAGCGGAGGCCCCATGTTGAATGGCTATTCAGGTGGCAGGCTCTGTGGCTCCGGAACTGTCATTTGGGATGCGCGGGAAAAACTGGCGGCAGGAGAGATGGATTATGAGGAATTTATTGACCTTGCAGCCTCCTCAGCGCCCTCTGCTGGATACTGCAATACAATGGGAACCGCTTCGACGATGAACTCATTGTCTGAAGTCTTGGGGATGCAACTGCCAACAGGCGGGACTATTCCTGCGCCTTATCGCGAGCGGGGGCAGATTGCCTATCTGACGGGAAAACGGATTGTTGATCTGGTCCGCGAAGATATCCGGCCTTCCGATATTCTGACACGAGAAGCGTTTGAAAATGCTATTACGGTCAATTCTGCCTTGGGTGGATCAACGAATGCACCGGTTCATCTGACGGCGATTGCCCGTCACATGGGGGTTGAGATGGAAATTGACGATTGGGAAACCCATGGTCTTGATGTCCCTCTGCTGGTCAATCTTCAGCCTGCCGGTGCGTATCTTGCTGAAGATTTTCACCGGGCCGGCGGTGTGCCTGCTGTTGTTGCCCAGCTCATGAAGCAAGGACTGATACACGAGAACTGCCCAACGGTCTCCGGGACGACACTGGGGGAGAACTGCCGGGATACTCAAATTATAAATGAAGATGTTATCCGCTCTTTCGAAACGGCTTTGGTACAGCAAGCGGGTTTCAAGGTGATCCGTGGTAATTTGTTCAATTCTGCCATTATGAAACTCAGTGTCTTGTCGGATGAATTCAAGGAACGATTTTTATCCAACCCGGATGATCCGGAAGCTTTTGAAGGACCTGCAGTGGTTTTTGACGGACCAGAGGCGTATCACAAAATGATCGATGAGCCCTCTTTGGAAATTACCGAGAAATCCCTGCTCTTTATCCGGGGTGTTGGACCTGTCGGCTATCCGGGCGCAGCGGAAGTGGTCAATATGCGTGCGCCGGATTACCTCCTGAAAAAAGGGATCAAGGCATTGCCTTGCATCGGGGATGGTCGGCAATCAGGGACTTCGGGATCTCCGTCTATTTTGAATGCCTCCCCTGAAGCGGCTATTGGCGGCGGCCTTGCAATTTTGAAAAATGGTGATCAGGTACGGATTGACTTGAGAAAAGGAACGGCTGATATCCTGATTTCTGATGAGGAAATTAAAGGCCGCTATGAGGCGCTTGAGCAGGCAGGCGGTTATGACTATCCCGCCTCTCAGACCCCCTGGCAGGAAATGCAGCGCGGCGTCGTGGATCAGTTGTCAGAAGGAATGGTTCTCAAGCCTGCCACCAAATATCAACGGATCGCTGTCTCCAAAGGCGTGCCGAGGGACAATCACTGATGCCAAGCAAGATCCTGGCAATTGGTGAAATTATGCTGGAAATGGCGGATGTCGGTGGCGGGCTTTTCAAAAGAAGTTTTGCCGGCGATACTTTTAACGTCGCACATTATCTGAATGCCGTCACAAGCGGAAGGCTGACAGCCGATTATCTGACAGCCTTGGGAGAGGATGAACAGAGCCGGGAATGTCTTGCCTTTATGGAAGCACATGGTGTTTCGACAGCGCGATGCCTGATTGACCCCACGCGGACAGTTGGGCTGTTTATTCTCTCCAATGATGACAAAGGGGAAAAGCAATACGGCTATTGGCGCGGGCAATCCGCAGCACGTCATGTGTTTGACCAGCCTCGGGATTTATCCGGTTATGATCTTGTCTATTTTTCCGGCATAACGGCGGCGATCACGGCAGGAAAAGATAATTTTCTGCACAGCCTGAGGGGTGTCAAGCAGGCAGGGGGGCGGATCGCTTACGATTATAATCATCGTGTCAAACTCTGGTCACAGAATGATGCTCTTCTTTTTGCTGAAAAAATTACACCAATTGCTGACTTGATAAAAATCTCTGATGAGGAGCTTGAGCTCCTGTATCCTGACCGAGGAATGAGCGATCTTTCAAATGCGGCGCCTGAGGCAAATTGGGTTCTAACATGTGGCGGTGAAAAGGGTGAAGTATGGCGTGGCGGCACCTTGATTGCGCATCAAGAATTTGACGCCGTAGAAACCGTGATCGATAGTTCCGCAGCAGGGGATTCATTCATCGCCTCTTATATCGCTGCTGAAATTCTAGGGCAGGATGTTCAAGCTGGTCTTCAGCTCGGGCATAAAGTGGCCTCTCAAGTTGTTCTTGGAAAAGGCTCTATTGTACCGATAAAAATGGAAAAGTTGGGTTAGAAAATGACGGACACCTTGTTTGAGCTTATCGAGAAAATGCCTCTGGTGGCAATCCTGCGCGGTATTAGGCCGGAGGAAGCGATCCCGGTCGCTGAAGCGCTTGTCGAAGCCGGCTTCACTTTCATGGAAGTGACGTTAAACAGCCTCGATTGGGCCAAAAGCATCCAGTTAATGAAGGATCGCTTCGGGTCTGACATCGCTCTGGGCGCGGGAACAGTGCTGGAACCAAACGAAGTGGATCTGGTACAGGCAGCAGGTGGGCGGGTGATTATTTCACCCAATATGCGGCCCGATGTTATCCGGAGGACAAAGGAACTTGGGATGATTTCTGTTCCCGGATGCTACACCCCGACTGAGTGCTTTGATGCCTTGTCGGCCGGAGCCGATATTCTGAAGATTTTCCCGGCGGATACTCTGGGGCCGGCTTTTATTAAAGCCATCCGGGCCGTCTTGCCTACAGAAGCCCGGATCTGCCCGACAGGCGGTGTCACGGCGGCTAATATGGACCAGTTCCTGGATGCAGGTGTCAGTGCGATGGGTATGGGATCAGCACTTTACAAACCTGGCAAGTCCGCAGAGGATGTCGGTCAGGCGGCAAGGGAATTTGTAGCGACATATCAAAGACTGGTTTCCTGAAGGCAGGAAACTTTACCCGATCCGAGCCAGAAGAGAGCGTAATTGATCCCGCTCTTCTATCGACAGGTCTGACAGGAGGTCTTCTTCTGTCTGGACATGGGTGACGACCAAGGCGTCCGCAAGCTCAGTCCCGGCTTGTGTCAAGGCAACCTTGATACCTCGCCTGTCGTTGAGGTCGCTTTGACGGCATATCAAATCCCTCTTTTCAAGACGGTCCAGGCGATTGGTCATGGCGGCAGTGGAGAGCATCATGTCCTTTGCCAACACAGACGGGGACAATGTCTGGCCAGTGCCTTGTCTGCGCAATGTTAGAAGGACATCCATACCGGCAAAATCCAGTCCATAGTTTGACGCGTTTTTGACCACCCGCTGATGAAGCCTGTTGCCTGCCCGCCAAACCTCTCCACACACAACCATGGGCGTTGCATCAATATCCGGCCTCTCCCTGTGCCATTGCTGCAAAATACCTTCCAGTTCCTTACCCTGAGCGGGCTGCGGTTTCTTTTTTTTCGTTTGGTCTTGACTCATCGCGTTCTGTATCCATATATTTCGATATAAAATAATTAGATGTCGAAATATTAATTATCGAACTATTTGATTTCAAAATAGCGTATGACATGCTGCTTGTGAAGGAGTGAAATGATGACACTGGACCGAATTGCGGATCATCCCGTTGACCCGATTTTTCTGAACCGCTGGTCTCCTCGTGCTTTTGACGAAGCGAATATGCCGCATGAGGATTTACTTTCAATCCTTGAGGCAGCGCGCTGGGCCCCTTCAGCCTTTAATATCCAGCCATGGCGGTTTCTCTATTCCCACCGCTCAGATGCGTATTGGCAGACTTATCTGTCTTTACTGGATGATTTTAATCGAAGCTGGGCGCATAAAGCTTCTGCGCTGGTGTTCGTTACGTCTGACAGCATGATACCTGCGCGGGATGGCCAAGAGGGTAAACTCTCCCGCAATCACAGTTTTGATGCAGGGGCTGCTTGGGCGCAATTAGCCTTGCAAGCGACATCGCTGGGCTATCATGCGCATGCTATGGCGGGCATTCATTTTGACGCAATTAAAGAAAATCTCTCTATTCCTCCCCAGTATCGTGTGGAAATTGCCATCGCTCTCGGCACCCGCGGAGATGTGTCGCAATTGGACGCTCCCTTGCAGGAAAGAGAACTTCCAAGCGAGAGATTTGCGCTGAACGAATTGGCTTTTGGAGGAGCGTTTCCCAATGACTGACAGTGTTCAATCCCGAACTCGGTTGGCAGAAAACCCGATTGCGCTTCTTTTGGTAACAGGGGTTCTGATCGGATTGAACTTCCCGCTTGGCAAATTGGCGAGCCTGGCGGGAGTCAGTCCGGTTTTCTGGTCCCTTCTGGTGTCCCTGGGCGTCTGCCTTTTGCTGTTCCCCGTTCTGCTTGTCCAGAAAAAGCTGATTATACCCAAAGGCAAAACGATCCGGTACGTGATCCTGTCAGCTCTCATCTCCTTTATCATTCCAAATCTTTTACTCTTCAGTGTAATTCCGCATGCTGGGTCCGGCTATACAGGGCTCATGTTCGCTCTGTCCCCGGTCTTTACTTTGACGCTTGCCAGCCTTTTCCGGTTAAAAACGCCTGGAAAGCTTGGACTGCTGGGCATCGCCATCGGACTGTTGGGGGCAACGATTGTCAGTATTACGCGCGGCGCGGCGCCTGAAGCACCACCTATCCTCTGGCTATTACTGGCTCTGATGATCCCGATGGCGCTTGCATGCGGCAATATCTACCGGACACTGGATTGGCCGGAAGGGGCATTGCCCGACAGCCTCGCTTTTTGGAGTCATGGTTTTGCCGTTCTGGTTTTTACCGCAATTCTGTTTGGTACGGGAGAGGCAGATGTTATCTCCCAGATCGATCTGGCTCCCTGGCCTGCATTGGCACAATTGATTGTGGGCGGTCTTACATTCCCGGTTTTCTTCCGGCTTCAGCAACAAGGCGGGCCTGTACTGCTCAGCCAAATCGGATATGTCGCAGCCGCTGTCGGGCTTATTGCCGCAACCCTACTTTTGGGTGAAAGCTATGCCTTGATGACATGGGTTGGTGCCGGGATCATTGCCGGTGGGATTGCCATTACGGTTCTTGCTCAGATCCGCAGTTGATCACTTTAGAAGGCGGCAGCAATGCGTTCGTTCATCATCTCCGTCGAGCCATCTGTGTAAGCAGCGATTTTTGCGCAGACCAGATGATGACCGAGACCGTTCTCTTCTTTCAGGCCATTGGCACCCATGGCCTGAAGGCAGGCGGTCAGCGCTGGTATCGTAATGTCGCCGGCCAGTTTCTTGGCCATGGCCGCTGGCAAAACAGCATCCTCGCCATCGACGATACGCTGCCCGGCCTTGAGGGTGAGAAGATCCAGGCATTCCAGCTGTGTGGCGACATCGGCGAGAGACCATTTCAATCCCTGATGCTGCAACAGCGGAGCCCCAAAACTCTGCCGTTCTTTGCCGTAGGCGACTGATTTCCTTAAAGCATCCTGGATCATGCCAGCACACATGGCGGCAACATAGGTTCGGGCACCATTGATACTGTTCATCGCTATTTTGAAAGCTTCTCCAGGAGGGGCCAGCATATCCTCTTCCGGAGCGATGTAATCTTCGAGATGAAATTCTCCTGCCCCGATCGGATGCCCGCCAATAAGATCATAGATCTTTCCGCGCCTGAAACCGCCCCGCCGGGCATCCACCATAAATGAAGCAATCCCTTTCCACCCTTTTTCCGGGTCTGTCTGGGCATAGAGCATAATAATATCTGCATGGGCAGCATTGGTGATCCAGGCTTTGCTCCCATTCAGTCGCCATCCACCTGTTACCTTGACTGCTGATGTTTTGATGGCTGCAAAATCGCTTCCAGCGTGAGGCTCTGTGAGGGCCGTGCAGCCGACCAACTCAGCTGACCTGAGGAGGGGCGCAATTTCCGCCCGATGACGCGTGCGCGCGCTGGCGGCCATTCTGACAGCAATATTCTGGCTGTTAATGACGGAGAAGACGACGGCCATCGAGCTTTGAGACATCTCCCGCGCCATCAGCATTTTATCCAGAAAACCTGCGCCCATACCACCAGACGAGGCAGGGGTCTCCAAACCTAGCAAGCCTCGCTTTGCCGCCTCCGTCAGAAATGACCGGCAGGCTTCGTGATCCCGCTCCCATTTGATGATGTTTGGTGAGACGACTGTATTGGTGAAGTCCTGAATCCGCTCGGCAAGGTCTGGTATTGAATATTGCATGGAACACCTTTTTTAAGGACAGCCTATGCGCTCAGATGCAGGCTGTCATCCTTCTTTCCATCATAAGGAAAAATACCCCTCAGGTGACATCCCGTAAGCCTTCGAATAAAAAACCAGTCCCCCCACAGTGCCGAATAGCGTAGTATCTCCGGTTGGGTCTGTTGGCAGGCCTTGATTTTGAGCCAGAGAGGTCTGGATATGAAAAGCGCCATTCGCGGTACAATTGTTTCTTTTAAAGACAATCCCTTCCTGACGGACATTTCCGACTTTCTGTATCATGAAAGAGACGGCATTCTCGTTATGGAGAACGGCAAAATTCAGCAGGTTGGGCCAGCAGAGGCCGTTCTTGCAACGCTGGATCCGGGCACCCATGTGACGCAGTATCAAAACGCTCTTATTCTTCCGGGTTTTATCGATTGCCATGTCCATTATCCCCAGACCGAAATAATCGGTGCTTTCGGGGCCCAGCTCATTGACTGGCTTAATAAATATACGTTCGTTGCGGAGCAGAAATTTGGCGATAAAGCCCATGCGGAGCTGACGGCAAACCTGTTCCTGAAAGAGGCACTTGCAAATGGTACTACAACAGCTTCGGTTTTCTGTACGGTGGAACCAGCCTCTGTCGATGCTTTTTTTGAACAGTCCGTCAAAGCGGGGATGCGCAATATTGCGGGCAAAGTCCTCATGGACCGAAACGCTCCCGAAGGATTACTGGATACGGCGCAGACCGGATATGATCAAACCAAAGCGCTGATCGAAAAGTGGCACGGCTTTGGACGTTGCTTGTACAGCGTTACGCCGCGCTTTGCACCCACAAGCACACCGGAACAGATGGAAATGACCGGGGCTGTCTGGAAAGAACATCCCGGCACTTATTTGCAATCCCACATATCGGAAAATAAAGGTGAGATAGACTGGGTGAAAGAGTTGTTTCCGGAGCATGAGAACTACCTGGATATCTACGATAAATTTGGTCAGGTCGGCCCGCGGGCGATCCTGGGACATGGGGTCCATCTGAGCGAGGCGGAGTTTGCCCGGTTCCATGAAACGGGGACGGCGATTTCTCATTGCCCGACCTCCAACCTCTTTTTGGGAAGCGGTTTGTTTGATATGAAAAATGCTGTCCGGGCGGATAGGCCGGTGAAAGTCGGGCTGGCCACAGATCTGGGGGGCGGTACGAGTTTCTCCATGCTTTCAACCATGGGAGAGGCATACAAAATTGCACAGCTGAACGGAAATGCACTAACAGCCTGGCAGGCCTTTTACCTGGCAACGCGGGGGGCGGCCGAAGCGCTTTATCTGGAAGAGACAATCGGATCTGTCGCTTCAGGCATGGAAGCGGATCTCGTCATTCTGGATCTGGCGGCAACGGATCTACTGGCGCATCGGTTGAAATATGCGGAAGATTTGCATGATATTCTTTTTGTTCTGATGACGCTGGCACCGTCAGAGACGGTGAGAGCAACTTATGTCGGCGGTGAGCTGGCGGCCTGCCGGAACAAAGAAACGGGAAAAGTTGAATTCGCTAAATTGTAGAATAAAGAAAGAGAGATTCGTTGTTTTTTTATAGGCATTTGTTTCTCGGAAACCTGCGTAAAATGAGAAGGTAATAGCGGGTATCATGGCGTTAACCATAGAATGAGTTGTAAAATATATCTTATTCTGGCTGTGGGCGGGCAAACCAGAAGGCGGTGAATCAATTTCTTGTCATGGTAGAGAGAAATTGTATAAAATTTTATGCAATTTCAAAAAGGGTTCAGGGGGATCAAACCATGCACAAAAAATTGGCGACAGCCATCTTATTGCCAACACTCTTCTTTGCGGGCACGGCGACAGCGACAGTTGTCTCCGAAATCAAGTCTTCCTATACCGGTGACTATATCTGGTATGAAAATGACGTTCGGCCAGGCGGAATGGCAAGTCTGGAAGATCTAACAGGTAAAGGTGGCAATTTAGAGACGAATTCGCCGTATCAAAACGGTGCCGCAAAACTGACGACCGGGAATGACAATAGTCACAAAGCTGAAATTGGTTTTAGTGTTAAGTCTGGCCTTGGGACATTAGGGACCTTTATAAACTCTGGCGGGCAACTTGGATACGATTATCATAAAAGCTCTACAGATATAGATAAGGCACCCGCTGCGTCTATAAAGTTGCACATTCTTGACACCAGCGGCATTGCGCCGACTGTCAAATACCTGGTTTACGAGGCGTATGGAAATATGCCTGGGAACCCTGTTGTGGATACGTGGAACACTGTGGATATTGATAGTGGTAACGGCACATTTTGGCATAATGGGCTTTTCGGTGAAAGTAATATGGCTGGAAATGTCGCAGGCGGTAAGACAATCGCTGACTGGGCGACATATTTTGGAGACAAATTCTCGGATGCGCTTATTGTTGGTCTTTCTATTGGGGTCGGCTCTTACAATCTCGGGCAGACCGCTCATTTTGATGGTGTTGAGTTCCAGACTAAAGACCACGATCTGTTCTACGATTTTGAAGCGCCGCAGATCTCAGCTGTTCCACTGCCGGCAGCATTGCCACTCTATGGAGCTGGCGTTGCCCTTCTCGGTTTGATGGGCTGGCGGCGTAGAAAAGCAGCAGCATAAATAACGTATTCTTGTTGCCCATTAGAAAGCGGTCTTTTCAGGCCGCTTTTTGTTTGTCATGAAAAATTCACAAAACGATAACAGTCTCCTCGAACTTTGTTAAGAAAATCTCCCCTAAGGTGCGACCTTGTATTGATTAATCAAGGGTGGGTTGTTTCTGATGACAGTCGTACCAGAAACGATGAGCAAGACAACAATGGGAGATATTCTGAACAGAATATCTCCCATTGAAGGGACGACCCTCTGCCGAGATGTGGCAGAGCTGTTCCGTGATAAAGAGCAGGTCCGTGGTTTTGCTGTTGTAGAGCAAGGGAATCCGATTGGTATTATTGCTCGCGATGAGCTGATTATTCGGCTGGCAACACAGTACGGACATGCGGTCTATGGCAAAAGGGCCGTGACAGAGTTGATGGATGACGATCCACTCATTGTCGATATCAATGAAAGTGTTGATGAGGTTGAAGAGCGAATTGCCAGCGGGTATTCACAGGCCCTGCAGTCTGGTTTTATCGTCACAGACAACGGGATTTATCAGGGAATGGGAACCGGATTATCCCTTTTGAAATCCAGTGTAGAGAGAACCCGCCTCCGGAATGCCCAGCTGGAGGCTATTACTGAACTCGCACAACATGCCAATAGTTTGAAATCTCAATTTCTGGCGAATATGAGCCATGAGCTTAGAACACCCTTGAATGCCGTCATCGGATTTGCTGAGCTTATTGTATCCGAGGCTTTTGGGCCCGTGGGTCAGATTAAATATCGAGATTATGCTCAGGATATTCTCGAAAGTGGCAAGCATCTGCTTTCAATGATCAATGATATTCTGGATATGTCGAAAATCGAGGCGGGACGATATCAATTAACGGAAGGGCCGGTAGAGCTGAACCGGTTGATCGAGGGAGCGGTCAAGATGTGCCGAATTCTTGCCGAAGAAAAAGAAATTACTCTGACAAACAGTTGTCTCGAAAAATCCCCCATTCTGCATGGGGACGAGCGTGCATTGAAACAGATGCTGCTAAATCTCATTTCAAACGGTATAAAGTATACGCCCGAACAGGGAACCGTTTCCGTGACGATACAGACTGCAGTTCACGGGGGAGTTTCCGTTGCGGTGTCAGACACAGGCATTGGCATTGATGAAAGCCTTATTGGAGCGATGTTGGAACCTTTCGCGCAGGCCGGAACAGATATGCATAACAAGACGGAAGGAACAGGACTGGGGTTGCCGATTGTAAAGGCCCTGGCCGAACTTCACGATGCCCGATTTGAGTTGAAAAGTGCGTCCGGGCAGGGAACAACGGCAGTATTGCATTTCCCGGCTTCCAGAGTTCAGAAATTCTTGCCCCTCAGTGCGGCCTAAGCGGGCTGTTTTCCGCCGAGAGCGGCTGTAATACTTTCGGCAAATTGCCGAACGGTTTCGCCCAGTTCTTTCAGGCGTTCTGCTGAAATGCGTGCTGCCGGGCCGGAAATGGAGAGGGCTGCAAGTGGCTCTGCATATTCGTCATAGATCACACTGGCAACGCAGCGCAGGCCTACCGCATGCTCTTCATCATCAACGGCAAACCCCTGTTTCTTGCTCTGCATAAGCTCGGCTTTCAGGGAAACGAGGTCCGTGAGGGTTTTGTCGGTCAGTTTGGGAAGGCCTTTTTGGGCGGCAATTCGCTCGATATCTGTGCGTGGCATCAACATCATAATGGCTTTGCCAACCCCGGAACAATGGAGAGGAACTTTGTTGCCGGGTTTTGAGTAGACGCGCATCATTTCCCGGCTTTCAACCTGCGCCATATAGATAACATCGTCTCCTTCCGAAATTGCCAAATTAACCGTCTCCCCGTTTTCTTCCATCATACGGCGCATGAAAGGTCTGGCAACACCGACCAGATCCCGGGATGACAGGAAGCCGTTACCGGTTACAAAGGCTTGCATGCCAATTTGCCAGTGACTGTTATCCCGATCATATTGAACATAGCGTTCCTCCTGCAACGTTGTCAGAAGGCGGTGGGTTGTCGACGGAGCGAGGCCGAGGGCACGGGAGATTCCAGTGAGTGTCAGTCCCGAAGAATTCTCGGCAATGACGTTAAGGATGCTCAAAGCGCGGGTCAGAGATTGTACTTGTCCGGTTCGCGGCTTGGTTGGAGGCGATGAGGCCGTCATATGATTTACTTTCCACATAGTGAAAACACTTCCAATTATTATTCCCCTCCTTCGGGGGACCTGTCAATATGCGGCTTAGGAATTTATGGGTCGGTTCTGTTTATCCAGCCAGGTCCCGTTTTATGGAAGGAATGACAATGTCAGATCGTGTTCAGATCGGTCAGTTGCAGGTGGCGAAAGAGCTTGCGGAATTTGTTGAAAATGATGTGACGCCCGGATTGGATATCTCGCCGTCCGCCCTCTGGGATACGCTGGAAAAAATCCTGAATGATTTGGGGCCGAGAAATCGGGAATTGCTTGAAAAGCGGGAAAGCCTGCAGCGCCAAATTGACGCCTGGCATCTTGATCATAAAGGTCAGACCCATGATGCTGCAGCCTATAAAACATTTTTGCAGCAGATCGGTTATCTGGTGCCGGAAGGGCCGGATTTTAAGGTCACGACCGATCATGTGGACCCTGAAATCGCATCGGTTGCCGGCCCGCAGCTTGTTGTTCCAGTCATGAACGCTCGCTATGCACTCAATGCAGCCAATGCGCGCTGGGGAAGTTTGTACGATGCCCTGTATGGAACAGATGTCATTGATGAAGAGGGCGGCGCGGCACGCGGCGGGGCTTATAATCCGGCTCGCGGTGCGAAGGTTATTGCCTATGCCTCCCAATTCCTGGATCAGGCTTGCCCTCTAAAAGACGGCAGTCATGCAGACGCAACGGAATACGCGCTTTCTGAGGCAGGAGAGCTTGCTATTTCCCTGAAAGGTGGAGAAAAGGCGTCTCTGGCTCATCCGGATCAATTCTGCGGCTTCAAAGGACAGGAGAAATTAACCTCCGTTCTTTTGCTGAATAACGGGTTGCATCTGGATATCCAGATTGACCCTACACATCCGGTTGGTCAGGATCATCCTGCTGGTGTTAAAGATGTGCTCATGGAATCTGCGCTGTCAACGATCCAGGATTGCGAAGATTCGGTAGCAGCAGTGGATGCAGAAGATAAAGTCATCGTTTATCGGAACTGGTTGGGTCTGATGAAAGGGGACTTGGTTGACGCTTTCGACAAAGGCGGCAAAACCGTCACCCGAAGCCTCGCGGGCGATCGGAAATATTCCGCGCGCAATGGCGGGGAAATGACGTTACACGGGCGCAGCCTCCTTCTGGTGCGCAATGTCGGGCATCTGATGACGAATAATGCTGTTCTTGACGGGGCTGGCAATGAAATTCCGGAAGGTATCCTGGATGCCGTTATGACATCGGCCTGTGCTCTACATGATCTGAAAGGAACAGGCAGTATTAGAAACAGCCGGTCAGGCAGCGTCTATATCGTAAAACCCAAGATGCACGGACCGGAAGAAGTCGCTTTTACCAATGATCTGTTCTCAGCAGTTGAAGCGGGACTGGGGATGCCACAAAACACGCTCAAAGTTGGCGTCATGGATGAAGAAAGGCGGACAACCGTCAATCTCAAGGAATGCATCCGTGCTGTCTCGGAAAGGCTATTTTTCATCAATACCGGGTTTCTGGATCGGACAGGGGATGAAATTCATACGAGTATGGAAGCTGGCCCTTTTATGCGCAAAGATGATGCCAAAGGGGAGGCGTGGATTGCGGCTTATGAAAACTGGAATGTGGATGTCGGCCTGGAAGTCGGTTTGCCCGGACATGCTCAAATTGGTAAGGGAATGTGGGCGAAACCGGATGAAATGGCAGAAATGATGGAGGCAAAAACCGGGCATCCGGAAGCTGGAGCCAACTGCGCCTGGGTTCCATCTCCAACCGCGGCGACACTGCATGCGATGCATTATCACCATATTTCCGTGCAGGGGCGACAAAAGGAATTGCAATCTCGCCCTCGAGCCAGTCTTGATGATATTTTAACGCCCCCTCTTTTAGCGGGCCAGAATCTGTCTGATGACGAGATTACAGCTGAGCTTGAAAATAATGCGCAAGGAATTCTGGGATATGTTGTCCGTTGGATTGATCAGGGCGTTGGATGTTCAAAAGTGCCCGATATCAACAATGTCGGGTTGATGGAAGATCGCGCAACACTGCGTATCTCAAGCCAGCATATTGCCAACTGGCTTCACCATGGTATTTGCACAGAAGATCAAGTCAGGCAGGTTTTGAAGCGGATGGCCGCCATTGTTGACGGGCAAAATGCCGGTGACCCTCTTTATCAGCCGATGGAAGGCAACTTCGATACATCTGTCGCCTTCCAGGCTGCTTCTGATTTGGTTTTCAAAGGTAAAGAGCAACCCAGTGGGTATACCGAACCGGTGCTCCATGCGCGGCGTTTGCAGGCGAAGCAGAATTAGGAATTTCTCACTGCCGATCTGAAAGAAGAGGGTGTGATAAATACTACTATATGGTGAAGAAAATTCTGTTTCAGCACACTAAAAAAATGTATATTCTGAGCGCATAGGCAGGACGATTTCGTTTTACTAACTTGATCGAGACGGAGTACCCTGCCTATAAGCAGAGTATAAGGGCTTGGGAGGCCCTTTGATTTTATGTGCTGGGAGCGAACATTTGAGTGTTAAAAGTCACCAGAGAAAGGCGACAGAACCGGCCCATGCGCCGATGGATCTTGGGCCTTTGGAAAATAATGTCGGATATTATATGCGCAAAGCTGTGTTGGCATCACAGAGCAGTTTTCAGCGTGAATCCGGTGTGAAACTAATGACAGGTCAGTATTCTGTCATGGAAATTATTGCGCAAAATCCGGGACGAACACAGTCAGCGATTGCCTGGGCAGCGGGGTTGGATCGTTCTTCCCTGGTCCCAATTCTCAATCAATTCGAAAAGAATGAGCTGATTACGCGGGAACCTGTCGAGAGGGACAAGCGAGCCTATGCAGTTTCGCTTACTGAAAAAGGAGAGGAAGAGCTGGTCTCTTTGAGAAAACAGGTTGAGCGGATGGAGGATAAGTTTATCGGAGGCCTGGGGGCCAGAAACCACCAACAGCTTATTGGCCTGCTTCGAAAATTTCTTGGGATTCTGTGACGCAAGATTTCAGTTGCCGTTCAGTTGTTCGCGCTGTTCGTTGAACACCGCTTTGAGCCAGGAGATACCGGCTTTGACGCGCGGCGTTTCGAACAGATCCTGATGGCATACAAGCCAGGCTTCTCGATACAGGACCGGTGTTATGCCTGTGATACGGCACAGATTCTTTTGTTGATCTCCCAAAAAGCAGGGGAGAACGGCAATGGCTTGTCCGTATCCGATAAACTGGGCCAGAGTTGTGGCCGAATGGCTTCGGAATAGGACAGAGATGTCTGGGTAGCTTGTCCGTATCCATAGCATCTCAGGAAGGGATTCGAAAGCACTGTCCATCAATGCCCAGGGTACATTCTGTGGACCTTTTTCCTTGACTTTGCCCGACATGGTGTCTGTTCCGTAAACCGCAAACCCGAGAGTACCGAGCTTCACTGTTATCATAGGGCCGCTTGTAGGACGGGCTAGCCGAACGCCGATATCTGCCTCCAGCCTGCCAATCTCCAGATTGCTGCTACTCCCAAACAAATTGAGCTCGATATGGGGGTGTTCCTCTTGAAATGCGGGTAGAGCAGGCAGAAAAATCTGATTGATCAGGCTTTCAACCGCTGTGATTTTGAGCGGTCCCTGCACTGACAAAGTCGGACCCAAGCTGTTTTCAAGATGCTGAACGGCGTCTTCCACTTTTTCAGCATAGTTCGCAAACCTGATCCCGTCCGGTGTCAGGGAAAAACTGGTGCCCGATCGGTGCAGCAATTTCTGGTGTGTCTGTTGTTCCAGGCGTTGCAAGCGGCGACTAACCGTCGTCTGATTCACGGCCAGGATATGCGCGGCGGCAGACAGGGTCCCGTGTCGGCGGACGGCCAGAAAATATTTAAGGTCATTCCAGTTCCAGTTCATTCTGCATTTTTGCATAATTTGTCTGCAATACACACTCTATTTATTCATTTCTGCAGATTGTATCTCTGTATTTCTCCAAAATGGAAAGGATGACTTATGAGCACTCCCAAAACACTTCTTTCGCTTTCCGGTGCCGATACGACACCGTCTTCGTTTAGTAATTCCGTTATTGTTCTGGTTGACTGCCAGCAGGAATATGTGGATGGCGCTCTGCCGCTTCCTGATGTTCGTGCGGCGCTGGACGAGGTTGCCTTGCTGCTTGAAAAAGCCAGAGAGGCTGAGACACCTGTCATTCATATTGCCCACAAGGGGCAAGTTGGCGGCGTGTTTGATAGAAGTGAAGGCGGCAAAGGCGCTTTTGCAACGCAAGCTATCCCGGTTCGGGGAGAGTCTGTCATCGAGAAAGGTCTGCCCAATGCATTCGCCGGAACAACGCTGAAGGCTGAAATAGACAAGACAGGAAAGAATGACATTATTCTGGCTGGTTTTATGACCCATATGTGTATCAGCTCCACGGCCAGAGCGGCGTTGGATCTTGGATATCGGTCAACAATTATCAGCGGTGCCTGTGCCACACGGGACCTGCCGGGTCTGAAGGGTGACGTTATTTCAGCACGGCAAATTCAGCAGATCAGTCTTGCTGGTCTGGCAGATCGATTTTCAATTCTCGTATCTTCAACCGATGACATTCCGCTATGAAGAAGTAATGTTCCCTGACGCAACCGATGATAATTTGCCTTTGATTCGGCATTTTCGATGATAAAGTAATATATATATCATTGGTTGTGATTTTTATTGTAAAAAATTATACAGGTTGTTGAAAATCAAAGATCAACATCTGGTATGTGAAACGTGTGATATGACGATTGGATACACAAAAATAAACTTTTAAAGTGCAAAATCGAAACTAATATCAATTAAAGCGCTTGTTATGTCAAATTGCTTCACGCTACCTTTCTGTACAGCAAAGGGTCTTCAAGACAACAGGGAGCAGTAAAATGGGGCTAATGTTCAAGGATTTGGGAAATACGCTTTCTATCAAATCGAGATATTCCAGATTGTTAAGCTCCTCCTCTCTCGTTTTGCTGGTTGCAATATTATCTGCTGTTTTCCTGATCGAAATGGGGGAGAATAGTACTCTTTACGAGAAAACAGCATCCTATATGCAGGCAGAAAAATAGACTAATACTGCCTGTAAATCATCTTTTGGTCGATTATATTGTTGTTTTTACATCTAAATTGAGTTTTTCTATTCATCTTGCCGACCTTTTAGGATTAGAAGAACGCCATACACACTTTTCCTTAAGAAATTTCAGGTATCTTTTGTCGTTCAGCCACGTCTGTGGTTTATGGGATTAACGTACGGTAAAAGGCGAGTATGGTAGAGGCGGCTAGTCAGCTTGACGCATTCAGGGCCAAGGCGATCGGCACAAATGTCAATGCTGTGACATTGTTGGCAACAGATTATCTGAACCATTTCAACGAAGCTCTTATGTTAGCAGAGCTTGTCGTTGATATGCCTGAAATGCTGGACGACTTTTCCACCTGGTCTCCCAAGCATTACAAAGATCATTTTCGCGAAAGCGGTATCGCTGATAAAGATCTTGCGATTGAAGCATTTGATGTGTCGCCGTCCGAATATAAAGCACCTTTTGAAAGCACTGTTGGTATACTCAATAAACAGCTGTCTTTACTTCAAAAAACACTGGATAGTGACCGGGAAAATCTCGGCACCCCTGAGCGTCAGGAATTTATCCGTGCCAAATGCACGCTTATTCGTGATTTGATTGATCGGGTAAGCGGTATTATAAATGGTCAGGTTTCTGCAAAAGCGTCAGCACCAAAGGCCGCTCCTGCAGAGTCCAAGGAATCAGCGGCTCAGCAGGGCGTTCAGGAAACCCCAGCAGCGGCGGCTCCTCCTTCTGCACAAATTGAGGTTTCCGACGGAGAGCGACTGGATCAATCCGATATTGATGCTTTATTTGACTAAAAACAGACAGACACAGGCGAGGATAGCTTCAGGAAATATTCTGAAAACCTCCTTTTGCTATTCTGCAGTTGTTGGATTGGCCGTTTTAACTGCAGGGGTATTAATCTCGTCGAACAGCCAAGCTCGTACCACTCAGGAATGCCTTCAATTCGATACGACGCCAGCTGTTATTTTTACGGTCAGCAACGCCAAAACAAAGCTCAATAAAAAGAAAAATTCCCGCCAGATCGAGAAGTTCGCAAAAAGCATCAATGCTTTTAAGCCGACAGTAAAAGGACGTCTCCTTGGTCTGACATTTACGGATGTTGCCCCTCAGTTGGGTGTGGAGGTTGAGGGACGGCAAATGCAGAACGGTGATCTTTGTGTCAGGTTGACACAGGTAACCTTTCAATTTGGTATTCGTAGAGCCGAGATTTTTGTCGACCGGCAATACAAGGCGGGAACGTGTAACTTCAAGGCTATTTTGGCCCACGAGAAGGAGCATATGAAGATCAATCTTGCCGTCCAGAAACGATATGAGAAAAAGTTGCGAAAGAAGCTACAAATCCAGGCGGGTAAGATCCGGCCACATCTGGCAGGGTCTGTAAAAAGTGCAGCACAGAAAATTTCCGCCAAATTGACCAAGGACCTGAAACCCTTGATGGCTCAGTTTCAAAAAACCAAACGCAAGGAAAATCTGAAAATTGATACGCCCAAGAGCTATCAGAAAGTCAGATCCCGCTGTGCCAACTGGTAGGCCGTAAGGGCGGATGTGTTTTGCCATTTGTTAATCAATTCCTGCTCTAATTGAACCGCAGACAGAGTGTGCGGAGGCGCCCGAAGGCCGCCCGGCGGGAGATAGTTATGATTATTGGTAAGGATATTCACGCAATGCTGGCCGCCCTTGAAAAGGAGCGGGCCGCTGAAGCGGGGCAAACGGAAGAACAATATCGTGAAAATCGTAACTTTCGCCGTAGCAGAGTGGTCTGGGAAGCCAAGCTCAAAGTTTATTTCAACGATGTTACCTTGAAAGGTGAAGTTCGGGAGGTTCACGGTGTCGTGCGGGATATTTCTGCAAATGGCGCCAAGGTAGATCTTGAGGAACCTTTATCTGAAACGGTGGATTTGGAACTGCATATCCCGAAACTTGGTGTTTTCCCGTGTCATATCGTCTGGCAGAATCATGCACGCGTAGGTATTCAGTTCGTTGAGCCGCCTGAAGCCGTTTTCTCGCATCTAGCACGGGTTTTACCAAAAGCATAACATTCTGATTTTCCATGTATGATCGTCGCTATCAATCCGCCTCAGCTTTGCTGTATGACCCTCAGTCAGCCATGCGCTATAACACGCGCATTGCCCTGCTCAATATTGGGTTCGGGGCTGTGGAAGCGGTTAATGATTATTCTGAATTTATCGAGCGCATGGAAGAAGGTCGATATGATCTGGTGATCGGAGACAGCCGGTCTGACAGCGGTGATACATGCGAGATGGTTCGCAAAATCCGTCAAAACGGGATCGGAAAAAATCCATTTGTCACGGTTATTGTAACACTTTGGGATACCGCACCAGAACAGGTCAATACGACGATCGAGGCCGGTGCAGACGACTTGATCATGCGCCCCATGTCGAGCCTCAATCTGAGAGACCGTGTCGTTGGCCTTGTTCATTCCCGGAAACCCTTTATCGTAACCGGAGATTATGTTGGCCCTGAACGCCGCCAGATTGTTCGGGGTCTGACCCGTGTCTCTCCGATGATTGTTCCCAATTCTCTTCAGGCGAAAGTAGAGAGCCGCCCCGAGTTTGATGCGACGCCGGAAAATATTGAGGCTGCTCTGCGCGCGGTGAATGACCGAAAAATAACGATCTATACGGAAAAGTTCCTACGCTCCTCCTCTCGTATTCTCTCTCTCGCGACAGATCTCACACAGATTGACGAGCGCCAGGCGCTGGTTCGGGATATGCAGAGCATGAACCGGGATCTTGAGAAGAGAATTGAGGGAACCGAATTTGAGCATGTGTTATCCTTGTGCGATGCGTTGGATGGTGTGCTTGCCCGCATTGCCGGATCTGCTGCCGATTTAAAGGAGCAGGAAAAAGAGCTTCTGTTGCAAATCCCGTTTGCTGTTCATAAAGCCTGTCAGGAACTCAGGCAGTCAGCAGATCTTGCGTTTGATATTCAGGATATCTCAAGTCAGGTTAAGACTGCCCATCAATGAAGGCAGGAGATCAGGTGCAGGGGAAGTGGCATACAGACTTCTCTCAAGACGCAGGATGACCTATATGGTAAAGAGTATACAAAGCCGGGTGAAGACCTCCAGTATGGAAAGAAAATGTAGATGACAGGATTTGAACGGGCGATAAGACGGATATATGGCCTCAAAGCCAAAAGAATTTTTATCACAAGTTTAAGCCTTGCTATTCTCTCTGTATTTTCGGTTTCTTTGGCGCAGAATGTTACTTTCTTTCGGATCGGCACAGGATCAACCTCTGGCACTTACTTTCCCATTGGAACGCTAATCGGAGCGACGATTACAGGCCCACCGGGTAGCCGCGCCTGTGAGGATGGCGGATCCTGCGGGGTTCCCGGCCTGATTGCTGCGGCGCAGACAACACGGGGGTCTGTCTCAAATATTCGGGGTGTTCTGGATGGCAGCCTGGAAACCGGCCTTGCCCAGTCAGATATCATTTATGCGGCTTATAACGGGGAAGGAGTTTTTACGGGAAAAGGGGAAGCCCGAAAGAATTTGAGGGTGATCGCTAACCTGTATCCGGAAAATGTTCACCTCATCGTCCGAAACGGCGCGGGTATTTCAAGCATTGCCGATCTTAAAGGCAAACGGATTTCTATCGATTTGCCTGGATCGGGAACTCGTGAAAATGCCAAGACCATTCTAAAGGCTTATGGCATTTCCCAAAAAGATTATATTCCTGTCGAGGCCAATGCGGATAAAGCCGTCGGTCTGCTTTCGGATGACGAGCTTGACGCTTTCTTCTTTGTTGCCGGTTATCCAGCAGCTGCGGTTGTGGAACTTGCCGAAAGTGGCTTAATTGATTTGCTGCCCATCTCTGGAACTGAAGCCGGCGCTGTCATAAAGGATCATCAGTTCTTCGCGCTCAGCAACATTCCTGAAGGAACATATGACGGCATTGCAGAGGTTTCTACACTGGCCGTGAGCACGCAATGGATCGTGAATGCCAAAATGGATGAAGATCTTGTTTATGCTCTCACACGATCGCTGTGGCATCCCAGAAACAGGCCTCTTCTGGATAGCGGGCATGTGAAAGGAAAACTCATTCGTTTGGAAACCGCCTTGAGAGGGGTTGGGGAATTGCTGCATCCAGGCGCGAAAAAATTCTATATGGAAGCCCGGGACGGCGCGGACTAACCGGCTTGTTCGAGATCGAACTCCCTTCATAATTGAACATCCAAAACAGACAAGCATGTGAAAGAACTTGTTTGCTTGCAGGCCCCTTGTTAGGGTCTTAAAAAAACGCAAGGAGACATCTGTGATTTCCCATATTTCCATGGAAAAAGACGACCCATCAACACCTATTGTCATTTTGGAGGCGGAAGGCTTCGCAACGTGGCTCGAAAAACAGTCTGAAGTGGTTAAAAGCTGGATTCAGGCCAATCGTTTCAAGGGAAAAGAAGGTGAGCATCTTGTGTTGCCTGACGCAGATGGAGCGATAGGTAGTGTCGTGCTGCTTAAAGATTTGGAAAAATGGGATTTATGGTCGTTGGCGTCTCTGCCAGCCTCCCTTCCCGCGGGCTCCTACCACCTTGAAACAAACCTTTCAGAAGCTCAGGCGACGGATGCAGCAATCGGCTGGTCTCTGGCAACCTATGTGTTCGATCGCTACAAAGAGAGCGATGCGACCTTTGCCACCCTGCAGATGCCTGATAATGCAGATGCCAAGCATGTTGAGCGCACTGTTTTTGCCACCAACCTTGCTCGTGATCTGATTAATATTCCTACCTGTGATATGGGTCCTAGGGCCTTGGAAGCGGCGGCCTCCCAAATTGCCGGTGAATTTGAAGCCAGGCAGGTTAATGTGATCGGTGATGATTTGCTGACCTACCATTATCCGATGGTCCATGCCGTTGGCCGTGCGGCCGCAGAAGCCCCGCGTCTTATTGATATGGTGTGGGGAGATGCAGATGCTCCCAAGGTGACGATTGTCGGCAAAGGCGTTTGTTTTGATACGGGTGGCTTGGATTTGAAGCCGTCTTCGGCCATGTTGCTGATGAAGAAAGATATGGGCGGTGCGGCCATGGCGCTGGGGCTGGCTCATATGATCATGGATGCCGGGTTGCCGGTAAGGTTGCGTGTTCTGATCCCGGCAGTAGAAAATGCTGTTTCCGCGAATTCCTATCGTCCAGGAGATGTTCTGACAAGCCGCAGCGGGAAAACCGTTGAAATCGGTAATACGGATGCGGAAGGTCGCCTGGTTCTCGCTGATGCAATGGCCGCCGCCGATGAAGAAGAGCCGGATTTACTGATTGATTTTGCAACCTTGACCGGCGCCGCGCGTGTGGCCGTTGGTACTGAAATTGCTGCAACTTTTACGGATGATGATGAGTTGTTCCGCGGGATTGAAAAACATGCGAAAGCTGTCAGTGATCCGGTTTGGCGCTTGCCCTTATGGTCTGATTATCGCGCTTTGATCGATAGCAAAATTGCGGATATCAATAACAGTGGTTCGACCGGATTTGGGGGCGCCATTACAGCGGGGCTATTCCTTAAAGAGTTTGTCAGTAAAAGCAAAAGCTGGGTGCATTTTGATATCATGGCATACAATAGTCGCGCTCGCGCTGGACGGCCTGTTGGCGGAGAAGCCTTTGCCATTCGCGGCATGTTCTCCTATTTGAAAGAACGTTTTGACAGCTGATTTTCTTTAGCGTTCAGCAAAGGCCAGCTTGGCGCCGAGGGCGGCAAACGCCCCGGCGGTACCGCGTCTGAACCAGTTCATGACACTGGGCCGGGTCAGGACATGCTGTCTGAAACGGGCGGCGAAAACGCCATAGAAAACAAAGATCACAAATGTCATAGCCATGAAAACGGCGCCAAGTCCGATCATCGAAAGGGTCGGCGCGGCGCTGCCGACAGGAATGAATTGAGGCAGAAAAGCCAGGAAAAAGATCGACAGCTTGGGGTTAAGGCTGTTGATTGCAATACCGGTTCCAATAATCGCCCAGATGCCTTTGGTCGAGGTCTGTTCTTCGCCGTCCTGCAGCGATAGCACACCTTTGTCTTTCAGGGTTTGCCAGGCCAGATAAAGCAGATAAAGAACACCGGCATATTTAATCGCTTGAAAAAGCAAAGCGCTGGTATGCAGCAGAGCAGCAAGGCCGATGGTGCTGGCAATCAGGCTTGGCAATATGCCGAGTGTGCAGCCAACAGCGGCAAACAAGGCGGCAGATGGGCCTCTCGATAGACCGGCGACGACGGTATAGAGCACGCCGGTTCCTGGGGCGAGAACGACGATTAGAGACGTTAGGAGAAATTCCGGTGTCATGGTCTATCCTTATTCCTTATGCGGCAACCCTATCAGTTTTGCAAAAACAGGAAAGCAGGAATTTCCCTTTTCCGTTCCGCTTGCGGAATAAATAAAAATATGAGACAGTTTCACCATGCAGGGGAAAAGTAATACACAAGCTGTCCTGAAGCTCTGGGAGCAATCTCTCACCGAACTGGTTCGCCGGGAAGGACCTGACTTGTCGGCACGTCAAATGGCGATTATGCTGATTGTCTATCTGGATGAGCCCCCTCATACCGTGCGAGGGATTGCAGCGCGCCTGCAGATTTCGAAGCCGGCTGTGACACGAGCGCTGGATACACTGGGTAAAATGGATTTACTCAAACGCCGCCCGGACGAGAGAGATAAACGTTCTATAACAGTTGCCAGAACCGTTAAAGGTTCTGTGTATTTAAGCGAATTCTCTGAAGTCATTGAAAAATCTGCCTGGCATAATCTCGCTGGATAATCCGGTTCTGTAAGCCACTTGACATAAGTTTCATTCCAAGACATTGTTGCGCGTATGGGGACGTGCGATCTCCCCTCTAGGCATCATGCCCAAGTATCGCGTTCCATTGCCTATGCAGAAAGGAACGCTGGCATGACTGATTTTATTTCTCTTATTCCTGAGACGGTACTCTCAATGATTGGGACACCGGATTGCCCTCCTATCATTGATGTTCGTATTGATGAAGACTTTGACGCGGATCCGCGTCTTATCCCATCGGCCCGCCGCTATTCTCATCATACAATCAAAGACTGGATGCCTTATTATCAAGGCCAGTCGGTTCTGGTTTACTGTGATCGGGGACTGAAACTGAGCGAAGGAGTGGCAGCACTGATGCGGGAAGCGGGCATTGATGCAAAATCAATTCGAGGAGGAGGCTTTCAAGGGTGGCGATCTGAGGGGTTGCCTCTTGTTCCTTATCAGAAGATACCGAAACGGAACGAAGAGGGGCGAACACTTTGGGTAACCCGTACCCGACCCAAAATTGACCGGATAGCCTGTCCCTGGCTTATTCGCCGCTTTATTGATCCGGATGCCGCTTTTCTTTTTGTTTCGGCTGATCAGGTCAAAGATGTCGCGGATCGATTTGATGGCAGCCCTTTTGATATCGAAGATACGTTCTGGAGTCACGATGGGGAACGTTGCAGTTTTGACAAAATGGTTGCTCAGTTCGAGATCGGATCTGTGGCATTGGATCGAGTCTCGCAGATCGTCAGAGGAGCTGATACGGCTAAATTGGACTTGGCGCCCGAAGCCTCAGGGTTACTAGCAATTTCACTGGGATTGTCGCAAATGTGTCACGATGATTTGCAACAATTGGAAGCAGGTATGCTGATCTATGATGCCCTCTATCATTGGGCGCGGGATGCCATTGATGAAGGTCACAACTGGCCGAGCGTTCAAGCAGGAAAAGTGGCATGAGGGAAGCTGTACAGAAGAATAGAGTCGCACCTGCAATGGAGCGGCGCGCAGCCATTCCTTTTGCCGAAGCCTTCACTGTCTGGCTGAGAATTGCCCTTTTGAGTTTTGGCGGACCTGCCGGTCAGATTGCCATCATGCACCGACTTCTGGTGGAAGAGAAAAAATGGTTGAGCGAAGAGAGATTTCTTCATGCGCTTAATTTCTGCATGTTGCTTCCTGGGCCTGAGGCCCAGCAACTGACCATTTATGCCGGATGGCTCACCCATCGCATTCTGGGCGGCATTGTGGCTGGTATCCTGTTCGTGCTGCCTGGTGCGGCAGCGATCATGGTTTTAAGCTGGGTTTATGCTTCCTTTGGCAATACCGGGTATGTAGAGGCCTTGTTCTTTGGATTGAAAGCGGCGGTGCTGGCCATTGTTTTGCAGGCAGTTGTCAAGATTGGCAAAAAAGCTCTGCAAAACCGGATCATGATTGCTATCAGCGGGTGTTCCTTTCTCGCTATCTTTGTCTTCTCTGTTCCCTTTCCAGTGATCATTCTGACAGCCGCGGCAATTGGCTATTTAGGCGGGCAGTTGGGATTGTCTGCGTTCGAGCGGAAGGCTGGTGAGGGAGGGGAAGAAGAACTCAATCCCGCCGGCTATCATCCAGGAGTGATGGGGCTTGTTAAAACCACATTGGTTATCCTGATCCTGTGGCTGACACCATCGGCGCTTTTGCTGGGATTGGCGGGGCCGGAGAATGTCTTCACAGATATCTCTCTCTTCTTCAGCAAAATGGCCGTTGTTACTTTTGGAGGGGCGTATGCTGTCCTTGCTTATGTGGCGCAGGCGGCAGTAGGGGAATTCGGATGGTTACGTCCGGGAGAGATGCTGGACGGGCTTGGCATGGCAGAAACAACGCCGGGTCCCCTGATCATGGTGACACAGTTTGTCGGCTTTATGGGGGCGTATCGAGATCCCGGAAGCTTCTCACCACTAACAGCGGGGATGTTGGGCGGATTACTGACCACCTGGGTGACCTTTGTCCCGTGTTTTTTATGGATTTTTCTGGGGGCTCCCTATGTCGAGACGCTTCGCCGGAATACCGCTCTTTCGGCCGCCCTTGCAACCATAACTGCTGCAGTGGTCGGGGTGATCCTCAATCTTGCGGTCTGGTTTGCCCTGCATGTTCTTTTTGAAGATGTAGAGATCTGGAAGGCAGGGCCGCTTGCTCTGGAGGTTCCGGCCCTGCAGAGCTTTGATCCAACGGCCGGTTTGCTGAGTGCATTGGCTTTGATTGCGGTCTTCAGATTGAAGCTCGGAATGGCGCCGCTGATTTTACTCGCGGCGCTTACCGGTGTCGGATTGAACGCGTTTGCGGCCTAGTATCCTTTATTCGGATCAACCTGATTGAGGAGTGGCTCTCCCGCTCTTGCCCGTAGGATATTTTGTGCGGCGAGGGCGGCGACCTGCCCCGGGGACGCAATACTGGCGACATGAGGGGTGACCCGGACGCCCGGATGATCCCACAAGGGGTTGTCAGCAGGAAGCGGTTCCGTGTGAAAGACGTCCAGTGTGGCGGCGGAGAGGTGACCGCTATCCAGAGCGTCAATCAGGTCTTGTTCAACCAGATGAGGGCCCCGGCCTGGATTAATGAGGGCCGCGCC
The DNA here is from genome assembly GCA_039975135.1 of Sneathiella sp. Classification (GTDB taxonomy): domain Bacteria; phylum Pseudomonadota; class Alphaproteobacteria; order Sneathiellales; family Sneathiellaceae; genus Sneathiella. Next base: position 148,107 of record JBDWHS010000004.1, on the reverse strand, counting down.
TTCCGGGAGCTTTGCGAAGAGATCCTTATTGAGGATGCCGGTCGTGGCATCGGTCAGAGGAAGAAGGCAAATCAGGACCTCTGTTTGTGCCAGAAAAGTATCCAGTTGATCGGCACCATGGAAGCTTTTCACGCCAGCAACTTTCTTCTTGCTGCGGCTCCAGCCCGATACATTGAAATTCAGGCTGTTCAGAACTTCTGCGGCACCGCTTCCAAGTTCTCCAAGACCCAGGATACCGACGGAGCGATTGCGGGCTGCCGGTGCATGCCTTTCCTTCCAGATATGCTCCCGCTGCTGGGTGTCATACTGATGTTGGTAGCGATGATGATTGAGAACATGCTGAACAACATATTCGCTCATACGGTCGGTCAGTTCCGGATCCACAACGCGAGCAATCGGAACGTGTTTCGGATAATCAGGGTCAGCAAAAATATGGTCGACACCGGCCCCCAGAGAAAAGACTGCTTTCAGATTTTTAAGATCGGCCAGAACGCCGTGCGGCATGGCGAAGCAGAGAGCAAATTCAATATCGTCCGGATTGCCGATATCCGGATAGAAGCGAACCTCCAGATCCGGAACATGTTTGGAGAGTTCTGCGCGCCACCAGTCGTCACGCTTGATTTTGCTATGAAAGAGCAATGCCATGGTATTTCTTCCTCGGTCTTCTTTGTTATTCTTCGAGTGTTGCCAGATCGAAGGCGGCTTTCATCAGCGCCTTGGTATAAAGTGTTTGCGGATTGTCAAAGATCTGGCTCGCGGGTCCCTGTTCTACCACCTTGCCGTTTTTCATGACAAGGACAGTATCGGCAAGGGCTCTGACAACTTTCAGGTCGTGACTGATAAAAAGATAGGCCAGATTGTGCTTCGCCTGTAATTCCCGCAAGAGATCAACAATTTGAGCCTGAACAGACATATCAAGGGCGGATGTCGGCTCGTCCAGAACAATAAATTTGGGCTTCAAAATCAAAGCCCGCGCAATTGAAATACGCTGGCGCTGCCCACCGGAAAACTCATGAGGGTAGCGATCCTGTGCGCTGGCAGGAATACCCACTTCCTCCAGGGTTTCTCCAATCAGTTTGCGCCGTGCCTCCCGATTGCCGCGTCCTTCGTGAACCAGCAATCCTTCCTCAATGATTTGTCCGACGGAAAGCCTGGGGCTGAGGCTTGAATAGGGATCCTGAAACACGATTTGCATTTCTGATCGTAGCGGGCGCAGGGCTTTCCAGTTTTGGTGCTGTATTGATTGCCCTTGATACTGAATTTGGCCTTCGGACTTTATGAGCCTGAGAAGCGCAAGACCCAATGTGGATTTCCCGGATCCGCTTTCTCCGACAATCCCGACTGTATGACCAGCCTTGATGGTCACAGAGATATCATCGACAGCTTTGACATGATCGATGGTCCGTTTCAGCAGGCCAGCCTTAATCGGGAAGTAAACCTTGATATTGTCTCCGCGCATGACCTCTTCAGCCGCATCGTTTTTTGAAGGCGGCAGGCCCTTGGGTTCGGCACTGAGCAGCATCCTTGTATAATCATGAGACGGATGCTCGAAGATCTGCTTAACCGGCCCTGCTTCGACAATTTCTCCTTCCGTCATGACACAGACATCTTTGGCCATCTTCCGAACGATTCCCAGATCATGGGTAATGAGCAAAATGGCCATGCCTAAGCGTTTTTGCAGGTCCTGAAGGAGTTCGAGGATTTGCGCCTGAATGGTGACATCAAGAGCGGTTGTCGGTTCGTCCGCAATGAGCAGATCCGGCTCGTTGGCCAGAGCCATGGCAATCATCACCCGCTGTCTCTGTCCCCCAGATAACTGATGGGGAAAGGCATTTAACCTCTCTTCTGTGGCGTCCAGACCAACCAGATCAAGCAACTCTTTCACTCGGGCTGTCGCTTCGGCTTTATTCATGCCTTTATGGGTGAACAGGATTTCATTGACCTGTTTTTCAATCGTATGCAGAGGATTGAGCGACGTCATGGGCTCCTGAAAGACCATGGAGATTTTGTTGCCCCGAATGCTCTGCATTTCTGTCTGAGGTTTTCCGATAACCTCTTCCCCTTCCACCAGAATGGAACCGGTTGGGTGAGAGGCGAGTGGGTAGGGCAGAAGCTGCAGGATGCTGAGAGCTGAGATGGATTTGCCGGAACCGCTTTCACCGACCAGGGCCAGAGTCTCTCCCTTGTTGATGTCAAACGAGATATTGCGCACGGCGGGAATATCCTGCCCCTTCACCTTGAAGGAAATGCTTAAATCCTGAACCGTGACGAGAGCCATTATTGAAACGTCTTTCTGGGGTCAAATGCATCGCGCACCCCTTCTTGCATGAAAAACGCGAGGGTAAGCATGATGGACAGGGTCAAAAAGGCCGTGATACCAAGCCAGGGAGCCTGCAGGTTGGCTTTTCCTTGAGCGAGAAGCTCACCAAGGGACGGGGAGCCAGGCGGCAATCCCAATCCCAAAAAGTCCAGAGAAGTGAGGCTGACGATTGAACCTGTCAGAATAAAAGGCAGGAATGTCAGCGCGGATACCATGGAATTGGGCAGCAGATGCTTGAAGATAATGACGCTGTCACTAACGCCCAGAGCCCGCGCTGCCCGAACATAATCAAAATTGCGGGACCGCAGAAATTCTGCGCGCACCACACCCACCAGGCTTGGCCAGCTGAACAGCAGAAGCAGGAACAGCAGGATCAGGAAGGTGGGCTCGATCAGGGCTGCCAGAATAATAAGGATATAGAGACTTGGCATGCCGCCCCAGATTTCCAGAAAACGCTGAAAGATGAGATCTGTCAGGCCGCCGAAATACCCCTGAACCGCGCCTGCGGCAACTCCGATGATAGAGCTCAGGATTGTCAGGATCAGTCCGAACGCCACAGAAATCCGGTAGCCATAAATAACCCGGGCCAGAACATCTCGCCCCTGATCATCTGTCCCGAGCCAGTTTTCACCGTCTGGTGCGCTGGGAGCGGGAGAGGTCAGGTCATAGTTGATCGTCGTGTAGCTGTAGCGAATGGGCGGCCAAAGGACCCAGCCACCTTCTTCGTCAATCAATTCCTGAACGAAGGGATCTCGGTAGTCGGTTTCGGTTTCAAAATCACCACCAAAAGCCGTCTCTGGATACTCGATCAGAAAGGGTGTGAAATAGCCGTCTTTGTAGGAAACAAGCAGCGGTTTGTCATTGGCAATCACTTCGGCAAACAAGGAGAGTACGAAGAGACCCAGAAAGAGGATCATGGACCAGTAGCCGCGGCGATTGGCCTTGAAATTCTCGAGGCGACGCTGATTGATCGGAGAGAGGCTGATCATCAGGCATCCCTCGCTTCAAAATCAATGCGTGGATCAATCAAGGTATAAGTCAGATCTCCGATCAGGTTCATAATCAGACCCAGAAGCGCAAAGACATAGACCGTCGCAAAAATTACGGGATAGTCTCGATTGATTGCGGCTTCAAAGCCAAGCAGTCCGAGGCCGTCGAGGCTGAAAATAACTTCGATCAACAGGGAACCTGTAAACAGGATACCGATAAAGGCGCTTGGGAACCCGGCAATGACGATCAGCATGGCGTTTCGGAAAACATGGCCATAGAGGACACGTCTCTCAGACAGGCCTTTGGCTCGGGCCGTTAGTACATATTGTTGGCTGATCTGATCCAGGAATGAGTTTTTTGTCAATTGAGTGAGGGCTGCAAAACCGCCAATGACCATGGCTGTAACCGGCAAGGCGATATGCCAGAAATAATCCCCGATCTTGCCAAGTAGGCTAAGCTCGTCAAAATTTTCAGAAGTTAACCCGCGCAGCGGGAACCAGTCCAGATAAGAGCCACCGGCAAAAAAGACGATCAGTGCAACCGCAAAGAGGAAGCTTGGAATTGCATTGCCTGCAATGACCAGGCTGCTGGTCCAAAGGTCAAACCGGCTGCCATCGCGGACGGCTTTCTTGATGCCGAGCGGAATGGAAATCAGATACACCAGCAGGGTTGTCCAAAGGCCCAGGGAGATAGAAACCGGTAGTTTTTCCAGAACCAGATTGACCACGCTTTCGTCGCGGAAATAACTGTCACCAAAATCAAAGACTAGATAGTTCTTGATCATCAGGAAAAACCGTTCGTGGGCGGGTTTATCAAAGCCGAACTGAACTTCCAGTTCTTTGATAAACTCAGGATCAAGCCCTTGCGCGCCGCGATAGGCACTTTGTCCATCTGTCGCCGCAGACCCGGCCTGCCCGGAAGAGACATCTCCGGCACCGCTGCCCCCAATGCGCGCTGTCGCGCCGACGGCAGTCCCTTGAATTTCAGCAATAATCTGCTCAATAGGTCCGCCGGGTGCAAACTGGATGACCACAAAATTGAGCACCATAATACCGAACAATGTCGGGATCATCAGCAGCAGGCGTCTGAAAATATAGGCTAACAATCGGATCCCCTATTGATTGGTGGCAGCTTCAAGGCGCGCTGCTTTATCTGCGTCATACCACCAGGTGTGTAAAGCGGCCCGGTTATAACCGGGCTTCGGTGCTTCGGGGCGCCCGAATTTATCCCAATAGGCAATGAAGTGGCTGGCTTTATACCATTGAGGAACGGTGTAATGACCCCACATCAGAACCCGATCAAGAGCGCGGGTCGCTGTTACCAGTTCCTGCCGGCTCTCTGCTTTGACAACGCTTTCGATCAAACTGTCTACGGCTTCGTTTTTGACACCGGCAATATTGAAACCGCCCGTGATATCTGCAGATTGCGACCCCCACCAGTCCCGGAGTTCGACACCAGGGAAAGCAGGTTGAGATAATCGGCGGACGATGACGTCAAAGTCGAAAGAGCGCAGTCTGTTTTGCCAGCTGGCAGCATCAAGGATACGGATGCGAGCATCTACGCCGATACGTTCCAGATTACGGATGAAAGGATTGATGATCCGGGAGAAGGAATTTTCAAAGAGCAAAAACTCAAGGGACATTTGCTCCCCATTTGCATTCTGGAGTTTCTTGTTCTGGATCGTCCAGCCCGCCTGTTTCAATTCTTTCAAGGCTTGCCGGATCTCTTTTCGAATTTTCCCGCTGCCATTCGAGACAGGGGGCAGATAGGCGTCGCCAAACACATCTTCAGGGAGCTGATCTTTCAATGGGTTCAGGAGTGCCAATTCTTCCAAAGACGGTTTGCCTGTCGCCTTCATTTCAGAATTTTCAAAGAGGGAAGTCAGGCGATTGTATGTGCCATAAAACAGATTTTTGTTGGTCCATTCATAATCAAACATCCGGCCAAGGGCTTTGCGCACCAGCGGATCCTTGAATTGATCCCGCCGACTGTTGAAAAAGAATGCCTGATACCCAGTGAGCGCCGCGTCTTTCAAAACATCCCGTTTGATCAGGTTTTTCTCGATCGCCGGTTTGCCATCATAGTCCTTGGCCCAGCTCCGAGATGTAAATTCTTCCCTGAAATCATATTCGCCAGCAAAAAATGCTTCAGTTGCGATGGTTCGATCCCGATAGTAATCAACACGGATGGTTTCAAAATTATAGCGGCCTTTATGAATGGGTAGATTTTCCGCCCAGTGATTTTTGACTCTCTCATAAGTGACGGATCGACCGGGATCAACTTTAGCCATCTTGTAAGGGCCGGATCCTAAGAGCGGGGTCAGTGTTGTCTCTTTAAAGGTCCGATTTGCAAAGGACGCTTTGGAGAGGATCGGCATTTTAGCAATTTGCAAAGCAAGGCCGCGGGTCAAGGCCCCCTCTTTGAACTCGAACCGGATCCTGTCGGGTGCCAGAATAAGGGGTGGGTTTATGTCGCGAAAGCGCTGACGATATCGGGGATGTCCTTCTTCATTGAGGATCTTAAATGTAAAGGCTATATCTTCTGCTGTTATGGGTGTTCCGTCATGAAAAACCGGACCTTTTCGCAGCAGAAATTCAACCCACCTTCCGGCATCATCCAGCAAGGCTTCTTTGGCAACCAGGGCGTAGACCGCATCCGGTTCATCAAAGGAGCGATCCATCAATCTGGCAAAATTAAAGGAAAGATTGCCACCTCTGTCTGCATTCAATACTTCGTATTTTCCCTTGAGGAGAAACGGATTGACGCTGTCAAAACTGTTTAGATTGCGAATACGGATGAGCCCCCCCTTTGGGGCGTCCGGATTAACGTAATCAAAATGGGTAAAGTCTTTTGGGTATTTAAGGTCTCCGAAACTGGACAGACCGTGGGTGCGAATATCGCCTGCAAGCGGAATACCGATAGCACCGAGCAAAAAACAAACAGACAGGAAGCCGGATTTCAAATGACCTTGTCTCTGCATGCTGTTATTTGGCCTTCCGGATGTTTTTCATGGCCTCTTTAAGTTCTTTTTCCTTAACCGGATCAATCCACCAGGCCGTGATATCAGGCCCTTGAGATGGATTAATGTCGGTTTTGCTGAATTTGTTCCAGTAGGCGACTCGATCAAACGCAGCTGTGAATTGCGGAATAATATAGAAATTCCAGCTTAAGACCCTATCAAGGGCACGGGATGCAGGTTTCAGACTTTCATAGTCAGGAGCGGCAATCAGGTTTTCAATCAGCGCATCGACGACCGGATTGTCGATGCCCATAACGTTTCGGCTCCCTGGACGCTTGCCTGCGGCGCTGCCCCAGAACTCCCGTTGCTCATTTCCTGGGCTAACCGATTGCCAGAATGTAGACGTGACGATGTCGAAATCATAGCTGCGAACCCGCTCTGTATATTGGGCGGTATCAACAACACGGGTTGTACCGGTAACGCCCAGTTTTTCGAGATTTTTAATGAACGGTCCCACGATGCGCAATGAATTCTGATCATACATCAGAAACTCGATTTCAAGCGGCTGGTTGGTTTTTGGATCAATCAGTTTGCCGTCCTTAACCTGCCAGCCTGCCTCTTTCAGAATTTTCTTGGCAGCACGGAGGGGTTTTCTGTCGCGCCCCGTTCCATCTGTGACAGGGGCTTTATAAGCAGGGCCGAAAACCCGTGTTGGCAGCTGATCCCGATAGGGCTCCAGGATTTTCAGTTCAGCATCTGAAGGTTCCCCTTGCGCGGCCATCACGGAATTGAAGAAAAAACTGTCTGTCCTTTTATACTGATCATAAAAGATGTTTTTGTTCAGCCATTCGAAATCGAAGGCATAGGCAAGTGCTTCGCGAAGGGCCGGATCCTGGAATTTTTCTTTCCTCAGATTATAGGCAAATCCCTGTTGTCCCGCCGGGCTGCTCGACGGTATTTCTTCTTTCATGACCAGGCCGTTCCTCAGGGCTGGAAAGTCATAGCCGGTTGCCCAGTTCTTGGCACTGTTTTCAGCCCGGTAGTCATATTCACCGGCTTTGAAGGCTTCAAGAAGAACGGCTGTGTCCCGATAGAAATCATAGCGGATAGTGTCGAAGTTGAACCGCCCTTTGTTAATCGGAAGATCGGCACCCCAATAATCCTCCACTCGCTCATAAACGATGAAACGGTTGGCTTCAAATTCTTTAACGCGATAAGGGCCCGAGCCCAGGATAGGATCAAGGGTTGTCGCCTCAAATTCGCGATTTTCAAAATGTTTCTTGGACAGAATAGGAAGAAGCTGCCCAACAATTTGTGGGAGTTCCCGATTGGGCGGCCCTGAAAAATTAAACTGAATGCGGTTTGGAGACAGGGCAATGGCTTCTTTTACATCCGCATAATAATAGCGAAAGAGAGGCCTGCCTTTGGTTTGAACCATCTTGAGGCTGAAAATCAGATCTTCCGATGTGATCGGGGTTCCGTCATGAAACCGCGCTTTCGGATTGAGATTGAAGATGGCAAAACTCAGATCTTCAGCGACTTCAACCGTCTCGGCAACCAACCCATATTCAGCGCTGGGGTCATCATTTGGTTGCGCCATAAGGGTTTGAAAGGTAAGCGCAAGTCCGCTTGCGGGCTGCCCTTTTGAAATATAGGGGTTGAGGTTATCAAAACCGCCGATAGAGGACAGTCTGAGAGCGCCGCCTTTCGGTGCTTCCGGATTGGCATAGTCGAGATGCTTGAAATCCGGGCCGTATTTGAGCGGGCCTGCCAGAGACAGTCCATGTGATTTGACTGTTTTAATGGTTTCGGCGAAAGAAAGTGAAGACGCGCATCCAAGCGCCAGGAGAGCGATGGCAGAGGTTTTTAAAAGTCTCATTATTTCCCTGTCAGTCGATAGGTTTAATCGACTGTAAACATGGGATGAAAAGCCAAAGACATCAAGGTTAAATGCAGATTTGCCCCTCAACTTCGTGCGAGATGGGCGAGAGCATCCTTGTGAAGGTCTTTATTTGCCGATGCCAGAACATATCCCGGGTTGGTCAGGGTAAGCGGGTTTCCGTCCCAGTCAGAGACGACACCTCCAGCATTTTCGACGATGGGAACAAGTGCACAATAATCAAACGGCTTCATGTCGAAATCGGCGACAAGATCAATAAATCCGTGGGCGAGAAGGCCATAAGCGTAACTGTCATATCCGAAACGCTTGCGAGCAACGGCATCCATCAGGGATTTATAGTCTTCCCCGCGATCACTGTAGAGGAGTTCAACGCCCCAGGAGAAAAGAGACGCATCCGCTACAATGGTGACGGAAGTCCGGGTTTCAACGGTTTTGCCGTTCAAGGTGGTCGTGCCATTGGCACCAACCCATCGTTCTTTCGAAATCGGTTGATCCATCAATCCCATAACCGGCTTGCCGTTGCGGGTTAAGCCGATCAAAATGGCAAATGTGGGGACACCTGAAATAAAAGAATGGGTTCCGTCGATGGGGTCGAGAACCCAGACATATTCAGCATCAAGCCGCACTTGCCCATGCTCTTCCCCATAAATCCCGTGATCGGGATAGAGGTCTTCGATAATGTCGCGCATCACCTGTTCCGCATTGCGATCAGCAATGGTTACCGGGCTTGCATCATCTTTGGAAATGATGTCAATCGGTTGTCTGAAAAGCGGCGAAATGACCTCACCGGCCGCATCCGCGAGCCGGTGAGCAAGGTCCAGAAATTCTGGCGGGCAGGTATCACGCATTGATGGAAACGATCAATCCGGTCAGTTTGCGGCAGGAAGCGGGGTATCCCCGGTTCCGAGGCTGCGTAAATAGGCAATCAGATTTGCCCGGTCGGTCGGTTTTTTAAGGCCCGCGAAAGACATTTTCGTGCCCTTGATGTAGTCCTTTGGTTTTTTCAGGAAAGCATCCAGGTCTTCATATGTCCAGTCTCCGCCTTTGGCAATCAGGGCATCCGAATACCCAAAGCCGTCATGCCCGCCTTTCGGACGATCCAGAATGGCATAAAGATTTGGACCGATTTTATTTTTGCCGCCGTCATCAACCGTATGGCAGGCGCTGCATTTCTTAAAGACCTTTTCGCCTTTTCCAATATCGGCAGAAGCGAGAAGTGCGCCAAGTGAGGGGCCTTCTTCAGCCGCCGCAGATGACGTCGAAGCGTTTGCTTCCTCTGCTCCGGTATCAATGGCATAGGCCACTTTCTCGGGATAGCTTGGAGAAATAGCCACATCCGCGACTGCATTGACAACAACAACAGCGAGGGCGGCTGCAAGGACAGCACCGGCTATTTTGTTTAGCTCAAAAGAATTCATTGCATACCTCAGCTCAAATATTCTGCGCGTAGCTCTAGCAAACACGGCAAAAAAAAGCGAGTGGAATTTAACGGGTTTTGTTTCGAATCTTCAACACGTATATATTCGGTGCTAAATTGTGACATTTCGTTAATGCTTGATCTGAAATCAGGATTTTTTCGGCTTTTGTCAGGCTTTTATTCGATTTTTGAAGGAATTCAATCCAAATGTCTACTTCATTGACCCCGCTTGTCGTCATCCCAGCCCGCATGGCGTCGACCCGCCTGCCCGGTAAACCATTGGCGGATATCGATGGAAAATCAATGATTGTCCAGGTGTATGAGCGGGCGATGGAAGCCGATGTTGGCCCTGTGATTGTGGCGTGCGGGGAAGAAGAGATTGCCGAGGCTGTTCGGGCAGCTGGCGGCGTCGCTATTTTGACGCGCCCTGATCATCCGTCTGGATCTGACCGGGTATTTGAAGCAGCCAATTTGTTCGATCCTGACAACCAGTATGACACCATTATTAACCTGCAGGGCGATTTGCCCGCGCTGGACCCCGCCGCTGTGCAGGCTTCTTTAAGGGCACTTGAAAATAGTGGGGCTGATATTGCAACGCTGGTGGCTGAAATCACCGACCCGGCAGAGCTGGAAGATGAAGCTGCGGTTAAAGCCGTCGTCAGCCTTGAAAAAGGGCAGAAAGCTGGCCGCGCCTTGTGGTTTAGTCGGTTGAAGACGCCTTGGGGGGAGGGGGCGTATTATCACCATATCGGTATTTATGCCTATCGCCGCGCCGCTCTCGCCCGCTTTATCGAATTAAAGCCCTCTCCTTTGGAGATGCGGGAGAAGCTGGAGCAGTTAAGAGCACTTGAATCAGGTATGCAAATTGATGCGGCCCTCGTTGACAGCGTGCCACTTGGCGTTGATACTCCTGAGGATCTGTCGCGTATGCGGGAGATTTTTGCTCGGAAGGCCTGAGCCGGCCAAGCCGACCCCTCTAACCTTCGTCCTTTTTTGAGAGACCCAGTTTAAGCGGAATTTATGATGTCTACTCCTGATCCAGAAAACTCAATCGCCTTTCAAGGCGTTCCCGGTGCCTACAGCCATTTGTCCTGTAGCACTGTCTTTCCGGAAATGGAGGCAATTGCCACAGACACTTTTGCGGATGCAATCGCCATGGTTCGAAACGAAGGCGCGCGCCTTGCGATGATTCCGATTGAAAACTCTTTGGGCGGGCGGGTTGCTGATATCCATCATTTGCTTCCAGAATCGGGCCTTTATACAATCGGCGAGCATTTTCAGTCTGTTCAGCATCAGCTCCTGGCGGTTCCGGGAACCAAGCTTACGGATATCAAGCAAGTTCACAGCCATGAACAGGCCTTGTCCCAATGTCGGAATTTCACCCGGGATCTGGGGATTGAGCCGGTTATTCATTATGATACGGCGGGATCTGCTAAAATGGTGGCGGAACTGGGTGATAAAAGTCAGGCATCGATTGCCTCAAGCCTGGCGGGTAAGATTTATGGTCTGGATGTGGTGCGGGAGCGGATTGAAGACAGGCTGGGCAATACGACCCGCTTTCTGATCATGTCTCGCAAGCGTCAGGACCCGGATCCAAAATCGGGCCCATGCATGACAAGTCTTGTTTTTCAAGTTCGCAGTCAGCCCGCGGCTCTTTATAAAGCGTTGGGCGGATTTGCAACAAATGGTGTGAATGTCACCAAGCTGGAGAGTTATATCACGGATGCCAGCTTTGAGGCGGCTCAGTTTTATATTGAGGTCGAAGGGCATCCCGATGAAGCTCATTTGTCCCGGGCTCTTGAGGAGCTGCAGTTCTTTTCTGCAAAATTGAAAGTTCTGGGCGTCTACCCTGCCCATCCCCATCGCCGAGAATACAGCTCAAAGAACTGATGGCCTTTTGAGACTGCAAGTCTTGCCTTGAGGGTGATTTCAGCATATAAGCGCTTTCAAATTTTCGCGGTTGGGAAATCTGACCGCCTGTATGTCAGAATGAAAGAAGCCGATGGTTGACGAAAAAATGACAATGGGACAACGCTGGTTTCTGGTGATTGGCGTGATCGCCATGGCCGTGGTTGTGACTGTTTCCAATATTGTTGTGGAAATACCGATCAATGATTGGCTGACCTGGGGGGCGCTCACTTATCCGTTCGCGTTTCTGGTAACCGATCTTACCAATAGAACCTTGGGGCCTGCCAAGGCACGCCTGGTTGTGACGGTGGGCTTCGTGGCCGCTGTTGGTATGTCTTTACTACTCGCCGATCCACGGATTGCCCTCGCGTCCGGATCTGCCTTTCTTTTGGCGCAGTTACTGGATGTGTTCCTGTTTGATAAGTTGCGGCAGGGCGCCTGGTGGAAAGCACCTCTTGTTTCGTCCGTCATCGCCTCCTTTGTTGATACATTGATCTTCTTTAGCCTGGCCTTCGCTGGGACCGGATTACCATGGGAAACTTGGGCTTTGGGAGATTATGGTGTGAAGCTGGCGATGGTGGCAGTCCTGATTATTCCATTCCGGGGCCTATTAAAATTCACAGACCCGTTGACATTGGCGAGCACTGCCCGCTAAAGTCTCTGGACAAAAAAAGGGGCTGCGCGGTAACGCAGCCCAAGTCGGGAGGAAACGCCCTTGTCAAAGGGCAGTCAGTGTGTGTGCTGACAATCAACATATTGCACTTGCGAAATGAAACCGCAAGTGCAAAATTGTTTTAACTCCACTCTTTTTTTATTTTTTTCAAAATTTTCATAAAAATGCCAATGATTTAGCCGGTCTGCTGAATTTACAGGCAGGAAATGCTCGAGAAAAAGGCACTTGAATTTTCACGTTCAAATTTGACCTTTCTTTCGATTCATTTTCACATAACTTTCATATTTGAAGCGCCGCTCTGACAATTCAATTCATTCAGGCACAATAAAACCGGGCAATTAGGCCCGGTTTTATTGTTATATTGTGCGCCGCAACAAGAATTTATGAAAAAGGATCGTCCTCAATCCAGGCTTTTGCCAGCTGGTGGGCGATGGCAAGGGGCGGAGACAGGCGCGGCATTTCTGGCGTTTCCGCATTTTCCTTCATTTGCCGCATTTCATCGCGTGTAAACCATCGGGCGTCGGCAAGTTCCACCGGATCAATGGTGATTTCCTCAGAAAGTGCCTCTGCGAAACAACCGATCATCAAGGAAGAGGGGTACGGCCAGGGCTGCGAGGAATGGTAGTGAACATCGCCGGTTTTAATGCCGGTTTCCTCAAAAACTTCGCGGCGAACCCCCTGCTCGATTGTCTCTCCGGGCTCAATAAAACCGGCAAGGCAGGAATATTGCCCGGGCGGAAAGTTGTGGCCTGTTCCCATCAGGCATTTTTCGCCCATGGTGACCATCATAATGGCGACAGGGTCCGTGCGCGGAAAGTGCGGAGCATTGCAGGACTCGTCTGTACATTTTCGCGAATAGCCGGAATCCTGGATTTTTGTTGGACTGCCACAAACAGCACAGAAGCCATGATTGTCATGCCAGGCGATCATGGATCTCGCCTGCGCCAGTGCACCGGCGTCACCGGGTCTCAACTGAGCAGAGACGGACCGGACATCGATAAACTTTCCCCAGTCAGGATTAGTCAGCCTTTTCGGATTTTCAATCGCCGAGACATCGACAGCGAAGTGGCAGGAAAAGTCGGCTATACCCAGAAAGATAAGAGTGGCCCCGGCGTCGATATATTCTTTAACGTCGGCATAACCGCGCCAATCGATGGAGGGCCCGTCGCTCAAATCGATCAGAGCCCTCAGGGAATGAAGAGGCACATACCGGCTGGACGGATCTTGTTGTTTTTCTGCCATCCAGTTCGCATCGGCGCGATACTGTGCAGCCCGGTCAAATCGGTTGCCGGTAAATACGAGTGGTTTTGTCATGATCCACAGACTGTGGCACAACTTTTAGGGTCGTGCAATCGCCAAGCAAAATAGAAATCGTCAATATTTGTCGCGGTGGGGAATCAGGAAAATACCTGTTTTGCAGAAAAAGGCGTAATTTAGGGTTGCTTCTTATGCCGACATATCAGATATAAGCCTTGGAAGGCTGGCGATGGGCGTGCTCCTCGCGAACCCGGTCAGGTCCGGAAGGAAGCAGCCGTAACGAGTTTCGGCGCGGGTCGTTGTCAGTCTTCTATTTCTCCCCCTTTATTCCTGGCCTCTTCTTCTCTAATTTCTTTGATCCTTGCGCGTGCTCTCTGATAGGATGCGACCATGTCTGAAGAAAAAACCAACTCTGCCTATCGCGTTCTCGCCCGTAAATACCGGCCTTCCAACTTTGATGATCTGATCGGTCATGAGGCGATGGTACGAACACTTTCCAATGCCCTTGATTCTGGTCGGCTGGCCCATGCCTTTGTTCTGACAGGAACGCGGGGGATTGGAAAAACGACAACAGCCCGGATTATCGCCCGCGGATTGAATTGCATAGGCTCTGATGGGGAGGGCGGCCCTACCGTCCATCCGTGCGGAGAGTGTAAAAACTGTATTGCGATTGCGGAGGATCGGCATCAGGATGTTCTGGAAATGGATGCCGCCAGCCGAACCGGTGTGGATGATATTCGCGAGCTGATTGATGGTGTGCGGTATCTACCGGTCAGTGGTCGCTACAAAATATACATCATCGACGAAGTACACATGCTATCGAAAAATGCGTTCAATGCCCTGCTGAAAACACTGGAAGAGCCGCCAGAGCATGTGAAATTCATTTTTGCCACAACAGAAATCCGCAAAATCCCGATTACGGTGCTGTCCCGCTGTCAGCGGTTTGATTTGAAGCGAGTGGATGCGGATACGTTGGCTTCCTATTTTGGGTCGATTGCGGAGAAAGAACAGGCGGAGATTGAGGGCGATGCGCTGGCGCTTATCGCCCGGTCGGCGGAAGGATCGGTTCGCGATGGTTTATCCCTGCTGGATCAGGCTATTGCTCATGGGGATGGCGCTGTTACGGCAGCCCAGGTTCGGGATATGTTGGGTCTGGCTGATCGATCCCGTATGCTGGATTTGCTGGAAACTGTTTTCAAAGGCAGTATTGCTGACGCTCTTGCTATTCTGCGCAGCCAATATGACAGCGGGGCGGACCCGGTTGTGGTTATTCAGGATCTGCTGGAGCTGACGCATTGGCTGACGACTTTGAAGGTGACACCCGAAGCGGCCAATAATGTGGCCATGTCAGGCGGCGATGTGGCACGTGGTCAGGAAATGGCCGAAAAACTGGGAATGCCGGTGCTTGCCAGAACCTGGCAAATGTTGCTCAAAGGGCTGGACGAGGTACGCAATACGCCCATGGCAATTGCAGCGGCGGAAATGATCCTCATTCGTCTGGCCTATGCAAGTGAGCTACCGACACCTGGTGATCTTGCCCGGAAAATTCAGGATAGCGATGGGACCACTGTTCAATCGTCCGGAAATCCGTCCGCAGCCGGGAACGGAACCTCGGCCATTCGAAGTGGCGGCAGCGGCGCGGTCCTTGCCGTTTCGAATCCGTCTGTTTCTGCAAACCCTTCACACCCGCCTGCAACCGAAGCGCGCGCCCATTTGTCCCTTGTGAGTGACAGCCAGGCTGAGCCTGTCTCTTCGCCACAAAGGCAGATTGATCATCAAGATGTGCCGCAGCAGGATACAGAGAATAGGCCTTTTTCCATGGAGGATATCGTTGGTCTGCTGAGCGAGCGGACGGATGTGATGCTAAAGGGGCAGGTTATTAATTTTGTGCGAGCCGTGAAGCTGGAACCCGGTCTTCTGGAATTCAGTCCGGCCCCCGGTGCGCCTGTAGATCTGGCCGCCCGGTTGGGGGTACGCCTGCGGGACATCACACATGAAAAATGGTCAGTGACCTTGTCAGCAGAAGCTGAAGGGGCGCCGACAGTTGCAGAAAAGCGGCAGCAGGATAAAGCAATGCTGATTTCGGCGATTGAACGTCATCCGCTTGTTCAAAGTATCAAGGATATTTTCGAGGGAGCGTCCATTCGGGATGTTCGGGATTTGGCCCCAAGCCTTGAATTCATCGCAGATGATGATATATCGCCAGTCGATGAAGATGAATAGTTAAGCGCGAGTATTGGAGAAGACGCATGAAGAATCTTGGAAACCTGATGAAGCAGGCCAAGGAAATGCAAGGCAAAATGGCTGAAATGCAGGAATCACTTCAGAACCATGAGCTTACCGGTGTTGCTGGCGCAGGCCTCGTTGAACTGACCCTGAACGGCAAAGGAGATATGAAGGGTCTGAAAATTGATCCGTCGCTTGTCGATCCGGAAGACAAGGAAATGCTGGAAGACCTTATCAAGGCGGCACATGCAGACGCTCGCGGTAAAGTGGAAGCCTATAGTCAGGAAAAAATGAAAGAAATGACCGGTGGTTTAGAGCTCCCCCCCGGTATGAATCTACCGTTCTAGAGCGCCGCGTTAATGAGTATTTCGGAAATTGAGCAGCTGATTCAGCTTCTGTCGAAATTGCCGGGGCTGGGCTCTCGCTCTGCCCGGCGGGCGACGCTGTTCCTGATCAAGCACAAAGAAAGCCTGCTCACTCCCCTCGGGGAGGCCATGGCCGCAGCAGCGGCCAATGTAAAAACCTGCGAGACATGCGGTAATCTGGACACCATCAGCCCTTGTGGTATCTGTACGAATGTAGCCAGGGATCGGAAGGTGATCTGTGTGGTCGAAGATGTTTCTGATTTGTGGGCGTTGGAACGGGCCGGTGTTTTCTCTGGTTTATATCATGTATTGGGTGGAACCCTGTCCGCATTGGACGGTGTCGGGCCCGAAGATTTACGGGTTGAACCGCTGCTTGGCCGGGTCTCTACCGGGGAGATTCGGGAAGTGATCCTCGCCCTCAACGCGACGGTGGACGGGCAAACAACCTCTCATTATTTAGGTGACAGGCTGACTGATGAGAATGCAAGTGTGACAGTCAGTCATCTGGCCCACGGGGTGCCGATTGGCGGGGAGCTGGATTATCTGGATGATGGAACCCTGGCGACGGCGCTGAAGTCCCGCCGAACCAGATCCTAAACCTGTTTCAACTGATCCGGTGGACTGGAGAGAAGCTCGTCCTGGGCGTCTTCGCCCAGCTGTAAATCTTCAATTTTTTCGGCGCGGCTGGTAATTTTGCGGCTGGAGGTTTCTATCTCCTGAACATCTTTGCTGGCTTGAGCAAAGTGCCGTGAAAGATTGTCGACCCGTTTGTCGAGACGATCGACATCCTTGATCAGAACGCCGACTTCTTTCTGAATAACACCCGCCTGCTCCCGCATTTGGCTGTCTTTCAAGACCGCCCGAACCGTGTTCAGGGTGGCCATCAGAGTTGTGGGCGAGACAATCCAGACCCTTGCCTGGTAAGATTTTTCGAGAACTTGTGGGAAGTTAGCATGAAGTTCCGCATAAACAGCTTCCGAGGGAAGGAAAAGAAGAGCTGATTCGGCGGTTTCTCCGTCCACAATGTATTTCTCGCTGATATCGGCAATATGTTTGTTCATGGCTGCGATAAAGGCACGGTTTGCGGCCTGAAGATCTGTATCTGACTCTGCATTGCGAATGAGATGGTAGCTTTCCAGAGGAAATTTGGCATCGACAACAATTGGGCCTGGTGGGTTCGGCAGGCGAATGAGGCAGTCCGCACGCCGGCCGTTTTCCAGCGTGACTTGAAAATCATAGGAGGAGGGCGGCAGAGCCGCTGTCACCAGATCATTGAGCTGGATTTCGCCAAAAGCCCCTCTCGCCTGTTTGTTGGCAAGAATATCCTGCAATCCGACGACTTGGTTGGACAGATCCGTGAGGTTGTCCTGGGCCTTGTCGATGACGGCAAGGCGGGCTTGCAGATCACTGAGCGACTTGCCGGTTTTTTCCGTGGATTGCACAAGGCTGTCACCAAGCCGCTTTGACACTGTATCGAGCCTGTCTGAAAGGGTCTTGTTGATCTCGTTCCGGCTTGCAGCCCCTTCTGCCGATATCTGTTTGAGCTGACCTTCCAGCTGGGCTTGCTGATTGAGCAGGCTTTCTGTGAGGCGAGTCAAATTATCGCTGTTGCTCATGGCGGACTGGATCATCTTTTCCGACTTTCCAAGTTTCAGCGCCATAAAGCCGGTGACCAGTCCCAGCAAAATTATCACAGCAATCAGCACAAATTCCATCTTTTGGGCCTCCAGCCCGGTATTTCGTTTTTCTCAAGAACCTTGACGTTTCGATGACAGAGTAATACCTAGTGAGTGAAATTACACCTGAATACTGTAACGTAGAAGACTGAACGAAAACCATGGCCCTTTTGCCGATTATTACAGCACCGGATCCGCGACTGAAAACGATCTCCACGCCGGTGGCGGAGATTACGGACGAGGTCCGCGAACAAATCGCTGACATGTTTGAAACCATGTATGAAGCGCCGGGTATTGGTCTAGCGGCCATTCAAGTCGGCATTCAGAAACGGATGCTGGTTGTCGACGTGATTGGTAAAAACTCTTCAGAGGGCGAGCCGCAGCCGATTGCCATTATCAATCCTGAGATCATCTGGGTTTCGGATGACGATGCAACCTATGAAGAAGGATGCCTGTCGGTCCCGCAGCATTATGCGGATGTGGTTCGCCCGGCGGAAATTACTGTGAAATATCAGGATTTGGACGGTGAAACGCAGGAGCTGACAGCCGATGGATTGCTGGCGACATGTATCCAGCACGAAATTGACCACCTGGACGGCATTTTGTTTGTCGATCATATTTCTGCGCTGAAACGAAACATGATCCTGCGCAAACTGCTTAAAATCAAAAAGCAAGCAAGTTAGGGAACCTGTCCTATGCAGCGCCTCAGAATAGCGTTTATGGGAACGCCTGATTTTTCCTGTTCCGTTCTGAAAGCTCTGCTGGAAAGTCCCCATGATATTGTCTGCATCTACTCCCAGCCTCCCCGAAAATCGGGCCGGGGTAAAAAGGTAACACCGACACCTGTTCACCAAATGGCGGAAGCTGCCGGTATCGAGGTTCGCACACCGGCCTCTCTCAAATCTGAAGAGGCACAGGCGGCGTTTTCTGCGCTTAACCTTGATGTGGCGGTGGTGGTCGCCTATGGCCTGCTGTTGCCAAAAGCGATATTGGAAGCACCTCGCTTTGGCTGTCTGAACCTGCATGCGTCCTTGTTGCCACGTTGGCGCGGGGCAGCTCCGATCCAGCGAGCAATCATGGCCGGTGACGCTGAAACCGGAGTAGGTGTCATGCAAATGGCGGAGGGGTTGGATACCGGCGACGTTCTCGCTGAGGCCAAAGTTGTCATCGCCGCAGACACGACGGCTGGCAGTCTGCATGATGAACTGGCCAAGGTAGGTTCGGACCTAATGGTAGAGACTGTTGGTAAGCTGGGCACAGGTCAACTCTCCCCGGTGGTTCAGCCAGAAGAGGGCGTCACCTATGCCAAAAAAATCGACAAGGCGGAGGCGGCGATTGACTGGAGCCGACCGGCCTCTGAACTGAGTTGTCATATTCGGGGATTGAGCCCCTTTCCAGGTGCCTTTTTTGTCCATAATGATAACCGTATTAAAGTTCTGAATGTCGAGATTTCTGAAGAATCTGGAAGCGCTGGAGAAATTCTGGACGACGCGTTGACTGTTGCATGCGGGGAAGGTGCGCTTAAACTGACCCTTCTGCAGAAAGCGGGAAAAGCACCGATGACGCCAAAAGTTTTGTTGAATGGATATGCATTGCCTAAAGGCGAGGTTCTTGACTGATGCCGCGCTACAAAGTCACCATTGAATATGACGGGCGTGATCTGGTGGGCTGGCAACGCCAGGAGAATGGCCCCTCGGTCCAGCAGCATATTGAAGACGCCATCTTTAAATTTTGCGGTGAAGACATCCGCATACAAGGGGCCGGTAGAACGGACGCCGGGGTTCATGCACTTGGTCAAGTCGCCACGTTTGATCTGACCCAGGAGTATGAAACCCGTACGGTCATGAATGCCGTTAATCAGCATCTAAAGCCTGCACCGGTCGCTTTGCTGGATTGTACTCTTGTGGATCCGGACTTTAATGCCCGCTTTTCGGCGACCGGACGGCACTATCTGTATCGCGTCATTAACAGACGGGCCCCGCTCACCGTAGATGAAGGGCTTGCCTGGCATGTGAAACGGGAACTGGATAGTGAAGCCATGCATGACGCGGCCCAGATTTTGGTGGGTAAACATGATTTTTCAAGTTTTCGCGCAGCGGCCTGTCAGGCCAATTCACCAGTTCGGACCCTAGGCAGGCTTGATGTTAAGCGATTTGACGAGGAAATTCAGGTCCGGGTTTCTGCGCTTTCTTTTCTTCATAATCAAGTCAGAGCGATGGTCGGGACCCTGTCAATGGTTGGAACCGGTCAATGGAAGAAGGCGGATGTTAAAAAAGCGCTGGACGCCAGGGATCGCCAAAAAGCAGGCCCGAATGCCCCGGCGCATGGCCTCTATCTGACGGATGTTGATTACGATATCTGAAATGGATAAATGCTGCCCAGTCTCATAAGGGAAGAAAGTGCATCCAGTGCTGCCCGGCTTTCCTTCAGGAGAGAGGGATCAGCAAGGTCAGCTGGGGCCAGCCGATCCCGGTAGTGAATTTCAACCCAGTCTTTTAAATCCCGATACAGGGCATCATCCAGAAAAACGCGGGCTTTGATGCTGGCTTTTGCCTGATCAGACAGGGAAACCCGAAGCCTGAGACAAGCAGGGCCGCCGCCGTTTCTCATGCTTTCGCGAACATCCAGATAGGTCACAGAACGGATCGGTGCATCCAGCCTCAGCAGTTTTTCAAGATAGGCGTGAACTCTGGCATTTTCCCGGCATTCCATGGGCGCGATCAGTTGCAGGGCGCCCTCTTCTCCCGGCAATTGGGTCAGCTGGGTGTTAAACAGATAAGTGGAGACAGCATCCTGAACCGAGACATCCTGCCTTGGAACCTCAATAAGATGGAGATCCTGGTTACCAAATTTGGCGGTAATCTCGGTCAGGGCGCGATCGGAGTTTAGAAAGGCATCCTGATGATAGAAGAGGCAATTGCGGGAGCCGACGGCAATCACATCGTTATGAAAAACGCCGGCATCGATGACGGCCGGGTTTTGCTGGATAAAGACGGTCGCCGACGGATCCAGGCCGTGGGACCGGGCGATTGCTGTTGACGCTTCCAAAGTTTGCCGCGCAGGATATTTTTCGGGCTTAGGAACATTTGGATCAAAAGCCGACTGTCCGTAGGTGAAAATCTCCAGTCCTCGTTCTTCCTCGGAAAGGCAGAGGCGGGTGTGATTGGCAGCACCTTCGTCGGCTAAATGTTGTCCTGGCGGTAGCGCGGTATGATGTGCAAAATGAGTGTCATTCGTAAAAATTGCCTTCAGAATGCGCCCGGTATCAGGATGTTCGATGGATCGGTGGAACATAGCGCTTAAATTGGCAGGTGTGAAATGCGTTCGGCCGTCTTGTGTATCGGCTGCGGGGCTCACTGTTGCTGCATTTGCAACCCACATGGAGGAGGCAGAACAACAGGAAGCCAGAAGATGTGGTGCCTCCGTATGAACTTTTTGCAGGATCGCCGCGTCCGTTCCGTCAAACCCCAAAGACCGTAAAGTTGGTATATGGGGGCGTTCAAGTGGCGGCAGCACACCTTGTCCCAGTCCAAGATCGGCAAGCGCTTTCATTTTACCAAGGCCCTGCAAGGCAGCCGCTTTAGGGTTTGAGATACTGTCCCGGTTACTGGCAGAGGCAATATTGCCGTGTGACAGACCTGCAAAATTGTGGGTAGGCCCGACCAGACCGTCGAAATTGTACTCTTGTGACGTCATGAGAGATGGATCCCGGGGGGCAGTGTTTCTGGAAGGTCCGCCTTAGCCGCCTCGATGGAAGCAACAGGGTAGGCGCAATAATCGGCGGCATAGTAGGCGCTGGGGCGGTGATTGCCGCTGGCCCCGACACCACCAAAAGGTGCGGCACCGCTTGCCCCGGTCAAAGGGCGATTCCAGTTGACGATGCCAGCTTGGGATAAAGCAAGAAAGCGATCATATTCCGCTTTGTCATCGGTGAAAATACCAGCCGATAATCCAAAGCGGGTTTTATTGGCAAGATCAATCGCTGTGTCCAGTGCCTCCGTTCTAATCACCTGAAGAAGCGGGCCAAAATATTCTTCATCGGGTAAGTCATCGATCTCGGTCACATCGATGATGCCGGGGCGCAGAAAAGGCTTCCCTTCGATCAAGCGAGAGAGAGAGACGAGTGAACGCCCGCCTTTTTCAAGAAGATCTGTTTGAGCTTGAAGTAATCCGTCTGCAGCCCCGTTTGAAATAAGGCTTCCGATGAAAGGTGTGTCTTCATCACTATCCGGACCAACCATTATTCTGGCGGTTGCTTCTACAAGAGCTGCCAGGAACGCGTCCGAGTTCCGGGATTGCGGGAGGATTAGGCGTCTTGCGCAGGTGCAGCGCTGGCCTGCGGTAACAAAAGCAGATTGAAGGGTATGATAAACAGCGCCTTTTATATCGGAAATGTCTGAGACGATCAGTGGGTTGTTGCCGCCCATTTCAAGGGCCAGTATTTTGCCGGGCTTTCCACCAAATTCAGCATGGAGAAGGGCCCCGGTTCTGGAGCTGCCCGTGAAAAACAGTCCGTCAATATCGTCATGACAACTGAGGGCAATACCGGTATCAGCGGCCCCTTGAACCAGATTGAGAACCCCTTTGGGCAGGCCTGCCTCTTCCCAGCATTTGACCATCATTTCACCGACAGCCGGGGTGAGTTCGCTTGGTTTGAAGATAACAGTATTCCCGGCGATAAGAGCGGGAACGATATGACCGTTCGGCAAATGGCCTGGGAAATTATAAGGGCCAAAGACGGCAACGACGCCATGGGGTTTGTGGCGCAAACGCGCAACGGCTCCCGCCGCCGGATTTTCGTGGGTTCCGGTGCGATCTTCGAACGCTTTGAGGGACAAATCAACTTTGCCAATCATTGTCGCAGCTTCGGTGAGAGATTCCCAATTGGGTTTCCCGGTTTCCCGAGCGATCAGTTCAGCAATTTCCTCTTTTCGGTTTTGCAGAACTTTCTGATAGGCACGCAGTATCTGGATGCGATCTTCCGGAGCTGTGAGGGCCCAATCCTTAAAGCTTTGCCGGGCGGCAGTGACCGCATCCTCTACATCAGAGATGGTTGCGCTGTTTCCCTGCCAGAAGAAATCGCCGGTTTGCGGGTTTTCTGAACGAAAAGCAGAACCGTTCCCTGGTTGCCAACGGCCGGCGATAAACAATGTACCCTCTTGCATGTTTCTGATCCCTAAATCGCGTAACTGATGGTTTGACCCGGCTTCAGATTGAGCGCTTCGGCAGCTCTTCTGCTCATTGCAACGGATCCGTCTTCGTTTTCCTGCAGAGAACCCCGGACAAACCGGTAATCCTCAAGATTAAAATTCCCGATCATATAAATGACGGCGGAATCCAGTGCATCTTCTGTTGTGATGGTTTCAACCGTTGCCCGCTTGCAGGACTGAACCGTTTCGATATTTCTCGCCTGACACTGTACCGTTGGGCCGCCATCAAAAATATCGACATATCCGCTTTTGCGAAAACCTTCCCTCTCCAAAAGTTTGAGCGCGGGTTTGGAAGCGCTATGAGGTGTGCCGATGGCTTCCCGGGCAGCATCGGGTAACAAGTCTGCGTAAATCGGATGCCGGGGCATCAGGTCGGTGATGAATTGGTTGCCTTTTACAGCACTCATAAAGTCGGCATTTTCAAACCCAAGTCCAAAAAACTTGCGACCCAGCTGTTCCCAGAAAGGAGAATGTCCTTCACCATCCTGCCAGCCGCGCATCTCTGCGATAATGGTGTCGCCAAACCGGCCCGGAAAATCGGCGAGCATGAGAAAACGGCAACGGCTGAGAAAACGGCCATTTCCGTCTTTGCGATATTCCGGATCCAGATACAGAGATCCGATTTCCGTGCTGCCGGTAAAATCATTGACCAAATGCAGAACATCCATCTGGTTCTTCTTGTCCAGTTCCTTCGACATGGAGATCAAAGTCGAGACCTTATAGGAATAAAAGGGTTGATCCAGTCCTACACCTGCATAGATCGCTGTTGTTCCAACAAGAGCGCCCGTCTCGGTATCTTCCATCACCAGGAAATAAATCTCTCCGTCTGGCTCCGTGACTTTCCGGGCAAAACTATCCTCACTGGCCTGCAGTTTATTCTGCCAGGAGCCAAGATTGGTGGGCATGGAAGACATGCCGCTGCCGGTCGCCGTGGAAATATCCATCAGACAATTCAGATCAGCCATTTTTGCCTGCCGAATGACAATCATTGACTTGCCTCCCGCGCTGGGAATGCGGCTTCACCGGCAGCGAGCTTGTGAAGCAGCAATGCTGTCAGTTTTGCCCGCTCAGGAAGGCTGTCCTTCATCATATATTCCTGATCTGAATGAATATTTGCGCCGCGCACTCCCAAAGTATCGATGTTGGGAAGGCCTGCTGCAGCCAGATTATTCCCATCGCAGCAACCGCCGGTCGGCTTATGGGCAATGTCGATATCCAGATCCTGACCGCAAGATTTCAGTAAATCGAAAAGCTGAGTGAGGGATGGCGTCATCGGTTTGGGCGGACGGGTGAATTCGCCGTGCAGTGTTGCAGAAATACCGTCCCGCGCATTCAATTGATTCTCAATTTTTTCAAGGGCAGAAAGGAACCAGTTCTGATCCTCTGGCATTTTAATCCGAACATTGAACCGGCAAATAGCGAGGTCAGGAACAACATTCAGCGGGCCGCCGCCGGAAATATGCCCGACATTCACGGTCAGATCAGGGCGAGCTGCTGTCAGGTTGTCAATTTGCTGTATGGCATCTGCCAGCGCAGCAATGGCATTCCGCCCCAAATGATGATCTCGACCCGCATGGGCCGCTTTCCCCTGAACCACGAGTGTGAAGTTCCCGCTTCCTTTGCGGGCACCCGCCAGCGTGCCGTCGGGAAGGGAGGGTTCATACACTAATCCGACATGGGCTTTGCGGGCTAGATCCGTCAACATGGCACGGGATCCGAAGGAGCCGATTTCTTCATCGGCGTTGATCAGAATATCCCAGCCGATTTGATCTTTAGCAGGGCTTTTTTCAAACGCACAAAGAGCGGTGAGCATTACCATGAGCCCGCCCTTCATATCGGCAACACCGGGGCCACTAATCCGGCCGTCTCCCAGATCGGTCCAGTTTTGAAAAGAGCTCTCCACGGGGAAAACGGTATCCATATGGCCGCAGAGCAAAACACGCCTGTTCGCTTCAGGTCGCATTTGGACGTGCAGCATTTTGCCAATGGATTGCGTTTGGGGAATGCCTTCCGAAGTCACAAGCGGCATGCCGTCTGAGGGAATCAGGGAAACATTTCCGCCTGTGGCTTTAAAGGCTTCGGCAAGTGTTTCCGCCATTACCCTCAGGCCTTCCAGATTATCGCTGCCGGAATTGATGGAAGACCAAGAGCAAACAGTGCGGACCATCTGATCCTGTTGCTCATTGATGGGGGAAAGAAAGGAAGGAAGAGCCATTAGTTTTCCTATTTCCACTCTTTGCAGACGCCATCAAGAATAGCGAGGGCCTCTTCGATATGGCTTTCCGTCAGATTAAGAGGGGGCAGGAGGCGGAGAATATCTGCACCGGCCCGGCCTGTCAGGAGTTTTGCATCACGCAATCGTGCCAGCATGTCTGTATTTGGGACATGACACTTGATGCCGAGCATTAAACCAATTCCCTGAACATCTCCCAGAATATCCGGATAGCGGGTGGCGAGCTGGCGAAGCCCTTCAGTAAGGCTTTCTCCCCGCTCGCTGACCTGGGTGAGGAAACCATCTTCCATCAATAAATCAAGGACGGCATTACCAACGGCGGTTGCCAGCGGATTGCCGCCGAAAGTTGAGCCATGGGTACCAACAACCATGCACGCTGAGGCTTTGTGAGTAGCAAGGCATGCCCCGATCGGAAAACCTCCGCCGAGCCCTTTAGCGGAAGAGAGGATATCAGGCTCTATCCCGGACCACTCATAAGCGAAGAGCTTGCCGGTTCGGCCCATACCGCACTGGATTTCATCGACCATCATCAAAATGCCGGTCTCGTCACAGAGCTCCCGAACGGCTTTCAGATAGCCATCGGGGGCAGGAAGAATACCACCTTCACCCTGAACAGGTTCCAGAATAACGCCTGCTGTCTCTTCAGTGATCGCCTTGCGAAGTGCTTCGATATCTCCGAAAGGTACATGATCGCAGCCGAGATCTCCTTCGAAAAAACCTTTGATATGTGCCGGATTTCCGGCGGCGGCCACGGTTGCGATGGTCCGACCATGAAAGGCATTTTTCATGCCAATAATGCGGGTGCGCTTGGTTTCTCCGCGATCAAAATGATACCGGCGCATCATTTTAAGGCCTGCTTCCACGGCTTCGGCGCCAGAATTACCAAAGAAAACATGATCTGCGAAGGTGTGCTTTGCCAAGCGCTCCGCCAATTGCTCGCCGCTTCGGACTCTGAACATATTGGATGTGTGCCAGTACTTTTCGGCTTGTTCCTTCAAGGCCCCGACCAGATGAGGATGGTTATGCCCAAAAGCCGTGACAGCAATGCCCGAGATAAAATCGAGATACTTATCGCCGTCTTCCGTATAGAGATAGGCGCCTTCCCCCTTTTCAAACAGGATGTCCGGTGGGGCGTAGGTTGCCATCAGCGCAGTGGTTGTCATGGTTCCTCCGATTTCTCTTTAGCTGGGCGTTTTGATGTCTCTCATGGTAGCAATGGATCTGGAAAATAGGGTATCGAATAACAGGTTCATTTCAGAATAATCTATGGGATACTGAAAAAACTCCAAATAATATTCGGCGATGAAATTTCTTATACAAATCGAAATAGGATTCTGACTTCTCAAGTCAAATGCCCTTGATTTATAGAGTTTATATATCTATTTGGGTACGAAGTTTTTAAGGGTGGGGAGCAGGCGTTTGGCGAAAAATAGCGAAAAAAGACAGCTGGATCGGATTGATCAGAATATTATTTCGGCACTGCAGCATTCTGCGAGAATGACAAACCAGCAGTTGGCGGAGAAGGTTGGTCTATCGCCAAGTTCCTGTCTGGCCAGGGTCCGGAAGCTGGAAGAAGACGGCTGCCTTGGTCCTTATCAGGCTGTTGTTAATCTGGACCGGCTTTGTCGTTATTTGACCTGTATTGCCATGGTGACCCTCGAAAATCATCGGCAACAGGATTTCCGGGCCTTTGAAGCTTTTGTCGAGGGACTGCCGGAAGTCGTGCAGTGTGACACGGTGAGCGGGGGATGTGACTTTATTCTGCGGGTGGTGTGTGCGGATATGGAACGCTATCATATTGTCAATGAGATGCTGCTCAATTCCGGAGCCAATGTGGTCAATATCAAAACCCATGTGGTGATGACCGAGAATAAAAAATTCTCAGGTTATCCGCTGGAGATGCTGCTGGATTAAGTGTAGAAAATCTCAAGCGTGGTGCGGTGAACGCTAAGGGCGATGATAAATTCTGAAAAGGCCAGCATCGCCGCAACCGGTCCGGAGACCTCCATACTGGTGACAATGATATACCAGAGATACACGTAGGACAGGCCCATAAAGATCAAGGCAAAGAGAGATGTTGCCTCAGGGCCCATCAAACCCATGGTGAGAATGGAGATGGGAAACCAGATCAGGATCAATGCGAATTGCGCCCAATTATAGACAATGACAAAGGCCCCGAAGCGGCCTGTGCGGCTATAAAACTGATCGAATAGCGCGATAAAGGTCAGATAAATTCCCCAGGAGGCAACGGTTCCCACGACACGCACCAATAAATAGGGCAGCATGTCTACATCCGTACCAATGGCGTTATGCTCCAGAGTATTTTCCAGGGCGAGAACAGGCAGGGCAAGCAAAATTGCGCTGAAGGATATCCAGAAGCCGGATGCCGAAATATTAAAGAAATCCAGGGCGTTCTTGTCCCTTACCGCAAGGCGGTAGCAACCGAAAAGAGACCAGATAATTTCAGTAAGACTTGCCATGAGGTTTAAGAGAAATACCCTTCCAGAATAGTCGTGTATATATTGGCAAGCTGTTCAATATCTTCAATGCTGACATGTTCGTCAATTTTGTGCATGGTTTGGCCGACCAACCCGAACTCCACCACAGGGCAGTAATTTTTGATATAACGGGCGTCCGACGTGCCGCCGGTCGTGGACAATTCTGGAGAAGTGCCAAGATGATCTGCAATCGACTGGGCGATCAATTGGCTGAAATCCCCTTCCTGGGTCAGAAACGGTTCGGAATTTTTGAGAACTTTCAGGTCATATTGGGCGCCGCGTTCGCCTGCAATGCCATCCAGAAGGGCACGGATCCTGTCATCCAGAGCATCCAGACTGTGGGCGGTGTTAAAGCGAATATTGAAAGTTGTACGGGCGGATTTGGGAATAACATTGGTCGCCGGGTTGCCGACATCGACGGTTGTAAATTCCAGATTGCTGGGTTGGAAATGATCACTGCCATCATCCAGATGCATCTGATCCAAAGCACTCATCATCGCGACAAGATGCGGCACGGGATTGTCCGCGAGATGCGGATAAGCGACATGCCCTTCTGTGCCGTTGATTGTCAGAAAACCGGTGAAGGATCCACGGCGGCCAATTTTGACCATGTCACCCAGTCTTTGCGGGTTTGTCGGTTCTCCGACCAGACAATGGTCAATATGTTCGCCTTTTGACGACATCCATTCCAGGACTTTGCGGGTCCCGTTGATGGCGGGGCCTTCTTCATCGCCGGTGATCAGTAAGCTGATTGAGCCGTCCAGTTGTCCCCGTTTTGATTTGAGCAGTCGCTGGGAAGCGACAGCAAAACAGGCAACTGCGGCTTTCATATCGGCCGCCCCTCGGCCATACAGCATCCCGTCCTTGATCACAGAATCAAAGGGGTCAACACTCCATGCGTTCAAATCACCGGGCGGAACAACATCCGTGTGCCCGGCAAAACAGAAATTTGGCGCGCCGGTTCCAAACCGGGCATAGAGATTGTCGACATCCGGCGTGTTGTCATCGGAGAAAGTGAGGCGATTGCACTCAAAACCCAGATTTTCAAGAACCGCCTGCAGAACATTGAGAGCTCCAGCATCTACGGGTGTCACGCTGGGACACCGCATCAATTCCTGCGTGAGAGAGATTACGTCAAGATCATTCTGATAAGTCATGTATGTCCTTTACCTGTCACCTCTCCGTGGGTCAACGTGTTTACAGAGGCGATGAAAGGTTTATTGATCTTGTTGTAATTCCGCGATAAGTGTTTCAGTCCCTCTCTTGTTGTGGATGTACATCCCATGTCCAGTCAAACACAAAACGGTATCAATAACCTTGCAGGTATCTTTTACATGATCGCCGCCATTTTTACGTTGGCGACCATGGATGCAGCAGCTAAATGGCTTGTGGAATCGGACTATTCGGTCTTTCAGATTCTGTTTGTAAGGGGCCTGATGAATGTGATGGTCATGCTCGCGCTGGTGCCATTTGTTGGCGGGCTGAGCCTGATTAAAACCCAGCGAAAGTTTGCTCATACAGTGCGCGGCGTGCTGGGTTTCATCGCGCCTTTCATGTTTTTCACAGCGTTGCAGACGATGGGGCTGGCGGAGGCAACAGTCGTTTTCTTTATCTCTCCGTTTATCATGACCGCTTTGTCTGTCCCGATGTTCAAAGAATATGTGGGCGTTCACCGATGGGGAGCGATTGTTGTTGGCTTTGGCGGCGTGCTGTATGTTGTGCAACCCACCAGTGAGGTTTTCAATCCTGCAGCGTTCCTAGTGTTGGGGGGCAGTCTGGCCTATTGCTTCCTCATGCTTTCAAGCCGTTGGTTGGGTAAAACGGAGGCGACATTCACCATCGTCTTTTATGTGAATTTTGCTGTGATGATCTGCGGGGCGATTGGAGCCCCTTTCTACTGGATGGATATGCCCCTCGCCGATATCGGTATTGTGGGCATTATGGCCTTCCTGTCGCTGGTCGGGAATTTCTTTATCGTGAAGGCTTTTACGATCGGGGAAGTGGGTGTGATCACACCTTTCGAATATACCGCACTTGTCTGGGCGGTCATTCTGGGATTCGTTCTTTTTGATGAAATCCCAAGCAATAATGTGTGGATTGGTTCTGCCATCATTGCAGCCAGTGGCCTCTATATGGTGTATCGGGAAAACAGAAAAAAACCCGCCGTGTGATGGCGGGTTTTTAAAAGACCAGATCGCTGTCTTATCAGTCTCGTAAGAGATCGTTGATGGAAGTTTTGGAGCGGGTCTGTTCATCCACTGTTTTCACAATAACAGCGCAATATAGGCTTGGGCCAGGCGTTCCGTCTGGAAGAGGCTTGCCGGGCATGCTGCCAGGTACCACAACTGAATAGGCCGGGACGCGGCCAATGTGAATTTCGCCGGTTTCGCGATTGACGATTTTTGTTGAAGCGCTAATAAAGACACCCATGGAGAGGACAGAGCCGGTTTCAACAACCACGCCTTCCACCACTTCGGAGCGCGCGCCTATGAAGCAGTTATCTTCAATAATTACAGGACCTGCCTGAAGCGGCTCGAGCACGCCGCCAATACCAACACCGCCGGATAGATGAACATCCTTGCCGATTTGAGCGCAGGAGCCGACTGTGGCCCAGGTATCCACCATGGTTCCAGAGCCGACATGGGCACCCAGATTGACAAAACTTGGCATCAGAACAACATTTGGGGCAATGAAGGCACTTCTGCGCACGATGGCGCCGGGAACCGCTCGGAAGCCTGCCTCCCGAAACCGGTTTTCTCCCCAGCCAGCGAATTTGCTGGGGACCTTGTCATACCAGTTTGTATTGGCGCCAGGACCGCCTTCGATCATTTCCATATCGTTGAGACGGAAGGAAAGTAGCACTGCCTTTTTGAGCCATTGATTAACGTGCCAGCCGTCTGCGGTTTTTTCGGCAACCCGGGCAGTTCCGTTATCCAGGGCTTCCAGTGTAGCCTCGATGGCGTCACGCGCCTCCCCTGTTGTTGACGGGGAAATATTATCCCGGTTATCCCATGCCGCTTCGATAACCGGCTGCAGATCGGCTAAGCTCATTGCTGTTCCTCAAAAAATTAACGTGGAAATCTGCCTCGCACCATACCGTGGCTCAAGAGCAAGTCAATACCGCTCTCACGCTGACTGCCTGGTTTCCAGTAGAGCGTGGAGCCAGGCGGGTAAATCTTCAGCGATATGATGAATATGCGCGCCTTCCGATGTCTCGCGAGACCAATGTTCGTCGTTGGGAATCCAGACAGTGGTCATTCCCAGCTCATGGGCGGGTTTGAGATTCTTCGCCATATCTTCAAAAAAGACAGCTTGTGACGGGTTAATATCCAGTTCCGTAATCAGCCGCTGATAGACAGATATTTCCGGCTTTGGAATGAAGTCACTTTTCTTGATGTCAAAAACATCATCGAAATGATGCTCGATACCCAGCTGTTTTGAGACATTATTGGCATGGTCTTCCGAACCATTCGTGAAGATGATTTTCCGCCCCTCTAACTCTGTAAGTGCGTCATTCAGCCTTTCTGCTTTTCCCAGATTGCTGACATCAATATCATGGACAAACTGCAGAAAATCATCCGGATGCATGTCATGACAGGTCATCAGACCGTTCAATGTGGTGCCGTATTTATGAAAATACTGTTTCTGAATTTTCTTGGCTTCAGCAAGATCAGTCTTCAAAAAAGCGGCAACAAATTCTCCCATTTTCTGATCAATCTGTGAAAACAGGTTGCAATGTGCAGGATACAGGGTGTTGTCGAGATCAAATATCCAGACATTAATGTCCGAAAAATCGGACCAGTGACTATTTTTTATCATCCTCTGATTTTGCGGACAGATGGACGAAAGAACAAGAGAAAACTGATTTCACTGTCACAACATTTGCCTGTTTTAAGGGGCTGTTAAGTTGTTTTGCCTAAATTTCCAGCCTAGATAAATCAACCTTGTTTTTAGTCTGGGATATTATGGGCCTGCTCAGTTCTCTTCAATTTGTTCGAAATGCCGACCAGAAGACGTCTAAGGCTCGCTCCGGCGTATCTCTCAAGAATTGTCAAAGATTTCTGGACACATTCCCCGGTCCTGCTTTTATTGTCAATGACCACCTGGAGACAATTTCCGCCAATCAGCAGGCCGACGTCCTGCTGACGACCCTCAGAGCACGTGCAACCGGGAAACTGGCAACAAGTATTCAAAAAGCCATCCGTTCCGGAGCGCCAGAGCATTATACATTTACCTATGGTTCAGATGAAGATCTGGCGGTCATGGATCTGACCCTGATGCCGATGTCAGAGACGCCAGAGCATCTTCTGGTAACAGGCAAAGATGTGACAATGCAGCGAAACTTAACCAACGCATTAGTGACATCGCGGCAGTTATTTAAGGATCTGGTTACTTGTACGGCGGAATTTGTCTGGGAGACAGACAGCGCCGGATGTTTTCGATATGTATCACCGCGCGGAGCGATAGGCTTTACGGCTGCGGAACTGGATGGTCGTTTGGCGCGCAATCTGATGATCGAACCGGAAATGCAGGAGATGAAGTCGAGTGGAGGGAATAATCCTTTCGAAAGCCGAGAGCCTGTAGAGGATCAGGTTATCTGGCTTCGGGATCGGGCCGAGGCTCTGGCTTGTATGCGTATTTCTGCAATTCCTGTTTTTAACGAAGAAGGAAGCTGGGTAGGATGCCGGGGTGCTGGTCATGATATCACCGGCGAGATGGCTCAGCGAACCCGTCTTGATAAAATGGCTGCCGAGGAGAAAATCCTGTCGAAGATCATCGATGCAATTCGTCAGGAAATTGACCCGTTGAAACTTTTCGAAATTGCGGGCAGAGGGGCATGTGAAGCCCTTAACAGCACGCGGATACTGCTCGTAAGACGCAATCCATCCGGCTCTACCGATATCATGTTTAGAACGGGTGTTGAGGAGAAAACTGAGAAAGCACTATTGGCGTGGTTTAGTAAAGATCCGGGAGACTGCACCGCGCAAGACAGCTTGACCGAGTTGGTGGACGGGGATTGGCGCTTGTTTGTCTCTCCGATCCTGTCTGGAGACAAGATGGAGGGTGCCATTGTTCTTGTCCGCCGCAAGGAAGCGATTGAACTGGAAGACGGAGAGGCGAGACTTCTTCGTTTGTTGAGCGAGCATCTTGGCGTCGCTCTTATTCAAATTAAGGCACGGGAAAAACTGGAACAGCTTTCCCGAACAGACGAACTGAGCGGTTTGCTCAATCGCAGAGCATTCCACGAAGATGTTGCCAAGCGCCTGAAACATAATCAACGATCCGGCGCTATGGGGGCGCTTTTCTATATTGATCTGGATAACTTCAAGCCCGTCAATGATCGGTTTGGTCATGAAAAAGGAGACGAGGTCTTGATCGGCGTCAGTCACCTTTTGGTCGAAAATTCGCGTGTTGGCGATATGGTTGCTCGTCTTGGAGGAGATGAATTTGCCATGTGGCTTGAAGAGATCTCGTTGGAAAAAGCGATAGAGAAAGCGGAAGCGATGCAGCTTCAATGCGCGGAGATTTCAAAGGAAATGGCGATAACTGATCCCAGTTTGAGTTTCTCGATCGGTATTGCAATGGCGAAGGGGGAAGACCGGGAGTTTCTAGATGATCTCCTGGCGAAGGCAGACGCTGCTATGTATGAAGTGAAGGCACGAGGGAAAGGAACTTTTTCTGTTGCCGGGACAGCAGGAGAAGATGGACGTAATGATGCTTAAAAAGTTGTTTGGAAAGCGTAAAACCGCTGAAATAAGTTACGAGGAAAGCAGGGAGCTTGCCCGGAATAAAAGTGCGAAAGTGCGCGCTGACTTGGCTTCGAATAAGTCAATTCGACCAGAAGTCCTGTACTATCTGACAGAAGATAATGCACCGGAAGTTCGCCGCAATGTCGCGCGAAATGAAAATACGCCTGTCCAGGCCAATACACTTCTTGCAAAAGATGACGATGACGAGGTTCGGTCGGAACTGGCGCGCAAGATATGTAAAATCCTGCCGGATTTGAGCGGGGAAGATGCTGATTCCATTCGGGAGCAGACGATTGATATTCTGGAAGTTCTGGCTTCTGACCAATTGACGTCTGTGCGTGCCATACTGTCTGAATCACTGAAAGATACAGTCGATGCGCCCAAGCATATTGTTATGGCACTGGCAAAAGATGTCGAAGAGATCGTTGCCAGCCCCGTTCTCGAATATTCGCCTCTGCTGACAGAGGCCGATCTTCTGGAAGTGATCGCAAGCGGCGTGGCAGCAGGCGCTCTGCCGGCAATTGCACGGCGCCCCAATATTGGAGAAGATGTATCCGATGCTGTTGCGGCTTCCCTCGAAATTCCGGCAGTTGCCGCACTTCTGGCAAACTCTTCCGCGCGGGTAAGAGAGGATACGCTGGATCAGATTATCAATCAGGCAGAGAGCGTTGAGGATTTGCATGAGCCTATGGTGATGCGGGTTGATCTGTCCATCCGGGCCATGCGCCGGATAGCCGGGTTTGTTGCCTCGTCCTTGGTGGAAAAACTTGTTCAGAGGAATGATTTGTCGCCTGACATTGAAAAAGAACTCAAAAAATCTGTGAAAGGCAGGATTGAAGAGACCGAAAATTTCTCGGAACCTCAAGAGGACGAAGGCATTGTCCGGGCGGAGAAACTGTGGGCGTCTGGAAAGCTCGATGAGAAAACCATGGCAGAAGCAGTTTCTGAAAAAGAGCTGAGCTTTGTCCATAACGGTCTGTCCTTGATGACAGGCTTACAAGTCGGGACAATTCGCCGTATTCTGAATTCCCGAAATGGTAAAGTCGTGACGGCACTTTGTTGGCGGGCAAAACTCTCCATGCGGCTGGCTATCCGCATCCAGACGGATGTCGCTCATGTATCCAACAAAGATCTGATCAATGCCAAGGACGGTGTAGAATATCCTTTTGACGAGAAAGAAATGGACTGGCAGCTATCGTTCTATGCGGATGACTAGAAAACCGGACTGACGTCCGGTCTTTCTTGTGATCGGAAATATTACTCAGCTTCAATCATCGTACCGATACCATGTTCGGTAAAGGTTTCCAGAAGCAGGACATGAGGAATGCGGCCATCCAGAATATGAGCCGCATCAACGCCCCGTTTGAGACTGAATAAACAAGTCTCCAGTTTCGGGATCATACCGCCGGCTACTGTACCCTCTTCCTCCAGTTTCTTGACGTCTTTCGGGGAGAGGCGATTGATCAGTTTTTTGTCTTTATCGAGAACGCCTTCGACATCCGTCAACATGATCAATTTAGTCGCGCCGATGGCTGCTGCAATATGTCCGGCGGCAGTATCCGCGTTGATATTGAATGTCTGACCATTTGGTCCAACCCCGATGGGGGCAATGACCGGAATGACATCAATATCTTCAAAGCTTTCCAGAATTTCCGGATTGATCCGGCTGGGCTCGCCCACGAAACCGAGATCGAGAATGCGCTCAATATTGCTGTCCGGATCCCGTTTGGTCCGGGTCAATTTCTGAACCTCGATCAGGTTGCCGTCTTTTCCGGACAAGCCGATGGCCAAACCACCCGCTTTATTGATCGCCTGGACAATATTTTTATTGAGCGATCCACAGAGAACCATTTCGGCAATTTCAACGGTTGCCTGATCAGTTACCCGCAAGCCGTCGATAAAGGAGCTTTGGATCTTGAGCCGTTCCAGCATGGCACCGATTTGCGGACCGCCGCCATGTACGATGATTGGATTGATGCCCACTTGCTTGAGCAAGGCCACGTCGCGGGCAAAATCCTCGGCAAGAGCCTGGTCGCCCATTGCATGGCCGCCATATTTAATCACGAAGGTTTGCCCGGCAAATTGATGCATATAAGGCAGTGCTTCAGAGAGGATCTTGGCTTTTTTCAGCTGTTCATCTACAGACATTTGATTATCCGTCATCCGCTTATCCTCTAATTATTCAGCAAGCGATGCAAGCTCAGCCCGTAGTTCGGCGATGCCGGTTCCTTTATTGGAACTGGTCAGCAGAATATCAGGATGTGCAGCAGGCCGTTTTTTCAGCTCGTCTTGCGTTTTTTCCATAACAGATTTCAGATCTTTGGCATTTGCCTTGTCGGTTTTGGTCAGAATGATCTGATAATTCACCGCGGCAACATCCAGCATGGACATGATCTCGCGGTCGACATCTTTAAGACCATGCCGCGAATCCACAAGAAGGCAGACACGTCGCAATTTTGCCCGGCCTTGCAGGTAGGTGTTTACCACATGCGTCCAGGCGGCAATTTTTTCTTTGGACACTTTTGCGTATCCATGCCCCGGCAAATCCACCAGATAGAGACGGTTGCCCAGGTCAAAGAAATTGATTTGCTGGGTTCGTCCCGGCGTGTTGGATGTCCGGGCCAGTGTATTCCGGTTGGTCAGCGCGTTGACCAAGCTTGATTTGCCCACATTTGACCGTCCGGCAAAGGCAACTTCGTTCAGGGGCAAATCCGGAAGCATTTCCAGAGTTGCCGCTCCCGCAACAAAGGTACATTCCTTGGCAAAAAGGAGGCGACCCTCTTCAATCAAGGCCGCCTCTTTCTTTTCCTGTTCGGTCTTGTCACTCATGGACAGATTATACTTTCGTTGATTGGCCGCTGACGCTGACACCCATGCGCCGCATGATAAACCATTGCTGGGCGATGC
Organism: Sneathiella sp.; assembly: GCA_039975135.1. Classification (GTDB taxonomy): domain Bacteria; phylum Pseudomonadota; class Alphaproteobacteria; order Sneathiellales; family Sneathiellaceae; genus Sneathiella. The sequence goes on along the minus strand of JBDWHS010000004.1, from coordinate 111,818 downwards.
TGAGGCAGTTATTCCAGGTCCAGTAGATCACCAGGCCGGCTGGGAAGCTGGCCAGCAGAAAAGTGAAAAAGATCGGCATCAGCAGGAAGATTTTAGCCTGAACCGGATCAGCCGGCTGAGGATTAAACTTCTGCTGCATATACATACTCAGACCCATCAGGAGCGGCAATGCACCGATCAGCAGGAATTCCGGTGGCGTCCAGGGGATCAGGCCAAAGAGGTTGAAGATCGTTGTTGGATCCGGCGCAGACAAGTCAGTGATCCAGCCATAAAAAGGCTGGTGGCGCATCAACAAGGTTACGAACAGCACCTTGTAAAGGGCAAAGAAAATCGGAATTTGCAGCAAAATCGGCAAACAACCTGCTGCCGGATTGGCTTTTTCCCGTTTATACAGAGCCATCATTTCCTGATTAAGCTTCTGTTTGTCGTCCCCGAACTGCTCGCGCAATTTGACCATTTCAGGCTGCAACTTTTTCATTTTGGTCATCGACACATAGGATTTATGGGCCAGCGGCAGGAGGAGAAGCTTGATAATGACCGTCAGGGCAAGAATGGCGAGGCCAAGATTGCCGATTTGCGCATCCAGGAATTCCAGGGCGAAATAAATCGGTTTGGTCAGGAAGTAGAACCAGCCCCAGTCGATGGCAAGTTCAAGCCGGTCAAAGCCGAATTCTTTTTCGTAATCATCCAGAACATGAACTTCTTTGGCACCGGCATAGAGGTGGTTGGTAACACCGGCCGTGTCGCCAGATTTTACAACAATACCCTGCTGGCCAAGATAGTCAGCCTGGAAACGGTCACCTTGGGCGATGTGATTGTAGCGTCCTTTGAAAGCCGTGTTTTGATCAGGAAGCAGGGCCGCCAGCCAGAATTTGTCCGTAATGCCGAGCCAACCCCCCGTGGATGTCAAGGATTTGCTGCCTTCATCTGTCAGATCATCATAATCGATTTCTTCCAGTGTTTCGTTGAAAACACCAATAGGGCCTTCGTGCAGAATGTAAAAACCGGTTGTCTCTGGCAGGCCTGTTCGCGACAGCAAGCCGTACGGAAATAGCGTGATGTCTGATGCGCCGGTATTCTGGACTGCCTGCGATACAGTGAACAGAAAGTTCTCATCCAGTGAATAGGTCCGTGTGAAGACAAGCCCTTCTCCGTTATCCCAAGTCAGGACAAGAGGTTTTTCGGGTGTGAGCTCAGAAGAGCTGGTCGACCAGAGCGTGTTTGCGCTTGGTAGTTTGATCTTTTGATCCGGGGCAACGCTCCAACCGAATTCAGCATAATAGGGTTTTGGAGAGCCGGACGGGGAGAAGAGTTTGATTTCCGGGCTTGTCGGATCCACTTCCTCGCGATAATTGACCAGCGTCAGGTCATCGATCCGTGCCCCTTTAAGAGCGATAGAGCCGTGTAGAGACGGTGTGTTGATCTTGACCCGCGGTGTCTTTGCCAGGCTTTCTGCCCGCGACATTACTGAGGGTAATGCCCCAGCGGCAGAAGGGGCAGAGGCACCACCTGCTGTTGGTGCCGGAGCACTGGAAGAGGCGGCTTGCTCAGTTGTTTGCTGAGCTGTTCCCGGCTCAACTTCCGGCGATGGGAAAAAATACTGAAATCCCAATAGAATCGCGAGACACAAGACGATCGCGAGGAACATATTCTTCTGATCTGACATTTCTAAGCCCTAATTTTACTCAATGCTGATGCGCTCGGACGGTGATGCGTCGCAATGATGACATTTGTTCGTTACTTCTGGGACCGGATCATACCCTTGTCCGCCCCACGGATGGCATCTGCCAAGGCGTTTAACGGTAAGCCACGTGCCCCGGACAGGTCCATGGCTATGCAAAGCGTCCAAGGCATAGGCAGAACATGTCGGATAATATCGGCAATTCGCAGGAAGATACGGGGAGATGCCGTATCGGTAAACCTTTATCAGTCCCGAAAGCAGAAAAGTGAGAATTTTAGTCACAATCTGTTTCCTTTCTCAGAGCCCCGACCTTACCAAGCGCCTTTATCAGATCTTTTTCAAGATCGGTAAAGCTACGGTCCGGTGTCGCCTGACGGCCAATCAGAACATAGTCCCATCCGGGTTTGGCATGCAGCGGTAAAAGGCTGTCTGCAAGAGCTCTCAGGCGACGCTTTATCCGGTTGCGGACAACTGCATTCCCGACTTTTTTCGTAGCTGTAAAGCCCACACGCAAAAGTCCCGCATCTACGGGCGAGGGATCGCGCGCAGCTTGCAGGACCATTCCGGGGGTTGCCCATTTGCGTCGAACACCTGCAACGCGAAGAAAATCCGCGCGCTTCTTTAAACGTTCGACGCCTGCCGGCATCTGATTAGGCTGAAAGGCTCTTACGGCCTTTAGTGCGACGATTTGAAAGAACGCGGCGACCGCCGACAGTGGCGCGGCGTGCGCGGAAACCGTGGCGACGAGCGCGCACAAGTTTGCTGGGTTGATATGTACGTTTCACGTGACTTCTCCGTCAATCATGCGCGCGGATTTGCGCGATGAGAAATTTAAGCCCCGCTGTATAAGGGGTGATGCGGGGTAAGTCAATGGAGGAGATTGTTATTCCTGATACCAATTGCAAAAATATGTGCCCGTTGCTCAACTTGTCTCACATTTGGGTGAGGGGCGCTTTTGCATTTGCGCAACCTGTTTATGTTCAAAACAGGGTATCAAGTCGAATTTGGAGCGATTTTTTGCGAAATTTAGGCGTTTTGGCTGGTCGTAAAGGTTTGGGCAAGATAATTGCGGCATTCTTGTGTTAGGGTGGATGCAATGAATTTACCCAATCCGTCTGACGGACCAAACCGCGATCGGGCTTCATATCTGCGACAGGATTAACGCGTGTTAAGGAAGGAACGAATCGAATATGGGGAATGCTACCGAAACGGATGAACAAGCGAAGAAAGGCGGTTGGATCAAGAAATTCCTGCCGCTCCTTGCCTTGATTCTGATTTTTGCCTCCTTTTTCGCATTTGGTCTGGATGACTATCTGACATTTAAGGCACTGAGTGATAACCGGGATAAATTGCTTGGCTTTGTAGACAATCACTATCTCTCTGCCATGGCCCTCTATTTTGTTCTTTATACCGTGGCCATTGCGGCTTCCGTTCCGGGCGGATTGCTGCTGACAGTGACCGGTGGTTTCCTTTTCGGCTGGTTCGTTGGCGGATTGCTCACTGTCGTGTCCGCAACTGTGGGGGCAACCCTTCTTTTCCTCATCGCTGCGACATCGCTTGGGGATGCTCTACGTGAGAAAGCCGGCCCCTGGCTTACCAAACTGGAAGATGGTTTTAAAGACAATGCGATGAGCTATCTTCTGTTCCTGCGCCTTGTTCCGGCCTTCCCCTTCTGGCTGATCAACATTGCGCCCGCCTTTTTAGGGGTCAATTTGCGGACATATGTTGTTGGCACATTTTTCGGCATTATTCCCGGGACATTTGCTTTCGCCTTTATCGGTACCGGGCTGGATAGTGTCATTGTTGAGCAGCAAGAGAAATTTGCGGCCTGCCAGGCGAGTGGCAAGACTGATTGTGTCTTGGAATTTGATATTGGATCACTGGTCACCGTTGAAATACTGATTGCCCTTGTGGCGCTGGGCGTTGTGGCGTTGATTCCCATTATCCTTAAAAAAATCCGGAAAACACCATCCTGAGAACCCAAGACGGAGAAGAACAGATGACACAAACACTGAAAGCGGATCTGTGCGTCATTGGCGGCGGGTCGGGTGGTTTGAGTGTAGCGGCGGGTGCCAGTCAGATGGGGGCGGATACTATCCTTGTAGAAGGCGGCAAAATGGGCGGGGACTGCCTTAATTATGGCTGTGTTCCTTCCAAGGCGCTCATCGCCGCGGCTAAAAAAGCCTATGGCCTGCATCATGCCGATATATTTGGTGTGACGGGAGAGCCGCTTCAGGTGGATTATGCGAAAGCCATGGAGCATGTAGCTGATGTCATTGCCGGGATCGCTCCCCATGATTCTGTCGAGCGCTTTGAAAGTCTGGGCGTTCGGGTTGTGGAAGGTTATGGCGGGTTTTCCGGGCCCAATGAACTGGTGGTTGGCGAGATGAAAATCCACGCAAGGCGGTTTATCATCTCAACCGGGTCTTCTCCCGCGGCGCCGCCGGTGCCGGGGTTGGAAGAGTGCGGTTATATGACCAACGAGACGGTTTTTGAAAACCGTGTGATGCCGGATCATCTTTTGATCATTGGCGGCGGACCCATTGGCATGGAGATGGCGCAGGCCCACCGGCGGCTTGGATGCCGTGTCACGGTTCTGGAAGCTTTTACGGCATTGGGCAAGGATGATCCTGATTTGACCTCTATCGCCCTCGAAAATCTGCGCGCCGAGGGTCTTGATATTCGGGAAGGTGTCAAGATCACCAATGTTACCCGTAACAGCGACGGCAGAATTCGGATCGATCTGGATGAAGGGGAGACCCTGGAAGGATCTCATTTGCTTGTTGCGGCGGGCCGCAAACCAAATCTGGAACGCCTCAATCTGGAAGCCGCGGGCGTTGATTATTCTCGAACAGGTATCGAGGTGGATGCCCGCCTTCGGACCAGTAACAAGAAAATCTTTGCGATCGGCGATGCTGCTGGTGGTTTTCAGTTTACCCATGTCGCGGGATATCATGCTGGAATTATCATTCGGAACGCTTTGTTCAGGCTGCCTGCAAAAGTCAATTATGACGGTCTGCCCTGGGTGACCTATACAGATCCGGAGATTGCCAATGTTGGTCTGACAGAAGTCCAGGCACGGGAAAAGTTCGGTGAGGATATCAAAATACTGACATTCCCGTATGCGGAGAATGATCGTGCCCGGGCCGAACGGCGAACCGAGGGTATGATCAAGGCTGTGGTTACGAAAAAAGGCAAAATTCTGGGGGCCGGAATTGTCGGTGTGCAGGCCGGTGAGCTCATTCAGCCTTGGGCGTTGGCTATCACAGGCAAACTCAAAATCTCGGCCATGGCCAGTTTTATTTCGCCGTATCCGACACTGGGAGAAATTAACAAAAGAGCGGCAGGCAGCTTCTATACGCCGCAGCTTTTTAGCGACAAGACAAAACGGATCGTCAAATTTTTGTCTATGTTTGGTTGAATAATCAGCAAAACTATTTGAGGAGCCTGAACAGAAACCGGATCTGGACCGTAATTCATTGGTTCTGGAGACGTTTTCTGTCTATCTTGCAACCATGGGGTATCTACAGAAAATATCGAGGGTTTTCAGAAGCCTGTCGGCTCAGCTCCTGCTGTTGACGATCCTCTTTGTCATGTTGGCAGAAGTTTTGATTTTTGTCCCGTCCGTCGCTTTTTTCCGGCTTAACTATCTCGACAAAAAATCGGAATTCGCACATTTGGCATCTTTGGCGCTGCTGGCTTCTCCTGACAATATGCTGTCCAAGGAACTCAAGGCCGAACTCCTGTTCCGTGTCGGGGCACGCTCAGTCGTGTTTCGCAGCGCCAACTCTGCCATGCTCATGCTGAGTGAGGACATGCCTGCGGCGGTCGATGCCAGCTTCAACCTGGCAGAGCGGACGCCGATGAAGCTCATTGAAGATGCCATCGAGATTCTGATGATTCCCGAAAACAGAATTATCAGAATTGTCTCGCCGATCGAAAATTCGCCAACATCCTCCTTGGAAGTTGTCATTGACGAAGCCCCGCTTGTTTTGGCCATGCTTGACTATGCCAAAAATATTTTCTGGTTGTCTCTGGTGATTTCGGTTCTGACGGCTGTTCTGGTTTTTCTGTCGCTGCACTGGCTGCTGGTAAGGCCAATGGGACGAATGAGTGCGAATATGATTGCGTTTCGCCGATCCCCTGAAGATCCTTCTGTCACGATAACACCGTCCGGGCGGCTGGATGAAATTGGAACGGCTGAGCGGGAGCTGGAAATCATGCAGGCACGCCTGCGCTTCGCTTTGAAGCAGAAACAGCATCTTGCGGCACTTGGGACGGCGGTCACCAAAATCAGTCATGATCTTCGGAATATTCTGTCCACCTCTCATATCGTCAGCGATGGCCTCGCTCAGGTTGATGATCCTCATGTGCAGAAGGTTGTTCCCAGGCTGGTTGCCAGTATTGACCGGGCTATCGATTTATGTACAGAGACGCTGAAATACGGGAAAGCAGAAGAACGCCAACCGGAGAAAGAGAAATTTGTGCTCTCGCCGTTGATGAAAGAAGTGAAAGCAGCTGTCGCAATCCCTGATCAAGCCAGTATTCACTGGAAGGATCAGATACCGGAAGCGTTTGAAGTGACCGCAGATCGGGAACAGCTCTACAGGGTACTCCTTAATTTATGCCGCAATGCCGCCGAGGCTTTGAAAGATACAGGGAATATTTCCATTGAGGCCAGCCGGATAAACGGGGCCAGTCTTATCAGAATTTGTGACGATGGGCCTGGTATCCCGGACAAGGCCATGCGACATCTGTTTGAGCCTTTTGCAGGATCCGCCAAAAGCGGAGGAACCGGCCTAGGCCTGTCAATTTCCCGCGAACTCGTCACCGCACATGGTGGTGAATTACTTGTGGAAAAAACGGGCGAGACGGGCACGATTTTTGCCATCAGGTTGCCTGATTAACCATATCAATTAACAGTTTGGAAACACCTTCCTCTTCATACTGCTTTTTCGGTACGTAATGTCTTCGTGTCCAGGAGAGCAGTAGTATGATGCGTGTTTTATCGGTCGCTTTTTTGTTTGCAGCACTCTTTGCAGTTTCAGGCTGCACAACAGCGGCTGTTGCGGTGATCGACGAAAAAATTTCTCAGATGACTGAAATGGAATGCACATCGGTTAATGTCATGTTTGGCGAAGATTACTGCAAGGAAAAGCGCGAAGCTATCAAGCAGGAACCGGTTTATTGCTATAAGACACTCGGTGGCATCGACTGCTATTCGCAAAAAAATCCGTATAATACAGAGAAGTCGGAAAGAGTTCGCACAGTTAGCGAATTGGGGTCTGCGGGTGCCAAAGTTGAATATATCAGCCAAAAGCCGGAGAAGGGAAGCTTTCTTCCCTGGCCGTTTGTGCAAGCCAAAAAAGAAGAAGAGAAGACTGACTGATTTTCTCTTCATGGGATTCGCGACTTATTGACAAGTTAGGAGTTCATGAAAGTCGCCAAACTTGCTAGACTTCCTTCCCCCTATGTGTGTTTGAGGACGGATAGCCCATGAGCTGGAACCCCGATCATTATCATCTTTATACAGATCACCGATTGCGCCCGGCACTGGATTTGCTGTCGCAAGTAACGCTTGCTTCTCCGTCGGTTATATATGATCTCGGTTGTGGAACCGGTAATGTGACCGCTTTGCTGTCAAAGCGATGGGGCGAAGCTATTGTTACCGGCATTGACAGTTCAGAAGAGATGCTGCGAAAAGCGGCCACCGATCATCCGTCCTTGGAATGGAAACTGGGTGAAATTGCCGATTTCAATCCTGTCAGTAAAGGGAACCTGATTTTCAGTAATGCGGCTCTTCATTGGCTGGATGAGCATGAAACCCTCTTCCCACTTCTTCTGAAGCAGTTACGCCCAGGGGGTGTTCTGGCCGTTCAGATGCCTAATAACTTCAATGCACCTTCCCATCAGACCTTGTACGATCTGGCGCAGTCAGAAAGATGGATTGGTAAATTGGGGCCTCTAGTCAGGCCTGCTCCCGTCCACAATATCAACTGGTATTATGATCTTCTATCCTCGCAGGTAGAGTTGCTCAATATATGGGAAACGACCTATTTTCAAGTGCTACAAGGGAAAAATGCAGTTCTTGAATGGACCCGTAGTACCGCATTGCGCCCATTCCTCTCCGCATTGGATGAGGATGAAGTCGATGAATTTGAGCAGGTTTATGCGGACCGTCTTCTGGAAGCGTATCCGCAGCAGGATGATGGCTCGACCCTGTATCCGTTCTCCCGGCTGTTTATCGTGGCAGAGCGAGCTGAAGAATAGCGATCCGGCAATGATCCTGCTTTTTACCGATTTTGGCAGCGAGGGGCCTTATCAAGGGCAGCTGATGGCGCGTTTGCGCCAGGCAGGATATGAAGGCGATATTTTCCCTCTCTTTTCGGATGCACCCGTCTTCTCCCCCAAGGCTTCGGGCTGTTTGCTGGCGGCTTATATGCTGGACTTTCCACCCGATAGTATTTTTCTGTCTATCGTTGATCCCGGTGTTGGTAGCAACAGGCGTGCTCTTGTCATCAAAGCCTGCGATCGATGGTTTGTCGGGCCGGATAATGGGCTTTTTGGGCCTTTGCTGCACCTTGATAAGCAGGCGGAAATTTGGGAAATTATCTGGCGGCCAGATAAACTGTCAGCGAGTTTTCATGGGCGCGACCTTTTTGCCCCGGTTGCTGCCGCTCTTCATGCGGGTTCGATGGCTGAGAAATTACAAAAACTGTCGAAAGCAGAAATTGATACTGCCGAGGTGGATTTGGATGTAAATGAGATCATCTATATCGATCACTATGGGAACGGCATGACGGGTATCCGCGCAGAAGGTAACAGCGGAGTTGCCATAATAGGCGCGCAGGAGCTGCCTTTATCACGAACCTTTTCGGATGTAGCAGACGGGGCGGCACTGGCTTATGTGAACGCGAACGGATTGATTGAGATCGCCGTTAATCAAGGGCGTGCCGACGCCTTTTTTAACTTGAAGATCGGCACGCCTGTTATATTCAAGACTTAGAAAACAGCCTTCAATTTGCCAGCACAACACCTTCCCGGCGCGGGTCAGCGCCGCCGCTCAAAATGTTGCCTTTTACGAGGATGCCGTGCAGCCCGCTACTCAAGCCACGGCTTTTGACTTTATATCCCATTTTCTCCAGAGCACTTGTATGGGTAAGAAGGTCGCTGTCTTTTTCCAGATCAAGCGTACCGTTTCGATTGACATGATGAGGCAGGTTTATCGCTTCCTGCATGGATAAATCCCAATCCAGAATTGCAATCAGTGTTTTGGTCACATAACCGATAATTCGGCTGCCGCCTGGAGAGCCCACGGCCGCCAGTAGCTCATTGTCTCCATCCAGTACCAGAGTCGGTGTCATGGAACTACGCGGTCGTTTGCCCGGCTCTATCCGGTTGTTCACTGGGCCATCATCACCCACCGGGCGAAATGAGAAATCGGTGAGCTGATTATTCAGAATAAAACCACCGGCCATTAACCGAGAGCCAAAGACATTTTCAACGGAGGTGGTCATGGATACCGCATTCCCCTGACCATCCACGATACTGAAATGGCTGGTTGAAGGAAGCTCAATGGCGTCGTCAGGTGTCAGATCTGCTTTCTTTTTCTGCGGCTCTCCAGCAGTGAAGGGGATATTCGTCTTGCCGGTTTGGATCAGCGCGCGGCGCTTTGAAAGATAGGCGTCACCCAGCAGGGCTTTAACAGGAACGGAGACAAAATCTGCATCGGCCAGATATTTTCCGCGATCTGCGAAAGCAAGGGCGCTGGCTTCCGATATCAAATGAATGGCGTCGAGGCTACCCGGCTGTTGGGCGGCAATCTCTGTTTTCTCCAGCAGTTTCAGAATTTGTAGAGACGTGACGCCGCCCGATGTGGGTGGTCCCATGCCGCAGACAGTATTCTCGCGGTAAGGCAGACAAACCGGTAGGCGTTCCTTGGCTTTATAATTGGCCAGATCCTGTTCTGTTAGAAGACCGGGGTTACCTGAGTCACTTTTAACGGCGTCTATGATTTGCCTGGCAATATCTCCTTCATAAAAGGCTTTTGCACCTTGATCCGCAATCATCCGCAAAGTATGCGCAAGAGCGGGATTCTTCAAAATAGTCCCAGCCGCTTTCGCCGTTCCGTCGGCGTTATAGAAATAGGTGCGGGCTGCAGCTTTTGTTTTCAGGAATTTATCGCGGTCGAGCAGAAAATAAAGGCGCGGTGAAATTGCGAAGCCGTCCTCAGAGAGTGTTATGGCGGCTTGAAACAGGTCCTTCCAGGGCAGATTTCCATGATTCTTGTGCGCCATTTCCAGCATGGCAAGAAGGCCCGGGGCGCCAACGGCTTTACCGCCAACAACCGCGTCATAGAATTTCTGCGGTTTGCCGTCTGTCTTTAAAAAATGATCATCGCGAACAGCTGCCGGGGCCATCTCGCGCCCGTCATAACTTTGAACAGCTTTATCATTGGCGGCGTAATGGAGCATGAAAGCGCCCCCGCCGATGCCGGAAGATTGTGGTTCGACAAGCGTCAGGACCAGTTGGGTTGCAATGGCGGCATCAACTGCACTCCCGCCTTTTGCCAGAATGTCAAACCCCGCTTGTGCGGCAAGAGGATTGGCTGCCGAGATCATGAATTTCCCGCTTGTCTCTGCGTTTGAGACGCCGGAAAATAAGGTGGTCGCTCCCAATATTCCTGCGACCAGAATAACACTAGGAAACCGCAAACCGTTCTTTTTCATCTTCTTTCCTTTGCGAAAGAGTGTGAGTATTTGTTTGTCTTCAAACCAAATTCCAGTTTAATCTGAAGCTTAACTCTGATTGACCCCTGTGTCAGTCGAGTTTACCTTTGGAAAAAAATATTAAAAACAGTTTTTGATCATGATCCGACCTGGCGCACAAAATCTGATAACGGATGTCGATGGCATCAAAGTGGGTAATATCCACGACGAACGTGTACGATCCGGCGTCACCGCGATTGTGCCTGATAATCCGGCCGTCGGCGGCGTTGACGTGCGAGGCGGCGGGCCGGGCACCAGAGAGACCGAAGTGCTTCGTCCGGATTGTCTGGTGGAGCGGGTTGATGCAATTGTCTTGAGCGGGGGCTCCGTCTATGGTCTGGAAGCGGCATCGGGCGCCGTGTCTGCTTTGGCCGAACAGAAAAGAGGATTTGAAGTTCATGGCCTTCATGTTCCGATTGTCCCGTCCGCCATCTTGTTCGACCTGATGAATGGCGGCGATAAGGACTGGGGCGGTATGCCGCCATACAGAGCGATGGGCGCAGATGCCATCCATAGCGCCACAGGCAGTTTTGATCTGGGGAATAGCGGCGCAGGATATGGAGCCGCTGCAGGTCGCATCAAGGGTGGCCTGGGAAGTGCTTCTACAGTGACAGACGAAGGCATTCAAGTCGGCGCACTCATTGCAGTAAATCCGGTCGGGAGTGTCCTGGTTCCCGGAACCCATAATTTCTGGGCCTGGGAGTTTGAGCAGAATAATGAATTTGGCGGGCATGGCGCCCCTGACCTGAAACAGGATTTATCATTGGAGGCCATTAACAGTGGCCGCTTGGGGGAAAATACAACAATTGGCGTAGTGGCAACGAATGTATCCTTGAGCAAATCGCAGGCTCAGCGAATTGCCATTATGGCCCAAGATGGGTATGCCCGTGCGATCCGTCCTGTACATACGCCAATGGATGGCGATACTATCTTTACAGTATCGACTGAGAAAAAAGAACTGGATCAACCAGAACCACTTGCATTGGCGCGGCTAGGCGCCATTGCAGCGGATTGTGTCGCGCGGGCAGTTGCCCGGGCCGTGTATCATGCTGATAGCCTGGGAGATCTGCCGGGCTATCAATCACAGTTTAAGAAGACCAAATAAGGAAGACTGGCAAATGAGGGAGACTGGTATGAAGAAGTTGTTTATCGCAGCGGCAGTCGCATCGGCTGTTTTGGTGCCGATGACGGCACAGGCTGCAAAAACGTCCTTTAATTATGGAATGAGGCTTGAGCCTCCCGGGCTTGATCCAAGAACGGGCGCCGCAGCCGCCATTTCCAGAATTACACTGTATAATATCTTTGAAGGCCTGACCCGCATCGGGATCGATGGTACGGTTAAGCCGGCACTGGCCAAAAGCTGGACCGTGAGCCCGGATGGACTGGTTTATACATTTAATCTGGAAGCGGGTGTCAAATTCCACGACGGATCAGATTTTGATGCGTCCGATGTAAAATACACCTTCGAAGAGAATGCGGCAGAAGGCAGCAAAAACAAACGCAAAGGTCGCTTTACAAACATCGCCAGCATTGAAACACCGAATGCAAATACGGTTGTTCTGACATTGAAAGAACCACGCGGTGATTTCCTGGCACAGCTCGGTGAGTCAACCGCGGTGATTGTGGATCCGGATTCGGACGCGGGTAACGCAACAAACCCTGTTGGAACGGGACCCTATAAGTTTTCTCGCTGGATCAAAGGCGATTCTGTGAAACTGGTAGCAGCCGATACTTACCGGGACAAAGCCAATCTGGCGATCAAAAAAGCGACATTCCGTTTTATTAACGATTCCGCCGCTCGTATGGCAAGTTTGCTCACCGGAGATCTGGATCTGACGCAAGTGCCGAACGAGACGCTGGAGCAGTTCAAGCTTGGCGATCAGTTCACCATCATTACCGGAACCTCGAACGGGGAAACCATTCTGGGAACCAATAACAAGCATGAGGCTTTGTCGAAACTCAAAGTGCGGCAGGCTATTGCTCACGCGATTAATCGTCAGGAAATCATTGATGGTGCCATGTTCGGTTACGGAACGCCGATCGGATCGCATTTTGCGCCCCATCATCCGGACTATCTCGATCTGACTGGTACATACCCTTATGATCCTGCCAAGTCGAAAGCATTGCTTGCTGAAGCTGGATATGCAGATGGCCTGGAATTGTCTCTGAAGTTGCCTCCGGTTGACAATTATGCCCGTAAAGGCGGTCAGATTGTTGCTTCTCAGCTTGAAAAAGCCGGTTTCAAAATCAAGATTGAAAATGTGGATTGGCCAAAATGGCTGGATGAGGTTTACAAGAACAAGAACTACGACTTGTCGATTGTCAGCCATGTTGAGCCAATGGATATCAATATCTATACGCGCAAAAACTACTATTTCAATTACGAAAACTCCACTTTGGATACGGTGATCAATGAAGCCGAGACGGCTCTCTCTCCAGCTGTTCGGACGGCAAAATTGCAGGAAGCACAGAAGATTATCGCAAAAGATGCTGTGAACGGCTTTTTGTTTCAGCTTGCTGCGGTTCAGGTGGCCCGTAAAGGCCTGAACGGTGTTTGGCCGAACTGGCATCTCTTTGCAACAGATGTTGCGCGGATGTCTTGGGAAGACTGAATGTTATTATGAGATAACAAAAAACCCGCCGGATCTCTCCGGCGGGTTTTTTTATGACAGCGACCCACCAAGAGCGCTGTCATGCGGGGTTACGCTGCGAGATATGTTTCAAGCTCGTCGGCACCGCCGATTTTTTGACCGTCAATAAAGATTTGCGGTGTAGATGTCGCGCCCGCGACTGCCGCCAAGCTGCGAGATGTTGCATCACTTCCCAGAACGATTTCTTCAAAACCCAGACCTGCTTTTACAAGGGTCTGTTTGGCGCGGGCGCAATGGCCGCAACCGGGCTTAGAGAAGACGGTGACAGCGGCAGGCTTTTTGGCTTCCGGATTGACGTGGGAAAGCATGGTGTCGGCATCGGAAACTTCAAACGGGTCCCCATCGACTTCAGGCTCGATGAACATTTTTTCAACAACGCCGTCATTCACCAGCATTGAATAGCGCCAGGAACGCTTGCCGAAACCCAGATTGGATTTATCGACCAGCATGCCCATACCTTCGGAGAAAGTGCCGCATCCGTCTGGGATGAAATTGATTTTTTCTGCCTGCTGATCCTTTTTCCACTCGTTCATGACGAAAGTGTCGTTGACGGAGAGGCACAAAATGTCATCGACACCACATTCAAAGAATGTATTGGCCAGCTCATTGTACCGCGGTAGATGAGTTGAAGAACAAGTTGGTGTAAAAGCACCGGGGAGGGCAAAGAGAATAACTTTCTTGCCTTTGAAGAGGTCGTCTGTTGTGACCTGTTTCCAGTCGTCGCCATCCCGAACAGGGAATGTACATTGAGGGACTTTTTGTCCTTCCATATTCTGCAGCATCTTTATCTCCAAACAAATTGAGTAACGGTGATGCCAACGGATATAGAGAGCTTGTTGTTTAATTGCAAGTAGTTTTTAGAATAATTCTAAAAATAGATAGTGAGCCACAATTTGAGAGTGGATTTTGGGCTTTCGGATGCCGTTCAGAGGCGGCTGCTCATCCGAAAGCCTTCAGGATAATACATCTTCAATGTTGTAATGGGTATGTCGTGCATCCGGGTTGTTCTTTCAATCAGAAAAAGTGGCGATCCTGTTTTAATTTCAAGGAAATCCGCAATTTTTTCATCTGCAGCACAGGCGGAAAAACTGATATCACCGTCCGAATAGGGCACTTCCTGTACCAGCCATTCGTTTGGACTGATTGTCTTGAAGGAGGCCTTTGTGATGTCTGGTGCTGCTGTTATATTGACCCACCTGTCTTCAAACATGAAAGGACGATTATCGGATAGATGAAGCGTCTGCAAATGCAGAAGATCTTCTCTAGGAAGTTGAAGGCGGGCGTAAATTGAAGCCGGGGCCTCACAGATCTCTTGCTTGATAACGCTATGGCGGTAAAGGCCGCCCCGATCCGTCACCTCTTTGCGGATAATGGGAATCTCCAGTGTGGCACGGGCAACCGGCATAGGGGTAATACGGGTGCCCCGTTTCCGTTTCCGCTCGACAATACCATTTTCCGCCAGTTGTCGGAGGGCTCGGTTAACCGTTGTGCGTGAACAGCCAAATTCTGCGGCCAAATCCACCTCTCCCGGGATATAGGTGCCCGGAGACCACTCGCCAGAGTGAATTCGCTTCAATAGTGCTGCTTGCACTGATTGATGAGATTGATTTTGGCGTGCTGACATTCTGTTTCCTGTTGACTTTTATGTGCATACATAACAGCATAAAGCGTCCTCATATGCAATTGTGTCTCAGTATAGAGTGCTGGTGCCAAAAAGCCAGATATGAGGCGGTAAGGATCAACCACGTGTGACAACCAGGGGTCACGCTCCGGGCTATCCGTCAAACAGGGGTCTATAAGGAGACAAAAATGGAACGCAGGGATTTTTTGAAAACAGCAGCTGTTGGTGCCGCGACAGCCTCATTCGCAACGCCAGCCTTGGCATCCGGTAAACGCCAGTGGAAAATGGTCACAGCCTGGCCAAAGAACCTTCCGGGACCCGGTGTCGCGGCGCAGAAGCTGGCGGATCGGATTACAGCGCTTTCCGGCGGTCGCATAGAAGTTAAGCTTTATGCTGCAGGTGAGCTTGTTCCCGGCCGGGGTGTTTTTGATGCAGTTTCACAAGGAACAGCAGATTTGTACCACGCTGTCCCCGCCTATTGGGGATCCAAATCCAAAGGTATTCTGATGTTTGGCTCCCAGCCTTTTGGTTTGCGGGCAGATGAACAGGTTGGCTGGTTGACCCATGGGGGCGGACAGGCTCTTTATGATGAAATTTATGGCCGCTTTGGCCTCAAGCCGTTTTTGTGCGGTAATTCCGGTCCACAGTGGCAGGGCTGGTTCAAAAAGGAAATCAACTCAGTTGATGACTTGAAAGGCCTTCGTTTCCGGACAACCGGCCTGGCTTCTGAAATGTGCTCCAAACTGGGAATGGCTGTTCAGGCGATGGGCGGACGCGCCATGTTCCAGGCGTTGCAATCCGGTGCGCTCGATGCGGGTGAATTTATCGGCCCCTGGACGGATAGTGCTCTGGGCTTTTACCAGGTCGCTAAAAACTACTATTGGCCCGGTGTAGGGGAGCCATCTTCTGCTGAAGAATGCGCTGTCAATGCCAAAGCCTATAATGAACTGGAAGATGATCTGAAACAGGCTGTCAGTTTTGCCTGTGAAAGCCTGTATAATCCGGTTTGGACGGAATATACGACCAAACATGCACTTGCCTTGCCAAAATTGGTGAAGGAGCAAGGGGTTCAGGTCAAGATGCTTCCTGAAGATGTCATCATTGCCATGGGTAATGCCGCAGGTGAAGTGATCGCGGACTTGCGTGAAGATGATGATGAGCTGGTTCGGCGGATTGTTGAAAGCTTCCTGGCTTACCGGACGACGATCGCAGACTATATGCCATATGCGGATAACGGTCAGATGAACGCGCGCGCGCTCAATTACAAATACTGATCAATCTATGTTAGGATGCGGGCTCTTTAGAGAGCCCGCTTTTTTTTGAACGAAAGCAAGTCAATTGGAAAGACTAGCCAATTCTCTGGACCTGGTGAACGAACTTGTGGGCAATACGGTCCGATGGTGCGCTCTGGCCATGGTGTTATTACAATTTACCATCGTCGTGATGCGATATGTATTCGGTATCAGCTTCATTTTTCTAAATGAAGGCGTTCTGTATCTTCACAGCGCCTTGTTCATGCTGGGAGCCGGATACACGTTTCTTGTGAACGGCCATGTACGTGTCGATATCTTCTACGCGAAAATGCAGGGATGGACCAAAGCTCGCATCGATGTTTTCGGGCATTTGTTCTTTCTGTTCCCGGCGATGATCATTCTTCTTTTCTGGACCTGGTCTACTGTGCAGACTTCCTGGCTTATCTGGGAAGGCGCTATTTCAGTGGGTGGGATTCCGGCCTCCTTTCTTCTCAAATCCCTGATACCGGGATTTTGTATTCTTATTCTAATACAGGGCGTTTCCTGTCTGTTGCGTGACCTGCTCCGTATGAAGGAGAAAAACGCGTGAGCCTTCCCTTGGATTTGTTGATGTTTGCGGCGCTGATTGGCGCCATTCTTTTGGGCTATCCTGTCTCCTTTTCCATTGCAGGTGTGGCCAGCCTTTTTGCTCTTCTGGGGTGGATGACTGGCTCGTTTGACTTGTCCTTAATGGGCGCGCTGGGTCAGCGGATATTCGGGCTTCTGACCAATGACGTGCTCATTGCCATTCCTCTCTTTGTTTTTATGGGAGTTGTGCTCGAGAAGAGCCGGATTGCTGAAGATCTGCTGGAGACGATGGGGCGGCTGTTCGGATCCATCCGGGGTGGCCTCGGTGTTTCTGTCATTCTGGTTGGAGCGTTGCTTGCCGCGTCTACCGGCATTGTTGGGGCAACTGTCGTTGCAATGGGAATGATTGCCCTGCCGACCATGCTGCGCAACGGCTATAATCCAAAACTGGCGGCCGGTGTTGTCTGTACATCCGGCACATTGGGTCAGATTATTCCGCCCTCGACGCTGCTGATCATTTTGTCTGACGTCATGTCAAACGCCTATCAGCAGGCTCAGTTTGCGCAAGGGAAATTCACGATCGAGACAATCTCTGTCGGGCAGATATTTGCTGCGGCCCTCCTGCCGGGGTTGCTGCTGGTCGGCATTTACATTGTTTATATGCTGACCCGCGCCTGGCTGATCCCGACGGACGCTCCGGCCATGCATGAAGATATCAGCCGTCCTTCCGGCTTCGAGATTACGCGGGCAATCGTTCCGCCTGTTTTGCTGATTGTCGCTGTGCTGGGCGCTATTCTGGGCGGTGTGGCAACGCCGGGCGAGGCTGCCTCCGTTGGCGCTGTCGGGGCGCTTCTGATGGCAGGGATCCGCTTGAAGGTCTCCCCGGTTCTCATTCTGGCAGGCGGTGCCTCGCTTTTGTTGCTTGCGGTGATGGCGGGGGTTGCACCGGTCAGATTGCAAAGATCTGACGCGGGTGCTTTCGAATGGTTTCTGGCCCTCTCCTATATTCTTCTGGCGGTGATCGGGGGCTCTGCGCTGCTGGCCTCCTTGGGGAGGACTTTTTCAAACGGTATTCTGAAACCAGCGCTCTCCTCGACTATGGTAGTGACGGCGATGATTTTTGCCACCATCCTGACGGCTAGTATTTTCAGCTTGGTTTTTGTAGGCCTCGGCGGAGAGGAGCGGATTGCCGATATTCTCAAATCCATGCCAGGGGGCCCCACCGGTGCTTTGATCTTCTGCATGTTGATCATTTTTGTGCTGGGCTTCTTCCTCGATTTCGTGGAAATCACAGTGATCCTGCTGCCGCTTATTGCACCCGCGTTGATCCTGATGGGCCATGATCCAATGTGGCTTGCTATATTGATCGCTATTAACCTGCAGACATCATTCCTGACACCGCCCTTTGGCTTCTCACTCTTCTATTTACGAGGAGCGGCCCCTAAAGAGGTGACAACCGGTCATATCTATTTGGGGGTTGCCCCCTTTATTGTCTTGCAGATTATCGGTGTTGCGCTGATATGGCTGGTGCCGCAAATTGCAACCTGGCTTCCGGATATTGCCTATTAAAAAGGGCATGCGGAAGTGCGTTCCATAAAAAAAAGCGGTGAGAATTCTCACCGCTTTTTTATTGGTTTCTGATCCGTTTATCGAACGTAGATATGAACTTCGTTCGTGACGGCCTGTCCGCTGGAAGAAGCCGATAGGCTAACGCGGGAGGCTGGCAAGCCCATGTCCGTCAGAGACCTCAAAACACGTTGAGCATTACGAGTAGATTTTGACTGGTTGAGAGCAACACCGGCTGCCCCGCCCTGCATGGGGGTTATGGCGACCACATCAAACACAGACTGCGGCCGTCCCTGAAGGGTGCGATTAACCGCTGTATAAAGTGCCTGCTCATAAGGAACGTCCGGGCGGTCAAAGCGAATGACAACCAATGGCTGGCGGCTGCCGCCCGCAAAATTCTGAGAGCTGCTGGCTGCCAGCGGAGACGTTGAGGCAACCGGTGCTGTTGACAAATAAGCGCGGTTGGCCAGGCTTGAGCCTAATAGTTCGCCGTTTTTAATGGAATGAGACAGTGTCGTCAGATTGGACCGCTCATTGCCGACATAGGCTGTTTGGCGGCTGATATCTTCGGAAAGCTCGTTGAGCAAGCGATCGACAAGAACAACGGTTCGGTTTGTCTCATCTTCAAGGATCGCCAATTGACGATGATCTTCTTCAATGGCGCCAGAGAGGCCATAAGCGGCCCGCGTTGATTCAAGCAGATAAGCAGACATACTGGAATCACTGGCAACAGCATTTGCAAGACTGTTCATTGATGAGATGTCAGCGCCGATTCGTTCCAGTTCAAGTTGAGCCTGGTTCCACTGATTGATCAGGACCGGATTACCGGGAGTTGTCCCGACCTGCAAGCGGGTATTAATCGCTGCTATGGTGCCATGATAAGTCTGTGAATTGCCGGTTGTTGTCGTCCGGATTTGCTGCAGCTGCTGATTTCTGAGCTTCAGACGTTCCTGAAGGGCGCCGAGTTCACTGCGCAAGACAGCGACTTTCTGACCAACAAATGTCCCCGTATTCGAGGCAGGTGTAACACCGGGTGTCACGAAATTCGTTGTCCCAAGCGCAGGAGGCTGACCCGCTCCGCTGACTGTCGGATCCGGATTATTCTCCGCATTGGACGGAGCAATTGCAACCGGCTGATTTGCGCCTGCCGGCTCTTCCCCTGTCAAGGCCGGCATCAGTGATTCATCAACAAATGAACACCCTGCGGCAAATAACGCTGCACTCAGCACAATGGGTCGGGTAATGCGATATACCATATTGTGAAACACTCTATCGTTTTGGTCGTAAATGCCCTGCTGCGGCTTTACGGATCCCCCTGTTCGAACAATTCTGTCTTCTAAATACAGGAAAACAGACGCAAATACTACCCATTGAAGTGCGAGCCTACAAGAAAGGAATTAATTTCAGGAATTTGGCGTTTTTTTGAAATCTCCGCTTGCCAAGATAGGTTCTTTTCAGTAGGTTCCCGATCCGCAGCAGACAGCAATGTTTTTGGGCTGTTTGAGTCTGGTTTGTTTTCCCAGATTTCTGCCTGCGCACCGGTAGCTCAGCTGGATAGAGCACTAGACTACGAATCTAGGGGTCGGGAGTTCGAATCTTCCCCGGTGCGCCATTTCCGCTTTTTCGAAAAATTATGCAGCGGCTCTGTTTTGGTCGGTGGGTAGCGTGATGTCAAACGTTGTTCCCTGGTCTGGTTTCGACGTCACATCAAAATTACCATTATGGCTGCCGCATATAATTGTCTGGCAAACTGCGAGCCCCTGACCGATCCCTTTCCCGACAGGTTTTGTTGTATAAAACATATCAAAGATACGAGAGAGATGTTCTTCAGGAATGCCGATGCCATTATCCCGGACAGAGATGCGGATGCTCCGCTCCATGGGGGTGGCGGTAATTTTGATCACCCCTTTGCTGTCATCCTCTTTGGCCTCAATGGCTTGCACGGCATTAATAATAAGATTGAGAATAACTTGACTCAAAGCACTCTGATAGCCGTTGAATTTCGGTAAGTCAGGATCAATATCGGTTTCAATATCAACTTTGGGTCGCCATTCATTTCCCGTCAGGGTGATTGTATTCGAGATGAGTATGCCCAAGTCGATGAGGCTGCGTTCCTCGCTATCGGTTGCGGTCATGGTTTGCATAGCGCTTACAATACTAGAAATCGTATTCGTACCGCGTATGCTTTCGTTAATTGATGCAGGCATTTCTTCCAACGTAAAATCGAGATCTTGTTCTTCAATTAAATCCTGGATACTCTGAGGGAGAACCGGCCCGTTTTCAGCCATCATTTGCCCGAAAACGGATTGGATCCCACTGATCCCCTCTTTCAAAAATTGCAGATTGGTCGAAATGAACTGGATAGGTGTGTTTAGTTCATGGGCAACACCGGCTGACAAAGTCCCAATCGCTTCCATTTTTGATGTTTGAAGAAGCTGGGCATGGGCTTCTTTAAGACTTTCCTCTGCCTTTATGCGCTCCTGTATTTCTGATGTGAGTTGCTCATTGACAGTTCGGATTTCGGCAAGGCGTTTTTCCTGATGGTCAACGAGGCGATTATATGCTTTTGCAATTCTGCCAAGTTCATCTCCAGATCGGAGTTCAGCATAGACGTTCTCTCCGGTTTCTGTTCGTTGAGACATGGCCTGGATTAGAATCTGTACAGGGTTTCCAACTGCGATAAAATAACCCAGAAGGCAGGAGAAAAAGGCAAGTATACCGGAGCTGACCAGTACTGTTGTCAGGATCCCCATTTCTTTTGTGAGATTTTCGTTTGTCCAATCGAGGCTATAACCAATCTCCAATATTCCCAGTTGCTTCTTTTTGCCCTTAACGGGTGAGTTTACGCCCTGCAAGCCCTTCCCAATCGTTTGGCATCCAAGAAAAGGCCATCCCAGATTGATATCATTCCCATTCGAGAATTTTGCGCAAATAATAAGCCTGCCACCGCGAAGCCGGGATAAAATATCGCGGATATTGCGACCATCGTTTTTTCTGATATCTCTGCTGATAAAACGACTGAGATTGTGAATCTCAACGGCAACTTGTGTTGCCGCTTCTGACCGCAGTATATCGCTTCGATAAGATTGGTAGGCAAAGAATCCGAGGGTGACGAGGAGAATAAAAACCGGACAGGAAACAAGTAGAAACTTGGCAATCAGACTGTTAAACAGTTTGCGCATTTTTCTTCCTTGCCTCCTGATGGTTAAGCGTTGGCTTAGTTGGCTTTCATCATTTCCCGAACAACGGCTCGCTGATTGAGGAGTGTCTGGACAACTTTGTATTCACCGTCTGAGTTGATGGCGATAAAATCCACATCCAGTTTCTCGCCTGATGCTGTTCTGAAATCCGCACATAAAAAATAAAATCCATCGGCAGGAACAACCATCGGGTGAAGGTTGGCGGGATAAAGATGGACAAGTTTCTTTTGCTTGGCATCAAAGAAGACAAAAGCATCATCGCGTTGGTTTGCTTCTATGTAATCCATCAAGGCAAGTTGTAGTTTTACTTTATCCTGATCCTTAATATCGGCGGAACTGACGGATGACAAAAGAAAGACAGCAAAGAATACGAATGCAAATTTAAGCATAATAAACCTCCTACTAATGATCGGAATGATAGAGGTTTATATATTAATAAAACAATAATATAATATTGAGGCAATTGGACTGTTAGCTGACCGCTAATTTGTCCTGCAGAACACAAAGCCCCGTATTGAGTGGTTCTACAGGTAAGCTTGTTGTTTTCGTTGGGTGGTGTGATGAGGCTCCCGCCTATCTCGCCAATTCTGCCATCATACCGAAAAGCTTCACAACATCGGGCGGCGAGGTGTCGTGATTGAATTCCTTATAGAGAGTATCAATGTTGACGGCGATCCGTTCGGCATCTCCCCAAGATGAGTAGTCATCAAAAGCGATGTCTCGGGCGGCTTCCATAACACCCATTCCGGCGGTGTGGCGTTTGCGGGCTTCCCTTGCGATATAAGCGAGATAGTCTCTTACCGCCCGAACGCCTGCTT
Organism: Sneathiella sp.; assembly: GCA_039975135.1. Lineage (GTDB taxonomy): Bacteria > Pseudomonadota > Alphaproteobacteria > Sneathiellales > Sneathiellaceae > Sneathiella. Next base: position 89,693 of record JBDWHS010000004.1, on the reverse strand, counting down.
TGTCGGTTATGGGGCCATGGCCCGGAATGATGGTTTCCACATCCCAGTTCAGCATCAAATCGCAGGCACGGATCCAGTTTTCAACGGGCCCTTCCCACATAATAGGGTGCCCTTCTATGAACAGGATATCACCGGTGAAAACGGTTTTGTCTTCGGGGACATAAACAAGCGTGTCGCCCTTGGTATGAGCGGGACCCACTTCATGCAGTTCGACTTTTTTGTCGCCGACCTTGCGGATAGTTGTGCCAGAAAAAGTCTCCGTCGGTGCGCGTAGCTCAATGCCTTCAAAGTCGAAGACGCCGAAGAGTTTTTTGAGGAACAGTCCCGCTTCCCCCATGGCATCGGCATTTCGCATAATTTCGGCAAGCGCTTGCGGGGGAAGCTCTGCCATCTCTTGAGCGCCGGCGGCGGAGGCGATGATCGCCGCTCCTTCCACCAACTGATTGCCGAAAGTATGGTCCCCATTGGCGTGAGTGTTGATGAGCGTGCCAATATTTTCCGCCTGCGGAGCAGCGTCCCTCATAATGTCGAGCATCTCCCGGGTGAGATGTAGATCGAAGAGTGTGTCGACCAGCAAACTTTCCTCGCCATCTGTGATCAGTCCGGCATTTGACCAGCCCCAGCCTCCGTCGGGTTGCAAGTAAGCAAAGCTTCCATGACCTAAGTCATGCAAGCCTTTTGTATATTGCCATTTCGACATCTTTCCCTCCTGTTAGAACTGATTTCAGTCGTTTCTTAAAACCCGATTGCGAATAACGCCAATGCCTGACACTTCCAGTTCAACCACGTCACCGGCATTCAAGGCTCTGCCATGTTCCAGCCCGCAGCCGTCCCCGACGGTGCCAGAGCCGATAAACTCACCAGGATAAAGCGTCTCGCCTTTTGAGACATGGGCGATAATGTCTTCGAATTTCCAGTACATGTCGCTGGAAGAGCCCCGAGACATTTCGGTGCCATTGACCCGGACGATCATCTCCTGATTATAAGGGTCTTTGAATTCATCGGCTGTCACGATGCAGGGGCCAATGACATTGGCATTGTCAAAATCCTTGCCTTTCGCAGGTCCCAGCTGTGCAGCCATTTCAGCCAATTGAGCATCACGGGCAGAAAAGTCGTTAAACACAGTATAGCCAAAGATGTAGTTCCGGGCGTTTTCTGCGGAGATGTCTTTGCCTTTTTTGCCAATAAAGATACCGAACTCCATTTCGTAATCCATATAGGTGGAGTAGGAAGGCCAGACAACATCGGTTCCGGTGCCTGTGACAGCAAACCGGTTGGCTTTGTAATATATAGGCTGGTCGTACCAAACTTGAGGGATTTTGTAACCGCCCGATGCTTTGAGTTCTGCCAACGCTTTTTCCGGATCGTTCGCCGCGGCTGCATCCCGCGCCATGGCTTGATCAATGGCTTGCTGCAAATGTTTTTCGAAACACATGCCATCGCGCATCTGAACCGGAACGGGAACCGGCGCAAGGAGCTTGACCTCATTCATGGGAAGGCAGGCCGCGGAAATTTCGCCGGAGGTTCCCTTCTCAACGAGGTGCCTTAACTTGTCGAGCGCTTCTTCACCGCCCTCAATGAGTGAAAGCATGGTTTGAAAAGCAGAATAAGCGGCGCCTTTGGTTGCGATTTCAGCGGCCTGCACATCAATGACGTGACTTTCATCTGACGTCATTGCCCCTAATTTCTGTGTGCCCTTGGCATCAAAAGTTACAAGTTTCATCTCTCGTCCATTTGGTTATGTGGAAATTTATTTGATGCCGATTATGCAGATGAGAAGAGAGATTCAAAACGATTTTTTTAGTTTTTGTCGATTTTTTTCTTTTTTTAAATAATTTTGTTTGTCATAATGCAAGCAAGAATCAGGAATACTGGAAGTTTAAGAATGAAATCAGATCAACAGCAATTGGGCGAAAAAGAATCTGTGGCGACCATGGCGTCCGTTGCGATTGACCGTCTGCGCTATGATATTCTTGGCGGAGCTTTCGCGCCCAGTACCCGTTTGCGGGTTGCCGAGTTGAAAGAACGTTATGGGGTGGGCGGCAGCCCCATGCGCGAAGCGTTGTCCCGTTTGGTCGCTGAAGGGTTGGTTCACAATTTGAACCAGCGTGGTTTTCGGGTTGCCCCGATTTCAGAGGAAGATTTGCTGGATATAACGGAAACCCGGATTGCGCTTGAAGGAGCCGCGGTGACGCGGGCAATAGAGCGTGGCGATGATGTCTGGGAGGGGAGCGTATTGGGCGCGTTTCACCGGATCGATAAGTTTTTCTCGCAACATCCGGCATTCACACCTGAAGAAATCTCCGCTTGGGAAGAGGTCCACAGCAATTTTCACCATACATTGATTTCGGCCTGTGGGTCTCCGCGGCTGATCCTTTTTTGTGGGCAGCTATATGATCAGGCGACACGTTATCGCCGCCTGCTCCTCGATTATAAATTTGAGCCGCGTGAAGTGGTTGAAGAGCATCGCGCCTTGCTGGATATCGTTTTGTCGCGTGATGCTGAAACGGCAAAATCCGTTTTGCAAAAACATATCGCCATGACCGCAGACATCGTTTTGTCTACGGAACCTGGCAGTTTGAAAGGTATGAAAAAATAATCATACCTGACATGGGGCCGCAAAGACGGCCCCTTTTGGGAGGACGACATGACACTAAAAAAATTAATATCGACCCTGAGTGCCGTTGCTGCAGTTGCCGCAACTTTTACCGGCCAAGCGGCCCTCGCTGAAGATATCAATGTGACCATAGCCGCCGGTCACCCTCCGGTTTTTCGCTGGGTTAAGCATACCAGCAAAACCTTTATTCCGGCCGTTAATAAAGCGCTGGAAGGTTCAGGTTACAAGATCATCTGGCAGGAACAATATGCAGGTTCACTGGCGAAAGTCGGCAGCGTGCTGGAGGCTGTTGAAGAAGGGCTGGCTGAAATAGGCGTTGTCTCGACTGTTTTCGAGCCCGCTAAACTGTCTGTCCAGAATGTCACTTATTACACACCCTTTGCATCCTCCGATGCGAAGCTGGTCGCAAACACCCTCGATCAGTTACACTCCTCAAATACTGATTTCACGCAAACCTGGCGGGAGAATAACCTGGAATATCTGGGCGGAGGTATCGCGATTGACGACTATCTCCTGATGACCAATTTTCCTGTGAACAAGATCAGCGATCTTAAAGGTAGAAAAATTGCAGCACCCGGCCCAGCCGTCAACTGGTTGAAAGGCAGCGGTGCTACCGGTGTCGCCGGTAACCTGACTACCTATTACAATGAAATTAAGACCGGCGTCTATGATGGTGTCATTGTCTTTGCGTCCGCCGCTGTGCCGAGCAAATTATACGAAGTTGCTCCAACAATCACACGGATTGGCTTTGGCGCGCAATATGCGGGCGGTATATCTGCCAATAGTGACTGGTTCAATGATCAGCCAAAAGTGGTTCAGGATGCCCTTCGCAAAGCGGGGGACACCATGCGTATCGCCTATCTTGAAGATCTACAGGCAACGGTTGTCAAATTCACAGAGATTATGAAAAGCCAGGGTGCAACCGTATCCGATGTGGACGAAGCTTTTCGTCAGGAATGGGCGCAAGGTATGGATAACGATGCGAAAACATGGGCTGCTTCACTGGACAAAGCCGGAAAGAACGGTACGGCTGTCTTGAAAAACTATATGGATGCTTTACGGGCTGCGGGCGCCAAGCCGGTTCGCAACTGGGACCAGGAATAAAGTATCGGTCTTAGATCATGTCTGAAAAACAGGAGATCTCCCTGTCCGCCTTTTGGTCTTCCTATGAAGCCATTAGGCGGATTATCGACAGGATGACATTGGGGCTCAATATATTGGGAACGGCCCTGATTGTGATGCTCGTTATTCTCATCAACTCCGATATTATCGGGCGAACAGTTTTCGAAGCCGCCATCTCAGGCGTTCCTGAAATGGTCAGCCTTTCCATTGTGGCTATCGTTTTTTTGCAGATCGCACAAACCGTGGTCGTTGGCAGGTTGACACGATCCGATGCCTTGATCTCGATCGCGGCCAGGAAATGGCCACGCTTCCATCGTTTTCTGGAAGCCTGCTTTAATCTGTTGAGCGCAGGGCTATTGGTGATCCTGTTCTCCGCCAGCCTTCCTCTCTTCGAAAAAAGTTGGAAAAAGCAGACCTTCATTGGATCCATAGGTGATTTTACAGCGCCGGTCTGGCCTGTAAAATTTCTGATCCTGGTGGGATGTGTCGCCCTTATTTTTCAGTTTCTGCTTGCGGCGATCCGGGTGTTTAAACCTGAAGGCGGCCGGGAAACGTCGGTGAAAGAATGACGAATTTTGATATTGGTATCGCGTCACTGATTGTTATGGTGATGCTGGTTTATGCTGGTTTGTTTGTGCCAATTGCCTTGATGCTGTGCTCTTATGTTGGCGTTTGGGCAATGAAAGGCTCTCCGGTACTGGCGGGCAAACTTCTGGCCCTTGCAACCTATGACTCCATTGCCAGCTACCATTTTGGTGTTGTGCCAGTTTTTGTGCTGCTCGGGTTCATTGTGCAGGTCTCAGGCATTGGCCGGGACGCTTTTGATGTGGCCAACTTTATGTTCAGGCGAGTCCGCGGCGGGCTAGGTGTTGGGACCGTTGGTGCCAACGCGATCTTTGCAGCAATCACAGGCATTTCCATCGCCTCTGCCGCTGTCTTTACCCGCCTTGCTGTCCCTGAAATGATGCGGAACGGCTATACTGCACGATTTGCTGTGGGTGTTGTTGCCGGATCGTCTGTGCTTGGTATGCTGATCCCACCCAGCTTGCTGCTCATCCTGTATGGTATTCTTGCGGAACAATCCGTTGGAGATTTGTTTTTAGCGGGTATCCTGCCAGGAATTTTGCTGGCAGTTTTGTTTGGTCTTGCCGTCATTCTCATGAGTTACTTTACACCGGGCTTTATTGGCAGGAACTTGTCTCCCTCAACAGAGGAGAGGATCAGCTTCGGAGAATTGTTTCGTAAAAGCAGCCCAATCGTCATTCTGATCGGTCTTGTTCTGGGAGGAATTTACGGGGGTATTTTTACGCCTGTAGAGTCTGGAGCTGTCGGCTGTGTTGTGGCCATCGTGATCGGCCTTGTCAGGCGTTCTCTCAGCAGATCGGATTTCTGGTCTGTCTTGACCGATACCGGTATTGTAACTGCCAGCATCTGTTTCCTGATCATCGCGGCTCAGATGTATTCCCGCATGCTGTCAATGTCGGGCTTACCCGCAGAATTCGGGGCCTGGATTGCCATGGCGGATATCGGGTTCTGGGGCGTAATCATAGCCTATATCGCCTTGGTCATTGTGATGGGAACGATCCTCGATTCATCGTCAATTATGCTTATTCTGGTGCCAATCATCCTGCCGGTAATGGCAAATTTTGGTGCGGATCTGATCTGGTTTGGCATTATCACGATCATCGCGGTCGAGATTGGCCTGTTGACGCCACCCTTCGGAATTTCCGTCTATGTGATTAAATCCACCCTGGAAGATCAGTCTATCACTCTTGGGAATATCTTTGCGGGAGCGGCGCCCTTTGCGCTTTTGATGTTGGTGGCGCTGGCTCTTGTTATGGCCTTTCCGATCCTGACAAGCGGATTGTTATGAAGGGGGGGCGAGCCCCCCCCCGAATTAAAGCGTGATTTCAAATTCGTGTAGCAGTACCCATTGTGGGCCTGGTTTGAGCTTGGAGTGATCTGGAAAAGAGGTTGCCATCTGCTCTTTCCAGTCCCGTTTCAGGATCATGGCCCTGATAAAGGACGTTTCCATCTGATCACTGCCCCAAGCTGTGCAGGGCTCGCTTCCGGATTCAAAGAAAGCCTCTCCCGGTTGGATCCGGCGCATCCCGTGGCCGCCTTCCTCGAAATTGAACTCTCCGTATTTGACGCATCGAATACCCGGTCCGGCATTCGTATGGCAGGGAACAATATATCCTGCAGGGAATATCATCTGGTCAAGGCGCAGCAACCAGGGATCTCCTTCAAAGAGATTTACATGAGTGATCGCTGTTGACAGCTTTTGGCAGGACGCGGTGCCTGTATCCGTCAGCAAAGCGGGGCGGGTATTGACGGGCGTGATTTCCCACCGCCAAAGCTGCGCCCAGTCATCACTGGCTGTTATGGTGAGCGCTTCTTTGGTGCCCATTGCCTTCCCGGGGCTCAGCTTTGTGCCATTGACACAGAGCGTGCCAAACCGGGCGTAGAGCAGTCGGTTCGCAGCAGGCAGGAAAGTATCGTCCGTTATCTCGGATGTGATCTGATCATGGTACAGGCTGATTGCATAGCTCATTTTTATTATCTCCAGTGTTGGTGAGTGCGACCGGCGGCCGTCGGCGCGTACCTCAAACAGTGAGTTCAATAAAGGGAGTGAGCAAGCTTCGAACGGCTCAGCAAAATGGTTGATAAAGCTCGTTTTGACTGTTGGTGGTCCTCAAACCGGCCTTTAACCGCTTGCCCATTCCGGCAGAAAAAGAGCCATATCGGGGAAAAGGATAAGAAGACCGATCATGACAAGCATGGCAAAGACGAAAGGAATAGCGCCCAGAATGACATCATTGATCGATCCGCTTTTCCGGATACCCTGAACTACATAAAGGTTGAGGCCAATTGGCGGGGTCACAAGCGCTGTTTCAATCAGGATCATCAGCAAAATGCCAAACCAAACCGGATCAAAGCCTGCAGCAATGACGATTGGGGCGGTGATCGGTATTGTCGTAATCATCAGGGTCAGAGTTTCCATAAAGAAACCAAGGATCACATAAAACAGAATGACAAGCCCGAGCATGGCATAGGAAGAAAGGCCAAAGCTTGAAATGAAATCCGTCAATTGCTGGGTGAGCCCAATGCCTGCCAGAACGAAATTCAGAAAATAAGCCGCAATGATAATAAACATGACCATAGCGGTTGTACGCATGGTGCCTTCAAAAACCTCGCGCAACATGCACAAGCTGAGACGCCGGTAGAGTGCTGCCAGGAACAGAGCGGTCAAAACACCGAGGGCGGCTGATTCCGTTGGGGTCGCCCACCCTAGATAGATCGATCCTATGACAATGGAGAAAATAAATAAAGGGGGTAACAAATCGACTAGTCCGGCGATCCGCAAGTGCCAGCTGACCTGTTCCTTTTCGCCGCCCCAGGACGGACGCACCAGGCATGCGATGAGAACTGTCAGCATGAAAAGGCTGGCAAGGACGATGCCGGGAAGGATGCCAGCCAGATAGAGTTTTGGAATGGAGGTATCCGTTAGGGCACCATAGATAATAATGTTTATGGAAGGCGGGATCAGGATACCCAGGGTCCCGCCCGAGGCCAGGGTACCGAGAAACAAGCGTTCGTGATAATTCTTTTTCTTGATTTGCGGCTCCGCCAACGTTCCGATGGTGGCTGCTGTTGCCACACTGGAGCCGGAAGTTGCCGCAAACAAGGCACTCGCCCCGATGTTGGAATGCATCAAGCCACCAGGTAGCCATGTCAGCCAGTAACTGAGCGACTGATACATTCGTTCGGCAATCCCGGTGCGTAGCAGAATTTCACCAAGCAGAATAAACAGGGGAATGGCAACCAGCAGGAATTCCGTGGAGGTTGACCAGGCGATTTCTCCCATCGCACGATGCAGAGGAAGAAATGAGAAACTGGCATCAAGCGCCAAACCGAGAAGGGCAAGTGTGGCGGCAACGGGAATGGAAAGAGCCAGCAACAAAGCCAGAACGGAAAGGGTTACAGGCAACATATCAGGCTTTCCCCCCGGCTTGGGTGGCAGCAAGCCCCTCTTCCAGCTCTTCGCTGACTGTTTTGGTGCCCGCCAGACGACTGACATCTTCAACCCGGCCGCGGATCAGGGCGAGCAGGGTCAAAGCCGTCAAGAGAAGGGAGATAATGACAAACAGACCGAGACCTATGACCCAGATCCCTTGTGGTATCCAGAGAGGGGTTGCAAGCGGTGTATTTGCTGTTGCTTGAAGGTCGATGGAGGTCAAGAGGACGCCGGCGGCATACCAGGTGAGGAAACCTGCAAAAACAGTAACAGCGACAAGCGCCAGCAGGTCAAGACCGGACCGAAGCCAACCGGGGAGGACCACATAAAGAGCATCTACCCGGATATGAGCCCGCTCGATCAGCGTGAAAGACAAGGCCCAAACGGTACCAATGGCGAGGGCATAACTTGCCAGTTCGTCTGCGCCGCCGAGGCTGATGAGGAAGATTTTCCGCAGTATGACTTCCAGTCCGATTATCCCAGCAGCGACCAGTAACAGGCTGCCGCCTATCCATGTCCCGATCCGTGAGATCAGGTTTGTGATTTCTGTCAGGCGAGTGAGAGACATTGATCTGTCGTCCGTTTTCAGTGCGTCAGAAAAACAGGCATATCCGAACCAAGGGAGAGGCCGGATATGCCCGGTCGGTATTATTATTTGGCAGACGCTGTCATGCCCACAATTTTACCGACGGTTTTATTCCATTGATTCACGCAGGCACTACCGCAACGCGCGGCCCATTTCGGTACGATAACGGTTTGCATGATGTCGCGTAGCCTCTTCTTGTCGGCCGCCGAGACTTTTACCAGTTTCATGTTGGCGGCATTCCCGGCTGTACAGGCACCGCCTGTATTGCAAGCCAGGCCGGTTTTCGTTTCTGTATCAGCCGCATCCCAGACGGTTTTCTCCCAGGCCGTAATTTCTGTTTCCAGGAAAGACCGAACCTTCGGGTCCAGTTTGTTCCAGGTTTTTAAGTTGGCGCCGTGCATTACCATGCTCCAACCGACAGGTAATTCATAAAGATAGTCGGTCACTTCGTGCCATTTGGCAAGATTGCCGGATAATGCTCCGGTGATTGCACAATCCGCCAGGCCCTTTTGCAAGGCCGGTACCACTTCGCTGAAGGGGATATTGACGCCTGTACCGCCAGCAGCATCTACAAATTCGGACAGGGATTTTGAGAATGTCCTGACTTTTTTGCCTTCAAGATCTGCAAGGCTGGCAATCGGTGTTTTGCAATACATTACTTGCGCATGGAACGGGAACAAGGCCAACAACTTGATGCCGTATTTTTTTTCATAGAAATCTGAAAGAACCGGCTTCCAGGCATCGCTGACTTTGTGGGCGACAGCGATATCGTCACTGAAGCCAGCAAGATCAACGGCTTCATTGATTGCGTCATCTCCGGCCACATAGCCAAGAACCGTCGAGCCAAACTCGATGACGCCATTGCTCATCAACCTGAAGACTTCTCCCCCTTTAAGGCCCATTTCAGTGAAGGCCCGAACTTCCGCCTCTACGGCCCCGTTTGATTTGGTTGGTATGGTTTTTGTCCAGAACGGGTTTTCGCGTTCTTTGTAAATCGAAAGATTGGCCCAAGTGCCGACAACATTGACCTTTGTTTTCGGTAGATCGGCAGCACCGGCAGAGAACGCAATCGTTGTGGCAAGGGTTGTGGCGCCTACTATCTTGAGGAATTTCGTAGATAATGTCATTTCTCGTCTCCCTGTTAATGTCATTTGGTTTTTTGATGCCGGGTTGATTGGTTGTGATCCCAGCTTGGAATATCGGTGATAAGCATGCTTCCAGGTGTATGGGTAATGCAGAGCGGGATCCGGGCTTGTTGAATGGAGTTTTGTGGGGTTACCCCGCATGCCCAGAAAACAGCAACTTCGCCGTTATGTATGTCGGGTGGGTCGCCCCAGTCCGGCTTTGAGATGTCGGTTATTCCGATTTCTTCCGGTACGCCAATATGAACAGGTTGACCATGGGCTTGGGGAAAGCGGGCCGTAATGTCGCAAGCTCTTATAGCGTTTGCGACGGACATAGGGCGCATCGAGACAACATATTCACCTTTGAAAGGGCCTGCCGCTACGGTCGGAATATTCGTCCGGTACATTGGAACTGTTTTGTTCTCATCAATATGGCGAAGGGGGATACCTTCCGTTGTCAGAGCTTCTTCAAAGGAGAAAGAGCATCCTAAAACGAAAGTAACCAGATCGTCCGTCCAATACTCTGACAGATCCGTAACTTGTTCTTTTAGTTCTCCCTGCCGATAGATGTTATATTTTGGGACATCGGTAATGATATCGATATCTTCCCCTAGAGTTTTCAATCCAGGCACACCCGTGTCAGACACTCCGACAACAGGGCACGGTTGCGGGTTGCGCTGGCAGAAACGGAAAAAGTCGAGAGCATATTGCGAGGGAAGGATGGCAATATTTCCCTGGAGTAGTCCAGCTCCCAAGCCCGATGTATGTCGCGTATAGTTGCCAATCCTAATATGATTTCGGACGCGGTCTATCGATAACTTCCGCAGATCATCAAAGGAGGGATTATCTGCAAAATCAGTCGCCTCTGGGTGTTTGGGAAGCATCGGATTACGTCCTTGAAACAGAATGCTATTAGTTCAAAAAGCTTGTGTTTCAAGAATTCTTCAAAAAATTAATATAGTCCAATTATTAATTATTTTGTCCATTGATAAGTTTTTGTGATGGTGTAAGGCGCAATGTGAGACTGGTCACCGCTGCGCGATATCACGGGCGAGGGACGCGGCTATTTCTGAAACCGGATTCGGAGGAACTGATGGATAGGAAGCGGTAAAATGCAGGGGCGGAGGTGTCCATTCGCAGGATATTTCAATAAGCGAGCCGTCTTTGGCGTGTTTTGCTAAAGTAGAATAAGGCAAAGAGACGATACCTATACCGTCGACTGCCATTTGCAGGCAGGCGGAAAGAGAACTGGATGGAAAGAGCCGGGCGGGTGGCAGATCGCTTTGTTCTCTCAAAAATTTCTCAAGTTCAACATAAGGACGCGTATTGCGTGGATAAGTCAGAAGTGGAAACGATATCATTTCGTCAATAGAAAGCGGCGAAGATTTCTGTATGCCGAGTTTGGGAGAGGCGGCCCAGCACAGGGGCATACTGGAAAGATCCACATTCTCTATTCTGTATTCAGATACCGGGCCCATCAAGAAGGCGAGATCGAGAGACCTGGCAACAAGTTCATCTCTTAAATCACAGGTTGGTAAGACTGTAATCTCAACGTCAATATCGGGGTGGAGAGCGTGTAAGGCGGCCAAAAAATCAGAGAGCCAAGCATGAACAATTGACTCAGAAACACCTAATCGTAAAACACCCGACATCGTGACGCTATTGCCGGTATGTTCATGGAATTGTCGTGCGCTCCGGATAACCTTTTCGGCATAGGGAAGCAATTCTTGTCCCTTTGCCGTCAGCTTAACAGACCCCGTATCTCGCTCAAACAAGCGAACACCCAGTAGGTTTTCCAGACCCGAAATGCGGTTAGAAATCGCCGGCTGAGTTGTATTGAGCTGCTCTGCCGTTTTCCGAAAATTACCGAGCGTTGCGACCCAGACAAAGGTTTCCAGTTGGCGCAGAGTAAAGTTCATAGCGAAACCCTTAGCTTGACGGCAGGAGATAGTGTCCCTGTGTACCGCACTTGATGAGCCTGTGCCAGAAATGTTCTACGCCGTGATACTCTTCAGGAAATGATCCTTATGCAATCAAATGACAGGCGGCCAAGTGAGAAGCGCCGGTGTCAATGAGTGCAGGCGGGATCTTGTGGCATTTGTCCATGGCAACCGGACAGCGTCCAGCGAACCGGCATCCTTTGGGCAAATTGATTGGGCTGGGAGGATCTCCCTGAAGGTGGATGCGTTTTTCATCCTTACCGATTGCACTGACCTTTGGCACAGCAGATAGAAGTGCCTTTGTGTAGGGGTGCTTGGGGTTCTTGAACAGAGAAACCCTATCGGCTTGCTCCACAATCTGCCCCAGATACATTACAGCCACATGATCGCACAGATGTTGTACGACACCCAGATCATGACTGATAAACAGGTAGGTTACCCCCATTTTCTCCTGAAGCTTACGCATCAGGTTGAGGATCTGCGCCTGTACGGCAACATCGAGGGCAGAAACCGGCTCGTCACAAACGATAAGATCTGGCTTGGTGGCCAGAGCTCTTGCCAGGCCAACCCGCTGCCTTTGTCCGCCAGAGAATTGATGGGGGAAAAGGTTGGTAAGTTCGGGACGTAATCCTACCTGGACAAAAAGCTCACGCACAGCTTCGTCCCGATCAGCCTCGTCTCCGATTTCCATCAAGTCAAGGGGTTCACGGACGATTTCTCCAACCCTGCGCCGAGGATCGAGGGACGAATAGGGATCCTGAAAAACCATCTGAAAATGGCGACGTTCCTGCCTCAATTCCTCTTTCTCAAGGGACGTGATATCAGTGCCTTTAAGGATAACTTGACCGTCGGTAATAGGAACTAGCCGTAAAACGCCCAGGGCTGTCGTTGTCTTGCCGGAGCCACTTTCACCAACAATGCCAAATGTCTTTCCTTTAGGAACGGAGAAGCTGACGCCATCGACCGCGTGAACTGTCACGGCTTCCTTGAACATCTTTTTCTTGCTGAAATGGACTTTCAGATTTTTTACTTCAAGGAGGGTTTCTTCGCTCATTGGGCAGCCACCGACTGTAAGTTATAACAGGAAACTGAATGTTCCGGTGTGAGTTGCGACAAATTCGGACGGCCTTCAGTGCAGGTCTGTGTCTGATAAGGGCATCGCGGTGCAAATGTACATCCCTTGCCAAGCTCTGTGAGCGGTGGGACAACACCGGGGATTTCCTCCAGAAAGGGACGCACATCCGTCGGGTTTTCTTCCAGATGCGGAACGCAGGCAATCAGTCCGCGTGTGTAGGGATGCTGAGGGGCCGTCAGAATGTCTTTCGTTGAACCGGTCTCGATAATATGTCCTGCATACATAACGGCTACCCGATCCGCCAGCTCGGCGATGGCCCCCATATCATGGGTTATCATGATAATGGCCGTTCCGGTTTCCCGCTGCAGGTCTCTCAGTAAGTCAAAGATTTGCGCTTGCACGGTTACATCCAGTGCGGTTGTCGGCTCATCCGCAATGAGAACTTGTGGATTGCAGGCCAGCGCCATGGCAATCATCACCCGTTGGCGCATCCCGCCTGACATTTCATGAGGGTAATTTTTTGCGCGAATGGCGGGTTCGGGAATGCCGACTTTTTCCAGCATGGTTACGGCACGATCCCAGGCTTGCGCTTTGCTGACACCTTCATGTAGCAAGACGGATTCTGCGATCTGATCTCCCACCCGGAAGACCGGATTAAGGGATGTCATCGGTTCCTGAAAAATCATCGAGATTTCTTTGCCGCGAACCTGATGAAGCCGCTTCTTCGGTGCTTTTAACAGATCTTCGCCTTTAAGCTCGATCGAACCACCGGAGATTTTGCCGGGCGGCGTCGGCACCAACCCCATAACGGAGAGAGCCGTCATGGATTTTCCACATCCGCTTTCACCAACGATCCCCAGTATTTCTCCAGGTTTTACGTCGAGGGAAATGTGGTTCAGAACCCGGGCATTTCCGGCTCTGGTTTTGAAATCGACAACCAGATCTCTGATAGAAAGTAGGTTGCTCATCACCGTTCCCTCAATTTTGGATTAAAGGCATCATTGAGGCCATCGCCAACCAGACTGAAACCCAAAACGGCCAGAAAAATCATGATCCCCGGCAACGTTACTGTCCACCAGGCATCCAGGATGTGTTCCCGCCCGGAGCCGATCATCAAGCCCCAGCTGAACGCGTTCGGATCGCCAAGACCCAGAAAACTGAGGCCTGCTTCAAACAGGATGGCCACACCAATCGTGAAGGTCGCCGAGACGATAAGCGGGGCGAGGGCATTGGGAAGAATGACCCGCCAGATAATACGTCCGTTCTTCGCCCCGATCGAGCGCGCAGCTTTGACATATTCCAGGCTTCGAATGCGTAGGAATTCTGCGCGTGTCAGACGGGCCGTGGTTGGCCAACTGACAATACCGATAGCGGCCGAGACAACGAAGATGGAAGGTGTGAACAGAGTGACAAGCACCATGGCGAACAGCAAGGCTGGCAGGACTTGAAAGAATTCAGTGACCCGCATAAGCGCTTCATCAACGGCCCCCCCATAAAACCCTGCCAGAGCCCCAACCAGGATACCGATGGTTATGGTAATGAAACCGGCCGACAGACCAACATAGAGGGTAGCCGCGCCTCCGTGAACAAGGCCTGCGAGGATATCACGGCCAAGATAATCTGTGCCGAGCATAGCGGCCTCGGATTCTCCGGGAGGAGTCAAGGGAGCCCAGACAATTTCAAAGGGATCAACTGCATAAATATAAGGCCCGGCAAGAGCCATAAAAATGACAGCTAATAGAAGGACGAGCCCGAATACGCCTGCCCAGCTTTGCCGAAAAGCTCGCATGGCTTCGATGAGCGGGTGTTGGCTTTTCGGCAGTGAAGGAGTGTCCGTAACAGCCATACTTAACCTCCCGTCCGAATGCGCGGATCAACAAACCGATAGACGATATCTGTGATCAGATTGGCGACAATGACGAGTAAAGAAGAGAAGAAAAGGATGCCAAGGACCGTTGGATAATCCCTAGCAAGAATAGAGTCAAAAGCAAGGGTGCCAAGACCAGGCCAGCTGAAGACAGTTTCCACCAGAACGGCGCCGGAGATAATACTGCCAAATTGTAGGCCAGCAATGGTCACGACGGGCAAAATGGCATTTCGAAGCGCATGATAGCCATATATTTTGATTTCCATGACCCCTTTTGCCCGGGCCGTGCGGATATAGTCCGAGCTCAAGATTTCAAGCATGCTCGCCCGTGTCAGCCGGGCATATTGTGCAATATAGACAATCCCAAGCGTTAGCGCAGGCAGAACGAGGTGATGCAGAACATCCAGGGTCCGGGTAAAGAACCCGCCTTCAAGGGTGATGTTATACATATTGGCAATGGGAAAAATCGGAAACATCCAGGCAAAGACAATAACCAACATCAGCCCTGTCCAGAAAATAGGCGCTGAATAGCCGATCACGGAGAAAAGCGTCACAAACCCGCTGAAGACCCCTTTGGGGTTATGAGAGGAGAGCACGCCCAGTGTTGTCCCAATGACAATGGCGAAGGTCAGGGCGGCTGTCACCAACAGGATTGTCGGCCCAATCCTGCCCAGGATCAAGTCGAGCACAGGGGCGTTGTAGAAGAATGACTGACCTAAATCGCCCTGGAGGGCTTGTCCCAAATAGATACCGAGCTGAACAATAACCGGTTTGTCCAGCCCATAGGTTTTGCGAATTTCGGCCAGCATTTCCGCGGTTGCACCGCCCATCTCACCTGCAATCACTTCTGCCGGATCCCCCGGTGCCATGTGAATAAGCAGAAAGTTCAGGATCAGAACAGCAAAGATCAGAAGGAAAGCGTGCATTAGGCGGCGGGCAATTGTCATTCCTAAATTCATGACAAACCTGCCCGCCGTTTTGCGATAGAAGAAGTGGACATTTACTTCATATACACTTCATCAAGAGGTGACATCGTTCCCCAGACAGTAGTCGGGGCGTTCCCGATTTTGTTGCTGTAAGCTGTATGATAGGGAAGCGTGTTGAGGAAGACTTGTGGTACGTCATCAACGATTTTCTTTTGTGCTTCCTGATACAGTGCAATCCGGGCTTTCTGATCAGTCTCTGAGGCGGCTTTGGTCAGCAGCGCATCGACGTCTTTGTTGCAATAGCTTTGCGTATTGGACCAGATAACACCTTTGCGAATATTGTCACAGACATATGTCCGGTGGACGCCAATGACCGGGTCGCCCCAGTTGAAGACCACATCCATAGACATATCAAAGTCATGACCGCCGACCCGTTTTGCCCAGGTTGGGAAATCGGGGGAGGCGCGCAGTTCAACAGCAATCCCGACTTTCTTAAGTTGAGGTTTCAGATATTCCGCAACATTCTTCTGCATTTCAGCAATACCGGGAATGTAATCAACTTTCAGCGAAAAGCGGGTTCCGTTGTCGCTAGCTTTGAAGCCAGCTTCGTCCAGAAGGGCTTTTGCTTTATCGAGGTCCTTGTCAAACTTGTTGACGTCGGCGGCGTAGAAGGGGCTGCCGGGACCCACTGGGCCTGTCGCTGGTTTTGAGAAGCCGGCATGCAGAGCATTGACAATAAAATTCCGGTCAATCGCATAAGCAATCGCCTGACGGACCCGTTTGTCTTTCAAATACTGGTTTTTTGTATTGAAGGCGAGCCAGTTCAACGGTCCAACGGCTTCATATCCTTTATCCGTAATCGTTAGATTTTTGTTCTTCTTCAATCTTGCGATATCACGGGTAGAAGACAGAAATGCATACATGTTGATTTCACCCGTATCAAGGGCGAGTGTAAGGCTTGTTGTATCTTTGTAGTTTTTGAGAATGATCTTATCAAGATACGGACGGCCTTCGATAAAGTAATCCGGATTTTTCTCTAGAATAACATGCTCGCCGGGCTTGAATTCCACCAGTTTGAAGGGGCCGGAGCCGACAGGTTTGTTATTGGCAGGATGGGTTTTCGGATCCTGACCATCACCATATACATGTTTGGGGATAATGGGTAGCAAGGCGCTGGACATGGCCAGTAAAGCCGCTGGATGAGGTCTGTCAAAATTGATGACAGCTGTCAGTGGATCTGGTGTCTCCACACTGGTCACGGGTGCAAACATCGATTTAAATGGATGGTTTTTCTGGACGGTTTCCAGAGAGAAAGCAACATCCTCGGAGGTGATGGGTTTGCCGTCATGGAATCTCGCGTTGGCGCGTAGCTTCAATGTGATAGATTTGCCATCGTCAGCAATCGACCAGCTTTCCGCCAGATAGGGTTGGGGTTGCCAATTTTCGTCAAAGCGAAGGGGTGTCGCAAAAATTTGTGTTCCCGGTACGGCCGTTGCGATACCCGATTGAACGGCCGGATTAAGATGTCGTGCTTTTTGTGTAGAACCCATGATCAGTGTCCCACCTGATTTGGGTTCGGCCTGCGAAGTGCCAATGCAGCTGACAGCCAGAATAGCCGCGGTTGCAATGACTGAAGTCAATTTCTTCATGCCCGCCTCCTGTTATGATGATATTTTTTATTTTTTGTAACAAAACGTTAGAACAGCGGATATATTTCGTAAAATATATTTTTGTCTGGTACTTAATGCATTTTTCCGATGATTAAAGATTGGTGTTGTGAGGGAGCGTGACTTTATCAAAAGCCCCTGTTTTCTGCAGGTGTTGGCAAGTCTGTATCATAACCTTATCCACCTTGCTGAGCGCTGCGTCTTCTTTATGGAGAATACCGAAATCAACACTTTGGTAGCTGGGGATTGTCGGAATACGGACAAGATCACCCACTGTATATTGTTGTTTCTTGAGCGGCCTCAGGTGAAATATTGAATATCCGAGACCTGCCGCAACCATGCTCCTCACCATTTCCGAAGATTTGGAAGAGTAGGAAATTTTTGGAGTTAGCCCTTCCTTGGTGAAAAGGCCGAACATGTAATCTCGTGTTAGTTTCAAGTCGAGCAGAATCATGGGAAATTCATGGACATCCTGCAAGGAGAGGACTGTCTCTTGGGCGAGTGGGTGATCTTTTGGCAAGACAATATGGGGAGAGGCCGTAAACAGATGCTTGAATGTCAGATTGGCAACGGTAGGATCTGCCTGAAACCCGAAAGCCAGATCAATGTTGCTTTCCAGCAGGTCTCTATAAATATCCAGAGAATCCCCTTCTGAAAACTGAATGAGGATATCCGGATGCGCCTGGGCGATTTCCTGGATAACAAGCGGGAGAATAATAGGAGCCGCGGGTGCAAAGCACCCCATCCGTATGCCGCCGCCAATAATGCTCGATTGTTCATGAATGCTGTTTTCGAAGTTTCGGTGCGCTTTGAGAAATTGTCGGGCATGGCTGAGGAAAGTCAGGCCGAATTGCGTTGGTGCGATTCCTTTTGAAGGAAGTCGGTCAAAGAGGGCACGTTTGGTATCCTGCTCGACAGCATCTATGGCAGATGAAATCGAGGACGGAGATATATTTAGCTCCTGGGACGCCCTGCTGATGGATTTATGCCGGGCCGCAACTTCAATGTAATTGAGCTGTTTCAGTGTATATCGCATTATTTGTCTATTTTTTGTTTGAATAAGAGCGAAATAATCTATTTTTCAGAGGGTACGGCGGGAATTAAGGTCAAGGCAATCAAAAAAGAGTGCAAAGGATAGAACCTTGAGCGACATCACTGTTTTTAAAGCCAAAAAAGTCATCACGATGAACCCCGCCAATCCGTCGGCCACCCATGTGGCGGTGAAGGAGGGCAAGATATTGGCTGCCGGTTCAGCGGAGGATATGGCGGGGTGGGGGGACTATTCGCTCGATATCACCTTTGAAGAAAAAATCCTGATGCCGGGCATGATTGAAGGGCATTGTCATTTGATGGCAGGGGGGATCTGGAACTTTACTTATGTAGGATATCAGGACCGGATAGATCCTGACGGCCGCCATTGGCCGGGTGTTAAAACCATTGAGGAAGTTTTGGAACGCCTGAAAGAGGTGGAACAGGAGTTGGCGCCGGATGCGCCGCTTGTCGCCTGGGGGTTTGACCCGATCTTTCTGATGGATCGTCGGCCGGAAAAAACAGATCTGGATACGGTCAGCATGTCCCGGCCAATTGCGGTAATCCATTCCAATTTCCATTTGATGACGGTTAACTCGGCGAGCCTAGATTTGGCCGGGTACGACGAAAATACAGAGGTGGACGGGGTTGCCAAAGGAGGAAACGGGACACCGAACGGAGAGTTACAGGAAATGGCGGCAATGTTTCCGGTTATGCGCCGTCTGGAAATCGATTTGCGTCAGCTCGGACGGACCGCACAAGGGGTGACTGATTTTGGTAAGGCCTGTAATAGAGCGGGCGTGACGGTGGCCGCGGATCTTCTGAATGAGTTGCCCGATGAAGATATTGAAGAAATGCGGCGAATTACGGGCGAAGATACATATCCTATTCGTCTGGCCAGCATGTTAAATGCCCTCTCTCAAACGCCTGCAGAAATTAAGGAGCGGGCGATAGCGATCAAGGAAAAGAGTACGGATAAACTGCGCTTGGGCGCGGTTAAAATTGTAACCGATGGTTCCATCCAGGGATTTACGGCCCGGCTGCGCTGGCCTTTGCACTATAACGGAGCGCCCAACGGCATTTGGAATATTGCGCCCGAGGCTCTTAAAACTCTGGTGGCCGAGCTTCATGGCGGCGGTGTTCAAATGCATATCCATACGAACGGGGACGAAGCGATCGAAGCCGCGCTGGACGCTTTGGAATACGCGAAAATTGAGAATAACAGACCTGATTTGCGACATGTTTTGCAGCATGTGCAGATGGCGGACAAAGCACAACTGCGCAAAATGAAGCAACTTTCTGTTCTTGCGAATTTCTTCTCAAACCACATCTATTATTTCGGTGATAAGCACGCCGCTCTGACCATTGGCCCAGAGAGAGCCGCCCAAATGGATCCATGCCGATCCGCAAGAGATATCGGTGTTCCTTTTGCCATCCATTCTGATGCGCCGGTGACACCGATGGCACCGCTTTTTACAGCCTGGTGTGCGGTTAACCGGGTGACAGAAAGCGGCAAAATACTAGGCGAATATGAGAGAATTTCCGTTGCTGATGCCCTGTATGCGATTACTCTTGGGGCGGCCTATACATTACAGATGGATGATGAAGTTGGCTCCATCGAAGTCGGAAAACGGGCCGATTTTGCTGTTTTGGAAGAAGATCCGGAGAAGGTCGATCCGATGGCGCTGAAAGATATCGGGATTTGGGGAACGGTTCTGGGCGGCGAAAAGCATGAGGTGAATTGATGTCTTCTCTGCCTCCTCTTTCAACAACTGTGCTGGCAGGCTTTTTAGGAAGTGGTAAGACCACATTGGTCAATCATGTCTTACGCCATGCCGGCGGCAAAAAAATTCTGGTCCTGGTCAATGATTTTGGTGATTTGCCGATTGACGAAGATCTCATCCAGTCACAGGACGGCGCGACGCTCACTCTAGCGAATGGCTGCGCCTGCTGTAGTATGGGCGGTGATTTGTATCAGGCATTTGTCGCGGCTCTGGATTTTACCCCCAGGCCGGATCATTTGCTTATTGAAGCCAGTGGCGTGGCCGAGCCCGTCCGGATCGCTAATTTTGCCCGCGCGGAGCCCGACCTGTCTCTGAACGGGATCGTAACTTTGGTGGATGCACTCAATTTTTCGCACAGCAGAGAAGACGACCGTCTTTCTGCCATCTTGGAAGAGCAGGTTCGATCTGCTCATACTCTGATTGTCAATAAATGCGACCTTGTCGGTCAGGAAAGGCTGGATCAGCTCAAAATGGATTTGAGCGCGTTGAATCCGCATGCTCTGCTGGTTGCAACCGAGCAGGGACAGGTCGGGGGGAATATCCTTTTTGGAGAGACACTCACTGAGCCATTGATGCAGGAGGGCGGCTCCGATCATCAACATGAGGCGATGTTTGAACGCTGGTCTGTGCAGATGGAGGGCGGGCTTGAGCCAAAGAATGTGCGCTCACTTGTCTCGTCTCTGGACCGAGCCGTATACAGATTAAAAGGGTTGTTTCGCGAACAGGATGCCTCAGGAAGGCTATGGTCCGTTCAGAAAGTCGGCGATCAGACTGACGTTCGACTGTATCGAGGGCGAGAAATTAACATCCCGGGAGCACGCTTTGTTGCCATTGCCCCGAAAGGAACAGATTTACCTGCCATGCTGGATCCTGCTTTTGAGCCCTTAAAGCCGGATCAAACCCGTTCGGTCAAATCGGAAGCCTTGCAGGTTGTGGCGCCGAGCTGAAGGGTTTGAGATTTCAGCGCTTCCCATTTTTCAGGTTTGTTGGTGATAATGGCGTCTTCCACATAGATTGCCTGGCGCCCGGATTTTAAAGCCCCTTTGGCTGTCGCGGAAACGCAATAGGCACCGTCCAGGCCCGCAATATAAACGGTTTCAATCTTGAGGTCCGACAGTTTTTGATCGAGGTCCGTTTTGGAAAAACTGTTTTGCGCCGGCTTGTCGAGACAGAGCCCGTGCTCCACATTCAGGCGATCATCCAGTTCTGCACCGGGTTCTCCTTTGAGTGTGATGCCTTTGAGGAAAAGCTTCGAGATCAGCGTTCCCAGGAAACCATCAAAAACCTGACGGATAAAGAACACCGGAACGTTCTTTTCTTTGCAGGATGCTGTCAGACTGTTCACGGTTTCGATGAGCCTGTCGACATTGCTCTGGTCAAAGGGATATGGGCCATCCGGAGAGACGTTGTCTTTCTGGATATCGATGACCAGAAGGGCGGCATTTTCGAGCATTTCATTCTCCTTTTGAGAGATGTTGTTCTTGTTTGACCAGCCTATTGAATGTTTCAGACAGGGTACTCATAACCGTGATCGCAGATGCGATTTCCGAGGCTGAAAGATCTTTCGCGATCTTTTGCAGTATCGCTATCTCTCTTCGTTTGAGAGATGTAAAGCGATGCCCCCCTTCTTCTGTCAGGTCAAATATCCAGGATTTTTTGTGAGCAGGATTAGGAAGCCGGCTGATAAGTTTCTCGGCCATGAGGGCATTGGCGGTTCTTTGAATATATTGCCGTTCCACCATGAGGGAGCGAGCGATATCCGGAACTGTCTTCGGTCCTTCTTCATATAACTGTTCCAGAACGGCGCGCATTCCAATAGTCAGGCCAGCCTCTGCGCTCCTGATTTCAACCAGCTTGGAGATATGTTTGAAGGCCGGCCTTAAATGACGGATAACCGCATAAAGCTGCGTTGCGCCCATAGACATTAAATGACACCTCAGTTGCTAATTTCAGTCACTTTATTACATGACACTTCAGGTGTCAATAAAATCTGATTGGCAGACGCAAATCATCAGGCCTTCTCTGTGTTTGCAAAGAGAAGCAACATCAGGATGTGTGGGAATCCGCGCGGGTCAACTCAGTATTCAGAGCTTAAATTTTAGTGATGAGAGCCCGCGAGCGAGCGGGTTTCTTTTTGAACGGGATCTGCAAGAGCGGCTGCTTCAAAATCGGCAAACATTCGCAATTTTGCAACCTTTTCCTCTTTCATTGTCCAGATTTGCATCCAGGTGGATGACCAAAGACTTCCGGTGGTTGTCATCTGACACTCCAACAATCCGCGAACGATCATCTTGTTGTTCTCATGATGATATTCATTGGGCGTAAAATGAATGAATTCGACAAATTGCCTGGAAAGACTGAGGAAGTTTGTGATCCCGGAATGCCCCATGAAGGTCGCTGCGTAGCTGTCTGTATAGAGCTGATTGCCGAGGCAAATGTGGATCTCGGCATTTGAGTCAAAACAGGCGAGAGTCTTTTCAACATTTCCATACAGGATGTCCTCTATGATGCTGTCGATAAATGCCTCATTTCGCTGCCTTGTCACAACGTCCTCCCGTTCGTGGAACAGTTCAAAACATCACAAAATTTCAATAAATTAGAAAATTATTATATTAGTAACCATATGGCAGCGCTGAGAGAAACAAAGAAAAAAATACCCCGAAAAGTTGTTTTTTTTCGGGGTAAGAAAATTAGTGTATTTAATTCAGCCGGTTAGCTTGCTTCTTGCAGCAGGCTCCAGACTTTGAGAGGTGTCGCGGGCATATCGATATGTTTAATGCCTCGCTCCTTAAGAGCATCAACGGTTGCATTGATGATGGCAGGCGGCGCCGCGATGCAGCCAGCTTCGCCGCACCCTTTCACACCCATCGGGTTCATTGTGCAGGGAATTTCGATGGTTTCATATTGCATATCGAGCGGAATGTTATCGGCCCGTGGCATTCCGTAATCCATGAAGGAGCCGGTCAAGAGCTGCCCGTCTTCCGCATAGATTGTATTCTCGGTCAGCGCCTGCCCTATGCCCTGGCCAATACCCCCAATAACCTGATGACGGACAAGGGCCGGATTGATGATCGTACCGAAATCATCGACAATGACGTAGCGAACAACCTCTGTCGTCCCTGTATGAGGATCTATCTCCACTTCGGCGATATGGCAGCCATTGGGATAGGTGAAGGCTTCCACAGTAAAGCTCCCTTCACTGTCCAGGCCTTCTTCGAGCCCTTCAGGCAATTGCCCAAGACCTCTCGCCCGATGAGCAACTTCCAGAATACCGATTTTTCGGTCGGTTCCGGCAATCGAAAAAGAGCCTTCTTCTGCCGAAAATTCGATATCTGCGGCGGAAGCTTCAAGAAGATGTCCGGCGAGTTGCATTCCTTTGTTGATGACTTCGTCACTGGCTGCATGAATGGCGGGTCCTTGCGTGGTCAGAGAGCGAGATCCTCCCGTTCCGCCACCAGTTTTGATTTTGTCCGTGTCTCCCTGGATAATACGGATATTTTCAAATGGCACACCAATGCGGTCTGCCAAGACCTGTGCATAAGCGGTTGAATGGCCCTGACCGGAAGACTGGGTTCCAACAGCGAGGGTGACAATATCGTTGTCTTCAAAGCGGATTGTTGCGGTCTCTGTCGGATTGCCGGCCGTTGCTTCAATATAGAAACACATACCCATACCGCGAATTTTCCCACTGGCGGCGGACTGGTTTTTCCGGGTACTGAAGTCCCCCCAGTTTGCGTTTTCAAGTGCTTTGTCCATAACCCTTTCAAATTCTCCGCTGTCATAAACACAGCCGGTAGCCGTTGTATAAGGGATGGCGGAGGTCGGGATAAAGTTTTTGCGGCGGATTTCGTCAGGTCCAATGCCCAACTCCATCGCGGCGCTGTCCATCAGACGTTCGATAACATAAATTGCTTCGGGACGGCCCGCGCCGCGATAGGCATCAACCGGCACCGTATTGGTAAAGACGCCAATGCAGTGATAGTGAAGGGCCGGAATATCATAAACGCCCGGTAGCACCTTCACGGCTGCCATGGTCGGGATCATCGGACCAAAGCTGGAGAGATACGCTCCAAGATTGGCATGAGTTCGTACACGCATTCCCAGAATCTTGTGATTGGCATCAAAAGCAAGCTCTGCTTTCGTCACATGGTCCCGGCCTTGCGTGTCTGACAAGAAGGCATCGCTGCGTTCGCCAATCCATTTGATTGGGCGAGCCAGTTTACGAGAAGCCCAAACCGTTGCGGCCAGTTCCGAATAGAAGAACAGCTTCATACCGAATGCCCCGCCAACATCCGGGGTAATCACGCGAACCTTGTCTTCGGGAACATGCAAAATGGCGTTTGCCAAAAGGCCTTTGAGAACCCAGCCTCCCTGTGTTCCCATATGAACCGTCATTTTCTCTTCATCAGCATTCCAGTCCGCGATCAACCCGCGCGGTTCCATGGAATTGACAACAACCCGGTTGTTCACAAGATCAACCGAAGTGACATGAGAGGCTTTCGCAAAAAGGGCGTCGACGTCATCGCCGGAGCCATGCTCCCAATCAAAAGCAGTATTATTGGCCGCGGTAGTATGAACTTGCGGCTTGCCGTCTTCTGCCGCTGTTCCCGTATCGGTAACGGCGTCCAGCTCATCAAAATCGACATAGATAAGTTCAGCAGCATCTTTGGCCTCGGCCAGAGTTTCGGCAATCACCAACGCAACATTATCGCCGACATACCGCACTTCATCGGTTGCAAGAACAGGATGCCCTGGATCAGCGCGGTTGCTGCCATCCCGGTTCTTGAGCGGAATCATGCAGGGCAGTTCATTGGCTTTTGCTGCGCTGAGCTCCTGTCCGGTAATGATATCGACGACACCCGGAGCCTGCCGGGCATCTTCAATGTCAAGAGACAGAATTTTGGCATGGGCGACGGGAGAGCGCAGCATATAGGCATAAAGCTGACCTTCGACCGTGATGTCGTCGGTATATTGCCCTGCCCCTGTTACAAGACGATTGTCTTCGACCCGATCTACCGATTGATTGACGCCAAATTTGACCATTCTATGTGTCCATTCCTTGCAGAGGATGCTGTCTAGCTCGCAGCATCAATTTGTTGAATATTGTTAAGCGCCCAGGTTGGATCGTCAAGTGACAGATGTCAGGTTTTTGGATTTTCCCACAGAACCCCGTCTTCAGAAAGAGAGGTGATGTTATCTTCAGAATATCCTAATTCCCCGAGAATGTCGCGACCATTTGCCCCAAATCCGGGCGGGACAGATCTTAGAGATCCGGGCGTGCGACTCATTTTGATCGCGATACCGGTTCCCTGATACCCATCTTTTTCAACAACCATTTCCCGGTGCCGGGTATGGGGGTGGTTGAGGGCATCGGGTACTGACATGGCAGCGCCCGCGGGGACACCGGCTTTTAACAATTCTGTTGCAAATTCAACGCCCTCTTTATCTCCAAGGGCTTTGCTTAACAGATCGTTGAGCGCATCACGATGTTCGAGCCGGGCGCTATTATCTGCAAAACGCGGATCTGCGGGAACATCTGGCTGCCCGAGCGCTGTACAAAGCTTGCGGAACTGCCCGTTATTCCCAATGCCGAGGAAGACCGGCGTTGTCGCTGTTTCATAAAGATCATAGGGGGCAATATTCGGGTGGGAATTGCCGGTGAGTTTTGGGGCTTTGCCACTCATTAGATTATTTGGCGCGTGAGGATGCTGTAACTGAATACCCGTATCATAAAGGGAGGCCTCCACAGACTGTCCCTTGCCAGAGGTATGTCTTTCATTGACCGCCATTAGAATACCGATAACGGCATTCATGCCGGTTCCGAGATCAACAAGAGGAATGCCAATGCGGACCTGACCGGATTCAGGAGAGCCATTGACGCTGATAAGGCCTGCCCAAGCTTGAATGACAGCATCATATCCCGGGAAACCGCCAAAAGGACCATCGGCTCCAAATCCCGTTACCCGGCAATGAATAAGGCGGGGAAATTCTTTGGAGAGAATCCCTTCATATCCAAGTCCCCATTTCTCAAGCGATCCGGTTTTAAAATTTTCAACCATGATATCGGCGGTTTCAAGCAATTTCAGCAAGATTTCTCTGCCTTTTTCACTCCGGATATCCAGAGCGATCGAGCGCTTGTTCCGATTGGCTCCTGAAAAATAAGCGGCCAGTCCTGCATCGTCAAAAGGAGGGCCCCAGGTCCGGGTTTCGTCTCCTTGCGGAGGTTCGATCTTGATCACTTCTGCACCATGATCTGCCAAAATTTGGGTGCAGAAAGGGCCGCCCAGAACTCTGGACAAATCAACGACCTTTAGCCCGGTCAATGCTCCTTGCTTGGACATTTGTTCTTCTTTTCCTTCATAATACTAAATCAGGGACTGCGCAGATCTCTCAGGCTACAGTATCACCAAATAGGCTCTGGGCAAATTGGGGGTAGATTTCCCCGACGGACTTGCTGACATCTTGTTCCAGCATATCCAGCAGTGCAGTGTCCGGTTTTGAGGTAACGGGAACTGTTTTGTCATAGTCAAAGGCAAATCCGGTATTGTCCAAAATATCCTCAAGTGAGCTGCCTGGATGAACGGTAACCAGACGAAAGCGCTTCGTGTCCTTTTGAAACCGGAAAAATGCCTTGTTGGTCAGAAGCCCGTACGGGCCGCCTTGCCGATAGACTGTTTCATCCGACGTTCCCGGCGCACTGATGAAATCAACTTTGTCGACCAGGACACGGCGGGTATGCTCTTCACGAAACAGAATTACTTTTGGAATCAGAAAATAAAGATAGGCAGAGCCAAAAGTACCAGGCCATCTGGGTTTTTGATGAGGATATTCCCCCCGGCCCATCAGATTGATGTTGGCGCCGCCATCAATTTGGCCACCGCCAAGAAAAAAAGCGTCTATACGCCCTTGTGCAGCACAGTCAAACAGTTCCTGGGCGCCATTGGTAAAGAAGTTGTTTTTGACGGAGCCCAGAATATTGATATGCCGGGGCGCGTTCCACATTTGCCTGGCCAGTAGGGCTGCAGCCCCGGGAATGGGGGAGGACGCGCCCACAGCTACATGGTTACAGTCTTTGAGTAAATTGGAAATAAAGCAGATAAGCGCCTTTCTCTCGTTGTTTATGGTCATGAGCAGCCTCCGCTGTAGACATACTCATCCAGATAGGCTGCAAACCCTTCACTGGTTTTTGCTTGCGTGACATAACGGGCCAGATGATCGGCATCCTCTCCCTTGCCATGCCAAAACCCCAGTGGCCAGCTACCATTTTCACAATGCGCAATGCCACCGATATAGAGAGACGGCAGGGTGCCCGACGCCGTTTTTTCATCTTCCAGAAGATTGTCGTCCGTTATCTCTTCAACGGTGACCAACGCTGTCTTGGAGGCTTGTGCCATATTCACCAGTTCCCGGCGTCTGCCAACCCAGACATTCCCGTGCCTGTCCGCAAGCGGCGCATGAAATAAAGCAACATCGGGCTGAATTGCCGGAATGACA
Organism: Sneathiella sp.; assembly: GCA_039975135.1. Lineage (GTDB taxonomy): Bacteria > Pseudomonadota > Alphaproteobacteria > Sneathiellales > Sneathiellaceae > Sneathiella. The sequence goes on along the minus strand of JBDWHS010000004.1, from coordinate 62,444 downwards.
ACGACTGGATCCTCTTCCTCGGAAAAGGGGTTGTCCATGACTTTCCAGTCAGGATGATGCTTCAGAATGTCACTGCCAATGATCCCGCGCAGCGGCATGAAGGGCGCGCCTTTCTGTGAAGCTTGCAACGCTGCGTGGATTGCCGGGCAAGTTGCATCCACCAGCTTGAGGCTCCCTTCCTTGACCGCCTCGCTAAACCGCGGTGGTGGATTATATTCTCCCAGGGTTAGGGCGGAGCTTTCGAAAATGGCGACACAGCCAGCGCCGATCAATAATTCACTTTGCAGGCCACTGGTGGGAACACCGACAATGTGAAGATCACGGGCGCGGCGGCGGATAAGGGCTCGGGTGGTTTCCATGGAGATGCCAGCATAATCCGCCGGGACGGCGAGTTTGGATCCATCTGGAATTTTGCGTGCCAATTCTTCAACTGAGATGATCATTTTTTTCTCGTTTATTATTGTTAGCCCAGCTTTCGGATGGTCGGGATTACCACAAAGGGCAGAAAGCCCAGGGTCAGGCAAGCCACCGAAAATGTAAAAACGTCTTGATAGCTTAAGGTCATATCATAAATCCATCCGCTTAGGAACGATCCTGACGCAGCGCCCAGGCCGCCTCCGGTCGTAATGCAGCCAAAAATGATCCCGAAATTCTTACCGCGAAACAATTTGGCGGCGAGAGATCCGATGACAGGCCCCCGGGTTCCCATGGTTAAGCCGAAGAATAAAATGAAACCGAAGATTGCCCAATTGGTTTCAGGCCCTTCAAACAACCAGAGACACAAGACGCCGGCGATCGTCACCAGATATGTCGCAAACGCGACGAGGATGATGTTCATACGGGTTAGCAGGTAACCGCAGGAAATCATGCCAACGGGAATAAAAATGCCGGTGAGTCCGACATTAAAGGAGCTTTCCAGAGGCGGCATACCTGCTTCAATCAAATAGGTTACACTTTGTATGATGACCGAATACATTCCGTTGGCTGTAATAAAGAATACAGCCGTAAATCCCCAGAAGCCGGGTGTTTTGACCGCCGCTTTAAGGGTCCAGATTTTCTCATGCCCGGGCGATCCGGCGGCTGAGCTGGAGGGCGCGAAACGTCTGCCCCGTGCCAGTTTCCGCCAAGGGAGAACCAGGAGGATTGGTAAGACACACAAGACACCGATCCCCATAAATATTTCCGCACCTCGCCAGCCATAATGGCTTATTAACAGCTGAGAAATCAGGAGGCCAAAAAAACTGCCTGCGCCTAAAGACGAAAAAATAATCGACAGAGCAAGAGGCAGTTTTTCGCGAAACCATCGGCTTATAAGGGCTGAATGCGCCACGTTGCCGCAACAGGCCGTGGCGAAGCCGACAAATAAACCCAATCCTGTATAAAGTTGCCACAGGGATTGAGCATAGCCTGCCGTTATAAGGCCGCCGCCAGCAAAACAGAAACCCAGGGCGAACAGTTTCTGAGGGCCAACTTTGTCAAACAGATATCCAGCAAAGGGGCCGGATAATCCGGTGACCAACGCGCAGACAGAGAAGATGGAAGTGATTTCGCTCCGGCCCCAGCCAAACTCATTGGTCATGGGCCCCAGAAGATTTGGGAAATGCTCTGGTATCATCCGCCCGACCATGCCGATGAAAAAGCATAGCGCGATTACGCTCACAGCCTCGATGGTAAATTCAGTATTGCGTTGCTTTGGCAACAGATAACTCCGGCGGGGAAGGCGTGATTGATTTTGTTATTTGAGTGCCCCGAGCTGATTGCTCCTGATACGCATATCAGAATATGAATGACATGCAAATGATCAATTTGACAAGGACGGCGGGTTTAACGTCAGTCTTTCCGGAAAAGGGCATAGGCCACCCAGCCAGCAAACAAGGCAATGATAATGGCAGCAAGTCCGTGCAGCGCGGGGTAAGTCTGTGCGAAATCAAAGATGCGTCGACCCAGTCCAAATTTCTTGATGAAAAGCGGGGACGACTGGGCGCTGATCAATTCCCCGCCGCGGAATAGATAGAATTCGGCTGTATAATTCCCAACGGAGACATTGGCTGGAAAATGGATGGATGTTCTAAACAGGGACGGACCCAGAAAATGGACAGTTGATTGACTGTCCGTATATAGCTCCGACGCTTTTTGCTGTCGGATGACTGCTTTTTTAAAGTCAAAACTGTCCTTGCCTTTTTGCTTTGACGAAAAGACCAGGCGATCTGGTCCTATGCGTAATCGGCTCAATGTTTTGGGGGATGTTATTTCCTCGACAGGCCGATTACTGGCAGAGGCGTAAAAAGTTGGAACTTTTGTAAGTGTAATCGCTTTTGTGTTTGCCCAAATTCCTGCGACCCGTTCTTTTTTGCGTACAATGACTTCTTTTTCCGGCCCGCGCACCACAACAATAATGTCGCCCTGTTCCGTCTCCTCCGCACCTGTATTGGTCAGCACTGTTCCAAAGAGCAAGAGATCCGTCCCGGTAAAGTCCGATGTAACAGAAATCAGATGAGAGGAAATATCGGTTACCAGAGATCCGTCCGCCCGAGCCGTCGGGAGGGTGAGGAGCAGAATAAGCGGTGCCGACAGCAGAAAATTCAGTGCCTTTGGGAAGGAAAACTGCATGTCAGCTTCCCCCTTCCACGATGCCGAAAGAATAGAGGTCTTCTGGTGTGAGGATGAGGTCCGTTGCCAGTTTCAGGCACACAATCAAAACCAGGAGCGCCAGCAGGGAGCGAAGCTGCTCCCCTTTCATTTTGGCACCGATGCGCGTTCCAAATTGCGCGCCGACAACAGCGCTGCTCATCAAGAGCAGTGCGAGCATGACATCAACGGTTTGTGTCGCGATGGACTGCAGGAAGGTCACATTCGCGGTCACAAAAATGATCTGGAACAGGGAGGTTCCAATGACAACCGAGGTCGGCATGCCCAGCAGGTAAATCATGGCGGGAACCATGACAAAGCCACCTCCGACCCCCATGATTGCTGACAGAATGCCGACAAAGAAACCAAGGCCCAACGGCATCAAGGCGCTGATATAAAGCTTCGATTTGCGAAACCGCATTTTAAAGGGCAGGCCGTGAATCCAGTAATGCTGGTGTAGTTTCTTCCGTTTCTGGGTCCCTTTACGGCTTCGTAGCAAGGCGCCCAGGCTTTCAAACAGCATGAGCCCGCCGATAATGCCGAGAAAGATGACATAAGAGAGGGAGATCATTAGATCAATTTGCCCTGCAGATTTCAACAGAGCGAATATCCAGGTACCGAGAGAGGAGCCCGCGACACCGCCGATCAGAAGAACGATCCCCATTTTAATGTCGACATTGCCGCGCCGCCAATGAGCCAACACGCCAGATACACTGGCGGCAACCAACTGGTTTGCACCTGTTGCCACGGCGACCGCCGGCGGGATGCCGGTCAGGATAAGGAGAGGGGTCATCAGGAAACCCCCGCCGACGCCAAACATTCCCGAAAGAAGACCTACGGCCCCACCCATACCCACAATCAAAAATAAATTGACCGAGATCTCAGCAATGGGAAGATAGACAGGCATAGTCAAATATTACCGGATTTTCTGGTAAGTGTTAATCGAACTATTCCTGCCTATACAATAGTTAGGTCGAAAATGTAATATCTCCTTTGAAAAAAAGAATAAAAAAACAGAATTTCAAGATTGAACGGCTGTCATATGAATAGATTTAAGAAGCTTAAGTATATTGTCGCTATACAGAGAATAATAAATTGTCTGTGCTTCTCTTCGTGTAGTAACGATGTCATCTCTGCGTAGTCTTCCCAGGTGTTGGGAAAGTGCTGATTGGCTAATTTTTATTTTTCTTTCAAGCTCACCTACAGATAATTCCTGTTGAGATAAGCAGGCCAAGATTTCAAGTCGGCGTTGATTGCCAATTGATTTTAAGATCTTGCTGGCTCTTGGTAAAACACCGTCAAGATCTGTGTAATCCCTGTTAACAGATGTATTTAGTTCCATAATATGTGCTCCCCCTTTTGGCACTATTTAGTTTGGTTGCGCCCCATTTACTTATGTCAGCTGGCTTCTCCTCGTTCCTGCGGATGCTTGCTTAAGTGCAAGAAATCTGTCGTTCATTGTACATATTTGATAATATGCATGTGATGGGATTCCTAGAAAGAGCGCATGCATACATTCTGAGACTGCTGATTATACAGAAATATGATGCACTTTTTGAAGAAATTGATTGAAGGACAGAAAGACAAAGGTGATGACAATAGGAAATCGAGCTAATCCGCGTTTCAAGCGGTTTATACTCCCAAAATTCTGCTAATTTGTCTGTCATTCGACCGTCTCGCGTGAACGCGTACCTATTGCGACACGCGACAATAGCAAAAAAAATATCAATATGCACGTATTTGTGACCAAATTTTGTATTTTTTTTACGTTTACGTAAACGAAAATTGACGTTTACGTAAACGTCAACTACATTAGAGGCATCGTCTGACAGGTATTTTGGACTATTGATATGAGTGAAAAACGATATTCTATAACGGATTTGGCCGAGGAATTTGGTGTAACGTCCCGAACAATCCGCTTCTATGAAGACAAGGGGCTCGTCGAACCAATGCGTGAAGGTTTGACGCGGGTTTACTCCCGAAGTGATCGAGCGAGGCTCAAACTGATATTACGGGGGCGGCGCCTGGGTTTTAGTCTGCAGGACATCAAGAAGATGATCGATCTGTATAGCCCTGAAGGTGAAGCAGGTGAGCAGCTGAAATATACATTGCAGAAATGCCAGGATCAGCTTGATAAGCTCAAAACCCAGCGCGAAGACATTAACGAAGCTATCGGCGAGCTTGAAGAAGGTATCGCGGATTTGAAGGAACATCTTGTCATGCAGGAACAGGGTAATACGAAAGTTGCCAAAAAACTTGCCTGACAATCCCAGTCTCCGATTTTTTGAACTATATTGTCACTCGGACCAGTAATTCAGTGACGTAAAACAGTAATCGCATAAATAACGCCCTTCCCAACTGATCGGAAGAGGTTTGCTGAAAGGAAATACGGATTATGAAGAATGTGGTCATCGCAGGATACGCCCGCTCTCCCTTTACCCTTGCCAACAAAGGCGAATTGATAAAAGTCAGGCCTGACGAAATGACCGGACAGGTTGTCAAGGGACTGATTGAAAAAACAGGTGTCAATGTTGACGATATCGAGGATGTGATTATCGGCAGCGCCTTTCCGGAAGCAGAACAAGGATTGAATGTTGCCCGTATTATCAGCTTTCTCGCAGGCATTCCAAAATCAGCTGCAGCCACGACCGTAAACCGGTTTTGCGGCTCTTCCATGCAGGCCATTCACATGGCTGCGGGCGCGATCCAGATGGGCGCGGGTGACGTTTTTATCTGCGGCGGTATTGAAAGCATGACACGAGTTCCGATGGGCGGATTTAACCCTGCACCGCATCCAAAGCTTTATAAAGACTATCCTGAAGCCTATGTCTCCATGGGGATTACTGCTGAAAACCTGGCACAGCAATACTCTATCTCTCGCCAGGAACAGGAAGAAATGGCCGTCGAGAGCCATGCCCGTGCTGCTGCTGCGCGCGAAGCAGGTAAATTCAGCGATGAGATCATTCCGATTGTTGATGGCAATATTCGGGTTGAACAGGATGGTTGTATCCGCCCTGAAACAACTCTGGAAACACTCTCAGGCCTCAAGCCGGCTTTCGATGAGAGCGGTAGTGTAACGGCAGCAACATCATCCCCTCTGACAGACGGCGCTTCAGCCACGCTTGTTTGCTCCGAAGAGTATGCGGATGCCAATGGCCTGAAGAAAATGGCGCGGATCAAATCCATAGCCATTGCGGGCTGCGCGCCAGAAATCATGGGAATTGGTCCTGTGCCTGCCACAGAAAAAGCGTTGAAGCGCGCTGGCTTGACATTGGCCGATATCGATATCATTGAATTGAACGAAGCGTTTGCTGCCCAGTCCCTTGCTGTGTTGAAAGAATCCGGCATGAAATATGACAATACCAATCTGGATGGCGGCGCGATTGCACTGGGTCACCCGATGGGCGCAACCGGTGCCCGTATCACCGGTAAAGTTGCCAGCCTGCTTCAGCGGGAAGGCAAGTCTCTGGGTCTTGCGACGCAGTGTATTGGTGGTGGTCAGGGTATTGCAACAGTATTGGAGGCATGCTGATTATGGCTATTGAAAAAGTAGCCGTTATCGGTGCCGGTGTCATGGGTGCTGCGATTGCCGCCCATGTCGCCAATGCAGGCATTCCAGCTGTTCTTCTGGACATCGTTCCGGAAGATGCGAAAAATCGCAATATGCTGGCGGAAGGGGCTGTGGCAACAATGCTGAAGACCAAGCCAGCTCCTTTCATGCATAAACGCAATGCCAAGCTGATCACGACAGGTAATTTAGAAGACAATCTGGATCTGGTTGCTGACTGCGACTGGATTGTTGAAGCGATTATCGAGCTGCCAAATCTGAAGCAGGATTTGTATCAGAAATTGGAAGCTGTGCGCAAAAAGGGATCTGTTGTCAGCTCCAATACTTCGACAATTCCGCTCAAAACACTGATGGACGGTATGCCGGACAGTTTGCAGCAGGATTTTGCGATTACCCATTTCTTTAATCCGCCCCGGTATATGCGTTTGTTCGAGCTGGTAAAGGGAGAATTGACACGGGACGATGCCATTGAAGATCTTCGCCAGTTTGCGGATGTCGCTTTGGGTAAAGAAGTTGTGGATTGCTATGATACACCTGGATTTATCGGGAATCGTATCGGTATCTACTGGTCATTTGTTGCCATCAAATCTGCGTTTGATCTTGATATGTCCGTTGAAGAAGCGGATGCCGTTTGCGGAAAGCCGATGGGTATTCCCAATACTGGTATCTTCGGACTGGGTGATCTGACCGGTATTGATCTGGGGCCAAAAGTCAACCAATCCATGTTGAACGAGCTTCCAGAGAGTGATCCGTTCTGTCAGGAATATGATGACAACCATCCAATGGTAGCCACCATTTCAAAGATGATTGAGGAAGGATATACCGGCCGTAAAGGCAAGGGTGGTTTTTATCGCATCAATAAGGATGGTGGCAAAAAAACCAAGGAAGCGCGAAATCTGAAGACCGGTGAATATGCCAAGGCGCAGAAACCGAGACTTGCTTCTGTCAAGGCGGCGAGAAAAGGATTACAGGCGCTTGTCGAGACAGATGATGTGGGCGGAAAATACGCCTGGACCATCTTGTCCAAGGTTATTTCCTATGCGGCGTCTCTGGTTGGCGAGATTTCAGACGATATCATCGCGATCGATAGCGCTATGAAAACAGGCTATGCCTGGAAATATGGCCCATTTGAACAGCTTAACCAGTTGGGGAACCAGTATTTCATCGAGCGTTTGGCCGCGGAAGGAATGCCGGTTCCGGAATTTCTGAAAAAAGTGGGAGACCGACCGCTTTATAAAGAAGAAGGAAGCGACGCTCTCTATATGACGACGGAAGGCGAGTATGCCGTTGTTCCTGTTGCAGATGGGGCGTGGGCGCTGGCCGACATCAAACGGGGAAGTGAGCCACTGATGTCAAACAAAGGCGCCAGTATCTGGGATCTGGGTGATGGTGTTGCCTGTCTTGAGCTTCATACAAAAATGAACGCGATCGATCAGGATATTGTGACCATGCTCGGACAGGCGTCCAAGCTTGACAAAAAAGGCTTCAAGGCATTGGTGATTGGTCATGACGGGGATAATTTCTCGGTTGGTGCCAATGTCGGTCTTGCGCTTTTTGCCGCCAATGCGGCTATGTGGCCGGTTATTGAAAACTCGATTTCTGAAGGCCAAAATGCCCTGATGAAATTGAAATATGCTTCTTTCCCTGTTGTTGCAGCGCCTGCCGGAATGGCGCTGGGCGGCGGCTGTGAGATTGTGCTGGCGGCAGATGCTGTTCAGGCCCATGCAGAAAGCTATATGGGGTTGGTGGAAGTCGGCGTTGGTGTTATCCCCGGATTTGGCGGCTGTAAAGAGCTGGTGATGCGGGCAATGAATAACAAGAAACGTCCGGGCGGCGCCATGCCGGCATTATCAGGTGTTTTCGAAGCCATTTCTACGGCAAAAGTGGCAACCAGTGCTGCTGAAGCACGGGATATGATGATCCTGCGTCCAAGCGATGAGGTGACCATGAACCGCAAGCGTGTTCTGGCCGACGCCAAGAAGAAAGCACTGGCGCTGGCTGAGAATTATGAAGCGCCTGAGAAACAGGAAGCCAATCTTCCCGGACCAACCGCTGCGGCCGCCTTTGATATGGCTGTTTCCGGTTTTGTCACCATGGGCCGGGCCACTGCCTATGATGCTGTTGTCAGCGGTCAGGTTGCCCGGGTGCTGTCGGGCGGCGATACGGACATGACCGAACCGGTGACGGAGAAAAAGCTCCTGCAGCTGGAACAGGAAGGCTTCATGACACTTATCAAGAACCACAAAACTCTTGACCGGATCGAGCATATGCTGACCACCGGCAAGCCATTGCGTAATTAAGGGAGTTTGGAAAATGCCTATTTATAACGCCCCTGTAAAAGACATCAAATTTGTTCTCAATGACCTGTTGGGTCTGGACAAGATGACCAATATGCCGGGTTTTGAAGATGCAACGCCGGATATGGTGGATGCGATCCTGAGTGAAGGCGCGAAAATGATGGAAGAGGTGATCCAGCCTCTCAATCAGAGCGGTGATAAGGAAGGTTGTACGTGGAAAGACGGAGAAGTCACAACACCTGCCGGGTTCAAGGAAGCTTTTGATCATTACCGTGAAGGCGGCTGGATGGGGGTTGATTCCGATCCCGAATATGGCGGGCAGGGTCTGCCTCATGTGATCGGTACTGCGATTGCTGAAATGATGAGTTCCGCCAACATGGCGTTCGGTATGTATCCGGGGCTGACACATGGTGCTATGGCATCTATCAACAAGCATGGTACAGACGAACAAAAGCGGATGTGGTTGCCGAAGATGATTTCCGGTGACTGGACCGGAACCATGAACCTGACCGAGCCACATTGCGGAACGGATCTGGGCCTGATGCGGACCAAAGCCGTTCCTCAGGAAGACGGGTCTTATAAAATTACCGGTACCAAGATCTTTATCTCGGCCGGTGAACATGACATGGCTGATAACATCATCCATTTGGTTCTGGCTAAAATTCCAGGCGGACCTGACGGCATTAAAGGGGTTTCTCTCTTTATTGTCCCGAAGTTTACACTCGACGAGAATGAAAATCCTGCACAGGAAAATGGCGTCTCCTGCGGATCCATCGAACACAAGATGGGTATTCACGGTAATTCCACTTGCGTGATGAATTATGAGGAGTCTACCGGCTATCTGTTGGGAGATGCTCATAAGGGCATGCGGGCGATGTTCACCATGATGAATGCAGCCCGTCTTGGCGTCGGTATTCAGGGAATGTCTCAGGCCGAGGTTGCCTATCAGAACGCTGTTGAATACTCCAAGGATCGCATTCAGGGCCGGTCGATTTCAGGGGTGAAAGCACCTGAAAAAGCGGCGGACCCGATCATCGTGCATCCGGATATTCGCCGAAATCTTCTGATGTGCAGAGCCTTTACTGAAGGCGCAAGGGCGCTGGGCCTCTGGGCGGGTCTGCAAGTCGATATGGTTGAAAAGCACCCGGAAGCGGAAGGCCGTCAAGCTGCGGATGAAGCCCTGGGTCTTTTGACGCCGGTGATCAAAGCTTATTTCACCGATATGGGATTTGAGCTGAGTGCAACCGCCATGCAATGTTATGGCGGCCACGGTTATATCCACGAATGGGGAATGGAGCAGTTTGTTCGGGACGCGCGGATTACCCAGATTTATGAAGGGGCGAACGGTATTCAGGCATTGGATCTGGTGGGCCGTAAAATTCCCGCTAATCTCGGACGCTCCTTGCGTCAGTTCTTCCATCCGGTAGATGCTTTCATTCAGGAAAATATGATGAACCCTGAGCTGAAAGTTTATGTCCTGCCGCTCGCCAAGGCCTTTGCCAAACTTCAGCAAGGCACAGCCATGCTGGGTGAAAAAGGGATGAAAAACCCCGATGAAGCGGGCGCGGCATCGACTGAATATCTACGGATGTTCGGCTTGGTAGCTCTTGGGTTCATGTGGGCTCAGATGGCAAAGATTGCCCAGGAAAAGCTGGCCGAAGGGACGGATGATCCGCAGTTTTTTGAAACAAAACTGATCACGGCGAAATTCTTCTTCGAGAGGATGATCCCGGATGTTTCCTCCCTTCTGGTGAAGATGAGCGCCGGGTCAGAAACCATGATGGCGCTTGAAGCGGAAGCTTTCTGAATTTGAGCGGTTGAAACGGCGGCGGTAATAGTGAAGACTGTTACCGCCTTTTTTAATCCCGCGTGGATTTGTGCGTCAAGAAAATGACAATTTGTCAATTGTCTTTAATAAAATGAATTAAAACAATAAATTAAGGGAATTCTGAGATGATGGAGAGAACTCTTTTTGAAGAAGAGCATAACATTTTCCGCGAATCCGTTCGCCGCTTCTATGATGAGCATATCATGCCTTATCATGCACAATGGGAAAAAGACGGGCATATCAGTCGGGAAGCTTGGAGCGAAGCAGGCAAGCATGGCTTATTGTGTATGCCGATCCCGGAAGAATATGGCGGCGCCGGGGCGGATAAACTCTACAGCATCATCATGATGGAAGAACAATCCCGGGCCGGGGCATCCGGGCCGGGCTTTGGGCTTCACTCTGAAATTGTCGCGCCTTACATCCTGAATTACGGTACGGAAGAGCAGAAGAAAAAATATCTGCCTAAGCTCGCCAGCGGCGAAATGATTGGCGCAATTGCGATGACCGAGCCGGGCGCTGGTTCGGATTTGCAAGGGGTCAAGACCCGGGCAGTTAAAGACGGGGACGACTATATCATCAACGGATCCAAAACCTTTATCACCAATGGTTACATGAGCGATCTGGTTATTGTGGTCACCAAAACTGATCCTGACGCGGGCGCAAAGGGCACAAGCCTGTTCCTGGTTGAAGCTGGAACGCCAGGGTTTGAAAAAGGCCGTAATCTGGACAAACTGGGGCTCAAAGCCCAGGACACAGCCGAACTGTTTTTTGATGATGTCCGTGTTCCTGCCAGCAACATGCTTGGCGGGGAAGGTAAAGGCTTCTTCTGCCTGATGCAGGAACTGGCCTGGGAGCGATTGCAAATTGCCATTGGTGCCACAGCGACAATGGAAGCCGTTCTGGACGAGACCATTGAATATACTAAAGAGCGTTCGGCCTTTGGCAAGAACATCATTCAGTTCCAGAACTCCAAGTTCAAGCTGGCGGAAATGAAAACTGAGGTCCAGATTGCCCGTGTTTTTGTCGATAAATGTATCGAAGAATTGCTGAAAGGCGAGCTGGATGTACCAACTGCAGCCATGGCGAAATACTGGACCTCTGATCTTGAAAATAAAATGATCGACGAGTGTTTGCAGCTCCATGGTGGATACGGCTTTATGTGGGAATATAGGGTCGCCAGATCCTATGCCGATGCTCGGGTGCAACGCATTTATGGCGGCACAAATGAAATCATGAAAGAAATCATCAGCCGCTCCCTTTAAGAGAGGCGACAGGAGGAAGAAATGACAGAAGCATTTATCTTTGATGCCGTAAGAACCCCGCGCGGCAAAGGACGCGCCAGTGGCTCTCTTCACGAAGTAACGCCAGTTAATCTGGCGGCGACAGCTTTGAAATCCGTGCAGGAGCGGAACGACCTCGATACCTCCCTTGTGGATGATGTGGTCCTTGGTTGCGTGGAGCCGGTGGGAGAGCAAGGGGCCGTTATCGGCCGCGTAGCGCCGCTGCATGCAGGCTACGCTGAAACCGCATCGGGCGTTCAGATCAACCGTTTCTGTGCTTCCGGTTTGGAAGCCGTCAATATGGCTGCAGCCCAGGTGATGTCCGGTCAAAGTGATCTGACTGTTGGCGGTGGTGTGGAGAGCATGTCTCGTGTTCCCATGGGATCTTCGGGCGGTGCCTGGTCGGCAGATCCGCAAGTGGCCTTTGGCACATATTTTGCCCCGCAAGGGATCGGCGCGGATATGATCTGTACCAAATGGGGATATTCGCGCGATGACGTGGATGCCTATGCTGTTGAAAGTCAGAAACGGGCGCAACATTCCTGGGATGAGGGATATTTCAAGAAGTCTGTCATTCCTGTGAAGGATATGAACGGACTGACCATTCTGGACCATGATGAACATATGCGTCCTGACACAACCATGCAGTCTCTGGGGGCGCTTGATCCGGCTTTTGCGGTTCAAGGCCAGCAATATGGGTTTGATGCGGTCATCAAGCAGCGCTACCCGGAAGTGGAAGAGCTCAATCATGTTCACCATGCGGGCAATTCGTCTGGCATTGTTGACGGGGCCGCAGCCGTTTTGATTGGCAATAAAGAAGCCGGGGAAAAAATCAACGGGAAGGCGCGGGCGCGCTTCAAATCTTTTGCCTCCATCGGCAGCGAACCTTCCATTATGTTGACAGGTCCCAGCTATGCCGCTGAAAAAGCCTTGAAGCGAGCGGGCATGACAGCCGCTGATATTGATTTGTGGGAGCTGAACGAAGCCTTCGCCGGTGTTGTTTTGCGCTTTATGGATGTCATGAGCGTTGATCACAGCGAGATTAATGTGAACGGCGGTGCGATCGCCATGGGGCATCCTTTGGGAGCCACCGGGGCGATGATTTTGGGAACGGTTCTCGATGAGCTTGAACGCCGGGATCAGAATACAGCTTTGATTACTCTGTGTGTCGGTGCGGGCATGGGAACTGCAACCATTATTGAACGCGTTTAAGGGGCCGGACTGATGATTAATTATGATGTAGATGGCGATGGCATTGCTGTGATCTCCTGGGATATGCCCGGGCGCAGCATGAATGTGTTGAATAATGACAGTATTCCTGCTTTTGCGGACGCGATTAAACGAGCAACGGAAGATGATGCTGTCAAAGGCGCTGTGATCACCTCTGGCAAACCCGATTTTATTGCAGGAGCCGACCTTGAAATGTTGCAAGGCTGGAACGGCGCAGAGGAAATGTTTGCAAATGGCATGGAACTTCAAATGATGTTCCGCTCCATTGAGACATCCGGTAAGCCGTTTGTTGCGGCGATCAATGGAACAGCGCTTGGCGGTGGATTTGAAATTTGCCTCGCCTGTCATCACAGGATTGCGGCGGATAATCCAAAAGCCAAGATCGGTCTGCCTGAGGTAAAAGTTGGCCTGCTTCCGGGCGGCGGCGGAACACAGCGCTTGCCACGTCTGATCGGTATTCAGGCAGCCCTTCCGCTTTTGTTGGAGGGAACGCATCTGAACCCTGCGAAAGCCTTGAAACTAGGGGCGATCCACGCCGTGGTGCCAGCGGATGATTTGATCGCTTCTGCCAAAAAGTGGATTTTGGACGCCAAGCCTGAAGATGCCGTTCAGCCATGGGATAAAAAGGGCTTCCGCATTCCGGGCGGCGCACCGATGAGCCCTACGGGCATGATGACCTTTACAGCTGGGAATGCCATGCTGCGGGAGAAAACGGCGGGCAATTACCCAGCCGCGCTCAATATCATGTCCTGTGTTTATGAAGGTTGCTGCGTGAATATCGATAATGGCCTCAAAATAGAGACCCGTTATTTTGTTAAAACATGCAGCTCTCCTGAAGCCAAGAATATGATCCGCAGCCTGTTCTTCGGAATTGGAAATGCCAATAAGTTGGCCTCCCGGCCCAAAGATATTCCAACTCAGAAATTCACCAAAGTTGGTGTTCTGGGCGCGGGTATGATGGGTGCGGGCATTGCTTATGCAACAGCAATGGCGGGCATTGATGTGGTATTAATCGATCAGGACCAAACGGCTGCTGACGGCGGTAAAGCCTATTCAGAAAAATTGCTGGCAAAAGCGATCAGCCGGAAGAAAATGGATCAAGGCAAAGCGGATGCCATCCTTGCCCGGATTACGCCAACCACAGATTATGCCTTGCTGGACGGTGCGGAACTGGTAATCGAAGCGGTTTTTGAAAACCGTGATATCAAAGCAGGCGTCACCGCAAAATCAGAGGCTGTCCTGGCAGATGATGCGATTTTTGCTTCCAACACCTCGACCCTTCCGATTACCGGCCTTGCCGAAGCAAGTGCGCGCCCGGCCAACTTTATCGGTCTGCATTTCTTCTCGCCGGTGGATAAAATGCCGCTGGTGGAAATTATCTGCGGCAAGGAAACGTCACAGGAGACATTGGCCCGTTCCATGGATTATGTGAAAGCCATCCGGAAGACGCCGATTGTTGTCAATGACAGTCGGGGCTTCTATACAAGCCGGGTCTTTGGCACCTATGTCAATGAAGGCATCGCCATGCTGGCCGAAGGCATTAGCCCGGCCTTGATTGACAATGCTGGTAAAATGTCTGGTATGCCGGTGGGACCATTGGCGCTGGCCGATGAAGTGGCGCTTGATTTGATCCATAAAATCCGCAATCAAACCAAGGCGGATCTGGGAGATAAATATGTGCCTGCCCCCAGTGATAATGCGGTAACCAAAATGGTTGAAGAACTTGGCCGTGTCGGGAAGCGTGAAGGCAAAGGGTTTTACGAGTATCCGACGGAAGGCCAGAAACATCTCTGGAAGGAACTCGGCACGCATTTCCCACAATTGCCAGAAGATCAGCAGCCTTCTGTAGAGGAAGTGATCAAACGCCTGATTTTCATTCAGTCTGTTGAAACGGCGCGCTGTCTGGAGGAAAATGTGGTGATGACGCCGGAAGATGCGGATGTGGGTTCTATTCTGGGATGGGGGTTCGCGCCTTCCCGGGGCGGGGCGATCAGCCAGATCCACACAACTGGGGTCGAGACATTCGTGGCGGAGTGTGACCGGATGGCACAAGCCTACGGCACTCGCTTTACACCTCCAAAATTGCTGAGAAACATGGCTGAAAAAGGGGAGACCTTTTACGCAGCCTGATCCGTAACCTCCCGTAAGGCGGCGTGATCGCGCAGTTGTGTGTCACGCCGTTTTGCATTTCTGCGTCTATGTTTTATAACAACACAGAGGGAGAGATGGCGATGAGAGATGCGAATGAAAAGACAATTCTGGAAACAGAACGCCTGATTTTTGCAGAAGCCGCCTTTGCAGATGCTCCCTTTATCCTTGATCTGCTGACGCAACCTTCCTTTTTAAAATATATCGGCAGCCGAGGGGTCGGTGATCTTGAGACGGCCCTGGATTATATTCGGGACCTTCAGCTGCAATACCGCATTAATGGCTATGGCTCTTACGTCGTCAGATTAAAGGATCAGGATATTCCGATTGGCATTTCAGGTCTGATCAAGCGAGACAGTCTGGATCATGCTGATATCGGGTTTGCCTACCATCCGGATTATTGGCGTCAGGGATATGCGCTGGAGGGGGCCGAGGCTCTTCTGCAGTACGGCCGGGACAAGCTGGGGCTGGATCCTATAATTGCCATCACCAGTCCCGATAATACCGCTTCTCAAAAGTTATTACTCAAACTTGGTTTGGTTTTCGATCGAACAATCACAATGGCCGGCAAGGCGGATGAAACATGGCTCTATGTTCCATCCATTGAGAGCTGAGCCTACAATTGACGGGATAGAAGGCGTTCTTCCGGAATGGCACGGTATTCTGCAGGAAGCTGGACGGCTTTACGCGCCGACATATCAAAATAACATCCCAGGACGGTTGTTGAGTTTATAATGTCGCCCGTATCGCAATTGATCAGATGATGGCCGAACACAAAGGTTTTATCCATACGCTCAAGCAGGCCGCTTTTTAAGTATAAAGAGGCGGCTTTGCGGATTGGCTGATGGAATTCAGTATAGTAGTCAAGCGCCGCCGATCCCAGATTACGATCTTTCTGCATTTGCCGGGTAATGCCGACATGCTGCATGATATGGCTCGCGGCGTCGGAGAAGCGGGCAATGATGTTGGGGAGTTCAATATGGCCAAAAGCATCACATTCCCAGACATCAACAGCTGTTCGGTTGGTTTCAAACATGTGATCCAGGGGAGTCGGAGGAAGGATTTGGGATTTAAGGGGCTGAGGGTGATATTGATCAGGATGCTCGTCTTCAAGGGCACGCGCTGCCTTCCGAATATCGTCTGGCAGGGCTAATTGGTTGCCGCTGATCAGATCCTGGTAGCTTGCCGTGAACTCAAAGACGCCAGAGATTGTGTTTTTGACGCTGTCAAACAGATGGAGAAACCCCGTAATACCCTCGGCGTCAACGGAGCGGATACCCGCAAGGCCATGCATCAAGCCGCCCAGCCGCATTTCTGATTTATATTGAATACGCAGGCTCGTGAAGCGAAGGGCTTTTTTTTCATTGCGGATGCGGGCCGGAGACAAGCCGAGCGCGTGTTGCAAATGAGAGAAAGCGGCTGCCGCTTTTGTGGAATAGAACTGAACGTTCATATGCTCCATCTGATCGCATTCCCAAGCTTCGACGCCGCCGCGGTAGCAGGGGATCAGTTTGTCAGATAGGGTGTTCATTGCTGGTCCTCCTTTGAGACAGAAAACGTCGCAATATTTGCTTTGAGATCCTCATCAAGTGGAACGGCTTTTCGGGCGCCAAGATCCATAAAGGCTGCTGTGAGCGTCGCTTCATAGGAGAGCTTGCCAGTACTGCTGTTATAGAGCTTGTGATGAAAGGTGACTGTTCTGGATGACGATTTCAGGACACCGCTTTCGACATGGATAATGTCGCCAGCCAGTAACTCAGCATGATATCTGTTTGTTTGCTCAATCGCGGCAAAGCCCCGCTGTTTTGTTTTTATATCTTCCGGGCTGACACCGACGGCCCCAAACATGGTTCCCATGGCCTGGCTGATACAGGCGTTATAAAACTGGACATTCATATGGCCCATCAAGTCGCATTGGCTGTTCAGGACATGACCCCTTAAGCTCTCGATATACCCACTCATACTCTGGAGATCCTTCACGTTTCTTCTTTTTTATTCTTGCTCCAGCCTTTTTAGCATTTGAGAGATATATCGGTCGATCATTTCTTGCACATCGGCGCCCATAATATCCAGTCTGCCGGTGCTGGAGAGAAGAAGGGTGCCTGTGAAATAGGTGATGGCGTCCAGGGTTTCCGCTTGCGCCCTCACAGCGTTTACACCGTCCAGCTGATGAAGACTGTTGGCCATAAAGCCCATCAATCCAAGCAATCGGCTGTTAAGCTGATTATTGGTCTCGTCCGAAAATCCACGTTTTTTGACTTCGCCGCTGGAAAATAGATACAGGCCGAGCTGTAATTCTTCCGCATGGCTATGGTAATAGTTGAAATAGGCGGAAAAGGTCTGCCGGATTTGATCCGAGTGTCCGCTTGCCGATGCCGAGGCGGTTTTTATTGCGCGGGTGAGATTGACCAATGAACTGTTCAGCAAGTCCGCATAAATTTCTTCTTTCGACTGATAATAGGCGTAAGGTGCCCCCGTAGAATAGCCTGCGGCTTTGGCGATGGCCCGCATGGTAGTTCCCTCAAGGCCATTGGTACGAAAGAGGGCCGCCGCTGCTGTCAGGATCTTCTGACGTTTATAAGCGGCAACCTCTTTTTTCCGGGTGATTTTAAGGCTGTCTTTTGTCATGTGCCGAGATTTTCACCGCTATCCCGTTCTTTGACAGCTTCCTGAAAGCCTACTTCTTCAGACCGTTTCTTGAAGTGAACCCCTTCAGGACTGTGGCGTGTAATGCCGTCAAACAGGGTTGCGGTCATTTGTGTTGAGGCGAGCCCCATATTATCCAGAGCCTGATTGATCATCATTTTCTGCATCATCAGCTGGTTTTTGGGAACGCCGGCCATTCTGTTAGCCAGTTCCAGAACACGGCTTTCCAATTTATCGGTGGGAACGGCATCCAGAACAAGTCCGAGGGCTTTGGCTTCATGGCCGTCAACCAAATCCCCTGTCAACAGCATGCGTTTTGCTTTCTCTACGCCAAGGCGATAAACCCACATGGCTGTCGTTGGGCACCCCCACAAGCGGGCCGGGGGATAGCCGATTTTGGCGTCTTCTTCCATGATAACGATATCAGCACACAGCGCAATGTCGCTCCCCCCGGCGACGGCATAGCCATGAACTTTGGCAACAACCGGCTTGTAGGATCTGAAAATACTCATGAAATCCTGAGTGTTCCCCATCATCATTTTATAATCGAGTGTCGGATCCCATGGCATATCTTGAAAGCCTGGGTTGGTTCCCGGATTTTCTGCATAGAGTTTAAGATCGTAACCCGAACAGAAGGCACGTCCCGCTCCTTGCAAGATAATGACATGAACCCCATCATCTTCATTGGCCCGTTCTACAGCTTGCCGAATGGCACGTGGCAATTCCAGATTAATAGCATTCAGGGCTTCGGGCCGGTTGAGAGTGATACGGGCGATACGCCCGTCTGTTTCATAGAGAACGATGTCTTCAGGCATGTTGAATCCTTCATAGTTTTTATGCATTGTTCATAAAAATGAACAATGTTCAATATTTTTTTACTGAAAAACACCGACGGAAGTTTTTATCCAGGGCGTTTAACCGACATTCTCCCTCGATAAGGATGTTTGATATGAAGAAAATTGTGTTGATTAGCGCCGCTGTTGTTACCGCTCTTGCTCTTCCGGTTGTCGGCTTTGCCGCTATGGACAAGTCCGATCACAAGGCCCGAATTATGGCGACCAAGATGTTCGATAGGCATGATGCCAATAACGATGGCAAAATAACGAAAGACGAGATGGTAAACGCGCGCTCCGAAATGTTCGATCTGCTGGATGAAAACAAGGACGGAGAAGTGACCCGCGACGAAGCTGCCAAAGGGCGCGAAAAAATGAAAGAGCGGATGATCGCCAAGCGGATGATGAAATTTGATACCGACAGCGACGGATTTATCAGCAGTTCAGAGTTCAGTGCGCATGCCCTGAAGAAATTTGAAAAAGCGGATGCTGACAAAGACGGGAAGTTATCGGCGCAGGAATTGAGCGATATGCGCGGGCACAGAAAACATGCTCGGAAATTCCATCACCAGTAAATAATACTCTTATGCTTGAAGGGAAGTTTATCCCTTCTTGCGCTCGGGGTGGCAATCGGATGCTCCTATCCTGAACAGTTTTCCGATTGCCAAACCAACAGACATCGATCAACCATACGCGAAATTCTGGACAATTAGAAACCCGGCCAGAATGATCAGGGTCACACCAAGGCCTCTATTAAACAGTTTCCGTTTTCGGGCAGTATCAAGCCAGCGCTCCACCTGATTGCCGAACACCGCCCAACTCCCCACTCCGATGAAACAAAGAATGCAATACTGCCCGACGAAATAGTATAAATCAGAGTCCGACTGCTCCAAATTAAAAAGGGAGATGGCGGCCACGCAGGCACCCCATGCTTTTGGGTTAAGCCACTGAAGGGCGAAACCTTGCCAAAAAGAAGGACATTTTGATTGCGTTTTGCCCAGCGCGCCGTCTGACGTCATCAGTTTGTACCCGAAATAGAGAATAAGCGAGCTCCCGGCGAGTGCCAGACCGTGAAATAAAACACCGCCGGTTTTGGCAATGGACTGCAACCCCAGGCCGATAAGCAGCAGAAGAATGGTGAACCCCGTGGTAGCACCTCCGATAAATCGAACGGATTGAGTGATGCCATAGTTTAGCCCTGATGACAGGGCGATGATATTCACCGGCCCGGGCGAGATTGACAGCGTAAGCGCAAACAAAGCCATCAGTAAAATATCTTGCATGTATCCCTCATGATTTGAGGGTTCATTCAATCGTGGAATTAAGGCATAATCAATATGAACAAATTTAACAGATTGTATAAATTAATTGAATAATGATTGAGCATCTCAAATCCCTTGCCATCTTCTCTGAAACTGTTCGGCAAAAATCCTTTCGCGGAGCAGCCCGTGCACTCAATTTGACACCATCAGCGGTCAGTTACCACGTTAAGAGACTCGAGGAACAGCTCGGAACTGCGTTATTTTACCGGTCTACCAGAAGTGTGGCGGTGACAGAGGATGGGCAGAAGCTCTACCTGGCATCCGTCGATATGTTGAATGCCGCCCAAAGGGGGCTTTTTGAAGCCGGTAATTTGCAAAATGGATTGAGGGGTCGATTTCGAATGACGCTTGTTGCAGCGCTGTCTGGCTCGTTTATTACGCAGCATATCGCGGCTTTTGCGAAAAACCATCCAACCGTTGATCTGCAGCTGCATTATGACCACCGATCGGTTGATCTTGTTGAAGAGGCCTATGATATCGCTCTCAGGACCGGAAAGCTCGAAAATTCAAGTTTGACCTGCAAACGGATCTGGGAGATGGAGCGGGTTCTTGTGGCAAGTCCGGAATTTTTGTCAAATGCGGGGCCCCTTAACACACCGTCTGATCTTGAGCAGCTCTGTTGGATCAGGTTCAACAAGATGGAAGAGAGGCGAAGAATGGCCCATGGCAGCGGAGAAAAAAGGAGCATTGGGCAGGGAGGTAATGTTGTCCTAAACAATATTGAAGCGATGATTGATATGGCCGTCTTGGGGGTGGGGCTCGCGTCCCCGCCAACCCACAGCGTTCAAAATCACCTTAAAAGCGGACGGCTCATTGAAGTGTTGCCGGACTGGAAAATGGAACCTCTTCCCGTTTATGCGATCTGGCCGCCAACAAAGGTGAGAAATCCCATTACCCAGGCGTTTTTGAACGATCTTCCTTCTGTCTCCTAAGATAAGAGAAAGTCAATTACGGAGGGCCCTTTAGTCGTAAATCGCCAGAATACTGAAGAGCGGCATGTCTCCTGTTGTATCCGTTTCAGTCTCCGCTTCCAGATCCATAATCGAGAAGAAGGCGTGGCAAACGGCGGAGGTTTTCTCCTTCTCCATCACCTGCATGGCATCTTCTCGGCTGCGAAATTGCACAATATCGAGATAGCCCCCGCCCGGTTTTGCAACAAGTTCCCGCCTGAGAACGCCAGGCTCCTTATCGACAAATTCAATCTGAAATTTATCGGAAGCTGCCAGCAGATCGGCTTCGCTCACCCCTTCGGCAAGCGTGATCGGGGCGAGAACGGTAATAGGTTGATGCATGGGATAGTCCTGTTGTTTTTTGAATGACAACGGGACCTTATTGAATAAAGCGTCAAATTATGTCCTATTTGTTTTATGAAAAAACAGTCTACACATCACCGCTTCGAACGCCTTGAAATTCTGATCGCACGGTTAAAATCAGATGAGCCGCTTATTGTCCGCCATCTTGCCAGTGAACTGGGGGTTAGTGTTCGGACAGTGACCCGGGATATTCAGATTCTGAGAGAGCAAGGCTTACCCGTTGAAGCCGACAGGGGGCGTGGAGGCGGGGTGCGACTTCACTGGAGTTGGGGGCTGGGACAGTTGAAGCTCAGTTATTCTGAAGCGATTGATTTGCTGGTGAGCTTGGCTGTGGTGGAGCAGATGAACTCTCCGATATTAATGGCCAATCTCAAGTCCGTTCGGCATAAATTGATGGCGTCGTTTTCGAAAGAGATGAAAAGCAGGATTGGCTCTTTGAACCGGCGGATCCGTATTGGCCAGACAGCGTCCCCCTTTGTTCTGTCTTCCTACGAAAAGTCTATATCGAGTGCCACGGAAAGGCTGCATCAGGCCTTTGTTTTACAGCGTTATCTTTCGATTATCTACAAAGCAGAAAATGGTGACCTGACGATCCGGCTTATCGAGCCGCAATATCTTCTTCTGAACTATCCGGTTTGGTACATCCTCGCCTGGGATCAATTGCGCGGTGATATCCGCACCTTTCGCTGTGATCGCATTCAGGGAGCGGAGATTGAGGAGGAGGTGTTCGACCTTCGTCCCTTTGACGCATTTAGTAACGCGCTGGAAGGGGTTGTTGCGATTGAACCCTGACCCTAGATGCCCAGCTGACGGGATGCGAGGTCACGCATGATCTCCTCTGCACCGCCGCCAATTGCGTTTACCCGAACTTCCCGGTAAATACGCTCCACCTTTGGGCCTCGCATAAAACCGGCACCGCCCATAATCTGGACACCCTCGCGGGCGCAGAGCTCCATGGTCTCCGTTGCTTGATTTTTCAGCATACAGATATCGGCAATCGGCTGTTCGCCTTGTTCGATACGATACGCGATCTGATCAAGATAGGCTTGCGATGCATTGACAGCTTGTGCCATTTGAACCAGCTTGTGGCGCACGACCTGTTTTTCCGTCAGGGGTTTGCCAAAAACCATACGCTCCTTCGCATAGTCGACGACTTCATTGAAGCAGGTTCTGGCAGCGGAGATACAGCCCGCGGCAAGCCAAAGACGCTCATAGTTGAAATTGAGCATAATAGCCTGAAAGCCTTGATTTTCCTGTCCAAGGAGGTTTTCTGCCGGAACTTTACAATTGTCGAAATAAAGGGTTGCGGTATCCGACGCCCACCATCCCATTTTCTTAAGCGGGGTGCGATCAAATCCCGGTGTGTCCCGGTCGATAAGAAGAAGGGAAATGCCGTTCATCCCCGGCTCTCCCGTTCGCACGGCGACCGTGTAGACATCCGCTCGCATTCCCGAGGTGATAAAGGTTTTCGAACCATTGACGATATAGTGGTCGCCCTCGCGTTTTGCCGTTGTCTTCAAGTTAGCGACATCAGAGCCACCGGAAGGTTCGGTGATGGCAAGCGCGCTGATGAGTTCGCCAGACAGGATGCGGGGAAGGTATTTTTCTTTCTGAGCCCGGTTGCCCACATTTTTGATGGGCGGTGCCCCGATTGTATGGCTGAGAAGACTGGCGGAGACACCGCCTGCGCCGGAGCGCCCCATTTCTTCAGCGCCGAGCAGGAGATAGAAAATATCGGCTTCAATGCCGCCATATTCTTCGGGATAGCCGACGGCAAGCAGGCCTATTTCGGCGGCTTTTTTGTAGAGCTCACGGGGGAAGCCCTCATTCTCATCCCATTCAGTAGCGTAGGGCTCGATTTCAGTTTCGACAAATTTCCGCAATGTGTCCCGAAAGGCAAAATGCTCTTCCGTAAAATTCGGGTTTGGCGCACGCTCCAACAAGTCCATAACTATCCCTCCATTGCGGGCTCAATTTCGACGAGCAGGGCCCGGGTTGCTACTTGATCGTCTGCTTTGACACCGAGTTGTTTGACAGTTCCGTCGATTTTGGCAGTGATTTCATGTTCCATTTTCATAGCTTCCAGAATGGCCACTGTTTGTCCCCGGCTGACGGAGGCACCGGTTTCCACCATGATGTTGATCACCCGACCGTTCATCGGGGCCAAAATACGACCATCTCCCGCACCGGCATCGGCACCTGCTGGCGCCAGTGTTATTTCCGCGCTTTCGAACTGGTACGCACCGACCGACAGATACAAGGATCCGCTACTGAAAACATACCGCGCTTTTTGCCGATGACCGTTAATTGCGTAGGAAACCGAGGAGCGTTCCAAATCAACGATTTCCAGATCATAAGAGGTGCCATCAAAATGAACGTGAAAGGCGTCGCTTGTCTTTTGCTTCACCGTGAAGGTGTCTTTGTCGTCGCCAATCGACACTGTAACGGGCGCGGTAAGGGCATCGCTGCTGTCCCAACCGTCAGTTCCTTTTCCTTCATCATGTTGTGTCGACGTGAAATGCAAGACGGCGGCAAGAACACGGGCAGGCGTGTCCGGGACAGGCCTTACAAGGTCTGCTTTTGGGAAATGGGTGTCGATGAAAGCCGTGGTGGCGCCGCCCTCTTCAAACCTCTCATGCGCGACGCAATCGATCAGAAATTGCCGATTGGTCACAAGGCCCAGATCCACAGTATTTTTGAGTGCGTTGATCATGCGCCGGCGGGCATCTTCGCGGGTCTCGCCCCATGTAATGACTTTGGCGATCATGGCATCATAATGCGGTGTAACCTCGAAACCATCTTCCAGGCCGTGATCTGTCCTGCTTCCCGTCCCTATAGGGGCTTCCCATTTCAGGAGCTTGCCTACTCTTGGCAGAAAATTCTTATAGGGATCTTCGGCATAGAGGCGCGCTTCCATCGCGTGTCCTCTCAACGAAATATCATCCTGAGTTGCTGGAAGTCGCTCACCTCTTGCGACACGAAGCTGCCATTCCACGAGATCAAAACCCGTAATGCATTCTGTGACGGGATGCTCCACCTGAAGGCGGGTATTCATTTCCAGAAAGTAGAAATCCCCGTTTTGCGACAGAAGAAATTCCACGGTGCCAGCACCGGAATAATGAATGGCTTTGGCTGCTGCAACAGCGGCGGCGCCCATCTCGGCGCGAAGCTCTTCGGAGACGGCTGGGGACGGGGCTTCTTCAATCACCTTTTGATGGCGCCGCTGGATAGAGCAATCGCGCTCCCCCAGATGGAGGACATTGCCGTGATTGTCGGCAAAGATCTGAATTTCAATATGGCGCGGCTCAACGACTGCCTTTTCCAGAATAAGCTCGCCTGATCCAAAAGCATTCTCTGCCTCTGATCGGGCAGCGGAGAGGGCTTTTTCCAGCTTCTCGGCTTTTTTGACCAATCGCATACCACGGCCACCGCCGCCAGCCGCCGCTTTTACCATGACAGGAAAGCCGATATTTGCTGCAGCGTCGATAAAATGGCTGTCGGATTGATCTTCACCTTCATAGCCGGGAACGCAAGGAACTCCCGCTTCGATCATACGGCGCTTGGCTTCGGCTTTATTTCCCATCAGTGTGATGGCGTCGGGGGGCGGGCCGATAAAGGTCAGGCCATTTTTCGCACAAGCTTCTGCAAAGTCTGCATTTTCAGACAGAAATCCATATCCAGGATGGATCGCATCCGCCCCTGATCTGGCCGCCGCTTCCAGTATTGCCTCGATCTTCAGGTAGCTTTCGCCCACGGCCGATGGTCCAATGGCCACGGCTTCTGTTGCCATCTTCGTATGTCGCGCGCTTTTATCCGCTTCGGAATAAACGGCAACGGTCTCATATCCCATGTCATGGGCGGTTCGAATAACCCGGCAGGCGATCTCCCCCCGATTGGCAATAAGGATTTTGGAAAAGGACGTCATGAGAGATTATCCTTTTTTCTTCTTTGGCAGTGTATCCATCAGCTTGCAGATAATACCGAGCATGACTTCATCCGCCCCGCCGCCGATGGAAGCCAGGCGACCATCCCGATAGGCACGGGTAATGGGGGTTTCATTCATAAAGCCCATGCCGCCGTAATATTGCAGGCAGGCGTCATTGACTTCCCGGGTCAGGCGTCCGGTTTTTAATTTGGCCATTGATGCCAGCATGGTGACATTCTCACCTGCGACATATTCCTCGACCGCCCGGTATGTCATCGAGCGCAAGGCTTCTACCTCGGTTTTCAGCTCGGCCATGCGAAAATGGATAACCTGGTTATTGAGAAGCGGTGCTCCGAAAGCCTCGCGCTGGCTTGTATAGTCGATGGTGTCATCAATGGCTTTATCGAGAGATTGCAAGGCGGCCCCTGCTGCCCACAAACGTTCTTCCTGGAATTGCAGCATCTGATAGGTGAAGCCCATACCTTCTTCACCGATGATGTTTTTCTGTGGAACCCTGACATCTTCAAAATAAAGTTGAGCCGTATCGGAGGAGCGCATTCCAAGCTTGTCGAGTTTCCGCTCAACCGTGATACCAGACGTATCCATGGGAACGACAATCAGGGATTTGCTGGTATGGATTGGGCCATCGCTGGTATTGACCAGCATGCACATGAAGTCTGCCTGTGTCCCGTTGGTGATCCACATTTTCTGGCCATTGATGACATAATCATCGCCGTCCTTGCGGGCATTCGATTTGATCCCGGCAACATCGGATCCCGCGCCTGGCTCTGAGACACCAATGCAGGCCACATAATCGCCTGAAATGGCCTGGCGCAGGTAATTTTCCTTCACGTAATCAGAACCAAACCGTGCGAGGGCTGGTGTTGCCATATCGGTCTGCACGCCGATGGCCATGGGGACGCCGCCGCAATTGATCTTGCCCAGCGTCTCGGACATGGCGAGGCTGAAGGAATAATCGAGGCCCGCGCCTCCATATTCTTCCGGTTTACATACACCCAGAAAACCCTGATCTCCCATCTTCTTGAAGAGTTCATTGGCCGGGAAAATGCCCGCATCTTCCCACTCATCTACATGTGGGTTGATTTCCTGATCAATGAATTTCGACAGAGAGTTCATAAATTCTTTATGTTCGGGTCCGTAAATCATCTTAATCTCCTGTCTGTTTACATCCGGCCAATGCCAAAGGTGTTTTTATTGGGCTGTCTCTCATCGCCGTCCTGTGCAACGGAGAGGCAGTAACTTAAGATTTTTCGAGTATCCCGTGGATCGATGATGCCGTCATCCCAAAGCCGGGCCGTGGCAAACAGGCTTTCTGATTCCTTGTCCATACGCTTGATGATGCCCTGTTCCATTTTCTCAAGCGCTTCATAATCCGGCTCTTGCCCCATACGTTTGAATTTTTCTTCCGTCACGATGGACATCACTTTCGCCGCTTGCTCGCCGCCCATGACAGCAACCCGGTTATTCGGCCAGGCGAAAATGAAGCGGGGATCAAAAGAGCGACCGCACATACCGTAGTTACCTGCTCCAAAGCTCGCACCGATATGCAAAGTGATTTTGGGCACCGTTGCATTGGTCACGGCCTGGATCATTTTCGAGCCATGCTTGATAATGCCTGATTGCTCCGCTTCCGATCCGACCATGAAGCCTGTTGTATTTTGCAGGAAAATAATCGGCGTGCCGGACTGGCAGCATAACTGAATAAACTGGGCTGCTTTGGTGGCCCCGTCAGCGTCAATGGGGCCGTTATTTCCGATAATACCAACCGGTTGCCCTTCGATCCTGGCATGTCCACAAACGGTATGAATACCGTAAAGCTGTTTGAAATCCAGAAAATCGGAGCCATCGACGATGCGGGCAATGACTTCATGCACATCATAGGGTTTGCGATAGTCCGTCGGAACAACACCCAAAAGGTCTTCAATATCATAGAGCGGCTCGTCATACCCTGTGCCGACTACCTCTTTCGAAGCCCTTTGCCACGGTATATTGGACATAACTTCCCGGGCAAGACGGATGCCATCGGCGTCATTTTCTGCCAGATATTCGGACACGCCGGAGACAGCAGAATGCATTTCTGCTCCGCCCAGCTCCTCGTCAGTGGCAATTTCTCCTGTTGCTGCTTTCAGCAAAGGGGGGCCTGCAAGAAATACTTTTGCGCCGCCGCGCACCATGATCACATAGTCAGAAAGGCCAGGCTGATAGGCCCCGCCTGCTGTGCTGGAGCCATGAACAACGGTGATTTGCGGGATGCCAGCCGCCGACATGCGGGCCTGATTGGCAAAACCCTGCCCGCCCTTGATGAATATTTCCGATTGGTACAGCAGGTTGGCACCGCCAGATTCAACCAGGTTAATCACAGGCAGTTTATTCTTGAGGACAATTTCCTGGCATCGGAGGTTTTTCTCCAGCCCCATCGGAGCAATGGTCCCACCCTTGATGGCGCTGTCAGAGGCCTTGATCATACAGCGGACACCACAAACATAGCCAATCCCGGCAATCATGCCACCACCGAGAACATCCTTCTTCCCGTCGTCATCATGCATGCCAAGTCCGGCAAGCGTGGAGATCTGCAGAAACGGGGCACCTTTATCGAGCAGCAGAGCAATGCGTTCTCTGGGGAGAAGTTGCCCGCGCTTTTCAAATTTGTCTTTTTTGGCATTGGAGGTATCGCGCACACGTTGCTCAAGATCCCTGAACTCTTGGATCTTTTCGAGCATGGAAGCCCGATTTGACTGGAAAGCGTCGCTCTGCGTATCGATTTCTGATTGAATGACCGGCATGGGGCCTCTCTACATAACGATTAGAACTTATTTTTGAAAAATTTTCGGTGTGACTGCCAAATGAAAACCATTAAAGGGTTTGTTGTTATCGTGATCCGCCATTGGCCAGTTTCCTTTGGCGTTGGGGGCTGCTCCATCTACCCGGATACAACTGCCGGAAATAAAGCAGGCGGCTTCGGACAATAGAAAAGCGATGGCCGCCGATGTTTCTGATTCTGTTCCCATCCGTTTTGCCGGATTGGCCTTCGCCAGGCCAAGGATTTTCTCCTGATACCATTCAGGATAGGTATCCATGCCCGAAGACATGATCCAGCCCGGGGCGACTGCGTTTACACGAGTGCCAGAGCTTGCCCATTCAAGAGCCGCGGTTTCGGAAAAACTCAGCATGCCTTTGCGGGCCGCGCCGGAATGCCCCATTCCAGGCATAGACATCCACATGTCGGCGATGATGTTGACGATGGAGCCACCGCCATTTTCCTTCATCCATTGAGTGTAACATTCGCGCGCCATCAGAAAGCCGCCCGTCAGATTGGTTTTTACAACGGCTTCCCAGCCTTTCAACGAGATATCTTCCAGCAAGGCCGGGAACTGACCTCCGGCATTGTTGACCAGACCATGGATGGCACCATGGGCTTTCAGGATCGCACTGACTGTTTCCTTGACCGATTCTTCATCCCGGATATCGCAGGCATGGATAGTTGCAAATCCACCGGCCTCCCGGATCTCCTGTTCGACGGCTAATAATTTTTCTTCATTACGCCCGACGAGAGCGACATCTGCTCCCAATGATATCAGTTCATGTGCTGTGCAGCGTCCAATTCCGCTGCCGCCGCCCGTAACGACAATTTTCTGATCCTTAAACAGGTCAGGGCGAAAAATTGACTTGTAGGACATGAAAGCCTCCCGATGGCCTGGTTTTATTATTCGGCGAGCTGCTCTCTTTTTGTCTTTTCATTCTCGAGAGAGACATCACTATTTGACTTAATCGTAGGTGACGTTTACGTTAACGTCAAGATGCTAATCACGCTTGATTTTCTATGGAAAATGCGTGTGACATAACTGAACATATGGTGACTGGAAAGGGCTCAAAAATGGCAACGCTTGAAGAAATTACAGAAGGCATGCGCGAACGGATCGGCGAAGATTGCGGATTGGACGCCACTTTGAAATTCGATTTTAAAGGTGACGGTATTGTCTATGTCGATGCCGATACTGTTCCGAATGTCGTCAGCAATGAAGACAAAGACGCGGATTGCACGATCAAGATCACGATGGATAATTTTGAGGCATTGGCAGCCGGTGATCTGGACCCAACGACAGCTTTCATGATGGGGAAACTCAAAATTGAAGGCAATATGGGCATTGCTATGAAGCTGCAAAGCGTTTTTGGATAAGCTTTTCCAAAGGTGTATTTGAGAAAGCGGCCTCCGGGCCGTTTTTTTTGATTTAATGCCGGGTTAGATTCTTAAATGAATAGCGCCCAGATCAGGTTTTGTGCCTGATTTTCCGAGGCTAAGTATGCTCAAATCCGGGAAAAAGGGTAAAAAATAGAAAAATCGGGAAATTCCTCAAATTTTCTCTGTACCTTTGAAGAGCTAACCAGTATGAAAAGCGCTTCGAATTTAAGTTAGAACCGAACGGAGCTAGTCACATGACAGCGAGATCAGCACGGAACGGCCGCAATCAAGGCGGTAAAAGCCGGAAATCAGGTGGCGGTGGTCGCGGCAATGGCGGAACAAAGAACTGCCGTTCAAACGCACAGCGCGCTGCCCGTAAAATTACTGCGAAGCATACAGGGCGTCACGCCGCGCGTCGCCAGTTGAAGAAAGTACAGGCCGCTACACGCGCTGCAGCAGCCTGATACTATTACATTTTAAAAAAAGCCGCGCCGGTTTGCCGGGCGCGGCTTTTTTTATGAGAGATTTCTTTTTTGCGGCCCCTGCTTAAGCCTTAATGGAGCAGGATTTTCTTTCCTTCGCAGGGCCGTCACATTGGTCTGGGGCTTTTCCAGCTCTTTCGCGCAAAGCCGCTCCTTCGATGATTGAAGGAGCAAGGTTGCGAGAACAGACGGATCGATATTTCTGACAATAATCATGAATGCTTCTATTTTTATTGCGAATGATAATGATTATTAAAAAATAGAAACAGAGTAGCGTCAACAGTTTTTGAGAATAGATCGCAATAAAAACTCTGGATCAGTCTTCCAGTGCGGTATACCGCTCCCCGACATTGTCGTAACCGGTTGTGAAGTCCCACCCATCTCTTTCTGCTGCAATGACGATATTGGCGCAGGCCCGGCTATCGGAAAGGGCGTCATGATGGTCAAGATCAAGGCCCAGGAAATGGGCGACGTTGGGGAGTTTGGTTGGTCGAACATTCCACATTCCTCGGGCAAGCTTAACGGTGCAGATAAACTCATCTTCCGGAGAAGGTAGTTTATAGCGCATGCAGCAGCTTTTAAGGACTTTGGAATCAAAGCTCGAATTGTGAGCGGCCAGAAAATCAATGCCTTCGAAATAAGGAGCAATGTCAGGCCAGACACCGTCGAATGTGGGTTCGAATTCGACATCTTCCCAGGTCAGGCCATGAATATGGGTGAAGAAAAAATCGGGCGTGGGTGGGCAAATAAGCCGCGCTTCTTCCGCGGTTATCTTGCCGTCCTCAACCCGCACGAGGCCGATCGCGCAAGCACTGTCGGAGCCATAGGCGGCGGTTTCAAAATCGATAGCGAGAAATTTACTCATGCTCTCTTTATAGCAAAAACTCCCGGAGGGTCATCCGGGAGTTTTCATTTTCTTTATCCTGCTTTGGCTTCCGCCTTCTTACGCTCTTCGTATTTAAGCTTCTCTTCTTCAACAAGTTCTTTTTTAGAGAGCTTACCAACGAGTGTTTTTGGCAGTTCCGGTCTGAACTCAACGGCGGCAGGGAGCTCATGTTTGCCTAACTTGTCTTTCAGATAATCCCGTAACTCGTCGATGCTGAATTCAGATTCGCCTGTACGAAGTTTAATGAATGCTTTTGCGGCCTCCCCGCGATAGTCATCAGGAATCCCGACAACAGTGACTTCTTCCACACTTGGATGCTCGAAGATTTGTTCTTCGATAATGCGCGGATAGACGTTAAAGCCACCAGACGTGATCATATCTTTTGTCCGGTCCACAATATGCATATAGCCATCCTCATCCAGGTATCCCGTGTCCCCTGTCATGAAGAAGTCGCCAATGAAAGCTTCTGCTGTGGCCTCTGGCTTGTTCCAGTATCCTTTCATGATATTCGGACCCTTGATACCGATTTCCCCAATTTCTCCGGCGGGTTTGATTTGGGATCGGTCATCGACATCAAAAATCCGAATTTCGACGCCTGGAACAGGAATGCCAGCCGATCCTGGAACCCGTTTATCCGTTAAAGGCGTTGAGGTGCCGGAAGGAGATGTTTCGGTCATTCCCCAACCTTCCAGCAATCGGCATCCGGTCACCTTCTGAAACTGGTTCTGTACCTCAACAGGGAGAGGTGCACCACCAGAGGCGCAGAATTTCAGAGATTTAAGGTCATATTCTGCAATACGCGGATGATTGGCGATCGCCATATACATTGTCGGAACACCCGGCATCATGGTTGGTTTTTTCTTGTTGATGTCTTTCATGACATCATCAAGTTCAAACTTGGGATGGAGGATGAGTTCTGCTCCAGCGGCAATGCCGAAATTCATATTTACGGTCAGCGCGTAAATATGGAAGAGAGGTAAAACCACAAGGGCTTTTTCTTGACCGTCTATCAGGACACCATCATCGCCATCTTGCATAGCCTGAAGCTGTTGGCAGGAGGCGATCAGGTTTTTGTGGCTGAGCATAGCCCCCTTTGGCAGACCTGTTGTTCCGCCAGTATATTGCAAGACAGCAATGCGTTCATCAGGGTTTGCAACCGGAACAGCTTCAAAATCACCATCATTCGCGAGCAGCGATTTATACGTCATATGCTGCGCATCATTCGGAATGTCGGAAATTTCCTTTGACTTGACAATGGGGTAAAGGAAATTTTTTGGGAAAGGCAAAACCTCTTTCAGGTTGCCAATGATTAATTTTTTAAGACGTGTTTTGCCGAGCAATGCTTTGAGGTTTGGATAGAGAACTTCCAAATCGAGCGTCACCATGAAATCGGTTTGGCTGTCTTCAATTTTATGAACCAGTTCCCGTTCTGCATCAAGCGGTGAATAATTGACAACAGTACCGCCTGCTTTCAGGATGCCATAAAAACAAACGATAAATTGAGGGCAGTTTGGCAAATAGAGGCCGACATGAACGCCTTTTTTAACACCGAGTTCCTGAAAACCCTTCGCGGCCCTGTTCACAAGGGCATCTAATTCAGAATAGGTATATTTCTTATCCATGAAATCTATGACGCAATTACTAGGCCATTTTTTCACAGCTTCGTCTAGGAGAGCATATACCGGCTTCTCTTCGATTTCTATTTCCCATTTCACCCCTGGCGGGTACGATTTCTCCCAAGAAAAATCAGACATGTTCTTCCCCTTATCGACTGGCGTTTCCCTGTGGTTTTATTTTCTTTGCAGGTTACGTTGACAATGTAAGTCTGGTCAAAGAAAAATAGCATAAATAATCGCCTTGAGTAAAATCAATGACCGCTGGTCACTTGGAATGCCAAGCTGAGAAAAAGGAGAAAAAGAAATGAAAACAGCAACCGACACAGCGCGCAGTTGCGTCGCAGCCGCTCTTGAAGAAGCCCAGACGAACAAAATTTCTGAAGATGCCGTTGCACGGGCCCTGATCGGGGAAGCGATCGCCGTCTTCAAGAAAACGCGCTCCCCGGATGACATTTCCAGCGAACTGACTTTTTTCGCTGAAAATTTAAGCGAAGATGAAGAATACAACTTTATGCGGCCCTAGGGACAGGGCTCGCTGGCGAATCATTAACGGTTCCGTATTCGGGGATCAACTGCGCTTAAAAACCGTCAACTCCCGTTCCGCAAATAACAACGCCAACATGGTCGCTTTCCTGCGGGGATATCTTTCCCGTTCGTAGCGCGGCTATGGCGGCTGCAGCGGAGAGTTCGGTTGCAATGCCTGCAGATTGCCAGAGCCAGCGGGAAGCATCTTCCATTTCCTCATCCTCGACCAGAACAATCTCTTCGACAGATTTCTGAATGATCTGCAGATTGAGGTCGGCTGATCGGCGGGGGGCGAGGGTGCCTGCCCGTGTGGTAATTTTATCCAGTGTGACGAGTTCCCCAGCCTTGCAGCTGTTGTGGAGTGTGGGAGCGCCGACAGCTTCAATGCCGATTATCCGGATATCAGGGTTCAATAGCTTTGCAGCGCTTGCAATGCCGGAGATTAAGCCGCCGCCGCCGATGGCGACCAACAGCATGTCAAGATTGGGGACTGCTTCCAGCCATTCAAGGGCGATGGTGCCCTGTCCTTCAATAACAGAGGGGTCAGAGAAGGGATGAATATAGGTTTTCCCGTTTTGAGCAGCCTCTTCCAAAGCCAGTGCGTTGGCATCATCCCAGACCGGTCCGGAGACGATCACGTCGGTCGCATATTGTTTGAGTTTTTCGACTTTACTCGCCGGTGTGTTTTCAGGCAGATAAATACTGGTTGGCACGCGAAGAAGGCTTCCCGCAACAGCGACACCCATCCCGTGATTGCCGCCAGATGCCGTTACCAGGCCTTTGGAGAGATCGTTTTTATCCAGTTTCAGGACAGTATTCAGGGCGCCTCGTATTTTGAAAGAGCCTGATATTTGCATATTTTCCAGTTTGAGCGTGACAGGCTGACCTGTATCAAGATCCATCTGCAAAACCGGTGTCTTGCGGATATAGGGGAAAAGCCGTTTGCGAGCGGATGAAAAATCGTCAAGGGAGAAAGGAAGACTCATACAAAGATACCTGAATAGGTGACAGAGGCATAAAAATAGAGTCTATAATGTCTTCTATTCTGAGCGCAACAATAACCTAAAATAAGCATAAGGACTTGCAGGAATGTCTTATCAAACACTGGACCTTACGGTTGAAAACCATATTGCCCATGTTCAGTTAAACAGGCCGGGAAAACTGAACACGCTGGTGATGGAATTCTGGCAGGATATGGTGGATGCCTTTGCTGAAATAGAAAAAAATGCCGAGGCGCGGGTTGTGGTCATTTCATCCAGCGGGAAGCATTTTACGGCGGGGCTCGACCTCAACGCTTTTGGCTCCATTGCAGCGGATATGGCCTCTGCTGAGGACCCTGCCCGTATTCGGGAGCAGATGCGTAACAATGTGCGGGAAATGCAGGAAAGCTTTACGGTCATTGAAAAATGCCGCTTGCCGGTATTGGCTGCTATTCAAGGTGGCTGTATTGGCGGAGGTGTGGATCTGATCTCGGCGTGTGATATGCGATATTGCACAGAAGACGCCTTTTTCTGCATTCAGGAGATTAATATCGGAATGACAGCCGATGTAGGAACTCTGCAACGGCTGCCTCATTTGATCCCCTCCGGTATCGTTCGGGAATTGTCTTATACAGGCCGCCGTATGATGGCGGATGAATCCAAAGAAGTTGGTTTGGTTAACAGGGTTTATGCGGACCATGACAGCATGTTGGCAGGTGTCTTGGAAATGGCTGCTGTTATCGCGTCAAAATCACCGCTTGCTGTTCATGGTACCAAAGAAATGCTGAATTATACTCGGGACCATTCTGTTGATGATGCCCTGAACTATATGACGGTCTGGCAATCGGGTATGTTTTTCTCCAATGACCTGTTCGAAGCGGCGAAAGCCAACGCGGAAAAGCGGGAACCGGTTTTTGACAATCTGCTTCCGCCCCGCAAGCTGGTGCGCCGTCAGCCCTAAAGGGGTGTCAATTTAACGGCCGATGATCTTCCAGACCCCATCGGCCGTCATGACGATGGTATCGCCACACATCAGTTCGCCGCGAATGAAAACAACAGATACACCCTGACGAACAATCTTGCATTTCATTTCCAGCCAGTCACCGACCTTGGCGCTGGCCACAAAATCAAAATTCAGGCTGATGGTCGCTGTGCGCTGCCTGTCCACGGCATACCAGATGGTTTGCCCCATGGTTTCATCCATAAAACTCATCATCATGCCACCATGGAGAATGCCATTATAATTTGTATGGCTTTCGTCCACCAGAAATCCGTATCGGTAGGCCTCTCCCTCTCGCATAAAATACAAAGGGCCGATTTTTTCAGCGAACGGCCCACGGGTTGCACTTTTGCGAAAGCCTTCTGGGATTTGGTTAAGCGTCATACTGGATCTCTTCTGTTTTGGATGCAGTATGACGCTTCTTGGCGGGAAAGCAATAAGGGCGGACTTTTATGGGAAAGGCTGTTCTTACACTTCGTCTTTCAGGCCGTTTCGCTGAGCGTTTTCCAGACAATCTTTACGATTTACATACCCTTCTGTCGCCGCGCCCACGATATTGCCGTTCGGCGCAGTGCGGCGCCACCGCCATTCGCCGATCTGATCTTTATAGATTTCCCATTTGTCACTATCCCAGTTGGGTTTCTTGTCTATATCGCTCATCAATTGGTCTCCATATATGAATGTCTTCCAATTAACGAACCAGCGCGGTATCTGTGAGATATCGCACTCTAAAAAAACAGGAAATGGGAAAATGACCGGGTTGCAACAAAAAAGTGGGAGGTTGGCATGCAGAACTTCCGGGCGGGGGCTTTATGATGTCACGGAAAAGGTCAATGCCTGGATTGAGGCATCAGATTTATCTGAAGGCAGCCTGACCATTCTCATTCAGCACACATCCGCGTCCTTGACCGTGCAGGAGAATGCAGATCCGGACGTCCAGTTGGATCTGCTCAATTTCATGAACAAATTGGCCCCGGATGACCCCGGATTGTATCACCATACGGCCGAAGGAGCAGATGATATGCCAAGCCATATCCGTTCAAGCCTGACCGATACGTCCCTTCATATACCCGTTATGCAGGGAAGAATGCGTCTTGGAACCTGGCAGGGGCTGTATGTCTTTGAGCATCGCCTTCAGCCCCATACCAGAAATTTGGCGCTTCATATCGTCGGGGCGTAATTATCCCCCTGCATTTTCCATCAGCCGAATATAGAACTGAATGATTTCCCCGTAGTTGTCGACCAGAAGTCGTTCATTTGTTCCATGAATTCTGGGCAGATCTTCGGGGCCAAAGCGCATGGGAATGAAGCGGTAATTGTTGTCGGAAATCGCTTCATAATGTTTGGTATCGGAGCCTGCCAGCATCAAACCGGGCGCCACAATAACATCCGGCAATGTTTCCTGGATGGTTTTTTGAATAACAGCGAAGCTGTCGCTCTGGTTGTTGGAAACGCGGGAAGGCTCATTCCCCTGAAGTTTGGTAACAGAAACATCCGGATCATCCACAACGGCTGCCACATGGGCAATCACAGATGCAATGTTATCTCCGGGAAGGATCCGGAAATTTACGGTTGCGGCGGCGGTGCTGGGAAGAACGTTGTCCTTTGTCCCTCCCGATATAATGGTAGCGGCGGTGGTGGTTCGGACCATGGCATTGGTGGCACCGCCTTTGGCCAGCTGACTCACAAGAACCGGATCAAGAAGCCAGCGATTGGACATAACAGCTTTCAAGCCAAATGGCATATGAGGGGCGAGGGTTGCAAACATATCCGATGCGGGCCGCTGCAAAGATGCTGGCAGCCTGTTTTCTTCAAGCCGAGCTATGGCACGTGAAATTTTACCAACGGCAGTTGCCCGCGGCGGAATTGATGAGTGCCCGCCTTCAGCTTTTGCTGTGAGCTTGAGAGTAAGATACCCTTTCTCCGCCAGGGCAATGAAAGCAATCGGGGTTTCAATGCCGGGCATGATTCCGCTGACAACGACCATGCCTTCATCCAGTGTGAAATCAAGCTGAACGCCTTGTGACTTCAAATGCTCAGAAATTTTTCCAGCACCGTTTTCGCCGCCGATTTCCTCATCATGGCCAAAAGCCAGATAAAAGGTTCGCGCAGGCTTGAAGCCCTGGGAAAGTTGATACTCTGCGGCTTCCAGCACGGCGAAGACGGACAGCTTGTCGTCCAGCGTTCCTCTGCCCCAGATGGCACCATCCACGATTTTTCCCGAATAAGGGGGGTGTTCCCAATTACCCTCAGTACCTTCTTCTACCGGGACAACATCCATATGACCCATCAAAAGGGCAGGCTTCAAGGAAGGATCACTGCCTTGCCAAGTATATAGGAGGCTGTGCCCGCCAATCACTTCCTTTTTAAGACTGGTCGCGACGAGCGGAAAAGCGCTGTCGATAAAGTTGTGCAGCTTGGTGAATTCATCTGCGGCGACAGGGGCATCCTGTGACTCGGAGATGGTTTTAATCTGGACGGCGCGGCTTAACCGCTTTGCCGCCGCCATCTCGTCAATATCAGCCGGCTGGACTTGTTCTGCAACGATGGTATCTGGCGTATTCAGGACTGTTTTACCAACAATAATGATCGCCAGTACCAGCAGGATACCGAGCAGGCCCAGCAGGATTTTTTTAAACATAGATGCTCCCCTAAAGTTCTATTCTTTCGGGTAACTCTACTCCAGATTATGAAACTTACAACCTAAATTGAGAAGCCGCCGAGCTTGGTTTCCAGATATTCAGCGATCCCCTCGTGACCCCCTTCACGGCCTAATCCGCTCTCTTTCATGCCGCCAAACGGCGCTGCAGCTGCTGTCGGATTGATATCGTTGATACCGATAATTCCGAATTTCAGGCCCTCATACATCCGAAAAGCTCGGCTGATATTTGGTGTGTAAACATAGGCGGCCAGACCATAATTCGTATCGTTGGCTTTTTCCAGAACCTCATCTTCATCTTCAAAGGTCAAAACAGGGGCAACCGGACCAAATGTTTCTTCCCGGTAAATAAGCATGTCTTCCGTGACGTCAGCCAGAACAGTCGGGGCGTAGAAAAAGCCTTTTTCAAGACCGTTATCCATCAGGCGATGCCCGCCGCAGACGACCCGCGCACCTTTATCGACAGCGTCCTGAACCTGGCGCTCAACTTTATCCACGGCGCCGGGGCCGACAAGCGGGCCGATGCTAATGCCGTCTTCTAGGCCATTCCCACCGCGCATCCGCTGAACTCTGTTTTCGAGAGTGGCAATGAAGGGTTCTGCAATGGATTTATGAACAAAGATACGGTTTGGGCTGATACAGGCCTGTCCGGTATTGAGAAACTTGACGAGGGAAACCCCTTTCGCAGCATGTTCAGGGTCGGCGTCATCAAAGACGATAAAGGGAGCATGACCGCCCAATTCCATGGAAACCCGTTTCATATTGGCCGCTGCACCTTGTGCCAGCATCTTACCAACATTGGTGGAGCCGGTGAAAGTGAGCTTTGCAATTTTTGGGTTACTGACAAATTCCGCGCCGATGTCAGCGGGTTTTTCGGCTGTGACCAGATTCACAACACCAGCGGGCAAACCTGCTTCTTCGAAGATCTTGAACATGGCAATGGCACAAAGCGGTGTAGCTTCTGCGGGCTTCAAAACGATGGTACAGCCCGCGGCCAACGCTGGTGCAATTTTGCGTGTCAGCATGGAAATCGGGTAGTTCCAGGGGGTCACCGCGGCCACTACACCAACAGGATGCTGCTGAACGATAAAGCGTTGATCACCACGCGGAGCAGGAATAGTTTCACCGTAAATGCGTTTGGCTTCTTCGGCGTACCAAAGCAGAAAGTCTGCACCATACTGAACTTCATTGCGTGATGCTTTGAGCGGTTTGCCCTGCTCCGTTGTCATTAGGCGGGCTAGTTCTTCCTTCTTTTCGATCATCAGGCCATGGGTCCGGTACAGAAAGGCGGACCGTTGGTAGGCGCTGGTTTTCGACCAGGTTTTGAAGGCATCCGCGGCCGCATCAATAGCGGTTACTGTTTCTGCTTGTCCGCCGTTTGGGACAGTATCAATCACTTCCCCATTTGCAGGATTGGTGACTTCAAAACGGGATCCATCCAGGGCTTCACGCCACTCGCCATTGATAAACATGAGGCTGCTCTCTTTTCTTCTGATTTTCGTTGCAACGGCCTTAGCGCGTTGACAAGAAACTGTAAAGAGAGATTTTACAAATCAAGCTTGTAAAACAGCAGACCGGACGTAGCGGTAGTCCGGGTTTCCAGGCAGATTAATGGATGATCCGATAGACGGTTGTTCGGCCATCCTGTATCTCATAGGGAATGCCTTCCAGATCATGAAGGTGGACATCCCGGGCATGATTTTGCATCAGAATTTCCACGGCCCGTCTTTCATGATCCTGGTCCCGGATATGGATCCACAGAGGAATGCCGCCATGTTCCAGCTGCTGTTTGTAATAACCATCCTGCCGCCTGGACAAAGTGCGCATCAGAACCACACCGATGGCAACGCCGAGAACTCCAGCAACGCCTGTTGTTGCAACAAGCATACCGGTACTCAGGCCCATCGCTGCCGACAAGCCGGCACCTGAGAGAGTGAGAATATAAATCGGTGCCCCCAGAAGTGCGCCCTTGGCATCGCCAACGGATTCAGGCTCGACAACAGGTCCTCGTAACGCGGTAGGGCTGTCTTCTGTCTGTGTCGTATCCTGGATGGGAAGCAGGGTTTTGTCGCCAATGACCTGGGGGCGGGACAGCATTGTAATGTCGGATCGGTCGAAGCCCTGACTTTGCAGATCTTCAACACAGTCATGAATAGCACCAACATCGTCGAAAAGGCCAACCGCCTCTCGGACCGGAATGTTGTTCTCATGAAGCATTTTTTCCATAGGGGATTCTCCTGTTTTCAGGTTATTCCCCCGGCCAATAAGACAGGTTAGGCTACTTTTTCTCCCAATTATAAATCATATTATTCTGATATGCAAAATCAGCCCTCATCACCTTTATGTTACAAAAATTCCAGGCATCCGGTTGCTTCCAGAATAGTATGGGCCCGCGCTTTGTGCGTATCGCCCAGCGCTTGATAGCGTGCTTTCAAATCCTTCAGGCATTTGACCTGATATCCGAAGGTCCCCTGGCTGTATGGGTGCCCCAGTATTTCAAGGCTGAAACTTTCTTCGCCAGCCTCTGCCGCCTTGGCATTGGCCTGCAGGAAAGGCAGATAGGTTTTCCCGGCCAGTGACAGAAGATCTTTAACCGTATCGGAAGGTTCCTGGCTTTCCTGCCATTCTCCTTCAATGCCCGAACTATCCTCGAGCATTCTCAGCCAGCTTTCAACGCGCTGCGCCTCGGCGCGCATGATGGCGCGGGGCGTCGGGTCCGTTGCCAGAACGGTAAGCTGGCCAAACAGTCCAAAATCCCCAAGCGACGGGCGGGAGCCGAACAGATACTGATGTTGATGAACACGGCCCTCCAGAATGCCAAGCAGCCGGTGGTAGGACGTCTCGACCGCTGGTGTGTTTTCTTGTGTGCAGCCAACAAGCGGCATTCTGCCAATTTGGCGATCCGCAAACAGATCCATCTGACGCTTTCTTTCCGCTTCATCCGCATCCGGATAGCGTTCATCAATGATCCACTGCATGGCGAATTTAATATCAGCGTCATACATCCAGCGATAATGGAACATGGCTTTTGTCACCCATTCATCCCCCATGTCCTCTATCAGGTGGCTCAAAAAAGCAAGAACTGGATCTGTCGGAATAATGGACCGGTTGTTCGGGTGGCGCTCTTCCAGCATATAGGCCATGGGTGTGCTGT
Source organism: Sneathiella sp. (assembly GCA_039975135.1). Taxonomy (GTDB): domain Bacteria; phylum Pseudomonadota; class Alphaproteobacteria; order Sneathiellales; family Sneathiellaceae; genus Sneathiella. The sequence goes on along the minus strand of JBDWHS010000004.1, from coordinate 21,923 downwards.
CGATATGCGGTTTACTCTCCCCTGGACAATAAAGAACCGGAATAAGGGCAGGTTTGACGGTGTCGGTTAGATGCGTATTGCGCGTTGTGCGGATGATCCAGTTAAAAGGAAGGCGCCGGTAGCGTAAGATCGCCCTCATTTTCATGGAATAGGGGGAGCCGTTTACGCCGATCAATGTGTAACGGTCTGCTGGCAGTTGGGTCATTTTTATTCTCCTCATTATACGCCAGCGACAAGTCTAGGAAAGATTGAAGAGGGAGTCCAGAGGTGCCAATCCTGCTTGCCTGATATTGTATCCCCGGTACAATGGGGAAAAAGGAGAACGGCATGTCCATCGCAGAGCAAAGACAATCCAGAATAAAAAAATCGGTTGATCGCATTCGTGAACTCGTCGGAGAGATGGCTCCGGATCTGGATATCCTGCAGAAGATCAAAGGTGAGCTGATAGAACTGGCGTCCGACAAGCATCTGTTCAGTCTTGAGGATTTTCCGCCACCTGAGGATGGAGGGCAGAAAAATAACTGCCTGTATCGTCTGTGGGAAGATGATGATCATCGCTTTGCTCTATACGCAAATGCTGCCTCCGGTGCAGTGAAAGCGCCGCCCCATGATCATACAACCTGGGCCGTTATTGTTGGCCTCTATGGGCAGGAGGAAAATCGTTTCTACCGGAAAACAGAGGCAGGCGCCGAAATGACCGGCTCTTATAATGTTGAAGAGGGAACGGGTGTCACATTGCTCCCCGATGATATTCACAGCATTCATATCGTGCCGGGAGATCCAGTGCTGAATTTTCACATGTATGGGTTGGCGCTGGAACAATTACCAGGGCGCAATTACTGGAGTGAGCCCAACAAGGAATGGCGCGTTTTCCCCGCCCACACCGATATTCGCGAGGCCCGTGGATGAGTTTTAATAGAATGAGTGTGCGGGCGCTTCAGGAAAAACTGAACGCCTCTGATGAACTGGCTTTTCTCGATGTTCGGGAGCATGGAGTGCATGCGCAAGGGCATCCGCTATGGGCCGTACCCATGCCTCTTAGCAGTTTAGAACTGAAAGTAGAGATACTGATCCCGCGTAAAGATGTTGATATTTACCTGCTGGATCAGGGCGATGGGGACAATCTGTCAGAACGTGCTGCCGCAATATTGCAGGTGCTTGGCTATACCTCTCTTTTTATCGTCGAGGGTGGTGTGACTGCGTGGCATGCTGAGGGACTGGAAGTCTTTTCAGGCGTTAATGTACCGAGTAAGGCCTTTGGCGAATTTGTTGAACATCAATGCGACACGCCCCATATCTCAGCCGATGATCTGGCTCAAAAACTCGCCTCAGGCGAGGCCGTGACCGTTCTGGATAGCCGCCCCTTTGCTGAATTTAACCGCATGAGCATCCCCGAAAGCATTGATATGCCGGGGGCGGAACTCGTCCATCGGGTATTTGAAACCGTGCCCGATGAAACATCCCTGATTGTAGTAAATTGTGCGGGCCGAACCCGCAGCATCATCGGAGCGCAATCCTTGATCAATGCCGGGGTTAAAAACCCGGTTATGGCGCTGAAAGACGGGACGATGGGGTGGTATTTGGCCGGACATGACCTGGCGCGTAACGAGACAGTGGTAGCCGGTGAGCCGGGAGATCAAGCCTTCCAAAAAAGCCTGCAAGCTGCGCGCGATGTTGGGTCGAAATGCGCGGTGATGTGTATTGATGTCAGTCTGTTGTCTGAACTTCAGGGGCGAGAAGATAAAACGCTTTTCATCCTGGATGTCCGCACTAACGAAGAATTCCTGGAAAATCATGTCGCGGGAAGTTCCCACGCGCCTGGCGGGCAACTGGTACAGGCGACAGATGAGTATGTTGCCGTCAGAAATGCAACGCTTGTCCTGGTCGATGATCGAGAGGTGCGGGCCTGGATGACAGCCTCCTGGTTGAAGCAGCTTGGCTGGGAAGATGTATTCGTCCTGACGGATTTTTCAGGATGTAAAATGGAAAACGGTGAACAGGTGCCGACTGTGGAGCTGAAAGCCTTGGAAGTATCTGCGCTGGAGCTGGATGCGGTGATTGCTTCTGGAGAGGCTGCCGCCGTCCTTGACCTGTCGGATTCGCTCTCCTATCGGGCGGGCCATATTCCTGGTGCCTTTTGGGCGATCCGGTCTCGTCTTGAACAGGATCTGATTTTTCTGCCACCTGTCGGTTATATCGTTTTGACAGCTGAAGATGTGAGATTAGCTCATCTCGCTGTAGATGAGGTTGCACGCATTCGACCGGATGCAATTGTCCATGTTTTGAAAGATGGTAATCAGGGATGGCGGGATGCAAAATTAAAGATCGAAGAAGGTGATACAAGCCAGTTGAGCCGCCCGGATGACATTTGGTATAAGCCATATGATAACAAGGAAAAAATTCGCGAACGAATGCAGGAGTATCTGGATTGGGAAGTGGCTCTGGTGCCGCAGGTCGAGCGGGACGGGACAGCCAGATTCAAAATCCTTACTGAATAGCCTCCGGTTGGCGGCATAAATGTCAATGCTTTACGCAACGGAAATAAGTACTTCTCACAAGGCTTTTGAGCCCGTAAACGGTGCGCTTGCAATCAGGTTCATCTCGGCCTAGCATAGCCGGGAATGGGCACAGCAGATGCCTTGCCAAATAATGGAGAAACCCCAATGGATTTGTCATTCAGCGACGAAGATTTGGCCTTCCAGGCCGAAGTGAGAGAATTTTTAGAGACAAAGCTGCCTGCTGATATCAAGGATAGATGCGATCGTGGCCTTCACTTTACCAAAGAAGGCCAGATCAGGTGGCAGAAAATCCTGAATGAGCAAGGGTGGATGGCGCCGAACTGGCCTGTGGAATATGGCGGAACTGGTTGGACGACGACCCAGAAATACATTTTTGCCCAGGAAATGGGAAATGCCTCCGCCCCTAATCCCATGCCGTTTGGTGTGAGCATGGTCGGCCCCGTTATCTATACCTTTGGCTCTCAGGAGCAGAAGGATCACTATCTGCCGCGCATTTTGACGTCGGACGACTGGTGGTGTCAGGGATATTCGGAACCCGGCTCCGGCTCTGACTTGGCGTCTTTGCAAACAAAGGCGGTACGCGACGGTGTTGATTATGTTGTCAATGGCCAGAAAATCTGGACGTCCCATGCCCAGCATGCCGATTTGATTTTCTGCCTGGTGCGGACTGATACAAGCGCAAAGCAGCAGGAGGGTATTTCTTTTCTGCTCATTGATATGAAATCGCCGGGCATCACCCTGAAGCCGATTATCGGCCTGGATAAGGAACACACATTGAACGAAGTGTTTTTTGATGATGTTCGTGTTCCTGTCAAAAACCGGATCGGAGAAGAAAATAAGGGCTGGACCTATGCCAAGTTCCTGCTGGGTAACGAGCGGACGAGTATTGCACGGGTTGCCCAATCAAAACGCAAAGTTGCCCGGCTTCGCCAGATCGCTAGGAATGAACGGGTTGGCGGCGGCTATCTGGAAGACGATCGTGATTTTATGCGAAAATTGACGCAGATCGATGTGGATCTGATGGCGCTGGAATATACGGAACTTCGGATGCTGTCCATGCTGGAAAGCGGCAAAAAACTGACAGCTGAACCTTCGTTGCTTAAAATCAAAGGAACAGAAATTCAGCAGCGGTTGACAGATTTGCTCGTTGAGTCTCTGGGAATGTATGGCGCGCCCTATGAAGCGCAGCGTGAATATGAAGGCAGTAATGAAGCTCCCATCGGCCCGGATTATGCAACGGGCCCTATGGCGGAACATCTTTATCTGAAAGCTGCCTCTGTGTATGGTGGCAGCAATGAAATTCAACGTAATATCATCTCTAAAATGGTTCTGGGATTATAAGGAATAATAAAAATGGATTTTGAGCTTTCAGAAGAACAGTCCCTGTTAAAAGACAGTGTCGACCGGTTCGTTCAAGACAATTACGCGCCGGAAGTTCGGCTGAAACTGGCCGAAACGGACTTGGGATTTAGCCGGGACCATTGGAAAACAATGGCGGAACTTGGCTGGCTGGGCATGCCTTTCTCTGAAGAGGTTGGCGGTTTTGGCGGCAGTGCCGTTGATACCATGATCATGATGGAAAGCATGGGAAATGGGCTTGTACTTGAGCCGTTCTTTTCTACAGTGATCCTGGGCGGTGGTCTGGTGGCTGAGGCAGGAAACGCCGAACAAATCGAAGCGATTATTCCTTCCGTCATTGAAGGAAATACGATGCTGGCCTTTGCATATGCTGAGAAACAGTCCCGTTACAACCTCAATGATGTTGAAACGACTGGTACCAAATCCGGCGACGGTTACGTTCTGAATGGCCATAAAGCAGTTGTTTATCATGGCGCCACTGCGGACAAGATCATTGTCTCTGCCCGGACCAGCGGTAATGCCCGGGATGAAGACGGTATTTCACTTTTCATCGTGGAAAAAGACGCGGTAGGTGTTGATATCCAGGGATATCGAACCGTTGATGGTCAACGGGCCGCTGATGTCATCCTCAATAATGTCTCGGTTGGTTCTGATGCATTGTTGGGGGCGGCAGGCAAAGCTTACCCGGCCATTGAAAAAGTGGTTGATAAGGCCATTGGCGCGTTATGTGCAGAAGCTGTTGGCGCCATGGCGTCGGCCAATGAAATCACCAATGAATATCTGAAAACCCGTAAACAGTTTGGAACACCGATTGGTAAGTTCCAGGTTTTGCAGCACCGTATGGTGGATATGTATATGGAAGCGGAACAATCCAAATCCATGTCTGACATGGTGGCGATGAAGCTGGATCTTGGTTACGATGCCGACACGAAGAAAGCGGTATCAGCGACCAAAGCGCAAATTGGTAAAGCGGCCAAATTTATTGGCCAGCAATCCATTCAACTGCATGGCGGCATGGGCATGACCGACGAATATTCCATCGGTCATTATTTCAAGCGCCTGTCGACCCTTGAAATGCTGTTCGGGAACACGGATCATCACCTGAGCCGGTATTCCAGCTTGTCATAAGGGTGTTTAACACGCTATGCAAAAGCCGGAGGTTGTGCCTCCGGCTTTTTTTATGAGGAGGAAGCCATGCGACTACCTTGGATGACGATTGCGGCTGTATTCGGCGGTGCGGCTGTCATAATAGGCGCCATGACTGCGCATTTTGTGGATGCAGAGCATGCGGATGTCCGATTTCAGGTGATTGGCCTTGCTTTTCATATGTTCCATGTTGCTCCCTTGCTGGCGATTGCTTTTATGAACAGCGATCATGCTCTGTCTGGAACATTGGCGCAGATTGCAGGCGTTTTCTTTGTCGCCGGTATTCTTTTATTTTCTGGGTCACTCTATTATATGCCTTTTGGAGATGAGCTCGTCGGTGCTTCCTTGACCCCTGTCGGCGGCATCAGTTTTATCCTCGGCTGGGTTTGTCTGGCGGTCAGTGGCTTCCTCATCTGGCGGCGAGGTGAGTAGAGTTAGCCATAAGTCGAGAGTTTGAAATGCTTGCGACAAAGAGCGACATACCGGTCATTGCCGCCGACTTCCTTTTGCGCGCCCTCCCGAATAGGGTCGCCGTTTTCATCAACCCGAATCACCATGGTGGCTTTACTTCCGCAATGGCAGATGGTCTTAAGTTCCTTAAGTTCATCGGCCCAGGCCAGCAAATGAGTGCTGCCTTCGAATAGATTGCCTTGAAAATCTGTCCGCAGGCCATAACACAGGACCGGAATTTTCAGTTCATCAGCAACCTCGGATAATTGAAAGACCTGATCTTTGGACAGAAACTGACTTTCATCAACCATGATACAGTCAATGCGCCGGCGGGAGAGTTCTTCTTTCGCCATCTCCAGAAGATCTGTTTTATCGTCAAACAGATTTGCTTCCGCCTCCAGCCCTATGCGGGAGGTGATTTTGCCGACAGCATACCGATCATCAAAAGCCGCTGTCAGTAGAAGGGTGCGCATTCCCCTTTCCTCGTAATTGAAGCTCGACTGCAACAATGTTGTCGATTTACCGGCGTTCATGGTGGAGTAGTAAAAATAGAGTTTTGCCATTTTTCTTCGTCAACAAGAGAGTGGATTACAAATCTGTCCAAGGTACCGGATTTTGTGAATAGGGAATATACAAAGGATGTTTGGGCTGTCCTTTTGTTGTGAGCGCCAGAACATGTAGATCCAGTTGATGGTGCTGCAGAAGCATTCGAACTTCTTCATGACGTCCCCTGTGATCTCCATGACTGCCCCACGCACAGATCGTCATATCTGCCCGCTTAACACAGTCGAGAAGTGTCTGGTCATTGAGAGGTCCTATGGGATCTTTTGCCTTTTTCAGTTCTTTCGGGGCCGTCGCGCGAAAAGCGAAGATGTTGACAATTTCAAGGGCTCCATATCCCATGGCGACGGCCCGCCGGTGGCATCGCTCGATCGTGGGGTCGTTACGCACAGCGTCCGCTGTGGAAGGGTTGAGCATGAGGAAAACGACCGTCGGGCCGTCCTTCCAGCGCCTCCAAAGACGATACCGATATTGCTCGCAGTCGCTGAAAGTGGCGCCGCTTTCTTTGAAATATTCCGGGTCCATCTAGGTAGAATCAGAAAATGTGAGATCTGGAAAGAAGGGGCCGGTCAAACCCGGTTGCCAAATGGGGCGCTTTTTCATGATATGCAGGAAGATCTCCGAGCCGAGCCAAGATGTCAGCCATTTTTGCAAGGCAGGATAAGGTGCAGCATAAAACCAGTCTGAATCGCTATTGGCAAATTGCCGGATAAAAGGGAAAATGGCGATATCCGCAACGGTAGGCGTCTCTCCCATCAGAAAACGACCCTGTGCTAGCCTGGCCTCCAGTTTGGCGAGGAAAGTCTCTCCCTCCTGGCGGTAGTCTTCCCGGCCTCTCTCGGGAAAACGCACATGGTATTTATAGCGATCCAATGCGGATTTAAACGGTCCATCATTCTCTGCAATCAGGTTTTTGATATCACGCAATTGCTCTTCATCTTCGGGAAGCCAGCCTTCTGGATCTGACTGTTGAAGCCCCCAATGGAGAATATCGAGACTTTCCTCGAGGATCTGCCCGTCGCCTGTTACCAGAACTGGGACGGTTGCCTTGGGGCTGGCCGATACCATTTCATCGGGCTTGTCTTTTAAAAGAATATCCCGCAACTCAACAGTTAGTCCGGAGACGGCAATCGCCATTCTAGCTCGCATCGCATAAGGACAGCGACGAAAACTGTAGAGGACAGGTATATCTGCTCGCATGTTGGGTGCCGGAATAGGGGACATGACAATATCAGTTCAATTCGTAATCTCTGCTGACCTAGTGCAAAAAAAGGGATCTGTAAAGAGCCGCGACCTACCAGCGAAGGCGATTGACCCGACGCAACATTGCTTCGCGCATCATGTTATTTTGCTGAACAAGTTGTTGTTCGATCTTCTCTTCATCATCCAGTGGCTCGTCAGCGGAAGGTACGGGCGAGGAAGCCATGGAAACGGCCATATAAGTTTGGGAGGCTTCTTGCAGGCTTGTTTTCTTTTGCTCCGGCTTGATAAAGAGTTCTGCTGGAGACATTGACGTGAGCTCTTTTGCCTTGTCCTTCGTCGGAGAGGCCAGCAGGGTCATTTCCTCCGGCGCAAGTTCCGGTGTCTGAGGGGGATCTATCGGTGCCGTAACCTCAAACGCTTCTTCCGGCGGAGCAGCTTCGATTTGCGGCTCTTCAGTGAGGTTTTCAACAGGTATTGGTTTTTCTTTCGGTGTTTCCGGCCGAATATTTTTCTTTTCGGCAAAAAGCTGATGCATACTCAGAGGCGCGGAATGCTTTTTCATCTGTCCTGGCGGTCCAAGCTTTTCAGGTTTCCAGACCTTTCCAATGACATTCCTTTTCACGCGTCTAATGGCTGGCGCTGGGATCGGCTTTTCAGCTTCTGTCTCTTTTTTCTTTCGTGCGTTCCAGAATGGCAGCCTGATTTCAATCTGATCGACAAGATAGAGCATGGCCGTGCTCAGGCGTTTGTTCTTCTGCCGTAGTTTTTTGTTTTCAGCAAGCAGCGCCTTTTCACGGTCAGAAATACTGGCCGTGGTAGAGTAATATTCGCTCAGTTTTTTGCTTGCGAAATTCATCTCTCGCGCTCTGTGCTCCCCCCGGACGTCTCTTGATTGGTCTTTCTTGTCGAGCTTGCGGATCGGCAGTGTAATTCAGTTTATTCTTGTTGAAAACACTCCGAGGGACCTTATAGCAGAAAATATTCCATTTTGTTACGTTTGTTTGGTTAAATTTCTGAAATTATCCTCCACCAACCCCCTTTTTGAGGCATTCATGTGTCGCATAGGATTGTTTTATGAAGCAGGCCTTGTCCATGGAAATGACATAATTCCCTTTGCAGGACGAAAAATTGACCCATCCCTCATAGTCATAATCCTCACCAAAGTCGTCGCTCGGACTAAGTTGAATGGTAATATACTCAATCTTCCTGATGGTCGTTTGATCAATTTTTCGATCTTTGATTTCCTGTTCCACCACAGGCGCGCAGTCTGCGGCCTCATAGGCTGCAATCATCGATTGAAGCGAGTTTGCGCTGGTCAGTGTCGGGATCAATAAACTTGCCAGAGACGCCATTAATATCGAAGTGTTTCTCATCAAAGCCTCCATGTAAATCATCATACTAATATGGTGATTTTTTTGCTGGCTAACAGGTTGGTTTATTCATAAATTCGTTATCGGAAAGTGACGGCAATTGTCGGAAGACCTTCGATATGCCCTTCTAACATGTCGCCGGGGAGGATCTGGCTAACACCCGCCGGTGTGCCTGTATAAATAAGATCCCCTGGCATGAGGGTATAGAAGCTTGAGAGAGAGCAGATAATTTCAAGCGGGCTCCAGATCATATCCGATAATTTTGCATCCTGTTTCAGATCCTTATTGACCTCAAGTGAGATCCTTGCCTGTTCGATATCAGGAATGGCCAGACGCTCAGTGATCGCGCTGCACGGAGCGGATTGATCAAATCCTTTCGCTGTATCCCAGGGACGTCCTTTCTCCTTGGCTTCGGCTTGCAGGTCACGGCGCGTGAGGTCGATGCCGCTCGCATATCCAAATAAATAATCATCGGCGTCAGAGGGTGCGATATTCTGTCCTTTTTTCCCGATGGCCAGAACAAGCTCCATCTCAAAATGCAAGTTCTGGGTGGCTTGCGGAAATGGAAGGGTACAGTTGTTTTGCACAAGGGCATCGGCTGGTTTTGAGAAGAAGAAGGGCGCTTCTCGTTCGGGGTCACCGCCCATTTCGCGGCTATGCTCCGCGTAGTTGCGGCCTACACAAAAGATGCGCCGAACGGGAAAACTCTCTGATCGGCCAATAATCGGCAGGGTTGGTATGGGAGCGGGCGGGAAGAGATACGGCACGATAAGCCTCTTTGGAATGTTGCGTTTGTTCCATAAAGACCCCTAAACTGGCGTCAGCGCAATAAAAACAATCAAAAAGGTGCGGTATGAATAGTTGGCAGATCGGTAATGTGAAAATCACCCGGGTTGTGGAATTGGAAGTTGCAGGAGGGACGCGGTTTATTTTGCCCGATGCAACGCCGGATCAGTGTTTACCGATTACCTGGCTGGCTCCCCATTTCATGACGGAAGATGGAAAACTCATCATGAGTATTCATGCCTTGATCATTGAGACGGGCACGCGAAAAATTATGGTTGATACCTGTATTGGGAATGACAAAGAGAGGAATGTTCCTGCCTGGAGTCATTTGCAGACATCTTTTCTTCAAGATCTCGAGATGGCGGGATATTCCAGGCACGATATCGATACGGTCTTGTGCACTCATATGCATGTTGATCATGTTGGGTGGAATACCATGCTGGTAGAAGGTGAATGGCAACCGACCTTCCCGAATGCCCGCTATTTGTTTGGGCAAAAAGAGTGGGATCATTGGCAAAATGAAAATCAGGAAGAGTATGGCAGTGTGCTGGAAGATTCAGTTGAGCCGATCATTGCGGCAGGACTGGCTGATTTTGTCGATATGAACGCGCAAATTTGCCCGGAAGTCACTCTTGTACCAACACCCGGACATACACCGGGTCATGTGAGCGTTCATATTCAGTCGGAGGGTGAGGAAGCCTTTATCACCGGTGATTCCATTCATCACCCCTGTCAAATGGCACGCTTGGATTGGCCCTGTTCAGCGGATACGGATGCACAAGCAGCCAAGACAACAAGAACAGCCATGCTGGAAGATATGGCGGCAAAAGGAATTCTGGTTATCGGAACGCATTTTGCGACACCAACGGCAGGACATGTTAAAAAAGAAGCAGAAGGTCGTTTTCGATTTGAAGTTTGACGCACTTCCTGACAGAAGCGACAAGAAAATACGCAGGGCGATACTTTTAAGATAGTTGTCAGATGGGATCTGAATGATGCGATTGACTATTCTGTTTTCTGTGGGGGCACTGACTGCTCTGGGCGGGTGCGCTGGGAATCAGGAGACAATTAAGCCTGATGCATTCCTGGCGCAATATAATCTGGCTCACCCATCTGTGACCGCAGTGACATATTGCAGTTCTCATGACTGTTTGGAGCGGACAGATCTTTCTTTAAATGAGAGAGAATGGAGCACGATCAGTCAGACGTTAGAGACACCCGTTAAGACACCGGCTGAGGAAAGGATCGCCCTTTCCAAGGCGGTCGCCTTCTATGAAAAAATTGCAGCCGCGAAAGCAGGTACTTCTGGCGATCGGGCACGAACAGGCATGAACAATAATCGTCAGCTTGATTGCATCGATGAAAGCCTCAATACAACAACCTTGCTGCTTCTTTTAAAAGACAAGGGATTGATCCGGTATCATTCTCTCGCTGGCACGGAAGGGAGGGGCAGTTCTTTTGACTGGCCTCATTTCGCTACGTCTTTGAAGGAAAATCAGAGCGGGGATATCTATATACTGGATTCGTGGTTCCGCGATAACGGGCAACCGGCAGATGTCCTGCCGCTGGCTGCCTGGAAAGATGGGTGGAATCCGCCCGGGTTCAAATAGCTGCAAGCGATCTTTATCTGTTCCCCCAATCCTGAATTTTGTGCTAGGAAGAGGCAGGGCGCGCAATTTATTAGATAATCCAAGAGGAACGAATGAAACTCTACGATTTGCCTGGGCCACCCAGCCCCCGCCGCGTCCGTATATTTCTAGCAGAAAAAGGGATCGATATCGAGATCGTCCCGGTCAATATTCGAGAAGGCGAGCATCTGAAAGCGCCCTACCAAGCAATCAGCAGTCGTTGTACAATTCCTGCGCTCGAGCTGGACAATGGCACGGTTCTGACAGAAAGCGATTCCATTCTGCGTTACCTTGAGGAAAAGTTCCCGGAAAATCCGCTTTTCGGGGCAACACCGGAAGAGCGCGGTGTGGTCAATGACTGGCTTCGCATTTCAGACACCGACGGATTTGGTGCCGTGGCCGAAACCATTCGTAATTCTGCTGAACGCTTTGCTGGTCGTGCCATCACGGGCCCCAGAAATGTCGAGCAAATATCGGCCCTTGCTGAAAGAGGCGCCGCCCGTATCGGTTTTTATTTTGAAGACCTGGATAAACAGCTGGACGGCAACTCTTTTATTTGTGGTGACCGCTTTACGGTTGCAGATATCAGCGCGCTGATCGCTGTGGATTTCGCCAAAATGGCGGGCCAGGATATTCCCGAAAAACTCAATAACCTTGCCAGATGGCATGCCGATGTTTCGGCGCGTCCAAGTGCGAGTGCTTGATCCCTTCTATTGATCCATCTCCCGCAGGAGATAGATGATATCGAGCGGGGGTGGTGATTTGCCAAGCTGCGACAGCATATGGTGACACTGCCCCCGGTGATGGGTTTGATGGTTGAACATATGACCTAGCATGTCCGACACACGATCCCGGCAGGCTATGCCTGCAGATGTCTTATAGTCGATGTAGGAGCAAAGATAGTCTTCAGAGCAGGCGGATACGAGTCGCGAGAGCCTTTCGTCAGCTTCTTCCCGCGCAATTTTCAAGGCTTTGAAATCTTCATGCAAGACAGTATCCAGGGTGGCAGGTTTCGGGCCTTTGCCGTCAAATCGTTCCATCCATAGCAGGTCTCCGACCAAAACGTGATTGAGGGTTCCGTTGAGCGAGCCAAAGAAAGCGCCAAGATCCTGATGCTGTTCTTCCGAAGAAAGCTCGGCAATGGCTGAATAGAGGCGATCATTGGCCCATCGGTTATAGAGGGCAAATTTTTTGAAATGATCCAACACGATTTGGTTCCCGGAATGTCTTATTTTGAGGCAGGGCTTATAATGATTGTATCATCACCGTCTTCGTTAGCCTCGTCAATATGTCGCTCCGTTGGCCAGGGACCCACTGGAAACGGTTTTGCATCGCTCGCATAGGTGAGAAAATCGGCCAGCTGTCTAAGATAATCAGAAAGGGCTGTCCCGAAGGATCGAAGCTGTTTGAGGGGCGCACCGGTAATCAAGGACGAAAAGAACTGGACAATGGCAATCGCGGCTAAAACAATTTCTGCAACATTAAAGCAGATTGCATAGAGGATGATGTACAACAACCGTCCCCAGGTTGATTTAGATTTAAGGTTCTGTTCGGTCTGTGTTTCCATTTGGATCCTCCAATCAAATCCAGCGTCTCACGCTGGCCTTGTAAGACAGATATTCATCCCCGAACTTTTCTTCAAGATAGACTTCTTCGCGGGCAATGACATGATAGCGGATCACCAGAAGACAAAATGGTAATAGTGAAAATGCTATCCAGGAGCCTGCAGCGAATGCAATGCCGGCATAAGTAATTGTCATACCAACATAAATTGGATTACGAGAATAGGCGTAAAGGCCGTTTGAAAGGATCAGTGTGGTCGGTTTCCATGGTTCCACATTGGAGCCGGATTTTCCGTGATTTCTAGCTTCAGAGGCCGTAATTGAGAGGGCGCATAATGCGATTAAGGCGCCGATCAGTAGCCTGACAGGCGATCCGATTTCACCTTCTGACCAGTCGGAATTCAGGAAAATTCCGGCCATCAGGAACGCGAGATAACAAAGAGGCGGCGGGATTTTAACGTCTGGATGGTCTCTGGGCGTTCGGGCCTCCGTCTGTGTCTCCTTGTCGCTCATATCTATTCTCCCGGTTGTCTCAGGATTATCGCTGGAATTGGAGCCAAAAGGAGGGACTGTTGTGTTTTTGCCGGCCCTCTCGTCATAAGTCAGCGGGGGACATGCTCCGCCAGGAATTCAATAGCGGCTTGTGTTCCTCCGTCACCGTGGGGAATATTCAGGGCTTTCAGTCCCATTTCAATAACCGACAGGGTTCCCAAAAGCATCGGGGCGTTCGCATATCCCATATGGGCGATGCGCATGGCCTTTCCATCAAGAGCCCCAATGCCAATGCCGACAATAACACCGCATTTTTTGTCGCAATATTCCAACAACGCAGCTGGTGTATAACCTTTTTCAAAGAGGACCGTTGTCACCGCTGATGCTCGATCGTCAGGATCGACGACATTGAACTGTAGCGCTCCCTCAACAGCCCATCTGGAAACAGCGGCGGCGGTCGCACCGGCCAGCAGCTCATGCCGATATGTCGCTGCCTCGACACTTTCTTCATGCAGCAGGTCGAAGGATTTTCGAAGCGCGAAGAGAAGATGTTCCGGTGGCGTGCCTGCATATTTCTGATAGTGAACTTTGCCCAGCCGAGCGGTCCAGTCCCAATAAGCCGTTCGAAGGTTAGCCTGCTCGTGGCGTTCCAGTGCACGTGGGCCTGCACCGTTAAAGCTGAGCCCTGGTGGAGACATCAGGCCTTTTTGGGCCGCTGCAACCGCAACATCAACCCCCCAGTCATCCATGGCAAAATTCATGGTGCCGAGAGAGGCAATGGTATCGACCATGAAAAGGGCAGAATGCTCTGTTGAACGAATGGCTTTGCCGACGGCTTCCACATCATTGACGATGCTGGAGGCCGTATCTACCTGAACCATAAGGATGGCCTTGATTTCGTGGGTTTTATCTTTGGCAAGCCGATTGGCGACGGCCTGGGGATCCACAGATTTCCGCCAAGAGCCGGGGAGGATTTCAACATCCAGTCCGAGGGTGGCGCCGGTTTCTCCCCATCCATTGGCGAAAAGGCCACTTTCGAGAACGAGGACCTTGTCACCGCGGCTCAAGACATTGCTGAGAGCGGCTTCCCACGCGCCGTGCCCGTTGGCAATATAGATAAATGACTTTCCCTCGGTTTTAAAAAGAGATCTTAAATCGGCCAACAGACTGTCCGTTAGCGGCGGGAAATCCTGTTTGTAGATATCGATCGCGGGCTGATGCATCGCATTGAGCACAGGGTCGGGTATATTGGTGGGGCCTGGAATGCTCAAAAATTCGCGGCCTGTACGAACACTCATAGAGAGGGATCCTTATTCAAAAAAGAGCGCCAGCGGAGTTTAGCGAACATTTCGCGGGACGCAACTCCAGTGATTTATCCGTTGTCTTTGCGTTGTCTTTTTTTGACGAACGAGGTTTGCACGCTGGTATAAAGCTGCTTGCTGGAGGCACCCAGGCCTCCCAAGGGAAGGAAGCGGGCTTTGCGCGTACCGGATGGCCTTTGAATGATCCGGAGTATGACAAAAAACGCCAGAAACAAAGTGCCCGCAGAGATGCATAGAAACAGGCTTTCCTGCCCCCAGCGAGCCATAAATTGGGACGTGATAATTGGACCGAGACTGGCTCCCAGGCCATACGCAAAGAGAAGGCTTCCTGAAACCTGGACCAGTCGTTCTTTATCTGCGAGGTCATTTGTCTGAGCGGAGCACATGGGATAGATCGTATACGCGACACCGCCATAAATAAGGGCCATGCCAAATAACAAATAGGGGACTGATTGCATGCTGGCCCAGACGATACCCAGGCTTGCTACAGTGGTCAGTAAAGCCATTGCTATCAGGATCGCCCGCCGATCAAATCGGTCAGAGAGGCGACCGACCGGAAATTGCAATAACATGCCGCCCAGAAGAATACTGGCCATGAAGAAGGAAATCTCACTGGTTGTCAGTGCAATGGATTTGGCAAAGATCGGTGCCATACTATTGATTGAGGCGTTTGACAGTCCAGCGGTAAAGGTTCCAATAACTCCGACGGGAGAAATCCGGTATAAATCCTTGAAGCTCATTCTTTCAGGCTTCGTCGGCTGGGGGGCCGCTGCCCGTGTCAGCAGGATGGGGACAAGTGCCAGTGAAAAGACAATGGACGCGACCGAAAACAGCTCAAAGGATGCAGGATCGGCGAGCGGTAGAAGAAATTGCCCAAGCCCGGCGCCCAGATAACTTGTCATCATATAGAGGGATAAAATCCGACCCCGATTGTCGTTGGTGGACCGTTCATTGAGCCAGCTTTCAACAATCATCACCATGCCGGCCATACAGAAGCCGCAGACAGCTCGAAGAAGGATCCAGGCAATCGGATGGATGATCAGAAGATGGGCGAGGACGGCAACGGACATAATCGATGCAAAAGCAGCAAAAGACCGGATATGGCCAGCACGGGCGACCACTTTTGCCGCATTCATGGCCCCAAATAGCATGCCGATAAAATAGGCAGCCATCACGACGCCGGTGATTTCTGTTGAAAAATCCTCAACCCGGCTTCGCAGGCCTAACAGGGTGCCAAACATCCCATTCGCCAAGAGTAGAAGACCATAACTCAGGAGCAGAGAGGCGACGGATCTAATGGTGTTCCACATTATTTTTCACGACTTGCCGTCATGGTCAGATACATCACCATGATGGAAATAAGCCCATATCCGGTAAAGCTGATCAGAAGCGGCAGGATGGTTCCGTCATAGGCCTGGGAAATCAGGGATCCGAAAAATGCGGCTTGTAGTGTTGAGACAGCGGATACGATGGCTGAGCCAACACCGGCGATATGTCCAAGCGGCTCCATTGCAAGTGCATTGACATTTCCGAACAGAATACCAAAGCAGAAAAAAGCAAGAAATAAGAAGGTGATCAGACTCCAGAAGGGAGGCTGCCCGTCGGCAGAGAAACTATATCCCAGATACAAGGCGGAAATGATTGTCAGTGCCCAAAGAGCCTTACTGATCAGGTTTTGCATACCAAGCTTCATGACAAGAGCGGAATTGACCAGTGACGCCCCGCCGATGGCCAAGGCAAGAATACCAAAATAAACGGGGAACATATCGCCCACGCCATATTGATCCTGGAAAATCTGTTGTGACATGGAGAGGTAGCTCAAAAAGGCGCTGAAAACAAAACCAGCAAGGATCATGTATCCCAGGGATGCCGGAGTTGTTAGAACTTCTTTGGAGGCAAGGATCAATCGGTCCAGCGAAAAACGAACCCGTTTGGCCTTAGGCAGAGTTTCTCTTTGACGAAAGAAAAACCAGACAAAAGCAACCACGCCAAGGACAAGCATCCCTGCAAAAATGGCTTCCCAACCGGCGACAAAAAGCACCAGTTGCCCCAAGCCAGGCGCGAGAACCGGAACAAGAATAAAGACTGTCATGACCAAAGACATGAACTTGGCCATAGCCCGGCCCTCAAACTCATCCCGAATAAGGGCCATAGAGACAACACGAGGGCCAGCTGCACCAAGGCCTTGCAGAAATCTGCCAATCAGCATGGTGCTGAAATCTGTTGCCAAAATAGAGAGCAGGCAACCGATGATAAAAATCACAAAGCCGATATAGATGGGAAGTTTTCTCCCCGTACTGTCGGAGATCGGCCCGTAAACCAACATGCCCGCCGCCATACCCGCAAACAGAACGCTGATAATATACTGCCGGTCATTAGGATCCTGAATAGCCAGATCTTTCTCGATCAAAGACAAAGCTGGCAGCATGGCATCGATAGAGAGGGCAATCAGCGAAGATAACAAAGCAAGGAGGATAACCTGCTCAACATATCCGATTGCCGGAGATCGGGGAGGCGTTGTCACAGTTCAGCTCCAGTTTTGAGGGATAAATTTGCATTGTAGGTCAGTCATACTGCCTGACAGGTGATCCCTCTGTCCAGCAGCTATTTTACAGAATTAAAAGTTGGTGATCAAACAATCTAAAAAGCAAAAATTTGACAACTGCTTCAATAAGTTGCTTTACTCTTCCCATGTATTCTTCTGACAATCCTAGTCCCAGATATCGACAACTCCTGGACTATTACCGGTTGATGCACCTCAAAGGCTTCACTCGGCGGTCCGGGGAACGCATTGTGGAGGTGCCCGCAGGCGAGGCTTTCAGCGGGCGGGACTTGACACGTTTTGCCTATTCGATCCGGGGCCTTGTCAGGGCTACAGAGGCTCAGTCTATCCTGGATTATGGAAGTGGTAAGGGAAAACAATATTCTGAAGAGTTAAAGCGTGGAGGAAAAGTGATTGCCGGCTCCGTGCATGAGTTTTGGGGGGTGCGTGAAATAACCTGCTATGACCCGGCGATCAATAAAAGTTTTCTTTCTCCCCGCCGCATTTTTGATGGTGTTCTGGCGACAAATATTATGGACCATATTCCAGAAGAAGATGTTGAATGGGTCGTCAAAAGGCTATTTTCCAGGGCGAGCAAGTTTGTCTTCTGCAATGTTGCTGATTTTCCATCCCCGTTATCCCTGCCCAATGGTGAAAATGCCAGAGTGACCCGCAAGCCCAAATACTGGTGGAACCAAATTTTTACGGCCGCGAATGCCCGCTATCCTGACGTGTCTCATTGTCTGGCATTTGCCGAAAGAAAGAAAACAGAAGAGGGATTGCCTAAGCAATCCATCTCCTATCTTCACAATTGTCCAGGATTGATTTTGCCTGGGCCGCGGATCAAGGTATCCGGAACCCTAAAAATTAGCCGTTAGCTGGGGTTAGCTGAAGATCTCTTTCAGCCTGACAAGTGCAAGGGTCTCCCAATAAGAGCTACCATAAAGCTTTGAAAGGTTCCGATTGTCCGGCTCCAGTATGGAGGGAAGATATGCTGCCAGCCCGATAGCGGTCAGAAAGTCAGAATTCGCCAGAATATACTGTCTTTTATAGGGCAACAGAACACATTCCGGATGGAGTATGAGCTGTTTCTCCGCCTCCTGAAGATCTCTGCACCAAATGTTCAAGAGAGTTGTGCATTTAGGAGAATACCAGAAACTTCCTGCATCCATGCCGTCTGACCAGCTGCCGCCCAGGATTTGATGGGCATGCTGCCAATCCCTGAAACCTGCTTTTTTTGCAAACGCGGCTTGCTGGGATTTTAGCCGGGCTTCCGTTTCGGTGTCGCCGGAGACACGCTCCTGCTTCAAGGCGCGCTTGGCCTTTATCTTCAGTTCTTTAAGTGGTTTTGAATGATGAGGTACCATAACTTAATCCTTATTGTGTCTTTTGGCTCCCCGCATGGCCAGACAGAAGGTCAAGAAATGGAAAATACTTCTCGTTGTGATCAGGGTGATGTCATCTTTGGCGGGTGGGCGCCCCTGAGAACCTGGATGCTTATATAAGGGTTGAAACAGGTATCGTCAATAATGCTTTCTCTTCGGCCCCTATCCGGGCTATCCTTAAAAAAACAATACCGGTGTTCTGCCGGATTTCCTGGAGAAAATCATGACCTCGACAGATACTCCGCTTACCGGGTTAAACGCCCGTCTTGGTAAATTGCCGATTTTCTATGGCTGGATCGTTGTTGCGATTGTCTTCGTGACCATGGGGATTGGAGTCAATGTTCGAACGTCATTTTCGCTACTCTATCCCTCGATTTTGCAGGAATTCGAATGGGATCGGGCCACCACGGCTGCGGCTTTCACCATCGGATTTATCTGCGCAGGTCTTTTTTCCCCGGTCATTGGGCGGCTGATGGATTTCTCGTCCCCAAGATATCTTGTTTCTGCTTCTGCCTTTCTGGCAAGCCTGGGACTAATCTTGTCAACTTATGCATCTGATCCATGGCATATCTACATGACATTGGGGGTCATGATGGTCGGAACGGGCGTCATGATGACTTATGTGGGACATTCCATGTTTCTGCCTTTCTGGTTTGAACAGAAAAGAGGTCTGGCGATTGGTCTTGCCTTTTCCGGAGTGGGGATTGGCTCTGTTTTTCTGATGCCGGTTATCCAGACAACCATCACAGAGGATGGATGGCGTGCCGCCTGTTGGTTGATGGCAGGACTTCTCCTCATTCTGGTTGTCCCGCTCAATCTTGTTTTTCAGCGCAAGCAGCCTCAGGATGTCGGTTTGCTGTCCGACGGACATGTGCATGCCTCCGATGATACTCAGCGGCAAAAGCAGGTGGCCGATAATGTCGTTGACGAGGAATGGACGAAAACAGACTGGTCACTCGCAAAGGCAATCAAGACCGGCTCTTTCTGGTGGCTCTGCTTGTCCTGTAGTACAGGGCTTTATGCATGGTATGCTGTCCAGGTGCATCAGACAAAATATCTGTTGGAGACAGGAATTTCGCCGCTCGAAGCCTCCTTTGCCCTGGGATTTGTAGGATTTGCCGGTATTGCGGGGCAAATCTATTTCGGACATTTGTCAGACAGAATTGGGCGGGAATGGATCTGGACCCTGTCGGCAGCGGGATTTGCAATTTGCTATTTGCTGCTTCTTGTTTTGGAGTATCAAAACAACACTGTCATCCTCTATGCCATGGTGATTACTCAGGGAACATTGGGATATGCGATGGCCGCGGTTTTCGGGTCGATGCCCGCAGATTTGTTCCAAGGTCGCCGATATGGCGAAATTTTGGGAGTTGTTAGCTTGATTGCTTTGCTGGGCGGCGGCATAGGCCCCTGGATTACCGGGGTTTTATATGATCTTAGCGGTAATTACAGAGCAGGATTCTGGTTGGCTTTTGCTTTATGCCTTGTCTCAATTTTTGCGGTTTGGATGACGGCCCCTCGCAAGAGAAGGCTGGTTGCAGGGCAGGCGGAGAAAAGAGCTGCCTTTTTGACAAGAGACGCTGCATAAAGAACAAAAGAGAAGGAAGTAAACTTCATGGGTAGAATAGCAGTTATCACCGGCGCGAGTGCAGGTATTGGCCGGGCTGTTGCCCTTAAGCTACTGGAAAATGACTATTCGGTTGTGTTGACGGGAAGACGGCTTGAGAAGCTTGAAGAAACCCGGGAGCTGGCCGGGGGGAATGCCAAAAATGCTGTTTCGGTCCCGGCAGACGTATCGGATGCGAAGAGTGTCGAAGCGCTGTTTTCTGAGACAGAAGAGAAATTCGGACGGCTTGACTTGCTTTTTAACAATGCAGGCGTGGGTGCGCCGCCAGTTCTGGTTGACGAGTTACCTCTCGATGCCTGGCATACTGCCGTCAATACTAATTTAAATGGCGCCTATTATTGTGCGCGGGCTGCCTTCGGAATGATGCGACGTCAAAACCCGCAAGGAGGTAGAATTATCAACAACGGATCGATTTCTGCTCATGTCCCGCGCCCTTTCAGTGCGCCCTACACATCAACGAAGCACGCAATTACCGGCTTGACAAAATGCCTCTCTCTGGATGGCCGCCTCCATAACATTGCTTGCGGCCAACTCGATATCGGCAATGCTGCCACAGACATGACAGAGGTTATGCAAAAAGGGGTGCCTCAGGCTAATCTCGAGATCAAGCCTGAGCCTGTTATGGACGTCGATAATGTCGCATCGTCCGTCCTCTATATGGATAGTTTGACGCTGGACGCCAATGTGCAGTTTATGACAGTGATGGCAACCACGATGCCTTTCATCGGACGAGGATAAGGGCTTTGTCCTAGTCCCCAAAAACCGTTGACAAATAAGCTGTAACCATGCGCTCGGCTTCGCGCAAGAGCGCCCCCAGATCACCTTGCCAGCAATGAAGCTTGCTTCTGTTGACGATGGCACTGACAACCACAACGATGACACGGGAAATGGCCAGTGCCTGATCCTTGCGGTAGCCTTTCTCGGCAAAGAGATAGTAATTGGCAAACAGGACAACCATCCGTTCTTCTGATGCAAGATTTGCAGCCTGCCATTCTTGATTATCAGAGAGGGCTATATCCAGTCGGTAGTGGATCTGATCCATAGAGACAAGCTCGACAAAAGTCGCGAGGACCCCTGCGACCAGCGTGCGCCAATGCGTATCGGCGGCCATTTCTTCGAAGACTGTTGCAATTTTCTGGTCTTCTTCGTTCAGAACCTTTTCACCAAGTGCTAACAGTATTTCGTCGCGGTCTTTAAAATACTGATAGATCGAACCCACAGGAATACAGGCTTCCTCCGCAATTCGGCTGGTCGTGATCTTTGAAAGATCTATCTCTTTCAGCAGTTTTTCAGCAGACGCAATTATAAGCTCCACTCTCTCCCGTGAGCGGGATTGTAGAGGGGTTTTGCGGCTGGTCATTTTTGTTTGTTTCATGGTTTCATATCTCACAGCACCCAATGTGAAATTATTTCATATTTATACTTGACCGTCAGGTCATAAATACGAAACATGGCTAAGCTCATAGACTGCTTGACGTGAAACACAACAACAAAAAGTAATATTTATCTATTTTTTTATTACTGGGGGGCCGAATTCGTGGGAATAAAACGGTATTTCAATTTTCTAGCAGCAGGTTTTGTTTTTTTTATCTGGATGATAAATCCTGCTTCGGCGGCTGGAGATTTTTTCATTACACCCGGTCAAGATGCTCAGGAAAAGCTTCAGGAAGCTCTAATTCTGGCGGAGCCTGGACAAACCGTTGAATTGGCTGCCGGTATTTTCGAGCTAACGGATGGCTTGTCCATTGATGTTGCGAATTTGACACTGATCGGTCAGGGAATGAACAAATCCATTCTCTCTTTCAAAAGTCAGCAAGGAGGCTCCGAAGGCCTTCTGATTACGTCTGACCAGGTGGTGCTCAAAGATTTCGCGGTGGAAGATGCAAAGGGAGATGCTATCAAGACAAAAGGGGTGGACGGGATTGCCATGATCCGGGTGCGGGCTGAATGGACAGGAGGTCCTAAATCCAC
>JBDWHS010000003.1:0-40086 GCA_039975135.1 Sneathiella sp. | reverse complement strand
CGCAAACGCGTCGCCGCCACTCTGTTCAGCCAGCACTTTTGTAATCGCTGCTGTCAATGTGGTTTTACCATGGTCAACGTGACCAACGGTTCCGATATTCGCGTGCGGTTTATTACGCTCAAACTTTTCTTTGGCCATTTTTCTGTCGTCCTGAACTAGTAAATTCTCACAGCCCAAAGATACCGAAGGACCCCTTCAGTATCAAAAAATTCATGATCCGATTTATAGAGCGCTGATCGGCGCTTGGAGCGGGTGAAGGGAATCGAACCCTCGTCGTAAGCTTGGAAGGCTTCTGCTCTACCATTGAGCTACACCCGCATATTTAAGTAACCAGCTTATACTCCTTTTAAGCCGGAAACCAGCAAAGTAATGGTGGAGGGAGTTGGATTTGAACCAACGTAGGCATAGCCAGCGGATTTACAGTCCGCCCCTTTTAACCGCTCAGGCATCCCTCCGGTATTACTTTCACCCTTTCGACATCGCCGCAGGGTGTGCGGCACTATCGAAAATTCACGAACAAAGTCAACCGAAAAAAATCGAAATCAAACAATAAAGTTGATTTTTTTTCATCCACTTGAAAAAGCTGGCTTGTTGCGCGAGGCGAAGCGCAATATAAGCGAGGCCATGTCGACACGCAAGCCACCAAAAGGCCAAAAACAGAATTTTTTCGAAAAGGGCGGAAAACCGGGCTCTTCAAGGAATAAACGGGAGCGATCAGCTTCCGGAAATCCGCAGAATGAGAACTGGTTATATGGAGATCACGCGGTTCTTGCTGCTCTCGCCAACCCGAAGAGAAAAATCAGACGTCTTATCCTTAGCAAAGCGAAAATGGATCGCCTTGAGGATGAGGCTCTCTCGTTAATCCGCAATTTCCCGTCACCAGAGATACTGGACGGGGAGAAAATACGAAATCTGCTACCGGAAAATGCCATTCACCAGGGTATCGCCATTCTTCCCTCTCCTCTCCCTGAACTGGGTATTGAGGATCTGAATGAATTAGCGGGTGAGCAGACTGCTTTTTCTGTCGCTGTTCTGGATCAGGTCACCGACCCCCATAATGTGGGAGCAATCTTAAGATCCGCCGCCGCCTTCAACATAAGAGCGATTATCGTTCCGGACCGGCATACGCCATCTGTCACCGGCGTTCTTGCCCGGTCAGCCTCCGGTGCTGTCGAAAGCGTTCCGCTCATCCGCGTCAATAACCTGTCGCGCGCACTGGACGGATTGGCAGAAATGGGTTTCTGGCGAATCGGAATGGACGGGCGTGCTGACCAGACATTGGAGCAAGCCATACGCGGATCAAGCCGACTAGCACTGGTTCTGGGTTCGGAAGGCAAAGGCCTCCGGCGTCTGACAGCAGAAAAATGTGACCTGCTTGGAAAGTTGCCCATCAGCGAGTCTGTTGAAAGCTTGAATGTCTCTAATGCGGCAGCCATTGCTTTTTACGAAATAGCTCGGCAAAAATAGTTTTAGATATAAAAATCATTAGAGGTAGAAGTGCATGCCAAAGCCAATATGTGTTGTTGTATTGGGCCTTCCTCGTTCAGGCACAACCCTGATTTCCACCGCCATCGGCAGCCATGAGGATGTCTGTATGCTGGATGAGGATTTCTTTATGTCCGTACGGAGAATAAGCGGCGGCAAAACACCAGCCGTCAAACTCTGCATTCCCAATCACATTCAAATGAACCGCAAATGGCGAACCTGGTGGGGCATCATCCGTATAAATGGCTTCTTGCGAAAGCGTCTGCATTATCTTCTTCCTCGCTCCTACTACTCTTTGAACGACTATATATCGACCTATGATGTCCGGATCATTTGCATTTTGAGGGAGCCTCTCAAAACTTTGTCAGCCATGGATAACCGTGGACATACAAAATTACGGAAGGCTTTGAGAGCTGCCAATGTAGCCTACGATATGTATGACGAGCTGCTCGATCGAATTCCTGAACAAGTTGCCTTTATCTCCTTTGACAGATTTTTGACATCCCCAGAAGAGCAAAATCGGATGATTTGCTCATTTATCGATCATGATTTTGACGAAAAAATGCTTGAAGCACCGGCTAAGAATACGCGTTATCCTGGTCAATCCTTTGACAAATCGAAAATAGGGACAGAAGACTATGATACAGAGTCGCTAGATCCCGGTATCCTGAAAATCGTTGAGCGATATAAGAAACTCATATCTCTATCTTTTTAGAAAATCCCAAATATCTCGCCTGAATTTCTTGCCATCCGCTATCCGGCAGCGCAGACATATAAATTACTTTAAAAATGTCTATCAGCGAGTCAGCCAAAAGTCCGAACGGCTTCACCATATTCGGGGGAGATTTATTGAAATTGCGCAGGAAAAACCGAACAACAACCGCAGTTTTTCAGGGCTTTAAGAAAGAAGCGAAAAAAAAATAATTTTTTACTTGCCCTCTGGCAACAAGCTGACTATTTTCCGCCTCCAACGCCGCTATAGCTCAGTTGGTAGAGCAGTTGATTTGTAATCATCAGGTCCCGAGTTCGACTCTTGGTGGCGGCACCAGAATTCAAAAGCCTCTGAAGATATCTTGTCTTCAGAGGCTTTTTTCTTTACTGGTCCGGATCAAGTTGATCGTAATAGTGCTGGGAGAGCTTCGCCTCCTGTTGGAGCCATTCCTGAAACGCCGCGATCCGGGGCCGTGCCTCAGCTCCTTCCGGGCATACCAGATAATAAGCCATATCAGCCGGGCAATGAACATCGAACAGACGCGCCAACCCTACAGAGGCCAGCCCACCATCCACATGAGCACTTCGTACGAGAGCAACACCTTGCCCTGCAATCGCCGCCTGCAGCCCCATATTTGAATTTGGAAAACGCGGCCCTTGATCAATGGGTAAATCCGGAATTCCGGCTGCTGCAAGCCAGGCATCCCACTGAGGACTCTGCCCTTCATTATGACGGAGCAGCAGAGGAAAACGCACAAGATCCGATGGTGTTTCCGGCGCGCCCAACCGCTCAATCAATTGCAAACTACAAACTGGGAAGACCTGTTCCTGCAGAAGCAGACAACTATACAATCCCGGAAAGTCACCCCGCCCCAGACGAATTCCCAAATCAACATCTTCGGTAGCAAAATCCACTTGATGATCCGATGTTGAAATCCAGACGTCAATTTCCGGATATAAATCCCTGAAACCACTGAGCCGCGGAACCAGCCAGGTCAACGCAAAGGACTCAAGCGCACTGATTTTCAGAGACCCCTTTATCCCCTCTACTTTCAGGCTATCGAGCGTGGCCGATAAACGGGCAAAAAAGTCATGCGCCACTGGCACCAATGCAGCCCCTGCCTTGGTCAAGGAAAGAGGCCTGGCCTCCCGATCAAAAAGTACAAACCCCCAGAGCGCTTCCAGATGCCGGATCTGATGACTGACAGCACTTTGCGTCACATTAAGTTCCGCCGCCGCCCGAGTAAAACTGCGATGGCGGGCTGCCGCTTCAAAGGCACGCAACGCGGCGAGAGGAGGAAGATGATTGGTCATATTATCATGAATAATAACTCATGATAATGATGAAGACAATTCTTTTGAATACCCCAATTTACAAGCATATATATCAATAACAGTCATGAGGTTTAACACATAAATATTTCTGATAAGGAGCCTGATCGGCATGGCATCACGAGCAGGAAAACGTATTCTTCGTGATCGGTGGGGAGAACCGATTATAGACCCTCCTATCGAACAAACGCATCAGCAGCGTAGAATCCAGCCTTTCTTTATAATCAAATCAGCCTGGGATAGACTAACATCGGCAAAAAAAGAGAAGGCCAGTTAGAGACTGAAACCTAACACCATTTCCATACTTTTAATTTTTCAGTTCAATATATTAGTAATTAACAAATTCTTAGAATTGCCGCTTTAGATTGAAACTCACATATCCATGTGCCGAAAAATTCGGCTTTGTTAGGTGCAAATGTAAAAGGAGATTTCATGTTTAGCTGCAGAAAAAACGCGCTTCTCTTCATGACGATACTGAGTTTGATCCTCCTACCTACAGGGCTTTCATTTTCTTTGGAAAAACCGACATCAGCAATCCTTCTTGAAATCAGCGGTAATATTTCCGTCTTTAACACAGACATGAAAAAAGCTGTTTTTGATCGCTCCCTCCTCCGGCAGTTTAAAAGGGTTACGATACAAACTCATACCCCCTGGACCGATGGTCTAACGACTTTTGAAGGTATTCTGATAAGGGACATTCTGCAGGCTGTCGGTGCGCAAGGTCAGACCATCGAAGCAACTGCAATCAATGATTACTCGGTACCGATCCCCATAAAGGATTTTATGAATCATGATGTCATTCTGGCTGATACTCGCAATGGAACCACAATGTCCGTAAGAGACAAAGGTCCTCTCTGGATTATTTACCCATGGGATTCTAACCCTGAATTGAGAACCGAGATTTATCATTCCCGATCGATCTGGCAATTACACCAGATAACAATAAAATAACGAAGCCTTCAGACCGCTCAGATGCCCAAAAAAGTAAAGCTTCTCTACGCTTCTCTGGTTACGCTCACAATCTTAATGGCCGGAATGGCATTTTGGATGATTGCCGGACTCGTGCAGGAATCTATCCGGATCGAGAATTCTGCTCGAGATACCTTGATCGGCATCACATCACAAACCGATTATGAGCTCCAGCAAGTTATTGACGTTTTAAATCAGTTCAGAATGCGAGACCCAGCTGCTGACAAACATCATCTCATCAATAGATTTGATATCTTGTGGAGCCGGCGGGAGACCAACACATCTGGCTTGGCCGGACGCGCCTACCTTATGCTACCAGGAGCCAAATCAGCGATGCTACGCTTAGAGCAATTGCTAACCACGACTGAAGAGAGCATAAGTAAGCTAAACGTTGACTCTCCTCGGGAAGCGAGACAATTGGCGGAGCAATTCAGGAGCATGGTTCCCATCCTGCATTCTGTCACAATGGAAGCATCAAGATATACCTCGGCGACAACATCCCGATTACATGACCATCTTCAACAGGTCGGCTTTTGGGCTAAGCTTTTTCTACCCGGCATGCTCTTTACTGGGTTTCTGACTGGCCTTATTTTCTGGCATGAAAAAAGGCGTCTGGATCAGCTATCTCGCGATCTTGAAGACACGATTCTCATCCGAACCAAAGATCTGCAGGAAACAAACATCACCCTTCAGGAGGAAATCGAAGAGCGTAAACAAGTCGAAGCGAAACTCATCCAGGCCCAAAAAATGGAAATCGTTGGTCAACTAACGGGCGGCATTGCGCATGATTTCAATAACTTCCTTGCTATTATTCAAGGAAACGCGGAACTACTTGACGAATCTGCGAAAGGTCAATTCAGTGATAATGTAGATCCCATACTGAAAGCGTCGCGAAGAGGAAGTGAGCTCACACAGAGACTTCTTGCTTTTTCACGCCAACAACCTCTGACACCAAAATCCTTCGACCTCTCGGATCTTGTTGACAATATGTATGTTTTACTTCGGCGAACCGTTGGCGAAACCATTGATATATATATTAAAAGTGAAGAAGGATTATGGAACGCTGTCGCTGATCCCGGGCAAGTGGAAAATGCTCTCCTGAATCTCGCCGTTAACTCCAGACACGCGATGCCTGAGGGCGGCGAAATCAACATCATCTCTTTTAACTTCACCGCCTATGATATCTTCAACAGAGACGATGAGGAATTAGCACCCGGCGATTATGTCGTTCTGACAGTCTCTGATACGGGAACGGGAATACCAGAGGAGGCAAAAGAGCATGTTTTTGAGCCTTTCTTCACGACAAAAAAAACAGGGGAAGGAACAGGATTGGGGCTTTCCATGATCTATGGCTTTGCCAAACAATCAGGCGGTCATATCTCCCTTTATAGCGAAGTCGGTCATGGGACAACGGTAAAATTATACCTGCCGCGAAGTCGGGATGAAGAAACAAGTGATTTGGTTGAGCAGACACCTTCAGCATTCGAGAAAGGGAAAGGGGAAAGCATACTTGTCGTAGAGGATGACCCCGATGTCAGACGTCTCTTAAAGCAACTTCTATCCTCGATGAACTACACTGTCGTAACGGCAGAAGATACAGACTCTGCCTGGGCATATCTGGAGCAGGAAAGCGCAATCGATGTTATCTTGTGCGATGTTGTTTTACCAGGCGAATTCAGCGGGCCGGAGTTTATAAAAGCACTTTGCAAAACATATCCGTCTTTAAATGTCATATTTATGTCTGGATATCCTGCGGGCACTGCAAACGAACAGAAACTTCTCGGCAAAGATCACATCTTCCTCTCAAAGCCCTTCGAGCGCCACAAACTGGCACAGGCCCTCAGAAACGCACTGGATTAATCCTCTCAGCCGGACCCAGCATAGAAAGCAACCAGGTGGTGTCAAACCGTCGGGATGCAACAATATGTCACAGTTTCTCTTCAGAGCTTGACCTTCCCCTTGCAGGAAGCTTTATCTAGACTGTATTCTTTCTAAGAGACAGGCTTACCAAATGTCGTCAAATACAGATTGCTTTACTGCTTCCGTCAATCCTGACAAAGATCATGCTGACTCAGCGAAAGATCCTGTTTGTGGCATGAGTGTCGTCCTTAATGGCACCAAACCCTCTTTGGAGTTTGAGGAAGAGACCTATCACTTCTGTTCTAGCGGATGTCATGACAAATTTCAGGCGGACCCGGAATTTTATCTCACGGGCGGTCATTTGAAGCGCCGGCAGAATTCAGCTGGGAAAAACACTCAATATACCTGCCCGATGCACCCGGAAATCATCAAAGATGAGTTCACAGACTGCCCTCTTTGCGGTATGGCCCTTGAGCCGATTGGGGCCCCTGCTGACGGCCCCAATCCTGAAATGGTGGATTTCACACGTAGATTTGCATTCTCGGCCGTTTTCACAATCCCTGTCCTTGTTCTTGCTATGGGCCCCATGTTGGGAATACCGGTCCGGGATATTCTGGGATCACAGGTCTCAACATGGGCGGAAATGCTGTTCACAGCCCCTATTGTGATATGGGCCGCCGCACCGTTCTTCAAACGGGGTTGGAGCTCACTTCAAAATAGAAGCCCCAATATGTGGACACTGATTGCTATCGGTGTTGGCGCTGCCTTTCTTTACAGTGTCGTTGCCACCCTCCTGCCCGACCTTTTCCCTTTGGAAATACGGAAGGATGGCACAACGGTACCTGTATATTTCGAATCCGCTGCTGTAATTATCTGTCTGGTTTTTCTGGGGCAGATTCTGGAGTTGAGAGCAAGAGAGCAGACTGGCGATGCCATCAAGTCACTGATGAAACTGGCGCCACAAACTGCTTGCCGGATCAACGAAAAAGATCAGGAGCGGGATGTTCCGATCGAGAATATACTTCCAGGCGACCGCCTGCGGATTAAGCCGGGCGACAGCATTCCGGTAGACGGTGTTATTCTGGAAGGTAATTCCTCTCTGAATGAAAGTATGTTGACGGGCGAAGCCCTCCCGACCCCCAAATCACCAGGGGAGGCTGTTATCGCCGGAACCCTCAATACTTCCGGATCTTTGATTATTCAGGCGGAGAAAACCGGTGACGAAACAGCTTTGTCCGGGATCATCGAGATGGTTGTCTCTGCCCAAAGATCTCGCGCCCCTATTCAGAATTTAGCCGACAGAGTGGCTGCCTATTTCGTCCCGACCGTTGTTTTGACGGCCATTGCAACTTTCGTGATCTGGATGCTGATCGGCCCTGAACCTGCATTTTCCTTCGCCCTTGTTTCCGCGGTGTCAGTTCTCATCATTGCCTGCCCGTGCGCTTTGGGACTGGCCACTCCCATGTCGATTATGGCGGCAACCGGCCGCGGGGCGCTCGGCGGTGTTCTGATCCGCAATGCCGAAGGACTGGAAGGCCTCTCCCGGGCGACGGTTCTTGTGGTCGACAAAACCGGAACACTCACGGAAGGCAAACCTTCTGTTACAAATATTGCGCCTGTCGACGGCAGGAGCCGTAAAGACCTGCTAGCACTCGCCGCCGGACTGGAAAAAGGGTCCGAGCATCCTCTGGCTAACGCAATTCTGACCTGTGCAGAAGGAGAAAACATTCTCCCGCTTCCAGTGACTGGCTTTCATGCTCTTTCAGGTATGGGCACTCATGCAACCCTGCCAGACGGTCCCGTTGCCATCGGGAACCGGGCCTTTATGGCGCATCAGAAAATCGATATCTCAGCATTGGAAGGAAGAGCCCTTCTGGCAGAGAAACGCGGAGAAACGATAGCGTATGTTGCCAGAAAAGGAGCACTCGATGGTATGATCACGCTGTCGGATACTCTTAAAAAAGAAGCGCGTGGATCCTTGGCAGTCCTTAAAAAGCAGGGTTTACGCATTATTATAGCAACAGGTGACAGCGAAGGCCCTGCCAAGGTGGTTGGAGAAAAACTGGGCCTCGACGAAATATACTACAATCTTCTCCCGGCCGACAAAAAACAGCTGGTCGAAAAACTGCAAAATGAAGGCCATATTGTTGCCATGGCGGGGGATGGTATCAATGATGCTCCGGCACTGGTACAATCAAATGTCGGCATTGCCATGGGAACTGGTATGGATGTCTCTTTGGAAAGCGCAGATATTACACTATTGAATGGCGACCTTCGAGCCACCGCTCGGGCGGTCAAACTCTCCCATGAAACGATCCGCAATATAAAGCAGAATTTGGTTTTGGCATTTGGCTATAACAGCATTTGTGTCCCCATTGCCGCCGGTATTCTCTATCCACTGACAGGCTCTTTACTCTCGCCGATGATCGCCGCCGCCGCCATGAGTTTGTCCTCCGTGTCCGTCATTACCAATGCTCTGCGCCTACGCAATTTGAAACTCGATGAAGGGGAGGCTTGATGAATATTGGTACGGCAGCAGAAAAATCCGGACTGACACAGAAAACCATCCGCTATTACGAGGATATCGCGCTAATCCGTCCTGCGCGGGCAGAAAACGGATATCGTCGCTATTCCAATGACGATATCCATTGCCTTGCCTTTATCCACCGCGCCCGGAATTTGGGATTTTCTATCGAAGAATGTCGGACACTCTTGTCCTTGTATAAAGATAAAAACAGATCAAGTTCGGAAGTAAAATTCATGGCCCTGCAAAAAGTTTCCTTCATAGAGACCAAAATCGCTGAACTAAGTGCTATGAAATCCATGTTGACGACACTGGCGAAAACCTGTCACGGTGATGACAAACCCGATTGCCCCATTCTGGATGAAATAGCGGGTGAACGGGATCAGGGTTAGCGTTAGCAGCCTCAACGGGCATCATGCAGAATAAGCCCGAGGACGAGGCGCTTGCCTCTTTTCACCGGACTGACACCGTGTCGCATCTTAACCTGGTAATATCCGCGCGCGCCCTTCACCGGCCTTGTATTGACGGCAAAGGCAATTGCCTCTCCTTTTTTTGGAGACAAAACGGTGGCAACGGATTGCATACGGGGCCGCTGATGGGTCAGGACAAATTCGCCCCCGTCAAAATCTCGCCCCGGTTCACTCAAACAAATTGCCATCTGGATCGGGAAATATTCCTCTCCATATAAATCCTGATGCAAACAATTGTAATCTCCCGCTCCATATTTCAACAGAAGAGGTGTCGGCCTCATTTGCTCCGCAGCGTGGCAAAGCGCCAGATAGTCTGTCAAGCTGGCTGGGTACCGTTCACTCTGACCCAGTTGAGCAGACCATTCATTGGCAACAGGTTGGAGCCCTTCATAGCAGTGGGTGCGCAGCTTTTCCACGATCCCGGGGAGAGGATAGGCGAAATACTGGTACTCCCCGCTTCCAAACTGATAGCGCGACATGACGATCCGGCTTCGAAAGAGTGCTTCCTGATCATATGTGCCAGCCAGTTGATCGCACATGTCATCGGGCAGAATTTTTCCAAGCTCCCAATAGCCGTTTGACGATAATGCTTCTCTACCTTTTTGCCAGTCACATATATCCGGAAACATACATTTTCATCTTTCCATTGAAATCCGAGTGTGAGCCTAAGAAAGAGTGTTGATCTGTTCTTTCCGAATCCCGAGGTTCAATTTCTGGCCCCATGCTTGCCGGAAGCCCTAAATTCGTTTACACGCAATAGAATATATCGTTTTCCAGTCTTAACCCTTCCAGTTTCGGTATTCCATGGGCAAGCTCTCTCCTCATCTTTACGGTACATTGCTGACCGTCTGCGGCGTTCTTATTCTGACACCGGACGGATTGCTTGTCAGGCTTGTCGATCTGGACAGCTGGACATTGCTCTTCTGGCGCGGTCTTCTTTTCGCAACCGGCATACTTGGCTTTTATACATTGCGATATCGAACAAGGGCACCGGGTATCGTCCGGGTAATGGGCTGGCGCGGCCTGCAGGCAGCCTTATTCTTTGCCAGCAGTACTATCTTCTTTGTTCTCGCCATCAAAAATACAAGCATCGCCAACACTTTGGTAATTATTGCCACGGCTCCGTTATGCTCTGCATTGATCTCCCGGATTTTTTTGCGCGAAAGCGTTTCACGCTCCACCTGGCTGGCTATTCTGGTCAGCACCGGTGGCATCGGCATTCTTTTTCTGGGAAATCTGACCAGTGGTAGTCAGACAGGTGACTTTTTTGCTTTTTGCTCGGCCGTATCCATTGCCGCTCAAATTACGACCGTTCGTCTCGCAAAGAATGTTGATATGGTTCCGTCCCTTGGCATCAGCGGCCTGATGATCGCCCTCTTTGCCTTTCCGCTGGCCTCTCCCCTCACCGTCAGTGGCAGCGACTTTTCCATTTTAATTGTCAACGCCCTGATCATTCTGCCTGTGTCCTTTGGCTTGATTACCATTGGCCCGCGCTATATTTCAGCGGCAGAAGTAAGCCTGATCATGCTGCTGGAGACCTTTCTGGGTCCTTTATGGGCCTGGATCATCATTCACGAAGTGCCAGAAACCGAGACTCTGATCGGAGGAGCGCTCGTCCTGACAACTCTCTTGTCGCATACTCTTTATACGGCGAAAAACTCAAAAGTGGCGGCCAATCAAGCTTGAGCTGGGATGCGCTTTTCATGTCCATTTTTTACCGTATTCATACGTGGTACAATCACTGTAAATCTGGTTCCAACTCCCACATCAGACTGAACCCGTATCTCCAGGCCAAGTAACTGGGCAATCCGGGAGACAATGGCAAGTCCGAGGCCGAGTGATCCCTCTGACGGGGTATTCTCTTTATTAAAACTCTGAAATTCATCGAACATCTTTTCCAGCTCCGATGTCGACATACCGGGCCCGGTATCGAATATCTGGATATGAACAAAATCCCCTTTTGAGCGAGCACCGACAAGAACCTTTTTTCCTGGTGCATATTTTATCGCATTGGCAATCAGATTGCGCAGCAATCGTTCCAACCACAAACGATCTGTCTCGACATGCAAAGAGCTCGGGATCAATTTCAAAGTAACGCCCTGTTCAGCCGCGAGGCCTGAAAATTCCTGACATAAATTGGTGCATATATCTGCAAGTGCAAACGGCCGCTTTTCGATCTGCGATTTTCCTGATTTTAGATAAGAGAAATTAAGCAAGCTGTCGAGCATGCTTTCCATACTGTTAAACGCGAGATTGATCTTGTCATGCAGGTCTTTCCGAATTTTCATATCCTGTGGATCCGCTATCTCCAGCATGGAAATGAACAGACGGGCTGCATGCATCGGCTGTCTGAGATCATGACTTGTCGCGGCCAAAAGTTCTGAATTGGCTTTCTTGATCCTCGCAGCTTCCCGACTCGTCGCCGTTACGGCCAGACGCTCCTTTCGGAATTGTATTTTCTCAAGGATCAGTTTGGTTCTGTTTCGAGCCAGAACATCAATACGACGGCATAAATACAGGAAAAAGAAGATGGCGAGAATGCCGGATCCAACCTCCAGTCTGGTCGATGTAAAGAGCAGAAAGAAAATTGTCGGCGCAAGCGCAATGAATGAATAAAGAATGGCAATGCGCGAAAAGCCCAGAGACTGATCAACAGACCAGCCTGCGTAAATAATGACAATACACAGGATCATCAATTCAGCGGATATATCGGTCGCTGGCCAGAATAAAAGAGGAAGGCAGGAAAAACCAAGCGCGGTAAAGCCCAATGCGACATTTTCCAGAAGAATAAACCACCGGATATATCCTGCCATCTTGCTGGGATACAAAAAATAGACGAAATACAGAATGATACGGCCAAGCGTCATCACCAACATGACACCGCCCCAGTACAGTGCCGCAAAGCCATGCACATACTGCTGCAGCAACAGGACAACCAGTGTAATAGCCACGCAGAGCAGCATTTTCAAAAGAAGCGGACATTCCAACCTCGACAGGCTGTCTGCCTCAACCAATCTGAAGAATTCATCCCGATCAGACGGATCAATAGATTTTAAGGCCTTTGCTTCCCAGCAAACAAAGTCGCTAATTTTTCTAAAAAGATGCAATGTCAAAAATGCAGCGCCCCCCGGCAGCTCAATCGACGTAATTTATTCTGATTATCACATAAGTAGAATATCAAAAATAATTATATCTACTATATGGAAATCAGATAACACCATCTCTATAGAAAATATGACGACCAATCTGCCCGACTTTGTCCAGGCGAAGCCGCCAGCCCGGTGCAACATAATTGGCATGATAATGAGTAGCCTTCTTCGCAACTCCGCTTCTCTCGCCTGCCATAACAAGGGCTACGATTTTCAGGGAACGTTCCCAGGCGGCGAGATTCTTGGGCCGGTCAGGCTTTCCGTCACAGGCAAAAGAAAACTGACAGCGATTCGGCATATGCTGGTTCTGGAAAACAACCTTACAAGCGCTCGCTGGGTATTTCGGGTCGACAACCCTGTTCAAAACCACCTCTGCAATGGCGACCTGCCCGATTAGGGGCTCGCCTCGTGCTTCAAAATACACGGCCTGCGTCAAACACAGTTCTTCCTTTGAGAAAACGCGCTCAAAAAGGTCCACTGACTGAAGGGTCGCCTCGACCTTTCGAATATCTGGCATATCCAGATTCTTGAGGTTTGCAACATTCTTGATCTGCGCCGGATCAAGGGATGCAAGCTTTTGCTCCAGCTCATCCGGTGTCGACGCTTTATACTTTGTGACGAAATACTTTCTCTGAAGTTCCCGGTCTGTCATGCCGATCTGGAACAAAAGCGAGAAGCTGACACCTGTCAAAAGAGCAATAGACAGAACGCCCAAAATAATGCCAGCCCTCCGGCCAGCGAAAATCGATCGCTTGCTTGCAGTCGTGTCCATATTACTCATCCTGGTTCGTTGCCTCAGACCTGTCTTTTGAAAAAACAGGCTGTCTTTGTTAATCTTTTGTTAACATATCAGACATGGAAATTCGGTTTCATCCCCCAAACGTGCGTCAAATACCGCTTTATTTTACATTTTGTTAACCACAGTCACCGTTCCCCGGTGTCACAATGGTCTGTAAGAACAACGATACCCGTCGGTCAAAAACAGTATTTATCAAGGCTTCATTGCAGTTTGAACCCAAACATTTGTCGGTTCAGCCTTGCACGATAGTATACCGCATATGGGGGATGAAATTCATGAAACAATGAGAAAGGCGCAATTTTATGGCATTTCATATCCTATTGATTGCGTTACCCAGCCCCCACTCTCTTTTTATGCGAAGAAAGAGCCATAGTTTTACCGAATCTATTCGCTCAGAACCGGCCGACTCCATTTTATATTAAATTTCTCTAAAATTTTACTAAAATTCAATCCTTAAGTGTAATTGCATTTTATTCCTTAATTCGACCGACGGTTCTGAATTGTAGAATCAATATTCAAGCATATCAAAATAACTAATACTTATGGACTATTAACATCTTTTATAAATATATCTAAAAGGCCATATTCGTTAAAATTATTAATCAAATTTGAGTGCCAAATGGTTATTTTGTAACGGATATTACGTTTTTTTTAAAAATATCGAATTGTTTTGCTTGCATCAATGATAAGTTTCGTTATATCAGCGGATAGGAATTTTCACTTCTCTTATTAGTAATTGGTTGAGTAAATGGATATCACATCACTTCAGGACAAAGCACTCGAAGCAAGCCGCTTCCTAAAAGCAATGTCTAACAAGCACCGGTTGTTGATTCTTTGTAATCTGGTTGACTCCGAACGGTCTGTTGGCGAACTGGAAAAGATTGTTGGTTTAAGTCAGTCAGCCCTTTCTCAGCATCTCGCTCGCCTGCGTAAGGAAGAAATCGTAAAAACACGCAGAGAAGCGCAGACAATTTATTATTCTCTGGATGACGAAAGCGTAATTGACGTTCTCGAAGTTCTGTATGACATCTTCCTGGGTGAAGATGAATCACTGGCGGAAGTTGCCTAATAAACTTTCGGTTTGAGAATTAAAACGATGACCGGCGCTCATCGACCCTCGGGAGCGCCGGTCATCCTGACAACCTGCTTGCCCGATATTTTACGCTGCTCCATCGCTTTGAGACTTTGAGCGACCTTTTCGAGAGGCTGGACACCCCCGATCCACGGCCTCAGTTCCTTTTCCCGAGCCAGCTTTAACAATTCTTCCTGTGCTTCCTGGCCAGCTGCAGGGTTTCGCCGCCCATATTCACCCGCCCTCACACCGATGAGAGCGGCTCCTTTTTTCTGCAATGTCTTTAGCGGGACAGAACCGAAGGAATGGCTGGCAAAACCAACAGTCAATAACCGCCCAGCCCAGGCAAGGCATTCTGTACTTTCCGCCAATACCGGTCCTCCCACAGGATCCAGAATAACATCTACACCGCGCCCTTCCGTAATCTGCATGACACGATCGGAAAATTTGTAATCATCATACAGAATAGAATGCTCAGCCCCCGACTTCTTTGCGATGGCGAGCTTTTCTTCTGTGCTCGCCATGGCAATGACCGAGGCTCCCAAAGCATTCCCCACTGCCACAGACGCCTGACCAACACCTCCGCCAGCTCCTGATACGAGCAAGGTCTCCCCTCGCTTTAGGAAACCGCGCTTGGCAAGGGCGACATAAGCTGTGTGAAAGGTAATTGAAAAAGCGGCCCCCTGCTCAAAAGTCAGTGTTTCTGGCAAAACGGAGAGCTCTTCTTCCCGCATCCGGACATATTCGCTGCAGGCTCCTGTTTTTCCCTTAAATAACACTCTGTCCCCAACCTTGAAACGCTTACAACCTGAACCTGTCTCGACAATATTGCCGGCCCCTTCCATTCCAATGGTGAAGGGGAGCTCTGGTTTGAACTGATATTGCCCATATGTCATCAGAACATCCGGAAAATTCAGCGATGCGGCCTGAACACGAACAATCACTTCATTCTCCCCCGGGCTGCCAACTGAAACTTTTTCCAATACGATCTGTTCAGGGCCGTCCAAGGCATGACAGACTGCTGAGAGAGACATTCTTGTTGTCATTTTCGCTCCTTCAGGGTGCGGTAGCACACAGTGCCAGCAGATTTAGGGGGTCTTCACTTAACTTCTACAATCTTGTGACTGGAATATGCGACAGGAAACGTATATCTGTGAAGCAAGAATTTTCAGGCACTTGAACCGGGTTGATTATGGCAGTTTCCGAAATATCCTATCTGGCGGCCGTTGGCGGCGGTATTGTGAGCTTCCTTAGCCCGTGTGTTCTGCCGCTTGTACCTGCCTATATTTGTCTTGTTGCCGGCACCAGCCTTGATGAGCTCGAAGCAAATATGGAGGAGAAACAATCGATCAACTGGAAAGTTGTTTCGATGGCGTTTGTTTTTGTCCTGGGTTTCTCCACGGTCTTTATTTTACTCGGAGCAGGCGCCTCCTATATCAATCAAATCCTTCTGCAGCATCTGGATATCATTTCAAAAATCGCTGGCGCCGTGATCATGGTTTTCGGTATTCATATGACCGGAATTCTCCGGATCCCCCTGCTCTACAGAGAAGCGCGCTTCAACTCTGTCGACAAGCCGCAGAACTGGTTTGGTGCCTATGTGATTGGGTTGGCATTCGGATTTGGCTGGACTCCCTGCATCGGTCCTATTCTTGGAACAATTCTGGCCCTCGCGGCCAGTGATAGCTCCCTCACTTATGGCGTCAGCCTGCTCGGAGTTTATGCATTAGGGCTCGGTATTCCGTTTTTGTTAGCAGCGCTAGCCATTAATCCCTTTCTCAGATTTATGCGAGGCTTCCGGCGCTATTTCAAAGCGATGGAAATCGGCACCGGTATCATTATCTTTGCAACCGGCCTGCTGATCTTCACCGGGCAATTTCAAGTGCTTGCCTATTGGTTCCTGGAACTGTTTCCCGGACTGGCCACCTTAGGGTAGTTCCTAATTAGGCGCAGTCTCACTCCCTATTGCCACTTGCGATCCGGAGAGATCGTTCCCTTGGATCACATATTGTGAGGCATAGGACGGTACGTCTTCCCCACTCTGTGTCTGGGAAGGAGACATGGAAAACATGGCCATAGCACCGACCAGAATAGCGACAATAATCCAGGTTGCTGTAAGTTTATTTTGCATACGTTCGCCTGCCATTTACGAATAAAATTCTGAATTCACATTCTTGTGAGAGTAGATTTAGAACACTCACTTGGCGTTATTTAGAGAGAAAAGCCTGTCCTGCAACAGCTTTTCAATGAAGTGTGAACACCCACCGACTTCCGTTTGCGCAAACTGTAATACAGATCACAAAATGAAATATATTTCAGGCTACTTAACCCGTTAAATGGAGAATTTACTTTATGAAAATGGAATAATTCTAATCCTGATCTTGACCAACCCGAATATCTTCTGCCACCCTTGTTTCACTATTTGTGATCCAAGGGATTTTTTCAATGTGCGGCCGTTATACCCTGACCAGCCCTCTCGATATACTCAGGGCTCTTTTCAATTTCACATCCGTGGTTCCCGACTGCTCGTCTTACAATATCCCACCCGGAGCTCATATTCTGATGGTGCGAAGATCAGATATACCAAATGGTACCCGCACTGCCAGTCTTGCTCGTTGGGGGTTGGTTCCTTCCTGGTCAGCAGACGATACTCTTTCAACCCCCTTGATCAATGCCCGGGTTGAAACAGTGACTGATAAACCGTCCTTCAAGACCGCTTTTCGTCGGCAGCGATGTCTTATTCCAGCCAATGGATTCTATGAATGGAAGAAAATATCGAAGGACGAAAAGCAGCCCTTTTATCTGTCCTCCAAAGAACATCCTGTTTTTGCCTTTGCCGGACTTTGGGACAGATGGCAATCACCATCCGGAAATTGGCTTGAAAGTTGCGTTATTCTGACCATGCCAGCCGCTGAATCGCTTGCGCCAATCCACCACAGAATGCCTGTCACAGTCCCAGCGGACCAATATGACACATGGCTTTCAGGACAAGATCGGAGCAGCCTGCCGCCTTCTGATCGGCAGGTGACATTTGACGCCTACTCCGTTCATAAAAAAGTCGGCAATGTCGAAAATGACACAGCCGACCTTCTTCAAGAAGTCAAATTCATAGACTCGCCCCGGCAGCAGAGCCTTTTCTAGGATCAGGACAAGGATGCCGGTATTTCAATGGCCTCCCGGCTTATCCTAACAACAGAAATTTTAAGCTTTTCAAATGCCTTATGTTCAATTTGCCTGACCCGCTCCTTGGTGATGCCTAGCTTTACACCAAGAGCTTCCAAAGTGACTTTATCTTCATTAAGCCGTCTCTCGCGAATGATCATCTGCTCTCGATCAGAAAGCTCATCTAGTGCAGATAGAAGCCAACGCCCCCGAGTTTCACCATCACAGGTTCGAATAGTAACCTCTTCAGGCGATGGCTTGGTATCAAGGAGGAAATCTTCCAGACTGTCATCCCCTTCTTCCCCGATCGGAGCACTTAAAGACTGATCACGGCTCGCCAGTCGGTTAGACATAGCCTCAACTTCCTTGATCCCGATATGCAGTTTCTCGGAGATTGTTTCGAGCGTATTGCCCGGAAGTTTCGTTTCGTCTGAATTCTGAATTTTCGCTCTCAACCAGCGCAGATTGAAAAATAGGGATTTCTGCGATGCGCTAGTGCCGGATCTGACAATTGACCAGTTTCTTAAGATATAATCCTGCATGGCAGACTTAATCCACCAACTGGCATAAGTTGAAAACCGGATCTCTCGCTCTGGTTCAAACCGAAAGGCAGCCTGCATCAGACCGATATTCCCCTCTTGCACCAAATCTCCCATCGGCAGGCCATAATTGTTAAATTTTGATGCCATGGAAACAACCAAGCGAACATAAGCCGAAACCAGTTCGTGCAAGGCTTTTTCGTTGTCTTCATATCGCCATTGCCGCGCAAGCTCGAACTCGCGCTCGCGCGTCAGCATGGGAACAGACATGGCAGAAGAAATAAAAGCTCTGTTTCTCTTAACAGTACTTGTAGCGTCATGTGTGGGCATTACGTTCCACCCTTTCCAGTTCTCTGGACTATAGAATTCCCTGGACACCGCACTATTTTATAATTTTTCTAAAGTATGATCTTTTTTTATTGTTATATCAAGCTAATTTTCAATTATCTAATATTAAAACAATCACACTTTCATGATCATTTGTAAAAGCAGGGCTTTTATTATCCGGCCTGTTCTTGCGTAGCCTCGGGTACAACCTCCCGCGAGCCCAGATAGAGAAGGCTAGAGCCTCCAAGAATGGTCGCAATAATCAAAAAGGATATTTCATAGCCTGTATCAGGATAGGCCGCCAATCCCCATCCGAAGAGAGACTGCATAAAACCAACCCCGATGATACTGGTCAAATTCAATGTAGAATTGGCACGCCCGACCATATAATCTGGAAAAGACGCCCGGCAATGGGCGGCGAGAACAACATAGTGCTGCTGCAAAAAACCGATCAGGACAAACAACAAACAAACCTCCCAAAGAGTGAGGTTTTCGATTAATCCAAGGGCGAGAAATGCCAGAATTTCCAGCAGAACAGTTGTCAGCACAATTTTTTTCCGGCTTTCGAAATATCGATCCAACCGCCCGAAAAAGAGCGCACCAACCGGCACCGCCGACACCATAAGAAGCAAGATTTCTCCCCGCTCCACACCGTCCAGCTGAAATTTGTCTGCAAGATACGGCCCACCCCACATGCCCAGGATCGCGGTCGCAGGCCCAAACGCCACCAGTCCCATGGCCAGCAGAAAAAAGAATTTTGGATACAGAAGAACTGACAGATAACCTTTCACACTCTCCTGGATCGTTGCCGGTTGTCCTTTGCTTTTTTTGTATTGAGGCGGCTCATCACGGACAACGACCATCCCGACTATGATTGCCCCCACCGTAAAGACTGCAACAATCAGATAAGCAGGACGCCAACCAAATTCATCGATGAAGAAAGCCAGAGGATAGGATGCCAGAATACTGCCCATACTTGAGGCCGCCATCATCCAGGAGGCCACCGTCGCAAATTTATCAACCGGATACCATTTGGCGAACAAAACATAGGCAGACATCATGGTGATCGAAAAGCCCCCGCCCAATAACATCCGCGAGATGAAAAGCTCTTCATATGTCGTCGCTTGAGACAGGATCAGGCAACCCAAGACCCCAAAACCGACATAGAGAGGAACTGTTTTGCGCGCTCCGAACCTGTCCAGCAGCATCCCATTGGGAACCTGAAGAAAGGCTGAAGTAAAAAAAAGAACAGCTGCAATAAATCCAAGATCTTCAACAGAAATTCCAAGATCCGCAGCAATTGGGGGCAGTGTTACAGCTCCTGACAATCTATGAAACTGTCCCAACCCGAACAAAACGGCGCAGATCAGGAAAATATAGAAAGCACGATATCGCACAAAGGCGGGGCGTTCGTCAGGTTGCATAAACAGAATTCTTTCTTTTTCTCTTTACGATCTGCCTGTTTCACCGATTTGTCAAACTTGTGCCCGAAAAGCCTGAAAGCAATCCAATTCTAGTTCGCGGATCTCACTAACTAATTCTCCGAAAATTGACAGACATCAGCTATTTTGCTTAGATAGAAATTGAGTCTCACGTATGAGTAACAAAAACATGTTTATTAACTATTCCATCTCAAAATGGCTTAGCATCCTGATCCTCCCTGTATTAGTTTTGATGACCGGTGGTTGTTCTTCTGTCACCAAGGGAAGTAACCAGGAAATATTCGTTGAGACACAAGATGTCGACGATGCCAACTGTACATTGGCAAACGAAAAAGGTACTTGGACAGTCGAAAATACACCCGGTTATGCGACAATTGCGCGCGGTGGCGGCGGATTGATGATCGAATGCTCCAAGCCCGAATATCATACAGCTGAGACACTCGTTTCAGAGTCTGTTGAGGAAATGACATTTGGCAATATCCTCGTGGGCGGCCTCATTGGCTTGGCCGTCGATGCTGCTTCAGGCGCTGCTTACAAATATCCAGCAACAGTTTCTATCCTAATGAAACCGATGTTGTCTGGCAGCCAGCAGCCGATTCCAAGCACGTCCCCGGCCACATCTCTACCACTTGCATCAAAGCCAGCTCAGCAGGTTGCAGCCGAAAAGGCTTCATTACCGACCTTAAAGACCACGCTTCAGGACGGAGCTTTAAAACGGCTTCAAGGGAACTGGGTCGGCTTTGAAGGGAACGGATGTATTGATATTGGCTCCTCTCCTGCCGCTGTTAATGCCTTTGCTCGAGTTCATAAAGATCTATTTCAACTCTTGCTCAATTTTGAATCCCAATGGCGTGATACAAGTTATGGTTATCGAGGAGAAGGAATCGTACCTGCTTCCAGAAAACTCATATTTGACAAACCATTTCAAGATACAAACGAAGCTATTGTCAGTTTTGAGAAACGAGACGCCTCCATCTATGTGACACTGGATAGAACTTGCCGCATCAGACTCAAACGCACAAATAAACAGACAATACCTCAGAATTTCAAAGGTAAATCACCGAGAGTGCAGGAAGCCTCTCTCAGCAGCCAATAATATTGTACCGGTCTGCCCGATGGCGTCTCAACTGCGCTAGCCTTTTGATTTTGACTTTTTGTCAAATTGCTTGATCATTTGTTCATGTTTGCCTACCTTCCAAGGCAAAGTTGATGTGTCACCCTCGTGGATAGACAAGAACAAAAAGCAAAATCGAGAGTACAAGATGAAATTCCAAGGTACAGAAAATTACGTTGCAACCGAAGATCTCATGATTGCCGTCAATGCGGCCCTGACATTGCAACGCCCTTTGCTCATTAAGGGAGAGCCCGGAACTGGTAAAACAGTGCTTGCACAGGAAGTGGCTGCCGCGCTTGGCAAACAATTTATCGAGTGGAATATCAAATCCACCACGAAAGCCCAGCAGGGTTTGTATGAATATGACGCTGTCTCCCGCCTTCGGGATTCTCAGCTAGGTGATGGTAAAGTTCATGACATCAAGAACTACATTCGCCCCGGCAAATTATGGGAAGCCTTCACGGCTGATGAAAGCCCGGTTCTGCTGATTGACGAGATTGACAAAGCCGACATCGAATTTCCAAACGACTTGCTGCAGGAACTAGATCGGATGGAGTTCTTTGTGTATGAAACACAAGAAACCATCAAAGCCGTACAGCGTCCTTTGGTTATCATTACGTCTAACAATGAAAAAGAATTGCCGGATGCCTTCCTGCGCCGTTGTTTTTTCCATTATATCAGCTTCCCCGATACGGAAACCATGGAGAAGATTGTTGACGTTCATCACCCGGATGCAAAACAAAGCCTGGTTCGTGAAGCCCTTAAAGTCTTCTTTGATGTTCGGGAGACACCCGGCCTTAAAAAGAAACCTTCCACCAGCGAACTGCTGGACTGGTTGAAATTGCTAATGAGCGAGGATCTTCCGGAAGACGTTCTGAAATCAAAAGATCCATCGAAGCTTATTCCGCCGCTTCATGGTGCTTTGCTGAAGAATGAGCAGGATGTCCATTTGTTTGAAAGACTGGCTTTCCTTTCCAGGCGCGAACAACGCTAAATTGAGGCAGATATCATGTTTGTGAAATTCTTTTTCACCCTGAAAGAAGCCAAAATCCCAGTTACACTCCGGGAATATCTGACATTGATTGAGGCATTGAAAGCTGGCTGCGCCAGCTTTTCGGTCAATGACTTCTATTTTCTGGCCCGAACAACCCTGGTCAAGGATGAGAAAAACCTGGATAAATTCGATCAGGTTTTTGGCCATTGTTTCAACGGCATTGAGTTTATTGCCGATGATCAAACTGTTGAAATTCCTGATGAATGGCT
This sequence comes from Sneathiella sp., assembly GCA_039975135.1. GTDB lineage: Bacteria > Pseudomonadota > Alphaproteobacteria > Sneathiellales > Sneathiellaceae > Sneathiella. The sequence continues at coordinate 17,868 of JBDWHS010000003.1, read as the reverse complement.
GAAAAAACTGGCGGAGCTCTCTCTTACAGATGAAGAGAAAGAGCAAGTCGAAGCCATGGGCGGCTGGGAAAAGCTGATGGAAACCCTGCAAGAACGTCTCAAAGAGCAGGAAAAGCGCCATCAGGGCGGCAACAAATGGATCGGGACAGCTGGCCGCTCCCCTTTTGGCGCGTATGGATATAATCCTGAAGGGGTTCGGATCGGCCAGAAAGAAAGCCGTCATCGCAAGGCGGTCAAAGTCTGGGACAAACGGGAATATAAAAATCTTGACGCGGATGTCGAGCTTGGGACTCGAAACATCAAGGTGGCCATGAAGCGCCTGCGTCAGTTTGCCCGTGAAGGGGCTGCGGATGAACTTGATCTGGATGATACCATTCGTTCAACGGCCCGAAACGCTGGCTTTCTCGATTTAAAAATGCGGCCTGAACGGCACAACACAGTCAAAGTTCTTATTCTCTTTGATATCGGTGGTTCTATGGATGACCATATCAAAGCTTGCGAGGAGTTGTTTTCAGCGGCGCGAACAGAGTTCAAGCATCTGGAATTTTACTATTTCCATAACTGTGTTTATGAAAAACTCTGGAAAGACAACAAACGCCGTCATGCTGATTTCAAAGCAACCTGGGATGTTCTGCATACCTATCCTGCTGACTATAAGCTGATCATCGTCGGAGATGCCACCATGTCTCCTTATGAAATAGCTTATGCAGGCGGGAGTGTGGAGCATTGGAACGAAGAGCCAGGCCAGCTTTGGATGCAACGGATGCTGGATATCTATCATAAAGCCGTCTGGCTCAATCCGGTGCCAGAGAAATACTGGAATTACACTCCGTCTGTTCAGTTAATGAAGCAATTGATGACAGATCGGATGTACCCGCTCACCATTGGCGGGCTGGAAGACGCGATGAAAGAGTTGAGCCGATAACATCTCGGCTTAGCTCTCTTCTACATATTGGACTAATGCAAGCAGCCGGGAAACCCGGCTTAATATGACCTTCTGTATAAGAACACTTGCGATCAGGTAATAGACAGGAAGATGCAAAACGGCGTCTGCTGACGATGTCTGCGTGTAATAGACAAGTGCTAGAGTTGCAATCATCACCAAGAACCAGAGTCGCCCACACAGCCTCGCCCGTGCGATAAGGCGATCTGTTTTCTCTTCGTGAAGCGCATATTTATACCAAAGATCAAAGACGGTCGCGATGCTGAAGACAGGGAGGACAGCGAACAGGATCGCAATCCCCGCCGCATAGGCAGTGTCCCCGGTTTTGAACAATTCCAACGCGGCTGTAAGCAAGGAAAACTGCCCATTAAGGCCGTAGAAATTTTGCACTGTTGCAAACGGGGCTGCGCTCCCTAATCCAAGGAGTGCTGCTGCGAAAAGTGTCAACACGCCGACATAGCGATCCATTCCTCTGGCATGCTTGGCTATCGTCTGCCGATCCGAGCGGCCAACCAAAAATCGTTCCCAAAACTGCTGCATTCTCGCCTCTTTAATTTCCCTTACCCTGATGTACAGGAGGCCTTTATGTTATGCCAATAAAAAAGGACCCACATACATGGGCCCTTCTTCATCCTGACAGAACAATATTGCTATTGTGACTCTTCCCTTGGTTGAAAGGGGTCCTGTCCTTGAGGAATGGCTGGATCCGCAATTCCGCCCGGCAAGGCATCTTCTCTGTCATCGTCCCTCTGCTCTTCACGTTCCTCATCATCTGAAAGAGAGATACGCGGGGTTGCCGGTCTTGAACCTTCATCCCGGCCTAATTCTCCCATTTCTTCATCTCCGCTCACGGAAGCATCTCGCTCATCTTCCAACAAATCCTCATCCCGATGCTGGCGAAGTTTTTCCATCCATTCGTCTTCTGGCAAATAACTGGCATCATTAAACTTCGCCAGGCGAAGCCCTTCGATCGGTCCGAGAAGCCGGAACCAGATGCCGCTGGTCCGCGGATGTCTGGCGCTTCTTTTCTTAATCAAAGTGAAAGACCGACGATGCCAAGCATTGATGTAAGCATAGGGGCTCGAAGCCGGAGCCAGAATAATCAGGGTCAAGTTGCGCCGCCAGGCTTTGAAATAATCAGACCAATCATGCCCTGGAAGCGCCGGAAAGATAGCCGCATATCCCCCATAATATCCTGCAGATCCGACCATATACCAAGCATACATCTGCAAGACATAGAGGGGGTAGTATAGTGCCTGAAGCCTTGCATATCGGGACCCTGAAACAAATTTCTCAGCCCAGAAACCAGCTGCCGCATTAAATCTACGGTAAGCAATTGATGCCTTGATCGTCCAGCGACGCCACCAGGGCATGGCATTCAATTTGGCTGCCGTCATCTCCTCATCGTAGGTCTTATTCGGCGCTTTTCCCATGAGATAGTAAGGAAGCAAAGCTGCTGTTCCCACGATACTGAAAATCAGGTTCTTCAGAACCAGAAAGCCGATCTCCGCAAAGTTATCCTTTGCTCCGCTGCTATCTTCATCGAAGATCGGAAATCCACGTATCCAGCGGGCTGCAAATGTTATGGCCGTAAAGGCAACGATCTGAACGGCAACTTTCCAGAACATCCGGCGAACAGCCATATGGAGATAGTCTTTTGACGTTGCGCCCTGATCGGCAATACCTTGCCAGTAAGCAGATTCGTTTGCAGTATATCCTTTTCCATATGCTGAAAATGCCGTCACTGTGAAAGCGTAGACCAGCATATCTTTCATAATACCAGGCACGACAGTGCTTCCATTATTCAGGGTCTGAGATGTCGGAAACCACCAGGCCAGCAACCCTGCACCAAGCAGACTTTGCAAATAACCGCCGGTACGCGTCCAACCCTGCATATAGCCAGACCGAGCAAGCCGATTATACTCCGCCCGGTCCTCAGCAGAAGCCCGGTCCGGTGCTGGTGCTGGCACATTTGGCACGACGGCTCCTTCACGAACACCGAATGTCCAGTTCCAAAATGTGGGTGTTCGTACCCAGCCAAGATCAACAGGACCATCTTCAGCACGCTCAACATCTTCATCACTGGAGATACTGATCCGAGCGATATCGGGGCTACGTGCTCCCAAATCCTCAATGATTTCCAGGACAGGCGGAGCATCCAGACGCACTTCCAACTCTACTTGACCCTGGTCATCCTCACCTCGTTCACCATCACTCTGAGGAACAACAGCCATGGGGCTGGGCTGATACATCCGGCCCGTCAGATCGACATAATTGACCGGGTCACCTTCCGTATAAGCATATGGATCGCGGGTCGCCCGGGCAGGATCCGTACTTAAATACTTCCCGATTTTTGGATCGTAAATGCGCTGCCCACCATTATAAACTCCTGCCTCTGTATCATATTCGAGGCCAGCGAATTTATGGCGGAAATTGTTGTTTCCAACCGATTGCACTTTATCCAGATCTCCATATGGGTGATAAGCCGCCGCCGCTGTCTGATTTCCAGCTTCATCGGATATGGCAATCACGCTCCCGCGAATATCATGATGAAAATAGGCGATCTGTCCAGATTTGGGGGTTCCGTCACCTGCCTCTAACGCCGCTTTTGCCGTCGGTGCCAGAAGAAGAACCAAAAATGCCGCCAGGACGATTGAACTGACACCCGCAAAACCCGGCGCTACAGAACCACGACCTTCAGGGAAGCCATACCCTTTTCTACGGAAAGCAGTTTTTTCAAAGGCCAGCAGTAGTAGCGTCGCCCCGATGGCGATCATCAATAGAGGGGATAATTTGCGGAATGTGGTCAGCCCGTCGCTGAACCAAAGATCAGACACGGTCACAACGGCAGCCGTTGACATTTGGGCTAGCGTGTCCGTAAAACTGAACAATCCGCCGGATCCGCCCGCCTGTTGCTGGGTTGGTATCAAACCCGCAAATTCGCTCTCTTCTACCGTTTTTGTAAAAGCGGCGACCCTTCCCATATGATCCCACACATACCGCGTTGCCTGCATGGAGCCATCGGAATGGATGGTAAATTCATAGAAACGATCAATGTAATGGGTAACGGATCCTCTTTCATTACGCTTCTCAAGCCTTTCACCCAAGTGATCATAGTCAAAATCGGTGATGGTGGTTATCTGGTCTTCCGTAACAGCCGATTTCATCAACCGGCTTTCAATGTCAAAGACAAATTCTGCAACATTTCCGCCAATTTTACGTGAATTGATATTGCCGAACTTGTCGTACCCAATATCAACTTTTTGGCCTTGAATGTTTACATTGGAAGGGTCTGTCGCCTCTATCTGCGGGCGGACATTGAACTGCTTGAACGAAGCCCTGTCTCCTGCTTTACCATCGATACTATCTGCAACAGCCTCGACACGGTTTTCATCATCATAGATATAGGAGCGGCTATGTTTGCTTTCTCCGGCGCGACCCCAGCTTGTCCGCTCCTCACGGTTAAGCAAACTGCTGCTCGGACCAAACTCATAGGCCGTTTTTGAAAAGGGTACGACCTTGTTTCCGGCCTGTTGTTTGGCAGAAGTAATATCCTGAAGCTTCCCATCGGCTCCCCAACGGTAAGTCTCATTCACGCCGTTTCCAAGGGCTTTGGTCAGTCTTAATATCCGATCTTTGCCAATCTCCGGCTGATAGGAAACAATTGGTTTTTCAAGGTTTTTCCAACGAGCTGGTGCCTCTTTCACCCAGTGAATAGCCGTAAGGCGGCTGCCGTCATAGGAATATTTAATCTCGGATTCATCCGGATATGTCACAGATTTAAGCTGGTTGCGGTGATAGGTAAACTGCGTTGTAAATTCCAGCACTTCTTCGGCACCATACGGAATAACAACAGCTTTTTCTGCGACCTGCCCCGATGCTGTATAGGCGAATTCAATCCGTTTATCGGACGGCAGATCGACACTGGCGATTTTGCTGGTGAATGTCGGATCATAACGGTAGGTAAAAACCCGATTTCCTGGCAGGGTTTTCTGCTCAAGGCGACCCTGGCCGTCATAGGAATACCGGATTATTTCACCTGCTTTCTCGCTCTCGATAACCTGACCCTGATCATTGTAACGGTAGTGCCTCTCGGCATATCCGTCTTTTACTTCACGGATAATCTGACCACTGGCGTCATAGTCAATTTCCTGCCGAATGCCCAGCTCGTCAATAATGACCGTCTTCTGACCATCCTTTGAATAGGTGGTTGCAAGGCTGGTGGCAGAAACGCGTTGCCCCTCCTGATCAATATTCTCGGCTTCCATTTTGACAACACGATCAAGGCTGTCCGTATAGGAACTGACAGTTTTTCTAACCGTCTCCCCCGTTACCTTGTTGGTGATTGCACCCGTAACGGTCTTGCGGGTTAGCCCCTGCTCCGTCACTGATACTTCTGTCACATCCGTCACAGTGACTACCGCCTTTTCACCGCTTTTTAGAGGATTTGGATCCAGATGAGTGGACGTATTGGAGAGGATTTCGCCCATATCACCCAGATGGGTCTCACTTGTCGACCCATCAGGCAACGCCTCACTCAACTGCTGCCCTGTCGCGAGATCATAACGCCACTGTGCAATGCTTTTGTTTTTGCCCTGGATACTTTCCATAGAGATCGGAAAGCTCCCGTACTCAGGATCGTAGGTAAAGGACGTGACCTTCCCCGCTTGTAAGACTTTGATCACATTTCCATGCGCATCCAGGCTGTTCGTCGTGGCCAGATCTTTACGTTCTTCGCCGGATTCAACAGCGGATATCTCCGTTTTGACCAGCAAGCCGTTGTCAAAGGTGTAGGACCAGCTTTTTGTTGACGGTTTTTTTGTTTCATGGGGGATATGAGTGCGCCGGGCTAGCAGATTGCCAAAATCCTCTCCGACTTGAGACTTGTCAATCTCATCCAGATAGGTGAAATGATCTTCTCCTGTTTCTGTCGTAACTTTTTTGAGGCGGCCTTTCGCATCATAATCCCGGCGATGGGTCAAGGTCTCAGCAGCTTCACCATCCTGATCATATTGCCGTGTCCGGGTTTCTTGTAGCAGAAAAGGAGCCTCTTTCCCTTTACCGATATCCTTGAAGACATATTCAACATCTGAATCAAATGGGAGATCCGGGGCATCCAGTCTATCCTTGTCGGTCATTCTAAAGGCACCGTCTCGCACGACAATACCCCCATATTTCCCTTCTCCAAATTCAGTGAAGTGGCCAACACTCTCGCCGGTCGGCATGGACCTGCTCAGTCCAAAACCAAGACGCGCGCCCCCTTCCATCTGTGCCTTTGAAAAATGATACCGGGTTTGCTGCATCTCCTGACCCTTGGCCTTCAGGATGAGGGATGAGATGACCGGCCCCCCGGTCGCATTGTGATAGTCGATCAGTGTCTCTCCCGATTTTCCGTTATTGATACCGGATAACAGGGCCTGCTTCCCATCCTCACTCACTGCCCAGGAAAATCCGTATGGCGCGTAACAGACTGTCTTACCAGAGGCAGCCGGAGCACATTCTGTAAGGCCACTAATCTGCCCGTCTCGATTTTTACCGACATAATATGTCCGGATCACCCTGTCTGAGACAGCCGTTGTGATGGTAGAGACAGAACCACCTTGATAGGTAAAATGCACTTTGCGAAGGTGATTGCGATCCGCTTTATCCTGACCATAATAGATCGTTTCAATCCGCCCGCTCTCATCATCATAATGATACAGAACGAAATTCTCGAACCCGTCAGAGATCGCATTGATCTCCCAGGGTCCTGTCTCTAACGTTGCGACACTGGGCGCGGTATAATATTGACGAAGACCGTTGCCGTCTTTCAGCAAAAAGCCTGCATCCGATTTATGAATTTGAATACGAGGATCATTGATCAGTGTAAACAGCGTTCCTGCCCGCGCCCCTTGCACAGGTACCAGTTTCTGATCTCCAAGACAGTAGGATCCTGCAGCTCCGCAGGCCTTGATGCTTTCCGGGTTCGTCAGTCTCGCGCCAGAGCTCTTGCCCTCACTGCTTATCATTCCGCCTATTCGAAGCTTTAAATCCGGCTGCAAGCCGTTGGTCCCCGGCGCAATCGCAATCGGAAATGTCACAACAGGCAATCCTCTATACCGATCTACATCCAGATAGAACGGAGCCTCCCTCCGGGGAATTGTTACCGCGTCCTGTGGGACTTGCCCCTCCGCCGCCGGATGTAATTCCGGTGCATCCAGTTCTTCCAGCTTCCAGGGATCCTTGCCTTTCGAATTCAACAATGTCTCCAGGCTGAAATCCAGCACAGGGACGCCTTTCTGCGGCAGGTTTTTCGCCAGAACTGAACTTGGTGTGGCCGCAAAACCAATCCCCAATGCAAACACGACGGCCAGCGCCGGCTTAAACAGAGACGAAGGATAATAACGCATATGCATGATGTGATTTTCCTCAAACAATCGATTGCAGAAGCCACCACCAGAGAACGCCTCTGATAGCAACGATTGAGCGCTAAACGCCTCACTACTGCAACTTGTGAGAGATTAAAGTTTCTTTCCATACGGTCTGATGCGCCTCCCTTGAATATGAAGCAGGAAACACAATACTACTATAAGTTATTTTACTACAACTTATAGGTGAAGTATGAAATTACAATATTTTAAACCCAGCTTGCTTACTTGCGCGGCTATGCTTGGCGTTTTGGCACTCGTGGCTCCTGCAAATGCTAAGGTTACCATTGAAAGAGACGGCTACGGTGTTCCAAAAATCACGGCAGACACGGATCAGGAAATGTGGTTCGCGTTCGGCTTCGCCCAGGCCCGCGACCGGCTTCTACAGCTGGAAGTGCTGAGACAGGAAGCCTATGGGGAATTGCCAACCCACCCAGATCCGACAGTGAACGATCCTCGCAGAACAAGAAATTGGCGGCGTCTGCATTTATTTCCTAATCTAAAAAGTACCTTAAACAGGGAGTGGCTATCCTTAATAACACTAGGCCATAAGGACAAGAGCCTAAATACCCTTAAGACAAAAGATGCGCTATCGTGTTTCAGTTTGGGCATTCAAGCATTCAAAAATTATATATTTGGAGTGCCGTATCACTCTCTGTGCAAGGTTACTGAAGAGAATGCTGAAGGTGTTTTAAAAACAGAATTAGGAGGAGACGCCAAACAAGAAATTGAATTTATTAAAGGAGTATTTAAATCTCAAAATCTACCCAAGACAGAATGGAAGGCTGTCGACAGCCTTGCCCTGTTCCATCTGCGCGTCATGCATGAATTTTCCCTGCGCAATACGGAGATGAAAAACCTGCAGCTATTAAATGATCTGGTCAATACCCAAAGAAGCCCAGAAGCCGCCGCTCAACTTTTCAACAGTGTCAAATGGGCATTAACACCCGGTGCAAAAACCACCATTCCAACAATTGCTGATCATAAAAGGTCGGCTACCCAGAAGTCATTACAGTATCATCAGGAGCTTGTGGGGTCGACCAAGCTCGAGGTCGATGAGCAACCGCGGGAACTGAATGGCTGTAACATATACAATCCGAACGGTTTTGACAAAACGGTCAACGAATCCATTACTTTGACCTCTACCGATATGGATACAGCAACTTTCCCGAGAAACGCCAGCAATTGGTGGGTCATTTCACAGCCCGACGCCAATCAAATGCAAGGTGCCTCTCCTTCAACGCCCAACAGTCTTCTCTATAATGGTCCCCAAATTACGGCCCTTGATCCCAGCCACACCTATCAGGTCGCGCTCCAAAGCAGTGAAGGGTTCCAATTTGGCGGCAATGCCTATATTGGCAGTCTCAATTTCTGGCAAGGTCACAATGATACCATGGCTTTTGGTCTTACAGCAGGCAATAATGATGTTGCTGATGTCTTCTGCGTTCCAGTTCGCAAAGAGGATGGCCGATGGCGATATAGAGGCGGTCCAGCGTTCGAACCCGTTCTATCTGAAGCAGCCGCAGCAGAGTTCCAAGCCGTCGCCGGACAACGAGACAATCAGGGATTTTTCGGCAAACAGCTCGATAACATGTATACTGTTGGCCGCACCGGTTGGCCGGTCCTCGCGATAGATGAAGCGGATGATCAGATCAACGGTACAGCTTATATTATGAGATACAACTGGCAAGGACTGACTGCCAACACACTACATAACTGGTTAGAAGCGACCCAAGCAACAGATTTCAATAATTGGAACACTCACCTTGATGGTGTTGCTGCCAACTTCAACTTATCAGCAGCCCACATAAACGGAGACATTGGATATCGTCTTACAGGTGCTCTACCTGTGAAAATCGGCATGGATGTAACGGGCGAAGATCCAAATCAATGGAATTATTACCCTAATTATGATCCACGCTTACCGGCCCCTATGGCACCGGAAGCGGGCTGGCCCAATGACGGTAACCGCCCCGTCGTTAGGAACTTCCACAAACTAAAAATTGAGGCTCAAACCGGCGGCTTTATCGCCAACTGGAACCAGAAGCCTTTCGTCAATATGCCTGACACAGATCTCGACTTTGACGCCTACACTCCGTACGATCGTGTCTTCATTATTGAACGAGAACTGGAAGCACGCCGCACGCCCTGGACATTGGAAGATCTACTTGCCATGAACGGTAAGCTGCAACGAATGGACGTGAATTACTTTGCCTATCGACCTTTCTTTGAAGTATTAAGCAAGGAAGATCTTGGTTCAACAGACATACAAAACGCGCTCGTTACTATCTTGAACTGGAATGGAATGCGCGGCAACTATCAAACCGGTGATAATCTGGGCCTGCATAAAGGGCATATCCTATTTTACTACTGGCTTGAAGCAATGAATGACCGATTTAAGAAAACCATTGCCAACGGGGAAAATAAGCTTTTTAGGTCGCTTGGCAGAGCCCAAATGAAACTCAAGCAGCCGAAATTGAGCAAAGACTCAGAATCCACCTCTACTTTAAAACTATCGACGGAAACCAGTCACAACATCCCCCTCGGTAGCCGGATCATGCTGCAGGCACTCCATGCAGCTTTTGGAGCAGCATTTTCCGAGGATCATAACTTCCCGGCTTATGAGTATGATCCTTTTCAGGCAAAGCTACTGACAAACAGAGCAGAAGCTTTTTTCGATATGAAGAATGCACTAGACAGCGCACTTGCAAAAGCCAATCAAGAATGGAGCCTTAATACCATCGCTGGCGATTACCTTCCCTCTGATAGCGCGACCTTCTCTGGACTCTCTCAAACGCTTGCCGCGAATGATACCAATATAGGATTTCGCCCCGGTGATCCGCTGGAAGTGAAGCATTTCCGGAACCGAGGAGCCTTGAATATTGGAGCTGCGCTGGGAGAAAGCGGTATAACAGCTAGAAATATCAGCTCACCAGGTATTCGAGAATATCGTGGCCATGACCAAGCCCCTGTGACACCACGCTGGGGGGACTGGACCATTAACCAGCTTAATATGTTTAGTGCCAACGCTTATCGCCCTATGCATCCATTAACACCCCTTCGATAAACTTTTCGGTTCCGTCTCTTGATCGATGCAAACACTCTTCCAAGGCGGATGATGATGAAACAAAGAAAGAAAGGCCCGCCCGTCAAACGGCGGGCCTTTTCATAAGCCTCATTTCAATAAGTTCGCGACCCCCTCCAACCAACGCAGAAAGCTTTTGATAATTGGATCGCTCGCATTTTCCGGAAGGGTCAGCAAGTAATACCCCGATTTGAGTTTGAGTTCTCCGCGGCTTAGTGTCACCAGCTTTCCCGCAGCCAGATCGTCCTGAACCAGACAGCGTTTGGCGAGCGCTACCCCCTCCCCGTTAATAGCGGCTTCAATGACCATCCATTGCTGGGAATAGTCGCGCAATGTCAGTTTGCCTGTATCGGTCAGTCCCTGACTTTTCAAATATTCTTGCCACGAAGGATAATCCTGGATGACGGTCGGATGTCGGTCCATTAACAGAGGAAAATTGCAAATCTCGTCCATATGGAAATCATCCTCCGTTTTGGCAAGCAGAGACGGCGCTGCCACCAGCATCAGCTCATCACGCAGAACCTCCCGGGTCCAGAAACTCGACTGATGCGCCATGCCATAGCGGATCCCTACATCTCCGTCAGAGGGATGAAATTCGCTGATCAATTCTACGGTCGAGACAGAAATATCCAGATCAGGCCAAAGATCCCGAAACTCGGAAAGCCGGGGCAACAGGAATTTCATGGCAAAAGAGGCGGTCACTGAGATAATCAGATTTTTGCGAATTTCCGGACGGCCGATCGTCTGGGTCGCATGACGAATGTCATCCATCGCCACCGAGATCGCGTTGTAGTAGAGCGAGCCGGCTTCCGTGAAAGACAGCCCCCGGTTGCTACGCTGGAACAAACGGCACCCAATCCACTTTTCAAGCGCATGAACCTGCTGGCTGATAGCTCCCGAAGAAACACCCATTTCCTGCGCTGCACGGGCAATATTCAAGTGACGCCCGGCCATTTCAAAGGACCTAAGTGCATTCAAAGGCGGGAGCTGGTCGGTCACATTCTCACCGTTAGTTTTCCTAAACTCAAAAACAGAGTTACTGAATTCAATCTCTCTAATTTAAATAATATTCTATCCATAGTTTAGGCAGATTGTCGACACTAACTTGGACAGCACTTATGAATTCAGGATTTTCGCGCGATACGCACAGCATTCTAAGAGACCTCGTGCGCTTTGATACGACCAGTTTCAAATCCAATCTGGATTTGATTGACTATGTCGCTTCTCTGTTGACCTCCTATAATATTCACCCTGAAATTATTTATGACCCAAAGGAAGAGAAAGCCAATTTGCTGGCCTTCACCGGCCCAAAAGACAAACCGGCAATCGTTCTTTCCGGTCATACGGATGTTGTTCCTGTTGATGGTCAGAATTGGACGGTCAACCCCTTTGATCTGACTTTCAAGGAGGGAAAGATATTTGGCCGGGGCACATGCGATATGAAAGGCTTTATCGCTTCCGCCCTCGCCGCTTTGCCTTCTTTTATAAATCACTCGCTGACAAACCCGATCTGTTTTGCCCTCTCCTACGACGAGGAGGTTGGCTGTACCGGCGTTCGCTCCCTTCTGGATTTCCTCACTCTCAAATCAATTCCTGTTCAAGCCTGCATTATCGGGGAGCCTTCTTCCATGAAGCCCGTCACGGCCCATACCGGCAAGCAGGTCTTTCGCTGCGATTTTCACGGAACACCCCTGCACTCGTCTCTTTCTCCGGGAGGGGTCAATGCGATCACCTATGCCGGTGACATAATCCACAGGATTAACGAATTGGAGAAGAAGATCAGGGCGCAAACAACGGATGATGATCGCTTTGCCTATGCTCACCCGACACTCAATATCGGAACGATATCGGGCGGCAAGGCCGTCAATATTGTCGCAGAGCATTGCCGCTTTGATGTAGAATGCCGGTATCCACCCGGAACGGATCATCGCCCCTTCACAGACGCCCTACCCCAGTTAATCGAAACACAAGCTCACCTGCCTATGGCTCAGCAAAACGGGGCCGCCTCAGCCACTTGCGAACGGATCGTTTCCTACCCGTCCTTTGAGGCCGATCCCACATCAGCAGCCGTTCAACTCGCGCGTAAATTAACCGGTGCCAACGATGATCTGGCGGTGAATTACGGAACAGAAGCAGGTCTGTTTCAGAAAGCGGGTTTTTCCAGCGTCGTTTGTGGCCCTGGCGACATTGCCCAAGCCCATCAACCGGATGAATATATCAGCCTCAAGCAACTCGGACGATGTGACCTCTTTATGCAGGCCCTCGCAGATGAACTGACATGTCGGGAGCGTGTTGAATGAGCACCAGTTTGCCAAAAAACGGAAGCGCGAGAGCCCTTGCTGACTGGATTTCGGAAACACCCGAAATCTCTGATCCGCTTGCTCGGGATCGTGCCCGAGTCGCCTTCATTGACACCATCGCCTGCATGCTGGCTGCAGCAGATGAGCCGTCAACCCGGCACGTTTTCAAGGCCCTTCGTTATAATGGGCAGGGCATTTGCTCTGCTGTCGGACATTCAGAAACCCTTTCTGCCGAAAATGCCGCCTTGTTGAACGGCACGGCAGCTCATGCGCTCGACTATGATGACAATTTTCTCCCTGCGGTCACCCATGCATCTGCCGTGCTGGTACCTTCGCTTCTCTCCTTGGGAGAAGAGGTGGGTGCATCGGGTGACCAGCTTCTTGATGCCTATATCGTCGGACTGGAGATACAAGCCTGGCTTGGTCGTCATATGATCCCGTCGCATTACGCGGCTGGATGGCATGCGACATCCACCATTGGGGCCATTGGCGCTGCGGCAGCTTGTGTCCGTATTCTCGCACTGGATAATCAAAGTGCCCTTGGAGCCTTAAGCCTCGCAACCAGCATGGCCAGCGGTTCAAAATTGCAATTTGGCAGCATGGCGAAACCGCTGCATGCGGGCCTGGCAGCGCGGGCTGGCATCACGGCTGCGAGACTCGCCGCTGCTGGCGTCGAGGCAAATGAAGAGCCGTTTGACGGCCCATGGGGATTCATGTCGCTGCACCATTCGGCACAAACCGACCTCATGCCGCTCCCGGATCAGCTTTCGATCCTGAAGGATGGGCTGGCTCAGAAACGCTGGCCTTGTTGTGCAAGCGCGCACCGTTCTTTGGATGCTATTCAAGCATTGATGCAGGAGCATGATCTGGCAGCAACAGACATAGACACAATTGAAACCATTATTCCGGATTCCAATTTTCGAAACCTCCGTTTCAATTCACCTGAAAGTGAGAACGAAGCCCGCTTTTCCATGACTTATTGTGCTGCCGTCATGGCGATACGCCACACTATTCGCCTAGCGGATTTTAAGCTCGAAGCTCTACAAGATCGAGAGGTGCGGCATTTCGCAGGAAAAGTCAGGATGATGAGCGCGGGGCCACATTCCGACGAAGGAATTGGGATTTGGGATCATCCAGCGACCACTGTTATACGGACGATATCTGGCGAGATCTTTGAACAGTCTGTCCTGCATCCCACAGGGACCATCCACCACCCATTAAGCGAAACCGATCTCCATCAAAAATTTTCAGAATGTGCAGGTTTTTTCCTTTCGCCCCAGCAAACCGTTGAGCTTTATAGCCGATTGCTGAATTTCGAAAATGAAAAAATCCGCCACATAGCCCCGCTTCTCAAAAGGCGCGAGGCGCTAACGGCCACCGATAACCGACAACAACCGGCCATCTAACCAAACAGGGTAAAACAGGAGGAGAGGATAATGAACTCCAGACGCATAGTTTTAAAGTCGATTGCAACCTTAACAGCAGGACTTTTATTTTCGGCAGGCGCGCAAGCAGCGGAGCACTATAAAATTGATGTCTCGTTGGAGACGGGTCCTAACCATATCCGCAATATCAGTGTTCGAAAATGGGCCGCAGCGGTTAATCATGAATCCGAGGGCAGACTTAAAATCAATGTCTTCGAAGGCGCTTCCAAATTTAAAGGCTCGTCTGTTCCGACGGCTCTGGCACAAGGGACTCTCGACATGGGAATTCCAGGCACCTGGCATCTAACGAAATTTATCCCTGATTTTGGCGTTATATTTCTGCCCATGTTCTTTGGTCACGACCGGAAAGTCTCCTATGCCGTGATGGATGGTGATATCGGCAAAGAGCTGGTCAACCAAGTTGAAAGCAAGCTGGATGTGAAAATCATCGGGCGGTTTATCGATATTGGCGGTGCAATTACATTTATGAAAAGCCAAGCCGTTGCGGGCCCCTCTGATTATCAGGGCCAACGGATCCGGATCGCCGGAAGTGCAGCCCATGCTCGCCGCTATGAAGCCCTCGGCGCCAATGCCGTGAAAATTTCCTGGCCAGATGTACCACAAGCTTTGCAAACCGGCATGGTCGACGGTGTTATGACAGCGTTTGAATCCGTTCGCAGCGCTAAACTCTGGGATTCCGGCATCAAATTTGCCTATGTGGATCAACACGCTTTTCATCAGTATGTGCCCATGATCAATCGTAAGCTTTGGGACGAACTGCCAAAAGATCTGCAATCTCTCGTTACAACGACATGGGAAGAAGCTGTTGATCCTCAGCGGGAATTCACGGCCAAGCGAGATTCCGATGCTCGGGCGGAGGCGATCAAAAATGGTATTCAGGTGATTGACGCCTCCCCTGCTGATGTTCAGAAACTTAGGGGCATGCTGATGCCTATTCAGGACACAGTCATCAAGGAGCTTCGCATCAATCCTGATTTTGCAGGGCGGGTTCATGAAGCAATCAAAGCCTCCTTGTAAGAGTTGGACAATAGGTATGGTGTCGGGAAAGCGGTCAGCCCGCTTTTCCGTTGAAGGTGGGAGGCATGTATCATGTTGAAATTTATGAATTTTCTAAAAAAAATCGAACAGTTTCTAATGGCAACCTTGGCCAGTATTTCACTGGTATTGGCGGTCTGGGAGATGTTCATGCGATATTTCTTTCCCAGTTTCCTTCCCGACTGGACATCTGAAGTGGTTATCTACTTGATAACAGCAGCGGTTATGCTCTCAGGCGGTCTGTTGGTTTCAGAGAACAGGCATGTTCATGCTGACTTTTTCCTCCGCATGGTTCCTCCTTCTCAGCAGCGTTATATGGAAATCGGTTTTTGCCTGATCGGGATCTTTGTTTGTTTTGTGCTCGTCAAGGAAGGCATCAGTATCGTTGAGTTTGCGGCGCGGCTCGATGAACGCAGTGACAGCTCTCTGCAGTTCCCGGTTTTCATCTATTACGCTTTTGTGCCGATGGCTTTCGGATTGATGCTCCTGCATTACGTCCATCGTCTCTTCAGTTACATCTTCACATTCGATGTTTCAACCATGACAACAACCGAAATCGATCTCGAAAACGCCGATTGATTCACAAGACGGGGGGAATCCCATGTTTTTTCCATCAGTTTTTACCGGCCTTTTCGCCCTGCTTGCCACAGGTATGCCGATTTTTCTCGCACTCGGCCTTACGAGCCTCATTCTATTTCATCATGAAGGCTTTCCGCTCGTCGGATTTCCTCAGTTGATTGTAGATCATCTCAACTCCATCACTTTCCTCGCCATTCCGTTCTTCGTTATGGCCGCAACCTTCATGCAAAAGGGCGGCATTGCAAAAGCACTTGTCGACTGCGCTTATGCCTGGGTTGGGAGCATGCGGGGTGGAATTGCTGTTGTCTGCGTGATCGCCACTGCTATTTTTGCAGCCATTTGCGGATCATCGGTTGCAACGGCGATGGCCATGGGCACCATTTTGGTTCCTGCCATGATGGAGCGGAATTATGAGCGGAAATTTGCGACTGGCATTGTCGGCTCATCCGGCACCCTGGGTATTCTGATTCCGCCCAGCATGGCTTTCATAGTCTACGCAATCATCGCAGAGCAGTCTGTCCCGCGGCTTTTTCTCGCTGGTGTTATTCCGGGTCTCATTCAGGCTGGCCTTTTCATCGCCTGGAGCCTCTACTACACAAACAAGAAAAAATATCTGAAAGGGGAGCCTCTGCCGCGCGAAGAATTCATCCGCACCAATATCCGGGCACTGCCAGCCCTCTCCCTCCCCGTTATTGTACTGGGAGGAATTTACGGAGGGTTCGTAACAGTTACAGAAGCGGCGGCTCTCTCCGCCCTGGTTGCTGTTCTGATCAGTGTCTTTTTCTACAAGGGGTGCACGTATGGTGAAATCATCCCAACCATCACGGAAGCCATAAAGCGAGCGGGAACTATCGTCTTTATCATCATGATGGCACTGGCATTCGGGCATTGGATCACTGGGTCGGGCTTCACCCAAACCTTGACGCAGATGGTGATTGATTACGATATCTCAGGCTGGCATTTCCTCTTACTCATCAATGTTTTGATGATCTTCCTGGGAATGTTTCTCGAGAATTTTGCCGTACTTCTGGTTGTTGTTCCGCTGGTTCTACCGCTCCTGCAACCGCTTGGCATCGACCCTGTGCATTTTGCAGTCGTCGTAACGGTCAATCTGGAGCTTGGTTTGCTCACCCCGCCAGTTGGGCTCAACTTGTTTGTGCTGACCTCTATCACCGACGCACCGATCAAGGAAGTTATTCAGGGAACGCTGCCCTTCATCATCCTGATGCTTCTATTTCTTATTTTGGTAACTTATATCCCGGAACTCTCTCTCTGGCTTCCAAATCTGGTCTATGGAAGCTAGGTTCTGCGGCTATAGGTTGGGAGCGGCAATCAGGAAAATCTCTTGATTGCCGCAGCCAACATTGCTTTTAATTCGATGCCGACTTGACCACCATCGCCTTGAATACGCCCGCTAATGGTTGCTTTCATTGCATCTGTATGAGCTTTGATAATCTGGACATGGTCATCAGAGACACCTGCATTCACGCCCGTAAAATCATAGAGACTATCGCCGAAAGTGGAGACAAGCGGATATCCAAATGTTCCCCCTTGCCCTTTCATTTCATGTGCAATTTCCTGGATCTTCTTATAAGAAGTCAGTCTCTTGTCTGGAAAATTCACACACACCTCGACCAAAGCAGTGAGTTTATTAAGGGTTTCCTGGACCCAGTCCGGATAATCAGAGATCACTTCCTGAAATTGCGTTTCCGTCTCTTCCAGCATCTCTGGAGAAAACGTGACTGTTTCAGCATTTGCACCGATCCCACCTGCTTTTTCCAGAAGCCTGTTTCGAGTGCGGTAGAATTTGACCGCTATTTTTGGTTTATCCATGCTTCGCCCTATTCATAAATGATTTTTACTTCAGGGCTTTTATCATGCAGTATTCTTTTTTCTTCTCCTTGGAATACCAGTGACTGGCGCCTCCGATCCGGACCAAAATATTGAGCATTCTGAACAAATTGTCGTTGTGAAGTGATAATTTGAGTGACTTTCTCAGCAACAGAATTCACTGAAAAAGGCTTGGCCAGAACTTCGCTGACCCCAAGGTCACGCGCTTCTTCCACTTTCCCCT
>JBDWHS010000002.1:0-110297 GCA_039975135.1 Sneathiella sp. | reverse complement strand
CCGTTCTTCGTCAGAGAAACGCTCATAGCCCTGAATCCGGGCCGAATAATTTGTGCGGGATATCGTGGATCCGAAAGAGAGATTACATGGTCTGCTCGAACCGGTTTCCCAGCTGACTGATCTTCAAGCATCGCCAAATATAAATGGCTCTTCTCATCAAAATCCTTACGCGTGATATATAATTCAGCATTTTCGGTTTCAGGCAAACGGTGCCAGAGGAAATCCGCGATGGGCACAATATCCGTCTTGGCATAGTTCCGCGTGGACACCAAAACGTCCACCCGGTTAATGCCGGAAGCTTCGGCAGTCACTATATCCCGATCTGCGCCGGGCAATATGGCAAGCCCCAGATATAGAGCGGCCCCCAAAAACATAAAACAGCAGACAAACAAGAATGTTGATTTCATGATATTCTACCGCAAGAAAGCCTGAACAATGCTGAAACTTCCACCTGCGGCGATGGCCACGCCATAAGGTAAAGAAACGCTGCTCGGGAAAAGGGAGACAGTAGATGTTAAGCCCAGAACCCTATGTCCCTGTTCCCAGAAGTATCTGACAACAGGCGTGATTGTGACAAGCGCAAGAATTCCCCCCGCCAATGCGGTGACTATCAGAAATTCCGGTCCTGTAATAGGGCCGCACCAAAGGGCTGTCGCCGAAATTAGTTTGACATCGCCACCGCCCATCTTGCCAAAAGCAAAAAGAGGAAGCAGTGCCAGTAAACTTACCCCGCCCCAGATCATATGTAGTGCAATATCCAAATGAACCGGGCCGGCTAAGGCATAAACAAAGAAAAGAAGAGAAAGGGAGAGAGAAAGCCGATTGGGGATAACGCGGCTTGCAAGATCCGAACAGGCTGCCCAGCAGAGAAAAAATATTACAATCGCTGGAAGGAAAGGAATGAATTCCCTAACAAACTCTGGTGCAATACCTGAAGACATCAACTCTCTCCCTACTCTGCTTAGAGGCCGCTTCCGCCACCGCTTCCGCTACCGAGGGTAATCGCGGCGAATGCGTCACTGACACGTGTATAGAATGTTGTTCCCGCAGTCCCGACAACGGCAGAAGCCGCTGCGGCCAGCAATGCATATTCAACAGATGTCACACCACTTTCACATGCACAGAATTTTTTAATGAACTGGATCATCTTCTCCTCCTAATTGAAAATACGTGCTTCTTCAGATTTTCCATAAAACCCGTATTAATTGTTATTGAAAAAACTCCATATCCCTTTTTCTTTTTTCAAAGAAGGTTTTGGAAACCTTTTTCAGTTTTTAATTTACACTTTTTTTGAGTGGCAGTTTTCCCCGAAACCAGGGTAAAGGTTGATCAAAACCGGAAAAAACTGCCCAAATTCATTAATAAAATTAATTGAATTAATGAATCTGTAAATTTGATATAAAAAAATTATATTACTCTGTCACTCGTATTTTTCTAAAAAAGAGAATATTTTTATATTAATTCGATTAATAAGGAAAAGATTCGCGGAAATCTGGGATTTTTAAAACTTTAATAAGCCCTCATAAGGCGTTTTTAAAATAATATTATTTGGATTCTGCTGACAGAATTGAACAAAAAATACAAAATTTTAAGAATCAATATTCTCTTATTAATTGCTTTCAAAAGATGCAAAAAGCAAACTATCGACAGGGAATTCGTAAATTCTTTCAAAAGCGATCCCACTTTCCGAGTGCAATATCACTGGGAGAACGGTATACCCGATTATTGACAGGACAATCCGGCTCTACGGTGAAACATGAAAGAGGATCAGTCATGAGCAATCGGGACAATGCTCGGCGCATTCTAATTTACAGTCACGACTCATTCGGCCTGGGTCATTTACGTCGATGCCGGACGTTAGCCCATGCCTTGGTTGAGCAAAACCAGAACCTGTCTGTTCTTATTCTGTCTGGCTCCCCGATTATCGGCAGCTTTGACTTCAAGGCCAGAGTGGACTTTGTACGCATTCCCGGCATTATCAAACTGCGCAACGGCGAATACACCTCTCTAAGTCTTCATATTGATACCGAACAAACACTGGCAATGCGGGCATCCATCATCCGCCATACGGCAGAAACATTTGATCCAGACATTTTTATTGTGGATAAGGAGCCATTCGGCCTGCGCGGCGAAGTCGAGGAAACACTTGATTTTCTAAAAACTAAAGGTACGAGACTGGTTTTAGGTCTACGAGATGTTCTCGACGACCCTGCTCTTCTTGTGCCCGAATGGAAGCGAAAAAATGTTCTGCCGGCGCTTCAGACCCTTTACGATGACATTTGGATCTTCGGTATTGAACAGCTCTATAACCCCCTGCAGGAACTAGAGCTTCCTGCGGACGTTAAACGCAAAATCACTTATACAGGCTATCTTCCCCGAACCGTACAATCTGGATCTGAGCCAGTAATTCTAGAAGAAATGGATCAACCCTACGTTCTGGTCACTGTCGGCGGTGGTGGCGATGGAGAGGTTCTTACAGACTGGGTCTTGCGCGCTTACGAGTCTGAAGCACCGCCTCCACTTGACGCACTGTTCGTCCTGGGTCCATTCATGCCACCAGATCAACGTGCTGCTTTCCGGGATCGCGTGGCCAAACTTGACACAGTCAGAACAGTCACATTTGACAATCACCTGGAAAGCCTGATGGCAAAGGCGTCTGCGGTTGTTGCGATGGGCGGCTACAATACATTCTGTGAAGTTCTGTCCATGGACAAACGGGCCTTGATTATCCCTCGCACTGTCCCGAGGCTAGAGCAGTATATAAGAGCGACAAGAGCTGCGGAGCTGGGCTTGATCAGCATTCTGATTGATGACGGCATAAGATCTGACGAAACGATGACAACAGCTCTCAAACAGTTATCACAGCAGAAAAAACCGTCTGAAATTATTATTCCGGGGTTACTCGACGGCCTAGTCAACGTAAACCGGCTGGCTCAGTTGCGGTTTCAGGAAAGAGACAAGACCAAAGAGAAACAGCAACAAGTCGTCACCCGGCTGTAAAAGACAGCTTTAGTCTGAAACCAATGACGGCTTGAGAGAATAAATCGGTTTTTCTTGCAGCAGGGTGTTTTCAAACATTAAGAGATCATTCGCCAGAATGATAGACTTGAGCGTGCCTATATAGTCTTCCCCGCGTTCGGAATAGGCGCCCAATGTTTTAATCAGCTCAAAAGCGCCCCTCCCCTTCTTCCCGGCTTGCCGAAAGGCTGCTCGTTTTTGCCGAAAAGCTGAATAAGCCGGATTGGTATTGAGATTAAGCATATAGGCTCGCACCGAATCCAAAGGTGTTTCAAAGGCTCGGATACGATAATCGCCCATTTCCTCACGTTGCTGTTGTGGCTTCAATCCTCCTTTATAGGTCCATTGACCAAAGAGCGCATTTCCTTCCGCCGCGAAGCGAGACGTCCCCCATCCGCTTTCCTCAATCATTTGAGCCAGAGCAATAGAGGTCGGTATGAGATCAATGCGCTCAAGCAACTGATGGACGCGTTGCGGATCAGAAAGAGACTTTTCCAGCTGGTATTGTCCGGATAACGCCTGTAGCCATTTTCTATCTTGCAAGCCTGCATTACGATCGTCAAAATTCTGAACACGCGCTCTGAGCTCCATAAGTTCTTCATTACTCACAAGAACCAGAGGAAGTGCCAGCATCAGGAAAACCGCCTTCTTGTCTTCCACTGTTAAAGCCGAAGCAACATCCTCTCCCCATGCAGTGGGGATAGATGTCAATATTAGTCGCGGAACAGGTTGTGCCCGCTCTCGCCAAGAGGCAAGAGAATATCCTTGACGCATAAAGAAAGACTGCAGCGCATCAACCGATGAAAAACGAACTTCCTCTACTTCAGAAATATCCGCTCGAGAAGAAAAGAAACCGTCAAATCGAACATATTCGACACCTGACAATATAAAACTACCAATGAGAAAAACCGCTATTGCCTGGTTTTTTTCATTTTTTAAAGAAAATTTCATACGACGTTACCTAATGATATCGAATATTCGTGAATATAAGGATGCATTTACTACCTCTATTGTTTGTTCATCGTATAGTTTGGAGTTAGTAATGCAATCCTCTTCTTTTTTAGCCTCATCGCGCCAACCTGTTCGCAGCGTCTTCTTTTCCACACTGATGGGTTTATTTGCTCTCCCGGCAACAGGATACGCCTCAATTTGTGAAACAGAGCTTAAAAATGCGCTCACACAGATCGATCTTTCTGGGAAAACCGCTTCTCAAACCACATATGTCAATTATGCAGGGAACAATACTGGAGGCTCAACAACGGACTCTGCAGATAGCTGGACCAGCTTTAAGGAATGCACTGGCAATTTGGTCATTCGGGTCAGTTCAAGCTGCTTCATCGATGTTATATACACGACGGGAGCCTGCAAAATCCGGGACGTTAGCGACTATTGATCATCCAACTGAGTTGACGCCCTGCTGAAGTTGCGGCAAATACATTTATATCATTCCCTATAAATATAGGAGTATCTATGTCGCCTCTACTCAGAAAACGGATTTTTCATACTTTTGCCTTTCTGTTATCGGCCCTTGTCTTTACGGGTCCGATAACAGCAAAGGCGGACCCTGGCGCCTACAGATGTAAAGCGGAAATCGAAAAGGCCGTCGGTGCTCTCGAGCTGGGCAATAAGACAATCTCAAAGATGTCTGTGGTTGATATCTATGCATCCGGTATCGGTGGTAGCAGAGTTGAAGCAACGGAGAACTGGGTTTCTTTCAAAGAATGCAAAGGCAACCTGATCATCCGGGCCGATAGAAGCTGTCTGATCGAAACGGTGTATACCCGTGGGGACTGCACAATTGAAGGCCTCGCCAACTATTGACGGCCTACTCCGATAAAACCCGGATAAGGTCCATCTTGGCAAACCAGCCGATCAAACGGATCATCCGGGGAGCAGATGTCTTCAGATCCCTAGTGAGGTCACCAATAGAACATGTTCCTGCTCCTTCCAGATGCTGAAGCACAAGTTCAAGTTTACTGGCATCCGGCATAATCCCCGCGGCTCCACTCCCCAAGGAATCCTCGAGATACCGGCGGACGGCACCTTGTGCCCCTTCTTTCATTTGGAGGCGGGTTTCAAGCGTCATCCTTTGAGTGGGATAGTGTTTAAACAGAGTAAAAGGATCCTCCATAAGCGGTGCGACAGAAGCGGGAGTCGAACGAGAGGTTGCTGCAGCGCGCTTTTCAGCAAGCCCTTCCCAGAGATCCTGATATTGCGGCACCAGCACCTGCCAGTCAAAAACTGATCGAGCCCGTTCTTTTCCTGCTGCTCCCATCTTGCGGCGTAGCTCAGGATTATTGATCAATGTGAGATACGCTTCCGTGCAGGCTTCTGTATCGACATTTGTAAACAGTCCGACTTGGCCAACAAAACGATCATAGCTATCCACACCTACTTGATACCGATAGGCAAGATCAGCACCACATCCCGGTGCTGGCAGGGTGGTTCTGACCAAGATTCCGTCAATGCCATCTCTCACAGTTTCCCGATATCCATCCCAGTCTGTCGCGACAACAGGTAGCCCTGCCGCCATGGCCTCAACAGGGGTAATACCAAAGGTTTCCTGTATGTTGTCTGACAGAGATGTAAAAATATCGGCCGCATGCCAGACATGCTGTCGAACGTCTTTAAGACGACCATCCAGAAAAATTGTATTCACTGAGGGGCAAAATTTATCTGCCCCGGATTTAAATTGATCCTCTATTGCTTCGGTTGCAAACCAACCGGCCTGAACCAGATGAATTTTCCGATCTGTTTTCTGAGCTGCTTTTTCGAGAGCTTGGTACATGGGTAAAGGATGGGCTTTTGCATGAGCTGCAAAGCGTCCCATGTAGAGAATTACAACATCTTCTTTCTCGATCCCGTACTTCGCATGGAAGGTGTTCCGCCAGATTTCCGCTTCTTCTGTCGGCTCAAAATCCTCACAAAGAATACCAAGTGGCAAGATGGGCAACTGCACCGGTAGCTTGACCTTTCCGCCGTTTCGCTCTTGCAGATACTCTGTCCATTGAGCCAAGACATGATCCACCGTATCCTTGACCGATTTCGACGTGCAAATCAGAGCGTCCCATTCTTCGAAAGGTGCAACCGCGAGATCCCCGAACGCTTCCATCACTTCCAAAGAGGATATCGTGTGGGTCAATCCACACAAACTGTAACACGATGGTCCAACATGGCGGCGCTGCCAGGCAAAGCTTCCCAGTGCAGGCCCAGAATAGAAGAAACATCCAGGCTCCTGAAGCTTGCCGACAGTCATCGGATTGATCCAACGGGTCTGAGGCTCACTCACTGACCATGATGCCAACTGCTCCGAAAAAGCTGCAAATTTCTGCGGATGATCGGTGTAACAATAAAAGTTATCAACGCCAGAGAAACGGGCATACCCCTTCAGAAAGCTCTCGCCCGCGGATTGCCGACCCAAAAGTCGCTGTCCATCCGTTTTGAAGCCATCCTGTTCATAAAAAATCGCCGAATTTCTATTCTGATCAACCACCCGATATCCCCTCTGCGCCCCTCAAAAAGCCCGTGCAATCATACGTTTCTATTTGGGAAAAGGAATAGCCGATAGGAATAAAGATATCCTAAATCTTAGGTTCTTTCTCAGGCATCAAAATCGACGATAACATCGTCAGTGAGGGGATGAGACTGACAAGTTAGAACAAAACCCTCAGAAACCTCGTCATCATCCAGTGCATAATTCAGATCCATGCGAACATTGCCCTGAACGATCTTAGCTCGACATGTACAGCAAACGCCCCCCTTACAGGCAAAAGGCAAATCCACCCCCATTTCGAGGGCTGCATCCAGTATCGAAACGCCCTCTTCGGGTATGGCAACCTCTGTTTTCTGGCCATCCAGAATGACCGTCACGGAGTGGTTCGGGCCTGCATCATTGGAATGAATATCCTCAGCCGCCTTGCGGGTCGCAGCAATAGCAGCGTCCGTAATGAACAACTCAAAATGGATATTCTCCCTCGGAAGCCCCTTTTCCACCAGGAAATCCTTCACATCCATGATCATCTGTTCCGGCCCGCATAAAAACACATCGTCAAAACCTGTGGCATTCAACGCTTCATTAAACAGTCGCTCACACTTGGCACGGTCGATACGGCCATTGAACAAGTCTGTGTCCTGTTCTTCACGGCTCAGAATATGGATCATGTTCAAGCGGTCGGGGTAAGTATTTTTCAAATCCTCCAACGGCTCCAGAAACAAAATCGTAGAAACCGTCCTGTTTCCGTAAATCAAAGTCACCTGACTGTCAGGCTCGGTCTGAAGGATGGTTTTAAGAATTGAAAAAATCGGCGTAATGCCACTCCCCGCCGCAACCAGGAGATAGTTCTTTTTATGATCTGGAGAGAGCGGCGTAAAGAACCGCCCTTGCGGA
Source organism: Sneathiella sp. (assembly GCA_039975135.1). Lineage (GTDB taxonomy): Bacteria > Pseudomonadota > Alphaproteobacteria > Sneathiellales > Sneathiellaceae > Sneathiella. The sequence continues at coordinate 102,892 of JBDWHS010000002.1, read as the reverse complement.
ACCATCACGTCAAGCGCCTGCCCCTTAGCGAGATTAGAATTGGCAAAGGTAGAAAAAACGCCACCGTCAATTTGTTTGATCGCCACTTTCAGCTGGTTGTCTCCGACCGCGCTGCAAATAGAATAGGATCGGCGTATTTCCTCACCATCAACGTCTGTCTTGAGCGTCAGATGTTGTCCCTGAACATATTGATAATCATCGGCCAGTGTTTCAGGAACGTCAAAAGCGACCGAAATCGCATCGTCGGTTTCACGCACAATATCGGAAATTGTCAATCTATGGAAAATGCTCATCTACCGTATCCTAAACACATTTGAAATAGTCGAATGGCTCCAGGCAATCCTGGCATTTGTACAAAGCCTTGCAAGCTGTTGAGCCAAAGGCGCTGACAAGAACTGTATTGTCTGATTTACATTGAGGGCAATGCACTTCTTCATGCCCGGACAAGGCTCCCTGAGCACTGGTGGAGGGAGGTGCGATACCAAACTCTTCCAGTTTCTTTTTTCCCGCCTCGGAAATCAGATCTGTCGACCAGGCCGGTGTCAGGACCGTCTTAATCTCGACATTGCTATAGCCGTGTAATGTCAAGGCTGACAGGATATCTTCAGCGATGGTATCCATTGCCGGACATCCTGAATAGGTAGGCGTTATCGAAACACGAACGAGATCTGCATCGAACTCAACCGCCCGAATAATGCCCATATCCTCGACAGTCAGAACGGGGATTTCGGGATCTTTCACCGTTTCAAGAACCTGATCAACGGCATGCTTCTCGTAAATCGGTTGTGGCAGTCGCATTGGCCCCTACCAGGTAGCGTCTGGATAGGCACGCGGCAGGAATTGCATTTCTGCCAGGATATATCCCAGATGTTCTGAATGCTTTCCTTCTTTGCTTCCGCGAACTGACCAGGTTTCTTCAGGACGTTCCAGTGTTGCCTCTTCCAGAACAGCGTTGATCATAGCATCCCATTTCTGCCGAAGAGAGACGGAGTCAACACCGATACTGGCCTCTACAAGCCTTTTGTCCAAAGCATCCATATCAAACAATTCGGGTGTAAAGCCCCACAATTCATCAATCGCGTTTTGCATACGCTCATGACTTTCCTCTGTTCCGTCTCCAAGACGGATAACCCAGTCGCTACTGTGGCGCTTGTGATAGGTTATTTCTTTCAAGGATTTAACTGCAATTTCTGACAAAGTCTTATCAGCGGACTGACACAGTGCTTCAAACTGCAAATACTGAAAACAATCAAAGAAAAGCTGACGTGCCATCGTCTTAGCGAAGTCTCCGTTAGGTTGCTCAACCAAAAGAAAGTTACGCCACGCCTGCGCGTCCCGATGAAAAGCCAGGGCATCTTCATCCCGCCCCTTATCCTCTACCTTACCGGCATAGTCCAAAAGCAAACGTGCCTGGCCAACCAGGTCCAGTCCGACATTCATCAAAGCAAGTTCTTCTTCCAGAACGGGCGATTTACCGCACCATTCGGCCAGCCGTTGTCCCAGTATCAAGCTGTTGTCGCCCAGCCGAACCAGATATTCAAACAGATCATTTTGTGTAGACATGATTTCCCACCCTATCCAGCAGAATTACATATGACCGACTTCGTCAGGGATGTCATAAAAAGTGGGATGACGATACATCTTCTCATCATTCGGATCGTAAAATGCCCCTTTGTCTTCCGGGCTCGACGTAACGATATCAGCAGTTTTCACAACCCAGATACTGACCCCTTCGCTTCTGCGGGTATAAACATCCCGGGCGTTGGTCAGCGCCATTTCAGCGTCAGGTGCATGCAAGCTGCCAACATGTTTATGATGCAGGCCATTTTTGCTGCGGATAAAAACCTCGAATAAAGGGAATTCTGATTGCGTTGATGTTTGTGTCATTTCGCTGTCCTTACCTTACGCTGCTTTCTGAGCTTGCGCGCGTTTTCTCTTTTTCTCAGCATGGGCAAGCGCCGCATCACGGACCCATTTGCCGCCATCATGAGCATCACGCCGGGTTTGTAGGCGCTCCCGATTGCACAAACCGTTGCCGGCGACAACGTTGGCAAACTCGTCCCAATCGATCTCACCAAAATCATAACCCTGTTTTTCTTCATTCCAGGCTAGTTTGTCGTCCGGTGCTTTCAGGCCCAGATATTCAACTTGCGGAACTGTGGCATTCACAAATTTCTGCCGCAGCTCGTCATTCGATGTCCGCTTGATTTTCCAAACCATGGACTGGCCGGTTCGCGGACTGTCTGCATCATGAGGTCCGAACATCATCAAGGCGGGCCACCACCATCTGTTCAGCGCATCCTGCGCCATTTCTTTTTGTTCTTCACTGCCGTTCGCCATCTGGATCATGATCTCGTAACCCTGGCGCTGATGGAAGCTTTCCTCTTTACAGATTTTCACCATAGCCCGGGCATATGGACCGTAAGAGCAACGGCAAAGGGCAATCTGATTGGTAATCGCAGCACCATCAACAAGCCAACCAATAGCCCCGATATCAGCCCAATTCAGGGTTGGGTAATTGAAAATGCTCGAATATTTGGCTTTCCCGGTATGAAGCTGCTCATACATTTCATCACGGGAAATACCCAATGTTTCGGCTGCGCTGTAGAGATACAATCCGTGACCACCTTCATCCTGGATTTTGGCCATCAAGATCGCTTTACGTTTCAGGGAAGGAGCGCGGGTAAGCCAGTTACCCTCGGGCAGCATGCCAACAACTTCAGAATGCGCATGCTGAGACATCTGGCGGATCAGCGTTTTGCGATATCCTTCAGGCATCCAGTCTTTAGGCTCGATTTTTACTTCAGCATCCACTTTCTTTTGAAAAGCGTCTTCAAGCGCCGCCTCTTCTGACGCCGGTACCGTCTTGCTATCCATCACGCAAAATCCCTCTCAGCTCAATCCAGAGTCTCAATATGATACATTTTTCAAAATTAATCAAATAAAAATGTATCATATTGAGACTTTGCTACTACTCTTTTGATTTATATAGCGCTCCCTCTTGTAAATTATAATTCAATGTTTATTTTCTCGCTGCAGCAGGAGGCTTAAAAAATGTGCGACAAACCGACAAAAGAAGAATTGTTCGAGCGGAATCAGAACTGGGCGAAAGACCGCCTCTCTGAAGACAGCGAATATTTTTCAAGGCTTGCCAATATTCAAAGCCCCAAATATCTCTGGATCGGTTGTTCCGACAGTCGGGTTCCCGCCAACGAAATCGTCGGAATGGACCCGGGAGAGCTGTTTGTTCACCGAAATGTCGCCAATGTTGTCCCCCACAGTGATACCAATTGCCTTGCCGTTATCCAGTATGCGGTCGAGGTACTGGGGGTCGAACATATTGTCGTCACTGGTCATTACAACTGCGGCGGTATTCGCGCCGCGCTGAGCGATGGTGATCATGGGCAAATCGACAACTGGCTTGCACACATCAAAGATGTTCTTGAAGCGCGCTATGAAGAAATTGCTTCCTTGAAAACAGAACAGGAAAAAGTTGATCGGCTCTGCGAATTGAATGTCATTCACCAGGTCGGGAATGTTGCTAAGACCTCCATCCTGCAAAATGCATGGCGTAGCGGCAAGAACGTAACCATTCATGGATGGATTTATGGCCTTCATGATGGATTGCTCAGAGATCTGGACGTTGACATAAGCGGCAACACCCAAATCCATGAGGCTTTTCGTATTAACAGCTGATCGAGGGTAGAATTGTCAGGCGACAGCTTTTCGGTCCGTATGCTGAACTTTCCGCAGTGACAGATTAAGAAGTTCACTCTCCTTACCAATCAGTGTTCGGATCAGCTCTTCGGCTCCCACCCCATCTCTCATTTTGATTCTATCCAGAATGAGGAAATGCCATCTTGCGACACCATTGCGAAGATAGCTGTCATCCTGCCGGTCATATAGATAGTCCAGAACGACCCCGATGACATCTTTCAAACGTTCCGCGTAATCATTGCTGCAGGCGTCATATAAACTGATGTGAAATTCGCGAACCGTATCAGACAACCTGCGCCGATCTCCATTTCTTTCGGAAATCTCCATTGCTCTATGGATTTCACTTAGTATGTCGATTTGATCATCCGTCGCTCTCTCCGCGACCATGCGCGCAATGGCAGGCTCGAAAACAGCTCTGAATTCCATCATCTGAAGGACGGACTGGCGATTATTATCAGCCAGCGATTGCCAGGCCAGAATGTCGGGGTCCAGCAAATTCCAGAAACGCCGTGCGCGAACGCGCGTTCCTGCTCGCTGTCTCGCCTCCAGTAATCCTTTGGCAGACAACACGCGAAAGGCTTCTCGTATCGCCGTCCGACTTCCTCTAAATCGCTCGATAAATTCTGCTTCTCCCGGTAATTTCTCACCAGGCCGGTAAAAGCCCGTTACTATTTCACGTCCAAGTTCGTGAACGACCTTACCGTGTATCCCATTGCAAGGATACAATCTGTTCCCAATATTCGGCATTTAGATGTTCCCCCAAACTAGTGCCACATACAACCAGATCATCATCAGACAACCTTACGGCGATATCATAGTTCTAAAATATAAAATTGAATAGTTAAATAAGGATTATATGATAAAATTTATTTATTTAGTAATTGTGAATATAATTTACATATTAGCCGTGAAAGCAGTTGCGCTGCTGTTATAATCCTGCAAAAAAGGAAGAAATATAGATAGAGAGAAAGGTCACTCCGATGGATGTCAAAGCTGCTGTCGCCTATAAAGCAGGCGCTCCTTTAAGCATAGAAACAGTTACTCTTGACGGCCCCCGTGACGGGGAGGTTCTTGTTGAAATCAAGGCCAGCGGAATTTGCCACACAGATGCCTTTACACTGTCCGGTGACGATCCTGAAGGTATTTTCCCTGCCATTCTGGGACATGAAGGGGCTGGTATTGTTGTGGATACAGGCCCCGGCGTGACATCGCTGAAAAAAGGCGACCATGTTATTCCCCTTTATACTCCGGAATGCCGTCAATGCTCCTACTGTACAAGCGGTAAAACCAATCTTTGTCAGGCGATCCGGGAAACCCAGGGTCAGGGCGTCATGCCCGATGGCAGCAGTCGTTTCAAAATCAATGGGGAAAAAGTCTTTCACTATATGGGCTGCTCCACATTTTCGAATTATACGGTTGTGCCAGAAATCGCTCTGGCCAAAATCCGCGAAGACGCTCCGTTCGACAAGATTTGCTATATCGGCTGCGGCGTTACAACCGGAATTGGTGCGGTGATTAATACCGCTGGCGTCAAACCTGGTGACAATGTCATCATCTTTGGCCTTGGCGGCATCGGGTTGAACGTTATTCAAGGCGCCCGCCTGGCGGGTGCAAATATGATCGTTGGCGTTGATATCAACAACTCCCGAAAAGACCTTGCTTCCAAATTCGGCATGACCCATTTCGTTAATCCCAAAGAAGTTGACGGCGACATTGTGCCTTATCTGGTTGATCTAACTAAAGGGGGCGCAGATTATTCCTTTGAATGTATTGGCAATGTGACAACGATGCGTCAGGCACTTGAATGCTGCCACAAAGGATGGGGTGAAAGCGTCATTGTCGGAGTTGCGGGTGCCGGTCAGGAGATTTCCACCCGCCCCTTCCAGTTGGTCACTGGCCGCGTCTGGAAAGGAACGGCTTTTGGTGGAGCCAAAGGCCGAACAGATGTTCCAAAAATTGTGGACTGGTACATGGACGGTAAAATCAACATTGATGACATGATCACCCATGTGATGCCTATCGAAGATATCAACAAGGGATTTGACTTAATGCATGAAGGCAAATCCATCCGCAGCGTCGTCACATTCGATTAAGGCAGACTTCATGAAAACAATCAGTGAGCAGGTCTGTTTCGACGGCATTCAGGGCTTCTATTCTCATCCGTCCAGAGAGACCGGAACGGACATGAAATTTGCCGTCTATCAGCCTCCAGCGGCTCAAGAAGGTCCTGCTCCTGTTTTGTATTACTTGGCCGGGCTGACCTGCACTGAAGAAACCGCCACCATCAAAGCCGGAGCCCAGCGGCTTGCTGCAGAGCTGGGGTTGATGTTGGTCATGCCAGACACAAGTCCGCGGGGCGCCGATATCAAAGGAGAAGATGATGACTGGGATTTCGGGTCAGGTGCCGGATTTTATCTGGATGCAACAGAAGCCCCCTGGTCAAAAAACTACCGCATGTATTCTTATGTGACGGAGGAGCTACCAGCCCTGATTAAGGAGAGTTTTCCAGCCAAATCAGGGCCTGCAGGTGTTTTTGGTCATTCGATGGGTGGGCATGGAGCCTTGACTATCGGTTTGAAGAACCCTGAAAAATATGCCTCCATCTCCGCTTTTGCCCCGATCTGTGCACCCAGTCAGTGCCCGTGGGGTCAAAAAGCGTTCAATAAGTATCTCGGGGCAGATCGTTCTTCCTGGGCCAATTATGATGCAACAGAGCTGGTCAAAGAAAGGGTTACATCGCAGGTAATCCTGATTGATCAAGGAGAAAATGACCCGTTTCTGGAGCAGGAGCTGCACCCCCGTTTATTTGAAGCAGCCTGTCTTCAGGCCGGCCAAAACCTGACCTGTCGCCATCATGCGGGATATGACCATAGTTATTATTTCATCCAGACCTTTATGGCCGATCATCTGAAGCATCACGCGGATATCCTGAGGGCTTTATAAGGCCTTCAGGGCATTCTCGATTTCAGGTCGCTGAGGCAGGCTGCTCTGCGCGCCAGCAACTGTGCAGGTCAGGCCTGCCGTTGCCGTCCCGAATTTCAAGGCATCCTCCAGACTTTTCCCCTCGGACAGGGCGGCCGCGAAGCCACCGATAAAACTGTCTCCCGCAGCCGTCGTATCAACCGGTTTGACCGGCATCGCCTTCACCCGAATAATCCACCCTTCTTCTGCGGCAATCACCCCTTGGCTTCCTAGTGTCAGAACACAGCACAGATCATACCGGCCCGCAATCTCTACCACGAGTTCATCCTGTGTCAGTTTTGTCAGTCCCAGTTGGCTGGCAATAGCCTCTGCTTCCACTTCATTCACAACCAGGTAATCCAGATCTTTTAAAACCGCTTCAGGAATATTACCAATCGGCGCCAGGTTGAGGATGGATTTTACGCCTGCCGCCTTGGCTGCCTTGATCGCTTTCCAGTTTTCCTGAGCCGAAACCTCCATCTGCAACAACAGATATCGAGCGCCCTCAAGAACAAAGGGTTTCAATTGATCTGCCCGCGCTTCTTTATTAGCGCCAGAGACAACAACAATAGAATTTTCAGCTTTTTGATCCACCCAGATAGAGGCGCAGCCCGTCGGACTTCCCGTCCGCAAGATAGCGTCAAGATCAACCCCGTCTGATTGCAGCAAAGACAGCGCAGGATCCGCATTGGCATCCTGTCCCACAGCTCCAACCATTTTGACATTAGCCCCGGCCCGGCGAGCCGTCAGCGCCTGATTGCCCCCCTTGCCGCCCGGCACTTGAATATAGGATGACCCAAGAACGGTCTCTCCCGGCCTTGGGAGGGCTTTCATCTGGTAAACCTGATCAATATTGATAGATCCAAAAACTACAATCATATGTGTGCGCACCTTCTTCTCTCAACCGTGTCTTCCTCTATACGAAGTCCGGCACAAGACGTCACCCCTTATCTATGCCGCCTGCAAAAACTTCTTCCCGGAGGGTGCGATGTGTCACAGCAAGGAAGAGAAGGCCCGGCAGCGTAATCACTAGTGTCAATGCTGCAGAAACAGGGTCCAGTGATCCACCCCCACTGATTTTAGCAAAAAGAAGGGTTGCCAGCGTATCCACCTGCCCTTGCCCCATATAAAAAGTGAGCAGAAAGATATTTGTTGAAATCAGAACGGAAAATAGCGCCGCGGCCAAAATACCAGGCAGGATCAAAGGCAGCTCGACATACAGGAAGACTTGCCAGCGGTTCGCGCCAAGCAGTCTGGCCTGATCCAACATACCTGTATCCAGTTCCCCATAAATCGATGTCAGCACCCGGATCATATAGGGTAGAACCGGAATCAAATGCGCCAATACAATCGCTGCCAAATTGCCCTGCATTCCAAATTGTAGGAAAATCAGAAGCATACCAATCCCGACCGCAATTTCAGGAACAATGAGGGGCGCTGCCAGGAACAATTCCATCAGCGGCTTACCCCTGAATTTCTGCCGCGCCAGAACCCGTGCTGCCGGGATCGCCACAACGAGCGCCAACGCTGTTACCAGGATCGCAATGATTATTGTGTTTTGCAAAGCTGGCAAAACCCGGGAAACCGGATCAAAAATATAATCCCAGGCTAAAGGAATCCGGGCAACCTCTCGCTTCTCCCACCACCAGATCGTCGGCAGCAGATCGGGCCACCCCCATCTGAAAGCCAGAGAGGCAATCATCAGCGGAATAAAAGGCCCGGCAATCATAGCGAGCAGGAAAAACAGCAAAACACGCTGCCACAGGGAAAGCGACCGAAGCATCAGACCCGCCCCCGTTTACGCTCGTATCGCCGATAAGCTGCCAAATAAAAAAACAGACACATCCCGGAAATCACGGTGATCAGCGTTGTAATGGCCATCGCGGCAGGCCGGTTGCTATAGTCAGCATCATCGAAAAGGCGCCAGGCTTCAACCGTCAGTGTGTTGGGATAAGCGGCCCCTAAAATAAACGGCACTTCAAAGCCGCCAAAGTTAAAGGCAAAGACAATAAGCGTGCTGCTGACCAGTGCGGGCATAAGTCTTGGCAACGTTACATGCCAAAAAATCTGCCACGGAGAAGCCCCCAGTAAAAGGGCGCTTTCTTCTTCCTGCCGCCCCAAAACCAACAGATTGGCATACAGCATTACCGTCATGAACGGGACTTGCTTCCACAAATATACCGCCATAATACCGGCGCCGCCGGTTGTTTGTAAAAGACGAGGAAACTCGGACGGGCTTGCTATCCAGCCAATAAAATACGCCAAGCGCGCCAATAATCCACCATTGGCAAAAAGCAGGATCACAAGGCTAACCCCGACCAGATAAGGGACTACCATGGGAATCTTATAAATCCAGAGTGCTAATGCCCGCCCCTTGAATTTTCGGATCAAAAGCAGGGAAAAGGCCAGGCTGATGACGGCCCCAAGAAGGGTGGGCACCAGCGCGTAATAAAAGGTCAAACCAAGCGAGATCCAAAAGCTACTTTCCTCAAACAAAGCTTCATAATAACGAAGGGTGGGAAAGTTAGTGACCCCGTATTGCGGTGCATATCCGAAGCTTTGCAGGATACTGAGAGTAAGCGCACCAAAGAAAAGAATACACAGAATAAGGGCCGCCGGGGCGAGCCCGGCAACTATTTTAAGCTGATTTTTCTTCAGGCTTGCTCTCATATTGTTACCGGGCGGCTTTCATCGCCTCAGATACAATTGCCTCGAAAGGTTTGCTGGATTTACGCTCGATATACTGGATCCATACCTTTTCAATCACTTTCACCAGAGACGCATTGGTATCGGCAACAGCAGCAGCCCCCAACTCTGCTGCACTGACCCCATGATGGGACGGTGCCGCGTCAATTGCCGCCTTCTGATCCGCTTTGGAAAGCCGGGCGAAATCCACGCCAAGGGGATACCCGATCTCCTTCAATTTGGAAATCTGCACATCCGTGGCTGACATTACATTGGCCAGCACCAAAGCTGCGGCTGGATGAGGTGCATTTGACGGGATCGCTAGAAAATTTTTGTTTTTAATCATGCCGCTTGTCGGAAAAGCCAGGGTTTCAGTCGTGTCCGAAAAAGCCCCGCTTTCCCGCTTACTGGCCACGATATAAAGGCCAAACTCACACCCCATATCCACTTCGCCATTATTGAACAGGGCTTGCAATGCCCCCTGGTTTTGAGGATAGACAGCTGTTTCACCGCCCAAAAGCAAAGGCTCAATCCGCTTCAAATAATCGAAGCCCGGCTTGATCAGCGACGCAAAAGCAGCGCCAGAAAAATCCGAAATCGGCTTTTGAAAATCTTTAAACCCCTCGCCCGACGGATTGAACGCATAGAGCACTGTTTGAACAAAAGTGTTTCCCACATATTGCGGTGGTTTCACATAGGTAAAGCGCCCTGGATTGGCCGCAAGCCATGCCTCCAGGCCGTTAAAATCCTGAGGGGCATCCGCGCGGGCAAGCCGTTTGGTATCAAAATAGCAGACATACTGCTCTCCCGACCAGGGCATCTCCCGTGCTTTCGTTGGCGTCCCGAAATCAGACAAATTCAATTGGGCGGCTGGATTAGCCGGATCAAACTCGAAATTTCGGGCATGGGGGACTTTGTCTGCGAAAGAACCGAACAGAGCATCCTGTGTCGCAAGCGTGTAGAAATTATCGCCGTTCAGCCAGATCACATCAACGCTCCCCTCACCGAGATTCCTTCCACTGGTCTTTTCTGCCAGAACCAGATCCACCGCTTCACGGGTTCCAGCAATCCGGGTGGTTTTAAGCGTAATGCCTTTTTCTTTCATTCTTGGAACAACAACTCGCTCGATCCAGGCATTAAGCTCTTCACTGCCTCCCCAATGAAACCAATTAACCTCTCCTTCTTCCGCAGCACGCGCTTCAACAGCGTCCCATGGAACAGTGCCGCTCAAAAAGGCCTCTCGGAATTTTTTCGCACCTGTTTCGGCAGCAAAAGCAGCAGGCATCAAAGCAACGGCCATAAAAGAGGCTAAACTCAAGGATTTCAGAAATTTCATAAGGGTTATACCTTGTCGATAGAAGAATTTAGGTCCGGTAGCGGCCAGATATGCCGCGGATAAAATTGGAGCGAAACAGTATCGCCAGCTTGAAAAGGAAAACGGCCATTTTGCCAAACAGTCATTTGCTGCGGGCCAACCGAAATGGAATAAAGAATATGACTGCCATGATATCGGGCGCTTTCAATCTCCCCTTTTATACCAGGTTCGGAGGAGGGAGAGAGGTCAATATGCTCAGGTCGCACCATCACTGTGACAGGCTTGCCCGCCTCAGGCGTCGCTGCGGCGGGAGATGGCAAAGCTCCAAAAGTGCACTGCACAAACCCTTCTTCAGTGATATCTCCTTCAAAGATATTGGCCGCCCCCATAAAGGCAGCAACATCCCGGCTCTGCGGTCGCTCGTAAATATCAGCTGGGCTTCCCTGCTGCAGAACCTGTCCCTCTACCATCACGGTCACAAGGTCAGCGAGCATCATAGCCTCACTCTGGTCATGAGTTACAAATACAGTTGTGATCTGAAGATCCTGCTGTAATGCCTTGATAAATAGCGCCATTTCTTCACGTAAATTGGCATCAAGGTTGGAGAGAGGTTCATCCAACAACAGGATTTCCGGATCCATCACCAAAGTCCGGGCCAAGGCGACCCGCTGCTTTTGCCCGCCAGATAACTCGTGGGCGAACCGCCCCTCCAACCCTTCAAGGCGAGTTTTGCCGATAATCCAGGAAAGTTTGCTCGCAATAGCGGTTTTGTCCGCACCCGCCATCCGCAGACCAAAGCTGATATTCTGCTCCACATTCAAATGAGGGAAGAGCCCGAAATTCTGGAACACCATCCCTACAGAACGCTCTCTCACAGCAAGGCCTGAAATATCCCGGTCTCCAAAAAAAAGCCGTCCACCTAGCAGCGGTGCCAATCCGGCAATCATGCGAAGAGTTGTGGTCTTGCCCGACCCAGAAGGGCCCAACAACGCCATCATCTGACCATCTGGAACTGTCAGGGACACAGGCCCGATCCGCCCGTCATCCTCAAAGACCGTTACGCCGTCTTGCAGCCTGAGCCCACTCATACTTAATTCGTACCCCGCAAATCCACCGGGCACAATCTACTGATTTTTATGAAAGCTGCCTATAACGTTTATGTGAAGGGCCTAATTGTTCAGGGGAAACAAAAGGTACGCTGTTCAGTATGTCTTCCTGCGCCTTCTGTAAATCCGTTATTTCGAAGTGTACGATAGCGATTGATGAGGCGATCTGACTGAGTTTGGTCCGTGGTCCATATGCCCCAATAGGGATCCCCTGATTGAAGTTGAGCTCTTTTGGCTTTTGCCTCAGGCACAGTCGGTAGATGCATGCCTTTACTCTCACAAAATGCCTTTGCCTTCGCATATGTTAGTCGTTTTGCACTAAAAACAATCTTCTTGGATTCCATTTCTGAAGCTTTATTTTGATCTGTCGCCGATACCGATTTTTGGTCTTTAGCGGATTGCCCAACACTCACTGCAGCTAGTTCTGCACCGCTAGCGGAACTATTTCTACGCTGACTGGCCTTTTGTTTACTCTTGAAAGTGTTACTTGTAGATTTCACACCAGATCCAACGACGGCTGAGTTTGAGGATGCTCTTTCGGAGCTACTCTGATCAATCGGGTTCTCGCCCTTAGTTTTCAAAATACTGGAGAATGTCAGTATTTTGGATTTATCTCCCTCTTTTGCTGTTGGCAGCTTGGTTGGCCATTTATCAAAAAAGGCCTGGATACATCCATAACGACCACCGCAAAAATCTGCGACCCGGGCATAACTTTTCTGGTTCACCGGCGCCCCTGTACCAAGAAAACGAAGGCGGCTCTCCATACACATATACTCGCTCTGACATTCGATTGTAATTGCCAGATCTCGATCATGTTTTTTACTTAAGTCCAGAGTATTACCCGGCTTTGATTTTTTTGTAAATTCCGCCTGAATAGCGTCGTTGATGTCCTGATTGTCATAGGCTTTGTTAACACGCTGACAAAAGGGACTTTTTTTATAAATCTCTTCTCTCAACCATTGAAGCGCATCCGGAATTGCATCCACCAGATAACCATGGCAAGCGGCCTTTATGGTCTTATCCAGTTTTTTCTCAAATCCTGCTGTTTCCTGAGCCTGCAGGCTTGTCGCAAAGACGGATGACAAGATGCTTGCAGCAGCCAGAAATCTTGGAAAGCTACTCATTGCCTACCCTTTTATTGTTGTCAGAAGTCGGATTGCCGGTTGGTAATATTGTGAGGACGTTTCAATTCGTTTTATAAACCGCGTCAGCTTCACCAACGCACTCTTTTTATCCCCATTTGCCAACATTGCCTGCGCCCAATAAAAATCAGTAGCGGTGTCGATTGGAACGGGTAAGGCATCAAGTTTTAAAAAATAACCTAGTGCTTCAGCAGCTTTTCCATCCTGGAGCAGATCACTAATTTGCACCATTAACTGATCCCGTTGGATTTCAGCCGAAAGTTCCAAATTCGTATCAATTTCGGTAGTTTTCAGGGGGACTATCTTTTCCTCTGCCGCCGCAAGTGTCGCTACTAAAGGAGTATCAGTTCCCGCTTTTGTCAACGCGGCTATTTGTGCTCGGCGATTGGAGCCAATCAGTATTTCTGGAATTTCTTCAAGAGCCCGCTTGCACATCGTTTGAATAGTACTGGGACCACATCCATCTAGAAGTACTTTGAGGGACGTTGGCAAAAAAGCGTGAACCGGATTCTCCAGGGCAACTTGATATTGCATGGTCGGTCTTTTTTTGAGATTTTCTTCAAATTCTTGCTTGGAGCCAATTCGATAGGGATTAACGGCGAACCACGAACTATCAAACACCAGATAGGTAACCTTACCTTCGGTTACAGAAACCTGAATGGGCGAGAAGTTAAAACTAGCTTGTCTCGCGTGAAATTTGTGCAATCCCGGAACAACAGGTAGCCAGATAAATCCTTGATGTTGTGTCGCGGCGGGAATTCCGTCAATCGAGTAAATAAGAGGGTAATTTTCCGCTCCCAGAACAAAAACAGCAATGGCCCCTGCCCCAACAAGCGGTTTTTCCTTCACGACTTCGGTGAAGTTTTTGGAAGTCATTTTACTGAGGGGCGGCGGTGGTTCGCTTGTTGAGATGCAGCCTCCTAACAAGATAGACACGAGGCCGACGACAAATATGGAAGACAGCGCTTTCGTACAACGAGACGAACTGTTACGGGTTTTGAAAGTCATTAAAATTCCAGATTCACGCAAATCAAACAACGACATGACCAAATCACAACCAGATATTTTTGTCAATTTTCAGCGCGCTTCGCGCGACATTCACACACAAAAACAACACAGCCGTTGCCATATGGAAAACTTCACTCAATTCTCATTCAGGTAAAATTCAGCCTCAACTTCGGCAGTGGCATTAAAAGGCATATTTGCCGCTCCAATCGCTGTTCTGCAGTGAGCTCCTATCTGCGCTCCGAAAACATCCAGTATCAGCTGTGAAGCGCCATTGACTGCTTCGGCGATTTGATGGAACTCAGGCACTACATTGACATAGCCGCGCAAGCGCGCCACCACTTCAATGCGGCTCAGATCACCGTCCAGTGCCTCTTTAGCATGGGCCAGAACATTCAGGGCGCATAGCCGCGTTGCCTGTTGCCCAGCAGCAAGGTCCAGGGTATCGCCGAGTTTTCCGGTATAGACGACACGATTATCCTGTTTCGGCAACTGCGCAGAAACCAGAAGACGCCGCCCTAGAATGCGAGACGGTGTCAGAAGAGCCGCCATCGGGGGCTGCGTTTGCGGCAAGTCGATCCCCAATTCCTGAAGACGTTTTTCGATGGCGTTCACAATAATTCCCTTTTTACCAACACTATTCACCCTTAAATGCCGGAAGACGTTTCTCCATAAAAGCGGCAACGCCTTCTTCAACATCTAAGCTGGTATTTGTAGCATCGACCTCCGCCCGGGTGATGCCCGCTATTTCTGTTGGGCCCTTGGGGATTGTTTCGCCCACAAAGCGCTTCAGCATGCGCGATACAAGAGGGGCTTGTGCCGCGATACGTTTGGCATAATCCACCGCCGTATCCATCAGCTTCTCTTCGGCAACCAGTTTGTTGACATAGCCAACCTCATAAGCCCGCCCTGCCGTAATCGGCTCCCCCACCAACAGAAGATCCATCGCTATTTTATGAGGAATGCGGCAAGCCAATGTTGAGATCAAGCCGCCGGAAAAGCCGATTTTTACTTCAGGATAGCTGAACTTGGCATCGTCTGCGGCAATCAGGATATCGCACATGGTGGTCAGCACCATCCCACCGCCAACGCACCAGCCCTGCACCGCAGCAACGACAGGCTTGTCAACAGCAACACCGACACCTGGAATGCCCCGATACAAGTCATGCGGAATGGCCTTCAGGTCTGCGCCGGTGGAAAAGGACGGCCCGTTTGCCGCCAGAACCGCGACCCGGTGCTCGTCGGTCTGCATGAATTGCCGCCAGGCTGCTTCCAGCCCATCAATAATATCAGCATCCAGACGGTTCATACGCTCTGCACAGTTTATTGTGATGACGGCAACATGATGGCCTGCAGATGTATAAGTGACAGCGCCCATATTCATCCCCCTCCTCTTTTTCCGGGCTTGCTAATGCACCACCAGCAAATCCTAATTTTTGGAAAATTCTAGAAGATATTCGTCATCAAAGGAAGAGATAGGATTTCCTTGCTCTTCTATAGATCCGCTGGACGCGCAGGATTTTACCTTTTCCCGATACCCAAGAGGAGCTGACGGCGGGTCTAGTGGGAGGTCGGCCAAAGTATGCATGGACATGTTTCGGATCTCCGGATGAGACAGCGGGTCCGCTTCCCAATCAACCGGTTCGGAAAGAAAGAAAGTTGGAAAACGTGTTCTTAAGTATTTTAACATTCCTATATCATATTCGGTATCACATGTTATTTTTATCGATTTTTTCTAAAGGTGAGTTTAGGATTTCTATATGAAAAACCTGAATAGAGTACATCTGGGCAGCCTTCGTGCGGTAGAAGCTGTAGGAAGGTTGGGGAGCTTGAAAGGTGCGGCGGCTGAACTTGGTGTCACACCCGGCGCCATCAGCCAGCAAATCCGCAAAGCCGAGGAGCAACTCGGGCTCATCCTGTTCGAGCGCCGTCCCAAGGGGCTGACATTGACCTCAATGGGTGAGAGTATTCTCGTGCCTCTCAATCACGGATTTTCAGAATTATCCAGCGCTGTACATCATGCAACGCAAAAGCAGAATAATACACTAACACTATCAGTTGCCCCGGTTTTCGCCGGAAAATGGCTTGTTTGGCGATTACAGGATTTCAACAGAAAACATCCTGATATCCGCATTCGGGTGGAAGCCACTAATTTTCTGACCACGCCGGGACATGATGATATTGATGCTTGTATCCGGGTCGGAACAGGCCCCTGGCCGGATGTGAAAGCAGCAAAACTTGTCGATCACAGGATCTTCCCTGTTTGCAGCCCAGCTTTTGCTTCCGTTCTGCAATCCCCTTCTGATCTTTCGCGTGTACCCATCATTCGGGATCAAGGTGAAATGTTCAGTTGGAATAATTGGCTGGAACCCAACGGTCTGGACGACACCCTCTTAAAAGAGGGCCCAAGCTTTTCCGACGGCTCCTTGTGCCTGGACGCTGCGATTGCTGGGCAGGGTGTTTTTCTTGCATGGGAGACGCTCGCCTCCGATGCCCTAAAAGCCCGGCAGATCATTGCCCCCTTCCCGGGCCGATACCCAACCGGGTTCGCCTACTGGCTCATTACTGCAGGCCATGAAAAGCCCGCCCAAATGCTTCAGGACCTTGAACACTGGCTCCGGGAGGAGCTTGGAAAGCTGGGATAAAGATCAAATCCAGGGAAGCGAATAGGTCTTTACATTGGTGAAGCTTTTCATTGCCTCCAGAACGCCTTCTTTATAACCAAGGCCGGAATCTTTGATCCCACCAAATGGTGACATCTCGATCCGGTAACCCGGAACTTCCCAGATATTTACCGTGCCGACATTCAACTCTTTGATAAAGCGCTGAATTGCGGGCCAGTTGTCCGTACAAACACCCGAAGACAAGCCGAAAGCGGTTGAGTTCGAAATACGGATCGCATCGTCGATATCTTTAAAACGAATGACCGGCGCCACTGGGCCAAATGTCTCTTCGCGCACGAGTTCACAGTCGTAGGGAACATGATCAACAACCGTTGGCGCATAGAGAGCGCCCTGTCGGTCATTGCCGACTTTCAGAACAGCCCCTTTTGAAACCGCATCATTCACCCGATCCTGAAACTGAACGGCGGAGGCTTCGTTGATCACTGTTCCCATATCCATCTCAGGATCAAACGGATCACCATATTTCAACTGCTTTGTTTTGGCTGTTAGAAGTTCTACGAAGTCATCCGCGACAGCATCTGCCACCAGAATACGCTTAACGGCCGTGCAGCGCTGTCCAGAATTTTTATACGCGCCGGCCACCGCCAAATCTGAGGCTTTTTCTAAATCTGCGTCTTCCAGAATGATTAGAGGATCATTCCCCCCAAGCTCGAGGATTTTACGTTTATAGCCGGCTTTCTCCGCAATATATTTTCCGATCGGAACACCGCCTGTAAAGGTCACCAGCTCAGCATTCTCATTCACCAGCATTTCATCAGCGATATCCTGAGGATGGCCAGTTACCACAGAGAACATGGCAGGCGGCAATCCTGCTTCATAAAGGACGTCTGCGAGCAGGAGAGCCGTCAGCGGCGTTTTTTCCGTAGGCTTCAGGACCATGCAGTTATTGGTTGCGATGGATGGTGCCACCTTGTGAGCGACCTGATTAAGCGGATGATTAAACGGTGTGATCGCACTGATTGCGCCTAAGGGCTCCCGCAACGTAAAAATCTTGCGTTGCTTGCCATGGGGCGTGATATCACAAGAGTAAATCTCGCCGTCATCATGGGTACAAAGACGCGCGGAAAGACTGAAGACATCATAGGCCCGCCCGACTTCATACAAGCTGTCTTTCTTACAAAGCCCAGCCTCAGCAGTAATCAAATCCGAGATTTCCTCTTTTCGGGCAACCAGTAAATCGGCGGCCTTTTGCAAGATCTCATACCGTTCATGACGGGACAGAGTTGGTTGATAGTCCTTTGCTGCTTTAAAAGCCGCCCGGACATGCTCAACCTGCCCCGCCGGGATCGTACCGACAGTGTTATTGCTAAACGGATTGACCACATCAATCGTTTCGGCCGTGGTGACTTTCTCACCGGCGATCCGCATGCTTTCAACGCGAACTTCTGTTGGATGTCCCATGGGTCTGCTCCTTACTGCGCGTGATTGAGGGCAAGATCGAAGATATCGAAATTCCGCAATGCCCGACTTTCATCCAGGCCGTTCACCGGGCGGTTACACAAAAGCGGAACCCTTTGTTCCGAAATACCGCCATGAGAGCGAAGCGGCTCTTTCAAAGCACTCAAATCATGGCGGTCCGCGCTGGTGCCCAACACCTTATGGGCTGTAGATACCAGAATAACATCTCCCGTGCGGTCTTCGGGAAGCTCAAATTTGGCACAACCTTCTTCGCGAGACAGGCTTTCCATGATCCCGTCCAGGCCTTTAAGCCGCTCGATAATCTCATCCCGGTTCTCTTCAGGAAGGTAGGCCGTTGCAAAAGATCCTAACGCACCATGATGAACCACATAAGGATCAGTGATCGGCAGAATGACGCGTGCCGCGCCCTTGCCCAGCCAGCCATCCAGAACATCCTGCAGGAAAATCACATCCGGCTCACCGGCATCAGTGTGCTTGGCTTTCATACCGTGATCCGCGGTGAGGGCGATAACGGCGCCGCGCGCATCCAGCTCCGCCATATATTTGTCCAGCATTGCATAGAATTCATTGGCAACCGGTGTTCCCGGTGCATGTTTATGCTGAATATAATCGGTCGTGGAGAGATACATAAGGTCTGGTTTATACTCATCCATCAACTTCACGCCGCAGGCGAAAATAAATTCACTCAATTCTGCAGAATAAACCGATGGAACTTCCCGTCCGATCCATTCAGAGGCATTGTCTATACCATTTTCCGCCATAGTCGTTTCTGCTGATTTTTCGGATGAGAAGCAAATTGCCCGGCCACTGGTAACATCCAGCCCGTTGCCCAGAAGCGTCCGCAATTTATCCTTGGCTGTCACAACGGCGATTTTGGCACCTTCGTCAAAGAAAGCCTTGAAGATGGTTGGGACCCGCAAAAATTTGGGATCATTCATCATCACTTCGGCGTCAGCATCGCGATCATAAAAATAGTTGCCGCAAATTCCGTGAACCTTCGGAGGCTGCCCCGTTACAATGGACAGATTGTTAGGGTTGGTGAAACTCGGCACGACACAATCAGCTCGCAAGTCGGCACCCGACGCCAGTGCCTTTGCCATGTAAGGCATGACTCCATCCTTGATCGCCTGCTCAATATAAGCAGGCTCGCTCCCGTCGATACAGACAACAACAACAGGCTGTTTTGGCCAGGCATAAGCCCGATCATTCACGGAAATCGGGGAGTTCGGCATCAATACGTCCTTTACTTTTATCACACTATATCTCGCTTACTTTTCACCGGAAAAGCACTTGAGATTAAAGCTTCTGTGTTTCAGAATTGTGAGGAGTATGGAAACTACCAGTCAATAAATCAAATCGATATTAATAATCATTTTGATAATTTCTACTTATGCATAATTAAACCCGATACCGGGGCCTAATAGTCCACTAAGCCTCAACTATTTCCGCATCCATTGGTAGAGTTATGATAAAAGCTGTACCCTGTCCTTCTATGGACTCAACTGCCAATTTGCCGCCATGGGTGTTTTCAATAATACTTTTGCAAATCGCCAAACCCTGCCCAGTGCCTGCGCCGGGGGCTTTTGTGGTGAAAAACATGTCAAAAACCTTGTCAATTTTATCAACCGGTATACCGGGGCCGTCATCCCTGACTACAATTTCAGCCGCCCCCTCCACAGGACGAGCGGTTAGAGTGATTTGACCTTTGCCATCTCGCTGTTGTTCCCCAATAGCCTGCGCGGCATTGACAACAAGATTAATTAAAACCTGCCCCAACTTGCCAGGAAAGCAAGGTACAGCATCAAGCCCGTTCTCAACCTGATAATCTACATTTGCAAACGTGTTCCACTGGTTTTTTGATACAGTAATTGTGTTTTCAATAATGTTGCTGACATCCTGCGCAGATTTACTCCCCCCTTCAGGATGAGCAAATTCTTTGATAGAATTGACAATGCGCCCGACATTCTTCACACCTGCCCGCGTATCAGTGAAGGATGAGAGCAATTCTTCGCTTAAGAATTCCCAATCCATATCATCCAGCTTGTCTATCGCCTGCTTTAGGGCATCTTTTTCGTCTTTTCCGATAATCGCTATCACATCTGACAGTTCATCAAAGGCCTCCTGCATAAAGCGCAGATTATCAGCAATAAACTGAAGTGGCGTGTTGATCTCATGCGCGATACCGCCGGCCATAGTGCCGAGCGATTCCATCTTGTTGGTCTGCATCAACTCCATTTCAAGATCGCGATTGCGTTCCAGTGCCTCAAACAATTCTGTGATATCGTGCTCAACAATGACCGCTCCGCCGCCAGACATACGCCGCTGAGTCGTTAACATAACCCGGCCATCTAACAGCTTGCTGCGCCAGACTGGATGTTTTTCAGGATCGACGTGGAAGCCCATACGTTGATCGATGGTAAAGGGCTGATAGTCACCATCTATTTCGATAAACGATGCCAAAGTGGCTTTTGCCAATTCTTCAAGCCGGGGTTCCTCATCCATACCCTCTCGTACATCGAAGTAACGCTTTTTATAACTGCCATTTACAAAGGTGACATGGTTTTCATGATTAACGATCAGAACCCCTTCCGGCATGGAATGTAGAGCATCATGCAGCACCGTCTCAGCATATGCCCTACCGGCTTCCGCTTTCTGCCTGGCCTCTTCTGCTTCTTTGGCAAAATCAGCCAGAGAACGGGACATACTGTTGAAACTTTTACTCGTATCTGCCAGTTCGTCCTTTCCTCGCACTTCGAGCTGATAGCCAAATTCACCTGCCGCCACACGTTTTGCCGCTTTTCTGAGGGCTGCCAGTTGACGTGTCAGCACAGTGCCCAAAATCATACCAAAAATTGCCACAAGGCCGATTTCAGAGCCTGCGATAGTCAACATCCATTGCTGAGCCTCAGACAGGGTTTTTTCCAGTCTGTCGATGGAAAGGCCAATTTCAACCTGTCCGAAATTTTCTCCAGCCACGATAATGGGAGCGGTAACATCAAGCCGCCTGTCACTGCGTGCCGTGTCAATGCTGGTATCCTCTTTAAAAGGCTGCGCAAGAACGCTGGCATTGCCATTTTCCGACATTACAATATCGCCCTGCCCCCGTACCCGGACATAAACAATGCCGTCATTTAGCAGGGTCTGCTCAACCAAAGAATCAAGAGTTGCAAGATCCATCGACAGCACAGCATCTCCTGTCATGGTAGCAAACAATTTGGCTGTTACATGGCCCCGTGTCAGCAGTTCCGTTTCACTGGAACTGCGCAGGTAAAACAGCCCACTGATGATCAAAACAGCCAACAGGATGATTTCGATCAGCGCAATGCCAAGTATCGTTTTTAGTCGAAACGACATTTCATCGACACTTCACAGTCCCATCCTTGACAATACGAGTGTGGGATCGTTCAAGCCCCAAAGCACGTACATCATCCCAATCGGTATTACGGCCCTGTTCAATACCGCTCATACCAAGAGCTTTTAAAACCTCTTTATTCAGGGCAGCCATAGCTACAAAAACGCTCTGCACCGTGTCTTGAGGCACGTTAGGATGGGCAGCAAAGGCGTGGGGAGTATAGCCTTCCGTGCGATAAATCACTTTAAGCTGCTCCCGTATTTTCGGATCAACCGTGTTAAAGGTACGCAATACACCGCCTCCTGCAGGCACCAATCCTGCACTGACGGCCCGATACACTGAGTCGTGAGATTTTACGTAGCGGGGAGTAATGCTAATGCCCTGCCCCTTCATTTCTGCTCGCGGCACAACACTGGCCCCAAAGGCAGCTGGCGAGGGAAAGGCGACTGTCGCACCATCAAGACCTGCTAATTCGGTTAAATCTGAATCATGACGGGCAACAATAATGCCCTTGAGGCGCTTTTTTTCTTGTCTGGCAAAAGCCTCATAGCCAACAGCGTCATGAAATTCCGTATAATGATACGGGTTCATATAGGCAATATCGTAGGCTCCTTGCGCCAAACAGGCTTCAAACGCGGGAATATCCTTTGCTGTTGCAAATACAAGCTGGTGGCCTGACATTTTGCTGATTTCCTGCAAAAACGGCACCCATATTTTCGCCAACCGCGTAGCAGACTGTTGCGGGACGACCCCAACCGTCAATTTCTCTCCCGAAGCAGCCTGACTTTCACCAGGTTGACTGATGGTAACGCTGCAAATAAGCAAGGTACAGCATAGTATTGAAGCAATTCTGTTCATGGTCTGATTCTCCTCTTAAGAGGAAAATATCAACGATTTCTTGAGCAAACGTTACATTTTCTAATATAACAATGTAAATGGAGTAGAGTTTAGGCTGTAAACTCATACAGAAGACAATCTACAGGTGAACCTCTCCCACAAGATTAGCACCACGAGAGGCCATGAAATACAGCCCCATATAATGGGTGATATTCTGAGGATGCGCAGCGGTCTCTGGAAGGCCAACTTCCAAAGCCGTTTCCTTGGACAGATCGTAGGTTGAGCAGCCTTTGTCATAAACATGAATATTGACCAGCCCCTGCATCATATCATGATTTCGCGCACTCAAGGATGTGAGAACGAAATCCATAACACAAATATCCGTACAAATTCCGACAACCAGTAGATCCGTTATTTTGTTGTCCCGGACCCAGTTAACCACAGCGTTCTGGCCCGCCTTATCGAAAGCCCCAATAAATCCGTTGATACAATCTTTACGCACCAGTGTTGTATGAGAATCTGCCTCCAGCCATTTAAGTTCAGGCACCAGCTCTTCTTCGCCGGTGCCCGCTTCACAATGTGGTGGATAAGGCGGCTCGGCCTTACCTGGCTCATGTGTATCGAGAAATGCGAGGATGGGCCACCCCTGCCCCGAAAACCCTTTAGCGAGACGATCTGTTTCAGAAACCATGGTGGAGACCTGATCGTTCGGGACCGGCGGCGCAAGATTGCCCGCACCGACGGTCGCAAAACCATTGACCTCATCCACAATGATCAACCCGGCCTGCCCGTTCAGTGACGACAGATTGAGGCTTGCCATGGATAGAGGCATTTCTCTGGCCAAGGCTGATGTAAGATCAGTGTGTGCCATCGATCATCCTTCTCTCAAGCAGCTATTAACGACATTGACTGTCAGGTTTAACTAACCCGAGCGCCTTTTCAACATTCAAGGTTCCGCCGCCTGTTTTACCAATATACATGTTCATCGCGACATGATGATCAGCCTCAGTGATCATCGCTTTGCCTGTCGGGATATCAAAGGTCAGTCCGGCCATACCATCGATCAAGGCTTCTTTATCAACTTTTCCGGCAGCTTCCATTCCGGCTTTGACAGCCATCAAGGAATTATAATGGGTCATCACATAGAAGGAGACAACGGCATCGTTGCCTTCTCTTTTACGGATCTTACCAACAAAATCCTGCACGCCAGCTTCCTTGGAATTGGCCACCATAGGAAGGCCTGCATACATGCCCTCGCCTTTACCCGGACCAAAGGCACCGAGATAGGTTTCCGCAAATCCGAGGAACGCCACAGTCATTTTCTTCATCAAGCCAAATTCTTCAGCCTGTTTGATAAAGGTAATGCCATCCGCGCCGGGCAGCGCAAAGAGCAGGATTTCAGCACCGGAATCGGCGATTTTTCGAATAACCGAAGAGAAATCTTTCACGCCAAAAGGCGTATATTCTTCGCCCTTGATCTGACCGCCCACGGTTTTGATCATCGCATCCGCCGCCTTGAACATGTTACGCGGCCAGACATAATCGGCACCGAACATATAATAGCTGTTCCCAACCCCTTTTTCTTTCAAATACGGGATCAAAGGTGCGGTATCCTGATTGGGGACTGTGTTAAATGAAAACAGATATCGGTCACAGATACCACCTTCGTAGTTGGTTGCGTAAAGAAGCGGTGTTTTCAGGCGCTTCATCGTTCCGGCCATCGCATCTCGGGCCGCAGACGTGATCGGACCAGAGACCGCCATCACTTCATCCCGCTGAATAACTTTACGCGCCCGCTCCACGGACGTTTTAGGATCTGTCTTGTTATCTTCGTAAAGCATCTCAACCTTGTGGCCCAGAATTCCGCCCGCAGCATTAATTTCTGATGCCGCCAGATCCAGTCCCATCTGAGCTTGTTTGCCAAACAGCTCCAGTCCGCCGGAGAAAGGCTGTACCGCTCCAATTTTAATGGTTTTTGCGGCAAGTGCAGGCATTGGAAATGCGGCAGCAGCAGTGAGCGCGCTTGCGGCTCCGATAAAATTTCTGCGTGAAATGTTACTCATTGACGACCCCCGAAAATTATTCGTTTACAAATGATATCTTCTCATAAAAAATGAGACACGACCAGAGTGTTCTGGCATTCTTTATGTCTAAAAGGCAGGACAACTCAAGTCAGCAAGCTCAAAAATTGAAAAAAAATAGGAATACTGCTTAAAAATCAGTCACTTTCTTATGCATACAAACAATGAATTCATAGGCTCACTTATGAATTACACAAAGTCTTTATCTGTATACTTATGAGTATGATCAAATCAGATGGCATTTCTTGAGATACATTCCTTGCAGAAAAGATTCGGTGGCTTGCAAGCGGCCGACGATATTTCCCTTACTCTCGAAAAAGGCAGCCTGACAGCGCTTGTTGGCCCCAATGGCTGCGGCAAATCCACATTGTTTAACCTGATCACTGGGGCGCTGAAGGCAGATAACGGCGAGATCCTGTTTAACGGAATAGAAATTACCGATTTACCGGCTCACAAAATAGCCAGATTGGGGGTTGGACGAAAATTTCAGGTTCCGGCAATTTTTCCGGAGCTGACCGTTCGTGAAAACCTGT
The DNA here is from genome assembly GCA_039975135.1 of Sneathiella sp. Taxonomy (GTDB): domain Bacteria; phylum Pseudomonadota; class Alphaproteobacteria; order Sneathiellales; family Sneathiellaceae; genus Sneathiella. The sequence goes on along the minus strand of JBDWHS010000002.1, from coordinate 78,055 downwards.
TGGTGCCGACCCTGCAAAAAAAACGATTTTTGTCTCCTCGGCAAGACAAGGCACTGCAGGATGATATCCTGGCAACCGTTCATCTGGCAGACAAATCTGAGCAACTCGCCGGTTCTCTCGCCCATGGCGAAAAACAATGGCTGGAGATCGGTATGATCCTGGCTCAATCTCCCTCTCTCATTCTTCTGGATGAACCGACGGCCGGTATGACGGCCAGCGAAACTGCGGCAACGGCAACACTCATCCGGCGGATCATCAGTGCCCGCGACGTGACTATTCTAGTCATCGAACATGATATTGGCTTTATCGAACAGCTCGCCTGCCCGGTGAGTGTGATGGCCAGAGGAAAAATCATCAAATCCGGAACCTTTACAACCATCCGACAAGATCCTGAAGTACAGGAATTGTATTTCGGGCGGACGGAGGTTTCTCTTGCTTGACTTCGAAAGCGTTACGGCCGGTTACGGGGAAGCCATGGTACTGCAGAATTTTTCCGCAACCATAAAAACCGGGCAAGTAACTGCTTTGATGGGACGCAATGGCATGGGCAAGACGACTTTACTCAAGGCCATTATGGGGCTTATTCCAACGATATCCGGCCGAATAAATCTGGAAGGCAGCTCTCTTCAAGGATTGGATACGCACCGGCGTTCCCATGCCGGGCTTGGCTATGTACCGCAAGGGCGGGAGGTTTTCGAAGATTTCACGGTCTATGAAAATCTCAAACTTGCTGCCCTCGGCTCCTCCTTGAAAAACCTCGAAATTCTGCCGCAAATTTTCGACTGGTTTCCGATCCTGAAAGAACGCCGCGATCAAAAAGCCGGAACTTTTTCAGGCGGCCAACAACAAATTCTCGCTATTGCCCGTGCTCTTGTCACCAAGCCTAAAATCCTGCTGCTGGATGAGCCGACTGAAGGGATACAGCCCAGTATTGTTCACGATATAGGCATTCAGCTCTCAACCATTGCGAAAGACACCGGACTAACCATCCTGCTGGTTGAGCAAAATGTGGATATGGTAAAAACCATGGCCGATGAAATCGCCTTTATTGAAAATGGGAAAATGATGGAGATGTGTGCTGTGCAGGATCTTGGCCCCGATGATGCCCTATTGCATCGCTATTTATCCATTTAGGGGGCGACATGGATATTCTACTGCCTTTTATTGATGCGACATCTTACATCCTGATCCTGGTCCTGATTGCACTTGGTCTGATGATTGTCTTTGGCATGATGGGCGTCATCAACATGGCGCATGGAGAGCTGTTCATGATCGGCGCCTATGTGATGGTCGTCTGTCAATCTGCAGGCTTGCCCTTCATCGCGGGACTTATACTCGCCCCTGCCATTGTGGGGCTTCTCGGGCTATTGATTGAAGTGCTGCTCATACGGCACATCTATCTGCGCCCCCTGGACACCATCCTCGCCACATGGGGCCTTTCCATCGCCTTGAAACAAGGCATCGTGCTCCTGTTTGGCCCTGAATCTCAAAGCATTGCCAGCCCGATCAATGATATGATCACGATCGGTAATTTCTCCTACCCTCTCTACCGAACGCTTGTCATGCTCGCCGCCCTTCTGCTCATCGGCGGTACTTTCTGGATTTTCCTGAAGACGGATTTTGGCTTGCAGGCCCGCGCTGTTATCGCAAGACCGGATACAGCGGCAACGCTTGGGATCAATACCCGCCGGTTATATCGTTGGAGTTTTGTGATCGGCACGGCTCTCGCCGGTCTCGCCGGTGCCCTGATTGCGCCCACGATCAGCGTTGATCCGCAAATGGGGCTTGGCTACCTGATCCCCGGCTTCCTATCCATCCTTGTGGGCGGTGCAGGCCCTCTTGCCGGCGTTGTTGTTGGAGGGTCCGTTGTCGGCGGCGCAAACAGCCTGCTGACTGTCTGGATCTCTCCGGTGGCTGCCCAAATCGCTGTTTTTATTCTGGCAATTCTTGTGATCCGTCTCAGACCTGAAGGCATTCTGGGAGGTCGAAAATGAGGCACCTCATCCCGCTTTTCCTCCTCGCTGGCCTTTTTGCAGTCGCCCCTCTTTTTGTCGGCAGCTACTGGATTTCCCAACTCAATTACTATTTGATCTACGGCCTTCTCGCCTTATCCCTCTCGCTTGTCTGGGGCTATGGCGGTATTCTGTGTTTTGGACAGGCGATTTTTTTTGGCATTGGCGGCTATGTGATGGCCATTGTAACCAAAGGAATGCTGTTCCCCTGGCTGATCAACAGTTATCTCGGCCTCTTCTGCTCCGTATTTGCCGCTGCTTTATTTGCTGTCATTCTTGGATATTTTCTGTTTGCCGGCAAAGGCATCAACGGCCCCTATCTTGCCATTGTCACACTCGCCATCGCCATTGTTCTCGAGCGGTTGATGAGCAACTGGTATGCCCTTGGAGGCTATAATGGCCTGTTGGATATTCCTCCGCTCAATATCGGCCTTTTCTGGTTCGATTTCGAACTTTGGGACAGTATTCCGATTTTTTATACATTGCTGATCACGGTCTTCAGTATTTTTATCGGCATCTCTCTACTGACCCGCTCTTCCTATGGCATCCTGTTGACCGCTTTAAAAGCCCATCCTGATCGGCTTGCTTTTTTTGGCTTCAGCGTCTTGCAAATCAAGCTGTCGGTGTTTGCGCTCAGCGCTGCGATTGCCGGTTTGGCGGGCGCACTGTTTGTGACCGTGGACGGCTTCGCTTCTCCAACTCTCATGGGGTTCACCCTATCGACAGAGATCCTGATATGGGTGGCCATTGGCGGCAAAGAAATGCTGATGGCGGCCTTTCTTGGCGCTATCTTAACCCGCTTTGCCGAAAGCTGGCTTTCCGAGATTTTTGGAGATTACTGGATCCTGCTTCTCGGGATTGCCTTTATGATCAGTGTCGTCCTGCTCCCAAAGGGATTAATTGCCACTCCCTTGGCAGCCATTGGTCGAAAGTTCGGGGTCAGGCTTTAAGACCGATCTGCATTGATTAAACAGCCTGGCCCCCGCCTCGGCGTCATCATGCCTGGCTTCTATTGTCAATTCGAGCGAAATGCTTTTGCGACTATTCGTAAACGGGTCATGTGGTCATAAAGGGTGTTACGCGGAATACCCAAGCGTTGGGCCGCCTGCGCAACTTTTCCGTTTTCGGCCGCAAGCGCTTGCTCAATGGCCTTGCGTTCGTGATACTCCAATTGTTCTGCCAAGGTGCCTGAGACTATATTTGTTTTTTGAGCGTCTAGTTCGTCACGATAGAGACGGTTTTGCAGAACCAGCATTCGATGCTCCAATGCTCTGCGAAGTGTGTCTGTGAGACGGTCCGGGTCACATGGCTTTTCAAGATAATCATAAGCTCCTTCCTTGATAGCTTTCATGGCGGTCGCAACATCGGAATGCCCGGTCAGTAAAATTATGGGCAATTCAGGGTCGCGCGCCTGTGCAAAGCGCAACACATCAAATCCGTCATGGCCTGGCATCCTGATATCCGACAGAACAACCCCTCTGAAGTTCGATCGGATGGATCTGCGAGCCTGAATAAAACTACCCATTGGAATAGGTTCCAGATCTTCAAGTTCAAGCGACTGCACAATGGAGTCACGCAGCACAGCATCGTCTTCAATGACCAGAACTTTGGCTATCACTTTGCTTCTCCTTCTTTTGGCAAGATCATAGTGAACTCTGCACCCTGTAAATGATTGCGGCAACTCAAGATCCCTCCAAAATGGGACACAAGGCCGAATGACAGGGCCAGTCCCATACCCAGTCCTTTGGATGCGCCCAGTTCTTTTGTTGTGTAGAATGGCTCAAACACACGCTCAGGCTCTTTTATGCCGCCCCCTGAATCCTGCACTTTCAAAATAATATTCTCACCACATTCCTCCAGATTGACGGTGAGAGATTTCACGTCCGACGTGTGCATGGCATCAAGAGAATTGGAAACCAAATTCAAAACAACCTGTTCAAGCCTCAGCTTGCCGGCAGTTACAATAAGAGGGTGATCAGGCACTGTAACGGATGCAGATACAGAGGCTGTTGCAATTTCAGCCTGCATCAAATCCATTGCCCGTTTGACCACCCCCACCAGATCAATGCATTCAGAAGGCGTCGCTTCCTGCTTTGCAAACGCACGAAGATTACTGATGATGCGGGTAATTCGGTGAATTTGATCTGCGATCTGAGATAAATTCTCAAACACTTCAGACTTTCTGGATTTTTGTATCAATCGCTTTCCATTTTCCGCGTAATTTAAAATGGCTGCGAGTGGTTGGTTCAGTTCATGGCTGATGCCCGCAGAAAGTCGGCCTAGCGCTGCTAGATTGGACGCTTCCATAAGCTCGTTTTGTGCGGATTGAAGTTCAGCAGTTCGCTCCTCTACTCGCTGTTCAAGCGTTGCTGAATGCCGCGATTCCAAGGCAAGCCTGCGTCTTTGCTGCACAAATATTGTACCAATCAGAGCCAGAGCCACCAACAAAGCCACCGCCAATCCCAACCGCAATAAGGCGATCGCTCGAGCGTTTTTTGTACTCAATAAGATCTGACCGTTCATCTGAAGGTTAGGTATCGAGACGGTTAAGCTCTGAACTTCAGACTCAACACCTTCATTCGATCGGTAGGTCATCAATCGCGCATTTGTAAAACTGTTCTTTCCCCGCAATGGGAAACGGGCCTTTTCTGATTCATCGCTGTTCGAAAGGAGGAGCAGGCTTGGGCGGTTAGCAGACATGGACAGGCCTGAGGAATCAAAAAATATCATTGGCTCTGGCGTTATTGGCCATTCAAACTCCAGCGCAGCCATATTTGCCGAAACGACCACAAGTCCAAGACTGGTTGAGTTGTTTGAAAGGACGCGCCGACTATACCGAACTAGACGTTGATCTTTATCGACTTCAACTGAGTAACCAAGTCGCCCGTTGAGCGCAGCCCGGACCACTTCCTTAGAATGTACAGAGCCCAGATGTTCAGGTGACGATGACGCGACAATCCGACCTTCATTGTCTGCCAAATCAACTTCCCAGGCACCATAGGTGAGTTTAAGCAGGGTCAGTTCAAAACTCACATCGGTATTTCCAACAGACGCAAGCGCCCGCGCCATCTTGGGATCTTTTGCTGCAATATTTACTAGGGCCCGGTAGACATCAAGCTGGCCACGCAACCTGCTGGAAGCTTCTGAAAGGCGAACCTGGCCAGCCTGCCGATCATTGCTGAGAGCCGTTTCAAACGCATCATAATAAACCCAACCAGTAATACTAGCAGCGAAGGATATATATATTCCAAATGTGACAAGCGCGCGACGAAACATGACAGGCAAGCTCCAGGATTGAGAATTATAAGTAGAATTGTTCAGCCATTCCTGGCAAGAAAATTGTCCGAAATTTCGGATTAATTTGCCTAATCCAGCTTCAACTTTCTGTTAGCGTATTGTTTTATTGTACAAACTAATTTTCTCATTAATTGGGGTTGAGCTATCTCGCTCAAATGGTTTGAATGATATTAATGGTGCAAGAAAGCGCCGCAAACCGGGAGGAAACCCTATGAAGACCCTTTTAAAGACCGCATGTGTTGTGGCACTTGTTTCGACGTCATCTGCTGCTTTCGCTGCTTGCGATGAAGGAGAAATTGTCGTCAAATTCAGCCATGTTACCAACACTGACAAGCATCCTAAAGGTATTGCAGCCACATTGTTGGAAAAACGTGTGAACGCTGAAATGAACGGTAAGATGTGCATGGAAGTTTTCCCAAACTCCACGCTCTATAATGACAACAAAGTTCTTGAAGCAATGTTACAAGGTGACGTTCAACTCGCAGCACCTTCACTTTCAAAGTTTGAAAAATTCACCAAGAAATTCCGCATCTTCGATTTGCCGTTCATGTTCAAGGACATCAACGCGGTTGAAGCGTTTCAGGCATCAGATGCGGGCCAAGGCATGCTCGACAGTATGCAAAAACGTGGTTTGCAGGGCCTCGCTTATTGGCATAATGGCATGAAGCAAATGTCTGCTAACAAACCCCTTGTTGCGCCGACCGACGCCAATGGCCTGAAATTCCGCGTTCAATCTTCAGACGTTCTGGTTGCCCAGATGGAGGCGATTGGCGGCAGCCCGCAAAAAATGGCCTTCTCAGAAGTTTATGGCGCGCTGCAACAGGGTGTTGTTGATGGTCAGGAAAATACCTGGTCAAACATCTATGGCAAGAAGTTTTTCGAAGTGCAGGATGGCGTTACTCAGACGGACCACGGCATTATCGATTATCTTTTGGTGACGTCTGTTGATTGGCTCGACGGCCTGCCAGCAGATGTACGGGGACAATTTCTGACAATTGTTTCTGAGGTGACTGCAACACGAAACAAAGAATCGACTACCGTCAATGAGGGTGCCAAGAAAGCTATTGTTGATGCGGGTGGTAAAGTCGTTGTTTTGACAGCCGACCAACGTCAGGCTTGGGTCGATGTAATGAAGCCTGTATGGGCTAAATTTGCCAAGGATGTCGGTCAGGAAAATATCGACGCGGCTCAAAAAATCAATGCGATGAGCAAATAATCTCCCTGAAATCTCTTTGCGAATAAGCGAGGGCCGACGCGTGTCGGCCCTCGAGTTTTCGCCAAGGTGAAGACATTATGAAGTCTATACAATTTTACAGTCGATTTGACCGTATTGAAGAAACGGTTATTTCGGTCCTTCTTGGCATCATGACACTGACTACATTTGCCAATGTCGTTGCTCGTTATGTTTTCAATTCCAATATATTTTACGCGCTTGAACTTACAGTTTTCCTGTTTGCCTGGCTGGTGCTGCTAGGGGCGAGTTATGCCGTAAAAAAGACCCTGCATTTAGGCGTTGATGCGATTGTCGCGTTTTTCTCTCCTCGCATCAAACGCGGATTAGGTTTGTTCGTGGTTGCAGTTTGTCTAATTTATTCTCTGCTTTTATTGAAGGGCGCATGGGACTATTGGGCACCATACGCCAACCTGCCACCAACCGAAGGCAGGTTGTTCCCGACCGGCTTTGTAGAGAAATTCCGCGGGCAAGGTTGGTATGAAACGCAGGATATTCCAGTTCCATTCTTCCTCACCTGGCTCGCTGATATATTCAATGAGGGAGAAGCCTATGAAAAAATGCCCAAGCTTGTTCCCTACCTGGTTTTACCTGTTTCAATGCTCCTCCTGGTTTTTCGATTTGCACAAGCCGGCTTGCGAGTATGGAAGGGCCAGGCGGAGTTGTTGATTGTCAGCCATGAAGCTGAAGAAGATGTAACAAAAGCTGCCAACAAACTGAAAGAACAGGACTGATGGAAATTCTTCTTCTTTTCATTCTGGTCATCGGACTGATGCTTGCCGGAGTGCCGATTGCAGTTGCGCTTGGCTTTTCATCCATATCATTCCTGCTGCTGTTTTCGGACAGCTCGCTCGCTTCAGTTGCCCAAACATTATTTGAGGCCTTTGAAGGACATTCAACGCTACTGGCTATCCCCTTCTTCATTTTAGCGTCCAGCTTCATGTCCACCGGAGGCGTAGCCCAGCGGATTATCCGATTTTCAATTGCGCTTGTGGGACATATACGGGGTGGTCTCGCGATTGCTGGCGTCCTTGCCTGCATGATTTTTGCCGCCCTATCCGGATCATCCCCAGCGACGGTTGTTGCAATTGGCAGCATTGTTATCGCTGCCATGCGGCAGGTTGGATATACGAAAGAATTTGCAGCTGGTGTCATCGCAAATGCCGGCACACTCGGTATCCTTATACCACCGTCCATTGTCATGGTGGTCTATGCTGCCGCTGTTGAAGTCTCTGTGGGGCGCATGTTCCTTGCGGGCGTTATTCCAGGTTTGCTTGCTGGCACCATGCTAATGATCGGCATTTACATTATGGCGCGGGTCAAAAACATGCCTGCGGGAGATTTCAAAGGTTTCGGAGAGATTTGGGCAAGCTTTAGAGAAGCCGTATGGGGCCTTATGCTGATCGTCATCATCATGGTTGGTATTTATGGCATTCCAGGCGTTACCGGGGCGATTTTCACCCCGACTGAGGCTGCTGCCGTTGCGTCTGTTTATGCCTTTCTTGTTGCAACATTCGTCTATAGGGATATGGGTCCGTTGGCGGAGGGAGGTTCTATCCTGCGCAACCCGCAAATGCTTATCACGGCTTTCTGGCATAAAGACACAATGCGGACTTTGCGCGATGCAGGCAAACTGATCATCACTTTGATGTTTGTGATCGCAAACGCGTTGATCCTAAAACATGTCATTACCGATGAACAGATCCCTCAGCAGATCACCCAGACAATGCTGGCTTATGGCTTTGGCCCGATTATGTTCCTGATTATTGTCAATGTCATCTTGTTGATCGGCGGCCAGTTCATGGAACCAAGCGGGTTGCTGGTTATCGTCGCACCTCTGGTCTTTCCCATCGCCATGGAACTTGGTATTGACCCAATTCATCTGGGCATCATCATGGTGGTGAATATGGAAATCGGCATGATAACACCACCAGTGGGCCTGAACCTGTTCGTGACTGCTGGTGTCGCCAATATGTCGATGATGGGCATTTTCCGTGCCGCACTTCCATTCCTGGCAATTATGTTTGTGTTCCTGATTTTGGTCACTTACGTGCCATGGATTTCAACAGTGCTGCCAAATGCAGTGATGGGCCCTGAGGTGATAACAAAGTAACGGCGCTTAAATGTAGCGTCATTAGACCGCTGCCAAGGGAATTGATTGAAATCCCCTTGGCAGCGATTAGCCGAAAGTCCATGATCAGGTTTTAAGACGCTTTTGCCGTGTTTGGTGTTCAGCAACGGAACCATCCGGTTCCAGAACGACACCAAACCGGTCTGCCGCCTGGTCCGCTGAGTAATAGCCGCGCCTGACATCTCTCGCAACAGTCTCAGGGTTACGATCAAAGGCAGCGCCAAAACCGCCGCCGCCTGGCGTGGAGACTGCAATACTGTCTCCAACCTCAATCTGGATATCCTGATCTTTGGAAAGATGCGGTGGTATATAGGACTGGCCATTGGAATAAACAGCCACTTTGTTGATGCCACCATCCAGCCCCCCCAAAGCCCCCAGAGGTCCATACCGACCGTGATCCATCACCATGGATGCTCTCGCATGGCCGCGGCGCAAACGGATCTTGTAGTTAACACCAAAGCCGCCGCGATATTCACCCGCTCCGCCGGACCCTTCATGCAGGGAATATTCTTCGAACAATACAGGATAATACTGCTCCATGACTTCAATCGGAGTGGTCTTGGAAATACCGATCGTAGAACAGCCGTTGGAAAGCCCGTCACCTTCCTTGTATCCACCGTAACCACCACCTGAAATCACATACATCACATAGGCTTTGTCTTTGTCAGGGTCGTAGCCGCCCACGGCCAGATTACCGGATGTCCCGGCGGGGGCTGCAAACAGCAAATCTGGAATAACATCAACCAATGCATTGAAAACAGCTTCAGCGATCCGCTGACTGACTTCCGCCGCACAACCGGAAACCGGCCTCGGATATTTAGCATAGAGGAATGTGCCGTCAGGATCCTTAATTTTAAGCGGCTCAAATGTGCCAGCATTAATCGGCACTTCAGGAAAAATATGCTTTATCGCCAGGTAGATAGATGACTTTGTTGTTGCCAGGACAGAATTCATCGGCCCCATACAGGGCGCGCTGGAACCGGACATGTCAAAATGCAGTTCTCCGCCTTTAGAGATCACCTGCATATCAATTTTAAGCGGCTCATCCACAACGCCGTCGGAATCCACGTAGGCGGTTCCCTGATAGGTACCGTCCGGGATGTCAGCGATCTTGGCTGACATTTGCTCGCTGGCTCGGGCTTTGAGCTCTTTGATGGAACGACTGACAACATCCTCGCCATATCGATCCAGAAGATCCGTCAGACGCTGCTCTCCAATCGAGAGGGCAGCAGCCTGCGCTTTGATATCCCCGATCCGTTGATCGGCAATTCGGATATTGGACAGGATAATCGAGAGGATCTCCTCATCCAGAACGCCTTCTTTAAAGAGCTTGACCGGTGGCAAACGCAAGCCCTCCTGCTCCACTTCTGTGGCGTTGGCAGAGAAACCACCGGGCACAGATCCGCCCAAGTCTGGCCAATGCCCCGTATTGGCAAGCCACGACCAGAGCTTCCCCTTGTAGAAGAAAGGTCGGACAAATTTAACGTCCATCAAATGGGTGCCACCCAGATAAGGATCATTGACGATGTAGATATCACCGGGTTTTACATCCTTCGCCCGCTCGATAACGGCTTGAGTAGAAAACTGCATGGTGCCAACAAAAATCGGCAACCCCAATTCACCTTGGGCAATCAACTCCCCGGTCTCTGCAGCATAAATGCCGTCAGAGCGATCAAGCGCTTCAGAAATCACCGGACTGAATGCAGACCGAACAAAGGCCAAATCCATTTCGTTGCATACCTGAATAAGGCCATTTTGAATAACCGCGAGGGTAATCGGATCCAGTTCTTTCATATCATACCTCCACAATCAGATTGCCAATGGCATCAGCGGTCATCTTGTCACCCGGCTCAACGATGATGGTTGTGTCCAGTTGTTCAATGATGGCCGGGCCCGTCAATGTCAGGGATTTAGGCAAATCCCCGCGCCGGTAAATCGGTGTATCATGCCAGGTTCCGCCGAACATGACAGAACGCTTTGTCCGCATGGCTTCTGCAAGCGTGTTTTTCTGACTACTTCCGACGAGAACCTGTAAATCCAGCTGTTCGCGCCGACCGATAACCGCGGTATGAAGATTGACAAGCACAGCTTTGATATCCGGCAGCTCCACCGCGAAGCGCGCCCAGTACACCTCATCAAACCGTTTCTGTAGTTCATCCAATGTCACGTCTGGGCCGCTGATTTCAACACTCAGCATGTGGCTCTGCCCCTGAAATTGCATATCAGCGGAAAAAATATAGACCAACGCCTCAACCGCAACTCGATCCCGCTCGATCCGCCTTTTACCTTCTTCAATCTGTTCCCGGATAATGGCCTGAACCTCAGTAATATTGACCAATGATAGCGGCGTGTTGACCGTTTTCACGAAGTCATGACGTAAATCAGAAACAACGCAGCCCAGCGCATTGGTAATGCCTGGCCTTGCCGGCATAACAATTCGGGGGATTGCCAATTCTTTAGCCAGGGCCACACCATGCAATGGTCCTGCCCCTCCAAAAGCAAAAAGGGCGAAGTCCCGAGGGTCATGCCCTCTGGATAGGCTAACCATGCGGATCGCTCCAGCCATCTTGTTATTGGCAACTTGCAGAATGGCTGTCGCAACTTCTTCCGCATTCATCCCAAAATGATGACCGATTTCACTGACAAACAGCTCTTTAATTTGATCAAGAGACACAGGACTATCCACAGCCAGTAACTTTTCAGCGTCCAGCCTGCCCAGAACCAGATTGGCATCCGTAATGGTCGGGCGCGTGCCGCCCCGGCCATAACAAATGGGCCCGGGCGTTGCCCCTGCACTTTCCGGCCCGACCTGCAGCATTCCCGCATCATTGACAAAGGCGATGGAACCACCGCCCGCCCCGATGGTATGCACATCAACCATCGGCACATGGATCGGCATACCATATTCCAAATCCAGCTCCGCCGTGACTTGCGGAACGCCGCCCTGCACCAACCCCACATCCGAACTTGTACCGCCCATATCATAGGTGATGACTTTATCGATACCGGCTGCCCGGCAGGTTGCTGCCGCGGCCATCACACCAGAGGCAGGGCCCGACATCACCGTATTTACAGCGCTTTCTGCCACAATACGGGACGAGATACTCCCGCCATTCCCCTGCATGACAAGCAAATCATGAGCAAAACCTTGCTGGGTCAGTTCATCTTGCAGCCGGTTGATATAACGATCCAGAACAGGTCTGATTGCGCCGTTAATGGCTGCTGTCGTGCCGCGTTCATATTCCCGATATTCCGAAAGAATTTCATGGCCCGCCGTCACAAACCGATTGGGCCACATTTCCTTGGCAATTTCCAACGCCCGCGCTTCATGGGACTGATTTTTGTAGGAGTGAAGGAAATGCAGGACAAGACTTTCTACCCCCGCTTCAATTAACTGTTGAATGGCTGATCTAAGCGCGCCTTCATCCAACGGGATAACAATATTTCCGTCGGCATCAATACGCTCCGGTACTTCCAGGCGATATTCGCGGGAAATCAGCGGCTCAAACTGTCCCTTCAAGCCGTAAGGCTGCGGGCGGGTTCGACGGCCAAGCTCCAGGACATCCCGAAAACCCCGGGTGGTAATGAGACCAACCTTGGCAATCTTGCGCTCGAGCAAAGCATTCGTCGTCGTGGTTGTTCCATGATTGATAGCGACAACCTCGGAAAGTTCCGTACCCACATTTTCAATGGCTTTAATCACACCAAAAGCCTGATTATCCAGCGTTGTCGGAACTTTGGTTACTGAAACTTCCCGGGTTTCCGTATCAACGGAAATCAGATCCGTAAAAGTCCCGCCCACATCGACGCCAATTACTCTACCTGTCATACGTGCCGTCCACCTTATCTGATTAACGCAAACCGTCTTTTGCAGAGATATCTTCAGCCGCTAAGCCGCCGAGACGCGCATGTGGGCGCCCTCCAGTTGTCATAACCAGAGCAAATAGAATTTCTCCCCGGCGCGGACTATCGGACAGTCCCACTTCCATGGCATCGAAATGACTGCGTACATAAGAGGCATCTTTATGGGTGGTGGGAATCTCCAACCGGCTGCCAACCCCTGATACTTTTTTGGAAGACGGTACAATTGCCAACGCCTCTCCCAAAGCTTCCCGCATGGCATAGCCACCGGCAACATGCCAACACGCCCCATGTTCCATTTCGCCGTCTTCTCCGACAATAGCGCCTTTTCCATAGCTACAGATTTTCCCAAGATCACCGCCCAGCGCATCAATTAGTTGCTTTGCAACCTTCAAGCCCAATGGTTTCAAGGCTTCCATAAAAGGGGTAATGTCCTCAACATATCGGCCGGCATAAGGATTGCTGACAACAGCAACAATGGAACCCCGCAGGATCGGATTATCCAGCACAGGCCCGCCCTCGTGATAGATCTCCTCAATCTGTGTGGATATTTTCCGCACTTTTACCAAATCAGTCATGCCGTTTTCCTTCCCAATTGTTCTTTTTCCGGAGCAAGGCTTTTTGCCTCCCCCTGTAAGGCCATATAGGCCGATTTTATCCATCCTTCTTGCTCAAAAGAGCGAGCAAGTTGAAACCCTTTTTCAAGGGCTTCATGTTTTTCTGCAGCTGTTAGCGTGCCAACCGCCGTCGTTACGAGCATATCACCCAAATCCGTATCGTCTCTCAGATCAATTGCCTTCTCCTGAGTGACCGCGGCACTTTTTACAACCACAGCTCCCGCAATCAGGGTTGCAGCAACATCCGCAATGGCCGCAGTTTTTGCAAGCACGGTAACGGCATCCGCCATCCCGGGGGAAAGCGACCGGCCACGCCAGCCCGATGTCGCAACACCGCCGATGTCATCCTTGCTCCTAATTTCAAAGATATTATCCAGCGCAGGCATATCCTGATTTTCGACAATAGCGCCGGAGAAAACAGCATTCGCCTTCAAATGAAGTGAAATATCACCGCCATTATTCACATAAAGTTTCGTGAGGCTTCGCCCATCTATCATGGCTGCCTTGACGTGATCGGCAACCGCCCCGGCAACCGCCGCCATTGGCGTTACAAATTGCCTATCGGCAAAGGGGCGTGCGGACAGCCACATATCGGCAGAAATCCCATTTAAAACAGGCTCTTCGTCTATCATGACAGGCCGCCTCAAGATACCGAGATCCTGTACCAGAGTTCCAAGAATTGACTGAAAGGCCGCCCAACCTTGATTGTAGGCAGCTTCAATTTCATCAGCCGCACCAAAAGCTTCAGCAACAATATCAATGGGACCATGCTGAAGGTGAAGCCTTCGTCCATCTTCCATCAATCGTGCTGTTGCTTCACCTGCCATGGGTCAAGGCTCGCCGTTCAGCTTTACAAGGGCATCGCGATCCAGCACTTGATCCAGTGAGACGATACTCTCCATATGACCGCCGAGTGCTTCAAAGTCGTCTCGCGTCATGGCAAACTCTATGGGCGCAACCAATGCAGGAGTAGGCACATAGCCAAAGGAGTTTTCCGGCATTTGCATCACGTCGACAATCACGGTGATGCCACCGCCCGGCCAGATATAGGCGGGCGCCCCGCCGCAGGTTACCCGAGTTAAGGCATCCTTGACAGATCGTGTCAATCTGACCGGGTTTTCGGTGACCCCGGCCCTGAGCGATCCTCCAGCTCCAGCCATAAAGAGAACAGTACACAGAGCGGGCTCACAATTCTCTGCAATTCTGTCAACAACCAGCCGGATTTCGTCCGGCATCGGCGCTGCTTCCGGCTCAAGATCGTCATTCAACACGAACCAGGCGCTATCCTGTCCGGTTGTCGATACCATCAGGAGTGTCATACCGGGATGGGCTTTCTTGGCATCCACTTTCTCAATAATATCAAGGGGATTGGTAATATCCGTCCCGCCCCAGCCTGCGCCATGTTCGGCCACTTGAAAATACCGTCCAGGGGTTGAGCGACGACCACGCACCTTGATCCCGGAGACGGGCATATCAAGAAACTGACCCGCCTGATGCTCTGTCAGGACACCGGTGATATGATCATCAACAACGATAACCTCATCCACCTTCCCGTGCCATTGCGGTGCAAAAATTCCAATGGTCGCGGAACCACAACCAACCCGCATCCGCTCTTCTTCATCTCCGTCGATGATCGGTGCTTTACCTGCCTGAACAATGATTTTTGCGCCGCCTTCAACATCAAGCTCGACAGCTTCTTTGTTGCAAAGAGCCAGCAGCGTATCGCACGTAATCCGACCTTCTTTCTTGGAGCCGCCAGTCAAATGGCGGACGCCGCCCAAGGAAAGCATCTGGCTTCCATATTCGGCTGTGGTGACATGCCCTACCTGCTCACCTTGAGCAAATACAGGTGCTGTCTCCGGGCCAACATAGCGGTCTGTATCAATTTTGACTTTCACGCCGCAATAGCTGAACACACCCTCAGACACAACGGTTACCGTATCAACGCCATGCGCCTCTGCACCGACAATAAAGGGGGCTGGCTTGTAATCCGGGTATGTTGTTCCAGATCCAACGCCGGTGACAAAGGTATTGCCCTTTGGTACCAAATCCCCATTCCACTGGCTGCTTGCCTCCGTGAACGGGACCTTCTTTTCAGCATTTTCCAGCACAATCAACGGATCAACACGGGTTAAGACACCTTCGACATTCGCATAGCGATCACAGGCGCCGGAGCGCCCTTCTCGAATACGGCACAAAACCGGGCAGGCATCACAGCGGATTAATCCATCGTCTTTATTGGCTGTTTTCTGGATAGCCTCACTCATGATCGACCTCCTTCCTGCGTAGAGCCGCTTTCAGTCTGTGGGGGAGCAAGGGTGCTTCTGTCACGCGAACGCCCGTGGCATGACGAATAGCCCCAAAAATAGCGGGGGCTGTAGGAACGAGTCCAGGTTCTCCCACCCCTTTAGCGCCATAGGGCCCTAAAGGTTCTTCTTCTTCCACAATGAGGATTTCCATATCCGGCATATCGCCAAAGGTCGGAATCAGATAGTCATGCAGATTTTCGGTGACACCTGGAATAAATTCTTCCATCAGGGCAAGCCCCAGTCCTTGAGCAATTCCGCCATGGATCTGCCCTTCTACTTGCTGTGGATTAATGGCTTTGCCGACATCATGGGCGGCAACAATCTTCTGAACTTTGGTTGTACCCAGATCTGTATCAACTTCAACCAACGCAATTTGCGCTGCAAACCCGTAGGTGGCATACGGTACGCCCTGCCCTTTTTCATCGAGAGGAGTTGTCGGCGGATCAAAAGTACCCGTTCCAAAGAATACGTTTCCTTTTTTACCCTCTGGCAAAGAGGATAAATCAATTTCTCGGACGCTGCCTTCATCTTCAATTTTCAGTATTTTACCGTCAAGGACAAACCGGGCGCCCTCCCCTGCATTGGCATGGCGCAGGATTTGGCGGCGAAGATCGAGCCCGGCCAATTCCGATGCCTTGCCCGAGACGAATGTCTGGCGGGATGCGGATGTCTTACCCGCATCTTCAGTCAGATCGCTGTCCCCCATAATATAGGTGAATTGAGACACCGGCAGTCCTGCTGCATCAGCACAAATCTGCGGCATGATGGTGTTGGAACCCTGTCCAATATCCACAGCACCGTTATAAAGCGTGATCCGACCGTCCGCATCAATCCCCACTTCCAGTGTGGAGGGATTGGACAGGGACGTATTTCCGATACCGTACCACATGGCACCAACACCGACCCCTTTTCTCAACGGGCCATCATTCTCAGCGTTAAAAGCCGCCACCTCAGCGTTGAATAACGTCCATTTGGGCTTCAATTCTTCAAGGCACGGCGCCATACCCGCACTCGCTTTCAGAATTTGGCCCGTTGCTGTTGTCTGCCCTGTCCGAATTGCGTTGATTAAGCGGATTTCCAGCCGATCCATATCCAGTTTTTCGGCCAGATCATCCATCATGCATTCATGGGCGATAGCGGCTTGTGGCACGCCAAACCCCCGGAATGCGCCGGAGGGCGGTGCGTTGGTGAACAAACCGCGTCCTTTAACATCAGCATTAGGAACAAAGTAAGGACCACTTCCGTGAACCGGGACGCGCCCTGCAACCGTCGGTCCCCAGGACGCGTAGGCCCCTGTATCGAAATCAGCGGTCAATTCCGTCACCAGCAATTCGCCTTTTTCATTCGCAGCAAAACGACTGGACACTTCTGATGGATGACGCTTCGTGCTGGCGGCCATGCTTTCCGGCCGTTCATAAACATAAGCAACAGGCTGGTCATATTTCATGGCAGCAACCGCCAGAATAGGCTGAATGGAGACATCCAGCTTACCGCCGAACCCTCCGCCCACAGCGGTTGGAATAACCCGAACCCGATCTTTATCGATTTGTAACACACTGGCAATCTCATCGCGATCCATGTGAACCGCCTGTGTCGTCACGGTTACTTCCACCCGATCCCCAACACGCCGTGCCCACCCGGCTTCAGGTTCGATATAAGCATGCTCAACAAAGCGGGTCTGAAACGTTCCGTTCGCAATGGCAGTCGCTTGTTCAAAGCCTGCGGCTGTATCTCCCTTCACCACATGCCCCTCAATCAATACATTGCCGGGTTTGTCTTCATGCAGCTGATATGCTGCGGCAGATCGCGCGCCCGCAACACCGACAACCGGTTCATGAATATCAAAGGAAACCGGAAGATCCTCCAGCGTGATGCCCGTGACGGCTTCTTTTGCTCCAACAACAGCAATCACTGCATCGCCGCGATAGCGCACCACGCCATCTGAAAGAACAGGTTGATCCTTGCCCACCGGATAGATGCCAAACCGGTTAAACGGTATGTCTTTATAAGTCAGGACATCATAAAGGCCATTATACGCCTGAATAACATCTGAAAAGTCACCCAGTACAACCGTTGCCGAAGCATGGGGGGACCTTAGGATGCGGATCCATAATGCATCCTCTGGAATAGCATCGGCGCCATATTTCTCTGTTCCGTTCAGCTTTTCGGCCGCATCCAGTTTTCCAAGGGACGCCCCGACGGCCTCGCCTGCCTCTGGCGCTAAGCAAGCCTCCGAACCTGCCGCATCCAGCACTGCATCAACGATCTTCTGATATCCGGTGCAACGGCACAGGACACCCCCTAAAGCATCTTCCACATCCCGCCTTGTAGGGTCACTTTTTGTATCCAGCAAACTCGTTGCTGCCATCAACATACCGGGGGAACAGATACCACATTGTGCAGCACCGTGGCGGCTGAACGCTTTTTGTAGCGAGCCCAGTGCCTCTGTTCCAGACAATCCTTCAACAGTAAGAACCGATGCTCCCGCCGCCTGCGCAACCGGGGTGAGACAGGCGCAGACCTGCTTGCCATCGATTATAACCGTGCAGGCTCCGCAATCTCCTGCATTACAGCCGATTTTGGTCCCGGTCAGTTTCAAATCATCGCGCAATATGTCTGACAGTCTTTTGACCGGCGGAACATCTAGAACATGCTTCTGACCATTGACAGTCAGTTCGATTGCCCTGCTCATACAGTCTCTCCCCATTCTGACAGCATGCGCTGAACAAGTGTCTTGGCGACCTCCAAGCGATACTCCGCCGTCGCACGAACATCATCTATGGGCGATAAATCCGCCAGGTGGGTATCCACCACATATCCTGCCAGATCGTCTGTCGGAAAGGCGCCGATCAAATCCTGCTCAAGCCTTTCCAATCGCTTCGCCACTTCCGAGCAAGCCCCGACCGAGATTTTACAATCCGCGAGGCGCCCTTCTGCATCAAGACAGAAGGTGCCAGCCACCATCACCAGTGAAATGACGAGATATTTGCGAGATCCCAATTTAAGGAAGGCGCCATATGCCTTTTCAAAAAGTGGATTTGGTATATGGAGAGCTGAAAGGATTTCCGTTTTCTCCAGCGTTGTTTTACGGTTTCCCAAAATGAAGGTTTCAAGAGGGAGGCGTTGCATACCGGTTGGTCCGGAAATTTCAACATCAGCCCCGAGGCTAAGGAGTGCTGGCACGCCATCCGCTGCTGGAGAAGCGTTACACAGATTGCCGCCAATCGTGCCTGAATTCTGAATTTGCTGGCCACCTACTTCACGAGCCGCAGCCTTCAAACCGTCAAACAGCGGCGGAAGATCGCTCCTGGTGATATCAGACCAGCGCGTTGTTGCACCGATCCTCCATCCTTCCTTCGTTTTCTGAATACCGCGCAATCCGTCAACCGCCGTAATATCAAGGATATCTTCCCCAAGCAGTTTTCCGACTTTTGCAGGATAGTAATCCGTGCCTCCGGCAAGTACTGTCAAGTTACCGCGTGTGAGCAGCCCCTCTAGCTCTGACAGTGTTGTCGGCCGAAAATAATCTCCCATATATCCCGGACCTCATTTTGTATGTATACAAACAATATTGAGAAATCTGTTTCCAATGTCAAGCCATAGGCCCGGATAATTGGAAAAAGTTGCTTCTCTTCTTTCTCCTCTCATAATAAAACCGCAATAATGCAGTTATAAAGACAGAAGTTCGGACGATGTTCCGATAACTTGAAATGGGGGATGGGTGGCAGATATAAAACTGGAGGAAAGCTGGCTTAAAGTCCTGGCTTCCGAGTTCGAAAAAGATCACATGAAGAACCTCCGTGCCTTTCTCGAACAGGAAAAACGTGCGGGTAAAGTTATTTTTCCAGAAGGTAAAAACATTTTCACCGCTTTTGATTGTACACCTTTTCAGACAGTGAAGGTCGTTATCCTTGGTCAGGATCCCTATCACGGACCGGGGCAGGCACACGGCCTCAGCTTTTCAGTCCGCGACGGGGTGCGAACACCTCCCTCCTTGCAGAATATGTATAAGGAAATCAATCGCGACCTTGGTCTTCCCATTCCAAAACACGGAAATTTACAAAACTGGGCTGAACAAGGCGTCCTTCTTTTGAACAGCGTCCTGACTGTCGAGCAGGCGAAAGCAGCCTCTCATCAGGGACGTGGGTGGGAAGAGTTTACGGACGCGGTCGTTTCTGCTTTGAATAAAGAGCGGGACCGGCTGGTTTTTCTGCTTTGGGGCAGCTATGCTCAAAAAAAAGGGAAGGTTATTGACCGGAACCGTCATCTGGTTCTCACAAGTCCACATCCCTCCCCACTATCCGCGCATCGAGGGTTCCTCGGCAATGGACATTTTTCCAAAGCCAACGAATATCTGGAACGCACCCATCAAACACCGATTGACTGGTCTGTTCCGGATCAGGATGTGCCTCGTGCCACAGGAGATTCCCGATGACTTCCGCCTTTTTTGAAACCATGCCCCGGATCATCGGGCATCGGGGGGCCAAGGGCCTGGCTCCTGAAAACACACTTTCCTCCTTTCGCAAAGCGGCGGAAGTTGGCGCAAAATCTATCGAGATCGACGTGACAGTTACCCAGGACAATGGAACCGTTATTCATCATGATACGAACCTCGATCGCTGCAGCAATGGGTCGGGCCCTGTGCTCCTTCAGGATCTGGCTGATATCGAAAAACTGGACGCTGGAAGCTGGTTTGGAGACGACTGGTGCGGCGAGAAGATCCCGACACTGACAGAGGCTCTTCAGGCAACGAAAGCTCTTGGCATGAGCCTTAACCTCGAAGTCAAACCGGTCGAGGGCTGGCAAGTTCCAACTGCAGAGATTGTTGGCCGGCAACTGCAGGAGGAACTCTCCCGTGATTTGCCCCTGCTGATTTCCTCCTTCAATGAAGAAGCGCTGACCATTACCGGGCAATATGTACCTGATATCCCTTTGGGATATCTGACAGATGCCATTCCCCCTGACTGGGAGAAGCGACTGACCGATACCGGCTCCGCCAGCCTGCATTGTTATTATCCGTTTGTCACCGAAGAAGCGGTCAAAGCGGTTCAGGCAGCAGGTTTTAAATTTCTAGCCTACACCGTCAATGATCTGGAAATCGCTGAGCGTTTTCTGAACTGGGGTGTTGATGCCATTATCACCGATTATCCGGACAAATTACTGCCCCTTGCATGATCAGAGGTTTGAGACTGGCTCGGGAAGGCGGTCATAAAATATCCGGCCATCATCATAGGCTTGAATATCGGGCATGTATATTTTCCGAATGTCTTTGTCATGCCCACCTTTCTGCTTTTGAAACAGGGAAAGGGTAAGCGTAATGCTGCCGATCTTCTCGTCGGAATAGTGATTGAGCATTAGCGTGAGCGTAACTGTATCGCCCGCAGCAAGATGAACCTGGCTTTCCAGTTCACCTGCAAAGATCTCTTTGGAATAGTCACCGTGCCCTCGCGCGTCAATGCGAGCGGCAAATCGCCCTGCCTGCGCCGTTCGAACCGTAATCAAGGCACTTTCTGGTTTTCCGGAAGAAGAGCCGTACTGCCATTTTACCAATGTCAGGACATTCTGGCGTTCTGCACGCTCCGCCATTAGAGTTTCCGTAGCAATTGTCCGACCTCTCTGATGGAGGCTTTCAATAACAAATAAACCGATGACGACAAGGATAACGGATAGGACAAGCGATACGCAGTGCAGGATTGCCATTCCAGTTTTTTTGAAAAAATAATGCCCAGCAGTGCTGACCAGAGCATGGACGGCAATCCCGATCAGATAGAAAGAGATAAACAAGCCCTGAAGGCTAAACAGAGCACCCCTGCTAGATTTTAGAAGCCATGCATCGACAAAATAGACAGGAATAGTCAATCCGGCAAAAACAGTCAGGATGATAAGATGATCACGCCAGATATGCATCTTCTACACCTTTATGTCCTTGCTCTGAGCGAAGCTCCTTTTATTCTGTCGGCCAGCGCGGTCAAATGGTTCAAACGAAAAGGTTTACCCAAAAGCCTGAGATGTAATGGCAAATGCGTTTGGTCTGCGGACGGCCTGTTCATCCGATCCCAGCAGCATGATTGGAGACGTTTCATATATACGAAATCCAATATCTTCCAGTGATGCTCTGAAGTCAGGCTGATGAGACAACAGATCGATCCGAAGCGCCTCCTGCCGGCCATAGGCCAGCATCTGCACCAACGCAACGGCTCCCATTTTATCTTTCGCAATGACAGGTCCAATCAACATATTATTCTGTCGCGGGGTCGCCATGGCAAACCCAAACAAGTCTTCACTCTCCCGTTCATACAGAGCAACGGCAGGAAATCCTGCCCGGAACATAGCTGTCAGGACATGTCCCCTATCAAAGCTATTAAGCTCAAGGTCGAAAGCTCTGATGTCATCCAGCGTTTCCTCTGTAACCGGGGCAAAACGATATGCAGGCATATGAGGTGGTGTGATCGTATCCGCGCCGTTTTGCAAAGCGAACTGAGAACATGTATCAACGGTTCGATATCCCCGACTTTTATAAACTGGTTCGCCATCCGAGGTGGCGACCAACATTATCGGGGACTGACCAATATCAACACGGCGTTCGGCTTCATTAATGATCCGTGTGGCAAGCCCTTGCCCGCGATAACTCTCCCGAACAATAATGTTGGCCAGAAATGAAAGAGATCCATATCGGAAAATTGCGGAAGTCGCAGCGATCTCACCTCCCTGATCGCGAAGGATAAAATTATAGCCGGCGGCAATTGCAACTTGCCAATTCGTAGACGTAAATCCCCATCCAACCTCGTCGGTTAAAGCGACAAGATCTTCAACATCGTGGTTACTGGCTTGCCTGAGTTGAAAATCTGATGCAGTCATAATCCGATCCTATAAGCTGCTTGTCTGCCCGAAATTCTTTTTGCCTTTGTCTTTCTTCTTCGCCTTCTTCTCGGCCTTCTGCGATTTTTCATGCTCCAGCACGATAGGATAAGCAACCGCCGAAATCAAAGAATTGATCCGTCTGAGATCACTGAGCAGCCCCAGATGCATCGCACTGGAAATCTCATCCATATTTCTGTCTTCACGCAATCGCTCCAAATGGGCGCCCACAGCCTCCTGCTCCGTATCCCTTAAATCCTGCTTCTCCTGAATGAGCCGGGCCGCCTGCGCCTGCTCACGCGTTAAAAAGACGCTGAAGGACAGCTTCAGATTGGCAAGCGCCATGTCAAAAAGCCGATTGTGATCTGACACATCTTCGCTGGAAAATGAGACTTGCGTGTTCGATGTTTTCTCCACCAATTCAGCCATATTGAGGACAACGATATTCCCGATATGCTCCAGATTGGTTGTGAAGGTCATGATTTCAGTGCAGCGCTTTTCATCCTCATCTTCGAGCATTTCCCGCCCAAGCTCAGTCAAATAGCTTTTGATGCCTGCATTGAACTCGTTGATCACTTCGTCTGCCTCACGCACTTCATTGAGCAATACGCTGTCATTTCGCGTAAAGGCAACCTGTAAGTCCCGAAACATCTTTTCCAGAATATCCCCCATGCGGAGCGTATCTCGAACCGCATTGGCCAATGCCAACTGCGGACTTTCAAGGGCGGCACGATCCAGATGAATAGGTCGGTTCGCAGCAGTGTCCGATGTTGTTTTTTCCGGTAGTATTTTTTCGGTTAGACGTCCCAATGGGCCTGTAAACAGGATAAAGAAAGCCGCAAGACCCAAATTGAAAAACGTGTGAAAATTCACCACCTGCCGCGCAGGATCAGCTTGAATTTTTGCAAGCTCCGGTTCAATTAATCCCAGAAGCGGCAACAAGACAACAACGCCCGTCAAACGGCATATGAGATTGCCAAGGGGCGGCCTGCGAGAGGCCGTATCAGCATTGAGCGTTGCAATCACGGGCGGCAAAGCCCCCCCAAGATTGGCTCCCAAAATCATGGCAAGAGCGACATCCTGAGGCACTCCTCCGGTGGCAACAAGTGTCAAAATGAAGAGAACCGTCGCCAAGCTGGAATGAGCAACGAATGTAATAACAGCAGCAATTACGACCGTTAGAACCGGCTCTCCGGCAAGAGAATTGAACAGAAATTGAGCGACCTCAGAATCGCGTATCGGACCTGAGGCCAGAACGAGCAGCTTCAACGCTGTCAGCATCATACCCAGACCAAGGAAGATCCGGCCTAAATTTTTAGCGCGCGTCGATTTCGCGGTTGTATGCCTGACAAATCCGATAAACAGAAAAATCGGTGCAAGCCAGGATAAATCAAAACTGAGAGCTTGAGCAACAAGAGTTGTCCCGACATCCGCGCCGAGCATCACCGCAATGCCAGCGGAAGCCGTCACCAATCCTCTGCCCGCGAAAGAGGCTGTGAGCAAAGCAGTTGCAGTACTGCTTTGAAGCAACATCGTCACGCCAAGACCACCGAGAAAAGACTTGAACCTGTTTTGCAAGCTGAAATTGAGGATCTTGCCAAGTTCCCGTCCGAAGGCACGTGTCACACCTGTATTGACCATTCTCAGGCCCCATAAAAGCAGAGACACGCCGCCGAGCAGGCTAATCAGTACCGATGTTGCATCCAATGTTTTTTATTTCACTCCATCTGGTGGGGAAAAGTTTTTAACGCCCATCGCTTCGCAGCTTTCTTTGACGGCCTGAACAACGCCTTCCATCACATGGTGATCCAGAAGCCCAATACATCCAACCCTGAAGCTGTCTGCTTCGGTTAATTTACCCGGATAGATGATAAACCCGCGAGTTTTAATTTCATTGTAAAAGCGGCCAAACTCGAAATTAGGATCATCCGGGCTGAAGAAGGTCGTGATAATAGGCGATAACCACTTGTCTTCCAAGAGAGTTTCGAATCCCATCGCTCGCATTCCTGAAACCATTGTATCCCGATTTTTGGTATACCGGGCTAACCGGCCCGCCACATTCCCCTCGCGATCATGCAAATGCAGAGCTTCCAGAAAAGCCACAACCGTATGGGTTGGCGGTGTAAAACGCCACTGGCCGGTTTTATTCATATAGGCCCACTGATCATGCACATCCAGGCTTAAGGAGTGGCTTCTGCCTTTTGCAGCCTCAAGTGAGTCTTTACGTGCCACGATAAATCCAAACCCCGGAACGCCTTCAATACATTTGTTAGCGGAGGACACCATCACTTCAAAGGGAATATCCGCGACATTCAGGGGGACCGCACCAAAAGCACTCATACTGTCAACAATCAGCTTGCGACCATGGCGCATTACTACATCCGAGATTTCCTGAAGCGGGTTCAGAATACCGGAACTGGTTTCACAGTGAACAATCACGACATGGGTCACGTCTTTATGCTCAGTCAGAAGCGCATCCACTTCTTCGGGCATCGGCGGCAAATAATCGCCTTTATCAAGAGAGACATAAGCCCGGCCGATATAATCGAGTGTCTTTGCAGCACGCTGGCCATAAGCACCGTTCATCAGAATGAGAGCTTTTCCATCTTTTGGAATGAAAGATGCAAGAGCCGCTTCAATCGAGAACGTACCGCTCCCCTGCATGGGAACACAGTCATATTCTTCTTCGCCGCCGCACATTGCGACCAGCCGCTCCCGGATCTCCTGAGTGATGGCTTTAAAATCATCATCCCACGAGCCCCAGTCTTTCAGCATCGCCGCTTTGGTAGACACCGCGGTGGTCAATGGGCCAGGTGTCAACAGATAAGGTTCATCACCAACCGGGAAAACTCCCTGACTGGTCGCAAATTCAGTTGTCGAAACAGCGTGCCGGGTCAATTTCCTTCTCCTTTTTGAGGAAATAATGTGTTAGAGCCTCCATATGGCTTGCACAGTATCGATAAGTCAAATTGCTATATTCGATCCAATATATAAGAAAAAATGATCTTTTATGGCAGTCTTCATGAAAGATCTCGAATGGCATCTTCCAGAACATCCAGGGCAAAATCCATCTGCTCTTGCGTGGCTATCAAAGGCGGTGTCAGGGTCAGAACATTTCCCATGGTTGTCTTAAAACTCAGGCCTGCATCAAATGCACGATAGAGGATCTCCTCAGCCGCATCATTGGCGCCTTTTTTGCTTTTCCGATCCTCCACAAGATCAAGGCCAAGCAAAAAGCCACGTCCCCGAACATCGCCAATCAAGCCGTATTTTGACTTCATGTACTTCATACGTTCGAGCGCATAAGCTCCTACAACAGAAGCATTTTCGACTAACCCCTCATCTTCGATAATGTTGATAGTTGTCAAAGCCGCCCGTGTCGTAACCGGGTTTTTCTCATGCGTATAGTGACCTATCGCATAGTCTCCCAGAACATCCAGATCCGGATGACACAATGTCGCTGCAATGGGCAAGATACCACCACCCAACGCCTTGCCCATCACCAGGATATCCGGAATGACCTCATCATGATCGCAAGCGAACATTCGCCCTGTTTTACCAAGGCCCGTTGGTATTTCATCAAAGATCAGAAGAGCCCCTGCCGCATGGCAGGCATCCCGCACGCTTTTCCAGAACCCCTCGGGCGGATTGTAGGGAACTGCCCGCGCAGGCTCAGCAATAACGGCGGCAACATTTCCCTCTTTCTCAAGAACATAGCGGATCATATTGGCGCAGGTCGTCTTGCATACTGAAAGATCCGGAGCCCCGTTTTCATCGACCTCATACCCATAAGGACAACGATAACAGGCGTAAGGGGCGACATGTTCGGTTCCGGGCAGAAGTGGGCCGATTGCCTGTCCTCTGAAGAGTTGCTCTCCGCCAATGCTGGACGCCCCGAAACCCGCTCCATGAAAAGCATCCCAGAAAGAAATGGTTTTAAACCGTCCGGTCTTGGCCCGCGCGACTTTAAGCGCCATCTCGATGGCGTCGGAGCCTCCCGTTGCGAACAGGACCTTTCCAAGATCACCGGGCGAGATATCCCGCAGCTTTTCCGCCAACTCCACAGCCGGATCGCAGGTAAAGCGGCGCGGTGCAAAAGGAAGCTCCTCCATCTGCCGGGTAATCGCCTCTTTCAGGCGAGGATGACCATATCCGATATGGTGAACATTATTCCCGTGGAAATCGAGAAGCTTACGCCCCTGTCCATCGATAATATAGGCCCCTTCTGCTGCCTGGATCGTATTCAAGCACGGTGTGGA
Source organism: Sneathiella sp. (assembly GCA_039975135.1). Classification (GTDB taxonomy): domain Bacteria; phylum Pseudomonadota; class Alphaproteobacteria; order Sneathiellales; family Sneathiellaceae; genus Sneathiella. The sequence continues at coordinate 51,480 of JBDWHS010000002.1, read as the reverse complement.
AACCGATTGATGCAGGAAGACACGCTCATCCCGATCCAGAAGACTGCGGGAGGCGGCGTCAATATTCTCTGCCGCCCAGGCTTTCCGCCGAGCGGAGGAATTGACATCTCCTTCTGACTGATGCGGCTTTGCGCTCGCCTGCACCATCGGATCAGCCTTCAGAGCCATATCAGCGCGTCCTCCACGCTTGCGTTCTTCTGGCAATACCCCGCGTCAGCAAGGCATGAAGAATTCGAACGCCTGCAGAGGTGGCGACAATCACCATACACATGGCGGCAGCCGGAGCAACATCCCCGGCGTCATCCATGTTCAAAGCCGCAATGGAGGCTAGCGATGTGTCTGTGGAATACAAAAAGATCACCGCAGATACAGTCGTCATCGCATTGACGAACAAATAAATGGATATATCGAGAATAGCCGGCATGCAGACAGGAACCGTGACTTTCAAGAATGTCCTGAAAAACGGCACTTTTAGCGACGCTGAAACAGTTTCAAATTCAGGATCCATCTGTTTGAGTGCAGTCATTGCTGTCAAATGGCTCACTGTATAAAAATGGGCGATGGTCACGATGACCAGAATGGCCATGGTCCCATAAATAACTTCCAGCGGATTATCCGGGTGATTGAAGAAGAAGATATAGGCGAGGCCAAGGACCATGCCCGGAACTGCCATCGGGATCATACACATGAATTGAATGACACCGCGCAGAACCTTCGCCCCTTTGGCTTTCTCAACCATATAAGCGCCGGTAAAGATAATGATCGTGCCAAACACGGCGGTATAAGCGGCCATCTTCAGGGAGTTATAAAAAGATCCCCATCCGCCGCCATCCATGACATCAAAGTTATAGTTGTTAAGCGACAGTTCCAGATTATAGGGCCAGAAAGTGACGAAAGACGCGTAGCCCGCCATCCCTATAATACCGATGATCATGATTCCGATCAGGCAGCAATAGAGGAAGAAAACTTTGTCGAGCACCGAATGAGGCTTGGGCTCATACGGAACCGCTCGCGCCGTCAACATGGCGACCTGCTTGCGCTGAACAAACCGATCAACGGCAAATGCCAAGATTGCCGGGATCAGCAGAACCACACTGACCACCGCTCCCATTTCAAAATTCTGCTGGCCGATGACCTGTTTGTAGATATCGGTTGCCAGCACGTTATATTGACCGCCAATCACCTTCGGAATACCGAAATCTGTAATGACCAGCGTAAAAACAACAAAAATCGCGCTGATCAATCCGTATTTAATACCGGGCAATGTGACGGTAAAAAACGTCCGTATCCGCCCGGTCCTGAGAACGACAGCGGCCTCATAAAGCCGGGCATCAGCGATGGAGAAAGCCGCAATCAGTATCATCAATGCATGGGGAAATGTATAGAATACTTCACCCATTATGATACCGATGGGTCCATAAATGCTGTGATCCCCCATTAGATCTTTCAAGACACCCTGACGGCCAAACAAATAGACGAACGAGATGCCCGGTAAAAGCGACGGCGCAAGGAGAGGCAACAGCGCGATACCCTTGAACATTCCCTTCAGCGGGATCATGGAGCGCGACAATATAAAGGCAAAAACAGAGGCCAGACTGATCGTAATCGCTGTCGAGACAAAGGCGATAAAGAAGCTGTTATTGATCGAATAAAACAAAGCCGGTGTCGAGAAATATTCGATATAGTTGGTCAGCCCAACAAACACACCATCCTTGTTCTGTGCACTTTTGGACAGCATCGCATAAAGCGGAAAAAGAAGGGTGAAAAGCAGCCACACGCCAATCGCCAGAATGAAGGCCCGCATTACCCAGTCATCGCGGCTAAGCTTTAGTTTTGAGAGGGGCGCGGTTTCGCCAGATAAGGTTTGATCTGTCATCGGCCTTACCTTTGCGAAAAGATATGAATACGGTTTTCCGGAAGGGCGACGCGAACCACCCCGCCAACGGCGATATTCTTGTCCCTCACCAGGTTGATCGAGAAATCAGCATTGATATCGCTGTCCCCGTCTCCATAATCCAGGGAAGCACGGCAGAAAGAGCCAAGGAATTCGAGATCCTTAACCGTTACCTCAAAAGAGTTGGTCGTATTTTCATCCACGTTTCGCACCGAAATATCTTCCGGGCGGACACAGGCTAAAACACTCGACCCGTTTAACTTCTCTCTTTCAACATCGCTGACGCTTAGAGCATGACCGCCCAGCAGAACCTTACCGTCTGTGCTCTTTTGAGCTTTCAGGAAATTCATGGTGCCGACAAATTCGGCAACAAACGGGCTCGCCGGATGGCGATAGATTTCTTCGGGCGTTCCGACTTGTTCAATCACTCCATCATTCATGACGACAATACGGTCCGCCATTGTAAGGGCCTCTTCCTGATCATGGGTAACCATGATGGTCGTAACGCCCAAACGCCGCTGCAATTCTTTCATTTCATGGCGCAAATGGATCCGAACCTTGGCATCCAAAGCCGACAGAGGCTCGTCCAATAACAAGAGCCCTGGTGACATGGCAAGAGCCCGGGCAAGGGCGACTCGTTGTTGTTGTCCGCCAGAAAGCTGGGCAGGGTATTTATTCCCCTGATCGGTCAATCCAACGAGGGAGAGCAGAGTATTGACCCGCTCAGTAACCTCCGATTTGACGGATCGCATATTAACCAGGCCATACCCCACATTGTCAGAGACACTCAAATTGGGGAAAAGCGCATAAGATTGGAAAACAATCCCAAAATCCCGTTCGGACGCCGGCAGGTTTGAGATTTCTTTTCCGCCTTGAAAAATACGTCCGGCGGTCTGGATATCCAGACCCGCAATGGCCCTCAGTAACGTGGTTTTCCCGCATCCGGAAGGTCCCAGAAAACAAACGAACTCTCCCTCGAACACCTCAAGAGAGATATCGTCCAGTGCGGTGAAAGTACCGAAATTCTTCGTGATGTTTTCAGCTTTCAGATACGGGCTCAGTTCCGCATCATGCCCACGGTTATCCATTGTTACCACTCACATTTCCCTGGCGCGCAAAAGTACGCAATCTAACTCAAAACGATGGTCCCGCCCGACATTGAGCGGGACCATCTGCAGGTACATCTTTATTGAGGCACAAGCCTATTTAGGATCAGACTTTGAATCGTAGCGTTTCTGCCATTCAGCAAGAATGGCTTTGCGATTCTTCGCAGCCCAGGCAAAATCGTTTTTGATCATAGCTGTCGCGATCTGCGGCGGGAAATGCTTGACTGGTTTTGCAACACCTGGATAAGCAACAACGGCATAGCCTTTGTTATACATTTCATTGGCTTTTTTGGTGACGGTCCAGTCTGCCAGCGTTTTAGCAGCGTCCAGGTTTTTAGATCCTTTTATGATCGCTGTTGCTTCCATGTCCCATCCAACACCTTCAGTTGGCACGATGATTTCAAGAGGAGCACCCTTTGCTTTCGATTTAGCGCCACGGAAAGCAAAAGAAATACCGATCGGAATTTCACCGGCGGCAGCCAGTTTACAAGGCTTTGAACCTGAATGGGTATATCGTGCAATATTGCTATGCAGGCCATCCATAAATTTCCAGCCACCGTCTTCACCGAACAGCTGCAACCAGGAAGAAACATCCAGGAAGCCCGTGCCTGAAGAATTCGGGTTTGGCATGATGACCTGGTTTTTGTAGACAGGTTTTGTCAGGTCTTTCCAGGATGTCGGAACAGGAAGGCCCGCTTTCTTGGCTTCAACTGTATTATAACAGACAGACGCAACCCAGGCATCCATGCCTGTCCATTTGGTTGGCGTTGCAGAATCGCGGAATTTTGGATCCAGTTTTTCAACGCCTTTAGGTGAATAGGCTTCCAGCATCCCCTCTTCTCCGAGCAACATCAAGCTTGTTGCTGCCAGGCCCCAGACGATATCTGCTTTTGGATTGTTTTTCTCAGCCAGCAATTTCGCTGTGATAATGCCGGTTGAATCCCGAACCCAGTTAATTTTGATATCCGGATGATCTTCATTGAATTTGGCGGCATATTTTTTCAGATCTTCCGCTTCAACGGCTGTGTAAACAGTCAGTTCGGCTGCACTGGCGACAGAAGTCGCAACAAAGGCCCCTGCCACGCTGGCCAGAATTGATGTGAGAATATGAGATTTCATGGTTAGCTCCGTTCTGTTAGACGTCCAATAACTCCAGTAGATCCTCCACCCTCAGGCGGGTTGAAAATTCCCTTCTGGATATACGCTGCACTAATGAAGGCATTTTGTTATGGTTTTATGACAATCATCAATTTGCAACTCTAATTTAATATTTGTTCAAAATCTCCCTTATTTTTTTGCGCTAAGCGACATATTTTGTGCCAATTCCCAATATTATGCACAAAAATTCCACATTTATGAGGTTTATTCAAGAGATACTCCCTTATCTCTTGACCACAGAATAGCCCGGCTCTTAACATAAACATAAGTTTTTTATTTTATGAAACTTATAGGTCAAACTTATGTATTACTCTCAACTGCGTGCTTTTCACGCTGTTGCCACACAAGGTGGCTTTTCAAAAGCTGCTGATTATCTGGGCCTGACACAGCCAGCCTTGTCGGATCAGGTTAAGAAGCTGGAAGAGCGGTTTAACGTTCTGCTGTTTCACCGGCACAAGCGAGTCGTTCGCATGACACAGTTGGGAGAGCAACTTCTTGAGATTACCCAGCGCAAATTCCAGCTCGAGAAACAAGCTATCGATCTTTTGTCGGCCCATCAGAAGCTGGAAAAAGGGCATCTGAATATAGCAGCCGATACCCCGCTCCATGTTATTCCTCTGGTTGGCCGGTTCAAACAGGACTATTCGGGCATCTCCGTCGCCCTGCATATGGGCAATGCTGAGGAAATTCTGGATGGCCTGCTTAACTTCTCATTCGATATCGGCATTGTTGCTGACATGCAGGAAGATGACCGATTTCACTCCGTGACACTCTGCGAGGACCCGTTGGTCGCCTTTGTCTCCAAATCCCACCCCTGGGCGACACGTACCGGAATTTCCTTAAAAGACCTGGCAGGAGGGGCAGAGCTTATCCTGCGAGAGACGGGCTCACGCACCCGCAATCATGTGGAAGAAGAATTTGAGAAGGCCGGACTGGAGTTGAACGTCGCTCTCGAAGTTCAGGGACGGGAAGCTGCCAAGGAAGCCGTTGCTGCCAATATCGGCGTCGGGATCGTCAGCAAACCCGAATTTGGCTTTGATTCCCGCCTGGTTTCTATCCCCCTGCTCGATTGCTCTGCCAAAATGACAGAATCTCTTGTTTGTCTAAAGGAGAAACTGGACATCCGTAGCGTCAAGGCCTTCCTCAAAAGCAATAATATCCCACCAGAAAGTCCCTCTTCTCTTCCCGCGGAAAGTACCCTTTCGTGACACTCACCATAACCCTCCTGGTGTTGCTCTCTGCAGCACTTCACCCACTTTGGAACTTGCTGGTTAAAAAAGACAATGAGCCTGAAGTTGCCTTCATCACCTTGTCCTTTGGAATTTCGCTGGTCGGCTTCCTTCATGGTCATCTTCTGGGGGCTCGTTTCTGGCTGTCTCCCGCTGAATGGATGCTGGTCGCCGGATCCGTTGCGGGTCAGGTCTTGTATAACCTGGCCCTCGCCGCCACTTTGAAGCGTGGCGATCTCTCGGCCTATTATCCGATCATTCGCGCCTCCCCGGTTTTTATAGTAGGGTTCAGCTTTCTGGTTCTGGGAAAAAGCTATCCTCTGATCGTTCTTGCAGGTATCGCATTCGTTCTGTTCGGCGCTATTTTACTCTTATATCGACGAGGAACAAATCTGTTTGACGACTGGCATATTCTCGCATTGGCCGTTCTTGCCATGTGCGGAACCGGGATTTACTCCCTGTCAGATTCTCAACTCATGCTGACGATTGAACCGCCTGTTCTATTTTTCTGGGTGCAACTGATTTGCTGGCCCATTCTGATCGCTGTACATATGGCATCCGGCCATCGCCCCCCGAAGCTCATGGGTATTACCAACCTGTTTGCGAAACCTGTTTTATATCTTCAGATCATTCTGTGTGTTTATGGATCCTATATTCTCATCCTGACGGCTTATAATTTAGGAGGTGATGTCGCCTCTGTGACAACAGTCAGACAGGCATCCATACCGCTTTCCGTTATCTTGGGGGGCTATTTCCTCAATGAAGGAGCCATTGCACGACGCCTTGTGGCCTCTGCCATTTTGTCTGCCGGTATTATTGTTGTTATTTTATATGGCTGATAGAAGATCTTATCTGACACGCGAACGGGAGATCTAAAAGTTAGATTTCGAGTATTAATGGGCAATGATCTGATACTTCAGGATCATAAATCACATTGAAATCCTTCAATGCATTTCGCCGATTGATAAGCATGTAATCTGCATATCTTCCAGGTTTGCGGTACTGAGAGTTTCTGGTGCCTTCGAACTCAAAGCCTGTCACAAGCTCCGCAAAGCCTCGTTGCCTCAGGAAATCAAGAGTCTCGCTATCCTTCTCAACGTTGAAATCACCACAAATAATCCTTAGGTCATCTTGCCCAGAAACACGGGATGATAATTCATACAAACGCTGCACCTGCAGAAGACGCTCAGGCGTATCCATTTTTCCCCTCAAATCACGCAAACCATGCATGTGAGCGATACTCACGGCCCTCCCCTTGTCATAGTCGTAGAGCCTAACGGCATGTGCTGTGCGCGACCGTGGATGTTCACCATATCCATGGGAAGAAAAGCCTTTATGAACAAACCCTTGTGCTTGGCCGATAACAGGCAAATCGTTACGAACGAATGTCGCCAGCCCCCATTGAGACGGTATCGGCACATCATCATCCCACAAAACGCCCTGAGCAGCTGGACAAAATGTTGCGACATGATCAGGGAGTATGTCCGAAACATTCCGAAAGAAATTTGCCCTTTGAAGCAGGATATGGTCACCGTCCCGATAGGTTAGCCAATCCAAATCTGTTGCAGGACTATGCACAACCTCTTGCAAGCACAAAACGTCTGGCTGTTCGATCGAGAGAAAGGAGACGAGTTCATCATGAAGTTTCCCTCCCCACCCGTTCAAACAGATCACCTTCATCAAAACCTCTTCACACTATAAGAAGACACCTACGTTTTTCCTGGCGAGGATATTCGGCACACCCCCTGCCAGGAAATCAGCAGGTTATCCAAGATCGCCTTTAACAGCTTTCAAAAACACTTCTGTGTATTCTTCTGCCGTCAATTGGATCGGATTTCCGCCCGCAGATGGATCTTCCGTCGCCATTTTGCCGACCAGCTCTGCCTGCGCATCATCAATGTCAATAGCACCCAGATCATTCGGAATATTGACCGTTTTGCGCAAATCCAGAACCCAGTTCAGGAAGCCGTCGAAATTCGCCTCCTCCAAACCAATGAAAGCGGCGAGCCGTCCCATTCTATCCTCGATCGCGGGTCGGTTTCTAATCAGAACATACGGCATCAAAATAGCGTTCAGCATACCATGGTGGGCATCATACAAGGCACCGAGCGGATGCGCGAGGGCATGCATACCGCCAAGTCCACGCTGGAAGGCTGTTGCTCCCATTGTAGAGGCAATCATCATCTGACTGCGAGCGATCAGATCTGATCCGTTTTCGGTTGCTGCTGGCAAATATTCTTTCACCAGACGTATTCCCTCAACCGCGATCCCTTCGGCCATCGGATGAAAATGCGGGGAGCAATAGGCCTCCAGATTATGTGACAGAGCATCCATACCGGTTGCTGCCGTGATGTGAGCCGGCAGGCCTTCAGTCAATGCAGGATCTGCAACCACAATGGCTGGTAGCATCTTCGGATGGAAGATGATCTTCTTCACATGATTTTCTTCATCCGTGATCAGGGAGGCACGGCCGACTTCTGATCCGGTACCGGATGTTGTCGGTACGGCCACGATCGGAGCAACACCTTCTTCAACAACCCGGGTCCAGTTATCCCCAGCATCCTCAAAATCGAAAAGCGGGCGATTTTGACCCACTAGCAACGCAATCGCCTTGGCGGCATCCAAACCGGAACCCCCACCGAATGCGATGACACCATCATGACCACCAGCCTTATAGGCAGCAACACCGTCGTCAACATTCTTGCCAACAGGATTGGGTTTCACGTCACTGTAAACGGCACATTTAAGGCCAGCAGCTTCACAGCATCTAACAGCGTCCGCGATCATTGGAAGCGCCGCAAGTCCCGGATCTGTCACCAACAACGGGTTACTCATGCCAAGCTCTTTACAGGCATCACCGATCTCAGCGGCTCTGCCCGTGCCAAAACGAACGGCTGTCGGGTAGTTCCAGTTTCCCCGCGTGTTATCTAAAGCGTCAGACATCAACTCTTCCTTAAATTTTTGTACGCAAGTGATAGGATTTGGGGCGCGTCAGGCTTTCATAGCCAACGGCGGACAGGGTACAGCCTCGTCCGGAATTTTTGACACCGGTCCAGGCCAGAGCAGGATCAAGATAGTCGCACCGGTTCATAAACCAGGTTCCGGTATTCACCTGATCCCCGATTGAAATGGCTGCCGCCTCATCATTAGTCCAGACAGAGGCTGTCAAACCAAACTCACTATCGTTCATCAGGGCAATCGCCTCTTCATCTGAGGACACTTTCATGATACCGACAACCGGGCCAAAACTCTCTTCTGTCATGACCCGCATGCTGTGATCCACATCGATCAGAACCTGCGGCGCCAGATAAGGTGTGCCTTCCTTGTCTGCAGAGAATGTGGAAGGGTCAATCAGAGCTTTCGCCCCGGCAGCAACCGCATCTTTGACTTGCCCGCGGACAAAATCCGCTGCCTTGGCATTAACGCAAGGCCCAAGAGTTGTGTCCGGATCAACAGGGGATCCCAAAACATAGTCATTAACGGTCTTAACAACGCTGTCCACAAACGCATCATAGACAGCTTCATGAACATAAATTCGCTCAATCCCGCAACAGGACTGTCCGGAATTGAACATGGCACCGTCCACCAGATTTTCCGCCGCAAACAGAGGATCAGCATCCACACGCACATAAGCCGGGTCCTTACCGCCAAGCTCCAAACCAACACCAATAAACCGTCCCGTTGCCGCCGTTTCAATCGCAGCACCGCCCGGAACAGAACCCGTAAAGGCAACAAAATTCACGCCGCCGGACTGAATAATTTTTGCAGCGAATGAATGGGTTGCGACAACCAGCTGCAGCAATCCTTCTGGCAGGCCTGCCTCAGTAAAGGCTTCCTGGATGGTCTCACCGCAAAGATGAGTCTGCGTTGCATGCTTCAGAATAACCGCATTTCCAGCCATCAGGGCAGGAACAATGGAGTTCACGGCTGTCATATAAGGGAAATTCCATGGGGCGATGGTGAAGACAACACCCAGGGGTTCGCGCTTGATGTAGCGGGTGAATCCTTCTTTCTCCTCAACAGCAACATCTGCCAGAGACTTCTCAGCGATCGAGATCATGTGAGATGCCCGCTCGACAAAGCCGCCGACTTCTCCGGCACCATAGCGAATGGGACGGCCCATCTGCCATGCCAGCTCCTCAGCGATCTTTTCTTTTTTACTTTCGAAAACCTCGACGCAACGGGTCAAAATTTCCACCCGTTCCGCCACCGATTTTTGCCGCCATTCTGTCTGGGCAACCGTGGCTTTCTCAATCAGCGCCGGGATCTGATCCTCGGACATATAGGGCCGTTCGACATAAAGGCTCCCGTCTACCGGGCTGTAGGTTTTCAAACTATCGGACATTAAAAAAAATCCCGTTACATGACTATGGTGAAAAGGTTGGTACGGGGTCTGAATTTCCGGTTTTGAATTCAGTCTCCATACCGCGCGTTATTTACTCACTTTCGCCCTCTGATCTCAACCGTTTTTTCACATACACTTAAAGCGAGACAAAAAAATGGGGCTTATACTCTCATAATTTCAACAAATGTGGCTTTCAGATTTTGGAATTCCACATTTTATTTCCGATTTTCCTCATTTTATGATATTTCTCTCCCCCCACCGCTAAATTTGAGTTTCAAAATCATGATCAAGCAATCAAAAAGACAACTCGAAATCATGAAGGTTCTGCAGGTTCGCAAATCCTGCAGCGTTATCGAACTGGCTACCCAGCTGGATGTATCTGACGAAACCATTCGTCGGGATATCCGGCATCTTGCCTCGACAGGCGCGGTCGAGAAAATTCATGGCGGTGTCATGCTGCCACACAGTTCACTTGAGCCTCCGTTCCTCAGCCGCATGCAGGAGCAGCGGGATGAGAAACTGCAAATCGCCAAACTGGCGGCCACACTGGTGCAAGACGGGGAAACTCTGCTGATCGATAATGGCAGCACCTCCTGTTATTTCGCCAAGGAACTCATCTCACATCGCAACCTCACTGTGGTCACCAACTCTACTGAAGTCGCGCGGGAGCTTTGTTCACGCAATTATAACCGTGTCTTTATGGCAGGCGGTGAAATCCGTTCTGATGACAGTGCTGCCTATGGGCCCAGTGCCATCAACTTTGCCAAACAATTCACAACCCAATATGCCATCATGTCCATGGGCGCGCTGCACGCTGATCAGGGATGTCTGGATTTTGATCTGGCGGAAGCTGAATTCAAGCGGGCAGTTCTCCCTCATACTGCAAAGCTGATTGTCGTCTCCGACAACACCAAATTCGGCAAGCCCGGCGTGGTCAAGGTTTGTGACCTACAGCGGATTGATCTTCTTGTCACCGATAGAATGCCACCGGAAGAAATCGCGGATCAGATAGGCCGAGACAAAATCATGGTTGCAGACTGAGTCAGCTCCCGATTATCCCTTTAAGCGTGGATGGACTTTTGCCGCCAACCAGTTGCGGACTTCCTGCCATCGGATATCTGCGTTCAGAACATCCTGATCCACGCCCAATTGCCAGGCCAGATCCTGGCGCGCAGGCCCGGCGTTCAAGGCTTCCATCTTCTCGATAAAGAGATCCGCCTCTGCTACTGAAGAGAAATTCCCCTGTGCTGTCAGACCTTCCCGGCGCCAACGGCATAAGCTGGCGATCTCGTGCAGGTCATATTCAGGGTGATACTGCACCGCCCAGAAACTGCCGCCTTTATGGGTAACATCCACCGCCTGAACCGACGCGAAGGCATTGCTGGCCAACAGCACACCGCCTTCCGGTAGATGAGTTACCTCATCTTCGTGACTGGTGAAGCCGTCAAAGACAGATTTTTTCCCGGCATACATCGGATGGCCGCGCCCCGCGGCCGTCAGCTCGATTTTACGGGCAAGGCCAAATTCGCGGCCGCGCGGATTGGGCGCACAGGCTCCACCTGCTGCCGTAACGGCCATTTGGGCGGCCCAGCAACTGCCAAACATGGGAACTCCGGCATCAAATACCGCTTGTGCAAAGCGGATTTGCCGTGTGACCCGCTCGTCCTGATCATGGTGAATGGTCAGGCTTGAGCCTGTCCAGGCAATGCCGTCAAAATCACGAATTGCCTCCCCGGAAGGCAGCGCGCAATCCGCATCGGCCGGAAAGGCAATGACGGTTTCACAGCCCGGAGCGCAAGCCTGCAGCATCTGTGCATACAACTCTCCTGCCAGTGTCCCCTGGTTCTCGGCCAGCGGCCCGCGATGTTCTTTCGGATACCCATCCAGTATCAGAAATCTGGCACGCTTATACTCCATCATCGCTTCTCCCTAAAACGAATAGATGTTTCTCAAATATCCCGGATTAAACAGGACGTGTATCACCGCCAATTGTTACACGGCGCATAAGACGCTTGTACTGAACATAGTCGTTCATGGCGTAATGCTGGGTACAGCGGTTGTCCCACATGGCCACAGATTTGTCTTCCCAACGGAAACGGCAGGCAAATTCAGGCTGCGTCGAAAAATCATACAGATACTGCAGGATCGGCGCGCTTTCTTTTTCCGTCATCCCCTTGATGCGGATCGTGAACATCGGATTAACAAAAATGCTTTTCCGGCCGGAAACATCGTGAGTACGGATCAGCGGATGTTCGACTTCCTGGGTCACCGCGTCGGAATACGTATATTTCAGAGAATGTTTGCCTTCATATTTCTCCGCTGTTGTGCGCGGATCAAACGCCACCTTCGCAGAATGCACAGCTACCATACCATCCAGCAGCTCTTTCATGCCATCCGACAGATGATCATAGGCTTTTTCCATGCTGGCCCACATGGTATCCCCGCCTACGGGCGGCGTTTCAATGCCATATAGCATGGTCACCATGCTGGGCTTTTCAAAAAATGTATTATCTGTATGCCAGCCAGTGCCGAAAGACGCGCCTTCGCCCGCCGGTTTCAATACCTCAATCAGTTCCGGGTGATCATTGGAACCTGCAACGATGGGATGTACTTCCGGCGTTCCAAAGCCGCGGGCGAATTCCAGTTGACGCTCTGGCGATAGATCCTGATCGCGAAAAAACACGACGGCATTATCCACCAGTGCATCATGTACGTCCTGAAACTGCTCATCAGGCAGCTTTTTGGACAGATCAACACCGCGAATAGTCGCGCCCAGCGAACTGGCCAAAGGTTCAATTTCGATTGTGCTCGCTCCCATGACGACTTCCTCTCATCCAGATTTTTGTTGTTAAAATAGGTAGAGGATACACGGACATGCCGTTAGGTCCAGTTATTCATATTGAATAAGACCAGATAGAATTTTAACCCCTTCCTCGATCCGCTCTGTCGCGATTGAAGAAAAGCCGAGGCGGAAATAATGGTGATTTCCCGCTGGTTCCCGGAAATGAGGCCAACCCGGCTCCATCACAACCCCCTCTTCCAGCGCCTTTGTAAACAAATCGCGAGCATCGAGAGAATCGGGACCTTTCAGCCAGAAACTGGTTCCGCCAAAAACCGGGCCCGTGCTCATTCCAGGCAGAAATGCTTCCAGACTGTCCCCCATGATCTGCCAACGCTCTTTGTAAATCCGGTTTAACTTGCGGATATAAGTATCATGGTAGCCTTGCGCGATAAAAAGTGAGGTTGTTCGCTGGTTATTGCTCGGCGCATGGCGCAACATCAGGCGGCGAAACGCACGGAGTTCCTCAATCAAACGGCGGCTTGCTACGATGTAACCAAGACGCAATCCGGGAAACATGGATTTTGACAAACTGCCCACATAAATGACCCGCCCATCCCGATCATCTGCTTTCATCGCAGGAACGGCCGCCCCAAGATAGTTGGTCTCACTCTCATAATCATCCTCAATGATGATCTGATCCCGCTGCGATGCCAGATCCAGAAACGCTGCCCGTCGCGCCGCTGACATGGTCAAGGTTGTCGGGGAGTGATGACTGGGTGTCAAAAACAGATAGCGGCATGCTGTAGCAGCCTCGCTCACCCTTGCTCCCTCGTCATCCAGGGTGAGTGATTGCAAATCCGCCCCGTGAATATCAAAAATATTGCGGGCATCGGGATAGCCCGGATCTTCCACTCCGACTTTTGTTCCCGGCCCTATCAGCTGCGCAGCTATCAGGAACAGGGCATTCTGCGCACCTGACGTGATCAGAATTTCCTCGTCTTTGGCAAAAATCCCCCGGCGCGGCAGCAATTTACTGCGGATTTCCGCCACCAGATGGGGATCATCCTGAATAACGGCATCGCTGGACCAGTCCCGCATGGCCAGCTCGCTCATCGCCTGGCGCGAACATTCCCGCCAAGCAGCTAGAGGAAACAGAGCCGGATCAGGCTGACCATATACAAAGGGGTAGCGATAATCCTGCCAGTTATAGGGCTTAAAGATATTGATCTGACGTCCTGGTTTTTTCAAAAACCGTGCTTCCCAGTCGGGAGGCTTCTTCCCTGATGCTTGCAAGGCATCATCCACCTTTAACGGCAGAGGGCCCGAACAAACCCGAAATCCCGATCGTCCACTGGATGTCAGAAAGCCGCCTTCCACCAGCTGTTCATAAACAAGCACCACGGTGGTCCGGGAAATCTCCAGATCCTTCGACAGCCCCCGGGTAGAGGGCATGATCGTACCAGACACCAACTGGCCATCCAGGATCGCTGCGACTATTTTACGGCGCAACTGCTCCTGAAGGCTGGTCCGGGACTGCTTATCAAGGACAAAGAGCATGGATAGCGTGCGGCTCCAGATTGAACAATGCTCAGATTATCTCAAAATAACGCTGCATTTCCCAGTCTGTAATGGCTTTACGGAATTCCCGCTCTTCCCATTCGCGGGTAATCGCATAGTGATCGACAAAAGCATCACCGAACAATTCACGCCCTGCTTCAGATTTCTTCAACCGCCCGGCGGCCTCGATCAATGTCTGCGGCAAAGCCAGATGCTCCGGGAATTCCTTCTCATAGGCACTGCCCACGATCCCTTCGCTCGGCTCGATTTTGTTCTCGATTCCCCAGAGGCCGGAGCCAAGGGAGGCTGCAATCGACAGATACGGGTTCATGTCAGCGGCAGCAATGCGATACTCCACCCGTTGGGATTTGGCGTCCCCCGGAATGGCACGGAGCGCCGTTGTTCGGTTTTCAACACCCCAGCTTGCCTCCGTCGGCGCCCAGGCGCCCGGGATAAGGCGGGTATAACTGTTGATGGTTGGGGAGACCATCGCCAGAAGCTCCGGCATCAGTTTCTGTTGTCCACCGATAAAATAGCGCATCTCATCGCTCATATTGTCGGGCTTGGACGGATCATAAAAAACGCTACTGCCGTCTTTCCCGGCAAGGGACAAATGAATATGCCCGCTCTGTCCCGGATAGTCGGCAGACCATTTGGCCATAAAGGTCGCCATCAGCCCGTTCTTCTGCGCAAGGATTTTGGTAAAGGTCTTGAAAAGCGCACCTTTATCCGCTGCTTTTAAGGCTTCATCGTAACCAATGGCCGCTTCCAGAACACCCGGACCGGTTTCGGTATGAAGTCCTTCGATTGGCATATCCATCTCGACGCAGAGCTCCAGAAGTTGCTCGTAAAGCTCGGATTCGACAGACGCCCGCAGCATGGAATAGCCAAAGAAACCGGGCGTAAAATTCTCCAGGTCCTTATAGTTCTTCTCCCGCGCGGATTTGGGCGTCTCGTTAAAGACAAAAAATTCGAACTCGCAGGCCGCCGTCGCCGCAAAGCCCATCTGATCGGCTTTGGCGAGCACTCGCCGAAGGGTCCCGCGTGGGCATACAGCCTCTGCCCGGTCGCCAAATTCCAGCAGGAACAGCAGCATATTGTCTTCCATGGGAAGCTCGCGGCAAGTATCCACCACCACCCGCACCTGCGCATCCGGATAGCCCGATGCCCAACCAGTGTAACTTTCCTTGTCATACAACTGGTCATTCATATCCCAGCCGAGCACCACATCACAGAAACCGAAACCCTTCTCCAGAATTCCGAAGAATTTCGCCTTGCTGAGATATTTCCCCCGCATCACGCCATCGACATCAAAAATGCCAACCTTCACATATTCCAGCCCGCGCTCTTCAACAATCTGCCTGGCATCCTCAATTGTCCTGACGTCCCGTGCTTCCATGTTCCTATCCTATACTTACTTTTTGGGTGAAAAACTGGCCTCTCCCAGCCTTGACCGATTTCGGCTGACAGAATTCCTCAAAACCTTGCTGAAATCAACAAAATAGCAGCGGGAATTGCAACGAATTACAACGAAAATACCACAAAGTAGGCAGATTAGGGTTTCTAGGGGCTTTATCAAAGGGAAGTGTAGAACACCGTTACGGATTGCGTGTATCGGATGGAATGTTTACGATCAGCCCAAAGCAGGCATACAGAGCAACGACCAGCAGCCATCATATTAGCGCCTGCAATAGACAGCGAAGAAAGAAAAGCCAGATGCCCGTTCTCGAAGAACAAGCAACAACAGATGTAAAAGAAGTCGAGGGGGAAGACGACCAGACGGCGCAGCCGATGCCGCTTCAGAAGAAAAGGACCTATCGACGATTTGCTCTGACAATGTTTTTAATCTTCACTCCTCTACAATTTTATATCGGATGGCGACTGCTACCTGATTTGCCAATTAACCTGGGTTTTCAGATCTTGGGAGGTGTCATAATAGCCTGCGCCACCGCGCTTATTCCTTTTGGAACACTGGCGTCCATTTTCGTGAAAAGTCAGACGGCTGCAGATCGCCTTGTATGGGCTGGATCTTTCACCATGGGCTGGTTCTCGTCCTTGTTGATTTTTATACTGGTACGCGACCTTGCGCTTCTGTTTACAGACGGATCCAACTGGGCCGTTGAAAGTGCCGTCGCAGCATTGACGCTGTCCATCGCCGTCACTCTGGTCGGGTTTTTAAATGCACGGCGGATTGCGAAGGTGGTAAAGGTCGATATCCCTCTCGACACCCTTCCTGAGGCTCTCCACGGTTTTACCGTAGCCCAGATTACCGACATTCATGTGGGACCAACCATCAAGGAGGACTATGTTCGGGCCATTGTCAAGCGGGTCAATGCCCTTCGCGCTGATATGATCGCGATCACAGGCGATGTTGTAGATGGCGATGTAGAGCAACTGAGCAATGACACAGCACCGCTCGGCACGCTGGAGGCACGCTACGGTGTATATCTGGTAACCGGAAATCACGAATATTATTCTGGCGCTGAAGAATGGATTAGCGAGTTTCGCCGAATAGGGCTAACCGTCTTGATGAATGAAAACGAAATCATTCGGCATAACGGTTCGGATATTGTGATTGCGGGTGTGAATGACTACAGTGCCGGCAAGATTATCCCAGCCCATAAAAGCGACCCTGTTGCGGCCCTTTCAGACAGTCCGGCAGACGCCCCCAAGATCTTGCTCGCCCATCAACCCCGCTCCGCTGATGCGGCGGCGAAAGCCGGTTTCGACTTGCAGATTTCAGGCCATACTCACGGCGGACAATTCTGGCCCTGGAACCATTTCGTCCGCCTGCAGCAACCCTTTACCGCCGGCCTCCGACGCTTTGGATCCCTTTGGGTCTATACCAGCCGCGGAACAGGATATTGGGGTCCCCCCAAACGGTTCGGCGCCCCTTCTGAGATCACTCTGATCAGGTTAGTTAAGGCCCGTTAGGATCTGAGTGAGGCTGACTGGCGATGTCGTTGACAGGTTTGTTTTAGTCGTTGCGGCCGCCAAATGAATGCCCAGAACAAAAACGCTTCCAAAATCATCTAAGGACTTAGGGCGGGAAGCAGAAGTTGGTCACTTCAAGCTAAACTCAATTGAGACCGATCATAACTGACATTCAGATTGGCAGAATTGAAAATGTTGCAAACTTTCTCGCAGCCAGAAATCTTCTCATGCCATAAAAATGTGGAAACTTCATGGGTCGTCGTTTTAGCTAAACACTTCTACCCCACTGCGGCAGAGATTGCATCATCGAGAATGTTAATGCCTAGCGAAATCTCGTCAGTGGATATAGTGAGTGGAGGTGCAATCCGGAAAGTACTTCCCATTCCAGGAAGCTTTACAATATTCATGCTAAGGCCCCGTTTCATTGCCTCCAAACTAATCCTTTCGCCGAGCTTGTTTGCTGAGTTTTTTTTCTGCCGATCAATAACAATCTCCAACCCAATCATCAGGCCACGCCCGCGCACATCACCGATACAGTCATGACGCTGCTGTAGTGCGAGAAGATCCTTCCGGAACCCCACTCCAAGACTATTTGCTTTTGAGACGAGGTTCTCAGATTCCACAACATCGAGGACAGTAAGCCCAACCGCAGCAGGCAACGGATCTGACACATGTGTTGTATAGAAAAGATAACCCCGTTCATGTGCACGTTCTTCAATAACGGAAGTAGTCATCATCGCCGCTAACGGTAACCCCGCGCCAAGTGTCTTCGATAAGGTGAGGATATCAGGTGTAACGCCATCCCGCTGAAAGGCAAACATAGTGCCCGTCCGACCTATGCCTGTTTGAGCTTCGTCAAGGATGAGAAGCATTTCCCGTTCCTCACATTTTTTCTTCAGCGCCGCGAGATATCCTGTTGGAAGGTCTAGAATACCGCCCGCTGATAAAATTGGCTCTGCGATAAACGCCGCAAGGTTTCCGGATGATTGGCTGTCAACTAAGGTAAACGCCTCATCCAATTCAGATTGCCAATCATGTGAACCATCTGCTTTCGTAAGGCGGGGACGATACGAATTCGGTGCTGGGATTGCAAAAGAACCAGGAGCAGAGGGACCATAGCCCTTGCGGCCCGCACTATATGTTGCAGATGCTGCTGCATTGGTCATTCCATGCCAACTCTTTGAGAAAGCCACAATTTCGTACTTTCCAGTAACAAGTTTCGCTATTCGGATCGCCGCTTCATTCGACTCGGCTCCAGTAGATAGCAAGATAACTTTCTCAAGGCCCGGTGCTAAGGCAGCAAGGCGCTCTGCCAGATCAACGACGTTACGAGAAAGCATTCCACTGAATAAATGGTCGAGTGTAGCGATTTGAGATTGAACAGTAGCGACAATGGAGGGGTGAGAATGCCCCAACAGCGCACTCATTTGCCCTGATGTAAAATCGAGGATTGGTCTATCTTCTGCATCATATACATAGCTTCCCAACGCCCGCTCTATGATCATCGGTTCGAAGTGGCCACCGTATCGCACGAGATGTTTGTTCGCTTTCGCCCAAAATTTCTTTTCATCGTTTCTAGACATATCGGCCTCATTTGCTGTGTTTTCCCTATATACAGCGCACCCATAAATAAATATAATTCATAATATTCAAGTCCAGTATTCAAATTATTTATATAATGAAGTATTTAGATCTACCTCTGCTGCGAAGTTTTATCGCTATTTCTGAAACCGGATCCATTAGTGCAGCCTCATACAAAGTCGGCAGAACACAATCTGCGGTAAGTGTTCAGATGCAGCGATTGAGCGATACAATAGGGCAGCCTATTCTTCATCGAAGCGCGAATGGAGTGCAGCTCACATCCGTCGGGCAGAATTTATTGGTTCATGCACGGCGTATCTTGAGATCCCATGATGAAGCTCTGTCTGAATTGACAGGAAAAACCTTATCCGGATCCATAACGTTTGGGTGCCCCGAAGACTATCTTACTGCGTTCTTGCCTGACTTTCTCAAAGAGTTCAATGCAGAGTATCCGGGCATTGAAATTAAAATCATCTGCGCACCAACAGTTGAGTTACAACCACTATTAGATAAACGACAAATAGAGATTGCGTTGGTCTCTCGACTAGAAGCGACGAAAGATAATGACATTATCCGATGGGAGCCCCTGGTCTGGATCGCAGAATCCAGCAATCCTGTAATATTGAAGAGCGGTGCCATTCCGCTGGCATTGACTGCGCCAGACGCACTGGATAATCGCGCAGCGTGCCGGGCCATGGATAAGGCTGGCCTTAAATATAGCATCTCGTTCGCTAGCAATAGTCTTGCTGCTCTTTTGGCTATCACCCGGTCCGGTCAAGCCATCAGTGTCGTAACAAAAGCCGCGGTTCCTGCTGATCTTTATATAATTAGTCGAGATCTTCCGCAGCTTCCAGATGTTGGTATAGCGTTAGACTACCCCTCTGGGGATAAGACAGCTGCGGTAAAGGAATTTGGAAAGAGTATGCGAGATTATATTGCGACATCTGACATCATAGCATAATTGGTTACAGTTGGGTTTCCGGCTTCAAATTTAGCTCTTCTTTGTGATTAGGAAACCACTAGGGAAACAAGGCACTGTATTGAATAATACGTTAATTTTAGTCTTGGTGTTGGAATGAATACCCTCTACTAAAATCCAGCTTTTATCTCAACTCACCATACTGCATACAACCAATAGGTTTCTTGCCAACTATTGTCCAATTTGTCAGCGTAGCTGCCGCTTAAGTACATTTAATCAAACCTATTTCCGAGTGTCAGCTTCGGAGAATCTCAAAGTGTAAAACAAATAGGGCTCCAACGGCAGCTATGGGCTGGTACGCAAACATTATTGTCAATTGAACTTATGCTGACAAACTTCTGCTTCGAGCCCAAACTGACAACCACAGTCAGATCCGGATTGTAGACAACACGTCGAATGACGTAAGGTGGTTGGCAGGGGTCAAGTAGGACCACCGATCAGAAGAAAGCGTTGAAATAAATCCTCTGGCACTCATTGGGAGCGCCACACAGCCCTGAATTTTATGGAAGCCGCACGATGAGTAAACCAAAAGAGTTCTGGGACAAATCTGCTGACAATTACGACCGGACCGAAGAGCGATTTGAACATATCCATCAAACATCAAGGAAATGCGCAAAAAGGCACCTCAGGGAGAGCGATGTTGTTTTGGACTATGGGTGCGGAACAGGCACGACAGCCTGTGAACTAGCCAGCCATGTGAGAGAAATACAAGGCATTGATATTGCTGGTAGAATGATTGAACTTTCAAAGGAAAAAGCAACCGTATATGGCATTGGTAACGTCAGCTTTGCGCAGGCGGATATTTTTGACGATGGATACAGCAAGGGCTCGTTTGATGTCATTTTAGCCTTCAATATGCTCCATACAGTGCCCGATCCGCAACGCGTCGTGCGGAGGGCACATGAACTTCTAAAGCCTGAGGGGAGTTTTATTTCTGTAACACCGTGCTTGCGGGATAAGATGTCTCTTATTGTTAGCGCCCAAATTCAGCTTGTTCGTCTGTTATGCAGGCTTGGGATCATTCCTGTCCCGATACGACGGCTTCAAAGCTCTGACTTGGATGAGTTGGTAAGTGGCGGTGACTTTCAAGCTGCGGAAACACAGAAAATATTTTCGGGGGCATCTAGCTACTTTATTGCAGCCAAGAAGAAGGCAAATTGAGTTTTAATAGCAAGCTGAAAGGCTGCTTTGTCCTGCTGAACTAACCGTTTAGAGCTGCCGTTAACACCCTGAGCCGCCAACGCCTGCATAGGGCCGAACCGCATAGCGTCGAAACCAACCTCAATTCTGACTCTAGTATTGGCAATCAATGCCAGAATCAATAGGCTGGATTTGGATTAGAAAAGGTGGCAATGCAGATAGTTTGGTTTTGGAGTATGAGGCGAGAGCTGCAACAAGACGGCAATAGCTGATGTCCATATAGCCATTAAATCATATAAACTCACGATCTTTTTCAAATACTTCCAGGGATTTTATTTCTTCTTTGATCCAGCTTCGAAAAATTGCCACATTGGGCGTATTTTCAAACCCTAGTGGGCACACCAATCGACAAAAGACACCGCGTTTTATCGTTTCCTTCAGCGGCATTACCAATCGACCGCTGACAAGATAGGGTTCAGCAATTGATACGCGACCCAAAACAACGCCGCCACCGTTTGCGGCATAGTTGATAGCAGAATCAGGCGCCGAGAAATGTGTGCCTTGAACCGCCGGCGTCGCAACACCAGCAGCCTCTGACCAACTTTCCCAACGTTCCAGGGGCAACAATGCTTTTATTCTACCCTGACCAATCAAGGTGTGTTGCAGAATATCAGTGGGTTTTCGGATCTTGGCAGCCAGTTCAGGAACCGCCATTGGCGTCGACCAGTCTTCAAACAAAATCTCTGAATAATGCTCTTCGTTCGGTTTAATGGGTCCGAACCGAATAGCCAAATCTATTCCATCACGCTGGAAATTGAGAAGTTTCAGGCTGGCCGTCAAACGCAGTTCCAGCTCAGGATGAGCTGCTACGAATTTCGATATTCTGGGAGCCATCCAGGCCGTCATGAAACCCGGTCCGGTTGTTACAGTTAAGTGACCCTGGTCCAATTTGAGCCTGGCGGCATTCCAAGCGGCCTGCAGTGCCGCAAAAGCTTCAGTAAGTCCGGGCGCTAATGTGGCTCCCTCAGCAGTCAATTCGACTTTTCGGTTCAAACGGCGAAATACCTGTGCGCCGAGTTGTTCCTCCAGCGATTTGATCTGAAAACTCAGCGCTGCGGGCGTCACGTTAAGCTCGGCTGCAGCTATGGAAAAACTCATGTGGCGAGAAGCAGCCTCGAAGGCGCGCAAGGCAGTAAGGGGAGGGCGTCGATCATTCATTTCACATAAGTAACTCTTATCTGAAGAGAAAGAAAGTCTCATTTGTAAGATGAGTATGTTGGGCGGTATTAATGACTTAGAAGAAATGGAGCGTCGGAAGGATTTTATTCATGTCATATATAACTAGTCCGAAGAACATAAAAGCGGCAGTGGACCATGGCCGCAAACTCCGGAGCGAAGCACTATGCAATTCTTTCAAGGCAATAGGCAGGTTCTTGCGGATACCGATTAATTTCTCCACACAAATTTACAGGAAATGAAACTCATTGGAAGGTGATCGGTCATAGGCGAGCAACGGGTTCTACACTGTTGTATATCCTGATACTGGAATGTCGATTATGAACAATCACGGCGATCTGATGCATCCTCAACATTCCTCTCTCCCTCTAAACCGGCTCAACAGTCTGAAAGGCCGCGACTGAGGCTAAACAAACAACGAGAAGGCTTAACGCAATGCAAGCCTTCTCAGTATTTATCACCCCATATTGAAAACTATATGTGATCCACCAGGTCAAATCATTCCTTCTCGCTCAGGCGTTTTCCCACACCAATCGCATAAATGAGTGAACGGGCTTCAAGCAAAGGATCTTCCGAAGGTTCAAATCCATCTGTCAGCACCAGTGGATCATAGTTGATCTCGTCGCATTGACCGTCCGTTTCGGTCATTGCCGATGTCACCGTCAATCTGGCTGCTGTAATCCGGGTGTGATCCCCCGTCCATAAAACCGACGGATTATCAATCACGTCCCCCTCATTGGCAAGGGTGATGACCATATCCCAGGAGACGTTACCCGCCGTCAGATTAGCTTTCATATTCTCCAGAAGAAAATCTTCTTTCGGCTCCAGTTGAAGTCCCTGATTACCGGAAGGCACGAAGGACCAGCGAACCGCCGTCCGCTCCCCCTTCTCATTCACCAGGTAAAAACTGTTGATACTGTTATAAGTCGCCCCCTCATAAGGTCGGAGAGATTTGTCCAGCTTGCCATGATAGGCTTTGTACGCTCTCAGTCTCGGACTGTTCGCGGCAAAAGCCTTGACCGCTTCCTTACTGGTTGCCTTGGCGATGAGAAGCTCTGTAAAAGCTTCCGGTGTGGCAACCGGGAAGAAATGCTCGGTGTTCATGTTGATGATATGAGCATCGCCATCGGCTGTCGTCAATTCAAATGCCAAACCATAGAGGCCATATTTATTGTCCGGCGTCTTGTTCTTCCCGCCCTTGTGCGAGACACGCCCAACAAAATTAGAACTCCCCCTGAAGATGGGCGACAGGCTGTATTTCAGGATCGCAGGATCGGCAGGCGAAAACTGCCCTTCAATACAGAAGCCTTTCGTGTGATTGCGGCGCTTGCCTTTTGTCACGCCAAACAATTTCTCAAAGGCAGCAAAAGCCTTTTCAGATTTTTGCACCGCGTCTTGCGCCTGCGCCAAATTTGATGCCAGTAAAAGGCTTGATGCCAGTATGCCTAACTTTAACATGGAATTATCCTCTGCTCAGCGACGGATTGGATGTTGAACCGTGATAAAAGCTACTTCCAGTAATTGTTAGCGGCGGCCACAGTCTGAAAATTTGTCGCAATAACCTGGGAGACCTTGGTCAGGCTGTCCGCATCATTTTCGTAGATTGCGCGCATCCTTTTCCGGGCCTCGTCATCCGGCTGGGTTTTCTTCACCCCCATGCGCGACAGCTTGATGGCGACGTCAAATCCCTCTTCGGGGGTGCTCGTAATCAGTGAAGGTAGCCAGGACATTCTTCTTCTCCTATAAATATATCTTGTACGTTATTATCGTGTACGATATATTTATGAAAATAAACCTCTCTGTCAACAAATTTTATGCTATTCGTCTGACAGGATCAAAATTGCCAACCTAATGGAAAGCAGCTCATGGCAAAACCAGAGGAACCGATTAAAAGCAATTTACCTGAGCGGGCGGAAGAATTGATCTGCTTTGCACTCTACTCGGCAAACCACGCCATGAACCGAAGTTACAAGCCTCATCTGGCAGCACTCGGATTAACCTATCCCCAATACATCACGCTGGTATCGCTATGGCAAAAGGACGGCGTTACCGTGGGCAGCCTTTGCGCGCAACTGATGATGGAGACAAATACCTTGACGCCTTTGTTAAAACGGCTTGAGCGTCTTGGGCATATTGAGCGCAGACGGGATGGCAAGGACGAGCGTCAGGTCTTTATCTATCTGACAACATCCGGACGGGCTCTAAAGGCAAAAGCGCCAACCATCACCGACTGTATCATCAATGACACCGGAGTGCCTCTTGAACAGTTAGGAGAACTGGTCCGGACACTCAGTTCCATGCGCGACCATTTGATCGATACACGTGAGAAGAGCGAGTAGCTTCATCCCTTTTTCTTCGGCTCAGCAAAAGGCAACATCCGCCGCATGATACCATCTCGGTTCTGCAAGGCATGTTTGAAGGCCGCGCCAATATGCAGGGCAATCAGAGTAATCAGCATCCAGTATATCGTTGCATGCAGGGTCTGAAGAATGCCATAGAATCTGCCCGGGACCAGATCCGGCGCCGTATAATTGACCCTGATCAGATTAGGGATGAAATCGACTTCGGTCGTGGAGGCAAGCAAAAATCCAACACCACATTGCAGGAAAACCAGAGTGTAAAGCCCACAATGTGCGATCCGGCCAGCCTGCCTCTCCCAACGTGGCATATGCTCTGGCAAAGGTGGCGCGGGGTGCCTCACCCGCCAGAGCAGTCTCAAGACCATGACAACCAGTAAGAGAGTGGTTGCCAGGCCGTGATCACTATATTCCTGCTTTTTATCAGCCAGTGGTAGATCGGCAAGACCAAATGCCGCGAACAGGATTACCCCCAGATGGATCGCTACCCACCAGTGGAAAAATTTATGCAGCCGGCCATAGGTTTGCAGGGCCGTCATCAAAACCTTCCCCTGCTGTTACTGTTGCGGCTGGGCGTATTGGACCGCAGCCTCGATAATGCCCCGAATGATAGGCAGGTCTTCTGCGCAGGTAGGGGCATAGAGCAGGACATAAGTTTCCGTCGGAAAAACCCTCTTGAAGCGCGCCATCTGATGCAATTCGCCCCAGCCTTTTTCCATCACGACCTTTGCATCGCTTGGACTGAGAATGGCATGCATGGAGCCATCCGAATGATGGAAATGGGCAATTTCACCGCCCCCGCCTGCAGCCGGATTACCCTTGGCTGGCTCTTTCAGCCAGACGGCGAAATTCCTTTTTTCATACTGGCTCAGCTTATTTTCAAGCAACCGATCTTTTTCTTTGACGAGTTGCTCAAATATATCCGCAAGGCCTTTTAAAATTTGCGCGTCCGGGATCTGATCGATCTGACGATGAGGAACCGGATGAGGGGCGACAGTCGGCCGGTCGCGCCCCCGCTCCGGTAAATTCTTTAAAAACAAGCTATCACCTTTCTCTCCAATGCGCGCCTCAAACCCGGACCGGTCAAACGGATCTCCGCCCAGCGGACGCATAGCCGTGATAATGATCCAGCCGAAAATATTGTGAGGAACGCCGCCAGGTCCCAAGGCAATCCAGGCTTTATAATCCCGAACCACCCAGAGGAGGAGCATTCCTAACAGCGTAAGCATCAGACCGATAAGCGCAAACCAGGAAAGCTGGTGAGAAGCGCCACCACTCTCCCCTCTCATGGCTATCGTGATCGCCACAAGCAAGAGTAGTATGGCGGTTCCGATCATCACCCTTTTTAAAGACATGTTTCCTTCCTTTCCCGTTCAGGCACTTTTATTGGCCGTGGTTTGGAAAGATAAGAGTTCCGGGGGCCGGGCAAAATGTCGGATTAAGTCAGATCAATGGTGAAACCGGCTCTAGCTCTTGGCAGCCCGTTTTTCACGATAATCACCAGGTGACATGCCATAACGCTTCTTGAACGCCTTGGACAGGTTGCTGGGATTGTCATATCCTACATCATAGGCAATTGCCTCCAGCGATTGGCCTGTTTTCTCAAGACGCGCGCAGACCAGACTGAACCGTTCGATATTCTTGATCTCGAGGAAAGTGGTTCCTTCCATTTTCAGTCTGCGTTTAAGGGTGGCCGGCGAAACATGAAGACGCGCGGAAACCTGATCAACAGAACTATTGGTCAAGCCAAGCTTGCGAATAGCCCATTTTACCTGACCAACCGCCTCCAGTTCTTTTGGTGGGGATGCCATTTCAAGGGTAATTCTGGATTGAGCCGCTGAATTCAAAGCCGCCCCGCTGGAGATAATGGGCAGCCTCATCTGAGCTGCGGGATGACGCAATAAACTTTGCCGCTGATCGAAAACAAGAGCAGTTCCGGGTGGAGTCAGATCTGGCGGAATACCGCCCGGCGGCTCTGGCCAGGCAATGTGTATTTCATTGGGAATGTCGGTGTCCAGGCGGCCTGTGATCGACCGACCGATCCAGGCCAAATTTACAAGGCTTGAAATTGTGTGAAACCAGACAGCCTGCTCGGACGTGCCCGGATTGCCGGAGCGCACCAGAATATCAAAACCATCCGGCCGGTTCCGCGTTTCCAAAATCTGACTGCCACCAGAACGCGTCGAAAAGAACTCCGGCAAGTTGGCGTAAGCATCCATGAGGCTCCTGGCGCTTCGCAGTGCCATACCAAACATGCCATGGGGATGGAAACTGAGGATCCGGCCGTAACGCCAGGGAAGAGTCTGGTTATTATTTGCTGCCAGGCACAGATTATCGACAAAAGCACTGTAACTGTCATTTCTGATAAAACGGGGTGTGGACATCAAATCCCGAATGGTCAATCCGGTGCCATCCAGCAGTTTTTCCGGAGACAATCCCAGATCTGCCGCAAAGGTCAAAATCAATTCGGCATAATCAAACGGCAATGCGAAATCGCCAACTCCGATTGTATCATGCTGTTTCATGGCAAGCTAAAGTAGTCAAATCCAACCCACTTTTCAATGTTTGTATCAACCAGATTTCGCCCTTCCCTGTTCCGATGTATTACAATTCAATCCCCTGCCGTCAACTGACAGCAAAGGAGTATCCACCAAGCCATCCAGCCCGCATCTCGACAATATCGCCGGGCCTCAGATAAGCCTTTTCTTTCCGACCATAAGACAAAACCGCATCCAGGATAGACATCCCAGGAGCTACTTCAGACATGATTTTCATGATTTGTGCGACTTGAAAGGCCACTCCTGCCGGTGTACCTGTGATAATCAAATCCCCTGCTTTAAGCGTGCGATCCTGGACGGTAGTGGCAGCAAGTTCCAATAGCTTCCGGGGAGTGTAGATCAAGTTGCTTGTTGGCTCTTTTTGCCGAACCTCACCATTGACAGTGAGCTCCAGGGTCACATCCGGCAAATGCTCCCGGGACGTTGCAGGCGGAACCCAAAGTGTGTCGCCGCACGGGAAGAAATCATCAAAACTTTTGCTGGCTGACCAGAGGGGTAATCGATCCTCTACCAATTCCCCAAATACCTGAACGGCTCTGGATGTCACGTCGTTGGCCAGGAAATAACCAATTTTCGGCAATTCCTGTGATCTGGTAATCTGCTCGTTCGCACAGTCTTCCAAGACTTGAATTCCAAGCTCAATCTCATAATCCAGCAAAGAGGACAGCAGATTACTTTTATCCTGCACCATTTCCGCCAGACCCGGCTCTATTCTTTCAATTGTCTCAATAATCGACATCACATCTGGCGCGACAACAGCTTTCTGTCCTGTTGTTGGCTTCACGTTCTTGCGGAATATAATCGGCTTTTCCGGTGTTTCCTGCCCTGTTTCAGCAATATGATCAGCGTAGGTCAAACCAAACGCATAGGCAAAACCGGCCTCCGGCCGGAAAGTTTCAAAATCTCCCACGTCTGGATCGGTTATAAGCATCGCGTGTCCTTCATTCTGTATAGGGCGGGACCTGTATAGGGTCTTTTAAAGCCTTTATAGCTTCCAGAGATACGGGAGCGCTTTCTCTTGAGACAGCTTCAATGCGATCAATATTCTGGTGATTTTAGCTTATCACCTGCCCCCTTCTCGCAAGGCACCTCATGCAGAAGTCAAAAAAACCGCCCTGCAAACTATATGCAGAGCGGCTTTGGAAGGATTCGCCTAAGACTGAATCCGTTGATCAACTTGCCGGTTCGACACAATATCCAGTTGCGATATTGTTGTTCTCCTTGGTTTCCTTAACGTCCAGTTTGGCATCCACTTTGATAACAAATTTAGCTTTGCCATTTTTCCATGCAGAAGCTGGAATTTTAAAGCCAATATAAGCCGTTCCAAAACCGGGACCGCTATTCTGATAGGGATCTTCCTGAACCCGTTCCGCAGGAAGGGCATCGGGGAATGTTACTCGGTTAATAAAAGTGCCTCCAGGCTTGGTACCATTATTCTTGACACCGACGGTTACATATTTGGCAACGCCGCCTCCTTGATTAGGACCGCAAAACCCGGACATAGGTGCACCTGGCAGGGCGCCAACCGGATATTTGGCTTTGGGTTCCAGGTCGACAAACGGTTTTGCTGTCAGTCCACCGGGTGTCTTATGGCGAGTGGCTTTCCGTTGTTCTGGCTGCGCCTGAAGCACATTAACATGCGGTTTTGAGCGCTCAAACGTTGTCTTAGCACCTCCAGCCGCAATTGCTGTTCCCGCAGTTCCTGCAATTAATATCGCCGCGGTCAATGCGGCCACTGATGTCAGTGTCTGGTTCATCATGTTCTCGACCCTTACTTCAAGATTTGATTGATTTATCAAACGGTAGGTCGCGACCCCGCCACAAAAGGTTCAATTTTTTTTCAGTCGTAAAATCGCTTTGGCAAGATGTTTAAATTTTGAACCGGGCAATCGCATGAACCGACTTTTCTCTTGAGAAAAGATCTCTCATTATGAAAGAGTGAGTCTATGCGTAAATCCAGCTGGGTCTGTCTTTTTAGCTTTGGTATGCTGATTATTGGCGCGGCCTTGTATTTCTATATTCAAAATCTGCCAGCATCCGGTCAGGCGATGGACGGCATCCTATCAGGACTCCTTGCACTCCTGGGACTGATCATGACAGGCGCTGGCCTTCTCGGGCTTATCTTTTTTCTGGGGTATTTGTTCATCAGAAAAATAAGAAAGCCTCGAGCATGACGCATATCACACTCCTTCCCCATTTTGAATGATCGGTCAAAATAGGATTGCGTTGCCCCCCTATCTTCTTTAGCGTTACAGTCAGGTTCGGGATTGACTAACTCTATACAAGGAATACTCAAATGAGCGACACAGGGTCTTATACGCCCCCGAAAGTCTGGAAATGGAATAGTGAGAATGGCGGTAAGTTTGCCAGCATCAACAGACCCATAGCTGGAGCGACGCATGATAAGGAACTGCCTGTCGGTGACAATCCGCTTCAGCTTCATTCACTGGCGACACCCAATGGTGTGAAAGTGACAATCATGCTGGAAGAATTGCTGGCGCTTGGTCATAAGGGCGCGGAATATGATGCCTACCTCATTAATATCGGGGAAGGTGATCAGTTTGGCAGCGGCTTTGTTGAGATCAATCCAAACTCCAAAATCCCGGCACTGCTAGATACCACGACAGAAACTCCGACACGGCTCTTTGAATCCGGATCTATCCTGCTTTATCTTGCCGAAAAATTCAGCGCTTTTATTCCGACAGACCCTGCTAAAAAAGCGGAATGCATGAACTGGCTGTTTTGGCAAATGGGCAGTGCCCCCTATCTTGGCGGTGGCTTTGGCCATTTTTATGCCTATGCACCTCACCCGATCGAATATTGTATTGATCGCTTTGCCATGGAAGTGAAGCGTCAGCTCGATGTTCTGGACAAGCAACTGGCCGACAACAAATTCATCGCAGGCGATGAATATACAATCGCTGACATGGCGATCCTGCCTTGGTACGGAACACTGGTTCAGGGAAAGATCTATGACGCCGGCGAGTTCCTTGAAGTACATACCTACAAAAATGTTGTTCGCTGGGCCAATGAACTCAGTGAAAGACCCGCCGTTAAACGCGGCCGTATGGTCAACCGCGCCTGGGGTGAGCCGGAAGAACAACTTCATGAGCGCCATGCTGCAAGCGATTTTGAAACCAAGACACAAGATAAAATTGCTCCTGCCGAAGCAGTAGAAGATTAAATCCCAATGAAAGAAGAAGGGGTTTCCGAAGTCAGGGAACCCTTTCTTTCCCGATCCTCCTTAGCGTTTCTGACACAGCATCCAGTCAATGAAAATCCGGGCATTTCCACGCTGTTTTTCAGCACATAAAATATAATATCCGAGAGGGTTGGACGGCTCCCGTGAAATCTGGATAAGAGTCCCGGCAAGAAGGTCCCGTTCGACAAGGGAATAGGACTGTACAGCATATCCATGACCGGCTTTCACAGCGGACAGAACCAGAGAGTTGTTGGAATATAGCCTGTTTCGCGGAGCATCGAATGCGACACCATGCCTCACAGCCCACTCTTCATGCTCGCTCCGGCCTTTCTCAAATAGCCAGACGGCTCCTGTCAATGTCTCAGGCTTTGTAGCAGGAAAAACTCCGGGCAAATGAGGTGATGCAACAACCGTATAGTCCGCCGATGCCAGAAAGTGTTTCTCTGCACCTGGCCAATGCCCGTCGCCATATCGGATGGCTAAATTAAATTTTTCAGCCTTTAAATCCACATTCTTGATAGACGGAGACAAATCGATTTGAATATCCGGATACTCCTCCCAGAATTCTGGCAACCTCGGGATCAACCAGCTTTCCGCAAATGTCGGTGTTAGAGCAACCCTGACGACCTGCGTCTCACTCTCATTCCGTATTTCATTTACGGCTTCCTGAATACGCTCAAAGCTGTGTGTCAGGCGCATGAAGAATTTTGCCCCCAAAGGCGTTGAGGTCATGCCCCTCCCATCCCGCTCAATCAGGCGAATATCAAGATGGGTTTCGAGGGCCCTTACCTGCTGCCGAATGGCGGCATCTGTTACATTCAGTTCACGAGCGGCTTCAGTAAAGCTACCGTGTCGGGCAGCTGCTTCAAACGCTCTCAGCATGGTCAATGACGGCAATTTTTTCCAATTCATAAATCACTATACCGTAGTTAAACTACGTTTAGGAAATTTTTCCTGACAAGCTCGCTGTCAAGAAAGAGCGTATTGTGCATTTCTCAACACTGCTTAGGAGGATTGAAATGGTATTGGAAATATGGCTTGCTTTCGTCGCTGCATCGGCAGCCCTGCTGATCGTCCCGGGACCTGTCGTGATGCTACTCTTCAGCCACACTCTCTCCTATGGCCGTTCAGTGGCCTGGGCTGCCATACCGGGCGTGGTTCTGGGTGACTTCGTTGCGATGACAGTTTCTCTTGCTGGTGCCGGCGCTATTCTCGCAGCGTCTGCAGAACTTTTCATCTTACTGAAAATATGTGGTGCCTTGTACCTTGTATGGCTCGGTATTTCCGTCTGGCGAACAGGGTTAAAACCGCAAACAGTCATCAAGTCCGAGGGCCAGGCCAATCGTTGGATACTGTTCCGCCAGGCCTTCATTGTGACAGCCCTGAACCCCAAAGATATTGTTTTCTTCGTCGCCTTTTTGCCGCAATTTATCGATGCAGGGGAGCCCGCTTTACTCCAGCTTGCGGTTATTGAAATTACATTTTTGGCGATGGTCATGATCAGCACATTTATCTGGATCATGATCGGCGATCAGCTCAGGAATGGTTTTAAAAACCCGGCGATACTATCCGTATTAAACAAAATGGGGGCAGGCTCACTGATCGGAGCAGGTGCTTTCACCGCCTTTTCAAGATGAGTAAATAAGGGTTGCAACCGGCTTCAAAGCCCATTTCTTACCATTTTTCGAATTTTCACCGCTTTTTCGAAATGGTCCAGCATATGGGTTTTGATCCACCACTCAGCTGCCTCCATCAGCAGATCTGGATCGTCATTTTTATTGGCGAAAAAAGCATAGAAGGACAAGCCAACCTCCTCGCCTTTTTGCTCAATTTTTTTCTCGCAAACCTCGATAATCTTCTGCCTCAAGCCGTCTCTCACGCTCACTTCCCTTCATCCTTCTGATCATCAATTCACAATTTACCCACGCAGGTTCCTTAAATGCGTGCCCAGAACGACGCCTGCTTTTGAAATATGATTGGACAGAATAGCTTGCGCTGCCTCAACATCCCGCTGATAACATGCATCGAGAAGCATCCGGTGTTCGTCTGACGAAGCTTCAGTATAATCGAGCCGGGAAAGCGTATAATGCATATATCTTTCTGCAATATCATGAAGGCTGGTGATATGGGCCAATAACCGAGGTCGTTTGCAAGGCTCATATAATTTTGCATGAAATGCCTTATTCAGGCCGCCAAACTTTTCGATACTCGACCTCTCAATCAGATCCTGAATAGCGGCAGCCTCATCAATTTGAGCGTTCGACAAATGAGGGACAGCCAGGCGCAGAGCAAGGAGCTCCGACACTTCGCGCATTTCTGTGTTTTCCTGCAACTCATCCGCGTTAATCGGCGCAACAATTGCACCGCGGTTAGGAATAAGCTGAACAAGCCCTTCCCCACTCAAAGTACGTAAAGCTTCTCTGACCGGCATCCGGCTGGATGAATAATTCTGTGCCAGCTCTTCCTGCCTTAACGCCTGACCAGGTTCCAATTCGCCCAGAATAATAGCTGTCCGGAGAGCCTCCACAAGAAGCTCGGTCCGGTCCCCTTTTTTTTGTTCCTTTGCCTGCATGGCCTCACATCTAACAGAGAGATACTTGACCTGCAATCTTTATTATTACATACATATTTTAATATTGGATCCAAATTGGAGAATGATATGACAGTTAGCAGATTAGCTCATATTCCAGGTATCGGCGTTGACAAAATGGGAAATGCAGCCGATGCCGCGGATAATCCGGACATGTTGAGGCTTGAGAATCTGGATACAGACATCCCGCCGCCGAGAGCGGCCATTGATGCAACACTTGCCGCTGTCACTCGGGATGATGCCAACAGCTACCTTCCCTTTCTCGGTATTAATGCGTTGCGGCAAGCGGTTGTCGATCGCCTCTTCGAGACAACACAGGTTCAGTATGACGCGAATTCACAGTGTATTATTTCAGCGGGAGGGCTATCCGGCATTCTGAATGCCTTGCTCGCTTTGCTGGAGCCAGGGGATGAAGTGATCATTACAGATCCTGCCTATGCAGGACTGATCAATCGCATTCGGCTGGCAGGCGGCGTTCCTCGCTTTGTGCCCCTTCTCAAGGCGACGGGGCGCTGGAGGCTCGATCTTGACGCCCTTCATGATGCGGTCTCCTCCAACACAAAGGCTGTTTTAACAATGAGCCCTTCCATGCCAACAGGACTCGTCCATACACGGGAAGAATGGCAGGAAATTGCCGCTGTTGCGCAAAAGGCGAATGCCTGGATCTTGCATGACGCGGCTATGGAGCGGATTCTATTCACCAATCAGCCTGTTCTTCATCCGGCTTCCCTGGACGGCGTGGCCGATCGCGTCATTTCAGTCGGCTCTGTTTCAAAAGAATATCGGATGATTGGCTGGCGGGTTGGCTGGATTACCGGCCCCAAATCCATCATGGCGGATATTGCGTTGGTCAGCCTGTCCAATGTGGTTTGTCAGGTTGGTATCGGCATGCCGGGTGCCGCGGCGGCCCTGCTGACAGAAGACGATGGCGTAGCAGAAGCGACCCGGGAATGGCAGGCTCGGCGCGATGTTATTCTCGATGAACTCCGCGATCTGCCCGTTATCTCGCCCGACGGAGGATGGTCCCTGCTTATCGACACCAAAGCGCTCGGCCTATCCCCCTCGGATGCCTCTTCAATACTCTTCAAAAAAGGGGCCGTTGCAGCCACGCCAATGTCCGGTTGGGGCACTGAGGAAAGAGCGGGGCGTTATCTTCGTTTTGTCTTTGCGAATGAACCTGTAAATCGGCTGACCGGCCTTCGGGAGCGCGTCAGAAAGGCCTGGGCTCTATGACCCTGAATAGCCTGACAGAGACCTTCCCCTGGTTGCAAGGCGCACCGATTATCGATGGCCTGCTGCCCTGGTCACAAACCTATCTGCCTGAAGGGGCAGATCTGCTGAAGCATCTTGCACGACTTCGCAATAACGGCTTCAGTCATATCTCCTTCACGTTGGCAGGCGGGCAGGAAACCGCGGCGGATGCCCTTATCCAGCTCGGATCCATCGCGGCGGCTTTACGCTTAAGCGGTGCCAAAATTGCCCATGACACCAACATCATTCGAGATGCTCATAAAACCGGACAACTCTCCGCTTCATTTCACTTTCAGACCAGCACCCCTTTTCTAACATCCCTGGATATGGTGGATGCATTTTATGCGGCCGGTGTCCAACGCGCCATCCTGGCCTATAATGATGCCAATCCCTTTGCAGACGGGTGCCATGAAACGCGTAATGCAGGGCTTTCGGATCGCGGTCGAGCGCTGGTGACCCGAATGGACGATGTTGGCATGCGCATTGATTTGACCCATTGTGGCCTGAAAACGAGCTTTGATGTTCTGCAAATGGGCCTGAAAAGCCCGCCTCTCTTTTCCCACTCCAATGCGCGTGCCCTTTTTGAGCACGAACGCAATCTAACAGACGAGCAGTTACAGACGGCTGCCCAGGTCGGGAGTTATATCGGTTTAAACGGTGTTGGAATGTTTTTGGGAGCAGAGGCACAGGAAATCCCCTCGGAAATGGCTCGCCATGCCGCCTATATCGCTGAGATCATTGGTGCGGATCATCTTGGGCTTGGCCTCGACTTCATGTATCTGGCGGGTAGCGACTATCGCTTTTTTCATCAAAATCGGCTGAGTTGGCCCCGCGGATACCCCGATCCGCCTTGGCATTTTCTGCAGCCAGAACAGATCACCGAGCTTGTTACTGAATTGCTGGCTGTTGGTTTCTCACAGAAGGAAATACGAGGCATTCTCGGCGAAAATTATCTAAATCTTGCACTGACAGGAAAGGAGGCGTCATGAGCCGCAGCATCAGGCGCGTCGAACAGGCAGCCGCGATATTGGGGCTGGACATCACAATCCTCTCCATGCCGGACAGCACGCGAACCGCTGAAGAGGCCGCTGCAGCATATGGCTGTACTTTATCGCAGATCGTCAAATCCCTGATTTTCTTGCGAATTGACACCAAAAAACTTGCCCTGCTGCTGAGCCCAGGAGATCAGAAAGCAGATCTGGAGAGGGCAGCCCGTACCATCGGAGCTCCCCTTAAACAAGCCAATGCCCAAACCATCCGGGATCTCACCGGCTTTTCTATCGGCGGTGTCTCCCCGCTTGGGCATAAAATATCGCTACCGACCTTCATGGACCCCGCTCTGCTCCGGCATGAAACGGTCTGGGTTGCAGGGGGCACTTCCAACGCAGTCTTTGCCATTAACCCCAGCCGCTTACAGCAGGCGACAAAGGCCCGCCTTCTTGAAAGGTGATTGTCTATTGCGCGATCTTAACGCGTCTCTGCCTTGTCCCGTTTCTCCGCAAATTGAAAACAATTTGCAATCCAGTTTATTGTGGTGCGTACTGCAGAATTCCGGGACAAATCAGGATCTGTTACAGTCCAATAGTCCGCATGGAGCTCTTCAACAGGACCTGTCAACCTCACCAATTCCGGCACATAATCTCCCCTAAAACAGGGCAAAACAGCAACCCCTACGCCGCTCTTGGCCGCCGCAATCATAAGGTCCGTATTCATCAATCGCGCTGCAGGTGCGCGTCCCCTCATACACTCTCGAAGCCAGCGCATGGTGATATACACCTCCTGCTCCTCAACAAACCCCAACCATGGGAGGGTCGCAAGATCAGCGGGTGTGAGCGGCAACACTCGCCCTTCGACGATATTTGGAGCGCCATAAACCGCGCTTTCAATCGATCCAACCCGTTTAGTCAGTGCTTGACCTGAACTTGGCATATCATGCCGCACAAGAATTTCGGGCGGGCGGTCAGCCTCAGTTGTATGCAATCCTGTCACCAAAAGCTCAACATTGGGCCCATCCGGCATCAGGCTCAACCCCTCTGCCAAAATAGCGGCGGCCGTTTCTCCTGCTTCAACCCGGACTGTTTCAGAGAGCTGATCCGTTAATCCAAGAGACTTCTGCTCAACCCTTAAAGCAGCTGTTTCGACAAGCCGGACATCTGGTAAAAGCGCAGCACCTGCCGGGGTAAGCCGGTGACCTTCTCGGGTTCTCTCAAAAAGCGGAAGACCAAGATCCATCTCCAAATTGCGAATTCTGCGCGCAACGGTCGGTTGGGTCACACCCAACTTGTCCGCCGCCTGGCGCAAACTACCGACTTCGGCGACTGCCAGAAAAATACGCAAATCAGCCCATTCCATGATACATATTTTTAACACATGATATATATTTAAGGAATTTATTTATAACGCTAGATTCATCAAATTATGAGCTCTTCCTTATTTGGAGTGCCTTTGATGTCCCTGCCTTTCACGATTACGGCCGCTGCTATTTTCCTGTGGTCCATTCTCAGCGTTGTCAGCCGAGTCCTACTTCTCAATTTTCACCTGGATCCCTGGTTTTTCAGCTTCATGCAACTCTTTTCTGGCGGTATCATTCTGTTGGTTATGGGTGGCAAGCACACCTTCTCTCTTGCCAGTTTTCGCCTGCCTTTCACTTGGATAATCGGGATGCTCCGTGTTTTGTCAGCAGCCCTCTATACAGCAGCACTTGTCTGGATCAGTGTTCTGGAAGCCGGTACGATTGGCACTTTTGCAGTTCCGTTAATTGCGATCGCCCTCTGGCTTTTCCATGGGAAACAACCATCCTATGGAGAGTGGACTGGGCACATCGTGATTACGGGTGCCATCATCGCTTTGTTTTTTCATATAGAGAATACGGTCGCTTATGAAGTTCTTTGGCTTATGGTCTCCAATGCACTCTGTCTCGTCCTGATCAGTATTCTGGCAGAACGACATCCAGATAATATCTCAGACGAACCCGGTGCCCGTTTTCGCTTTACCGGTTCGGTTTTGCTGGTTACAGCAAGCTTCTTCCTTCTTTTAAAACTTGGGCAAGGAGGGGCAACGGCTCCTTTTTTGGATTGGCAATCGATCAGCATCAGTGTTGCTGTCGGAGTCACTTTACGGGCACCATCGATGGTATTCGCCTTTTGGTCCATTCGCCTCGTCGGTGCCCAAAATTATCTAGCGGCCATTGCTTTGTTGCCTTTTGCCGGCATGGTGCTTGAACAGGCGGCTGTTGCATATGGCCTGCTCAGCTCATCCCGGCTTCAGACGGAAACATTCGTTCTTGCCCTTGTCGTTGCAGGCGGAACGTTGATCGTTGTCTTCGCCCGCTCCCGGGCAAACCGCCGCCTTAGTCCTGATATTCCTTCAACGCATCGCTAAGCCATTCGGCGGCATAACGGGCAAAGGAATTCCGGATATACAGATGGTATTGATCCGCTGCCACATGCTCAATAATCGCCTGTGATTTGGCGATTGAGGTTTGGACCACATGCCTCTCCGGAAAAGCATTTGGATGAAAATCAAGCTCGCAGGATTTGGTCAACACATCCCGGGCATATTTGCCGTCAAGCTCCAGAATAACCCGATTGGCACTGACATCCGTTATCGCGGTGTGAAGATCAGCAGGTGGGGATTTAAGTTCATTCAGAAGTGTGGCTGGTTCACCCGGTGCAATCACCATCCATTCCGTCGGAGCAAGCCAAAGAGCCTTGCAATTCTTCCCAACTTCCGTCTGGTTAGGTTCCATTGGCAAGCTTATGGAGAGGCCTTTTTTTATCCAGTCTGTAAATGCCTTCTCGTCCGGGTTACCGCGCACATTGATCTGAGCCTGACCATCAAGTTCTTGAAGGCTTTCAGAGAAAAGTTCCGGCCACGCTGCAAGCGGCGACACCCAATGATCAAACATCCCCATCAAGCTTCTCCCCTTCTTTATCATAAAAGACAGTACCGGTAATTTTAGCGGAGACCGTTTTACCGATCAAAGGCGCATGGATTACCTCTCCCTCTTTTGCGGCGCCGCCCTTCACCAGTGCCAGAGCAATGGATCGCCCAAGTGCTGCGCTGTAATAACTGGAAGTGACATGCCCGACCATCGGCATGGGGATAGGCGCATGCTTGTCAAACACCAACTGGGCACCTTCTGGCAGGACCTCATTCTCATCGTCAGTGAGCAGGCCAACCAGCTGCTTGCGATCTTCCCGTATGGCATCTGCACGTGTCCAGGACCGTTTGCCGATAAAGTCTGGCTTCTTTTTCGAAACGATCCAGTCCATCCCTAAATCCTGCGGTGTTGTTGTACCATCGGTTTCTTGGCCCACAATGATGAACCCTTTTTCAGCCCTCAGAACATGCATGCTCTCGGTTCCATACGGAGTGACATCAAACTCGGCTCCGGCCTCCATGACAGCGTCCCAAAGTGCCCGGCCCGCATGCCAGGGAACATTGATCTCGTAGGAAAGCTCTCCGGTAAAACTGATCCGGAAAACCCGTGCCTGCAAACCGGCAACATTCCCTTCCTTAAAGCTCATAAACGGAAAGGCTTCCGGGTCCAGGTTTATTTCCGGGGCCAGTTTCTGTAACAGCTTTCTAGATTTTGGTCCGGCAATGGAAACAGTTGCCCATTGTTCGGTGACAGACGTGCAGTAAACCTTCAGATCTGGCCATTCCGTTTGCAGATACTCCTCCAACCAGTCTAGGACCTGGGCAGCATTCCCGGTTGTAGTGGTCATCAAGAACTGATCTTCTGCCAAGCGCGCGGTCGTTCCGTCATCAAAGACCATACCATCTTCATGACACATCAGACCGTAGCGCACCCTGCCGACACCCAGCTTCGCCCAGGCATTGGTATAAATAAGGTTGAGGAATGCCGCAGCATCTGGGCCCTTGATATCGATTTTACCCAAGGTGGACGCATCCAAAACACCCACAGAGTTTCTAACGGCAAGGCACTCCCGGTTCAGAGTCTGCTGCATCGTCTCGCCTGATTTTGGGTAATACCAGGGGCGATGCCATTGACCGACATTTTCAAACAAAGCCCCATTTTCCCCGTGCCAGTCATGAATGCTCGTTTCTCGCACCGGGTCAGACCAGCGCCCCAAATTACGCCCGGCAAGAGCGCCGAATGAAACAGGCGTATAAGGCGGACGGAAGGTTGTCGTTCCGATTTCAGCCAATGGCTTATCCAGTAGGCCTGACAAAATACCGAGGGCATTAATATTGGATGTCTTCCCTTGGTCTGTCCCAAATCCAGTCAGCGTATAGCGTTTGACATGTTCAGAACTTTCAAACCCCTCCCGGGTCGCCAGGGCGATATCAGCTGCTGTCGTGTCATTTTGCAAATCAACAAAATGCTTCGCGCTTCCCTCTCCTATAGGAACCGGTCCCGGAACGATCCAGAATGGTTCCGGCAATCCGGGATCGAGAGCTTCAACAACAGGCTCCATTGGCGCCGTTTTAAACAGAAAACCCGCTTCCTTGGCTGCTGCACGGCCTGCAAAAACACCCTCTCTCAGGCAGGCTTCCAGACCAAATTCTCCATTTGCGGATCCGGCAACGACTTGTTTTTGAACGGATGTTTCCGGCACATAGCAGGATTTCTGCGGATCAAAAGCGAGTTTACCCTGGGATTGGCTAAACAAATGAACCACCGGACTCCATCCGCCGGACATGGCAAGCAGATCGCATTCCAGCCAGCGCCCGGCACTGGTATATTGCTTCGCGCCTTTTTGAATGGCCCTGACTTCGACAGCAGAAATTCTTTTCCGGCCTTTCGTCCCCGTTATGGCATAGCCGTTCAAGACCTCGATCCCCGCTTCTGCGGCTTCCTGTGCTATCCCGCCCGCTTTCAAGCGCACATCAACAACGGCAACAATAGAAGCACCTGCATTTTTCATCTCAAGCGCCGTCTCGTAGGCTCCATCATTATTGGTAAAAAGAACCAGCTGCTTGCCCGGCAAAACGCCATACCGGTTCAGATAGGTCTGCACAGAACCTGCCAACATTACACCCGGTCGGTCATTGTCAGCAAAAACCAGAGGGCGTTCGTGAGCCCCCGTTGCCAAGACGACCTGTTTTGCACGGATATGCCAAGTTCTCTGCCGTGCTTTTCCAGCCCGCTCCGAAAGAGGGATATGATCCGCTTTATGCTCAACAGCACATAAATAATTTTGATCGTAATATCCGAACAAAACGGTTCGGGTAAGGATCGCAACATCTTCCATGGCAGCCAGTTCAGACACCACCGCATCGACCCAATCATCAGAAGGGCCACCATCTATCATACGGCTCTCCGATAGAAGCCGACCCCCGGGCTCACTCTGCTCATCCACCAGCATTACCCGCGCACCTGCCCTGGCCGCCTCAAGGGCTGCCATCAGCCCGGCAGGTCCGGCACCAATCACGGCGACATCTGTATGGACATGCTTATGATCATACAGGTCCGGATCTTTTTCCGTCGGGGCCCGCCCCCATCCTGCTGCCCTGCGGATAACGGGTTCGTAGAATTTCATCCAGAAGGATTTCGGCCACATAAAGGTTTTATTATAAAAACCGGCTGTCATGATTTTGGCAAACAGGCCGTTGACGGCGCTTACATCAAATTCCACACTGGGCCAGACATTGACGCTGGTTGCTTTCAAGCCTTCATATAATTCGATTTGTGTTGCCCGGATATTGGGTTGTGTCTCAGCCCCTTCTTCCAACTGCACCATTGCGCCAGGCTCTTCCGCACCTGCAGCGACGATACCGCGCGGGCGATGATATTTGAAACTGCGGCCCACCAAATGGACACCATTGGCGAGCAACGCCGACGCTAGAGTATCCCCTGCAAAGCCCGTATACCGCACGTTATTGAAGGTAAAGGAGATTGATTTTTCCCGATCAATTTTACCGCCTATCGCGGTTCTGTTGACGCGACTCATTGATCTCCTCCTTCAAAGTCGGAAACTGGAGGTTTCTCTCCCATCTTGTATATCGACAGAATTTCATGAGAGACCGTATTGCGAAGCACATTAAACCACTGACGGCATCCATTACTGTGATACCAGCGCTCCTTGAACAAGCCTTTGCTGTTTGTCCGCATAAACAGAAAATCCGCCCATTCCTGATCGCTCAGTTTTTCAGAATTTTCAGGCCGAGCGATATGCGCTTCACCGCCATAATGAAATTCAGTTTCAGGGCGATCACCGCACCAGGGACATCTAATTAGTAGCATACCATATCCTCCTAGTGAGCGACAGCAGCTGCACCATGTTCCGCAACGAGAGCACCACTGGTAAAGCGATCCAAACTAAAGGGTGCATTCAAAGAATGCGGCTCGTCTTTGGCAACGGTATGCGCGAAACACCAACCGGATCCAGGCGTCGCCTTGAAACCACCTGTGCCCCAACCACCATTAATATACAGACCATTAACCGGTGTTTTTGATATAATAGGTGAAGCGTCCGGACATGTATCAACGATACCGCCCCAGCTTCGCATCATACGAACCCGGCTAAAAATAGGGAATAATTCCAAACACGCCCCCAATTGATGTTCAATCACATGGAAGCTGCCGCGCTGGCCATAAGAGTTAAAACTGTCAATGCCTGCCCCCATCACCAACTCCCCCTTGTCGGACTGGCTGACATAGACATGTACCGCCCCGGACATGACAACACAGTCAATGACCGGTTTGATCGGTTCAGAAACCAAAGCTTGAAGAGGATGGCTTTCAATGGGAAGCCTGATATCAGCCATCGACGCGAGGACAGAACTATGTCCTGCTGTCACCAATGCCACTTTCTTTGCACCGATAAATCCGCGCGATGTTTCGACCCCTGTCACAACATTGCCGTCTCTGCGGATCCCGGTGACTTCGCAATTTTGGATAATATCCACGCCCCGGGCATCCGCCGCCCGTGCATATCCCCAGGCAACACTGTCATGGCGAGCAACTCCGCCGCGGCGCTGCAAAGTCGCCCCTAAAACCGGATGTCGGGTTTTGGACGAGGTATTGATCACCGGACAAAATTCCTTAACGCCATCAGCGTCAAGCCATTCTGCATCCACGCCATTGAGCCG
This sequence comes from Sneathiella sp., assembly GCA_039975135.1. Lineage (GTDB taxonomy): Bacteria > Pseudomonadota > Alphaproteobacteria > Sneathiellales > Sneathiellaceae > Sneathiella. The sequence continues at coordinate 9,520 of JBDWHS010000002.1, read as the reverse complement.
GTTTGCATTCACCCGGCGCTTGCCTTCGCGCACATCGCCCAAATTGTGGGCAAGATTGAGAACACCACGCTGACTGAGCATCACATTATAATTGATGTCCTGCGACAGCCCTTCCCAGAGTTTCAGTGATTTCTCGTAAATGCCTGCACTTTCATCCCAAAGATAGTTTGATCGAACAATGGTTGTGTTCCGCGCTGTATTGCCACCGCCCAGCCAACCTTTTTCCAACACCGCTACATTTGTGATGCCGTGTTCTTTTGCCAGATAATAAGCCGTCGACAAGCCATGCCCGCCACCGCCTACAATCACCACATCATACTCAGCCTTGGGTTCCGGACTACGCCATTGGCGAGGCCAGTCCTGATGATGCTTGAGTGCATTGCGTGCAATCGAGAATATTGAGTATCTGGCCATTCACTTTCGCCCCCGACATTAGACTTATCTGCGAAGGTAAGAACTTGCCATGTGCTCGTCCAGATAAAATGTCCCGATCGGTCACTTAATGAAGCAATTCCGACACAGTCTCACAGCTTCGTGTTTTCCTTTTGAACCGGCACATGCTTGCACCACCGCATGTTGAAGAGTTAGTGTCGCATTATGAACAGCGCAACTGTTTATCCCGCCGCACGATGGTCGAAATTTACCGCCAGAAGAGAGGGACCACCCTCCGGTTATAATTCCTTGGATACGCCCTAAGGCTCTAACAGTGGACAACGCCGATGACATCACAACATGATAATCCGAAAAGCGATATTGATATTGCCAATGCGGCTGATATGAAGCCTGTCATAGGAATCGCAGAGCAACGCCTTGGCATCGATGCAGAAAATCTGGAACCTTACGGCCATTACAAAGCCAAGGTCTCACTTGATTATATAAAGAGCCTGCAAGACAAACCCGACGGTAAACTCATTTTGGTGACAGCGATGACGCCAACTCCGGCCGGTGAAGGCAAAACCACGACAACCGTCGGGCTTGGGGACGCCCTCAACCGCATCGGCAAGAAAACCATGATATGCCTGCGGGAGCCTTCCTTAGGCCCTTGTTTTGGCATGAAAGGCGGGGCCGCGGGCGGCGGTTATGCGCAAGTAGTCCCCATGACAGATATTAACTTGCATTTCACCGGCGACTTCCACGCCATTGGCGTTGCCAACAATCTCCTCTCCGCCATGATTGATAATCATATCTATTGGGGCAACGAATTGGAACTGGACGAGCGCCGTATCAGCTGGCGGCGCGTCGTCGACATGAATGACAGGGCTCTTCGCAATATCGTTGGCAGCCTGGGCGGTATCGCAGATGGCTTTCCGCGCGAAGATCACTTTGACATTACGGTCGCCTCCGAGGTTATGGCGATCTTCTGCCTGGCGACTGATCTTAAGGATCTCAAGAACCGGCTTGGTAATATTGTGGTTGGCTACACACGAGAGAGGAACCCTGTCTTTGCCAGAGACCTCAATGCCCATGGTGCCATGACAGCTCTTCTGAAAGACGCGTTTCAGCCCAATCTTGTCCAGACCCTGGAGAATAACCCCGCCTTCATTCATGGCGGTCCTTTCGGAAATATCGCCCATGGCTGCAATTCGGTCCTTGCCACAAAAACTGCGTTAAAACTCGCCGACTATGTTGTAACGGAAGCTGGCTTTGGTGCTGATCTCGGCGCTGAAAAATTCCTTGATATAAAATGCCGCAAAGCAGGCCTCAATCCCGAAGTAGCCGTTGTTGTCGCCACTATTCGCGCCCTCAAAATGCATGGTGGGGTCGCAAAAGAAGATCTGGGAGCAGAGAATATCGAAGCTGTTCAAAAAGGCTCTCGCAATCTCACTCGTCATATCGACAACCTACGTAAATTCGGACTGCCAGTCATTGTTGCCATCAACAAATTTTCAGCAGATACGGAGGGCGAAGTCGCGGCATTGGGTGAAATCTGTGGCGCTCATGATGTGAAAGCCATTCTCTCCGACCATTGGGGGAATGGCGGTGCGGGAGCGGAAGCCCTGGCTCACGCTGTAGCGGATCAACTTGAAGAACCCAATACGGACCTCAAGCTGATGTATGAAGACGGCGAACAGCTTTGGGACAAAGTAAAGTCTGTTGCTCAAAAGATCTATGCGGCGGATGACATCATCGCCGATAAAAAAGTCCGCACCCAATTTCAGGACTTGCAAGATAAAGGTTTCGGCCATTACCCCGTCTGTATTGCCAAAACCCAATACAGCTTCTCCACCGATCCCAATTTGAAAGGCGCGCCGTCCAACCATGTGGTTCCCATTCGGGAAATCAGGGTTGCAGGCGGTGCAGAATTCGTGGTCGTGGTCTGCGGTGATATCATGACGATGCCGGGCCTTCCAAGGGTACCCGCCGCGGATAAAATCGATGTCGACGAAAATGGTCAGATTGTCGGATTGTTCTGATCGTTTATTTGATACGAAATTTGTTGCCGGTTTTCAGGAGTTGAAGTAGCGTTTTTTTATGAGTGAGCTGGAACTATCCAAACCCGAAACCGGAATACTGGAAAATGTAGGGGAAGCCGATTATCGCATCGGCTTCTGCCTTGTTCCTGAATTTTCCGCTATGGCTTTCATTTCGGCGATCGAGCCCTTGCGGCTGGCCAATCGGGTTGCTGGAAGAAAGATTTATGACTGGTCCTGTTATTCTGAAGACGGACAATCCGTCACCAGTAGTGCGGGGCTCGATTTCCCAGTGGCCGGAAAGATTTCCGAACTCCCTTCCCTTCATACGCTTTTTGTTTGCGGAGGGATTAATATCCAATCCCACTGTACCGCACAGATCATGGCCGCATTGCGCAAAGCGGCTACCCGTGGCGCCGCGATTGGTGCCATTTGCACCGCGACCTATATCCTTGCAAAAGCGGGGATGTTGAAAGATCACAGAGGGACAATTCACTGGGAAAACACCTCAGGCCTTCGCGAGGAGTTTCCGGAGCTGGATATAACTACTGAGCTCTTCGAAATTGATCGAAACCGCTTTACATGCGCAGGAGGCACCGCTTCCCTCGACATGATGCTCAGCCTGGTGTCAAACCATACCAGTCACGATATTGCCCTCGCCGTTGCCGAGCAGCTTATTCACCACCGTATTCGGGATGGTCACGAACGGCAGCGCATGGAGCTTCGGGCCCGATTGGGGATATCCCACCCTAAGCTTCTGGCCGCGATTTCCTGTATGGAAGACAATCTGGAAGAGCCATTAAGTTGCAGTGATCTTGCCGTCAATGTGGGGTTATCAACCCGACAACTGGAACGGCTTTTTCAAAAATATCTGGGCCATTCGCCGACACGCTATTATCTGGGACTGCGGCTTGACCGCGCCCGCTACCTGCTCACACAGACCAGCTTGCCCATTATTGAAGTTGCCTTGGCCTGCGGCTTTGTCTCGGCCTCCCATTTTTCCAAGTGCCACCGCGAACATTTCGGTCATACGCCCAGCGAAGAGCGTAAAATACCCCGCAAAAATTAGCCGGACCGACGCCTACGGCGGCGGGGGCGCCCCTGCATATTCCCTTCGGGTGCAGCGGCCAATTTTGGCTCTGGCAGCCTCACAACTGCCGCCAGATTTTTGTAGGGTTCTGTTTTATGCGGCAATGCCATCGCATCGATAAAATACTGCTGAAAATCAGGTTCAACAGCCGTCTCCACTTTCTCCACCTGGCGGATCAGCTGTTCAGCTTCATCCCGGGCACCCTGATTGAGAAGAGCAATACGCGCGCCAATACCCGCGGCATTACCAATCGCCTTGACTTCATCAAGTGCGCAATCGGGAATCATACCCAAAATCATGGCATACTTGATATCAATATGGCTGCCAAATGCACCTGTTAGAAGTACACGGTCGACGGTTTTGACCCCGAAACGATCCATCAGCAACCGGGCTCCCGCATGCAAGGCGGCCTTAGCCAGCTGAATGGCCCTGACATCTGTCTGATAAACGCGGATTGGATTAACCTCATCTTCGCGCATGACATAGGCAAAAGTCCGCCCTTCGGGAATAATATACGCACAGCTCTCTGCAAAGCTGCCGTCAATCACACCATCCGTAGACAAAAGGCCAGCCAAGTACATTTCCGCCAATGCTTCGATAATGCCAGACCCACATATTCCAGTAACGCCGAAATCCTTTATGGCGTCTTCAAAGCCATCTTCATGAGACCATAAATCACAGCCGATCACCTTATACCGGGCCTGCTTTGTCTCAGGATCAATGCGGACACGCTCAATTGCACCGGCGGCCGCCCGCTGACCACAAGCAATCTGAGCACCTTCGAAAGCAGGCCCGGTGGGCGAAGAGGCTGCCAGAAGGCGCTCATTATTGCCAAGCACCAGCTCAGCATTGGTTCCCACATCGACAATTAAGGTCACCTTCTCCTGCAAATGCGGAGCTTCAGACAGGATGACAGCCGTTGTATCCGCGCCCACATGCCCAGCAATGCAAGGCAGGAAATAGACACGACCATCCGGATTACTCTTTAAGTCAATCTCTGTTGCCCAGAGCGTCAAACCAGAATTCGTCGCCAGCGAAAAGGGAGCCCCTCCCAACTCTGTAGGATCGATGCCCAAAAGCAGATGATGCATGATCGGGTTACCGACAAAGACGCTGTTCAGGATGTCCATCGGACTGATACCAGCGGCTTCACTGACTTCTTTAATCAGGCTGTTAATCCCATCCCGGATCGCCTTGGTCAGCGTCACCTCCCCCCCTGGATTCATCATCACATAGGAAACCCGGCTCATCAGATCTTCACCAAAGCGAATTTGAGGGTTCATCATGCCGGCAGAAGCAATCACCGTACCAGTCGACAGATTGCAAAGATGCATGGCAATGGTTGTTGAGCCTACGTCAACAGCGACACCATACGCCTCGTTGTGAAATCCCGGCCAGATAGCCGTGATACGAGCCTCGCGATGTACGGCAACTGTAACAGACCAGTTTCCTTGCTTTAAGTCATTTTGCAGGCGTTGCAATATCCGTAAATCACAATCCAGATCGGGAAGCCCCCATTGCTGCTCCAGAGCAATAACCAACCGCTCGAAATCACCGGTTGGATTATGCATGTCCGGTTCCTGGACGGTCACATAATGGAGGCGAATAGCCGGATCGATCTCGATTTTTCGATCCTCGGCGGACTTGACGATGATTTGTTTATGCACCTGGCTGGAAGCAGGTACATCAATCACAGTATCCCCTTTAAGGGTAACGTGACAGCTCAGCCGGCGCCCATCCAGCAATCCCCGACGCTCATCATACTTCTTCTCGCCCGGGGCAAATTTGCTTAAAGATTCCGGGTCGCTTTTAATGGCGAATTTCGCAAACTCTCCATAGGACGGCTCCACCTGACAACGCCCGCAAATGCCCCGACCACCACAAACGCTGTCGATATCAACACCCAGCGTTTGAGCTGCCTGCAAAATGGAGGTTCCTTCCGGAAAGCGTCCTCGCTTTCCAGACGGGGTAAAGACAATCAGATGATCGGGCTGCAGATGATCAGGCATTGCGCCTCCGCCGTCTTCCGCCCCGGCGTCCCCCTTCCCCTTCTGCACCTTCTTCGGTGGGTTCACGATATTTCCGGATCCATTCGGCACAATTGGGATCGGCTCCCATAACAGCATTTGCTCCCATGACTGCAGCCATTTCAGGCTCATGCAAAGGATTGGTGATCGCCGATGTCATCCCGGCCCCAATAGCCATCGATAAAAAGGAGGCGTTAAGACCATGCCGGTTCGGCAATCCAAAACTGAAATTAGAGGCTCCGCATGTGGTATTGACTTTAAGCTCTTCACGCAACCGGCGGATCAGTTTTAAAACCTGTCGTCCGGCATCATTGATGGCACCAACCGGCATAACCAGCGGATCAACGACAACATCAGCGGAAGAAATACCATAATCCTGTGCCCGCTCGACAATCTTTTTGGCAACCTCAAAGCGCACATCGGGGTCTTCTGAAATACCGCTTTCATCGTTCGATATTGCAACAACCGCCGCTCCATGCTTCTTCACCAGCGGCAAGACCGTCTCCAACCGATCTTCTTCACCAGTAACAGAGTTCACCAGCGCTTTCCCCTGATAGACGCTAAGACCTGATTCCAGGGCAGCGACGATGGATGAATCAATAGATAAAGGGGCATCGGTAAGCGATTGAACCAATTGGACAACTTCCGCCAAAATACGAGGTTCGTCAGCGAGCGGTATGCCCGCATTGACATCCAGCATCTGGGCACCCGCAGCGATCTGGGCAAGCGTATCCGATTGCACCCGACTATAATCGCCTTCTTTCATCTCTGCGGACAAAAGTTTTCGTCCGGTTGGATTAATCCGCTCTCCAATAATCACGAAGGGTCGGTCAAAACCAATAACAACCTCTTTGGTTGCGGATGAAAGAACGGTATCTGTCATTACTAGGCCCTTTATGCGGGAGTTGATCGAGCGAGATTTAATCTCTTCACCTCACTATTTGTCTGAATTGACTTTGTGACTAGCTTCTATCCGACATGCCATTAATCAGAAGCGGCAGCGACAGCTTCCGATGGATCAATCTCCTCACCCAGGTGCTCTCGAGTGTTATCAGTAGCTTCAACTACGGCTTCAAATCCCGGTACAGCTTCCCGCGTCCAAGGCTTGCGATCCTTCAAAACGTCCGATTCATGAACGATCTCCGCCACCAGCTCTTCCTGTCGATACGCCATCACATGGGCGCCGGAGACGCCTTTCATCTCGCGGATCTGCTGCAGCATTTCAATACAGATTTTCTTGCCTTCCCGTTTCTGATCCTCGGCCCCCTCCAATCGTTCGATGATCACATCCGGAATATGGATACCCGGCACATTGCTTCTGATCCATTTAGCGGCACGTGCAGAAGCCAAAGGGCCAACACCGATTAGAATGAAGCATTTTTCATCCAGCCCCATATCCCGGACCGATGTCATATAGGCTTCCAGCATCGGGATATCGAAGCAGTATTGTGACTGCACAAACTGAGCACCCGCTTCGATTTTTTTCGCCAGCCGCAAGGGTCTGAAATCATAAGGCGGTGCAAATGGATTGATGGCGGCTCCTAAAAACACTTTGGGTGGCGATGTCAGCTTCCGGCCGGAGAGGAACAACCCTTCATCTCGCATTTGTCGGATGGTTCTCAACAACGACATACAATCCAGATCGAAGACCGGCTTCGCACCAGGCTGATCCCCCGCCTGCACGCCATCTCCCGTGAGGCAAAGGATGTTATTCACTCCCATGGCCGCAGCCCCAAGCACATTTCCCTGAATGGCAATACGGTTATGGTCGCGACAGGAAATCTGCATGATCGGTGAATATCCGACCCGTGTCAGTAGGGCACAAATACCCACGGATGACATATGACAATTGGCACCGGAGCCATCTGTTGCATTGATACCATCGACCCAACCGTCAAATACAGCACCGCGCTCAAACACATCATTTGGGTCAGCACTGTCCGGCGGATTAAGTTCGGCTGTAATAGCAAATTCACCCGCTCGTAAAACACGTTCGAGACGCCCGTGGGAAACATGCCCCGGCAAAAGAGGCAATGGCGCTTCAAATTCATTGAACGGCAATCCCGTCATTGCGACACCTTTGCATTCGCGGCTTCCGATGTCGCCCGCAGCCAAGACGAAGTTCCTTTTAGTGAATGATCAACGGGGGGCTGAACATTTAAAATTGCCTCACCGTCCTGCATGGATTGACTGCCTTTCCAGGCTTCAACCCAGACACAGGGCATGTCAGGCTCCACTTCACAATTCCCATTTGGACGCACCCCGCCGCACGGACCGTTTCGCAAGCTTTTCGGACAATTCATCGGACAGGACATGCCGGTATCACTCAAGGCACATTGACCGCACATCCGACAATCAAACAGAAAACTCTTGACGATTTTCTCGGCAACCATAACCGGCTTCTCGGCCCGGCGGTAGCCGACCCAATTCCAAACCGGATGTAATTTCAGGAATATGGAAGCCAGCATTTTATACATTCGCTCAAGGCCCCGCGAGTGACGGACAGACCAAAGGCGAACTGTATAAAAGGCGCGAGAGCGGGCAACCGGACTGCTGCTGGCAGGCTGATAGGCGGCCTTAGGCATTGGCCTGTCCCCAACCGTCGCTGGTTACCAGTTTCTCCAGCGCTTCGGTGCAGATCCGGGCTTCGATTTCAGCGGCTTTAGCGTCCACAATATTCTGCATGTCACCGGCATATTCTCCCCCTTCCTCTTTCCGCCATCCGTCCAGATAAGCGTCACTATCATGCGCTTTGGAGCGCATGGCGGCCCGGTCAATAGCTTCCTGAAATCGCTGATCCAGCATCACTTTGGCAGATTTCCTGCCTTGTTTAACAGTCACCTGCGAGGGTATGTCTCGCCAATAAATGATAGAAATTTTCATAGACCAAATCCCTGTTTCTTTGGCTCAGATAGAAAATGGTGCAGACCCGCTAATCCGGTTTCCCGAAACATATAAGTCAGGCCGAGTCGAGTTGCCGCTTCTTTGGCTTGTTCAATTCGCTCTTCTGTCGAGTTTTGCGCGAGATAGACAAGGCGGTTGTAATTTCCGAAATATAGGGGCAGAAGCTCAGGATGTTTTTCAAGCCCAAGTCCCTGCCAAATCAACCGGTCAAAATGGCGAACCAGAAAATCCGTCAGATAAAAGCTGCCTGGCTCTTCTTCCGCCAGCTCTGCAAATTCCTGACCGCCGGAGTAAAACTCATAGCAATGTGCCCCGGCAATACGGCTTGCCCCTTCTTCTTCCAGCACCGTATCAATGCCACCAGCGGTTCCACAATCTCCATACAGGACCAAAATCTCTGCATAGGCCGCTTTGTTTTCACGGATCTTGTTCCGCAAGAGATCTGGAATTTTTTGCGGTGTATTGTGTAGTTTCGCAGGCAAACAGGTCAGCGCGATATGCTCAAGACCTGGCTGCTGGAGGATAGCGCCCGCTTCAACAGCAAGCGCACCGCAGGCGATCAGTAATGTGGGCGATGCAGAACTCATCTTGCTCAACACAGCAGGTCAGGCTGCCCGCCGCTCCTGCATTTTCTGTTTCGCCAGCTCAACGGTCATTGCCGCGTCCCGGCCATATGCATCTGCGCCCACATTCTCTGCGAATTCCTCGTTAAGAGGGGCACCGCCAACCATAACAATATAATCATCCCGAATGCCTTTTTCGACCATGGCATCCACCACAACCTTCATGTAGGGCATCGTCGTTGTGAGCAAGGCTGACATGCCGATGATATCTGGTTTGTGCTCCTCCAGCGCCTCCAGGTAATTCTCAACGGGATTATTGATCCCGATATCAATCACCTCGAAACCGGCACCTTCCATCATCATGATCACCAGATTTTTACCGATGTCATGAATGTCACCTTTGACGGTACCGATGACCATTTTGCCGGCCTTAGGCGCACCCGTTTCAGCAAGCAATGGCTTGAGAATTTGCATACCTGCCTTCATGGAATTCGCAGAAAGCAGAACTTCAGGGACAAACAGAAT
>JBDWHS010000001.1:0-138581 GCA_039975135.1 Sneathiella sp. | reverse complement strand
CGGCGAGACCGGGTCCGACTTTAACAAAGCATAAAGCAGATGATCCTGCCAAACCCCGTTGATGCATAAATATTCACGGGCCCGTCCCTCCTGAACAAATCCGACTTTCTCCAACAACGACGCGCTTGCAATATTTTTTGGAATGCAGGCCGCTTCAAGACGCCGCAACGCATAATGCTTAAATAAAACGGGGATCAACGCACATAGACTTTCGAACATATAACCTCGCCGCGCATAAGGTTCTCCCGTCCAGTAGCCGATGGTGCCTGTTTGTGCGACGCCGCGCCGAATATTACTGAGTGTTATACTGCCAACAAGCCGATTATCTTCCTTTCGAAATATAAAAAAGGCAAATCCGGTGTCTTCTTTTGAATCGCGGGAATATTGCCTCAACCTGGCGCGAAAAGAGGATTTGCTGAGAGTGTCATGTGACCAGACTGGTTCCCACGGCACCAGATATGCTCTACTTGCCTGCCTGACTTCAGCCCACGCCTGCCAGTCTGACAGGCGCGGATAGCGTATATATACCCGATCTCCTTCGATCGGTCGCTTTGATCCAAAATGCAAAATCTTGTCAATCACACCTAACTCACCGAGCGCTTGCTTTGCTGATATCAAGAATTGAAGGCTATATTTTCCCTAACTTGCAAATCTTGCCGCAAATTGATCAAAGGGATCAAGGTTTTTAACGGGGCCAAGTGCCGCAAGGCTTGGTTTCGTGTTTTGAAAGAGCCGACCAGCCACCCTTTTCAGATGCTCTGGCGTTATCTCTTCAATTTTCTCCGTTATCTCCTGAGGAGAGATCACTTTGCCATAAATCAGCATCTGGCGGGCGTGGACTTCGCATCGCGCGGCCGGGCTTTCCTGCCCCATCAGCAAGCCTGCTTTATGTTGGGCGCAAGCCCGGTCAACTTCGGCGTCTGTAATGGTTTGCGTTGCCCGGATCAGTTCATCGCAGATCACACTGCCCAACTCTGCTATCTGTGCATCCCCTGTTCCGGCATAGACCGTGAACAAACCGGCATCAGCGAAAGAAGAGGAAAAGGAGAAAACCGAATAGCATAAACCACGTTTTTCACGCACTTCCTGAAAAAGCCGGGATGACATACCACCGCCCAAAAGCCCCGCCAGGACCTGAGTCGCGTAAAAATCGTCATCCTGATAGGATATGCCCGGAACGGACAAAGCAAAGTGGACTTGTTCCAAATCCCGCTCTTCACGATATTCACCGCCGGTATAGTGAGCCCCCTCCATCTCCGTCTGCCCGTCAACGGGCAGGTCGGAAAAATGATCCTCGGCTAATCTGACAAGTTCATCATGATCAACGGCACCGGACGCACTCAAAACCATTTTTGGAGCCAGATACCGGCTTTTCATATATCCGGAAACCGTCTCCCGGCTAAAACCCCGAACCCCCTCTGCGGTTCCAAGGATAGAGCGGCCAACAGCCTGCCCTGAAAAAGCGGTTTCCTGCAGGTGATCAAAAATAATATCGTCCGGCGTATCATTGGTCTGGCCAATTTCCTGAACAATAACCTCTTTTTCACGCACCAGCTCGTCATTTTCAAAAGTAGAATGCTGCAAAATATCTGACAACAACTCGGTCGCCAGCGGTACATCATCTTTTAAGACACGTGCATAATAGGCCGTTTGATCGCGGCTGGTATAAGCGTTCAGATGTCCGCCAACCGCTTCAATGCTTTCCGCAATATCAAGGGCGCTACGCTTTGCCGTCCCTTTAAAGGCCATATGCTCCAGCACATGCGAGATACCGTTTTCTTCCGGTTGCTCGTGCCGCGCGCCCGTATCGACCCAGACGCCAACAGCAGATGTCTCTAGATTGGACATAGGGTCTGAAATAACCCGCATGCCATTCTTCAATGTGGAAACCTTGAGATTCATTCAATAACTTTCTATCAGGAAGCGCTTAAAATACGCGCTCTTTCCTTTATATAGGACTGAAGAGTGGCAAGATCATTAGGCAATGTGACCAACCTCTCCTCCCGGTCAAACAAATCGGCCATATGAGCCGGAAGCGCAGGATGAATTCCTGTCGCTTTTTCAACCGCAGCCGGAAACTTGGCAGGATGCGCCGTTGAGAGCGTTACCATAGGCGTGACCCAATTTCGGCGGCAATCCGCCGCTACTTTGAGCCCAACGGCCGTATGCGGATCGACCAGTTTTGCACTCTGTTCCAGTGTTTCGGAAATTGTATCCAACGTGTCCTGTTCGTCACATTTTCCGGCCGAAAAAGTCGCCTGGTTGAGTTTCGCCATATTGACAGAAAAACCGCCCTCATCCTCCAGTTTGCGCATCATTTCTTTTACGTCGCCTCCCTGCTGGCCATAGAGATCAAACAAGAAACGTTCAAAATTACTGGAAACCTGAATATCCATACTGGGGCTGATGGTCGGATCCACCCCTTCTTTGACATACTGGCCTGTGTTAAAGAAACGGGACAGGATGTCGTTTCGATTGGTGGCAACGATCAGTTGATCAACCGGCAATCCCATCCGGGCTGCACAATAGCCTGCATAGATATCCCCAAAATTTCCGCTCGGAACAGAGAAGGACACCCGACGGTCGGGGCTGCCAAGACTGACAGCGGCCGTAAAATAATAGGTAATCTGGGCCATCACGCGGGCCCAGTTGATCGAATTTACGGCGGAGACACAGAGCTCATCGCGGAAGGTATGATCATTGAACATCGCCTTAACCAGAGCCTGACAGTCATCAAAATCTCCTTCAACGGCAATGTTGTGGACATTGCTGTCCATCACGGTTGTCATTTGCCGCCGCTGAACATCCGAGACTCTCCCGGCGGGGTGCAAAATAAAGATATCCACCGCCTCCCGCCCCCGGCAGGCTTCAATAGCCGCAGATCCCGTATCACCGGATGTTGCGCCAACAATCGTTACCTTCTCGCCTTGCCGGCCAAGAAGGTGATCATACAAAAGACCGAGTAATTGCAGTGCCACATCTTTGAAGGCCAGAGTTGGTCCGTGATACAGCTCCATCAGAAAATCATTTTCGCCAAGCTGCGAGAGGGGAACAACCGCCTTATGAGAGAAGGTTCCATAAGCCTTCCGCGTCATTTCACGGAATTCCTCCGGTGCAATGCAGTCCCCCAGGAAAGGCTGCAACACTTCAGCAGCCACATCTGCATAGCTTTTCCCGGCCAAATTGCGAATGTCGTCGGCTGACATCTGCGGCCAGGTTTCAGGTACGTATAAGCCGCCATCCCGCGCAAGCCCGGTCAGAACCACTTCTTCAAAATTCAACGCGGGCGCTTCACCACGTGTACTGATATATCGCACCGTCTCTCTCCGTCTCTGCTTTGAGTCAATCTTTCTATACTGATCCCACCCGGAATCACAGGGAATTCAGCCGTTCAGATAACGGCGTTTCAGATGGTTCTTGAAGGCTTTTGTACCCAACGGTTGCCCCGTCGCATCCGTCATGAGCTCATCTGTTGTTTTAAAGCTGCCAAACTGATGGACATTTTCTTTCAGCCAGGTGATCAAAGGAACAAAATTACCGCCCCTTACCGATTTGGACAGATCGGGCAATGCTTCCCCGGCGGCCTCAAATAATTGAGCAGCGGCAAGCGCGCCCATTGTATAGGTTGGGAAGTAACCAATGGCCCCGCCAGGCCAGTGAATATCCTGCAGACATCCCAATTTATCGTCCGGCGGTGTTATTCCCAGCAAATTCTGCACCCCTTCATTCCATGCGCCTGGAAGATCCCGGACTGCTAGATCCCCACTCAACATTGCCTTTTCCAGTCGATACCGCAGAATGATATGCAAAGGATAGGTAACCTCATCCGCATCAACACGAATAAAGCCTTTCTCCACGCGGTGATAAAGACGCTGAAGGTTCATATCTGTCCAGTTGTCTCCCTCTCCCTTGAAAGCCTCCCGGATCAGAGGCAGCGCATAGGAAAGAAAATCCGGTCCACGTGATAACTGCATTTCCACAAGGAGAGATTGGCTTTCGTGCATCGCCATCCCCCGCGCCAGCCCAACCGGTTGATACAACCATTTTTCCGGCAAATTCTGCTCATAAAGCGCATGTCCGGTTTCATGGAGTGTTCCCATCAGACTTTGCGTAAAATCCGTTTCTTCATACCGCGTTGTCAGGCGAACATCATCTGGCGTTCCGCCTGTAAAGGGGTGATGACTCGTATCCAGCCGCCCCCGGCTAAAATCAAAGGTCAGCGCCTTCATGAAGGTTTCCCCAAGGCCTCTCTGTACAGAGACATCAAACGGCCCTTCAGGCGGTTCGAATGCACCTTGTCGCCCTTGTTTATCTATAATTTCATTTAGAAGATCAGGTAAAAACGCTTCGAGGTCAGCAAACAAAGTATCGATATGAGCAGACGTGCAGCCTGGTTCAAACTGATCTAATAAAGCATCATAGTCCGACATCCCAAACGCCTGTCCAAGGACGCGGCCTGTTTCCTGAGTGAGAGACACCACTTCCGCAAGATCATTTTCCAAGAGGCTGAAATTACTTTCTTCACGCGCCCGGCGCCAGGTCATTTCGCATTTCGAAGTCGCCCGGGACATGGCTTCAACGAGAGCAGTATCCAAAGCATTGTCATGCCGCCAGGCGTTTCGCATCTCTCTAAGGTTAGCCTGCTCCCACAGATCGAGCTGCGCGCTTTCAGACGCAGCTTGATCCAGCAAATCTGACACCCGATCATCCGTGATCATTTCATGGACCAGAGTTCCCAGGGTCGCATGCTGCTCTGCTCGGCTGGCGGCACCGCCATCCGGCATCATGACAGCGCTGTCCCATTGCAAGATTGCACCAGCGCCAGACAGCACTGCCCGCTTGTGAAAAATCTCTTCCAGCTTTTTATAGGCAGACATTTATTCAGCTACTCTTTGCTTTTTGGTACGATTGGTTCCGTAAATTCCATAAATCGCCAGCATGGCGAATGCCAGTCCGAGCCAGGTGAAAAAATATTCCAGATGATTATTCGGAACAGAGACCCGTGTCTGTCCGCCTTTGGGCCACCCGCCGGGGACGGCGAGATCATCAAGCTCAACAAAAACAGGGGCGACATCCAGCTTCAAGCGGGCGGCCATTTGCCCAAGATCTCCATAGAGCCATACATTTTGTTCCGCGTTATTATCCGGCAGAAAGTCATAACTCTTGGTCCAGGGCTTGCGGACGACCCCTGTTACGTCAACCGGCCCAGAAATCAGTCCCTCTTTTCGGTTGGATGCTTCCTTTTTGCCTTCAGGGACCCATCCCCGATTGACAAGAACAATCCCCCCGCCATCGCTCCGCACCATCGGCGTAATGATCTGAAATCCTTTGCGCCCCTTTTTGGCATGGCTGAACAAGTGAATTTCCTTGTCATTCAGAAACGCACCGCTCACGCTAACCCGCTTGTGCCCCCATTCGGGCAAAGACAAAGCCCCGGCAGGCAAAGGAACTGCATCCTCCGACAAGCGTTCGGTCAAGTGGCTGATCAACTCCACCTTCCAGAAATATCGATTAAGCTGCCAGAAGCTGAGCGACAACAGGATGAGAACAGCGGGGATTGTCATGACGGTTGGCCATACCCCCGGGGAGAATTTTTTCATGATATGTGGCTTGTCATCGTTGTAATTACGGACTGCGCGTTACTCTAGGGTAATCACGCTTTCTTTGAAAGGCTTGCGAATACAAAAACAGGCCTTCTGATAACCAGAAGGCCTGTTTTTATTCATTTCTTCAAGCCGGCAATTGCAGGCATGCCTGTACCGGAAGAATTTAGGATCTCAAGGCCGCGCGCCCTGGCGAAACACCTGACGGATCAGGCACCCCACCAATAGATCGCACCGAACAGGAACAACCAGACCACATCGACAAAATGCCAATACCAGGCAGCTGCTTCAAAACCGAAATGATGCGTTGGTGTGAAATGACCTTTCATGGCACGGATCAGGCAAACCAGCAGAAAGATTGTTCCGATCAGAACATGGGCACCATGGAAACCTGTCGCCATATAGAATGTTGAAGCATAAATCCCGTCTGTGAAACCAAAGGCTGCATGAGAATACTCATACCCTTGAACAACAGAGAAAACAGCGCCAAGAATAACGGTCAGCACCAGTCCCTGCACCAACCCTTTGCGATCGCCATGCTGCAACGCATGATGGGCCCAGGTCACTGTTGTGCCGGATGTCAACAAAATCAGTGTATTAACGAATGGCAGGGTCCAGGGATCGAATGTCTGAATGCCTTCAGGCGGCCAAACGCTACCAACTGCTTCTGTCGGGAAGAAGGCCGCATTGAAATACGCCCAGAACCAAGCAACAAAAAACATAACTTCAGACGCGATGAACATGATCATGCCATAGCGCAGCCCCAGTTGAACAACAGGGGTGTGATGTCCCTGATGCTCACCTTCCTTGACAACGTCACGCCACCAGACGAAAGCCGTGTACAGAAGGGCGATCATGCCGATTGTAAAGACAGCAAAACCTCTGTCATGCATCCACATGACAGCACCAATGGCTGTCACAAACGCGGACAATGAGGCCAATGCGGGCCATGGGCTTGGGTCGACCAGATGATAATCATGCTGCTTAGCGTGAGAATCTGCCATATTAAACTCCTGCAATCTCACCGGGTTTGTCCCGGCTTTCTCCATAAATACCCTGACGGGTCAGTTCGATTGAACAGCCTTTACGGCCGTCTCATTTAGACTGGAAACGGTTTCTTCCTCTTCTTCCGCATCGATCGGGAAGAAAGTGTAGGAAAGCGTAATCGTTTCTACTTCACTTGTATTGGGGTCGCTGGCGATTTCCGGATCCACAAAGAATGTAACCGGCATATCAACCCGTTGCCCGGGCTTCAGTGTTTGTTCTGTAAAACAGAAACAGTCGATCTTGGTGAAATACTGACCAACTTTCTGCGGCGTGACATTAAAAGAGGCCGTTCCGGTAATGGTTTTATCCGTCGGATTATAGGCTTCGTAAAAGGCAATTCCTGTCTGCCCGATCTTCAAGGTCACTGTTTTTTTGACCGGCTTGAAATCCCACGGCATCTGACGCGCGGTATTGGCATCAAAACCAACCGTGATTTCCTGGTCCAGAATAACATCAGGGGCAATATCAGCTTGCTGAGTTGTCCCGCCATATCCCGTCACTCTGCAAAAAAGATCGTAAAGCGGAACCGCTGCATAGGCCAGTCCTAGCATACCGACGCCGACGCCAGCCAAAACAATTGCCAGCCTTGATGATTTTTTTGCAGCTGAGACCGTCATGACGCAGATCCCGTCATTTTTACAACTGTAATCAAATAAAACAAAATGACCAGAGCAGCCAGAATTCCGCCAACGACAAGGTTGCGGTTACGCATTTTTTTCCGTTCTTCTTCGTCTGTCATCACACAATGCCTCGTACGATATTTTCAGCCAACAGCATGGCGAAAATCAGGAACAGATACAGAAGGGAAAAGGCAAAAAGCTGTTTCGCGCTTTTCTCGTCTTTCTTGAGCCAGACTTTAATCGCTCCGAACAGAAAGATCCCGCCTAACAGAGCAGATCCAATCCCATAAAACAGCCCGGCATATCCCATAAAATAGGGCATAACAGCAATGGGGAACAACAGGACGCTATAGATCACAACCTGCTTACGGGTTGCCTCCCGGCCTGCGACAACAGGCAGCATGGGAACACCAGCTTTGGCGTAATCAATGTCACGCCACAAAGACAGAGCCCAGAAATGAGGCGGCGTCCACATGAAGATAATCGCGAACAAAACAGCTGACTCAAGGCTGACGTCACCACTGACGGCCGCCCAGCCAATCATAGGAGGAAAAGCCCCTGCCGCACCACCGATCACAATATTCTGCGGTGTCCGGCGCTTCAGCCACATTGTGTAAATGAAAACGTAAAAACCGATGGTAATAGCCAGAAGGGCTGCTGCAACCATATTGATGGCAAGCCCCATCAACACAACAGAAGCAACAGACAAGCCTGTTCCAATGGCCAGAGCTTCATTTGCGGTCACTTTACCTGCCGGAACCGGCCGATCTTTCGTCCGCTCCATAATCTGGTCAATATCCGCGTCATACCACATGTTAATCGCACCGGACGCACCGGCGCCAACTGCAATACACAGCAATGCTGTGAACGCAAGAACCGGATGCAAGTCACCGGGTGCAACAGCCATACCGACCAGTCCGGTAAAGACAACCAGTGACATCACGCGCGGCTTCAGCAGCGCGAAATAGTCACTTGCCCGCGCTGACTTAAACTCAGCGCGAGCAGTTGTCTCATGTATCATACTTGTGTCAGACACAAAGTACTCCGATCTTACTTGATAACTGGGAGTTCATTGAACTGATGGAAGGGTGGAGGCGATGACAATGTCCATTCCAGCGTCGTTGCACCTTCACCCCATGGGTTATCGGCCGCTTTTTCACCGCGCATAAAGGCATGCAAAACAGTGAACAAGAAGATGAAAACACCGAAGGCTGAGATGTAAGAGCCGTAGGAGGCAATCGCATTAAATCCTGCAAAGGCATCCGGATAGTCCGGAATACGACGTGGCATACCGGCAAGACCCAGGAAATGCATCGGGAAGAAGATCAAGTTCACCCCAATAAATGTCACAGTGAAGTGCAGTTTTGCCAGGAATTCCGAATAGGTGTAGCCCGTCATCTTGCCAAACCAGTAATAGATACCCGCGAAGATCGCAAATACGGCACCGAGGCTCAGAACGTAATGGAAATGGGCGACAACATAATAAGTGTCATGCAGGATCGTATCAAAGCCGGCATTTGCCAAGACAACACCGGTCACGCCGCCAATCGTAAAGAGGAAAATAAACCCAAGAGCCCAAATCATCGGCGCCTTGAATTCAATAGACCCGCCCCACATGGTCGCGATCCAGGAGAAAATCTTCACGCCCGTTGGTACCGCAATCACCAATGTCGCACCCAGGAAGTAAGCCCGTGTATCAACATTCATACCGACAGTATACATGTGATGCGCCCAAACGATAAAGCCGACACCACCAATGGCAACCATAGCATACGCCATACCAAGGTAGCCGAAAACAGGCTTGCGGCTGAAGGTCGAGACAATCTGACTGATGATACCGAAACCCGGAAGGATCATGATATACACTTCAGGATGACCAAAGAACCAGAACAAATGCTGGAACAGGATCGGATCTCCGCCCCCTTCAGGAACAAAGAAATTGGTCCCGAAGTTACGGTCTGTCAGCAACATTGTAATCGCGCCAGCCAGAACAGGCAAAGACAACAACAGCAAAAACGCAGTAACCAGAACCGACCAGACAAACAGCGGCATCTTGTGCATTGTCATGCCAGGTGCGCGCATGTTGAAAATCGTGGTAATGAAGTTGATCGCACCCAGGATCGAAGAGGCACCCGCGATATGCAGGCTGAGGATAGCGAAATCAACTGCCATACCCGGCTGACCAACCGATGAGGAGAGAGGCGGATAAATCGTCCAGCCACCGCCAACACCGGTCGCACCGGCAGGCCCTTCAACAAAGATGGAGATCAGCAACAGTCCAATCGCAGGCGGCAGAAGCCAGAAAGAAATGTTGTTCATTCGTGGGAATGCCATATCCGGCGCACCGATCATAAGCGGTACTATCCAGTTGCCAAAACCGCCAATAACGGCGGGCATCACCATAAAGAACACCATGATCAGGCCATGGCCTGTCACAACAACGTTGAAGAAATGGAAGTTCCCGTTCAGGAACTGATCACCCGGCATTTGTAATTCTGCGCGGATGAAAACAGACATGGCACCACCGATAATCCCCGCAATAACGGCGAAGATAAGATACATGGTTCCAATATCTTTATGATTTGTTGAATAAACCCAGCGCTTCCAGCCACTGGGAGTATGGTCATCATGAGCTGCTGCTGCACCATAAGCCATATTTCTTGCCTCTCTCTAACGGATTATTGTGTGACAGCAGATGCGTCAGCAACTTTAAGTGCCGGTGCGTCCACGCTCGCGAATTCTTCTTTGGCTTCAACAAGCCATTTTGCATATTCTTCCTTGCTCACGGCTTTCACCATGATCGGCATAAAGCCATGGCGTGCGCCGCAAAGCTCGGAACACTGTCCGTAATACATGCCTTCTTTTTCAATGCGCATCCAGGTTTCGTTCAACCGGCCGGGAACAGCATCAAGCTTCACACCAAACGCAGGCATTGCCCAAGAATGCAGTACATCTTCAGCCGTTACAAGCAAGCGAATATTGGTGTCAACAGGAAGAACAATCGTATTGTCTGTGGCCAGCAAGCGAGGCTGTCCTTCTTCCAATTCATCTTCTTCAAGCATCACAGCTTCGAAGGCAAGTTCGTCTTCGTCGACATATTCGTAACCCCAATACCACTGATAACCGATCGCCTTGATCGTCATATCTGCTTTCTCAATACGGTCTGCGAAATACAACAATTTAAAAGAGGGAATAGCGATCAGAAGAAGGATCACAATCGGTGCAACAGTCCAGATAACCTCAATCAAAGTGTTATGAGAGGTTTTCGACGGAACCGGATTTTTTTTGCGGTTAAAGCGTATCATCACATACAGCAAAAGAGCCGCCACAAAGACGGAAATAGCCGTGATGATAATCAACAATATATTATGAAAATCATGCATTTCATGGGCAACAGGAGAGAATGCGTCCTGAAATCCAAATTGCCACGGTACAGCCTGTCCCTGTGCTGCAACGGCGTTCCCCATTGTCAACGCAGATACTGCAAATGCAGTAACCAGTGCGACAATTCTCTTAACCATAGCCATCATTTATTCCCGTTTCTAATCGCTTTCTTTAGCTCGGCAAACCCCTATACAACTCTGGACAGGGATTTTTGATCTTGCTGTATTTATAGCCAGTCTCTTGATGCAAATCAAAAATGATTCAAATCAATTTGGGCGGAAACTACACGAATGAACGGTAATAGAACAAGCCTGAGACTGGAATAAACGGAAACAGATCAAATCATCAATTCTCTAATTCATAACAATCGATCGCATTTTTTCAACAAAAACAACACCATAGATACATTAATTTATACTTAATAAGTCAAGAAAAGAACACATTAATGCTCTATATTTTTGTCAAGTTGTGACATTTTGTCGCAGTTTTTGCTCACCAGGTCCTTCCCGTGTCCTGAATCAAAAAAATATGAAGACACATTCTCTCGACATTTTGGTGTAGAACCCACATATTCAGAAGACGTGAAAATGCGTTTTTTAAAAGAACGGAGCCCTTAAAGTGACTGATATCAAGACTGCCAACAAACTGTTTTTTGACGGAACAGATATGGACCGCGGCGCCGTTGAGACACTGGTATCCGGATCTCTCAAGAACGCCGATGATGGTGAATTATTTCTGGAATACCGGCAATCTGAAGGATTTTCATTTGATGATGGGCGCCTTAAAAGTGCCAGTTTTGATACGACGCAAGGCTTTGGTCTGCGCGCAGTCTCAGGAGAAGCGACCGGTTTCGCCCATGCTTCTGAACTCAGTGAAAAAGCAATCCAGGCCGCTTCTGACACCGTCAAGGCTGTCACATCCGGAAAAAGTGGATCGATTGCGCTCTCTCCTGCAGGCTCCAATCAGTCTCTGTACTCAGACGATAACCCGCTTCAAAACATTCCTTTCGACACCAAGGTTAAAACCCTGGGTGAAATCGATGCCTATGCCCGGGCAAAGGACAGTCGTGTCGTTCAGGTGTCTGCCTCTCTCGCAGGCTCTTGGCAAGGGATCGAAATCATCCGAAGCGGCGGCGATAGAAGCGGCGACATACGGCCTTTGGTCAGGCTCAATGTTTCTGTGGTAGTTGAAAAAAATGGCCGCCGGGAGACGGGAAGCCATGGTATGGGCGGCCGGACAGGCTATGATTTCTACCTTAAAGAAGACACCTGGAAGGAAGCGGTTGACGAAGCGCTTCGGCAAGCAGTTGTCAATCTGGATGCTGTTGATGCCCCCGCTGGCGAAATGGATGTGATCGTCGGGCCCGGCTGGCCTGGTATCATCCTGCATGAGGCGGTCGGCCATGGCCTTGAAGGTGACTTCAACCGGAAGAAAACATCTGTCTTCTCCGGCTTGATCGGGGAGCGAGTCGCTTCCCCCGGGGTCACTGTGGTCGATGACGGTACTATTCCAGACCGCCGAGGCTCCTTAAGCGTTGATGATGAAGGCACTGCCAGCAGCTGCACAACCCTCATTGAGGACGGTATTCTGGTCGGCTACATGCAGGATCGCCAAAATGCCCGGCTGATGGGGGTCGAACCCACAGGGAACGGGCGGCGGGAGAGTTTCGCCCATATGCCCATGCCCCGCATGACTAACACCTATATGCTGGGCGGCGAACAGGATCCAAACGAGATCGTCTCCTCAGTCAAAAAGGGGCTTTATACCGTTAATTTCGGCGGCGGCCAGGTGGACATTACTTCTGGTAAATTCGTCTTCTCCTGCACAGAGGCCTACCTGATCGAGGACGGCAAACTAACCTCCCCCGTCAAAGGAGCAACACTGATCGGTACAGGCAGTGAAGCATTGAAAAAGGTAAAAGCGATCGGCAATGACATGGCACTGGATAGCGGCATTGGCACCTGCGGCAAAGCGGGTCAAAGCGTTCCTGTCGGTGTCGGACAACCAACCATGCTGCTCGGCGGTCTCACCGTTGGTGGCACAGCGGCCTGATGTCTCGGTCATGAAACACTGCGGCGGGCTGATCGGCGTTGGAATGGTGTGCCTGCTCCTGCTGGTATCCCCTGCAGTTCAGTCACAATCAAGGCTTTGGCTACCACCGGGCAGCGAAACATCAGCGGAAACTCCTGTTCCGGAACTGATTTCGAAGGCGGTAAAAATTGAAGGAGAAATCCTTCTCGGCAAACTTCTGTTCAACAGCCCCTCCATCCTCGGAGAAAAGGCTGTTCGAATTGGATTGTCCTGCAATAACTGCCATCCGTCAGGACATGTCAATACAGGCTTCTACATTGAGGGGCTTTCGGACAAACCCGGACAAATCGATCTGACAAACCGCTTCTGGCGTGAGGAACGGGAAGACAATATCTTTAACCCAACCCCTATTCCCAGCCTGAGAAACGTAAAGAATACAGCACCTTACGGATCAACCACCTCTCTTCCTACCCTCGCTGCCTTTACACGACACGTCATGCATACGGAGTTTGGCGGACCAGAACCCTCCAGAGAAGTGCTGGATGCCCTTGTTACCTACATGTCTGTACTGGAAAAAGGTCCCGCTCCAGACACGCCTGTACATGTCGAAGCAATTCCAATAGCGCATTTGCTCAAGCTGCTACAGACTTCTGTACAAAAACAGGATTTGGAAAATTATACGATCGTCAGTGGCCTTGTTCGCGAAGAAATAGGACGGCAGATTACCGAGCAAAACGAAGCACATATGATCAGTGTTATCCGGGATCTTCAAGAGATCGCATCACTCTTTTCCAAAGCGTCGGATCAGCTGGGAGACGCCTATCAAAAGCTTCTGACACGCGTCTCCCAACTCAATTCAGCTCATCAATAGGCAAAATCGCGATAGACAGGATCCACAGATCCTTTCCACTCACCGTTATAGAGAGCCAGAAGTTCTTCAGCGGGCGTGACGCCGGTTTCAACAATTGTCTTGAGCGCATTCAGAAAATGGGTTTCATCTTCTCCAAAACTGTCAAGGCGCTTGCGGGCTTTCAATCCGGCACTTGAAATCTCAAGAACATCTTTTGCCAAATCGCGAACGGTACGGCCGTCAGGCGTTGGCGTATTCATGGCCTGGGTGATAACCCCTTCCCGCAGAGCTTGGCGCTCTTCTGCGGTCCAGTTTTTTACCAGATCCCAAGCCGCTTCCAGTGCGGCTTCATCATACAGAAGTCCAACCCAGAATGCAGGGAGGGCACAAAGGCGCCGCCATGGCCCCCCATCTGCCCCGCGCATTTCCAGGAACCGCTTCATCCGGACTTCCGGAAACAAGGTTGTCAGGTGGTTGTCCCAATCGACCAGATTTGGTCTTTCGCCTGGCAATCCAGGTAATTTACCGTCCATGAAATCACGGAAAGACTGGCCTGATACATCAATATACTCTCCATCCCGGTAGACAAAATACATCGGTACATCGAGGGCGTAATCCACATACCGTTCATAGGAAAAACCATCCTCAAAAACGAAAGGCAGCATCCCCGTCCGGTCGGGATCCGTATCTGTCCAGATATAGCTGCGATGGCTGAGATGCCCATTTGGTTTGCCTTCCGTAAATGGCGAGTTGGCAAAAAGAGCTGTCGCAATCGGCTGCAAGGCCAGGCTTGTTCTGAATTTTTTGACCATGTCCGATTCAGAACCAAAATCAAGATTGACCTGAACCGTACAGGAGCGAAACATCATATCCAGACCATGTTGGCCGCGGGTTGGCATATAGGCTTTCATAATGCCATACCGACCTTTTGGCATGACAGGGATTTCTTCGCGTGACCATTTCGGATCAAAGCCCAGACCGAGGAACCCAACACCGATCTCGTCACCGACTTCCCGCACCTGAGCCAAATGGGTATGCACTTCACTGCAGGTTTCATGCAAATTTTCAAGGGCGGCACCAGAAAGTTCCAGCTGTCCACCAGGCTCCAGGCTAACCGAATAACCATTCATGGTCAGCGCAATGACGCGGCCCTCTTCCATATCGGGTTTCCAGCCGAACCGCTGCAGTCCCTGAAGCATCGCTTCAATACCGCTGGGTCCTTCATAAGGCAGAGGGGCCAGGGTCTCTAGGTTAAAACCGAACTTTTCATGTTCGGTACCAATACGCCAGGCTTCCTTGGGCTTGTTTCCGCTTTCCGCGAATTCAACAAGCTGGGCTTTCTGGGTGATCTCTACTGCGTCACCTTTGGCTGGTCCGGACATTCTCTTCCTTTCAAACAACAGATGGCCGGATGGGGCGCCCTTTTTCCCGACCGCTTTTTTAATGAATTAATAGATTGGAACTATTGCATCAAGTTTTAATGCCATCTTTAGGCCGTCAGAGCCTAAGAAATGACTAACACTGGGGTAACCATCACGCTCATTGCCAGTCCCCGACAACAGCCTGTAACAAAGATAGAGACGCAATAACGGCGGTCTCCGCCCTTAGGATACGCGGACCCAGACTGATAGCGTAAGACTTATCGTTCGCAAGGATCATGTTTTTTTCCGCCTCCGAAAAACCACCCTCAGGACCAACAAGAACAGACCATCCTCCTGCTTCTGAAAGCGTCTGCAAAGTCGAGAGATTCCCGACGCCTGCGGCCCGCTCATCACAAAAGACGAG
Organism: Sneathiella sp.; assembly: GCA_039975135.1. Lineage (GTDB taxonomy): Bacteria > Pseudomonadota > Alphaproteobacteria > Sneathiellales > Sneathiellaceae > Sneathiella. Next base: position 123,261 of record JBDWHS010000001.1, on the reverse strand, counting down.
CGGACGTCCCTGCTCCTGTTTCGCCAGAACAGTCTCCAGCTTCGCCAGTCCCGCAATTTCGGGCACTGTCAGTCTTTCACATTGTTCGGCCGCCTCGATGGCTTGCAATTCCATTTTATCCGGCCGAATTTTCTCTGCATTCGTGCGGGCCGTCTGGACCGGACAAATTTTTGAAACCCCAAGTTCGGTCGCCTTCTGGATAACCAGCGCTGTCTGGATTTTCTTGAGCGGCGCGAAATAAAGACGAATATCCGGCTCCGCGGTTTGGGGTCTCAACCGCTCTTTTATATGCACAAGGGCCCCGTTTTTCCGGACCTCCTGTAACTCACCCTGCCATTCTCCGTCCTGTCCATTGAATAAAATAACAGGGTCGGAGATCTGCCTGCGCATCACATTGCCAATATAGTGAGCTTGAGCTTTGTCCAGGACAACACCAGCATCAGCGGACAATCGGGCTTTGGTATAGAGTCTGAGAGACGATTGTTTAGGGGCCATAAATTCATTTCCTGCTCAGGGTCCTTTTTGCATATAGCGTCAAAGGACCGTTGATGTCACGTTGTCATTAGGGTAATTGCTTAAAGTCAGGACTAGGCTCAAAAGTCAGGCAGGATGCATGAATCAATTTCGCAAACCCCATCCAGATAAAATCATTGCTGATGCCAGCAAGCAAAACTGGGTGGATGCCTATGCGCCTGAAATGGTACAGCCTTATTTCAAACTCTCTCGCATCGATCGCCCTATTGGAACCTGGCTCCTTTTGTACCCTTGCCTCTGGGCCATTACGCTGCCCATCGCACCTCAGACATTTCCGGATCCGGTTTTGTTTATTCTTTTCGCGATTGGTGCCTTTGTCATGCGCGGCGCAGGCTGCACCCTCAACGACATTGCGGACAGGAATTTCGACGGCATGGTGGAAAGGACACGGAAAAGGCCGATCCCAAGCGGTCAAGTTTCCTTGTTTCAAGCGTTTTTATGGTTGGGCTTTCAGTGCCTGATAGGCGGCCTTGTCTTATTGCAGTTTAATCTTGCCGCCATTCTGGTTGGGATTGCCAGTCTGATCCTTGTTGTTGTTTATCCGTTTGCCAAGCGTTTCACATACTGGCCACAGCTTTTTTTAGGGTTGGCGTTTAACTATGGCGCCTTGCTGGGCTGGGTCACCGTCACTGGGGAACTTTCCATCACGGCCTTCATTCTCTATATCGGCGGCATCACCTGGACACTTGGATATGACACGATATATGCGCATCAGGACAAGGATGATGATATTCTGATCGGGGTGAAATCGACCGCGTTGAAATTCGGCGACAAAACGGGAGACTGGTTATTCGGGTTTTATATGACGACCTTTGTCTGCCTTCTGCTGACGGGCTGGCTTTCAGATCTGTCTGTTCTCTTTTACATCGGTATGGCAGGTGCAGGTGCCCATCTTATCTGGCAATTGAAAACCCTCGATATCGATGACTCTGATCGCTGTCTGATGCAGTTTCAATCCAATAAGATCTTTGGTGCAATAACACTTTTCGCTATTGTTGCCGGAAAATTCGACGTCCTTGCCTAAGGAATTATCCTAATGCCCTTCTCTTCCATGCGTGATTTCCTGGACCTTCTGGAAAAAGAAGGAAAGCTGGTTCGGGTCTCCGAACCTGTCTCAACCGATCTTGAAATGACGGAAATACAGACGCGACTTCTGGCCGAAGGCGGCCCGGCTGTTCTGTTTGAAAATCCGATTACAGAAAACGGGACCCCGGCCAAGATGCCTGTTCTGGTCAATCTGTTCGGAACCGTTGATCGGGTGGCTATGGGGATGAACAGAAAGCCTGAAGAGCTCAGGGAAGTCGGAGAGACCCTTGCCTTTCTGCGCCAACCTGAGCCGCCGGAAGGAATCAAGGAAGCAATGGGGATGCTACCGGTTTTGAAAACCGTGATGTCCATGCGGCCCAAATCCGTGCGCTCCGGTCCGTGCCAGGATGTAGTTTTGACGGGCGATGACATCAATCTGGATGACTTGCCCATACAAACATGTTGGCCGGGCGAGCCTGCTCCTCTGATCACCTGGCCGTTGGTGGTCACCAAGGGCCCGGGAGACGATAAAAGCGACGATTATAACCTTGGTATTTACCGCATGCAGAAGCTGGGTAGGAACAAGACGCTTATGCGTTGGTTGAAGCATCGGGGCGGCGCCCAGCATCACCAGCGCTGGGGACAGAAAAAGCAGGAGCCTTTTCCAGCCGCTGTCGTCATCGGGGCGGATCCCGGAACCATTCTGGCTGCGGTTACTCCTATTCCGGATAATCTGTCTGAATATCAATTCGCAGGTCTTCTTTCGGGGAAGAAACAGGAACTGGTCGATTGCAAAACGGTCCCGCTTAAAGTTCCGGCAAATGCTGAAATCGTGCTCGAAGGATATGTATCCCTTGATGACTATGGTGATGAAGGACCTTACGGCGATCACACAGGATATTATAATTCGGTGGAGCAGTTTCCGGTCTTCACGATCACGGCCATCACCATGCGCAAAGATCCGATTTACCTGTCGACTTTCACAGGTCGGCCGCCGGATGAACCCAGTGTTCTGGGGGAAGCGCTTAATGAATTGTTTATCCCTCTCATTCAGCAACAATTCCCGGAAATCGTTGATTTCTGGCTTCCGCCGGAAGGATGTAGCTATCGTATTGCCGTTATTTCCATGAAGAAGGCCTATGCCGGACATGCCAAACGGATCATGATGGGGGCCTGGTCCTATTTGCGGCAGTTTATGTATACGAAATTCCTGATTATCGTGGATGACGATATCAATGCGCGAGACTGGAAAGATGTCATGTGGGCAGTCTCCACGCGCATGGATCCGGTCCGGGATATCACCATGATTGAAGACACACCGATTGATTATCTTGATTTTGCCTCCCCCAAATCCGGTCTTGGCGGAAAAGTGGCACTTGATGCCACCAATAAGCTTCCGCCCGAAACCGATCGTGAATGGGGGGAGAAAATCAAAATGGATGAAGAAGTTGTAACAAAAGTCGATGCACTCTGGGAGAAGCTTGGATTACCCGGTTCCGGCAGATCCATCTGGTCCTGACTGTTGATGAATTTTATTGCTGATCCGATCTTCTATGCTGCCGCGATCCCGATCATACTGATTGTCGGGATTTCAAAAGGCGGATTTGCCGGGTCTTTAGGGATGCTGGGTGTCCCGGTTATGGCCCTGGTCATCCCGCCTGTTCAAGCGGCGGCCATTATTCTGCCGATCCTGTGTGTTATGGATATCTTCGGTATTATCGCCTATCGCAAAAAAGTGCATTGGCGCAATCTGCTTTACCTTCTCCCCGGTGCGTTGGCGGGGATTGCTCTCGGTACCGTCCTGTTTGATACCCTGGATGATAATATGGTTCGGCTGGTGATCGGCAGTGTCGCTTTTCTCTTTACCTTGAATTACTGGCTCAATCCCGGCGCGAAAAACCGCACCACCGGACCCAATCCGGTAAAGGGCACATTTTGGGGTGGTATTGCCGGCTTCACCAGTTTTGTGGCCCATGCGGGCGGGCCACCCCTGCAATTTTACATGCTCCCGCAAAAAATTGATAAAAGCCTTTTTGTCGGAACCGCCACCTGGTTCTTTCTGGTGGTCAACTATGTCAAGCTGGTGCCATACGCCTATCTGGGACAGTTATCTCTTGAGAATGTGTCCACATCAGCCCTTCTGTTTCCCCTGGCGCCCGTCGGGATCTGGCTGGGTGTCCAACTTCACAAGCGGGTTCCTGAACAGATATTCTACCGTCTCGCCTATATTTTCCTCTTTCTGACAGGAGGAAAGCTTCTGATCGATGGTTTAAACGGTCTTTTCAATTTTTTCTGATTTCATTTTACCGCATCACTCCTTAGTTTAAGGAAAGATTTTAGTTTTAAAGCCTGCCAGGAAATCATGTCGGATCATAAATCAAACGAACAGAATTCACTGAATATCCTCGATGATCTTGTAAAGAAAGCCAGATCCAAAGGGGCGGATGCCGCAGATGCCATTCGCGTGCAGGGAAGCTCCACCAGTGTTTCCTACCGGTTGGGGGAGATCGAGGAAATCGAGCGATCCGACGCCCATGATCTGGGGCTTCGGGTGCTTATCGGCAAGAAGCAGGCTTTTGTCTCTTCCAACGATACTGACGATAAAGTCCTCGACGACTTGGTGGACCGAGCTTTGGATATGGCTCGCAATATGCCCGAAGATCAATATTGCGGCCTTGCCGATCCGAGCTTGCTGGCAAAAAACATTCCGGCGCTCGATTTGTACGACCCCTCCATTCGAAGTGCCGAAGAACTGACCGACTGTGCCCGACAGGCAGAAGAAGCCGCCCTCGCCGTTGACGGCATCACCAATTCGGAAGGGGCCAGCGCCACTTCAGGCCATTCATCCATCGCGCTTGCCACATCAGACGGCTTTACCGGTTCTTATTCCTCCTCCAGTCATTCTGTCGGGATCTCGGTCATCGGCGGTGAAGGAACGGGGATGGAGCGGGATTACGATTATGATAGCAAACGTCACCTGGAAGACCTTCGCTCAGCTGCTGAAATTGGCCTTTCTGCTGCGGAACGCACGATCAAAAACCTCAATCCTAAAAAGATGCCGAGTGCGAAAGTACCTGTCATTTTCAACACCCGGGTCTCCGGTAGCCTTCTCAGCCATTTTGCCGGCGCCATTTCAGGCGCCGCCGTCGCCCGGGGAACCAGCTTCCTGAAAGACAAAATGGGAGAGGCAATCTTTTCAAAAGATATCAATATCGTCGATGACCCACACAGGGTGAGAGGTCCTGCCTCAAAACCGTTTGACGGCGAAGGTGTCGGCAACGGCCGCCTCAACCTCATCGAAGAAGGTAATCTTACCACCTGGATCCTGAATTCTGCCTCCGCTCAGCAACTGGGATTGCAAAGTAATGGCCGGGCCTCTCGCGGAACCTCCTCTCCGCCGGGCTCATCAACAACCAACCTTTATATGGAAGCTGGAAAAACCTCCCACGATGATATGGTGGGGGATATCAAATCAGGTTTCTACGTGACCAGTCTAATCGGCTTTGGTGTCAATGGCGTCACCGGTGACTACAGCCGCGGAGCGTCCGGCTTCTGGATTGAAAATGGAGAGATCACTTATCCAGTCTCCGAATTGACCATCGCCGGGAATCTACTGGATATGTTCATGAATATCACCCCAGCAGATGACCTAGAGTTTAAATTCGGCACAAACGCGCCAACCCTTCTGGTAAACGGAATGATGGTAGCAGGCACGTGAGCCATTCTCTTAGTGATGAACAGGCGGAGCTTCAAAGCTCCGTTCGGCATGCCGGGAAAATCGCCCTGAAATATTTCAGGAGCGACTTGAAGAGCTGGGACAAAAAACCCGGGGACCCGGTCAGCGAAGCTGATCTGGCAATTGATACTTACCTGAAAGAACATCTCCTTCAGACCCATCCCGGCTATGGCTGGCTGTCTGAAGAGACGGTGGATGATCCTGCCAGACTGGACAAATCAAGGGTATGGATTGTTGACCCCATCGACGGCACCCGGTCTTTCATCGCAGGCAAACCGGAATTCACGGTTTCCGCGGCTTTGGTTGAGGACGGAAAGCCTGTCTGCGCTGCCGTTTTTAACCCCGTCACGGACGAGTTTTTCGAAGCTGTTTTGGGGCAAGGCGCTTATCTCAATGGCGAAAAACTCTCTTGTAACGAAAATGACAGCTTATCCGGCACCAAGCTTTTAGCCAGTCGGAAAGCTTTTGAATGGCATAACTGGCTGGAAGATGCCCCCGATGCCGATTTCAGCCACTTGAACTCCATCGCCTACCGTATCGTTCTGGTCGCCGCACAGCAATATGATGCGTCCTTGTCTCTCTCCGCGAAAAGCGACTGGGACATCGCTGCTGCCGACCTGATCCTGTCAGAAGCGGGCGGCCTGTCCACAACAACAAAAGGGACGGCACTGATCTATAACCAAGCCGACCCCACCCATGAAACAGTTATCTCTTCAGGTACAGCTTTGCATCCGCCGCTCATGGACTTGCTGGGTGAATTTGTTCCAAAAAGGTAATTTTTCACCGCGATTTCGCCCTAATTTGGTCACTGGTATTGAAGACACTCTCTTTTTTATTCATCAGTCAGAGAGACCTCATGCATCAAATTCGCACCGCCCTTTACACTTCCATCCTGCTTGCCGTTACGGCTGGTGTCACCGGGTGCAGCGATACCTGGGAAGGGCTTAAAAAGGACACCAACGAAAATGTCCAAGCCGTAGAAAACGCTGTTTCACAGGATAAAAAATAGTCCCATCCCTGATCGCACAAAGACAGCTCGCGGCAGAATGCTATAAGCAGTGACAGCATTTTAGATGAAGAAAATGTGTAAGCTGTCGCTCTACTCGCTCTTGGTTATTCGAAAGTTATAATCTGGCCTTGACAGATAAGATTGTTCGTTTGTCAAGATATGGTACCCGCCCTTACCATCTGGTTGATACTCGACATACACAGAAATTTGTTCACCACACATAAAAAGTATCCAAATTTCTTCCCACGCTAAATTAGTAGCGTCAAATTCAGATTTCACTCTACCAAGAAACAGCGTATCGAATACTTTTCCTTTTCTGACACAATTCTTATTTAAATTAGATTTACCAGTTCTACCGGCCTTGAAAATCGCTGAAGATACTACGACAGGCAAAGTATCTTTTTGCAGTTGAAAATCTGCAATCGTATCCCCAGGAGGTATGGATACATATTCAATATCTCCATCCCCTTTTGCGATTGCCAATAAATTAAACATCCTCTTTAAACCACATCTCGTCGCGTTAAATCGGTACGTCCAGATACCTGCAACAGGATTTGTATGTTCTTGTACCCGTTTAATTGGTTGCGCTACGAGTATCGGGGTAGTGTCAATCAAATAAGTGTCGTCACAGCCAAACCCAAAAGTAAGATCCAACTTTTTTGAGGCATTCCTCATTTCGCTATATGCCCGCTCAGAAAACAAGGCTGCATGCATTGGCGATCCTGCAACCAAGTAATTACCATCAGTTAAAGTATCAAATTCAGTCTGCTTAAGTGCACTTAGAAAAGAATCTTCTAATGGCGTTACGCAAGCGTTCAAGAGGAGCGTGGAAATAGCAATCAGTAGTATTGAGTAGTGTTTCATGAGTATTTTCAAAATATGAGGTAGCTGTACTAGCACACTGAATAATGCACTTATATTATAATCTTTTTCAACTAATTTGAAAGTTTCGGCAATAACAATTCAGGATCAAGCCGTTCTTTAAACCAATTGAGGCGCCAGTCGAGATGAGGGCCGCTGGAACGGCCGGTGGAGCCAACCTCGCCTATTTTCTCACCCTGTTTCACAAAGGTGCCTGTCTTTGCGGACAATTTCGACAAATGGGAATAGACGGAGACAAGGCCAAAACCGTGGTCAATCATGATGGTTCCGCCTGTATAATACAGATCAGGCTCTGCCAGACGGATCAACCCGTCTGTGGACGCATAAACTGGGGTTCCTGCCGGCGCCGCAATATCCAGGCCAAAATGCGGACGTTTAGGGATGTTGTTCAGAATGCGCTGACTACCAAATACACCACTGATCCGGCCTTTCGCGGGCCAGGTCCAGCCACTTGAAAACCAATCCTCCCCGGTATCAATTGCCCGAATTCGGGCGATCTCCCCATTTTCGCGGCGGATCCGCTTCAGGAATTTTTCGCTCGGCGTTACCTTGGAAGGCGGCAGACCATTCACTCGCTCCGTCTTATAGGTGCGTTTTTCGATCTTCAGGAGCCGGCTGTCCTGCTGACCATCCGCAAATGTCACATCAAGTTTTGCCGTCTCCTTAAAATCCCGGCCAAAGCCAAAAACAAAGATACCGTCTTTCGAAATCCGGATTGACCGGCCTTCAAAAAAGACCTTCGCTGTGGGTTCTGTCTTCCCCTGAACAAGGCCGCCTTGCGTGAAATTTCCGTTTAAAGTTAGCTCCCCTGCCCACGCCGAAAAGGATGTCAGCAAAGCTGCCAGAAACCAAAGAATTCTCATAGCAATTGTCCTTGATCCGGCGCGCCATCCGGTTTCGCAGAAGACTTGGGCTTGGGTTTCTGAGGCGCTGTTGGGGCGCTGCCAAAAACAGCCGACGCTTCACCATCCGACAACTGAACGGTCACCGCTTTTCCGACCTTCGCCTTACTGACAGAAGAAATAACCTTCCCTTTTTCGTCCTGGACGATCGCATAACCCCGGGACAGAACTCGCTTGAAGGACAGGCTTTCGAGCAGTCGTGTCGTGGCACTCAACCGGTCTTGTGCGCGTTCCGACCTGACTTTGACAGAGCGCGCCATGCGTCCATCGAAACTTTGCAGACGTTCCTGATATTGCCGGAAACCCCGCTCCAGCATATCGGGGCGCAGGCGGGCACTTGCATTCATAAATCGCTGCTGTTTTAGGGAGACCATAGTGCCAATGGATTGACGCAACCGGCTTTCCAAATGATCCACATGCTGGATTTTATCGGCGAGCATGGATTGCGGATCGCGCAATCCCCGTGCCAGCCCCTGCAACCTGTCTTTCTTTTCGGCAATTGACCGGCTTAAGCCCCGGCGTGTTCGCCGCCCCAAATCATCGGCATAGGCCAACAGCTCGGACCGGACCGGCACTGCCATCTCGGCTGCCGCCGTGGGGGTTGGTGCCCGGCGATCAGAGACATAGTCGATCAGGGTTGTGTCCGTCTCGTGTCCCACCGCCGATATCAGCGGAATTTCGCTTTCCGCCGCCGCCCGGACAACCTCTTCTTCATTGAACGCCCAGAGATCTTCAAGACTACCGCCGCCGCGGGCAACAATCAGCAAATCAGGTCTTGGAATGTCCCCTTCCACCGATAAGGTATTAAACCCTTTGATCGCCGCCGCAATCTGCGGAGCTGCCGTCTCACCCTGCACCAGAACAGGCCAAAGCAGAACGTGAGTGGGAAACCGGTCTCGCAGACGATGCAGGATATCCCGAATCACAGCACCCGTTGGCGATGTCACCACCCCGATGGTTTTCGGCAGGTAAGGAAGCGCTTTTTTTCTTTCAGGCGCGAACAATCCCTCTGCGGCGAGTTTTTTCTTGCGCTCCTCCAACAGCGCCATCAAGGCACCGACACCTGCGGGTTCCATGGCCTCGATGACAATCTGGTATTTTGATCGCCCGGGATAGGTTGTCAGTTTTCCAGTACAAATAACTTCCAGTCCGTCTTCGGGGCGAAAACTGAGCTTCTGCGCTGTACCCCGCCACATGATGCCGTCCAGCACCGCTTTTTCGTCTTTAAGTGCGAGATACACATGACCGGAGGCTGCACGCTTCAAGCCGGAAATCTCTGCCCGGACCCGAACATGGCCAAACTGATCTTCTACCGTTCGTTTGAGCGCCCCGCTTAGTTCTGAGACGGTGAACTCATGAATATTGGAGGCGTTGGAAATTGGAGAATCTGACACTTGTTGCCTTTAGAATATTTGTATCACTCGCATCGTATGCTACAAACTCTACACTTTCCCATAGGGACAACGAAACAGGAAAATAGCGCATCCATCATGAATGTACTGGTAATCGGCTCTGGCGGCCGTGAACATGCTCTTTGCTGGGCTTTGAAAAAATCACCCGGCATCAACACCCTTTATTGTGCGCCCGGAAATGGCGGCATCGAAGAGGTTGCTCTCTGCCCCTCTTTGGATATCGCAAATCACGACCAAATTATCGATTTTTGCAAGAAAAACGAAATCGGATTTGTCGTTGTTGGCCCGGAAGCCCCCTTGATTGACGGTTTGGTTGATATCTTGTCTGAGGCTGGCATCGAGAGCTTTGGTCCTCGCGCCAATGCCGCTGCCCTGGAAGGCTCCAAAGGTTTTATGAAGGATCTGTGCCGGGACTATAACATTCCAACGGCCGCTTATGAGCGCTTCAGTGATGCGGATCAAGCCATATCCTATATCCGCTCCCAATCCATTCCGATTGTGATCAAGGCTGATGGGATCGCCGCCGGCAAAGGCGTGATAATCGCGCAAAGCCTGGAAGAGGCTGAGGCGACCGTTCATGATATTCTTGGCGGCAAATTTGGTAGCGCAGGCGCGGAAATTGTTGTCGAAGAGTTTATGCAGGGCGAAGAAGCCAGTTTCTTTGTCCTGACTGATGGGACCAATATCCTTCCTCTCGCCACGGCGCAAGATCACAAAGCCGTCGGCGATGGGGATACTGGCCCCAATACCGGTGGGATGGGGGCTTACTCCCCTGCCCCCGTCATGACCGACGAGATGATTGACAAAACGATCGAGACGATCATCAAACCAACGGTGGCTGCTCTCAAAGACAAGGGTGCGCCTTATACCGGTGTTCTGTATGCGGGCTTGATGATCACACATGAAGGTCCCAAACTGATCGAATATAATGTTCGCTTTGGCGATCCGGAATGTCAGGTTCTCTGCGCCCGACTGGAGAGTGATCTTCTGCCTGCCTTGCAGGCAACCGCCAATGGCTCTCTGGACAAGGTATCTCTAAACTGGAAACCCGATCCTGCCCTCGTGGTTGTTATGGCCGCCAACGGCTATCCCGGGAGCTATGCGAAAAATACTGAAATCAAAAACCTGAAGGATGCTGCAGAGAGCGAGACTGTCACTGTCTTCCATGCCGGAACAAAAAAGGAAGAGGGAGCAATTCTCTCGGTCGGCGGCCGGGTCCTTGGCATCACAGCAACAGGGAAAACGGTTAGTGAAGCGCAGAAAAATGCTTATACTGCTGTTCAGAAAATAAACTGGGCCGATGGTTTCTGCCGAAGCGACATAGGATGGCGGGCCGTCGCGCGCGAAAAACAAGAAAAATAAAGGGAACAGCATGACGACGTCTTCTTCAGATTTCTCCGGAACCATGGACGTTCAGGAGCGCCATCAATTTGATACCCGGGCGCTCGAAGATTATATGAAAACTCATGTCGAGGGGTTTTCAGGGCCGCTTGAAGTCAGTCAGTTTAAAGGGGGGCAATCGAACCCCAGTTATAAACTGAACACGCCCGGCAAACAGTATGTTCTACGCCGCAAGCCACCGGGTAAACTTCTGCCCTCTGCCCATGCTGTGGACCGGGAATACAAGGTGATCAGCGGCTTGGCAGGAACCGGCGTTCCTGTTCCCAAAACCTACTGCCTGTGCGAAGACGAAGCGGTCATTGGCACCATGTTTTATATCATGGATTTTGTGGATGGTGTTGTGGAATGGGATCCCGCTATCCCCCATTTTACCAAAGAACAACGAGGCATTACCTTTGATTCCATGAACGCGGCCATGGCTGCCCTGCATCAGGTGGATTACAAAGCGGCCGGCCTTGAAGATTTTGGCAAACCAACCGACTATCTTGCCCGCCAGATCAACCGTTGGTCAAAGCAGTATAAAGCCTCCGAGACCGAGAGCATTCCTGCGATGGACAAGCTCATGGAGTGGTTACCCGCCAACATTCCGGCCGGCGATGAAACCTCCATCGTTCACGGGGACTACCGGCTCGATAATACGATGCTGGACCGTGACAGTAAAAAAGTTATCGCCATCCTTGATTGGGAGCTTTCTACACTCGGCCATCCGATTGCCGACTTTTCTTATCACTGCATGACCTGGCGGCTGGAGCCTGATCTGTTTCGCGGTTTGAAAGGCCTTGATCTCCCTGCGCTTGGTATCCCAACCGAAGAAGAATATGTCGAGGCTTACTGCACGCGAACAGGCCGCGGCAAGATCGAGAACTGGGACTTCTATATGGCCTATAACATGTTCCGCCTCTCTGCCATTACACAAGGGATTATGGGCCGGGTAATTGACGGAACGGCTGCCAGTCCTCATGCAAAAGATATGGGGTCACGCGCCAAACCGCTTGCGATCAAGGGTTGGGAACAGGTAGAAAAGATCCTGGAACAATAAAAACTCCAAAGAATAAGTAATAACAGAAGGAACGGGAGCTATGAGTGACAATGATGATGTCATTCCGGTGCGGGACGCGCACAAATTTGACGAAGGAAAGTTCGTTGATTATTTAAAAGCAAATGTCGACGGCTTTTCTGGACCCTTGACAGTAAGCCAGTTCGAAGGCGGCCAGTCCAATCCCACATTCCTGCTCCATACTCCGGATCAGGATTATGTTATGCGGAAAAAACCGCCAGGCGTTCTGCTTCCTTCTGCCCATGCCGTAGAACGTGAATACAGGATAATGTCCGCCCTTCAGCCCACCGACGTTCCTGTCGCCAAGACGTTCTGTCTGTGTGAAGATGCGGACATTATCGGTACGCCCTTTTATGTCATGGAAAAAGTCGAAGGCCGTATTCTGCGCCAGCCTGCCATTCCCGATATGGATCCTGCTGAGCGTAGCGCTATTTATGACGCTATGAATGATACGTTGGCGAAAATGCATAATGTGGATGTAGAAGCCGCGGGCCTCAGCGATTTTGGAAAATCCGGTAATTATTTCGAGCGTCAGATCGGTCGGTGGACAAAACAGTATCGGGCCTCACAAACTGATCAGGTAGAACCCATGGAAAACCTGATCAACTGGCTGCCTGCCAATCTCCCGGCGGATAACACGACAACAATCTGTCATGGCGATTACCGGCTGGAGAATATGATCATCCACCCAACCAATCCAGAAGTCGTTGCGGTTCTGGATTGGGAACTTTGTACGCTGGGACATCCGCTTGCCGATCTTGGCTATAACTGCATGCCCTATCATTTTAATCACCCGGCTTCTGGCGGACTGGTCGACGTCGATTTCGCCGAAACCGGCATTCCGACCGAGCAGGCTTATATAGACGCTTATTGCAAACGGACAGGTCGGGATGGCATTGAGAACTGGGAATTCTATATTGCCTTTTCCTTCTTTCGCCTAGCCGCCATTGTTCAGGGTGTTTACAAGCGCGGCCTTGACGGCAACGCGAGTTCCGAGCGTGCTACACAGTACGGCGCTTTCGCCCAAATGCTCTCCATGCTGGGGTGGAGTAAAGTCGGGCAATAAAAAAGATTAGCCTCTCTCGTTAATGAGAGAGGCGATCATTGCCCCGAGCTGCATATCCGAAACATGTCCGAAGAAATGGGCATTGAGACAACCGTCCCTATCAATCAGAATTAAAGAAGGCGTCCCTCTCATTTGATAAGCTTTCATTGTATGTGGAAGCCCGTCGTCATCCGGTTGATCAATACCGACAGGGAACGAAAGCTGGTTCTCATACAGGAATGCTTTCAGAGTTTCCTTCGAGTTGGCGGCGTGATGTTCAAATACCGAGTGAATACCGATCACAGCAACATCCTCTTCAGGAAACAATGTTCTTACAGCTTTCACTTGCGGCAATCCGTGAGCAACACATCCAGGGCACAACATCTGGAAGGCCTCCAAGACAATCACCCTGCCTTTCAGGGAGGAGAGCGTAATGTCTTCTGCAGTGTTAAGCCACGTTGACACATTAATTTCTGGCGCAGCCGGACGCTTGGAGGCTGGTTTCATCAAATACTCTTCCAAAGCCATTTCTGTTTCCTTTTTGAAAAGAGGCTGGAATGGACGAGCCGGGGCGAGCGTCTCGTCCAATTCCGACTATTTGATTTTGCCCGGCAAACTTAAATCACCAGAGGCAACATCAAAGACATCGGTAACGCAAAGGAGCGGAGCATGGACATTGGCATTTACCAGCAGCGCCGATGTCACACCATCATAAGAAGCGCCAGCGACTGTATTTTCATCCTGAAAACCAACACTGATTTTGACCTCCGGTCCGTCGAAAAGCGGTGTGAAACCCGGGCTATCGATAAAAATAGGTAATCCCGGCCAGGTCGCCGGCATGGCCGGTGTTTCACCCTCAGGGATATCTCTGACCCCCAAAGCCCCTTTGCCGCAGGCTTCTGTAGGTGTTAGCACGACCCAGTGACTATGCCATTTTTCACCATCATTGGTGAGATTGCCATCTCCGTCCTCATCATAGAGCGGTGTATCATCAAAATCCGGATGACTGGTTGCAGCAAGCGCCAGAATACCCGTCTTGCCTTCGAACCCCACGACGGAGGGGTCCAGCGATGTTGGCCAGACATACGACCAGACGGATGATCCGCCCAGCTTTCCGACTGCGGGCGGCTTGTCTGCCCCGGCAACGCCGTTCGTTGTCATATGGAACGTCACCGTTCTGCCGTTCCGGTGGACATGGGCCGCCAGAATATCGAAGGACGCTGTTTTTGTTTTATCGGCTGCTGACCTCACGCTATCGGACATATCAATCGCATGTCCGCCATGGGAATGAGCGTGATCATCACTGGTTTGAGTGCAAGCCGCAACAAGCATCACAGCAGTTGTTGTAAAGATCAAAGGGTTCATTTCATTCTCCGAAATAGAATCATAAGCGTTTCTATTATTAGTATCGACTCGAAACTATTGCAATATTAATTTTGAGTCGCTATTATTGACCCCATGACAGAGACTGCAAAAACAGAAATCAAGGATCTGCTGGATCGCCTGGCCCGCATGAATGCCGCCGAAGACTGGGCTGGAACAATCAATCCAACCCAGAGAGCGGCGCTTGCCTATCTTGCTAAGGCCAACCGGTTTTCAGCAAAGCCGTCCCAGGTTGCCGATTATCTCAGTGCGACGCGCGGAACAGTTTCTCAAACCCTGAAGGCACTGGCACGCAAGGAGCTGATCACCGAACAACGTTCTGAGACAGATAAGCGGAGCATTTCCTATTCAGTCACAAAGGCCGGCTTTCAGGAGCTTAAAAATTCAACCTCTCTGGATCCTGCGCTTTCCAAATTGGACAGAACAGAACTGACGGCCTTGTCGAACAGTCTGAAATCTCTGGTCCGGGAGCTCCTGATTGAAAGGGAAAACAGGCCCTTCGGTATATGCAAAGATTGCCATCATCACCAGATGAGCCAAAGCGGGGCTTTCTGTGCCCTTTTGCAAGAACCCTTGCAGAGGGCAGATATTTCAAAACTCTGTCATGAATTCAGCCCCGCCTCTTAAAGCCCCCCCATCCCGTAAAGCGAGCCCTTATGACTTTTCCAAATTTGAGTACAACAATTTCCAGTCTTTATGTTGGTGAC
The DNA here is from genome assembly GCA_039975135.1 of Sneathiella sp. Taxonomy (GTDB): domain Bacteria; phylum Pseudomonadota; class Alphaproteobacteria; order Sneathiellales; family Sneathiellaceae; genus Sneathiella. The sequence continues at coordinate 108,167 of JBDWHS010000001.1, read as the reverse complement.
GTAAAAAATCACTGGGACGGCAAAGCCCCTTCTGCCATTGAGAAACACGGTGCCACCGAACCACAAATTCTGACCGAAACGGGCTTTGAAAGAGATCATCAGGCGGATTTAAAGGTCCATGGCGGACCGGATAAAGCTCTGCATCACTATGCGGCGGATCATTATGTGCATTGGCAAAAAACACTCTCAAGCCAGACAGATAAATTTGTGCCGGGCGGTGTCGGGGAGAATATCTCCACGACCGGCATCACTGAAAAAGACGTTTGTATCGGTGACGTCTTTTCTGCAGGCTCCGCCCAGATCCAAATCAGCCAGGGCCGTCAGCCTTGCTGGAAACTGAACTCGCATATTGGCGATAACAGCATGGTCAAACTGTTCCAACAAAGCGGCTTTACAGGGTGGTATTACAGAGTGCTCACAACCGGGCAGATAGCGACAGGAGATCAATTGACACTTATCAAGCGGCCTAACCCGGAATGGCCCTTGGATACGGTCATTGCGGCGCGTTTTAATCCAGCGCTTTCTGCGGATGTCGCAGATGCTTTGTCTCAGTTACCGGAGCTTGCCCAAAACTGGCGCGACGCCTTTTCAAAAAAGAAAGACCGGGCGTATAAAGAAAATACGACAGCCCGTACAAAAGGACACTAGCATCCTGACAATACACTCATTCGTGATGCAATTTTGCTTTTCTACGCCCTAGTTCTTACATATTGTCTTATTTTCTCAGACATTATGTAAAGACTTATAATGGATGTACTAGACGATATTCTTGATACGCTAGACCTCAAAGGGTCTTTATATTTTAGGACTGATTTTTCAGCCCCCTGGGCGGTAACAGTCCCGCATTATCAACAAGCCGCAAGATTTCATCTGGTCATCCAGGGGCAATGCTCGGTTGCGGTTGCAGATCACGACCCTGTCACTCTTAACCCCGGGGATTTAATTCTGATTCCGCGTGGGCGATCTCATATTCTGGCGGATCAGAAATGTGAAAGCGCACCAGAATTGGAAACCGTCCTTAACGCCACCGGCTATGATGGTCGAGGGGTTCTCGTCGTGGGAGAGGGTGATCCTGACGCCGCGACCCAAATGATTTGCGGGCATTTTACGTTTCGTCACGGAGCTGACCACCCGATCCTGAGAGCCTTGCCAGACTTCCTTCTCACCCGGGCCAGCGACAGAGCACGCGAGCCTGAACTCGACGACATCCTGCGCCTCATTGCGCGCCGACTTTTTGGCGGCGCCCTCGGTTCTGCCGCCGCGGTAACCCGCCTCTCTGAAATCATGTTTATAGAATTGGTGCGGTTTGGACTCAGTCGGGAAGACCGGCTTCAATCAGTCCTGGGCGCCTATAGTGACAAACATATCGGCAATGCCCTCTCGCTCATTCATGAGCAACCAGAGACCGCCTGGACAGTCCAAAGCCTTGCCTCTGAAGTTGGTATGTCGCGCAGTCGGTTTGCAGACCGGTTTGGAGAGCTTGTTGGTACGGGGCCGATGACATACTTGACCGACTGGAGATTGCAAAAAGCTCTGTCCTCGCTTAGTGAAGCTGGCAGTAGCGTACAGCAAATTGCAGGTCAGGCAGGGTATCAATCCGCCGCGGCCTTCACCCGTGCCTTCACATCAAAATTCGGAATTCCGCCAACGGAATATCGTAGAAATGCCGAATAATTTGCTTATCGTCCCACTTAACTTGCCATAAATCCCAATAAATAGTAGATATATTGATATATCATCTCAAATCCTCTTAATTCTTAGATATTCGGAGCAAGGAACCGGGTCGAGGCTGAGGCGGGTACATTCTTACCGACATCACACCCCAGTCTCTCTTCCTCCCGCTTCTGTTTCGAACGCAAAAATATTTTGAACCTAAGGATGAGAAGACGATGAAAAAACTTATTGCTCCTACACTTGTCGCAACTGTTGCTTTGGTTGGCGCCCTTTCAGCAAGCCCAGCATTTGCCGTCCACGAAAACAATACAGCCCCGGGTTTGACCGCTGCTGGTGCGCCACTTGGCCTCCATGGGGTGGATCCCGTTGCCTTTCTTGATATTGAAAACCGCGTGGAAGGCAGAGCAGAATTTACGGCGGTCCATGAAGGCGTCGCTTACTATTTTTCTACCAAGAAAAACATGACGACATTCAAGTCCAATCCGGCAAAATACCTGCCACAAAATGGCGGTTTCTGCACATATGGTGTTTCTGTTGGCAAGAAGTTTGACGGAGATCCCCAGTTCTCCGCCATCGAAGACGGCAAGCTCTACGTCTTTCTCAACGAAGATATCTACAAACTCTTCCAGAAAGATCGCGCGGGGACAATTTCCAAGGCGGAAACTCAATGGAAGAAAATCAGAAGCACTGCTGCGGGCGATCTCTGATTTTTGTCTTTCCCCCACCGGCAGGCTGTAATCAGCCTGCTGCCTCCTTGAGCCAATCCGGAGACCTCTTATGAACATGATTGACCATTTGAGCGTCGGTGTCAGTGACATCGATAAAGCCTGCAACTTTTATAATGGCCTGATGACAATTCTGGGCTGCGAGCTTCTGGCAAAAAGCGATGCTTTTGCCGCTTATGGAAAAACAGCCCCACAGTTTTTGTTGATGCTGCCAGCAGATGGTGGGCAGTCTAGCGCGGGAAATGGCACACATATCGCTGTTGTTGCTAAAGACAAAATAACGGTTGATGCCGCCCACCGCTATGCAATGGAAATGGACGCTCAGTGCAACGGAATGCCGGGCCCGCGTGAAGCCTATCCAAAGCCGGATGTCTACACGGCCTTCGTCATCGATCCTTTCGGGAACAAACTTGAATTTATCTATAACGGCTTCGCCGCCTGATCAAGGAGAATAACCATGGAAACAGCCTATTTTTATCTCGGATTGAGCGGCATGCTGACCGTTCTGCTCTGGACCCCCTATATTCTCGCCAGGGTCTTTGTCTGGGGATTACCCGCTTTTCTGAACAATTATCCCGACGGGTTTCCGGCAACACAACCTGAGCCGCCTCTCTGGGCTCAACGGGCACAGCGGGCCCATCTGAATATGGTGGAAACCATGCCAGCTTTCATTGCAGTTGTCCTTGCTGCCGCTTTGTTGGCGTCCGATGTCAATGCAGGTCTCATCGGCGCACTTGCGCAGATCTTTTTTCTTGCCAGGCTCGCATATGCGGCGGTCTATATTCTGGGGATCCCCTATCTTAGAACACCGGTATATCTGATATCCTGGGCGGCCATTCTGGCAATCGGATACCATGCCATAGCATGACAGCCCCTGTCTTTTTTCAAAAGCCCGCCAGATACCGGCGGGCTTTTATCAGGATTCTTTGTATTCCTCAGCCCCTTTGACCCGAAGATCCATCCAGTTCTGCAGGCATTCTCCTGTGCTCATGACAACACCGGCGGTCCCCCCGAGACCCTGAATACCGGAAACACCAGTATAGTCTGTCAGTTCCTGGGTCATCCATTCGCAAGGATCAAGACTTTCATATCGATAGAGGAAGCCGGCGACGATAACAACCACTCCCACAGCGACCCAACCTAATGCCTTGATCATATACTTTATATCCTGAAAATTTGCGCTCACGCGGAGACAGCCTGTATATAAGACCCCCTTGCCAGATGCAAAGAAAAAGCCCCTGACAAATGACAGGGGCTTTCTTTACTGTCCGTGGCTACGGAAAGTATCAGTCGTGTTTTCTAAGCTCCAGACGGGCAATCTGGTTGCGATGCACTTCATCAGGGCCATCGGCCAGACGCAACGTCCGTGCACCGGCATAGGCAGAAGCCAGACCAAAGTCACTGGTGACACCGCCGCCGCCATGGGCCTGGATTGCCCAGTCAATGATTTCACAGGCCATATTAGGAGCAACAACCTTGATCATCGCAATCTCGGCTTTCGCCTTTTTATTGCCAACTGTATCCATCATATAGGCTGCCTTCAGCGTCAGAAGGCGAGCCTGCTCGATTTTGGCGCGGGCTTCAGCAATCCGCTCCAAAGTGACCGATTGCTCAGCAACTGTTTTACCGAAAGCAACCCGCGACTTGACGCGAACACACATTTTTTCAAGGGCCCGTTCAGCCACACCGATCAGACGCATGCAGTGATGGATCCGTCCTGGGCCAAGCCGGCCTTGGGCAATTTCAAACCCACGGCCTTCACCCAACAGGATATGATTAGCCGGGACACGTACATCCTTGAAGTCAACCTCAGCATGGCCGTGCGGCGCATGGTCATAGCCAAAGACTGGCAGGAAGCGCTTGATTTCGATACCCGGCGTATCCAGAGGAACAACAATCATGGACTGCTGATTATAAACAGACGCACTTTTGTCTGTTTTACCCATAAAAATCAACACCTTACAGCGTGGATCCATCGCACCTGATGTCCACCATTTACGGCCATTGATGACATATTCATCCCCATCACGGGCGATGTCTGACTCAATATTCGTCGCATCGGAAGACGCGACCCGCGGCTCGGTCATGGCAAAGGCAGAACGGATTTCACCGTTCAGCAACGGCACCAACCATTTTTCCTTCAACTCTTCATTGGCATACCGCTCGAACACTTCCATATTGCCGGTATCTGGCGCGGCACAGTTGAAAACTTCCGGTGCAAAAGACACACGTCCCATAATTTCACAAAGCGGTGCATATTCCAGATTGGTCAAGCCTGCGCCCCGATCGCTTTCGGGCAGGAACAGGTTCCACAGCCCCGCTTCTTTTGCCTTGGCTTTCAGTTCTTCCACAATGGCAGTTGGCTGCCAGCGATCCCCTTCATTCACCTGCTGCTCAAACACGTCTTCATTTGGATAGACATGCTCATCCATAAAGGCCTGCACGCGTGCCTGGAGATCTTTGACTTTATCGGAATATTCAAAATTCATGCTGTTTCCTTTTTATTGTTATCTTCATCTTTTTTATTCTTCTTATCGCCGAGCGGCGAAGAAATTCTTTAAGAGCGCTGCGGCTCGCTTTTCACCGATCCCGCCATAAACTTCGGGTTTGTGGTGGCAGGTTGCATGATCATAAACACGGGGTCCATGCTCGACCCCTCCTCCTTTTGGATCGAACGCTCCAAAATAGAGGCGCCTGATTCTCGCATGAGATATGGCGGCGGCGCACATTGGGCAAGGCTCCAGCGTGACATACAAATCACAATCCGTCAGCTTCTGACTACCAACCATATTGGCTGCCGCTCGAATTGCAAGCATTTCAGCATGCGCTGTTGGATCATGTCGGCCAACCATCTGATTCCCGTTTGTGGCGACGATCCGGCCTGTTTTTGAATCAACAACCACTGCACCAACAGGAACTTCTCCGCGCTTTGCTGCGGCCTCTGCCGTGTGCAGCGCGTTTTCCATGTAATTTGTCAGTTCAAAATCCATGGTGCAAAAGTGCCGGGATTGACGAACTCCGTCAAGCGACAACCAACTGATTAACGAATTTTCTGTATCATTCTTCAGATCCCTTGTGCGGAAATGCAGAGGAGCTTAAAAGGAGACATGAAAAAACCAATTATTGGCATCACGCTGGATTCTGAAGATCCGGGGGCCTACTCCAACATGCCGTGGTACGCGCTTCGGCAAAATTACGCCGATGTCATCACACAGAGCGGCGGGCTTCCTATTGCCCTTCCCCATGAACCGGATCTTGCAGAGCATTATCTCAACCTGCTGGATGGTCTTGTTGTGACGGGCGGCGCCTTTGATGTTGATCCGGCCATGTTCGGCGCTGCAACACGCCATGAAACGGTTGTGACAAAAGACAAGCGAACAGCTTTTGAGAGAAGCATAACCGAAGCCATGCTGGCCGCAGACAAACCTGTTTTAGGTATTTGCGGGGGACAACAGCTTCTTCATGTCATTCTGGGCGGAACACTCATTCAACATATTCCGGATGAAGTCACGGCCGCGCTGGCGCATGAACAACCCAACCCGCGAACAGAAGCCGGGCATGATGTTGCCATTACTGAAGGAACCCTTCTGCATAAAATCGTCGGCAGCTCCTCGATCCCAGTTAACAGCGCCCATCACCAGGCGGCAAAAGACATCTCTGACAATATTACTGTCAATGCACGCGCCAGCGACGGGGTGATCGAAGGGATCGAAGATTCCAGATACCGGTTTTGTCTAGGCGTTCAGTGGCACCCTGAATATCTGATTTCCGATGGAGATCGCAAAATTATGGATGCGTTTGTTGAGGCGGCAAAAAGCTCATGAGCGACAACACAGAAAAAAAGGAACGCATTGCCAAACGGATCGCCCGGGCCGGCCTGTGCTCCCGCCGGGATGCCGAACGCTGGATCGAAGCTGGACGGGTCATCGTCAATGGAGTGAAACTGGATAGTCCGGCCTTTACCGTCTCAGACACTGATCTGATCACTGTGGATGGCAAACCTCTGCCCAAGAAGGAAAGGCCTCGCCTCTGGCGGTATCACAAACCGGTTGGCTTGGTGACCAGTCACCGGGATGAAAAAGGCCGGGACACCGTTTTTGACAAGCTCCCTGACGACATGCCTCGTGTTATTTCTGTCGGACGCCTTGATCTGAATTCCGAAGGGTTGCTTCTCCTGACCAATGACGGGGAACTTGCGCGTAGGTTGGAACTACCAGCGACGGGTTGGAAACGTAAATACCGTGTGAGAGTACATGGTCACCCCAAAGAGCGTGACCTGGCCCTTCTCTCAAAAGGCCTGACTGTGGACGGTGTGCGCTACGATGCAATCGAAGCCGTTCTTGATAGCAGCAAGGGTGCAAATTCCTGGATGACGGTTTCCTTGCGAGAAGGCAAGAACAGAGAAATCAGAAAAGTCATGGAACATCTGGGCTATACCGTCCTGCGCCTGCTCCGCATTTCCTATGGCCCGCTACAGCTGGGAGACCTGGCGGAAGGGGCTGTAGATGAAGTAAAATCCAAAATCCTGCGGGATCAGATGGGGGTTGCCAAATTCGAGGAGAATGACGAAAAAACGCCACCTGCGAATTTGAGAAAACGTGCAACATTGCGGGCAAAATCCGGCAGAAAACCGGCTCCGCGCAAAGGGAAAAAATAGTGCGGATCGTTGGCGGTGACTTTCGCGGTAAAAAACTGGTCATGCCTGATGACAAACGGATCCGGCCAACGGCGGATCGCACCCGGGAAGCTTTGTTCAATATTCTCGGTCATGGAGAAAGTTTTAGAACAGCTAACGGCCCCCTTCCGTTAAAGGCCCGGGTTCTGGATGTCTTCGCCGGGACAGGCGCTTTGGGTTTGGAAGCCCTGTCACGGGGCGCTGATCATGTCACCTTTATGGACAATCATTCCGCCAGCCTGACACTAATCCGGCAAAATGTCGTGGCACTCAAAACTCAAAACCGAGCCGATATCCTGAACAGAAACGGTATCAATCCTGGTAGAGCTCCGCGCCCGATTGATCTGATCCTGATGGATCCACCATATGGAGAAGAGCTTGTAGTACCCTCTCTGGAAGCACTCATGGAGGGCGGGTGGATTTCTGAAAATACCGTGATCGTCATTGAAGTTGCGGCGAAGGGAAAAACCGACTTGCCTGGCGGGTTTGAATTGCTGGACGACAGGAAATACGGTGCAGCGCGTTTGCTTATTCTGAAAAGAATCTGATCTCGTTTTTCGCGGCAATATGTTTGTATTTTTCATATTGCAACGCGATGAACCGGCGTCGTTCTTCAAACGGAGGCGGAGATCCAGCATCCAGGAAAGGCGCAACCAACGGCTCAAATGCTGTATTCTGAAATTCCAGCGACAGACTTGCCCGGGGCGTCTTTGCCCTGTCCGAATAATAACCGCCCCAATGCACAATATCTTGCGGCCATCCCAGAACGGACCCCGCCTTCGCCGGAAGCGGAATAGCATGCGGCTCCAGCTTCTCCTGCAGCATATCCGGATTACCTTTAAGAATCTGTTCCTGATCCCGCGGCAGAACATACATGCATCCGTTTTCCGGTGTTGCATCGGTGAGCGGGATCCATAATGAAAGGCTCATCAACATCTGATCCCCGCCAAGATCAAACACCGTCTCTAAATGACAGTCCTGATGAGGTCGCCATCCCCGGTCACCCGGCCTGTCAAAATACCAGGCCCAGAGGTTCGGTAGCAATGCAAACTCTTCTCCCAGAAAATGAGCGATGAGTGCGTTCAGTTTCGAAAAAAGAAACCAGGGTTGGTCAAACAGATAAATATAAACCGGTGGGATGCCTTTGGAACTCAGTCGCTTAAGGGCCTGATAAAGGGGTGCGGTTTCAGCCGCACTGAAAACCGGACTTTGCGTTAAATAGCCCTTGGACCAAACACTGCTTGCTATCTCAGACAGTCTGGCTTCCGAGAAAGTCAGAGGCTTCGGAGCGGTTGCAGCGTCAATGGTAAGGTCCGGAAAAGCCTGTAGCCATTCTTCCTTCGAATAGCTAAGCATGGAGGCCCGCCACATATCCGGATGACCAGGCCCATTGAAAATTATACCCGCCCAGAAAACCGGTCACATCTACCGCTTCACCGATAAAATATAGACCAGGCACGACTTTGACTTCCATGGTTTTGGAATTCAGTGCGGCTGTATCCACGCCGCCTATCGTCACTTCGGCTTTTTTATAACCCTCTGTTCCATTTGGATAGATTTCCACCTGTTTCACTGCCGCCACTATTTTTGTCAGCATCTTGTCGGAGCAGTTTCCGAGTTCCGACAAGGAACCGACCGGCTCCAACAACTTATCCACCAAGCGATTTGCCAGATGTGATGTTAGGTATTTGGCGGCTCGTCCCTTAGGGTTGTTCGTCCTCTCCTGCTTGAGATTTTCCAGAAGATCTGTATCAGGTAAAAAGTCCAAAGCGATTTTATCACCAGCCTTCCAGAACGACGAGATCTGTAAAATGGCCGGGCCGCTGACGCCCCGGTGGGTGAAGAGAACATTTTCGCGAAAGCTGGTTTTTCCAACCTTTGCCGTAACATCAGCAGAAATACCGGACAGGCCGGCAAATCGTTCCATATCGGCAGGCTCGAAGGTGAAGGGAACCAAGCCTGGTTTCATCTCCGTCAAGGGGAGGTCAAACTGCCGAGCGATCCGATGCGCAAAGTCGGTCGCCCCCATTTTGGGAATGGATAGCCCGCCGGTTGCAATGACAACAGAGTCAGCCTTGATGTTTTTGGACGATAGCGAAATTGAAAAAGGACCTTCATCCGTTTGAGCGATTTTATCTGCCCCTGCATTGCACCAGATTTGGACATCAACGTCCCTGCATTCTTTTTCAAGAAGATCGGTAATCTCCGACGCACTGGTATCACAGAAAAGCTGTCCCAGTTTTTTCTCATGATAGGCAACACCATGCCTGGTAGCCAAACTGATAAAATCCTGCTGCGTATATTGGCGCAAGGCCGACTTGCAATAATGCCGGTTCTCGGAGACATATTTGTCAGGCGCTGCAAACAGGTTGGTAAAGTTGCAACGGCCACCGCCCGAAATCAGAATTTTCTTGCCGATTTTTTCCGCTTTTTCCAAAACAAGAACCGACCGGCCCCGCCTTCCGGCTTCTATGGCGCACATAAGGCCGGCTGCGCCAGCCCCGATAACGACCACATCGAAGGACAGAGGTTCTGAAATTGCCATATCACCGTTCCGCTTAAATTACTCTGCCTTGTAACCATAAGCGGAACGAGTTTCAACCGATGCGCCGCTTAAAGCTTTACATTAATTGTAAATAGGGGCCTTGGAACTGTGAAACGGACCTTCGGGCGGTGCGCAGGCTTTTTAATAATGACATACCGTCCTTTGTGTTTCTTATAGTAACGCCCTTCCCGGTAATAATAGGGCTTTCCGTGAAGGTGGATCAATGAGTAGGAGGGGCCCTTTTTCACCTTAACATATTTGGTTTTGCCATGTTTTGGATGCGCTTGAACCTGAGGAGTGATCAAGGCAACTCCCGATACCGCCATCAGTGCGATAAGCCATTTAGACATTCTAACCTCCGATACAGATAGCCCGACACTCTTGGGCAACAGGAGTTAAACGCAGGATGATCCACATTCCGTCGGATTTTATCGGCGACCAAACAGCTTTTCGATATCGGCGAGTTTCAGTTCTACATAGGTCGGTCGACCATGATTGCACTGACCTGAGTGCGGCGTCACTTCCATTTCCCGAAGAAGGGCATTCATTTCTTCAACAGATAGCCGCCTGCCGGCGCGCACAGATCCATGACAGGCCATTGTCGCGAACACATCATCCATCCGGTCTTTTAAGGACAGGGTTGTGTCCAATTCTGCCAGATCGTCAGCCAGATCCTGCACAAGCCCTTTTACGTTGCATTCACCCAGCATGGCAGGCGTTTCCCGAATGACGACCGCGCCATTGCCAAATGGCTCAAGCACCAGTCCCATTTCCGCCAATTCATCAGAACGATCACAGAGCCTCGCCGCAGAGACCTCATCCAGCTCTACCACATCGGGCAGAAGCAACATCTGACGGGAAACCGTTTTTTCGCCGAACGTCTTTTTCATGCGCTCCATCACCAAGCGTTCATGGGCGGCATGCTGATCAACCAGAATAAGGCCATCTTGCGTCTGAGCTACGATGTAGGTCTCATGAAGCTGGCTTCTGGCAGCACCCAATGGATAGGCCTGCAATTCCTCTGTCTGTTGCTGAAGAGCGGGATTGGAGGGCACAGAAACTGCTTCAGGCGCGAATTCACGGCCTCGGTCATCATAAGATTGCGAAGGTGATAATGGGGCGTGATATTCAGCATTTTCTTCAGCAAGGCCCGGCGATACGCTGGGCTTACTATAGTCTCCCCAACTTCCGTGCCCCACAGAATGGGACGGTCGTGACTGTAATGGCAACTGCACGGATTGCCGCGGCTGGAACGACCCCAATGCCTGGCTCCCAACAGTTGAGGACGCCCGGTGACCATTTTCTGCAAGTGCGTTTCTCAAGGCCCCGACGATCAAGCCACGAACACCCCCTGAATCTCTGAATCTTACCTCTGCCTTGGCCGGGTGAACATTGACATCCACCTGGTCGGGTGGCACTTCCAGAAACAGGGCCAGCAACGGGTGGCGATTCCGGGCCAGCAGATCCATATAGGCACCGCGCACCGCACCGGTAAACAGTTTATCTTTGACCGGTCTGCCGTTCACAAACATGAACTGCATGGTCGCATTGCCGCGATTGAAGGTTGGGACTCCAGCAAAACCCGTCAGTTTCACGCCATGACGTTCCGCGTCGATCTTAAGTGCATTATCGGCAAATTCCCGGCCCATGATGGCACCCAGCCGATCCAGCCAGGCCTCAAACAAATCACCCTGTGCCGCGGATACCCGCAATGCTGTTCGCTTCTCGTCTGCCAAAGTGAAGGCAATGGCAGGATAAGCCATGGCAAGACGCCGCATGACATCCAGGGCCGCGCCAAGTTCCGCCCGCTCGGTTTTTAGAAATTTAAGCCGTGCTGGTGTTGCATAAAAAATATCCCGTACATCGACCCGCGTTCCCTGTTGCGCGCCAACGGGTTCTACATCACGACGTACGCCGCCTTCGACACTTAGCTTCCACGCACTATTGTCTTCAGCATTTCGGCTGGTGATACTCATGCGACTGACGGAGGCAATGGATGGAATGGCTTCTCCTCGAAACCCCAAGTGCTCGATATGAACGAGATCTTCATCTGGCAGTTTCGATGTCGCATGACGTTCGAAACAAAGCGCCAGCTCATCCCGGCTCATGCCCTTGCCATTGTCGCTGACGGAGATAAGGGACCGTCCCCCTTCCCGCATCGTCACGTCAATACGCGTAGCACCAGCATCGATCGCATTTTCTACCAGTTCTTTAACGGCAGAAGCCGGTCGTTCGACAACCTCCCCTGCTGCGATCTGATTGACAATATTGTCCGGTAACTTCCGGAGCGTCATTCACGGCCTCTTAGATACATTTTTGTGAGCTTCTTGCCCTCTTCCACAGCGGGTTGATCAAAGGGATTTACATCAAGCAGATGGCAGGTAAAGATTGTCTCCAGCATGAAATGCATCAACAAGGCACCCACCGTTTTCTCATCCAGCGTATCAATTTCAAGGCATCGCAGATATTTACCGCGATTTGCCAGTGTGGACGCTGTTGCGGCCCCCTCAGCATGCACCACATCACTGATCTTATGATCTTTCAAATAGTCAAGGTCCGGGTCGTTATCAGCCAGAGAGACATCCATAAGAGGGCTCTCATCATCCGCTTTATTGATGATGAGCGTAAAGAACTTGTCATTAGGACCGTCCAGCCACAACTGCAACTGGCTATGCTGATCAATCGGCCCCAGGGCATTGAGCGGGGTTGTTCCCTGCCCTTCCTTACCGATACTTTCTGCCCAAAGCTGGCGGAACCAGTGCGTTAAAGGCTCCAATTGCTTTGCATATGGCATCAAGACATTGAGGCTGACATTCTCAATTTCATACAGAGCATAGTGAAGCGCCGCCCCAACCCGTGCAAAAGATTCCGGGTTTTCCAGGGCATCATCCAGAACATCTTTAGCCCCCTCCCGGATTTGTCGCATATCGATCCCGGCAATCAACGCGGGGAGTGCCCCGACAAGGGACAGGCAGGAATAACGGCCCCCGACATTCGGATCATGCGCCAGCCTTTTGATCTGCCACTTGTCAGCTATCCGGCCAAGCGCATTATCCGTTGGCTCACAAATGGCCAAAGTCTGGCGCGCAACGGCAGGCTGACCTCCGTGATTATTGAGAGCTTCAATGACAAGCAGGCTCTGCGCCAGAATCTCCGGCGTCGATCCTGATTTGGAAACGAGAAGGAAAAGCGTTTTTTCTAAACTGTCGCCCGACAAATGCGGCGCCATGACATGATAATCCAGCGTATCCCAGAAATGAAGCGCAGGGCCTTCATCGCCTCCTTTACGCAAACTGACAAGGACTTGCGCGCCCAGTGAAGAGCCGCCGATACCCACAATAACAATGTGATCGAAGTCTTCCCGATAAGACCGGGCCAGCGTTTCCAACTCTGCCAGATCTTCGATTTCGTCTGGCAGCGTCAGAATTGGAAGACGCCCTTGGTCCTTCAGCATCTGCAAGGACGACGCTATACCCTCAGTCCGGGCAAGCGCCTTGGAGAAGGCGGTATAAACCCAATCTGTGGACACGCCGTCTTCGGAGAAACAATTTTCGAATTTTTGTGTATAGGCCATTGATTTTCTGACTATCTGGATCAAGGAAAAAACATCTACGGACACACTACTTCAGTCGCAGACCCTATCAAATCGACGCGATACCGCCCAACGGTTTCTATAAAAAACTAAAAATTCAGAGGCCTTCTGGCTTTCCAACAACAGTAATGATCAGATCATCCGGATCAGCAAGCCTGTTTGCAACCCGCTTCACACCCTCCAAAGTCACTGCATTGATTAATCCAGCACGCTGATCAAGATACACAGCGGGCAAATCATGAAGCTGCATACTCACCATGATATTTGCAATATTGGAGTTTGAGGAGAGCCGTAACGGAAAGGATCCGTTCAGATAGGTTTTGGCGGATGCCAATTCTTCCGGCGTAACACCATCCTTCCGGATTTTAAGAAATTCCGCCCGTACGAGCTCAATCGCCTGGCCAACAGAAGCATTACTGGTGCCAAAACCGCCCAGCTGAAGGCCGGATGCTTTCAGGGGATATAAGTAACTATATACTGAATAAACGAGGCCTCGCTTTTCCCTGATTTCTTCTGTCAGCCGGGATTCAAAGCCGCCGCCGCCCAATATATAATTGAGAACATAAGCGGCATAATAATCTGGGTCTTCCCGTTTGATCCCGTCACCACCGAAAATAACCACACTTTGCGGGATGTCCTGCTCGATCACCTGAACGGTCTGCTGCTTTGCCAAAGTGACATCCGGTATAGCAATCAAATTTGATTTCTCGGCAATGCCCAAAAAAGTTCTGTCCAGCAGAACACCAAGCTCTGTTGCTTCGATATCACCGATCACAGAGATGACCATATTGTCCCGTGCAATTTGCCGCTCTTTAAAAGCTTTCAGATCCGCTTGGGTAATATTCTGAACAGTCTCCTGCGTGCCTTGCGTGGGAAGACTGTAAGGATGATCCGGGAACGCTGCCTGGAACCAGGCGCGACCCGCCAAGCTGTTTGGGTCAGACAGCCTCCTATTCAGATTGATCAGGATTTGGCTGCGAATACGTTCGACAGGTTCTTCGGCAAATTGCGGGTCTGTGATTGCTAACGCAAATAACCGAAATGCTTCATCCCTGTTCTTGCTCAGTGTTTTAAGGCTGCCTTGAAAGGTATCTTTGGACGCATCGAAGCCAAGCGTGATCGCAAGATCCGAGAGGCGTCCCTGAAAGGCGCGACTGTCGAGGTCACCGGCCCCCTCATCCATAGTCGAGGCAACCAGATGAGCCAGCCCGGCCTTATCCACGCTATCCTGACTACTACCGCCTCGCCAGGCAACTTCCATACTGATAATCGGAATGGACTTTTCTTCAACAAACCAGGCTGTGATTCCTCCCGGGCTTACAATCCGCTGGATTTCAGCGGCCATCGCTGAAGAAGGAACGATGGCTATCACAAGAAAGGAAAATGCGGCCATCCAGCCAAGATTACGAGCACGGATCATATTATTTTCCTTCCGGCAGCAATTTGCCGACAACGGATTGTCGTTCCACAAAGACTTTCGCAGCTGCGGTTTGAATATCTGATGCTTTAACAGCAGCAATCTGGCGCGGCCAATTGACAATATTCTCCAGGGCTTCACCGCTGGCCAGGGCACCACCAAAAATGTTAGCAGCACCGCTGATGCTGTCCCTTGCATAAATAGCGGCCGCCAGAAGCTGTCGTTTGGCTCGTTCAACCTCTTCTTCTGTCACACCATTATCAATGACATCTTGCAAAATTTTACGGCTTGCCTCCTCAACCGCCTCCAGACTACGTCCATTGAGGGGAGAGCCGTAGAGAGTGAAACCCGACGGATCATAGGTTCCAGACCGATAATATGAACCGGCCGAAGCCGCGATCTTGTCTTCAAACACAAGTTTTGAATAAAGCCTGCTGGTAACACCACCGCCCAGAATTTCGTTGAGAACTTCCAAGGCCCGCACATCCTGAAGATTCCCTCCGCGTGACGTCGGTGCCAAATAAGTTTGCCGCCAGGATGGCTCCCTGACCCGTTTATCCCGCATTTCAAGTGTTCTTTTGGCAAGTTGCGGCGGCTCATGCCGTCGGATCCGGTCAGGCAAATCAATGGGCTTGGCAGGGCCATAATATTTTTCAGCCAGGACGAATACATCATCTGCCTTTACATCTCCCGCCACAACGAGGATTGCATTATTGGGAGCGTAATATTTCTTGTACCAGTCTATGGCATCCTGCGTTGTCAGCCTTTCAATTTCATGGCGCCACCCGATGATCGGAATACCATAAGGGTGGGCCAGGAATTGGGCTGCGCTCAATTGCTCTCCCAGCAGGGCACCAGGACTATTGTCCGTGCGCTGGGACCTTTCTTCCAGAACAACCTGCAACTCAGCGCCGACAGCTTCGTCGTCGAGGGTCAGATTGCTCATCCGATCTGCTTCAATTTCCATTAAAAGAGGGAGTTTGTCGGCACTGGCATTTTGATAATAAGCGGTATAGTCCAGCGACGTAAACGCGTTATCCCGACCGCCATTTTTGGCAACAATGGATGAGAACTCACCCGCAGGCACTTTCTTTGTCCCCTTGAACATCAGATGTTCCAAAAAATGGGCTATTCCGGATTTACCAATAGGTTCATCCGCTGATCCAACACGGTACCACACCATATGGGTAACAACGGGAGCCCGGTGGTCCTCAAGCACCACAATATCCAGGCCATTGGCAAGGGTTGCGGTCTTGGGCTCAAATAAGGTTGGAATTTCCGGTGTTTCAGCTGCTTGGGTAATACCTGTCAGACTGCTGATGACACAGATAACGGCCAAACCTGCAAAGATTTTTTTCATGTCCCGAACGGACTCCCTTGTTAGTCTCTCTTTTCATTAAGGAGAAAGCGTAACAGATTACAAGTCCCAAATTGAGGGCTGGATCTCACAAATGCGCTAGCTGGGCATAAACCAGCTCAGCTACGCTTCGATTTAATTGAAGAGACCTTCCAGGAGTGCCCGCTTACGGCGCTCGATAATCGGTGTCTCACCACCAGCAGATGGGGAATCACCAAGAGCGGCATTTTCCTGAATGCGTTTTTTCTCCTGGCTGGGATCAACAACAGTTCCGAATTTGGGTTGCTCCTGCCAGAACATGATCTTCTCAACCAGTGTTTCATCATTCTCAGCAAGCGTTGATGTTTCTTCATCGACGATTGTCCGGATAGAACTGTCCACATTTTCGGCATCGGCCCGCCGCAGCAGAGCAAGCTCTCCGGCAGACGTGCCGGCTGCTGCAGCCTCATCTTGGGTTATCACACCCTTTGTGGCAGAATTCCCCAGCAACGTCGAACGCGCAGTATCCTGGACAGACGCTGTCTGCGGGCCGCGCTGACCCGGGGTTGGAGGGCGCAAGGAGAAATCAGGTGGAATAATCAGCGGTGCCTTCGTCAGAACCGCAAATTCATCCGGTGCTTTTTTACCGTCGATACCAAGCGCCTGGCGCGTTCCTTCGCATCCCGTCAGGGCAAGCGAGGCCAAAAGCAAGCCTCCCGTCATCTTGATCAATCTGGACATTTCTCAAACCCCCTTGAACTATGAGCTTTTTTTAGACGAATTTTCGTCAAAAAACAAGCTTTGCACCAACATCAGGATTACGCCGCAGACAATCGCCATATCCGCAATATTGAAGGCAGGCCAGCGCATAAAAACGAGATCCACATCGAAGAAGTCAGCAACACGACCATAATGAAGTCGGTCAATAATATTGCCAAGCGCCCCCCCCAGAACCAGACCGAGTGCATAGCCAAGCAGTTTATGAGTAGCTCTTGCCAGCCAGACCACCAGAACGAGACAGATGGCAAGGGAGAGGACAATAAGAACCCAACGGGTGGTCTCCCCGCCAGCAAACATGCCAAAGCTCACGCCACTATTCCAAACCATGACCAGGCGGAAAAAGGACGTAACATCAATCCCGTAAGGATAGGATGCCATATACTCAACCATCTGGATCTTGAAAAGCTGATCAACAACAACTGCTATTGTCGCGATGATCAGCCCTATGCGCAAAATTGGGTTCACAAGCTTCTCTTAAGCCTCCAGCCCGCTGACAACATCTGCACATCGTCCGCACAGGTCATCATGACTTTCCAGTTTTCCAACTTCATCCAGTACTTTCCAGCAACGTTGGCATTTCTGACCTTCGGCAAGGCCTGGAACGACAGCAACACCGTCAACATCCTCTAATGTAAAGGCGTCAGCAGGCGCCGCCTCAACCGTCAGTGTCAATCCTGATGTGATACAGATATCATCCAATGGCAGGGTTTCAAGGAGTGATTTGAAATCAGCATCGACATGAACGGTCGGTGCCGCCTGCAGGCTCGATCCAATCCGTTTTTCCCGTCTTTCGATTTCAAGCGCCCCAGTGACAACACGGCGGAATGCCCGAACTTTGGACCATCGTGCATCCAGTGCCTCATTGCGCCAGCTATCGGGCACATCAGGGAACTGGTTCATATGAACACTGCCTTCATCTTCCGGGAAACGAGAAAGCCAGGTTTCTTCCGCCGTGAAGACCAGGACCGGTGCCAACCAGGAGGTAAGGCAATGAAAGAGTTGATCGAGAACCGTACGGGCTGACCGGCGGCGGATATCATCAACCCCGTCGCAATACAGGACATCTTTTCGGACATCAAAATAAAAGGCGGAGAGCTCCAGCGTGCAGAAATTCTGGACCGCCGCAAACATCCGACTGAATTCATAGCCTTTACTGTTTTTACGGACCTGCTCATCCATCACAGACAGCCGGTGCAGCACCCACTGCTCAAGCTCAGGCATCTGGTTAATATCTACTTTTTCACTGTCATCCCAGTCAGACAGGTTGCCGAGAATGAAGCGAAGTGTATTGCGCAACCGGCGATAATTATCCATCTGCCCTTGAAGGATCTCGTTTCCGATCCGCATATCCTCTGTATAGTCTGAATTGACGACCCAGAGACGCAGGATATCGGCACCGCTCTGTTTGATGATTTTCTCCGGCAGGATTGTGTTGCCCAGAGATTTAGACATCTTCCGACCCTTGCCATCCATCACGAAACCATGTGTCAAAACACCTTCATACGGCGCCCGACCCCGGGTTCCACATGATTCCAGCAAGGAGGAATGGAACCAGCCGCGATGCTGGTCTGTGCCTTCCAGATAAAGATCTGCAGGCCATTTCATTTCGGGCCTGTTTTCCAGTGTGAAGGCATGGGTACATCCGGAGTCAAACCAGACGTCCAGAATATCCATGACCTGTTCATAATCATCCGCATTATATTTGTTGCCGAGGAAACGGCTTGCATCGGAGGCAAACCAGGCATCTGCACCTTCTGCTTCTGTCGCTTCAACAATACGAGTATTCACATCTTCGTCCCGGATAATTTCACCGGTTTTCTTGTGAACAAAAATGGTAATCGGCACACCCCAGGCGCGTTGACGGGAAAGCACCCAGTCAGGACGGTTTTCCACCATGGAATGAAGGCGTTTATGGCCGGATTTCGGATACCATGCCGTATCATCAATGGCCTGAAGCGCTTTTTCCCGCAGGTCATTGGTTTCCATCGAAATGAACCACTGGCTCGTGTTACGGAAAATAAGCGGCGCTTTCGAACGCCAGGAATGCGGATAGGAATGCTTGATCTTGCCACGTTTAAGCAAGGCGCCTGCCGCCTCCAGTTCATCAGCAACATGATCGTTGCATTTATAAACATGCTCGCCTGCAAACATCGGTACATGCTGGAAAAACGTTCCATCTTCACTGACAGTTTGCGGGACTTCCATCCCGTATTTCATACAAACTTCAAAGTCTTCCTGACCATGGCCCGGAGCCGTGTGAACAAAACCGGTACCGGCGTCTACCGTGACATGATCACCATCCAGAAGTGGTACATCAAAATCATAGCCTTGTCCGGCGAACGGATGGCGACAAACCACATCCGCAAATTCAGCCCCCTTGCCAGTCCAGAATGTAGAAACCTCGGTAATACCGGCTTCTTTCTGAACGTCTTCAAGCAAAGCTTCGGCAACAAAAAGTTTTTCACCAACTTTCGCCAGACTGTCCTCAGAGACGCCGTTGACTTCAACACCGATATAATCCAACTCTCCGCCATAGGAAATCGCACGGTTGCCAGGCATGGTCCAAGGGGTTGTTGTCCAGATGACAACGCTGGCATCTTTGGTGAAGTCAGGCCCTGAAGCGACAGGGAAACGAACATGAATCGTTGTCGAGACATGATCGTGATATTCAACTTCCGCCTCCGCCAATGCCGTTTTTTCCACAGGAGACCACATCACTGGTTTGGATCCGCGATACAGGCCGCCATTCATGGAAAATTTGAGCAATTCCCGGACGATTTGAGCCTCCGCATCATAGCTCATGGTGAGATAGGGATTATCCCAGTCACCGGTGACACCCAGACGCTTGAACTCCTCCTTTTGAATCTCAACCCATTCAGCAGCGAAGTCCCGACATTCCTTGCGAAACTCTACAACAGGAACATCATCTTTATCTTTGCCGGCTTTTCGGTATTTTTCTTCAATCTTCCATTCGATGGGTAATCCATGACAATCCCAACCAGGTATATAATGGGCATTTTTACCCTGCATCTGCTGGCTGCGATTGATGACATCTTTCAGGACTTTGTTGACAGCATGTCCCATATGCAGATGACCATTTGCGTATGGGGGCCCGTCATGCAGTACAAATTGCTCGCGATCTTTTGATTGTTCGCGCAGCTTGTTGAAAAGATCCATTTTTTCCCAACGCTCGAGCAGGCCAGGCTCTTTATTGGGAAGGCCCGCTTTCATGGGAAAACTGGTTGTCGGAAGAAAAAGCGTCGATTTATAGTCAGTGCTCATAGCGGCAAGCTGATCCTAACAGTTATCAAATAGAATGATGTGTAATGGCGAGAGTTTTATCACTCTCCAGAAGTGGCAAAGCGGTTCAAAAACCATGGCAGCCAACATGACCCGACCTTACCTGTGAAAGGCCGGGACAATAATTCGGCATATGGCTCCACCTATTGGCAAAAACCCTGCAAAGCTCTGCTTCAATAATTTCATGCCGCCTGTTGTATCAATTCAAACAAATGCTGTCGAGATATGGTTTTGGCAAAATTCCCACGATAGATCAGCTTTCAGCGGACATCTTGCCATTTTTATCAGCATATCTATCCTGCCGGTTTTCCGGTTTGGCCAAAATAGCTCTCGCCGTTTGCACATCTTTGGTTATTTGTGCTTCCAATTCCTCGATACCGGAGAATTTTTTCTCTTCCCGAATGAAATCAACAAATGCCACCCTGATTTTCCGGGCATAAAGATCTTCATTGAATTCCAATAAATGCACTTCGAGTATGACATCTTTCTTGTCAAAGGTCGGCCTGTTCCCGTAATTGGCCACGCCATCAACCCAGTGGGTCGTACCATCTTCCTCATGCAAGCCAACCCGTACGGCATACACACCGAGTTTGGGGTGGTGATAATGGGTAATCGGAACATTCGCCGTTGGAAAACCGATGGTCCTCCCCCGCTTGTCCCCTTCGACAACTCGACCTTCAACTTCCCACCAGTGGCCCAGAAGCTTGGCCCCTTTTTCAGGATCGCCATTTGCCAGGCATTCGCGGATCGCCGTTGACGAGAAAATCACGGTCTCTTCGCCGACCGGCTCAACGACCGTCACGCCAAAGCCGTATTTCTTACCAAGCTCCGTTAAAATGACGGTTGTTCCTTGCCGTTTGTGGCCAAAGATAAAGTCATAGCCAACAACCACATGGCTTACACCAAATCCGTCGACCAGAACATCTTTCACAAATTCTTCTGCTGTTTTTTGTGAAAATTCCAAATCAAATTTAAGAGCCACCATAACATCGACATTCAGCCAGTTCAGATGAGCCGCTTTTGTTTCCAGGTTAGACAACCTGAAAGGTGGTGCGTCCGGGGCAAAAAATTCACGGGAATGCGGCTCAAACGTCAAAACACCAGCAGGCACATTGCGGCCACCTGCTTCCTTTTGTGCCTGCCTGATGACAGATTGATGTCCCCGATGAACCCCGTCAAAGTTACCGATTGCAAGAACCAGTCCTTTAACATCTGAGGGAACATCGGTGTATTTTCGCATGATACGCATCCAGCCTACTCCAGCTTTTTTTTATTTTTCTGGTCGTTTGGATACCATTAAAGTGGCATCCCCTTCCAGCACAACTGTATCACCGATCCTGCATTCGCAGTCAAATCCAACGCGCCTGCCCTTTATTTCTCGCAAAATCACACTGGCAACGACTGTATCACCAATGCAGACCGGTGCCTTAAAGACGAGATTCTGACTGACATAGATTGCACCAGGCCCCGGCAACCTTGTGCCGAAAATCGTCGATAGAAAACTGGCGGACAACATGCCATGAGCGATCCGCTCCTTGAACATTGTCTTTGCAGCAAATTCAGCATTCAAATGAACAGGGTTTGTATCACCTGAGACACCGGCAAACATCAAAATATCCGCTTCCGTCACCGTTTTGGCAAACATCTCGCTCATGCCAACGGAGAGATCCTCCAGAAAATAGCCATGCAGTTTTTCGTAATCAGACATCATCCACCTCTGTTCTTTTGAATTTTGCAGTGCAATATAACGATCAAAGGGCCGAGACCGCAACCGATACCGCGCCTTTTGGATAGCGTGTTTAGAATATTTTTCTACGTAAGAGTGTTTTTGCCTCCTTCGGCAATGTATTTTTGCTGGGTCTGCCAACCCATTAACCATTTTTTTAGTTTCCCTTCGTAAATTTGCCAACGTGGAGATTGGAACTGAAGAACGGTTTTTCAGATCCAATATAGAAAAAGCATTAATTTGAAGAGGGTATTTCTATGGCTGTCGACATGAACATGCCGATCCTGATCATCGATGATTACAAGACTATGTTGCGGATTATCCGTAATCTGCTCAAACAGCTTGGGTTTGATAATGTTGATGAAGCTGCGGACGGTTCAGCTGCATTGGTAAAGATGCGGGCGCGGGGCTATGGTCTGGTCATTTCTGACTGGAATATGGAGCCAATGACCGGATATGAGCTCTTGAAAGAGGTTCGGGCAGACGAGTCGCTCAAGGCGACACCGTTTATCATGATCACAGCAGAGTCGAAGACAGATAACGTTATTGCCGCAAAAAAAGCCGGCGTTAATAACTATATCGTCAAGCCGTTCAACGCAGCGACCCTGAAGACAAAAATGGCGAGCGTCATAGGCGATTTCTAATGAACGCCCCAGACGAAGTCACTGAACTGCGTGAAGAGATTGCCTCTTTACATCAGGACTGTCAGGATCTGGTGGATTTCATTGTTTCCGCGCGAACGGAGATTTCCCAGATTCGGCCAAATGATCTGAAAGCCGACAAGCTTCCCAGAGCCGGTAAGGAACTGGATGCTATTGTTCAGGCCACTGAGTCGGCAACCGATCAGATTATGTCAGCAGCAGAAAGAATTATGGGTGCTGATCCAGCCGAAGCAGATGTCGTGAATGATGCCTGTATGGAAATATTCGAAGCCTGCTCATTTCAGGACATCACGGGACAGCGCATCAGCAAGGTTGTCTCGACCCTCGAATATATCGAACAATATATGGATCGATTGACCACTGCCTGGGGACATAAAAAAGATGCTCCATCAGAAGTATCAATTGAAGAAGAGGAAGACGACGAAGCTGGGTTGTTGAACGGTCCAGCCTTGGCGGGCGAAGGTATAGATCAGCAATATGTCGATGACATGTTTGATTCTGTGGAGGTTGACGCCTCGGATGAAAACAAAAAAGACAAAGCTGCAAAACCTTCCGCAGACAATATCGATCAAAATGATATTGATGCCATGTTTGACTAGCATCTGAACAGCTATTTAGATCTCGCTTTTTTGCTGAAAAGATCAAAAGAAAAGCCGCCCGATTGAGGCGGCTTTTCTTTTTCTACCAGGTCATATGCCCCACAACCAGCGTAGGATCAAAGCCATGTAAATCAGAAATGGCTCTGACTTGCCTTTCAGACGGACATTCACCGGGGGCCAGTCCCCATTCATCCGCATGAATACCGCTGCTCACCAGAACATTATCAATGCCCATTCCAGTTGCACCCTTGATATCGGTGCGCATGCTGTCCCCCACGGCCAGAATACGCGAGGGATCCGAGATACCCAGCTTTTTCATGGCTTTCTCGTAAGCGCTGCGGTAGGGCTTTCCAAACAATTCAACAGGCGCGCCCAGTTCTTCATAAAGGGCCGCCAGAGAACCGGCGCAATACAGGATACGGTCGCCCTTCATGACAGTCAGATCCGGATTGGCACATAGCATGGGTAAATTCAGCGAGGCCCCCTCTTCCAGCAGCGTCCGATATTCATCCGGAGTTTCGACATCGTCATTGGCAAGCCCTGTACAGATCAGGAAATCCGCTTCTTTCAGATCGAATACCCGATTGTAATCGAGACCATCATCAACACCCCGGTCTTTCTCAGCGCCAAACTGATAGAATTTCAGACCGTCTTTCTGCAGGAAGTCATACTCCCTGTCTTTCAGAACCTGCCGGGTCATATCTCCCGACGTGAGAATATGATCGTAGGACGTCTCAGGCACACCGATCTTTTCCAGGAATTCAGACACGAAATCATGAGTTCGGGGTGCATTGGACAACAACAGAAGAGGTTTACCTCCCTCCCGCAATGCCGCCATACAATCAAGCGCACCCGGATAAGGTTTGGTTCCATCATGAACCACGCCCCAAAGATCCAGAATAAAGGCATCATACTGATCTGCGAAAGGCGCAAGGCCGGAAACGATCTTGAAAGACATACAAACTCCAACAACGGTCAGATGGGAAGGCAGACAGAAATAGACGGATGGAACCGCCCCGTCAAATGAAGTTTGAGGACAACCTTTTATCAGCCCAACATTTGAGATACGGCCTGCTTGGGTCTAATCCGATTTCTGCGGCGGACGCGGGACACCAAACAGATATCCTTGTCCGAACCCGATTTCCACATCCAGCAGGCCGATCACCGTATCTTCATCTTCTACCATGCTGGCGATCAATTCGATATTTGCCCGGGTGAGAGCCTCCTGCAGGTCTTCCGGATGAATATTCATTGGCAGCCCCTCTCCGCCCGGTAACAAATCGGAGGCAGCGACCTTGAGATAGCGGAAATTATCTTCGCCCAGCTTCGTGAAATCAATATCCAGTCTGGTGACCCGATCCATGGAAAAGGTAAAACCCATTTCAGCCAACATCTTCAAGCCGTCTTTAACTGGCGCAGTCGCATGCTCGATATCTTCCTGGGAAAATTCCAGAATCAGACTTTTTGTCAAATCACTGTTGCGATCCAGGAACTCGACAAACTGATGAAAAAACGCATTGTCCCGCAATGTCCGGGCGGACACATTTACAAAAAATCCCACTTCGTTATTCCGCTGTCTAACCCGACGGATCAACTGAACGCATCGGATAAGCAGCAGATTGTCGATGGTCCCAATAAGCCCTGCTTCCTCCGCCACCGGTAAATACTGGCCTGGCGTGATAATTTCACCCCGTTGCCCGCGAATACGTGAAAAAGCTTCGTAGAACCGGGTTCTCCTTTGGGGAAGACGTACAACCGGCTGCAAATACAGATCTACCCGATTTTCCTGCAACCCCGATCTTACAATTTCAAGGATTTCGTCCCGGCCCGGCCCTTCCTCTTCAACAAGATCGGTTTTTCTCGCGATCAAAGGTGGGCGGCTCCTCATTTCTTCCGGAAGGGGCTTCGAAGGGGCCTCCGGCACTGCTTTCGTTATTTTTTCCTTCTTCATTTCGCTGGAAAGCTGGTTCAGCAACTTTCGCAGCATTTTCATTTCCTTGGCAAACCCATCCATATTGCCATCGTCACCAGCCAGTCCCCCCAGAATATTCTCAAATCTGTCGAGACCATTTTCAGCATCCATCAAATCCCGGCGGATCACCTGGATCTCGCGGCCCAGTGAGGCACGCTCAACGCGTCGCATAATAAATTCGTGGATCAGCGCACAAAGCAGAAAAAAAGAAGCCCCCACCCAATAGCCGATCATGATATCCATTTCCGGGAAATAAGTCGGCAGCTGACGCGTAATAACGACCGCGGTGAGCGCATAAGCTGCAACAATCACAATATGATAAAGCACGATACGAATCCCCTCATGGTCTCTGCCGAGTATGTCCTACTATACCCGATTACGCAGAAGTTCAAAGCATCTCAAACAAATATCGAATGATAAACAACTGAAATCAAACTGAAATAAACGATACACCTGAAGTAAGAGCGCAAATTTTTATTCAATGTTACTCCCCCTTTAAACTACACTCCTTTCCTCAATGAAAAACAATAAGGGATGCGTCCATGGGAAAACTAACCGGAAAAATTGCCATTATCACCGGAGGTACAAGCGGCATTGGCCTCAGATCTGTTGAAATTTTTGCAAGCGAAGGCGCAACTGTTGTCTTTTCAGGAAGACGAGAAGCCGAAGGTCAAGAGATCGCCGACCGGCTTGGCGATACTGTTCATTTTATGCGTGCCGATGTGTCCGTGGAAGTCGATGTTGAAAACCTGATCAAGAGCACTGCGGAAAAATTCGGCCGTATTGATGTACTGTTCAACAACGCAGGTGGCCCGGCTCCGGTTGGCAGTATCGAAACCGTCGATTACGAGCAAGCCATGCAAGCAGTTTCTGTTCTTTTTGGCGGTGTTCTGCTCGGAATTAAGCATGTCGCCCCGATCATGAAACAACAGGGGTCTGGCAGCATCATTAATAATGCCAGCATTGCAGGTCATCTCGCAGGATATTCGACCTCCATGGTTTACAGCAGTGCCAAGGCAGCTGTCCATCAACTGACACGCAGCGCGGCCATGGAACTTGGCGAATCCAATGTCAGAGTCAATTCGATTTCACCGGGGGCAACGGCTACCGGTATTTTTGGCAAAGCCCTTGGATTGGAAGGAAAAGCTGCCGAGCAAACAGCCGATATCGCAGCAGACATTCTCGGGCAAGCACAACCTATACCGCGCGCCGGATTACCGGAAGATATTGCGCAGGCCGCCGTTTTCTTCGCGTCCGACGACAGTAGCTTTGTAAATGCGGCAGATCTGATTATCGATGGAGGAATGATTGGCGGGCGTCACTGGACCACCCACCAGGAATCTGTCAAACAGCTTGGCAATGCTTTCAAAAGCCGTATGTGAGTTAAATGAGGCGCTTTAAGGCGCCTCACGCACTGCCATCAAGACGGCCAATTGCCAGAAATTTCCTCCGGCGCTCTTCGCGTAATTCCCCAGGCTCTTTAAGCTGCAAGGCTTCCAACTCTTCTTCAACAGCGTCCCCAAGGGTGGAGATCGCTGCTGTAATATCCCGCTGGGCTCCTCCAAGAGGTTCCGCCACAATACGGTCAATCACTTTAAGGCCCAACAGATCCTGTGCCGTCAGCTTCATGGCTGTCGCAGCATCCTGCGCCCTGTCCCTTGTCTTCCATAAAATAGCGGCACAGCCCTCAGGAGAAATAACCGAATAGACGGCATTTTCAAACATCAGGACTTTATTCGCGGTGGCCAGGGCCACGGCTCCGCCGGATCCCCCCTCACCGACAATAGAGGCAATCACAGGAACACGCAGATCAAGGCTCACCTGAATGGAGCGGGCAATGGCCTCTGCCTGCCCTCTTTCCTCTGCCCCGATACCGGGGTAAGCACCAGACGTGTCAACAAAGGTCAACACCGGAATCCCGAAATGATCCGCCATGGTCATCAGGCGTTGGGCTTTACGATACCCTTCCGGGCGCGCCATACCAAAATTGTGATGCAAACGCGTGTCCAGATCACTGCCTTTTTCCGTTCCCATAACCATAACGGTCTGGCCCCGAAAACGACCCATTCCGCCCACAATAGCGTGATCTTCGGCAAAACCGCGATCTCCGGCAAGCGGCGTGAAATCAGTAATCAGTTCCCGGGTGATATCTTTAAATTTTGGGCGGTCCACATGCCGGGCCACTTGCGTTTTCTGCCAGGGGGACAGCTTGTTATAGGTGGTTTTCAAAAGCTGGGATGCTTTTTGCCGCAGCTTGGCAACATCCTCATTGATTTCCAAATCACTCCCATTGTCGAGGCTTTCCAAATCACGGATTCTGCCTTCCAGATCTGCAATGGGTTTTTCAAAATCAAGAAAGTTGTTCATTTTCTAACTCTGGTAAAGGGCCGCATCAAGACCCTGATTAATATAGAGGCCGAACGGTTCCGTCAATGAACCGTTCGGCCTCTATATAGGATCTTATAGCGGTGTCACCAAGAGTGCACTGCGATTATTGGCGGGCCGCAATAATGTCTGCCTGATGAACCAGAGCTTCTGCCTGTTTGATCGATGCGATATCGATCAATCCACCATCCAGTGCTACAGCGCCTGCGCCCTCAGCCTGAGCTTTTTCCATAGCTTCCAGAATACGACGGGCTTTCGCCACTTCTTTTTCATCTGGTGTGAAAATCTGATTGGCCAATGGGATCTGGCTAGGGTGAATAGCCCATTTCCCTTCACAGCCCAGGATCGCCGCGCGATTACCATGGGCTGTATAGCCATCTGGGTCCGAGAAGTCACCAAATGGACCATCAATGGCCCGCAAACCGTTTGCCCGAGCTGCCACTACCATCCGCGCAATAGCATAATGCCACATATCGCCCCAGTGATAATCGCGGGAGCCGTCTTCTGCTGGATCCGTCAACACACCGTAAAGCGGGTTTGGCCCGCCGATAGACGTTGTTCTTGCCTTGGTGGAAGCTGCGTAGTCAGCAACACCGAAATGCAAGCTTTCATTGCGCTTGCTGGCTGCAGCAATTTCATGAATATTCTGCATACCAAGCGCTGTTTCGATGATCAGTTCAAAACCGATTTTCTTTTTCCGCCCAACTGCAGTTTCAATCTGGGTCGCCAGCATGTCCAATGCGTAGACATCAGAGGCTGTGCCCACTTTAGGGATCATGATGAGATCAAGACGATCTCCGCCCTTTTCGAGAATGTCGACAACGTCCCGATACATATAATGTGTATCCAGTCCGTTGATCCGCACAGAAATAACTTTATCGCCCCAATCCACATCGTGAAGGGCTTCGATAATATTTTTGCGCGCCTGATCCTTGTCACTCGGCGCGACGGCATCCTCCAGATCCAGGAAAATGGCATCGGCGTCAGATTTTGCGGCTTTTTCGAAAAATTTCGGACTGGAGCCAGGAACGGCCAATTCACATCTGTTCAGCCGGGATGGACATAGTTCAGGAATTGTAAAACTCATAGCGGGGCCTCACCTCTATATTTTCTATTTGTTGTTATAAGGGGAAATTGCTGCAACTGCGTTATGGAGTCAAGTTATTGGTCATATTATTTTGCGTCTGCGAGAGGATGATGGTTCTTCACCAAAGCCATAAGCCTTTCCTCCTGAACATGGGTATAAATCTGCGTTGTGGAAATATCCGCATGCCCCAGCATCTTCTGCAAAGACCTGAGATCCGCGCCATTTGCCAGAAGGTGGCTGGCAAAAGCATGACGCAACACATGAGGGGAGACCCGCGAAGGCACCAAACCGCTTTCGAGGGCTAGATCTTTCAGGAGTTGACCAAATCGTTGCCGGGTAAGATGACCTTCCTTTCCTCTCGACGGAAAAAGAAAAGGGGAATGCTCTCCTTCGGCGCAATATAATCCCCGAACGTCAAGATAGCGCCGAACCGCGTCCTTGGCACTATTATTAACTGGGACCAGTCTTTCCTTGTTCCCCTTGCCGCGCACAATCAGGAAATTTTCATCCTCCCGCATGGGCGGGTAAGGTAAGGAGACAAGCTCGCTAACGCGCATACCCGTCGCATAGAGAAGATGTAATAAGGCCGCCAAACGCCGCGTCTCAGGTTCATCCCCGGTCAGGGAATTAAGAAGTTGATCCACTTCCGCCACCGACAAATATTTTGGGAGTCGGCGCGCGGCGCGCGGCGCATCCACGTTCATGGCAGGGTCATCGTTGCGAATATCTTCCGCAAGGAGAAAGGCAAAGAACTGCTTGATCGCGCTTAACCGGCGAGCCTGAGTCGCCGTACTCAATCCCTCCCCGTCTAAAGACTGGATATACCTCGTAATATCCGTCTTTGTCGCCGTAGCAACGTCCCGCCCCTGGGATGTCAAAAACCGATCCAGATCCTGAAGATCCCTTAAATAGGCCGCACTTGTATTCTCAGCCGCGTTCCGCTCCAGCTCCAGCATCTCCAGAAACCGCTCCTGCAGATAAGCGGTCATGGCTAGAGCTTCCTGTCGATCGCGGCTTCCAGGACAAGTTGGCGGGCTTCCTCTTCCAGGCCAATGGCTTTAAGGGCAGCAGCAACCGCCGTCAAAGTCGTCACCGTGGCCTCGGAAGGGCCATCCTCGCCAAGAGCCAGCAATGACAAAGCGACAGTCTCTCCAACATGTTGCCGGGAGGCTGCCCGGATCAAACTACTCTCAAACGCGTGATTACTGACGGCCTCTTCAAGATCTTGCGGCAGGAAAATCAAGGCATCCCAACTCTCGTTGTCAACGGGATAGCCGAAGACATCCAGCATTGAAATCAGGAATGTTGTTTTCATCCCCTGATCCGGTTCTCCCTCGGTGGCACGAAGCCAATCTCCGAAACTGCTGCTTTGCCAACGGGCAATCGCGTTCACACCGGATAAAAGCATATAGACATCCAGCCGCGAGACATTCTTGTGCCCCTGCAATCGCTCGGTATTGGATCCCTGAGAAGCTGTCCGACGTATAACACGCTCCCACTCTGCCGCCTCATTACCCCGAGCATGCAATAACAGGACCTTGACGGCTTCAAGATTGAAATCAAAACCATAATCGGCCGGTGCGAGAGCCATCAAAGAATCTAGTGACGCCTTGGAGACAACATAATAATGCCCTTTCTGAAACGCCTCACCCCAAAGATCAAACAGCAGTTGCGCTTTCTTTAAGGCATCTTTCTCATCAGCCGCATTGGCAAGTTGCTCTGCATAAGCCGTCAACGGATCAACGGCTGCAACCTCCAGTTCCGCCGCCTTCATCATAGCGACATGAAGCGGCGTCCGTGTTTCAGTGTCGATGGAAACCGGTATTTTATCGCCTGCCAGTTTGGCAAAAAGCGCGAAAAACCCAGGATCATTCACTCCTTGCTCTTCCAGTAAAGCAACAGAAAGCTCCGCCCGATCAATCTCGTTTTTGAGGATCAGGCAAAAGCTGTCCAGTTTGATCCAGAATGGGTCTGCATTTTCAAGGCCAGAATTTTTCTGCAGCATCCTGCAACTGTCTTCCGTCTTGCCAGCCAGCAAATTCAGTTCGGCAATACTTTTGCGTCTTTCCGCCGTCAATGTGCGTTCCTGCATTCGACTGGCAAGAGACAAGGCATCGTCGATTAATTCGGCTTCTTGAAGTTTCTCCAGCCGAAGATCCAGAATCCGGTCTGCATAAGCATCCTTCGCAGGCAGCGCAGCGCCCGTGAGCAGCAGACGCCTGTAGAGATCCTTCATTGGCTGTGACGTCGAAGCAGGCTGCATAATCTCCAGAAGCCGGGCCGCTCTTTCTGCAGGCGTGCCATGCCACATGCGCGCGCCAAATCCTCCATCGGCGTCACCAATCAACCCGATGGAGCCAGGATGAAGCGCTCCCAATTGCTCGACGACAAGAGAGCCTTCCGTTTCATTCCCGCCGGGAACCGGGCTTTTTAGCGACGGGCGTTCAGGAATGAGACGCGGTTGTTGCGGCTGGCCAAAGTCGGCACCCTTCTCCACCGGCTTTTCCGTCTCTTCGAAAGAAGGGACCAGATTTCGGGGCGTCTCCTGTGCAAAGCTCACTGGAGCCAGGACAAGACCCAGACCCAAAGCCAGGCTGCCCGTCAGACAGCTAATTTTACCGGGGGAATTGATCATTTGGAATAACCCTCTCTACCGGAACGGTCGGAGCAGGAATATCCCAGGCAGACAGGAACACGCCTCCGCCGACAATCACTGCGGCGATTATGAAGAGGAGGAAAAACGAGAATTTCGACATATTGCGGTACTATACCCCTATATTTTCGCTAAAAACCGGCTGGCTAAAGCAATCTCCTTGCTATTTGACCAGCTAAGCTGCGATTATGGCATTAGTTTGGCTAAAACAATTAGCATGCCTTATGGATTTACATCAACCGCCTTACACACCATATGTATTGGCGATGACGAATTTGCGAAAAGTGAGAAGATGACGAGTGAGAGTGGTGCCCTTCCCGATATCCAGAAAAAACAGGTTCAGTCTGACCCGATTTCAATCGGAGAAAGACCGGTTGTTCTGGTCGGATTAATGGGGGCCGGCAAAAGCTCTGTTGGCAGAAGGCTGGCAGCAGCTTTGGACCTTCCGTTTAAAGATGCGGATACTGAAATAGAAATTGCCTCCAATCTCAGCGTTCCTGAATTCTTTGAAAAACACGGAGAAGCCGCTTTCCGCGATGGAGAGAGAAAGGTAATTTCCCGCCTGCTCGAAGGGCCGCAGCATATTCTGGCAACCGGAGGCGGTGCCTATATGGATGAACAAACCAGAGACCTGATTTCCCGCAAAGCCTGCTCTGTATGGCTTCGTGCAGATTTGGATACTCTTCTCAAGAGATGCTTGAAACGCAACACACGCCCGTTGCTCAAAACAGGCAACCCGCGTGATATTCTTGCGGACCTGATGGAAAAAAGATACCCGGTTTATGAGGAAGCCGATATCGTTGTTGAAAGTGCAGACGGCCCTCACGAGCTGGTCGTCAGCAATATTGTCAAAGCCCTCAATGACTATTCTTCCCCATCAACCATAGCGACTTGCTGAGTTCAAAAAATGCCCCTCTCCCCAAAAGCTGACAGTTCTTCACAAGCCGAAGAAAGAGTGACTGTAAATCTTGGTGATAGATCTTATCAGATTATCATTGCAGGCGATCTGCTTGCCCAATCAGGCCCATTGATTTCTTCTGTTCTTCGCAAGAAGCGTGTTGCCATTGTTACAGACGAGACTGTTGCTGGCTTGCATTTAAAGACTCTGGAGCATGCATTGGAAAGCCATTCAATTGACCATGTGTCAATCGTCTTGCCAGCTGGAGAAAAAACCAAGAGTTTTGACCATTTTGGCAAACTGCTGGACGCGCTGCTGGAAGCTCGCATCGGTCGGGATGAATGCCTGATTGCACTGGGCGGTGGCGTAGTTGGTGATTTGACGGGGTTTGCAGCCGCAACGCTGCGCCGGGGCGTTGATTTTATCCAGATCCCGACAACTCTTCTCTCACAGGTTGACAGTTCTGTTGGTGGCAAGACAGGCATTAATAGCCGTTTTGGGAAAAATCTGATCGGCGCATTTTATCAGCCAAAACTGGTCCTGGCGGACGTGACACTCTTGAACAGCCTGCCCAAACGCGATGTCCTCGCCGGATATGCTGAAGTGGTAAAATATGGCCTTCTGGGCGATTTCGATTTCTACAGTTGGCTGGAAGAGCACGGGGAGGCTGTCGTCAACGGCGATATCCCCGCCCGTATTCAGGCTGTCAAAACCAGTGTTGAAGCAAAAGCCCGCATTGTGGCTCAAGACGAGCGGGAAGGAGGCGTTCGGGCCCTTCTGAATCTCGGACACACCTTCGGTCATGCCCTTGAGGCGGAAAGTGGATATGGTCCTGATCTGGTGCACGGAGAAGGTGTTGCTATCGGCATGCTGATGGCCCTGTCCCTGTCTATCAAATTAGGCCTGACGACAGGTCAGGATTATGCACGTGTGCTGGCACATTATGAAAAAACCGGCCTCATGCACTCTCTTCCCCAGATTGAAGGGATTAACTGGCAGAGCCATACGCTCCTCGATCATATGTATCAAGACAAGAAAGTGGATAAGGGCAAACTCACCTTTATTTTGATGAAAGCCATTGGCGAGGCTTTCACAACACAGGATGTTGAAGAAGATGATATTCTGATTGTCCTGGATGATTTTGTTACTCATTCTGCAGGGAGGTCGTAAGACCGGATCAATGGATCTTGAAACCATATTATCCTTGTTGGCAATCGCATTGCTGCTGTTCCTTTCTGGCTTCTTTTCTGGATCCGAAACAGCCCTGACAGCAGCATCGCGTGCCAGACTTCATCAAATGGAGCAGTCAGGCGACAAAAGAGCTTCCATTGTCAATCGCCTCCGAGCACGTCATACGAAGCTGATCAGCGCTATTCTTCTTGGAAATAACCTGGTCAATATTCTGGCGTCAGCCCTTGCCACATCCATGCTGATTTCACTCTTTGGTGAAATTGGGGTGGCCTATGCAACGCTCATCATGACGGCCCTTGTTCTTATTTTTGCAGAGGTTCTACCGAAAACCTATGCGTTAAGGCGCCCAATTGGCGTCGCTCGGTTTGTTGCTCCCATCCTGCGCCCGGCGGTTTTTATTCTCTCCCCTTTCGTGCTGGGCGTGAATGCGGTTGTCAATGTGACCCTCCACCTGTTCGGCGTTCGCCAGCAAACTGGAGATCCGGAGACCGCCCTTGACGCCGCGCAGGACGAATTGCGAGGGGCCATCGATCTGCATTCAGAAGATGCCGGCATCATCATGCATGAGAAATACATGCTGGGCACTATCCTCGATATGGATGAGGTTGTGCTGAACGAGATCATGATCCACCGTAAAAATGTCGAGACAGTGGATGCGAACAAGCCCATGTCCGAAATCATCGACCTGGTGCTGACCAGCCCTTACACCCGATTGCCCCTCTGGCGTGATGATCCGGAAAATATTGTCGGCGTTATCCATGCTAAGGATTTGTTGAGGGCCGTTATCCCATTACATGGTGACTATACCGGACTGAAAATCGAAGATATCACTTCCGAGCCTTATTTTGTACCTGAGACAACAACGCTTCGCAGCCAACTGGATGCATTTCTCAAACGGCATGCTCATTTTGCGCTGGTTGTGGATGAGTATGGTGCCTTGATGGGACTGGTTACTTTGGAAGATATTCTGGAAGAAATCGTCGGCGATATCTCTGATGAGCATGATATCGAGGTTGACGGTGTTCAGATTATGCAGGAAGGCCAGATCATAACGCAGGGCAGCGTTACAATTCGGGATTTGAACCGAAAATGTAATTGGCAACTCCCCGACGAGGAGGCAGCCACGATTGCTGGCCTGGTAATTCATGAAGCCAAAATAATTCCAGAAGAAGGACAGGCTTTTACCTTTTATGGCTTCAAATTTGAAATCGTAAAAAAAGAACGCAATCAGATTACTGAGTTGAGAATTACCGATTTGCGGATATAACAAACGAAAGCCCTCTCTTTCGTTTTCCGCTTAACGGTCAAATCAGCCCATGCTTCAAATCCTGTTTAACATAATAGCACCTGTCGTCATTTGTGCTGGTCTTGGCTTTTACTGGGCGAAATCCGACCGGTCCTTTCATATGGAAACCGTCACCGGACTCGTCTCCAATATCGGTGCTCCCCTTTTGATCTTCACCACTCTGGTTCAGTTGAAAATGGGGCTTGGGGATTTTCTGGAGTTTGGGCTATTTGCCTTCATCTCCCTTCTTTGTTTCATTCCCCTAGGCTATCTCCTCCTGAAAGTGCTAAAGCTGAACTATCGGGATTATCTTCCAGCTCTTATCTTTCCCAATACCGGGAATATGGGCCTTCCGCTTTGCTATTTTGCCTTTCAGGAAGAAGGGCTTACTCTGGCCCTCGCTTTCTTCGCTGTTTATGCCGTGATGCAATTC
Organism: Sneathiella sp.; assembly: GCA_039975135.1. GTDB lineage: Bacteria > Pseudomonadota > Alphaproteobacteria > Sneathiellales > Sneathiellaceae > Sneathiella. The sequence goes on along the minus strand of JBDWHS010000001.1, from coordinate 73,232 downwards.
ACTTTCGGGGTCTGGCTTGCCTCCGGCTCCAGTTCGATTAGCCAATTGTTTAAGACACCACTTATTTATGCCGTTGCCCTCGCCCTCCTGCTAAGGGGAAGCGGCATTCCGATACCGACATGGCTAACCGATACGACCGAACTGCTTGGTGGTATGACTATTCCCCTTATGTTGATGGCTTTGGGGGTCAGCCTTGCCAGCCTGTCTGTTGACTATATCAAGGAGGCAACAATCTTGTCTGTTGCCCGCCTTTCAATCGGCTTTGCCGTTGGTATCTCACTGTCCTGGATTTTCGGCCTGGAAGGTGCCCAACGCGGTGTTATGATCTTGGAATGCACCATGCCGGTTGCGGTTTTCAATTACCTCTTTTCACTACGCTATGGTCGTGCCGCCGGGCAGGTTGCGGGTACGGTGCTTGTATCCACTTTGTTGTCTTTCTTGACATTGCCGCTCCTTCTCCTGTTTCTCCTGGGCTAACTCCAACGCCGCATTTCGATTAATATAGTAATGCAGGATGGCACAGCGAATGCGGGATGTCCGTGAATGTTCTTCTCTGAGGGGGTGAAAATCCACGAGACTGCAGAATTTGTGGATACTCATTTTCTTACGGGAACAAATCTGCCGCATGGCGTCCCATTCGATCTTCTCCATCCGGATGCTTGTCCGATGAACCTGGCCTGTATCCGGATTTTGAATATTGATATTGCCATTGATTAATGACTGGCGCTTGTTCGTATCCATGGAGACTCCAATACACTACAAATAATAAAATAAATTAATTTATACACTTATTTGTTGCATATGGGGAGATTTGCTACATCTTCAACAGCCTTGCTGTGTCTATTTTGTTATTATTCGCCCGGTGCCTTTACGTCCAATGCAAGTGCATGAATATCAGTTGCCAGCTCTTCTTCAAGCAGCTTGTAAATCATGCGTTGGCGGGCAACCCGATTGGTCTTGGCAAACGCCGGCGCAACAATTTCAACACGAAAATGACTTTCGCCCTGCGGTCTGGCTCCCGCATGTCCGGCATGCAAGTGGGACTCATCGATAACCACCAGTTTTGTCGGGGTAAATTCCTGCTGCAGCTTCTGTTCGATACGATCCGCAAGAGCCATATTGACACTTTCTCTTAGAAAAAAAATGTTCTTATTCATACAAAAAGGAATTTTATCATGGATTGCACGATCACTTCCACGTATCATATACGAGTATTCAGGAATTTTTATTCAATTTATAAAAATAATCATTGCTAGAAATACAAATTACATTTATCTTATATTAGTTTCATTTAATTTATAGAAAGTACACTGTTAGAAACAATCACTGGATCTGCTGGAGAGCGAAATGACAGTCCACGCTAAAGTTAGAAAACATGTACAAGTCGTCTCAAAGTCAGACAAAGCGGGACGTGAGGCGCCCGTTCGCCATATCGATATCCATGTTGGGAATCGCATTCGGGAGAGACGTATTCTTCTGGGTTTTACCCAACAACAAATGGCTAATCTGATTGGAGTAACTTACCAACAGGCTCACAAATACGAGCGCGGCATAAATCGCATTTCTGCAGGGCGCCTTTATAGCATTGCCTCGGCGCTAAATGTTCCGATCAACTACTTTTTTGACGGCCTCGAACCCACCGATACAACAGAAACCTCTTCTCGCCAACGCATGTGCCTTGAAATGGCACGCAATTTTTCTCAGATCGAAAATGAGCGGTATCAGGATGCCCTCAGTCATCTGGCAAGGGCTCTGTCTCACCCTACTTCAGACTAGATCCTGTTGCCTTTAACAGATGACCCCGACACTGTGCCAATTGCGGTTTGGGGAATCAGATAGCAATCGCGGGTATCAGCGCTCAGGGAACTGGGTGCTGATGCTGTGATATTATGACGCAGCAACAAGACGAAACCATGGTTTGGTATCAATTATTTGATAGACCGAACCGCTTCAACTTGCCTCCCTGTTCTTCTGACACCATAATAGCTTGTATGAGCAAGTATCATTTAAAGCATTCATTTTCGGACGATAAACCCGATCAGCGGATCTGCGACCACAAGCAGTGCCAGGAACCGGGGGAATTTCGCGCGCCAAAAATCCGCATGATGGATCGCGGGTCCGAGAATGATTATAACTGGTTCTGTCTGGCTCATATTCGAGAATTCAATAAATCCTGGAACTTCTTCGACGGCATGTCCGACAACGAGGTTTTAAAATACAAAGACGAAGATATCACTGGCCATCGTCCCACCTGGAAGCTTGGCAGTCGATCCGGCGGCACCAAACCTGAATTCGTATATGATGATCCATTTGATTTCAGACATGAAACCGGGCATGATCATGCGAACGGCAGCTCATCCCATCAGGATCGCGCACAGGAAAAACCGGGTTTCGATGCAAAAGCCCGAGAAGCTTTCGCTGTGTTGGATCTTGAACCGGGCAGTAGCCTGAAAGATATTAAACGTCGGCATAAGGAGCTTGCCAAAAAATTCCACCCGGACATTCGGGGCGGCGATAAACAGGCGGAAGAAATACTAAAAAACATCAATCAAGCCTATACACACCTTCTTTCTTGCGGTACCTCCTAATCAATCGCATAGATTAAGCCCAAATTGAGATACGGAAAAGTTATGACGCCATTAGAACTTGCCGGAAGCGCACCGGAGATTAATCTTCCAGACACCAAGGTATCAGTCCGCGAAGTTTTTAAAATTGACAGCGACCTTGAAGTCCCGGCTTTCAGCCAGGCAACGGATCTGGTACCGGATCTGGATCCGACTTATGTGTTTGACCATGACACCACAATGGCAATCCTGGCAGGCTTTGCCTATAACCGCCGTGTGATGGTTCAGGGCTATCACGGAACCGGTAAATCGACACATATCGAGCAAGTTGCCGCACGTCTGAACTGGCCTTGCGTCCGGGTTAATCTGGATAGCCATATCTCCCGTATTGATCTGGTCGGTAAAGATGCCATTGTTCTACGCGAAGGCAAGCAGGTAACTGAATTCCGCGAAGGGATCCTTCCCTGGGCACTCCAATCCCCAACGGCGATCGTATTTGATGAATATGATGCGGGTCGACCTGACGTTATGTTCGTTATTCAGCGGGTTTTGGAAGTTGAAGGAAAATTGACGCTCCTCGATCAGAACCGCGTTATTCGACCGCACCCGGCTTTCAGAATGTTCTCAACGACCAATACAATCGGCCTGGGAGATACAACCGGCCTGTATCACGGTACCCAACAGCTCAATCAAGGGCAGATGGATCGCTGGAATATTGTTACAACGCTAAATTATCTGCCGGAAGCAACGGAAACTGAAATTGTTCTGGCAAAACTGCCAAGCTATGGCACGGATAAGGGCCGCAAAACTGTTCAGTCCATGATTGCCTGTGCCGACCTCAGCCGCTCCGGTTTCATCTCTGGTGATATCTCGACTGTTATGAGCCCCCGTTCTGTGATCACCTGGGCGGAAAATGCTGAAATCTTCGGCGATGTCGGTTTTGCCTTCAGAGTGACCTTCCTGAATAAATGCGACGAAATGGAACGTCCGATTGTTGCCGAATATTATCAACGGAGCTTTGGAGAAGAACTTCCAGAATCTGCGGCCAACATAACGATGAGCTAACCTGTGTCTCTTACCAAGAACAAAGAAGCCCCGGCAGAACTGTTTAAAAGGGCGACAACCGCAACCATGCGTGCCATGTCTCAGGACAAGGAACTCGATGTCATTTATGGCAACGACCAACCTGGCCTGGCCGCTCATCGCGCCCGGCTGCCAAATCCATCCCGCGATCTTCCGGCCGAGGATATTCATAAAGTGCGGGGAAAATCGGACAGTCTGGCCTTGCGCCAACGTCACCACGATGATGCCCTGCATTCAAAACTGGTTCCGGTTGGCGGAGATGCCAAGGCGATTTTTGATACGATCGAACAGGCGCGGGTAGAATCGCTGGGCGCCAATCGCATGAAAGGGGTTGCCGACAATCTTTATCGGCAATTGGATGCCCATTGTAAGGAATCCGGTTTTGACCGGGTTTATAACAAAGCGGATGCGCCTCTATCGGAAGTTCTCGGCCTACTGGTTCGTGAAAAGCTAACAGGGACACCCGTACCGTCCAGCGCCAGCCACATGGTTGACCTTTGGCGCGCCGAGATCGAGAAAAAGGGCGCTGATGATTTCCAGGAACTGATTGATACCGCAGATAATCAGGCCGACTTTGCGTCCGCGGCCAAACAACTCCTTAAAGACCTTGATTTGTATGACGATGCTGATGGTATGGATCAACAGAGTGATGAAACCGGTGAAGGGGATGAAGGAGAACAGGAACCGGAAGCAGAAAGCAGCGGTGCTGAAGGTGACGATGAAGCACAAGAAGCCAGCGCTGCCGAAGAAGCTGCTGCACAGGAAGGCACCGGCGAAGACAGCACGGATACGGAAGCCGGTGAGACGGCTGAACAGGAAAGTGCTAGTGACGGCGAGGAAGCTGGAAAAGACAAGAAGCCAGCTTATCCGGACGATTTTCGCAATTTCCTGGAAGGACCGCCCTATAAAGCCTTCACAACTGAATTTGATGAAGTCGTACAGGCCCATGATTTATGTGAGCATGACGAGCTCAGCCGCTTGAGGCAGCAACTGGATCAGCAGCTTGCCAATATGCATGCTTTGGTCAGCAAGCTTGCCAATCGCCTGCAGAGAAAACTCCAGGCTCAGCAGAGCCGGTCTTGGGATTTCGACCTTGAAGAAGGCATACTCGATGCCGCACGCCTCTCTCGGGTGGTTGTCGACCCTCTCCTGCCGCTCTCCTTCAAACAAGAACAAGACACCGATTTTCGCGATACCGTTGTGACATTGCTGATCGACAATTCTGGCTCCATGCGCGGACGCCCGATCTCCATCGCGGCGATTTCAGCAGACATCCTGGCCAGAACACTGGAGCGGTGCTCTGTTAAGGTTGAAATACTGGGCTTTACGACGCGTGCCTGGAAAGGCGGGCAATCCCGGGAGAAATGGCTGGAGCAAGGCAAGGAAGCCAATCCGGGCCGCTTGAATGACCTTCGGCATATTGTCTATAAACCGGCTGACTATCCGTATCGCCGGGCGAAACAATCTCTTGGCCTGATGTTGAAAGAAGGCTTGCTGAAAGAAAATATCGATGGCGAAGGATTACTCTGGGCCCACAATCGTTTGCTGGGCCGCCCTGAACAACGCCGCATCCTGATGGTCATTTCAGACGGTGCACCGGTGGATGACAGCACGCTTTCGGTCAATCCAGGCAACTATCTGGATCGACATTTACGGGATGTCATCGAGTGGATCGAAAAGAAATCACCGGTCGAATTGATTGCCATCGGGATCGGACATGACGTCACCCGATACTACCAGCAAGCCGTTACCATCATTGATGCCGAACAACTGGGCGGCGTTATGATGGAACAGCTGGCAGATCTTTTTGATGAACACAAGGTCAGTCAGAAAAAACCCGACCGTTGGTAATCAGGCCATATTTATGAGTTTACGGCCTCAGCCGTAAACTCAGAGATTTGATTTCAGGAAGGCTTGCGTCCGTTCCCAGGCGAGCTGGGTGTCTTCCTGATCATATCGCCCTCCAGACGGGTTAGCGAATGCATGATCGGCTTCGTACCAATAGACTTCCGGCGCGGGCTGTCCGGCCTTTTTCATCGCCTCAGTGAACCTCCCAACCATGTCCTTGTTGATCCATTTGTCCAAAGTGGCAAAATGTCCTTGTACAGGCCCTTTCAAATGAGCAAGCTCTGCGTCAGTTCGCTGCACATTGCCGTAATAAACGACTGTTGCATCTACGGGAGAACCAATCGATGCATTGAGAGACCATCCTCCTCCGAAACACCAGCCCACAGTACCAAGCTTCTCTGTTGTCGCTTCATGGCTCCGCATCCAGTCAACCCATTTAGCCAATGTCTCCCTCGCTTCAGGAGCTCTCATAGATTCCATATATTCGCGCGCCTTGTCCCGCTCTGTCGCGACCTGCCCCTGGTACAAATCCACCGCGAGGGCGGCATAGCCAAGTTTTGCATATTCTGCCGCGACAGACTTGATCTGATCATTCAGACCCCACCATTCATGGATCAGTAGAACTGTCGGCGCCGGCAATTGCTGAGGCAATGCCAGGGAGGCAGAAATGGCTTTTCCGTTATCCAGCTTCAAAGAAACGGTATTGAGTGTAGATGCGGCCGCTTTTGCCAAAACCGGATCTGCCAGAATGGCCGAGAGGGGCAAGGCCCCGATTGTCTTCAGGATGTCACGACGTGCATACATGCGATTTTCCCCTTCAATTCAAGCGCCCGGTACCGAAAAAAATAAGGCCAAAAATCAGATTGTGAAATCAAATTGAAGTGAAGGGCACAACAAAAAACGGGCTGATCGAAATCAGCCCGTTTTTAAAATTCAATATTGAAAGTCCGTTACGCCGTGGCAACGACTTTCTTGACGTCCCGCTTAACACGACGAGCCTGCAGTGACAATTTTTCGTCACGGGCTTTCAGCAGGAAGTTATCCAAACCGCCGTTATGTTCAACAGAACGAAGAGCAGCGGCAGAAACTTTCAGGTTAAAAGAACGGCCAAGCGCATCAGATATCAACCGTACATCTTGCACATTTGGCAAGAAACGACGACGGGATCTATTTTTAGCGTGACTGACATTGTTGCCAACCTGAACACCTTTACCAGTCAATTCGCAACGACGGGCCATAGTGCACCTCACTTGAACAAGAATTAGAATTACCGGCGCTTAAGCCGATGTTGATGAGGGCTTTTACGGAATGGGGGGCCTGCCGTCAAGCCCTGTTACGCGGAATCGGAACATTTTTATGGCAAGCCACGTTTATTCCCGGTCATTTCTCCATAAAAGTCGCCAGAAGCTTCTTTGCTGCGGCTGTGGGGCTGATGTCACCTGATTTAACAGCGGTCTCCATCGGGGCGAGAGAACGGGAAACCTCTGTATGAGATTTCAATTTGTTCATTAGCGATTCTCCAAGCTCTGCCCACATCCAGGCAGCCGCTTGCTCTTCTCGTTGCGTCAGAAGCTCGTTGTCCGCCATACGGGCTTTACGATAGTCACCAATGGTTTCCCATAGTTCCTCAATACCGATTTTCTCCAGCGCTGATGCCATTAGGACTTTCGGCATCCAGTTTTTACTCTTTGGGCGCATCAGGCTCACGGCCCCTTTATATTCAGCAGCAGCACGTCGGGCGACAGGAACAAGATCCCCATCCGCCTTGTTGATCACAATAATATCCGCCAGCTCCATAACACCGCGCTTGATACCCTGCAGTTCGTCGCCCCCTGCCGGTGCCAGAAGCAACATGAACATATCCACCATATCGGCAACAGTCGTTTCGGACTGCCCGACGCCAACAGTTTCGATAAGGATCACATCAAAGCCGGCGGCTTCACACAGAAGCATAACCTCACGCGTTCGGCGCGCCACGCCACCGAGAGAGCCCCCGGACGGAGAGGGTCTAATAAAAGCGTTGGGATCTCTGGAAAGCTCTTCCATTCTTGTCTTGTCGCCGAGGATTGATCCGCCGGTCCGCTTGGAAGACGGATCGATGGTCAAAACAGCGACCTTATGCCCGCGTCCCGTCAAAAATTTTCCGAAAGCTTCAATAAAGGTGGATTTCCCGACACCAGGCGTTCCTGAAATTCCAATCCGGACAGACTTTCCGGTATCCGGCAGCAGGGAAGTCAGCAGAGTTTGAGCCGCCGCCTGATGATCCTCGCGAATTGATTCGGCCAGTGTAATGGCTCGGGCAAGTGCCCGCCGGTTACCGCTGCGGATTTTTTCGGCCATTTCGCCGGTTATTTCACGGGTATCGGATCCGGCATTTTGTTTCTTTGTTGTCATATCCACAGGTATCGGAAAATACTGTGCTTTCGTCAAGAAGATTACGAGAAGTGAGGGGTAGCCAATGAAGCCGATCAAAACCATTGAAATGCATACTGGCGGGGAGCCGTTACGCATCATCACAGAAGGTATCCCGCTTCCCAAACAGACAACGCTTCTTGAAAAAAGACGCTACCTGCGAGATGAGGCTGATCACTATCGACGTTTCCTGATGTTTGAACCCCGGGGCCATAAAGACATGTATGGCGCTCTTCTGGTGCCCGCCGATCATCCGGACGCCGATTTTGGCGTTATTTTTCTGCATAACGAGGGCTACAGCACCATGTGCGGCCATGCGATCATGGCTCTCGGGCGCTATGCTGTTGATCAAAAACTGGTTATACCTGCAAAAGGCAAGGCAGAGGTAGCCATTCAATGCCCATGTGGCCTGGTAAGAGCAATCGTCGATGCGCCAGATGATCGATCCGGCGCAGTCGCTTTTGAAAGTGTTCCCTCTTTCGCACTGGCGCTGAACCAGTTCATCAATACGGACATCTATGGACCCGTTGAGCTGGACATCGCCTATGGCGGCGCATTTTACGGAATACTGGACGCCTCCTCAATCGGCCTGGATCTCGTAACATCTCCCGTTCAGGACTTAATCGAGGCAGCAACAACCTTGAAGACAGCAGTCATCAGTCAGGTCGGTGTCAACCACCCGGAAGAAGAGGATCTTGGATATTTGTACGGTATCATCTTCACGGATGGTCAAACTGGCAAAGCGGGGCGACCCAGCCGTAATGTTTGCGTCTTTGCCGATGGACAGGTTGACCGTAGCCCCACCGGCTCCGGCGTCACCGCACGGCTTGCCGTTATGGCAGCCAAAGGAGAGACCGAAATTGGAACAGACCATGCCTTTGAAAGCATTACGGGGGCAGTCTTTGCGGGCAAAGCTCTTTCAAAGACACTCGTCGGACCTTATAAAGGGATAACAGTAGAGGTAAGCGGCAGGGCCTATTATAGCGGCACGGCAGAGTTCACACTGGAAGAAGATGACAGGCTGGCTGACGGCTTCCTGTTAACTTAGGCTCAGGACCTAACGAGACACGAGAAAGAAACGACGATGAGCGAGCATACCCAAAAACTGAAAGACAGCGCGACTGCTATCATGGATAAAGCCTATTCTCCTTACTCCAATTTCTCGGTTGGTGCGGCCATTCTGACAACGTCCGGTCAAATTTATACGGGATGCAATGTGGAAAATGTCTCCTTCGGATTGACAATATGTGCAGAGAGAAATGCTATTGCCCAGGCCATTTCAGCAGAAGGTCCCGACCTCAAACTGGAAGAAGTGGTAATCACCAACCGAAATGCTGACGGACAATCCATTCCCTGCTCCCCTTGCGGGGCTTGCAGACAGGTCATTGCCGAATTTGCGCATCCGGAGACAACCATCCTCTATCAGGGCAAGGAGGGCGATGTCAGTGCGACGATAGAGGCGTTGCTTCCAGATAGTTTCAAATTTTAGCGGAAAACCTTAAGGCCGGACACTTTCAAAACCGGCCATAAAGCTGCTGATATTCGCACCAAGATGATCCTGGTTATACCCGCCCTCCTGAACCAGTATGGTTGGCATATCTAGTGTGGCAATACTGGCGGCAATTCTCCCGAACCCTTCTGTCGTCACCTTCAAACCAACGAGGGGATCGCCTTCAAAAGCGTCCAGGCCAAGAGCAATAAACAGGACATCCGGCGCATAGACACGAAGGGCTTTTTTTGCCTCTTCCAGCCGGCTCAGAAATGCGTCATCCCCCTGCCCTGCGGATAGCGGGAGGTTCAAGTTATAACCTTCGCCTGCCGCCTCACCCCGTTCATGCTCATATCCGGCAAAAAAAGGATAGAAATCTGTTGGATCGCAATGCAGGGAAATTGTGAAAACATCCGAACGCGTATAGAAAATCCCCTGTGTTCCATTGCCGTGATGGACATCGATATCCAAAATCGCCACTCTCTCGGTTTTCTTCAGCGCATATTGAGCCGCGATTGCCACATTGTTTAAAAAACAAAACCCGCCAGCCATATCTTCATAGGCGTGGTGTCCGGGTGGACGGCAAAGAGCATAGGCAGCTTTCTTCGCTACCAGATCATCCAGAACCAGGTCCGTTGCCGTAAGCGCAGCATTGCTCGCAGCGACAGCGCCTTCCCACGTTTTCTCCCCAATCGGAGCGGCCAAATCTGCGGTATAGTAGCCCACTTCGCCAACCAGGCCTTTGGGCATCGAAGACATATGACGGCCCGGGTGAATATTAGGCAGAACCTCTTTGCTCTCCATACCTGCGGCAGTCCAGCGCTCATGGATGGTTTCAAGAAAATTCAGATAGCCCGGAGAGTGAATGGCGGCGCGCGGCTTGGGACCAAAGTCTCGCGCAGTGACGAATTCATGCCCCGCTTCTTTCAAACCGGCTTCCAATGCATCTGCCCGTGCGGGCACCTCTTGCGGCTCTTTGAAGACTCCCGACTGAATAAAAGTTTCCGGGTGATGTTTCGATTGATCGGGACTAAAGACGACCTTCATAAAGACTCTCCTGAGACAGATATGCGCCGGTATTTAATCCCGTAACTCCCCCTGGTCGTCAAGCAACAAAATCCTCAAGTTGCCGAATGCAGGAGAAACCTATCTTTTCCAGAAAAGCTTTAAATACCGCATCAGGCGAGATGGTCGCTGTAAAGTAAATGGCATTTTCATTTGCTGATCTTTGCTCAATAGACGCGGTCTCTTTTTGCGCAAGTGTGGCGATCAGATGTCTGGCAACAGGCAAGGCAGGATCCAGCCAGACTTTATCGGGCCCAACAATCCCTTCCAGTTCTTCTTTTATAAAAGGGTAGTGTGTGCATCCAAGGATAATCGTATCGATCTTAGCCCACTCGTCAGATGAAACAACGGACAGATTTGATCGAAGAAGCGATACATCAACTTCCTGGCCAGTGGCTTTTAATTCAGCCTGCTGAGCGAGATCTGGGCACGGCACTCTGAAGATTTGGCAATCCGCAGCAAAAGTCTGTGCCAAATCGTCGATATATCCACGGCCTGATGTTCCTTCTGTCGCAAGAAGGGCAATCTGCCTGCTTACAGAGATCTCTCCCGCTGTTTTGACAGGCGGAACCACACCGATAATCGGGAACGCGTATCTTTGACGCAGAGCCGACAAAACCGCTGTACTGGCCGTGTTACAGGCAAGAACAACAGCATCAAAATTGATTTCAGTAGTCAAATTGGAGATCAGCAGGTCTATTCTGCTCGTTAAACTCCCGATTGAAAGCGCCCCGTAGGGAAATCCTCCATTATCTGCCAGATACGTTACGGAAAGAGCAGGAGAGATTTTTCGGATCGCCTGAACGACACTCAGTCCACCAATACCTGAATCAATGACCAACACGGAGAAAGGCATCACACCTTTCTCTCGTCTGGAGCTTTCGTTTTCGTCTTCTCCGCTCAAACTGTTTGCTGCTTGCGGATCAATGCGAGGACTTCAGCCGCCGCGGCTGGAATATTCGTTCCCGGACCATAGATCGCAGCTACACCGGCGTCATATAAAGTATCGTAATCCTGCGCCGGAATAACGCCGCCACAAACAACCAGGATATCGTCGGCACCCTGTTTTTTTAGCGCGTCGATAATCTGCGGGACCAGTGTCTTGTGGCCAGCGGCCTGCGATGAAATACCGATCACATGGACATCGCTTTCGATCGCGTCTTTGGCCGCTTCAGCGGGCGTCTGGAACAGAGGTCCCACATCCACATCAAAACCGATATCAGCAAAAGCTGTGGCAATCACCTTCGCCCCGCGATCATGACCATCTTGACCGAGCTTAACCACGAGCATACGCGGACGACGGCCCTGCTCCTCAGCAAATTCAGCGATATCATCCTGGATTTTCTGAAATCCTTCATCACCCTCGTAAGCAGCTCCGTAGACACCCGAAATGGACCGGATTTCAGCACGGTGACGTGTAAAGATTTTTTCCATGGCGTCTGAAATTTCTCCGACCGTTGCACGCTCTCGTGCTGCATTTACGCAAAGCTCAAGAAGATTAGCCTCTCCTTTTGCCCCTTCAGTCAGGGCGTCAAGCGCTGCACGGCAAGCCGCATCATCCCGTGTTTGGCGGATTTTTTCAAGACGGGCAACCTGCTGCCGGAGGACTTCCGTATTATCAACGTCCAGGATATCGATATTACTGTCATCTTTTTCCAGTTCATATTTATTGACGCCGACAATTGTCTCTTCGCCGCGGTCAACACGCGCCTGCCGCCGAGCTGCCGATTCCTCAATCTGCAATTTAGGCATACCGCTTTCAACAGCTTTGGTCATGCCGCCAAGGGCTTCCACTTCCTCAATAATCTTCCAGGCGTCTTCCACAAGAGAATTGGTCAGGCTTTCTACATAATAACTGCCGCCAAGTGGATCAATTACATTGGGAACACCGGTCTCTTCTGCCAAAATCAATTGTGTGTTTCGGGCTACCCGGGCTGAGAAATCGGTTGGCAGGGCAATTGCCTCATCCAAAGCATTCGTATGCAGGCTTTGTGTCCCCCCCAGGACCGCCGCCATCGCTTCGTAGGCTGTGCGGATCACGTTATTATATGGATCCTGTTCAGTGAGGCTTACACCGGATGTTTGGCAATGGGTCCGCAGCATCAGTGATTGCGGATTTTGCGGATCGAACTGTTTCATTACCCGCGCCCAAAGAACCCTGGCCGCCCGAAGTTTTGAGACTTCCATGAAGAAGTTCATGCCAATGGCAAAGAAGAAGCTGAGACGCGGTGCGAAATCGTCAATTTTCAGACCCGATGCCAGGGCCGCGCGGGCATATTCCAACCCGTCCGCAATCGTAAAGGCAAGTTCCTGAACCTGGGTCGCACCAGCTTCCTGCATATGATAGCCGGAGATCGAAATAGAGTTAAAGCGAGGCATATTACGAGACGTATAGCCGATAATATCTCCAATGATCCGCATGCTGGGAGCCGGAGGGTAAATGTAGGTGTTGCGAACCATGAACTCTTTTAGAATGTCGTTCTGAATGGTTCCGGCCAGTTTATCCGGAGACACGCCCTGTTCTTCTGCCGCGACAATATAGTTTGCCAGGATGGGCAAAACAGCACCATTCATTGTCATTGAGACCGACATTTGATCCAGCGGGATACCGTCAAACAGGATTTTCATATCTTCGACAGAATCGATTGCAACGCCGGCCTTACCTACGTCACCAACAACACGGGGATGATCACTGTCATAACCGCGGTGGGTCGCCAGGTCAAAGGCAACAGAAAGGCCTTTCTGGCCCGCTGCCAAATTCCGCCGATAAAAAGCATTGGATTCTTCTGCTGTCGAAAAGCCCGCATATTGACGAATTGTCCAAGGCCGGTTGGCATACATGGTTGCCCGCACGCCACGTTTAAACGGTGCAAAGCCCGGAAGTTCATCTTCCAGCGCCAGATTTTCTACATCGTCAGCAGTATAAAGAGGTTTGATCGCAATTCCTTCAGGCGTATCCCATACCAAATCATCAACTTTCCGTCCCCGAAGTTCTTTATCCGCCAGTTGATCCCATTCGCCGCGGTTGGGTTTTGGAAATTCGCTCATCTCTTTACGTCCTCTGCTTTTTTGCGCGATTGTGCACCGCACCACACCGAAATGTCAATTTTCGATATGCCCCCCTTCCTCCACCTGATAGGGAAGGGCAGGTTTTCAGGCAGTATACGCATTTCTCACAATAAAGCTAACAAACGTTTGGCTCATACTTATCTAATCGGCCGGTTTATTTCATCTTCTCACATTGTTTAAGGCGAACTCACCCGGAGATCCGCCCCTCACATCCGGCATCACATATAACAAAACACCGATTGAGACCGCAGTTTCCTATCTGAATTTATGAGGATGTAGGATCGCGGCCTCCCCTTCGAGATTAATCAGATCTGCAGTGATTATGAGACGCCAGCAGTCCCTCCTCCGGCGGTGCCTCCGCCAGCAGTTCCACCACCTGAAGTCCCTCCGCCAGAGGAACTGCCTCCACCTGAAGATTCGCCGCCGCCTGAAGAGCTTTCTCCGCCTGCAGAACTTCCATCTCCAAGGACAATGAGGTCGGCACATTCTTCATCATAGTAACATATCGGCATCTGTGAATCGGCAAGTGCAAACGTGCTGATATTCAAAACCGCACCAGATACAACCGCGGCCAACAAAAGTGTTCTTTTTTTCATGATCCAATTCCTATTAACAATTTATTAACGATATTTTCTAGGTCGGCAATGGGTTCAGAAAGGTTCAAAAAAAATCTGGAAACTCCCAGGCGGAGGATATATCTGTAAGGAGGAATGGCGATGATCGCTAAATACCAACAGACTGCAGAGCGTTCATGATCTGCATATCGGATAGCGACATATGAGCCTACAATCTCGCCCCCCACACACATCCAATGGCCAAAACTACCCCGGACAGATTACGGCTGTCCTGGGCCCGACGAATACGGGGAAAACCCACCTCGCTGTCGAGAGAATGACGGGGCATAGCGATGGTGTAATCGGCCTGCCCCTCAGATTGCTGGCCCGGGAGGTCTATGATCGTATCGTCCAACAAAAGGGAGCCGGCAACGTCGCGCTGGTAACTGGGGAAGAGAAAATTGTACCTCCGAACGCTTCCTATTTTGTCTGTACGGTAGAAGCCATGCCACTGGACAGACCGTTCCAGTTTGTTGCGATCGATGAAATTCAACTGGCTTCAGATCCTGAACGGGGACACGTCTTCACAGATCGATTGCTCCATGCGAGAGGGCGTCAGGAAACCATGTTTCTTGGATCTGATATCATAAAGCCCTGGATTGAACGGCTTGTACCAGGCACCCGATTTGTCAGCCGGGAAAGGTTTTCTCAATTAACCTATAAGGGATCGAAAAAGATATCACGGCTGCCATCTCGTAGTGCAATCGTGACATTTTCAACAGGTGATGTGTATGCAATCGCTGAGCTTGTCCGGCGGCAACGAGGCGGTGCCGCCGTTGTCATGGGCGGCCTATCGCCGCGCACCCGCAACGCCCAGGTGGAACTTTATCAATCCGGTGACGTGGATTATCTGGTCGCAACAGATGCAATCGGTATGGGCCTCAACATGGATATTGACCATGTTGCTTTTGCCAGCACCTATAAGTTTGACGGTCTTGCAGGGCGGCATCTCACCCCCTCGGAATTTGCCCAGATCGCCGGGCGTGCCGGACGGCATATGAGTGATGGCAGTTTTGGTGTGACAGCAAATGTCGATCCATTGGACACGGATCTTGTTCAGGAGATTGAAGAGCACCGGTTTGAGAAACTGAAAACCATTTGCTGGAGGAATAGGGATCTCGTCTTTAACACCACCCGGGATCTGATCCGGGCCCTTGAAATGCCTTCCCGGAAAAAGGGAGTAATATCACCACGGGATCCTGATGATTATCATGCTTTAAAAGCTCTATCCGCCGATCCTGACATTCAGAAATATTCACAGAATGCTGCAAAAGTGCGTCAATTGTGGCAAGTCTGTCAAATCCCTGATTTCAGGAAAACCATGCAGGATGCCCATGTCAGATTGCTGAAACAAATTTTCACTAATTTGCAAGCACCTGGTGGTAAATTACCGACGGACTGGATTGCGGGCCAGCTACAAAAGCTGAAACGAACCGATGGAGATATCGACACACTGGCAACCCGCATTGCACATACGCGCACATGGACTTATATTTCCCATGTTTCTGACTGGGTTGATGATTATAAGCATTGGCAGAACGTCGCGCGTAGAATAGAAGATAACCTGTCCGATGCTCTGCATGAGCGTCTGACACAGAGATTTGTGGATCGCCGCACCGCCGTTCTGGTGCGTAAATTGAAAGACAATGGTCAATTGGAAGCAGTAATTAACGAGACCGGTGAAGTTCATGTCGAAGGGCACTTTGTCGGCACCTTAACCGGATTGCGTTTTACAGCAGATATGTCTGCAGGCAATACCGACGGGCGTACTTTGCGAAATGCAGGGAATAAGGCAATTTCAAAAGAGATTGCAGACCGGGCGCATAAATTGTCCCATTCGGAAGATGATGCCTTCTCTCTGAGCGATCAGGGCGATGTTATCTGGCAGGGCATGTCCGTCGCTCGGCTCTCCAAAGGAGAGTCAGTGCTCAAACCCAAACTCACCCTGCTTGCGAGCGAACAGCTGAACGGGGCCGCGTTGGAGCAAAGCACAAAGCGCCTGAACGATTGGCTTGTTCAGGAAATTTCCAATCGTCTGAATCCCCTCGTTAAACTTGCGGATCTGCCTCTTGTTGGTGCAGCCCGCGGCATAGCTTTCCAGGTCAGTGAAAATTTAGGAGCACTGCCACGCTTCAAGGTCAACGATCAGATCAGAAATCTGGATAAAAAAGACTTCGGCCGCCTTAAATTCGGTGGCTTGCGAGTTGGATATGAACATGTCTTTATGCCCGTTCTGCTTAAACCGGATCCAACAGCTTTACGCTGTCTTCTTTGGGCTATTCATGAAGAACGCAATACAATTCCCGCGCCGCCGCCGCCTGGACGTGTTTCATTCGAGGTGACAGAGAAGCTTCCGCGCAACTATTATCTGACAGCGGGCTATGCGGTGTTTAATACACTGGCCATCCGTCTGGATATGTTGGACAGATTGTCCGGATTATTGAGACGAGCCTCTCGTGGGCTCCTTGAAACAGATGAACAGAAGCCCGCAAATGTTCCTGAAAAGCCGGCTGCTGAAAAGACACCGGAAACTGAGAAAAAACCGGATGCAGCAGAAGCGGTAGAAGTTGATGCGGGCAACGCTTCCACTCAGCTTGCAGAACCAGCTAAAGAAGTACGTTCGGATACGCCAGATGGCTCAAGTGCTCCAGAAGCAACTTCTTCTGAGCCGGTTGCGGCAGAAGAGCCTGCAAAGGAAACCCCTGCATCAAAAGATGAAGCAGGAAAGCCCGCTGAGACGGAAACCACAAAAGAAACAGCATCAACGGCTGCGCCAGATAAAGACAAGGAAAAGAAAAACAAACCCCGCAATCTTCCGTTCAAGCCAACACATGAGATGCTCTCTCTCGTTGGTACCACACGGGAGCAGTTTACTCTGATCCTTGAAAATCTTGGTTATGAGGCCAAGGGCGAAGGGGAAGAGCTGACCTATCGGAAAGCGCCTTTCAAAAAACGCAAACGGCCCCAGAATGACGCTCGGCCTGGGAAAAAACCCAATAACGGGAAAAGAACAGATACGAAAAAACAACCACAAAACCGGTACAAGCCTGCTCCTAAAGCCAAAGAAGTTGACCCGGATTCGCCGTTTGCCATTTTGAAAAATCTGGGCACGAAATAATCCATGCCAACAGCAACGGCTGATTCTGAAAAGACCATCCGTGTTGATCGCTGGTTGTGGTTTGCCCGGTTTTTCAAAAGCCGGAATCTCGCGACAAAACTGGTCCAGAGCAAAAAGCTTCGGGTCAATAGTGTATCAATTGCCAAACCGAGCGTTATGATCAAGCCTGGGGATGTCCTGACATTCCCGCAGGCAAAACAGATACGGGTGGTAAAAGTTCTGGCGACAGGCGATCGACGGGGGCCTGCCTCCGAAGCCCAGACGCTATATGAAGATCTGGCACCCAAGGATGACAAACCCGCTTCGGAACAGGCATCAAGCTCTGCAACCGTCAAACGGGACAGAGGCGCCGGACGGCCGACAAAAGCAGAACGGCGAGCAATCGACAAATTCAAACAAATACCGGATACTTGACCACCGTCAGGCGCAATCCGAATAACGACTATTCAAAGAGACAAGACCATGACCAAGACCGAACTCGACCCGTTTTTTAGATCCTGGAATGAAAGCAATATCGGTTATTTCAAAGTAGCCCCCATAAAGCTGTCGGTCACCGGAAATGCGGCTCAGCTTGAGAAAATGGCGAAAGACACGGCCAAGGGTATTGAAGCGGAAGTATCCTATGCCTGGGATCTCGCCAAACCAAAAAGCGATGCCTGGTGGCTTGAATGGGGCGGTTTCTCCCTGGAAGAGGAAATTCCTTTCCATGCGGCTATTTCAACGCCGCAGGCCATTGAAAAAATCGAGAAATTTGATCCAAAAGACAACGAATTTGAATGTGATACTCTGGATGAATACAAAGACATTCTATTCAGTGCTTATGATGAGGATCTCACGGCCGAGGACTTGAAAAGAGGCTTTCAATTGTGGCTTGAAACCCTTGACCCCGATGCTTTGGAGATTCTGAAAAAAGACCTTAAAAGCTGGACGCAAGCCGCCAAATAAACTTATCGCAGATTACGAAACGAGATCCAGGCGGCGTATATCCGGGTCCCTGTCGTAACCCAGCACATCGCACCAAATATCAAAGCGATATGAATGAAATACCCGGGGAAGCAGCAAATCAGAAAAAAAGCGACAATGGTTTCCGCCCCTTCTGTGAGGCCTCCGAGATAATAGAGAGATTTTATGCCTCTTATCTCGGTTGTGATCTTGTGCTTTTCGGCCATGACCGCATAGGTCAGAAACGTTGACGTCGTTCCCATAAAACTGAAGATTAGGAAGGTTGCCGCCAGCGCATTTTCGGGCCGTGCAACAGCAAAAGCAAAGACAATACCTGCATAAAAAATAAAATCGCAGACTATGTCCAGATATCCGCCGAAATCGGAAAGCAGCGAATGCCGTGCAACAGCACCGTCCAGCCCATCAAAAATCCGGTTCACAATAATCAGGAGAAGCCCGGTCAGGTAAAATTCTGCGGCAATAAAAGGTATCGCCGCCATACCAACTGAAAATCCGAAAAGCGTTACCGCATTGGCGGGAATTCCGGCTTTGGCAAGCTGGGTGCCCGCCAGATTAAGCGGCGGATCAATAATATGGCGAAGTGCAGCGTCAAACATACAGTATTCAATACGGTTTCAAGTCTGTGTTTAATCCTGCAGGGCATACCGCAAAAAGAAAAGAAAAAACAGAAAAGATAGCACTTGGTATCTTCACAATTACGGCATTTCCTTCCGTTAAATGGCTTATGTGCACGATCACAGCATGATCCCGCCAATAATACTCTATTAACCGTTCTCTGCCAGACTGCGGCCAGTTGCAAATGAGTCAGTAGTAGAACAATGCCGATCAAATACGAAGCCGCTATTTTTAATGAACAGGTCCTTGAAGCCCTCAGGGATGGGGAGCATCACAAACATCTGGATGATGAGTGGGCCGATACTCACTATTTTGATATTGTCGCAGACACGCTGGAGGAAGCCTGGAGTAAAGCCAGGCGCAAGTATCGGGCAGACCACGGGTTCGTCATTAAAGCGATAGAAAAAGTGGACTAAGTCGTCAGGCCTTTAATATCCTGAGTAATAAGGATTAGCACCGCCCGCATGATCGGTCACATCCAGAACACGCTCGATGACCGGAACCGCTTTTTTAATCTCTACCTCAACGCCCTGTTTCAAGGTTGCATCGGCCATACCACACCCCTGACACCCGCCCGCCATTTCAACATAAGCAACCTCCTCCTGTATATCGATCAGGGAGATATAGCCACCATGGGCTGCAATCGCGGGGTTAATCCGTGTTTCCAGCAATATGCGGATTGCTTCGGCTTCCGGTGTACGAAGGCCGGGACGATCACCATTTTGCGTGTCGCTTTCCAGCTCCATACGATCAAATTTGACCCGCGTGATTTCCGGGACAAAATGTTTGACCGTATTTTCGATTTTGATCTGTGTCCCGAATGCAGGCGTACTAAGACCGGAACTGTCCATTTCCAGAGTAACCATTCCGTTTGTCGGATCATAAGATTTGAAAGCAAGATCACCGCCATCATCCTGTAGTTGGGGACGCACCCTTTCTTCAATCAGGTCTTTGACTGAATTCACAATCAAGAGATCCTCTGGCGAATAATTACCATCATCAGAAGTGGATACGGGTCCGTTCAGAACAGGCATACCCGTCATATAATGATCCATAACAGCAGCAAGAACCATCGGTTTCAGCTGAATCCACATCGCGCCATTTTCGCTGGCTGGCACTTTGGTGATCGTAATATAGTCTTCGCCCAGTTCGACAGACCGAACGCCCGGTATATCAAACAGTCGCGCCGCAAGAGGAGATTTTTCTTTCCCTTCCTCCGCATTCTCGAAAGCCACAGCTCCTTCAGGCATGACCTGCCGACCCGGCAAAAACTGCATCCGGTCTTCATCCGATAGCGGCAGGGTCTGAATGAACATAACAGGGCTCCAAAATCACTTTTATGAATACATGCTCCGTCAGCTATCAAATTGCTGACGGAAGAGCAAGAACTAACACTAACATATGTGAGCGGGGAGATGATACAAGGCTGACGGTCAGACTGTCGCGACAGCATTGGCAGGTGAGCCAACTGCCCCTGGCAATCTGAGCGGCGGCGCAGTCAGGAAAAACCGGTTTCGACCATTTGCCTTGAGCCAGGTGTTGAGTGGGGTTAAATGCCACAACTCTCCCAGATGAATGCCAAGCTTGAAAAGACAATGCTCGTGTAGGGGCAAGGCCGCACAGCACCCATTTCCCTTCAGAGCCGGATACGTCTCGACCGCGTAATTATCAGCGATCAGCACAGAAAGACCGGAATCGGTAATCCAGTTTAGCAATTTTTCATCACGCCCATTTAAAGCGGCACAGGAATGATGGAGCTTCTCCTTATCGGGGCGACCGTTCATTTCGACAATCATTTCGGCAAAGCCCGTATGCAGGCAAACCATATCCCCAGGCTCAACTTCGACACCGCGCACTTCCATGGTCGCCATCAAATCATCATATCCAACCGCTTTGTGAGCACGGCCGAACTGACCTTCCAGATCTATCATCACCCCCCTGCCCTGAACGCCTTTCTCTGCCATCTTCTCGATGCCGAGCGCATGGGCATACATGCCCCCTTCATCGTCGGGGCCGCGAATATCATCTCCGGCTTTAAAGCCGTTGTAATACAAGGCTTCGGAAACGCCATCACCATCTGCATCGAATTCATGGCCAACATGCGAAAGACCATCCCACTGAGACGAATATTGCATATGGATCAAGACTGCATCGTCACTGATAACATCGGTAAAATCAGGAAAGTCTGCGGATAGGGCGTAGCTTGCATTGGGCTTTCCGCCTCGCAAGGTTGGTTGAATTTGCGGCGGAAAACGTCCGGAATTCAATAGGTTTCCGCCTGGCAAATCAAGGGGAAGACTTAAGCAAAATCGCTCACCTGTTTGTATCTCTGCCGCTGCTTGTCTGATCTCAGCAGGTGTAATGAGATTAAGTCGCCCATTCTGGTCATCCTGGCCAAAATCCCCCCAATTCGATCCCTCAGGACGATTGATCCATCGCGTCATAGCACTCTCCTTTTTTGTTATTATTGGAGTCCTTTTGAATATGTCTAGCAAACCTGTAAATCTGCTGACAAGCTAAATCCTGCCCTCCTCAACGGCAAAACAGGCTGTCTGCGTCTCTCCGTTATCCTTCATTTGCGGTATTTCTGTTTTGCACCGGTCATTGGCATAGGGACAGCGCGGATGAAAAACACAGCCCGTTGGCAAATCCATCGCTGTCGGAACTTCTCCCGTCATTTTGATGTGATGAACACCCTCTCCATTCATCTTGGGGATAGCGCTGAGCAGGGCTTGCGTATAAGGGTGGCGCGGCGTTGCAAACAGGGATTTGGTTTTGGCCAGCTCACATACTGTCCCCAAATACATCACGGCCACCCGACTGCCAAAATGCTCAACCACCGATAAATCATGGGTAATGAAAAGATATGTCAGGTTTCGTTGTTCCTGAGCATCCATCATCACGTTCAAAACCTGCGCCTGGATGGACACATCAAGAGCCGAAATAGGTTCGTCTGCCACAATAAATTCAGGATCCAGCATCAGCGCGCGCGCAATGCTGATCCGCTGCCGCTGCCCACCGGAAAATTCGTGCGGATAGCGATCGCCCCAGGCAGGATCATTGCCAACGGATTGCATCACTGCATGCACCTTGTCCCGAACCTCATCCGCGGACATTTCCGGGTGATGGATGCGCAAAGGTTCCTCCAGCGTCTGCATCACTGTCATCCGCGGATTGAGCGATGCATACGGGTTTTGAAAGATCATTTGCATCTTGCGGGTATAGGTTTGTCGTTCGTGGGACGAAAGCGTATCGATCCGGCTGCCTTCATAATAGATTTCGCCGCTGCTGGGCGCGTGGAGCCCGATTACGGTTCGGGCGAGCGTTGATTTTCCGCAACCACTTTCACCCACAAGGCAAAAAATATCACCTCGATTCACAGACACACTGACATCATTCAGTGCCTTTACTGTTGGTTGTGGGGTGGAGAGAAACCCACCGCTGCCACCAAATCGCTTTTCGACATTCCGGATATCGACGAGAGGGGTCGTTGTCTCGGTCATTTCGAAACCTCCTCATGTCTTTCAGAGAAAAGGGGCAATCGACCCACATGAATACACGCCGTTCGATGGCCGCTCTCGCCAACCAGTTCAGGGGTCTCCTTACGACAATCGGCATCGACATAGTCACATCTGGGATTGAAGGCGCAGCCCTGCGGTATTGCGTCCAAAGCAGGCATCGATCCACGGATCTGGTTCAATCGGCTACCCGGTCTGTTTTCCTGGGGAAGCGCCTTGATCAACCCCCTTGTGTAAGGATGCCTGGGGTTCTGCACCACATCCAGTGTCGGCCCCTCTTCCACAACGCGGCCAGCATAAACCACCATGATCCGCTCCGTCACCTGGCTGACAACGGCAAGGTCATGGGTGATCAGAATAAGCCCAACATTATTAAGGCGGCACAGATCCAGCATTAGAACCATAATCTCGGCCTGAATAGTAACATCCAGTGCTGTTGTCGGCTCGTCCGCGATGATAATGGACGGATCAGTAAGTAGCGCAATGGCAATAACGACCCGCTGACGCATACCGCCGGAAAGCTCGTGAGGGTAGCTCTCCATCCGGTTTTCAGGCGACGGGATCATCACTTCTTCCAATTTGGAAATGGCAATCCTCCGCGCCTCTTCCTTTGAGATTTTGCGATGAGCCTGCAAACATTCAGTCATTTGCGTCCCGATGGTCAGGACCGGGTTCAACGTCATCATCGGATCCTGAAAAATCATGCTGATCCGATTGCCCCGAATACCCCGCATGGCATCATCATCAAGCTTGCTAAGATCCTGCCCTTCGAACAGAACTTCACCGGCAGATATCCGTCCGGGTTTGCTTAAAAGGTTCAAAATGGAGAAAGCGGCCACAGATTTCCCCGCCCCGCTCTCTCCCACAATACCAAGCCTCTCCCCCTTCTCCAGGCTGAAGTTGACACCATGCAGCGCCTTCAATGTCTTTCTGCCAAGGGGAAATTCCACATGGAGATCTTTCACATCCAGAAGTGCCATGATCAATCCTTGTACAATTTCGGGTTTAACGCATCACGAAGCCAGTCTCCCAGCAGATTGATACTGAGAATCAGCACAACCAGGACAATGGCGGGAATCACTGTAATCCACCAAGAGCCGCTGAAAATAAACTCAAACCCGCTTGAAATGAGGGATCCCAGAGACGGCTTGTTCACCGGCATGCCCAGTCCCAAAAATGACAGCGCTGCTTCCGATATGATCGCATTGGCCACCTGAATAGTAGAGATCACCAGAATGGGGGAAAGGGTATTGGGCAATATATGACGGATCATGATGCGCTTTGGACTCATCCCGATCACCCGGGCCGCGTCCACATATTCCTTATGCTTCTCCGCAAGAACAGAAGCTCTTACGGTTCTTGCATATTGAGGCCATTCAGCAATGCCAATCACCAGTACAAGCATGAAAATAGCAAGATCGCTATAAAGCTCGGCGCCGAACCCGGCTTGAAAAACAGCCAGTGTAATGATCGCAACCATCAAGGTGGAAAGTGAGAGCTGGATATCGGCAAGGCGCATAAAAAATGCATCAATCCGCCCACCGAGATACCCTGATAACAAACCGATGGATACACCAAGAAAGGCTTGCAGTATAACCGCAAAAAATCCGATGATCAGGGAAATCCGCATGCCATACAGGATGGTGCTGAGCATATCGCGCCCCTGCGGATCCGTTCCCAGCAGAAAACGTGTATCCCCTTCCACTTCATTCCAGGCGGGCGGGAGTTCGCTATCCATGATATCGATGGTCGTCAGATCATAGGGGTTATGAGGTGCGATAAGGGGCGCAAGAAGTGCGCATAAAACCAGAGTCACAACGATTAACAGGCTGGCAACAGCGACCTTGTCTTTCTTAAACCGAAAGACAAGGTCGGAATTCAGAAAGGAAGTCTGCGAACTCATGATCCCTGCCCCACCAGTTTGACGGTCGGATTCACCCAGGTATAAACCAGATCAACAATGGTATTGGTGACAACAAAAATGAGGCCAACCACAATGATATAGGCGATGATGAGGGGGGTATCGACCCGATTAACCGCTTCTAAAAACAGGAACCCCATGCCTGGCCACTGAAAGACACTTTCCGTCAAGATCGTATAGGCCAGCATGGTGCCGATTTGCACGCCGCCAACAGTGATAACAGGCAGCAAAGTGTTCTTGAAGGCATGCAGAAACCATACCCGCCGCGGAAACAGCCCTTTTGCCCACGCAAAACGGATATACTCCATCTGCAGGATCTCCATCATTTCCGATCTAATAAGACGAATAAAGAGCGGCATCATAATTGAGGCGAGAGATAAGCTGGGCAAGATTAGATGCAAAAGACCATCTGCGGTGAAAAATCCGGAATTCCATCCCAGAATATCACTGGTCTCGCCGCGCCCGAAGGAGGGCATCCAGCCGAGCTCCACCGAAAAGATATAAATAGAAAAAATGGCCGTTAAAAAAACCGGCACCGATATGCCAACAATGCTGAAGCCCATAACAAATCTGGATAGCCAGCTCGCCGGACTAATCGCACAATAAACACCGAGCGGTATGGCAAAAACAATAATGATAAAGCTGGCGCCGATCACCAGTTCCAGTGTTGCAGGAAATTTGGCCGCAATCACTTCCAGGGCTGGTTTCTTAAAGAAATAGGAATTTCCCAGATCACCCTGAACGGCGTTTCCCAGGAAACGACCATATTGTACGAGGAATGGATCATTGAGCCCCATTCTATCCCGCATGGCCTGTCGCTCATTCTCCGAGACAGACTGGCCGACAAGTTCCCGAAGCGGATCTCCCAGGTTATCCTGGATCGAAAAACCAATCAGACTGATAACAAACATCACCAGTGCGGCCTGTAAGATCCGCCTGATGGCAAAATATAGATAGTCCACGATTGAACATCCCTAAAAAGGAGATCAGCATTCGAAAATGCTGATCTCTCTGTACATCTACAAACCTATTCGATGACCAGGTCACCGAGGTAAGGGAAATTCATCACATTGACAACAGGCTGAATATTAACGCCTTTTTTGGCGGCCCAGGCAAGATTTTGCCAGTGGAGCGGCACAAAAGCAGCATCTTCATAAAGTGTTTTTTCGACGTCCCGCAAAATTTTGGAGCGTGCAGCTTCGTCGGTCATGCTTTGACTTTTCAGAACAAGCTCGTCCACTTTTGCATTGGAATAGTTGCCACTGTTATATTGACCATATCCTGTTTCAGCACTGGGCGTCATTGTCAGAAATTCAGAAAAATTGGCAGAATCTTCTGTGTCAGAATGCCAGCCAATCATCATGATATCAGCAGAGCGCTTGTCAAATTCAGGCCAGTACTGAGCTTTTGGCATTGTCTTCAGATCAACTTTAATGTTGATCTTTGACAGCATGCTAGCCGCGGCTTCAGCAATCTTTGCATCATTCACATAGCGGTTGTTGGGTGCCATCATCGTGATGCTGAATCCCTCTTCCAACCCGGCTTCTTTCATCAACGCTTTTGCTTTGGCCAGATCGTAGCGAGGTGTCAGATCAGCAGAGTATCCTGCATATCCTTTTGGTCCCTGCTGGCCGCCCGCTGTTGCAAAGCCTTTCATGATTTTCTTGACGATGCCTTCATTATTGATGGCATGGACAATCGCCTGACGAACACGTTTGTCTTTGAAATGAGCAACACGCTCCTGGTTAAGCTGTAGCGTGATGATACGGGTGCCGCCCATGGTAACCAGACTGGTGCCATCATTTTTTTCAATACGGTCCAGATCTGTTGGTGGAACCGGCGCGATAAAATCGACATCACCAGACAGGAGCGCAGCCACACGGGTTGGGCCTTCTTTAATCGGTGTCATGACAATTTCTGACACATTGCCTGGTGATTTCTTATCCCAGTATCCATCAAAGCGCTTGAAAGTAACCTTCACGCCCTGTTCGCGGGATGTCACCGTGAAAGGACCAGTTCCAGAAACATTGGTCGATGCAAAAGCATCACCATGCTTGACGATGGCCGCCTTGGATTTTCCCTTGTCGTCAAATCCGGTATAGAACTTGCTATCCATGGCAAAAATATAGGTGGCCTGATGCAGAACCAGCGGATAAGGCTCAGCCGTCACCAGATCAACCGTATTGCGATCAACTACTTTCATCGCTTCAAAGGGAGCAAACAACCCTTTAAAATCCGGGCTTTTTTTCAATCTGTCGAATGTCCAGACCAGATCAAGCGATGTCATATCATTGCCGGAATGGAATTTGACACCTTCGCGCAACTTGAAACGCATGGTCTTTTCGTCCACCCGCTCCCAGCTTTCTGCTAAACGACCTTCAAATCCGAGATCCTTTGTCCAGCGAACCAGCGGATCAAAAACCATATGTGAAAATTGAAGCGTGCCGCCTGAAAGCTGCTCGTGCGGATCCAGAGAAACAGGATCGGCATCATAGGCCATTTTCAAGGTCTTCGCATGCGTGCCGGCGGATACGCCAACGCAAATCGCTGCAGCAGCCACTGCAGTCCATAACTTCTTCATTGCTTTCCTCCCTTAAGTGCAAGTCAGAGTTCAAATATATATCTGCGGGTTTTTAAGTCCCTTGCGCTACCTCCTGCATCACGCGAGGAGAGGGGAACCTCTTTAGTCCACTTCTTGTGAGTGGTTTCATTGGTAACTAACCCTAAATTAGGACAGCAAACAGTCAAGTCTATATTTACACCTATGGCGGGATTTTTTTAAAAACATGAAAATTTTTCATTAGTAATTCGTACACGAACAATTTATGGGAGGAAGGCATGTCACACTAAATTTCGGGACGTTCTGTCATGCGCGTGATACGATAAGAGATCATGACTTGTTAGTAAAAAGAAATATCAGCCTGGGCAATGCAGAAACAGTCAAACAATAAACCAAAAAAAGATCCAGCACTTTCTAATAGAAACGAAAAGCACTCGTTTCTCGATTTGATGGATGAGCCAGCTTGTCTTCTTCTGCGAAACGGGGAGATCCAAGCGGTCAATGATGCCTGGCATCGCGAAATATCCTTCGGTCCCGGACCTGGTATTTCCTTGTTGACTGTTTTTGAGGCAAAAACGGTAAAAACTCTGTCTGATCAACTTGATGGCGACATGACAGATCAGGTCTGCAGAATCAAATCAGCAACCCTCTCTCTGCCTAAGGAACGTACCATTGTCGCGGATATCAAATGCTTGCCTGTCAACGAGGGCTTACTGGTTGTTTTTAAAAACCCACAGGAAAAAAAGCAGGATTTCTTTGCGGATTTTGGGGAAGACGGTGTCAGTGATCTTCTTCTGGAAGCCATCCCCGCACCGGTCTTCTGCAAAGACAACAATCATATCTATACCGCCTGTAATAGCGAGTTTCTCAAAATGCTGGGCTATGAGCGTGATATGCTTATTGGCAGGAATGTTTACGAAATCGCCCCCAGCCAGAATGCCAAAATATATCGGGAAGCAGATGAGGCCCTGTTTGAAAAAGGCGGGCGGCAAATTTATGAAACAAAAATCAGATATGCCGATGGTTCCGATCATGATGTTGTTTTTCACAAATCTGTCTTTTCTGACAAGGATGGTAAAACCGCAGGTCTGATTGGCATTATTCTGGATATCACATCGCGAAAAAAGGTCGAAAGAAGCCTAAAAGAAAACGAAGCTCTGCTTCAAGCCATCGTCAATAACAGTCCCGCTTATATTTTTGTGAAAGACCTGGAAGGTAGATATATCGTCTCCGGCAACCGGTTTACAGATAAAGTCGGGTGGCCGCGTGGTTTTCTGCAGGGAAAAACAGACCACGAAATTTTTCCTCCCGACGTCGCTCATCAACTCCGTGAAAATGACCTCGATGTTCTGGCCGCCGGTGAACCGATTGCAGAAAGAGAAGCCTTCACACTGGAAAAGAACGAGATCACCAATCTCGCTGTAAAATTCCCGCTTTATGATGCGGAAGGACAGTTAAAAGGGGTCGCAGGCATTGCAACAGATGTCAGCGAACTGGTTGCTGCCGAGAAGAAATTGAAAGCCTCTTCGAAGCAACTGGAGATTCAGGTTGCAAAAAGAACCAAAGAACTTTCCGATGAAATCAACATCCGCCAACAAGCGGAGGAGGAGCTCAAGAAGTCAGCTTCAGAGCTGCAAAATATACTCTCCGCCAGCCCAGTGGGTGTCGGCATTTCAGATATCAAAGAAGCACGCTGGAGCTTTGTAAATCAAAGTCTCGCTGATCTATTGGGATCTTCCATCTCCAAGCTTGTGGGCGTTTCCTCCAAGCAATACTGGAAAAACCCTGCAGACCGCGCAGAAACATTGCAGGAGTTCTCGGAAAACGGATTTACCAAAATTCGTGAATTTGAGTTTCTACGCGCGGATGGGAGTCTTTTCTGGGGTTTATTAAGCTGGACGCGCCTCTCCCTGGATGGTGAAGACAAAATCGTATCCTGGGTCAACGATATCAGTCAGACCAAAAATGCAGAAAGCCTCCTGCAAGAAGCCAATGAACAATTGGAGGAGCGTGTTCGGGAGCGAACACGCGAGCTGGAAAAAGAAATCAGTGACCGCAAGAGAATTGAGCATGCGTTGCGCGAACGAGAGGCTCAATTTGAAGCATCCGCCAATTCAACATCTGACTGGTTTTGGGGGACAGATGAAAATCATTGCTTCAACTCCTTTTCTGAACGGCTTGAGGAAATCGCCGGCATCAATCCCGCAAGCCTGCTCGGGAAACCAAGATGGGAAGCGCAATCTACCAAGTTGCTTGCATCTCAATGGGAACAGCACATACAGGATCTTAATGATCACAAGGCCTTTCGCGATTTCCAATTTGATTTCAACACAGATAAAGGTGCCATCCGCCATGCCTCTATAAGCGGCATCCCCATTTTCGACGATACGGGAAAATTCCTGGGATACAGAGGGGCCGGACGTGATATCACCGAGCAGATCAAGGCCGACGAACGCGCCCATATTGCAGAACAGCAGCTTCACCAGGCTCAGAAAATGGAGGCCATTGGCCAGCTTACAGGTGGTGTTGCTCACGATTTCAATAATATTCTGGCCATCATACTGGGCAATATTGATCTCATTCAGGATGACCTGCCCGAAAGCAGCCCGCTTTATACGCTCACCAGTGCTATCGAACGATCGGCCACCCGCGGAGCACAGCTCACACAACGCCTTTTGGCATATTCAAGAAAACAAGCTTTAAGGCCGCAAACAGTCAACCTCAATGTGCTGACCGAAAGCATGCTAACCCTGATTGACCGCCTGCTAGGGGAGACAATCACTGTCAGTGTTTCTCTTATTCAGGACCTACACCCTGTTTTCGCCGACCCCGGGCAGATTGAAAACGCCTTGATGAATTTGTGCATTAATTCAAGCGATGCCATGCCGAACGGAGGAGATCTCCGTATCAAGACTGGCAATCTAACCGTTGATGAAGAAAATTCAGAGCTCTATCCAGATCTTAAAATCGGTGAATTCAGCTGGCTTTCCGTCACCGATACAGGCCAGGGCATGGATGAGACAACACTCAGCCATGCCTTCGAGCCTTTTTTCACAACCAAAGAAATCGGGAAAGGAACCGGCCTCGGCCTCAGCATGATCTACGGATTTGCTCAACAATCCAATGGGGCTATTCACTTAACAAGCTCACTGGGGGAAGGCACAACGGCAACACTGATCCTTCCCGCAGAAAAGAACGGGCAGCGCGCTGCAAAATCATAAACTTGAAGCGCCCTGTTCTGCTGGCGTAACGCGCTCTCGCATACCGGCAAACATGTTTCGCCCCGATCCAAAACCCGCACTGTTGGAAGACCGAATAACGCTCTCCCGTTTTAGAAGCTCATCATCCGGTACCAACACATCAAGACTACCCTTGACCGCATCCAGCCGGACAGGATCCCCCTCTCTGATACGGCCTATATTTCCGCCGTCCAGCGCCTCTGGAGAGATGTGAATAGCCGCGGGGACTTTGCCCGATGCCCCTGACATGCGTCCATCCGTTACCAGAGCAACATGATAGCCAAGGTCCTGCAGAACACCAAGTGCCGGTGTCAGTTTGTGAAGCTCCGGCATTCCATTTGCCATGGGCCCCTGCTCCGTCAAAACTGCCACAAAATTCTTATGTAAGTCGCCGCGTTCAAACGCCTCCAGAAACGCGTTCTGGCTGGTAAAGACAACCGCCGGGGCTTCAACAATATGATGGCTTGGATCAACAGCAGAATATTTTATAACGGACCGACCGATATTGCCGTTCAGCAACTTGAGTCCTCCGCTTTGCTCAAATGGCTCGGCCGCGGACCGAAGTATATCAGCATCCAGTGACGCCGTTGGCGCCGCCCGCCAGACCAATGTCTCCTCATCAAGAAACGGCTCGTCCCTATAGACACCAAGCCCCTGCCCCATAATGGTGGAGACATCTTCATGCAGATACCCTTCTGCCAGCAGGGTTTGGATCAAATACCCAAAACCGCCTGCCGCGTGGAAGTGATTTACATCTGCCTGACTATTGGGGTAAATCCTCGCGACCAGAGGCACCGCCTCAGACAAATCAGAAAAATCATCCCAGTTGACTTGAATACCGGCAGCTTTTGCGATGGCAATCAGATGAATGGTCAAATTTGTAGAGCCACCTGTCGCAAGCAACCCGACGATCGCGTTCACAATTGCTTTTTCATCGATTTGCCGACCGAGCGGCACGTAATCTTTCTGGCGAGCCAAGTGAATAGCCTGCCGGGACGCTTCAGCAGTCAGGGCTTCCCTAAGAGGTGTCCCGGGATTGACAAAAGCCGCTCCCGGGATATGCAGCCCCATGATCTCCATCAACATTTGATTGGTGTTGGCTGTACCATAAAAAGTGCAGGTGCCCGGGCTATGATAAGAGGCACTTTCAGCGTCAAAAAGTTCCTGCCTGCCAATTTTTCCGGCAGCATATTCCTGCCGTATACGCGCCTTCTCCTTATTGGGAAGACCGGAGGGCATCGGTCCTGCGGGAACAAATAAAACCGGCAAATGGCCAAAAGACAGGGCCCCGATCAACAGGCCTGGCACAATTTTATCGCAAACCCCCAGGCACAGCACCGCGTCAAAAACGTTGTGGCTAAGCGCAATGCCTGTTGCCATGGCAATTACATCCCGACTGAACAGGGACAGTTCCATCCCGTCCTGACCTTGCGTCACACCGTCACACATGGCTGGAACCCCGCCCGCAAACTGGGCAAACGCGCCTTCTTTACGAGCGACTTGTTTGATAAGGTCTGGATAATGTTCGAACGGCTGATGGGCGGAAAGCATATCGTTGTAGGCTGAGACAATACCGATATTGACCTGTGCCTCTTCCTGGTAAACCTGTTTTTCCTGATCCGGAGATGCCGCGCAGGCATGCGCCAGATTACCACAAGACAATGCTGCGCGATGGGGGCCCTCTTTTCGAGCTTGCTCAATGGCAGCCAGATACGCCGCGCGAGTCTCAATGCTTCGCTCGATAATTCGCGCCGTGACGGTCTCAATCTTCTTGAGCGGCATTTGACTTCCTTCTCCTTACGGTGCCCAGTAAAGCCGTATCTGGCCCTGAGCCTTTTTAAACACCTGACCGACGGGCGCCTCCAAGTGACCTGAACTTACCTTCTGCCAGATCTCTTTTTTCATCTCTCCTGTGATATGCAGGCAGGTCAGACCCGCTTTCACCAACACACCGAAAGACAGACTTATTCTGGTATCCGGCGCTGTCTGCGGGCGTACCATAACCGTTTTTGCATCATTCTGTTCGCTCAGAAGGTCACTGATATTCTCTGCGCACGGAAACAGGGACGCGGTATGACCATCCTCTCCCATACCTAACAACAGAACATCAATTCCTTCCTCTAAAAAAGCGAGCCCTTCCTCTAGTCTGGAAGGGGCCTCATCCGGTTTGCAACCTGAGAGATGCAGCCCTTTGAAACGGGCATCCTTCGCTTCATTTTGCAGCAGGCAGGCCCTGACCATTTTTTCATTGCTACGATCGCTTGACGGATCAACCCATCTTTCGTCTGCCAGCAGGATTGTCACTTTTGACCAGTCCAATTTTTGCTGGCTCAGCGCCTGTAACATCATTTGGGGCGTACTGCCGCCAGAGACAACAAGAACCGCTTTGCCATGCGCCGAAATCCGGGCCCGAAGCGTCTCCGCCACCGAAGCACTGAGGGCGGCGTTCAATACTGCAGTATCAGAATACAGATATTCATCTGGACAGATCATGAGATTAAATTTCTCCGCCGTCATGCCAAGTTCGATTATCTCGGGCGATCAGGGCCGTGGCCGCAGAAGGCCCCATTGTCCCCGCCGGATAAATCGCAAGATCATCCTGATCTTTTCCCCACTCATCCAGGATTGGCTCCACCCATTCCCAGGCCGCCTCCAACTCGTCGCGGCGCATGAACAAAGTCGAATTGCCCCGAACTGAATCCAATATCAGTCGCTCATAAGCCTCCGGAGCGCGGCTCCGAAAAACATCAGAATAGCTCAAATTGAGAGGTGTCTGCTGCAACCGCAAACCTCCGGGGCCCGGCACTTTGCTTGTCATAATCAACTTAATCCCTTCATCCGGTTGCAGCCGGATAATCAGGCGGTTGGGTTTCATCCCCTGCCCCCCTGTCGGGAATATCTTATGTGGCACCGGTTTAAACTCGATGACAATCTCAGAGAATTTCTGACGCATGCGTTTTCCTGTTCGCAAATAAAAGGGAATGCCTGTCCAACGCCAGTTATCAATCTCCGCCTTTATCGCCACGAATGTCTCAGTCGTGCTGCTGTCAAGATTGCTATCTTCAAGATATCCAGGCGTTGCCGATCCTTCTATCGCCCCTGCTTCATACTGTCCCCGTATGACGTTATGCGAAATCTGCTCCCCTTTGAGCGGACGCAGGCTTTTGAGTATTTTAAGCTTTTCATCCCTTACAGCATCCTGATCGAACTGAGCCGGGGGCTCCATTGCGGCCAAGCATAAGAGTTGAACCAGATGGTTCTGGACCATATCGCGAAGCGCACCGCTTTTATCATAATAGCCGCCGCGCCCTTCAACCCCGACTGTTTCGGCCACTGTGATCTGGACATGATCAATCAGCCCATGATGCCAGACCGGTTCGAACAAGGAATTGCCAAATCTCAGGACCATGAGATTCTGGACGGTTTCTTTCCCAAGATAGTGATCAATCCGGAAAATCTGTTCTTCAGAGAAATAAAGGGCCATCTGTTCATTGACGGCGCGCGCACTTTTCAAATCCATCCCGAGCGGCTTTTCAAGGACCACCCGCGTATTCTCATGAATAGCATCGACGTCATCCAGGCCTTTTCCGATTTTACCGAATAGGGAGGAATGTGTTGCCAGGTAAAAGACCCGAATTTTCTCCGGATCCTTAGGCAACGTCTCTGCCAATGCCTTAAAATCATCCGGCTCATCGGCGTCGAGCTTCAGATAATTCAGCCGTTTTTCGAAGGCCTGCCAGCTTTCTTCACTAAAAGGATTATCCGCCATATGCTTTTCGCATCCGGCTCTCACCAAGGCGGCATATTTCTCCCGACTGAGATCCTGTCGCCCCAGAGCAATAATCATACAGCCATCAGGAAGCCTCTCATCGCATTCACTGAAAAGAAGCGCCGGCATCAGTTTCCTGATCGCCAAATCACCGGTACCGCCGAAAACGACGAAATCAAAGGGCTCTACCCCCAGCGCGATACTCATATTCTGACCTTTCATGTCTGGCAACACTTCCGGCAATCACTCTATCAGATCAAAGGAAGGGCCGACAAACACGAAAACAGATATCAATCGATAAGCGCTTGATGAACCAGTGCTCTCAACTCCTTACGAAGCGGGTAATAACTGGAAGGAAGAAGCTGGGTTGCGAAGATAACAATCATATCCTCCAGCGGATCAATCCAGAAGACTGTACTGGCCATCCCGCCCCACCCAAAATCTCCAGGGCTTCCCATCATTTGTGCTTTCGTCGGATCCAGCATGACCCAGCCCCCAAGGCCAAAACCGACCCCAGCGAAAGAGACTTCCGAAAAGACCGGCTGTCCCATCGACGCAAGGTCTCCCGGCATGTGGTTTTGCATCACAAAATCAACCGTTCGACTTCCCAGAAGCTGCTCCTCCCCGCAGCGCCCCCGAAGTCTCAGCATATTGGCAAATTTCAAGTAATCCCCTGCCGTTGACAAAAGCCCGCCGCCACCTGACAGGCCTTCGACGGAATTTTCTGCATAGATCGTTTTCTCAGCATTCTCGACAAGCTTGAGATTACCCTGCTTATCAGGGGTATAACTGGCTGCAAATCGATCCAGCTTGTCCGCCGCAATCTCAAAGCTTGTATCCGCCATGCCGAGGGGGCTGAGAAGGGTTTCCTGTAAATACTGATCCAATGGTTTACCGGAGATGACCTCGACCAACCGGCCAACAACATCTGTGGAAACGCCGTAATTCCAACGGGAACCAGGTTCGAATTTGAGCGGCATTTGCGCAAGCCGATTGACTTGTTCTTCAAGGCTGCCACGCCGCGGGCCAAAATCCATCTTCTCTTCAGCATACAAACTCTCAAGAACACCGAGATTGAAATCATATGTCAAACCGGAACAGTGGGTCAGCAAATGATGGATTGTTGGCTTAACGTTGCAGGGCTCTGTATCCTCAATTCCTTGCGCATTTTTGCGCATGACCCTCATATCTTTAAAAGCAGGGATAAAGACTTCAATAGGGTCATCCAGATGGAACAGTCCCTGCTCATACAAACGCATCAGAGCAAAGGAAGTGATCGGCTTGGTCATCGAATAGAATCTGGCAATTGTATCTTTCTGCCACGGAACGTTCCGCTCTATATCCGCCATACCAACCCAGTTGGAATAGACCGTTTCACCGCCGCGCGTGACCACGGTTTGTGCACCCGGTAACTTCCCGGCATCCACATACCGCTTCATCCATGCGGTAATGCTATCAAGCCTTGCCGAAGAAAATCCCAAGGCTTCCGGTTTGCATGTGACTTCCATCCTGTTCCCCTGTTTTTATTATTATGGCCGCGCTTCGATGGTTTTTTGAGACTGTACGCCCAGCCCTTCAACACACATTTCGATTTTCTGTCCAACTTTGAGGAAAATCTGATCAGGTTTCTGCCCCATCCCCACACCCGGTGGCGTACCGGTCGAAATGATATCACCAGGCTCAAGGGTCATAAACTCACTCAAATAGGATATGACTTTCGCCACCCCAAAAATCATGGTTTTCGTACTGCCATCCTGATAGCGGTGTCCATCTACATCAAGCCACATTTTCACATTCTGCGGATCGGCAATTTCATCTTTGGTCACCATCCACGGGCCGATCGGCGCAAAAGTATCATGGCTCTTGCCCTTCACCCACTGGCCTGAACGTTCCGTTTGAAATTCCCGTTCGGACACATCATTGACCGCACAGTAACCGGCGACATAGTCAAACGCGTCAGCTTCAGAAACATATTTAGCCCGTTTGCCGATCACCACACCAAGTTCTACCTCCCAGTCGGTTTTTTTCGAATTGCGAGGAATCTCGATATCGTCATTAGGACCACAAATAGACGTCGTGGCTTTCATAAAGACAATCGGCTCCTCCGGAATAGGGGCGCCTGTCTCGGCGGCATGATCCGCATAATTCAGCCCGATACAGACAAGCTTTCCGACATTGGCGACACAAGAGCCGATACGCCCCGGATCTGTAACGACAGGGAGTGTTTTCGGATCAAGATCAGCGAGTTTTGCCAGCGTCTTTTCCTCCAGCGCAGCACCATCCAGATCCTGAATAACAGAGGACAAGTCCCGAACCTGACCGTTTTCATCCAGCAGTCCCGGTTTTTCTGATCCTGCTACGCCATATCTCAATAATTTCATTTTCTCTTACTCCCGGTCCCGGTTCTTGTTTTTAAAAGGAGATGACAATCTTTCCAAAATGCGATCCGCTTTCCATAAGCTTATAAGCTTCTGGCGCCTCCTCGAAAGGAACGGTCTTTTCGATGACGGGATGAATTTTGTTATGATCAAGCACCTTAGTCACGCGCGCCAGCATATCCTGTGGCCCCACATAAATACCCTGCAATCTTACAGATTTTCGCATGATGGAAGTCGGATCAATCATTCCCCCCGTTAAAACACCAACGAGAGAGATTGTCCCGCCCACTCTAACAGACGCGACGGATTTAGGCAGAGTTCCTGCGCCGCCAACCTCAATCACAACATCAACCCCCCGCCCATCAGTCAAATCCAGAACCTGATTTTCCCAATCTGGATTTTCCTTGTAATTGATAACGTCACCGGCTCCCAGAGCCTTGATCCTTTCCAGCTTTTCATTGCTGCTGGATGTGGCAATGGTTCGTATCCCGCTTGCGGCGGCAAATTGCTGAGCAAAAACAGAGACACCGCCGGTACCAAGTAATAAGGCTGTGCTTCCAGCTCGGGCCCCGCCTTGTTCAATCAGACAGTTCCAGGCCGTCACCCCCGCGCAGGGAAGAGTAGCCGCTTCTTCAAAACTCATACTGTCCGGCATTGGCAGGGCGCCGTCCTCCTTCAAGACAACATACTCTGCCAGCATACCATCAATAGGTCCGCCCAGAGCAGACTGCATGGTTGTGTCAGTAATCGATCCGCTTACCCAGTCCTGAAAAAAGCAACCTACGACCCTGTCACCTGCATTAAATCGGGAAACACCTTCACCCGTTTCCTGAACAACCCCGGCACCATCAGAATTGGGAATGCGGCCATGCGGAATTTGGGCAGCCTTGGCATTTTTGATCAGCAGCAAATCCCGAAAATTAATGGCGTTCGCTTTCACCCGAACCAGGATCTCGCCAGGGCCTGGTTTTGGCACATCTCTTTCGTTAAGTTGCAAGGCTGCAAGGCCTTCACCGTCTCCGATTATATACGCTTTCATCGATTTTCCTGCTTATTGAGCGATTGTACCTTGAGGGACTTTTCTGATATGCAAGGTTATATCACGAGTTTCCAACCTGCAAAGCCGGTTCGGGAAAAGCTTCACGTATATTTTCTAACCGGCCCTAATAACGAAGAAAAGAATGATTGATCAAATCATCAACAATTTTGACAGCTTCCATTTTGGCATTATCTGCGCCGCCCTTCTTCTAGGCGGGTTTGTAAAGGGTGTTTCGTCGTTTGGACTGCCAACAGTTTCTATCCCTGTTTTGGTCCTGATCCTGCCTTTGCCTACTGCTATCTCTGTACTCGCTATTCCGATGACGCTGAGTAATCTTGTCCAGATGATTGTATCTGGCGACATTAAAGGATCTATCCGGCGACACTGGACCCTTCTACTGCCTCTTCTGCTGACATTGCCAGTGGGCGCTTACTTT
Source organism: Sneathiella sp. (assembly GCA_039975135.1). Classification (GTDB taxonomy): domain Bacteria; phylum Pseudomonadota; class Alphaproteobacteria; order Sneathiellales; family Sneathiellaceae; genus Sneathiella. The sequence continues at coordinate 35,532 of JBDWHS010000001.1, read as the reverse complement.
CTGGCAATCGTCAACACACAACTTCTAACGGTTATTCTCGGCTGCGTTCTGGTTGTTGTGACCTCTCTGGATTTAATGGGAATTTCTCTTAGTTTTCTGAAAAAAGGAGAAGGTATTTTTGCTCCCGCCATCGGCATTACATCGGGCATTCTCGGGGGCATGACATCCTTGTTTGGCATTTTGCCCATTTTTTTCTTTGTTGCTTTGGGTCTCTCCAAAGAGCGGTTTGTCTCCGTGGTCAGTGTCCTGCTTTTCTCAGGCAGCCTGGTTCTGGCAGTCTGCTTACAAAGAACAGATTTTTTAGGGCCGCTGGAAGCATTTTATGGCCTTACTGGCATGATACCGATCCTTTTCGGCATCTGGCTTGGCACTATTGTGCGAAAACGGGTTGATCCGATTTTTTTCAGAAAAATTGTTCTGGCCCTTATTCTTCTTGTCGGAATTTCTATGATCTACCGATCAGCAGGCAGCCTCTTTAACTAATAGAAAAGTCATTCAGCCGCGGCCTGCTTGTCGCTATACCCTGGCAAAGGAAGGGTGAAATAAAATCGCGCGCCCCCTTCCGCCCGGTTTTCCACCCAGATCCGCCCGCCCAGAAAAGTGATGATCTGACGGCAAATCGCCAACCCCAGGCCGGAACCTTGTGGTTTTTCCTGACTGATCACATGCGACTGGTGAAAGCGTTCGAATATTTTCTCTTTGAGCGGAGCCGGTATACCCACCCCGTTATCCTCAACCGAACAAAGCAAACCGTCCTCATTCCGGGTGGCGACAATCCTGATATGCCCATGATCCAAGTCACAGAATTTGATCGCATTTGACACCAGATTGATAACAACCTGTGTCAGCTGATCCCTGTCCGCTTTGACAACAGGTAGCTCGTCGGATAGATCCAGATCAAGTGCAATGCCGCGTTCTTTCACCAAAGCATCCAGAGATCCCACCGCCTCTATGATGGTCTTGGGTACATTGACCTCTTCCAGTGACCAATCCATTCGTCCCGCTTCCATCTTAGCAAGATCCAGCAGTTGATCGATCAGTCGTGTCAGGCGCTCACTTTCATTAATGATAATGCCCAGAAACTGCTTTCTTTCGTCATCAGATACGCCGGGGTTATCCTGCAGAATTTCACCAAAGGCCCGAAGACTGGTCAGCGGGGTTCGAAGTTCATGACTGACCATAGAGAGAAAATCGTCTTTCAGAGAATCCAGTTCTTTCAAGCGATCATTGGCGGTCTGAAGCTGTGCGGTTGCCTCCTCCAGCTCCATCGACTTTTGTTCCAGTTTATGGCTGTATTCGATCACCTGACTGGTCTCATCAAGAATGCGATACACTTCATCCAGGCTCACAATTTCACCTTTTACAATAGAGCCAATCATCACGCGGGCAGTAGCTGAGCCAATGGATCCAGCCAACAATTTTTCTGCAAAATCAAGAAGCGCGGCATCCACCGTCTGGCTGCGCCGGAGGTTGATATTTTTCTCTTCAGCAAAAGCATTAAAGGCGTCTGCGACCTTCTTGACGCCAACAAACCGGCCAACCAATTGTTGCAAATCCGCAATGGTGACGGAGCCCCGCCAGTAACTGTTATCTCCCAAATCTTCGGTATGCTGAAACACATCAACAAACAGCTTGGCTTGAATCCGTTCAATAGCCTTTTGTTGCGTCAGAAGCGACACAATCCAATATGCACCAATATTGAAAACCATACTCCAGAACAAGGCATGGGTAAGTCGATCAAACCCTTCCATACCGAATAAAGCGTAGGGCTTTAGCCACCAGATACCATAGGGCCCGTCCTCAATGAAACTGATCGGTAGCCAACCGGATTGAGCAAGAGAGGGCAGCAACAATGTGTAAAGCCAGAGAATGAAACCCAAAAGCAAGGCACTCATTGCTCCCTTAAAGGTTCCGTTTTTCCAGAAAATACCGCCGATGATAGCCGGTGCAAACTGTGCCGCTGCGGCAAATGCCACCAGCCCGATGGTGACCAGTGAATAGCTTTCACTGGCGAAGCGATAATATCCGTATCCCAGAATGAGAATAAGCAAAATACTGCTGCGTCTGATGGCGAGCAGCAATCCTGTTAAATCCGTATTTTTGTTGATATTCAGCCATTTCCAGCGCAGCAAAACGGGCATCACCAGATCGTTACACACCATAGTGCTCAACGCAATAGCTGCCACGATCACCATGGATGTGGCGGCCGACAATCCTCCCAAAAACGCAAAGAGAGCGATCGCTCCCTGATCATAATAAAGCGGAACGGTTAGAACAAACATATCCGCATCTGCCGGGGTTCCGGCGAAGGCAAGGCGCCCGCCAATAGCAATCGGCAAAACAAAGATATTGATGATCAGCAAATAGGCGGGGAACAGCCAGGTTGCCTTGCGGACATAGTCCTCTTCAGGATTTTCAACGGCCGTAATATAGAATTGCCGGGGCAGGCAGATAATGGCCGCCATTGATAGAAGCGTCATTGTCATCCAGAGGGTATAACCCTCCCCCTGGCTGACCGTAAAAAGCCGGGTAAGTTCGGGATCAACGGAAGCGCGCTGAAAAATATCCGTAAATCCGTTAAAGATGCCATAGGTTACAAAAGCACCGACCGTTAGAAAAGCCAGCAATTTCACAACAGATTCAAAGGCAATAGCCGCTACCAGTCCTTCGTGATGTTCGCTTGCGTCGATATGTCGTGTTCCAAAAAGAATAGCGAAGAGGGCCAGTGAAATCGCCACGACCAATGTGGTATCAACGAAAAGAATAGGCTCAATCGGCTGGGTGGGCAGCAGGCCGCCTGAGGAGGCGATCAGGATACGAAAGCTTGTTGCAATGGATTTGAGCTGCAACGAGATATAGGGCATCGTTCCAACCACAGCGATAACAGTAACCAACCCGCCAAGCGCGGCACTTTTTCCGTATCGGGACGCAATAAAATCTGCAATGGAGGTAATCCTGTGCTGCTTGCAGATGCGGATGATTTTAATCCAGACAAAAGACCAGAGAACAAAAACCAGCGTCGGCCCCAGATAAATGGGAAGAAAGTCGAGCCCCGTTGTCGCAGCCCGACCAACACTTCCATAAAATGTCCAGGATGTGCAGAAAACAGCGATAGAAAGGGTATAGATATAAGGATTCCGAGACAGAATTCGTTTCACACCCGCCCGCGTATCAACATAATGGGCAATCGCAAAGAGCAGCCCCAGATACAAAAAGGAAACCGTTAGAACGAGCCCGCTAGACATCACCAGATACCCTCGATGACGCTGTGTCACGATTTTGAGGTCCGGTATTCAGTGTTTTTCCACTCGCAGGAATAACGCGCCGGCGACGGGCACCGATGGCCATAAACAGGATCATGATCGCCCAGAGGCCAAACAAATACAGAAAACTGAGCGGCACTCCCAGTGCCAATGAGGGTTTATCAAACACAAACAGGATCGGCGGTGAGACACCTAATACGAAAACACTGAAAACCAGGATAGACCATTCCTTTTTCCGTCCGGTTCGCTTCACACTTTCCTCCGTTTACAGCGCCTCTTATGCCTCTATCTTCATCAAACGCCGAACCATATCCCCCAAAGTGCGCGTTGAAAAAGGTTTGGTTACAAATTCATCAGCGCCCAGTTCAAGCGCTTTTTCACGATCGGCATCTCTGCTTTTGGCAGACAGCATGATGATTTTAACGGTTTGGCAAGCAGGGTTATTGCGGATTGCTTCACACACAGCAAAACCATCCCGTTTCGGCAGCATAATATCCAGCAGAATCAGATCCGGGACATACTCTTCCACGGCCCGAATAGCCTGATCCCCATCGGACGCCACGCGAACCGTAAAACCGACCTGTCGCATCACAAACTGCAAAGACAGAACGATATTTGGCTCGTCCTCCACCACAAGCACTGTATACGACATTTCGTCGTGTACTCCTCCCATAAACAAGGCATAATATCCCTGCTCCGCTGAAATATTATTTTTGTAAAGCGTCAGTCAGAAGACAGGGAGCTCAACGTCACTCCTCGTATCAAGTCTACTGCATATATTCCCGCAATGCTATGCGCCCGTTCACTTTTGGGCAGATATCTCATAAAAAAAACCGGCGCAACGGGACTTCACCGCGCCGGTTTTCAAAAACTACCGTCTCTCAATCAAAACTAGCGGTTCATCCGATTATCAATCAACTCATCAACAACGGAAGGATCAGCAAGCGTTGACGTATCTCCCAAGCTGCCAAAATCATCTTCGGCAACTTTGCGCAAAATACGCCGCATGATCTTCCCTGAACGGGTCTTTGGAAGACCGGGCGCCCACTGGATCAGATCCGGAGCCGCAATCGGCCCGATTTCTTTTCGAACCCAGGTGACAAGCTCTTTGCGCAACTCTTCGGTCGGCTCTTCCGCCAAGTTCAGCGTGACATAGGCGTAGATGCCCTGCCCCTTAATATCATGGGGATAGCCGACAACCGCCGCTTCCGAGACTTTTGGATGGGCGACCAAAGCACTTTCAACTTCAGCCGTTCCCATGCGATGGCCGGACACATTGATCACATCATCAACACGGCCCGTAATCCAGTAATACCCGTCCTTATCCCTGCGCGCGCCATCTCCAGAGAAATACCGGCCCGGAAAGTTGGCGAAATAAGTCTGGAAGAACCGCTCATGATCGCCATAAACGGTTCGCATCTGACCTGGCCAGCTATCACGAATGCACAAAACGCCTTCGCACTCGCCGTGTAGCTCATTGCCTTCATTATCCACCATCATGGGATCAACCCCGAAGAAAGGCCGTGTTGCAGAACCGGGCTTCAAATCTGTAGCGCCCGGCAGAGGCGTAATCAGAATACCGCCAGTTTCCGTCTGCCACCAGGTATCAACGATCGGGCAACGGTTGTCCCCGACCACTTCATGATACCAGCGCCAGGCTTCCGGATTAATAGGTTCCCCAACAGATCCCAACAATCTGATAGAGGACCGCGATGTCTTCTTGACCGGCTCATCTCCGGACTGCATCAATGCTCGGATTGCCGTGGGCGCTGTGTAGAAAATATTAACCTGATGTTTGTCGCACACATCCCAGAAACGGGAGACAGTCGGATAGTTGGGAACTCCTTCGAACATCAAGGTTGTCGCGCCATTTGCAAGCGGACCATAGAGGATATAGCTATGGCCGGTCACCCACCCCACATCGGCAGTACACCAATAGATATCGCCATCATGATAATCGAAAACATATTGATGGGTCATGGAAGCATAGACGAGATAGCCGCCAGATGTATGCATAACCCCTTTTGGTTGCCCGGTAGAGCCTGATGTATAGAGAATAAACAGAGGATCTTCCGCGTTCATTTCCTCAGGCGGGCAATCCTCGGAAGCCTCCGCCATGGCGTCATGATACCAGACGTCACGTCCCTCAACCCAATTGATCGGATTGCCGGTTCTTTTGACAACAATGCAGGTTGTACAATCAGGACAGCTTTTGAGTGCCTCATCCGTATTGATTTTAAGCGGGATACTCTTGCCGCCCCGCACGCCTTCATCTGCGGTAATAACGCAATTGGAATCACAATCGCGAATACGGCCCGCCAGCGCATCCGGAGAAAAGCCGCCAAAAACGACCGAATGAACTGCGCCAATTCTTGTACAGGCAAGCATGGCAATCGCTGCTTCGACAATCATCGGCATATAAATCGTGACGCGATCCCCTTTTTTAACGCCCTGCGCCTTCATGACATTTGAGAATTTACAGACTTCCCGGTGTAATTCCCGGTATGTCAGGGTTTTATCATCGGTCGGCTCATCCCCTTCCCAGATGATCGCTGTCTGATCCCCTTTGGTATCCAAGTGCCGGTCAATGCAGTTGGCACTGACATTTAATGTGCCGTCATGGAACCACTTGATATGCAGATCTTTCTCGTCATAGGAGACATCTTTTACCTGGCTATACGGCTTGATCCAGTCCACACGCTTGCCATGCTCTGCCCAGAAAGTCTCGGGGTCATCAATGGACGCCTTATACATGGCTTCATAGCCTGCATTATCAATCCATGAGGATCCGGCCAATTCAGATGGAACCGGATAAAGTTCTTTTACGGACATACCTGTATTTCCCTGTAAATGCGGGGCCGTTTTATTCCGCCCTTGCATGAAGTATGAATGCTTGCGGATCACATTCCAAACAATTCAAATCTGTTTGTCAAATATTGTCGCTGGAAAAAGATATCTTCCCTGACAAATGTTTGAGTTTCGAAAAATTAAATAGGACTAAATTGCGAGATATTCGTGCCGTAGTTCCTGATCATCCAGAACTTCCTGAGCCGTTCCTCGAAAAGCGATCTTCCCCATATCCAGGATCAGGGCCTTGTCAGCAAGCTGCAAGGCCGCGACAGCATTCTGTTCGACAATGACAGTCGTGATCCCCAATTTCCGGACTTCCATGAGAATACTCTCAATCTCTTTGACAATGACGGGGGCAAGCCCTTCATAGGGTTCATCGAGGAAAAGGACTTTAATGTCCCGGGCCAAAGCCCTCGCAACGGCCAGCATTTGCTGCTCACCGCCGGACATGGTGGTCGCTTCCTGATTGCGCCGCTCTCCCAATCGAGGGAAGTGATCATAGATCTTTTCGATTTCCCATCCACGGGGCTCAGAAACCTGGGACAGAACCAGATTCTCCTCCACCGTGAGGCCGCCGATAATCCGTCTGTCTTCGGGAACCAGTTGAATACCGGCCTGCGCCGCCTGATAGGCTTTCATATCATGAACCGATTGCCCCTGAAGGTAAATCTCTCCCTTGGTCAAAACCGGATCATCGACACGGGCCAAGGCTCGCAATGTTGAGGTCTTCCCCGCACCGTTTCGCCCCAACAATGCAATGATCTCTCCCTCTTCCACGTCAAAGGAGACACCCTGTACGATATAGGATTCGCCGTAATAAGCATGGATATCCCGAACGCTGAAAAATGCACTCTTTTCAGTCATCAGTGTGCTCCTCCCAGATAGGCTTCCTTGACTTTGTTATCCTCGCGAACCTCTTCAGGGCTACCGCCTGCGATAATTTGCCCGCGCGCCAGCACACTCACTTTATCCGCAAGACTGAACACGACATGCATATCATGCTCGATAATAATTTTGGTCATCCCGCGGCTTTTGATTTTTTTGAGAAGATCAATGGTTCTGTTGGTATCGTGACGTGACATACCGGCCGTTGGTTCATCCAATAGAAGTAACCTTGGCCGAAGGATCAGACACATACCAAGCTCCAACCGGCGTTTGTCCCCGCGGGAAAGCGAACCTGCTTCCGCAAGCATCTGCTCCTTAAGACCGACATCTTCCAGAATATGTTCTGCTTCATCCCGGATTTCGGCCTGCGACGTCAGCAAGTGATGCGCGTTAAACCGGAACGCACCGTCCCTTTTTGAAAAGGCTGGCAACATGACATTTTCAAGCAGCGACATTTCGGGGAAAATCTCCGGTGTCTGGAAGACCCGGGCGACGCCGATTTGAGCAATTTCATGAGGCTGCCGACCTGTCAGTTCCTGACCGTCAAATGTCACATGCCCCGCATCAGGCTTCAATCGTCCAACGCAGACGTTCAACAAAGTCGATTTTCCCGCCCCGTTCGGCCCGATAATGGCGTGAGTCGTTCCTTCTTCCACATGCAAGTTCACATCTGACAGGGCTTTCAATCCGCCAAAGCTCTTTTGAATATTATCCAGGTGAAGAACCAGATTATCCATAACTAAATTCCTTATTCACCAGGTTGATCTTGGGGAGAGATATTGCCGCCGACAGACTGGTCTCTCTTTTTAAACAACGCCATCAGTCTCGACAGACCTTCGATGATACCGCCTGGCAGGAAGATCACGATCACGACGAAAAGAAGGCCGAGTGTCAGATGCCAGCCGCCGCCAACGAACAGACCAACGACAGGGACCAGAACTTCAACCACTGAATCCGGCAGGAAGGAGAAGGCATTGGTCAGGACGTTATTATCAAAGCCAGAGAAGATATTCTCGAAATACTTGATCAAGCCAGCGCCCAGCATGGGCCCAACGAGTGTGCCAACACCCCCCAAAATAGTCATGAGAACCACTTCACCCGATGCCGTCCATTGCATTCGCTCCGCACCGGCGAGTGGATCTGTCACCGCCAGCAGCGAACCTGCAAGCCCAGCATACATGCCGGAAATCACAAAAGCGGTCAGCATATAAGGGCGGGTATTCAGCCCCGTATATTTCATCCGGTTTTGATTGGATTTAATGCCTTTCAACATCAAACCGAACGGCGATCTGAAGATCCGCATGGAAATGTAAAAACACAGGATGAGCAACGCCGCACAGAAATAGAAACCGGAATAGCCACTCATTTTAAGACCAAACAAGGTTGTCGATGGCAACCCGCCGCCGGAAGCTTCGATGAATAAACTGTCAATAATTCGCGGATCCTGCTGGCTTAGCTGAAGGCCTGTTTCACCATTGGTGATTGGCGTCAGAACAGAGTAAGCCAGATTGTAGGACATTTGAGCGAAGGCCAGGGTCAAGATTGAAAAATAGATCCCCGACCTGCGTAAACTTACAAAGCCGATCAGAAAAGCAAGCAAACCGGCAAACAAGACACCAAAAAGAACAGCTGGAATCACATTCATGGTGAAAAGCTTGAAAGACCAGACCGCAGCATAAGAGCCTACGCCGAGAAAGGCTGCATGCCCGAAAGACAAGTATCCTGTCAAGCCGAACAGAATGTTAAATCCAATAGCAAAAATACCGTAGATCGCGAATTTCTGAAGCAAATCCGGATAGGCACCGCCCAGCGGTATCAGCCAGATCGGCATTGCCAGAATGACAGCTGCAAAAATCAGAAACCGAGTAAAATCGTTCATAGGGAGTGTTTTCATCTTAATCATCCATCACGCCTGCGCGTCCCATCAAGCCACGTGGCATGGTGAGGAGAATAACAACGGCAACCAGATAGATAATAATCTGATCAATTCCGGGGAGGATGTCCTTTACTTCCGTCATCGAGGCAAAGGACTGGACAATTCCAAGAAGGAAGCCCGCCAGGACTGCCCCGCCAAGAGACCCCATCCCACCGACAACAACAACGACAAAGGAAAGGACGAGAAAATCCATTCCCATGTGATAGTCAGGTGGTAAAACGGGCGTGTACATAACACCGGCAAGCCCGGCAACAACGGTTGCCATTGCAAAAACAATCGTAAATCGTCGCTCGATATTAATGCCGAGGAGCCCGACGGTCTCTCGGTCTCGCATGCCGGCCCGCACGACCATGCCGTAAGTTGTGAATTGCAGGAATGCAAAAACACCGAAAATCACAAGGCCTGAGAACATAAGGTAAACCAGTCGCCACCAGGGGTAAACAACACTTTCTCCAAGTCCAACCAAACTGCCGATTGCAGCACTGCCTGCTAGAATACCAGGAGCAGATTGCGGAATAGGATTCGCCCCAAAATAAGTTTTGATCACTTCCTGAATGACAATTGCCAACCCGAAAGTCACCAAAATCTGTTCCGCATGAGGGCGCTTGTAAAAATGTTTGATTAGCCCGCGTTCCATGACGAAACCGATCAATAGCATCACCGGTATGGCCATCAAGATCGAGAGCGGAATTGCATAATCGAGCAAAACCGGCCCGACGTCCGGAAACCAGATTTCAAGATACGGCTTTTCCTTGAAAGCTTTGAAAAGAGTGACACTGCTGTCTTCCACTTTTGTCGAAATGGACAAAAGCTTGTTGAAACTGACAGCGCAAAAAGCGCCCAGCATGAACAATGCTCCATGAGCAAAATTCACAATGCCCAAAGTGCCGAAAACCAGCGTTAGCCCAAGGGCAATCAACGCATAAGCGGCCCCTTTATCCAGGCCGTTCAGGATCTGAAGGAAAATCGCATCCATCACTTTATACCTTTAGGGATGAGGGGTCGCCAAGGGGCGACCCGAAAATTCACTTGAAAAAAAGGGCGAACCGGAACCCGGAAGTTACCGGCTCGCCTTCAAGTTACTGTCAGACTTTGTAGGGACCGAGTTCACCACCAAAGATCTTCCAGTCGTATTCCACTTGCGACCGCGGTGTCTGCTCAACAACATTCAGCAGATCAAACTGGCTGGTCGGGTTTTCATTTCCGCGCACCACAAGAACATCTTTGAAACACTGATGATCTTCTGCCCGGTATTCCGTCGCACCATTGCCCATGCCATCAAACTTGAAGCCTTCCAGTGATTTAATAACCTCAGGCGGATAGAATGTTCCGGCCATTTCACAAGCATTGGCATACAACAATGTCTGGACATAACATGTATGGGCGGCCATGGAAGGCGGCGTGCCATATTCAGCACCGAAGGATTTCACGAAGGCTTGTGATCCTGCATCTTGCAAGGACCAGTTCCAGTTGGTCGAGCCGAGAATTCCCTTGATCGCATCACCAGCACCCTGCGCCATTAAACGAGAGAAGAGCGGTACAACAATTTCGAAATTCTTGCCGTTCACCTGTTTGTCCCGCAGGCCAAACTGAACGGCCTGTGTCAGGGAATTGATCATATCCTTACCGTAATGGTTGAGGATCAGAACATCCGCACCTGAATTGAGAACCGGTGTGATATATTGGGAGAAGTCGCCCGCGCCTACAGGGGTTTTAACTGTATTAACGGTCTGCCAGCCCAATTCTTCCGTCGTATTTTTCATGGATTCTTCCTGAGTCCAGCCCCAGGTGTAATCCGCCGTCAGATGGTAGGCCCGGCGTTCCTTGCCATATTCCTTTTCCAGCACAGGACCCAGTGCACGACCAGACATATAGGCATTGAAGAAATGGCGGAAGCCATAGCGGCGCTTGTCTTTACCGGTCGTATCATTGGAATGGGTCAGCCCGGCCATGAAGATAACGCCTTCTTCCTGACAGAGGGACTGAACAGCAACAGCCACACCTGATGATGAGCCGCCCGAAATCATGAGTACTTTGTCTTTCTCAATCATTCTCTTCGCAGACGCACGAGCGGCATCGGACTTGGTTTGTGTATCACCGGTGGCGTATGCGACTTTCTTGCCCAGAATACCGTTCCCTTTCAAGGAAGAGGGTTTGAAGGTATTCAGCATACCGCCGTCCCCTTCGCCGTTCAGATGCTTGACAGCAAGCTGAAACGCTTTCAGTTCGTCCTTACCTTCTTCTGAATAAGGACCCGTCTGGGGCACATTGAAGCCAAGCTTGACTTCTCCGGCGCTTCCTGGGTTATTGCGGAACTCTTCTGCCCAGGCATTGCTCATAAAAAAAGCAGGTGTTGCGGCGACCAAACCAGATGTCGCTCCTGCTTTCAATAGTCCCCGGCGCGATACGTCGAGTTTGAAATCCTTCGTCATGTCTGTTTCCTCCCATCGATTTTGGCCTCTGCCATTTCCCTGTATAGAAGGCACGACCCTTGAATTTATTAATGGAAAGTAAAAATTTCACATGACCATTAGATTTTCCAATAAAACATTGGATTATAATGTATTTTCATGTTAATTTTGAAAAATTCTAAATGTAAATTTGTAAATTTTTGTAAAAAATGGCCAAAAACCCTTATATAGGCTCTCGCCTCAGACGGCTCCGCAAAGACAAGAAAATCTCCCAGATGGATTTGGCTTCGGAACTTGGCATCTCTGCAAGCTATCTTAATCTGATTGAGCATGAACGCCGGGACCTGACCGTCCCCCTCCTTCTTCGCATCAGTCAGATTCTGAAAGTAGATCCGCTTGTGTTCGCCTCCCAGCGAGAGGGGCAGCTCACAGCAGAACTTAACGAAGCTTTGCAGGATCCCCTTTTTACAGACGCTGACATCTCAGACTCACTCCTGACCACCGCCACTTCGGAATTCCCGGAATTATGCGAGCAACTTCTGACGCTCTATAAAGCTTATAAGATAGCCCTTGGCGACCTTCAATATATGCGGGAGAGACTCTCGCAAGACTCGGTTCTGGCGGACAGTTCTTTTCGCCTGCGTACTCTTGTAACCTCTATTTTCTCCCTGTCCGAAATCGTGCATGACAACGACGACCTTAATCCATCACAACGGCAGGAATTTTTGAATATTATCCTTAAAGACAGTGCAGTCCTGACAGAAACGGTCAATGAAATGCTAGGCTTTATGGGCGGGGATCATATTTCAGACAAAGGCCTCTCTCCGTCACCGATGGAAGCTGTTACAGATTTTATTCAGGCAAAAAACAATTACTTCTCTCCTTTGGAGCAAGCAGCCTCCACCCTCCGGTCGCAGTTACCCTCAGATGACATCATTGATGTTCATGACTTGTCTCGGTACCTAACCAATCGCCATAAGATTACAATCGATTATACCCGCAAAGACGGGATGTCCGAAACAACCTCTCTCTTTGATGAGACACGAAAGCATCTTCTTTTATCGAAAGCCCTTCCCTCTTCTACTATACGCTTTCATCTTGCGCTATTGATAGGGCAGCTTGAATGCCAGGCGATCTTTGACGACTTGCTGGCCGGATCTGATTTGTCGGCAGGCGCCTCCCGCGAGAAAGGGATCGCCGCTCTTGCCAATTATTTTGCCGGTGCCTGCCTTCTTCCCTATGACACCTTTTATGAGGCGGCCGAAGAAGGACGATACGACATCGAGCTTTTACAACAGCAGTTTGATGCCAGCTACGAGCAAATCTGTCACCGGCTGACAACACTCCAGAAACCAGAGAAAAGCGGCGTCCCCTTCCATTTGATCCGAACAGATATTGCCGGCAACATTTCAAAAAGGTTCAGCGCCTCGGGACTGCGCATTCCAAGATATGGTAGCGCTTGCCCCCGATGGGTTGTTCACGCCTGCCTGATGACACCAGGTCATATTGTCACCCAGATTTCTGAAATGCCCGATGGCAGCCGCTTTTTCTCAATTGCCCGGACCGTCACAAAACCCAGCCTGGGATATACTCATCCCAAACGACATTATGCAATCAGCATCGGATGCGATATCTCCCATGCAGGGCGGTTGATTTACGCGGATGGCATGGCGCTTTCTGCCCCTCGAACCGTTATGCCGGTTGGCATAACCTGCCGATTATGTGACAGGCAGAATTGCGCGCATCGGGCAGCACCGCCGCCTAATCAAACAGCTAGAACGGCGGAGCAAACACGCAATATCTCACCGGGAATAGGTGACTGGTAGCCCCTATTTTCCACTTTTGATCAGGGTACCCGTCGCGGTTCGCCGCTCTTGCCCGTCTCGAATTGCTTTAAAATCCAGTTTCATACCAAGTCCGGTCAGGGTTCTGCCATAGATCAGCATGTCGTACCCTCCCTTCTTATTAGTCGCCATGGAGTAAATGGTGAGCTTTTGCCCTTTCAACACCGCCCAGGAAACAGTATCGCCGCTCAGCAAATTCCCCTTGCTGGTATCATGCCAGACATTTTTATCTTGTGCAGGCGTATAGGTCCTGGTTGTTTCCTTCAGAACTTCATCCGGCATTCCCGGCTGCCCTTCCTGCCGCTGCAACGTGCGCCAGGTGATCGAAAAACTCTTGTCTGTTTTGGGGCGAATTTCGACATCCATGTCACGGCTGGTAATGGCAAAATTAACACTGGTGTTATTTTCCGAAACCGCCGTTCCCTCCCAGACGCCTTCAAATGCAGCAAGCGTCACCTCCGCTTGCGCTAAAGTACTGCTCAGTGAAAGCCCAAGCATAACAAACGCCAAACCAACTAATCGCTTCATATTTCCCAATCCCTCAGTTAGACCTTTTGTGGCAGACAGGCCTTTTCAAGATCATAGGGCAGGTTGCTTTTTGCTGTCACCCTTAAAGTGTCAGATGCAGTCACACAGCGAAAGAAGCGGGCTCTGGCAGCCGGTTTTCCAGGAAATGTCGCTGATACTTCCCCGTGATATTGACCGTTTCTACCAGCAGACAAACATCCGTCGTATTAAACGCATGATCAACAACAGCGCCATCACCGATGACCCCGCCAACCCTCATATAGCCTTTGATGAGAGCAGGCATTTCACGCATGGCTGTCCTGAAATCTACACTGTTTTCCTCTTTTACATTCATCGCCACATACTGACTCGCATGCGCCCGAGGACACCATTCTTCCGGTGCTTTATTCTGATGATGAAGGAACGACAAGGCGGACGCCATCTGCCCCAAATCCGTCCCGGGAAAGCTGGCGCAACCAAACATCAGTGAAATATTGTGCTCAACAATATAGTCGGCAATCCCCCTCCACAGGAGCTGCATGATCGCTTTGCCGCGATAATCCCGATCGACACAGGACCGACCAAGTTCGACATGTTCACCCGGGTAGTATTTCAACGCGTCGAGATCAAACTCATTGGCAGAATAATAACCATTGTGCGCCTGCGCGACAGATTTACGAAGAAGGCGATATGTTCCGACCACACAAGGATCTCCTGCCGCAGATCTGGCGCGGTCAACGACGATCAAATGATCACAATAATCATCAAAAACATCATGATCTCGCCCTAATGCTTTTACAGAGGGAGAGGGGATCGCTCCCATATCTTCATAAAATACCCTGTATCTTAACGTCTGGGCACGAATAATTTCCTGCCGGGATGTTGCGATACCGATGGTGAGATCGGAGGATGCTTCAACTCTCATCATAACTCTCCTAAACGCGAACGATCTTCTGCGACCGGAGAGTATGAAGGCTGCGAGTCAGTTTCTTGGCAAACAGGTTAATGTTTGATGACAGGGATTACACAGCGTCGCCTTGACAGGACCTGCTTCTCGTATGAAGTTGAGGCAGCGCCATAAAGAGAAGAAAAAAAGCATGTCAAAAATACGCCTCTCCGTTCTCGACCAGTCCCCTGTCCGTTCCGGATTTACACCCCGTGATGCTCTCAATGAAACACTTGAACTTGCACAACTCACTGATCGGCTCGGCTATCACAGATACTGGGTTGCTGAACACCATAACTCTACCGGTCTCACAGGCTCGGCACCCGAAATATTGATTGCCCGGATTGCCTCCCTGACCAAAAACATGAAAATTGGCTCAGGCGGTGTGATGCTTTCTCATTATTCACCCTATAAAGTGGCCGAAGTTTTCAATCTGCTGGAAACCCTGTTTCCGGGGCGTATTGATTTGGGTATTGGAAGGGCACCGGGGAGTGACCAGATTACGGCGCACGCCCTGGCGTATGGTCACCCACCACGTGGCCCCAAGGAATACCCTACACAGGTAAATGACCTCATTGGCTTTCTAAGCGATGTAATGGAAGACAATCACCCACTGGCCTCAGTTCAGGCAACCCCCTTTCCAGAGACAACGCCTGAGCTCTGGATGCTCGGTAGCAGTGATCAATCAGCTCAACTGGCCGCCTATTTTGGAACGCCTTTTTCATTCGCTCATTTCATTACAGATGAGCAAGGCCCCCAAATCATGAACTTGTATCGCAACAGCTACAAAGCCTCTGCAGCCAATCCGGAACCTGAGGGAAATCTGGGAATTTTCGTTATTTGCGCAGAGACCGAAGAAGAAGCGGCTCGCCTTGCAAGCAGTCGGGATTTGTGGCGCACACGCCTTGATACCGGCCATATCGGCCCGGTCCCAACGGTGGAAGAAGCCGAAAGCTATCCCTATACTGAGCAGGAAGAAATACGCCGGCAGTTTCATGGCAAGCGCCATATCGTGGGAACTCCGGACCAGGTAAGAACCAAGCTTCTGCAAGTACTTGATCAATATGGTGTGAATGAAGCTGTTATCGTCACCATCACCCATGATTTCAAAGCCCGCTGCCGATCTTACGAATTACTGGCAGAAGCCTTCGACTTGCCGTCATCTGACTGAAACAGTTTGTCCCTAAATTCTACTTGATACGAAAAACAGATCTGAGACTAGGGTCCTGGCCCTAATGAAATAAGGGAAATCATGATGTCTGAGCAGACACCGTTCAAACAAACACGCGCCTATCAAATGGAAACCTCGGAAGACAACATAACCAATCTTTCTGACAATCCGACATTCGGCGATATCGTGAACAGACGTATGGGGCGCCGGGATGCGCTCAAAGGTATGTTGGCTGTAACAGCACTGACTGGGACAACAGGGGCTTTGGCGTCTGTTCTGTCGGCAAAACCAGTAGAAGCAGCCCATCATAAAGCCAGCTTCAATTTTCAGGAAATCAGCCACGGCGTTGATCAGAAACATCATGTCGCAGAAGGGTATGATGCTGACATTCTGCTGCGTTGGGGAGATCCGCTTTTTTCAGATTCGCCTGCCTTTGATCCAACCAACCAGAGTAAAGCCTCTCAGGAAAAGCAGTTTGGGTATAACAACGACTATGTTGGCTTGATCCCTCTTGATAAGACCGGCACCTCCGCCCTGCTCTGCGTCAATCATGAATATACGAATGAAGAATTGATGTTCCCTGGCCTGGGTCGCCAGGACAAGGCCAAGTATGCGGGCATGACAAAAGACATTGCCGATATCGAAATGGCGGCTCATGGCGGTACTGTTGTTGAAATCAAAAAATCCGGTGGCAAATGGTCTGCGGTTGTCGGCTCAAAATACAATCGCCGTCTGACGGCTACAACTAGAATGGAGCTTTCCGGACCTGCTGCTGGGAGCAAGCTCGTCAAAACAAAGACCGACCCGATCGGCACAAAGGTTTTTGGTACTATCAACAACTGCGCTGGCGGGATAACCCCGTGGGGCACTTACCTGATGGCAGAAGAAAATTTCAACGGATATTTTTGGAATAAGGAAGCTGCCGCTTCCCACCCCAATGCCGACATGCTCAAACGCTATGGCGCTCCCGGTCAGTGGTACAACTGGGGCGCCTACTATGACCGTTTCGACATTGCCAAGGACCCCAATGAGCTACACCGGTTCGGCTGGATTGTTGAAGTGGACCCGATGGATCCGACCTCAACGCCAAAGAAACGGACAGCAATTGGCCGTTTCAAGCATGAAGGAGCGGAAACCATTGTGAACAAAGATGGCCGGGTCGCTGTCTATTCCGGTGATGATGAGCGAGGCGATTATCTTTACAAGTTTATCACAAAAGGAAAATACAACCCAACCAACCGTCAGGCTAATATGAATCTGCTGGATGACGGAACACTCTATGTGGCACGGTTCGATGCAGACGGCACCGTTAAATGGTTACCGCTTGTTCACGGCGAAGGTCCTTTAACCCCTGCGAACGGGTTTGCAGATCAGGCTGAAATTCTTGTTTTTGCCAGAAAGGCGGGTGATGCGCTTGGGGCGACCAAGATGGACAGGCCTGAAGACGTACAGCCCAATGCAAAAACCAATAAAGTCTATGTTTGCTTGACCAACAATAAACATCGGGGGGGCAAACATCCTGTCGATGCGGCTAATCCCAGAGAAAAAAACCCGTTCGGACATATTGTCGAGATCACACCGGCAAGAGGGGATCATGCCGCCCTTGAAAGCACATGGGATATCCTTGTGCAAGGCGGCAACCCGGCCAACCCGGAACACGGTGCCGTCTTCAATAAAGCCACCAGTGAAAACGGCTGGTTTGGATCTCCGGACAATGCGGCAGTTGATGGGAAAGGCCGTTTGTGGATCTCGACCGATCAAGGATCAAGTTGGCCAAAAACAGGGACGGCTGACGGCATCTGGGCAATGGAGACAGAGGGAGAGCTCAGAGGTACAGGCAAGATGTTTTTCCGGGTTCCAATCGGCGCTGAAATGTGCGGACCTTGCTTCTCCGCCGATGATAGCGCGCTTTTTCTAGCGGTACAGCATCCAGCGTCTGACGGCGCCAAAGCATTTCCGGGATTTGGCCGTAATTCCACATTTGAAGACCCGGTCACCCGTTGGCCGGACTTCAAACCAAATATGCCACCACGCCCATCCGTCGTCGTAGTCAGTAAAAAAGGCGGCGGTGTGATCGGAAGCTGATTTTTTGTTTAAAAAAGTGGGGCGGCGTAAATTGGCACCGCCCTGCTTGTTTTTAAAACTCTTCCGTGCTCACTGTGCTTTGCGCCCGGTCATCATACCGCGGTCCATGAACAGTGTTTTGATTGATCAGTTTTTCCAGGCACATCATTACATCAGCGCTTACCTCAACCTCATCAGCGCCCGCATTTTCAACCAAATGTTCGATCGATGTCGTGCCGGGAATGGGAATAATATGATCCCCTTTTGCCAATAGCCAAGCTAGCGCCAGTTGCGCCATGGAACAGCCCGTCTCCTCAGCCAGGTTGGCGTATTCTTCCAGCAGTTCCAGATTTTTCTCATAAGTGCCGGGCTGGAAACGGGGCATTGCTTTGCGCATATCCCCTTCGGGCAGGGCCTCCACATCTTGCAACGTCCCGGTGAGGAACTTCCGGCCAACCGGGCTGAAAGCCACGAATGCCGCACCAATTTCCCGGCAGGCTTCCAAAACAGAGATTTCGGGATTTCGCGTCCATAAGGAATACTCCGTCTGAACAGCTGCGATAGGATGAACAGTATGGCCCCGTTTTATGATTTCAGCGGACATTTCGGAAAGACCGATTTGCCTTATCTTTCCTTCTTTCACAAGATCCGACAAAGCTCCGACGCTCTCTTCAATCGGCACATTCTTATCCAGACGGTGCAAATAATACAGATCAATAACATCGACACCCAAACGAGACAGGGATTGTTCACATGTCTCTTTCAAGACTTCAGGGCGGCCGTTCATTTCTCGCACCCCTTCCTTGTTGCCTCTCAGCCCGCATTTACTGGCGAGAATAAATTCGTCTCGGCGATGCCCGATAGCTTTACCCACCAGCGTTTCATTCAGACCAAAGCCATACAGGGCAGCTGTATCCATAAATGTATAGCCATTGTCCAACGCTTCATTCAGAAGACGGATCGCATAATCTTCTTCCGGGCCCGGCCCATATCCGAAACTCAACCCCATACATCCAAGGCCGATACTCGAAACTGAGAAATCTGCGATTTTTCGATTACGCATGATCATCTTCTTTCATTCAGGAATTGAGGGACGCAAAGTCATTCAAGGAGAGGATTTAGAGACATGAACTGAACTTATTATAAGAAGCAATTGAACTTTCGTCAAAAGTTTCACTTACCTTAAAACCACTGACAAATGAAATTGTCCGTCGCCATGTTGAACCTTTGTACGCTTTCCCGTAAAACGGTAGGAAGCAGGAACAACAACAGGGGCAACATTAGATGGATATGATCAGTCCACGGCAATCTGATATCATGAATATGTTACGCCAGGATGGCCGCGTTAATGTTGAAGACCTGGCCGAAATGTTCAACGTTTCTCCGCAAACCATCCGCAAGGACCTCAATGAAATGGGGGAACAGGATCTCCTGCAGCGGGTCCATGGCGGCGCGGTTCTGTCTTCAGGCGTGAAGAATTTTGAATATGAAGCCAGACGTCTCCTTGCCGTAGAAGAAAAACGGCGCATTGGCGTGCTCGCAGCATCCCTCATTCCCGACAATTGTACATTGCTGATCAATATCGGGACAACCACGGAACAGGTCGCGATTGCCCTTCGGGGCCGCGAAGGCATGCTCGCGATCACCAATAATATCAATGTGGTCAATATTCTGTCCGGTATTCCCAACTTTGAAGTCATTGTTGCAGGCGGTGTCGTTCGACCGACCGATGGCGGCGTTGTGGGCGAGGCAACGGTTGATTTCATTAAGCAGTTCAAGGTCGACTATGCCGTTATCGGTACTTCGGCGATTGATGAAGATGGCTCTTTGCTGGACTACGATTACCGCGAAGTAAAAGTGGCTCAAGCCATTATCGAAAATGCGCGGCAAACCATACTGGTTGCAGATGGCATGAAACTGGAGCGGTCGGCCCCTGTCCGGATTGGCCATTTGTCGCAGATGGATTTTGTTGTAACCGATCAGCCACTCCCAAAGAAGCTAAAGGCTCTTTGCGATGAGCATGATGTGATTGTCAAAGTGACAGAGAAAAGCACCCTGCGCTCCGCCGGTTTATAAGGGCTGTTACTAAGCTCAGCCGGACTGTTTTGATTTTCATTTTATTTCATTTAACACCCAAATCTGCTATTTTCGAAAAAAATAGAAAGTCCATTGCCGCTAAGGAAAAATAATATGTCCCGTTATGTATTAGCAATCGATCAGGGAACCACATCGTCGCGTGCTATCCTGTTTGATCAATCAACAAAGATCGTCGCAACAGGACAACAGGAATTTCCGCAGCATTTCCCAAAATCCGGCTGGGTTGAGCATGACCCGTCCGACATCTGGAGCAGTACCGTAGAGACCTGCAAAGCAGCCCTTGCAAACGCTGAAGCGCATATTAGTGACGTGAGCGCCATTGGCATCACAAACCAAAGAGAGACAACAATTCTGTGGAACCGGGAGACGGGAGAGCCGATCCATAATGCCATTGTCTGGCAGGATCGCCGAACATCCTCTCTATGCAAGTCCCTGAAAGAGGAGGGTCACGAAGCAACCTTCACAGACAAAACAGGACTATTGCTGGATCCCTATTTTTCAGGCACGAAAATCGCTTGGATCCTCAATAATGTAGAAGGAGCCAGAAAGGCGGCGGAGGCTGGTAAGCTGGCTTTTGGCACCGTTGACTGCTTTCTTCTTTGGAAATTGACCGGAGGTAAATCTCACGCCACGGATGCAACCAATGCAAGCCGGACGCTTCTCTATGACATCCATCTGGGCAAGTGGTCCAAAGAACTTCTCGATATCCTAGATATCCCGGCCTCTCTTCTACCAGAAGTGAAAAACAGCTCTGATGATTTTGGCGATATCGATCCCAATATTTTTGGTGGCGTTACCAAGGTGGGTGGCATTGCTGGAGATCAACAGGCAGCAACCGTTGGACAGGCTTGCTTTGAACCGGGAATGATGAAATCCACCTATGGGACGGGTTGTTTTGCATTGCTCAATACAGGCAGCACACCTGTCGCATCCGATAATAAAATGCTGACAACGATTGCCTATCAACTGGACGGAAAGCCGACTTACGCACTGGAAGGCTCCATCTTTGTCGCAGGGTCTGCCGTTCAGTGGCTGCGAGACGGACTTGGGATCATCGACGAAGCGTCCCAGTCCGGGGGCTTGGCGGACAGCGCTGATCCTGAACAGGACGTCATTATGGTCCCAGCTTTTGTTGGACTGGGCGCGCCCTACTGGGACGCGGAATGCCGAGGGGCCATATATGGCCTGACGCGCGCCAGCGGCCCCGCAGAATTCGCCAAGGCCGCGCTTGAAAGCGTTTGCTATCAAACCAGGGATTTGTTGGAAGCGATGAAGGCTGATGCCGGTCAGGATCTGAAAACAGTACTCCGGGTAGATGGCGGTATGGTTGCTTCTGACTGGACAATGCAGCGTCTGTCTGATCTGTTGGGCGTACCGGTTGACAGGCCCGCTGTTCTTGAAACGACCGCATTGGGGGCCGCCTATCTGGCAGGCCTTCATGTTGGATTTTATCCGGAGCCCGCTGAGTTTGCGGAGCTTTGGCGGCGGGAGAAGCGTTTCCAGTCTGCTCTGCAGGACGGCAAACGGAACGACGCATATGCCAAATGGAAAGATGCAGTATCAAGAACACTAACCAAGGGTTCCCAATGAAAAATATAGATTACTATTATGCGGCTCATTCGGCTTATGCTTATCTGGGGGCAGCGGAACTCTCTCGCATTGCCAAAGAAGCCGGCGCAACCATAACTCATAAACCCATGGACTTGAGGACAGTTATGCCCGCTGCGGGCTCTCTGCCCATGCCAAAGCGCAGCCAATCTCATATGGATTACTTTTTCGGCCGGGAAATTGCTCGCTGGGCGGAACACCGGAATATTCCGGTCATGGGCGAAACCCCGACACATCATGCCAATGACATTAATTTCGCCAATTGCGTTTTAATCGCTGCCATCGAAGCCGAGCTGGATATTGACAGCCTTTCAGAAGAAATGCTGCGGGCTCACTGGGTGGATGACGCAGATGTCGCGTCGAGAGACGATCTGACAAAAATCTGCAGAACGGTCGGGATAGAGCCAGCCCCCCTTTTTGAAGCGGCAGAAACGAACTCTATCAAGGAAATTTATGCAAAAAACACCCAGGATTCCATTGATCTTGGCCTGTTTGGCTCTCCCGCTTATGTGGTCGGAGATGATATGTTTTATGGTCAGGACCGGCTTGATATGGTCGCGCGCGCGCTCGTCAAACCTTATGCCGGAAAATGGCTAACCCGCTAGGATCAGCCATTTCAGTTTTTATAGATCGATCCTTTTCTCGGTGGAAGGATCGAAAAGATGGATATGCTCCCGCGTAATAGAAATCAGGAGCTGGTCCTTTGCTGCGACAGAGGCGATACCGTTCACTCGAACCGTCATATCTGTTTGATCCGATCCGAAATGACCATGGATCAACGTATCTGCACCCAAATGCTCAACAAGAGACACCGAAAAAGGCAAAGCCCCTTCCGCATTTTTCGCAATTTCGAGGTGCTCCGGCCGAACGCCAAGAACAACATCCTGACCCGCACGCTCTGTTAATCCACCATTCCCGAGGGATAAATCGATCCCATCCGCGATGGCAATACTCTGCCCATCCCCACTAATTTTCGTCTGGATCATATTCATCGCAGGAGAACCGATAAATCCCGCAACAAACAGGGATGCCGGGCGCTCATAAAGCTCAATCGGGGTGCCAAGCTGCTCAACAACACCTTCATTCAGCACCATCAATCGGTGACCAAGTGTCATTGCCTCAACTTGATCATGGGTAACATAAACGCTTGTAATTCCAAGAGCTTCCTGCAGGCGCTTGATTTCAATGCGCATCTGGACACGAAGCTTCGCATCCAAATTGGACAACGGCTCGTCAAACAGAAACACGCTGGGCTTTCTAACAATCGCCCGGCCCATAGCAACTCGCTGTCGCTGACCGCCACTGAGTTCCCTGGGTTTACGGGTAAGTTGTTCATCCGTCAGTTCCAGAATAGCAGCGGCATTTTTGACCCGCTCATCGATCTCGGATTTGGGCAGTCCCTGGATCTTCAAACCGTAGGCCATATTTTTATAAACCGTCATATGCGGATAAAGCGCATAATTTTGAAAAACCATGGCGATGTCGCGCTGGGACGGCTCCAGCTCATTGACGGCCCGGTCTCCGATTTCCAACGTTCCTTCTGAGATGGATTCCAGCCCGGCGATCATGCGAAGCAATGTTGACTTACCGCACCCGGAAGGGCCAACCAGAACCAGAAACTCTCCGTCCTGAATATCGACATCGACACCATGAATGGCCTTGAAACCATTGGGATAGGTCTTTTTTAGATTTTCAAGTGATACACTTGCCATGTCTTACCTTCACTTCTTACTTTTCGGTTTCAGTCAGGCCTTGGACAAAAAGCCGCTGCATAAAGATTACAATCGCAACTGGAGGCAATACCGACAGCAAGGCTGTCATCATGGTGATGTGCCACTGAGGCGCTTCCTCACCGCCTTCCAGCATTCTGCCAATTTGCATAACGATGGTGTACATGTCCTGATCGGTTGTCACGAGGAGCGGCCAGAGATATTGGTTCCAGCCAAAAATAAACAGAATAACAAACAGTGCTGCAATATTGGTTTGCGACATCGGCAAAAGAATATCTTTGAAAAAACGGAACGGCCCCGCCCCATCAATACGGGCGGCTTCCAACAATTCGTCCGGCACGGTCAGAAAGACCTGCCTGAACATGAAGGTTGCCGTAGCTGACGCGATCAAGGGCACTGTTAAACCCCAATAATTGTTCAGCATTCCAAGATTGGCCACCACTTCAAATGTGGGCAGAATTCGCACTTCAACCGGCAGCATCAATGTGATGAAAATCATCCAGAAAAAACCCATCCGAAACGGGAAGCGAAAATAGACAATTGCAAAAGCAGAAATGATGGAAATGGCGATTTTTCCGACTGCAATCATCATCGCCATTACAAAACTGTTGAAGAGCATGTAGGAAACACCGACACCGTCTCCTCCCCAGAGGCCCTGATTAAGAGCAATATCAAGATTCTCAAAGAAATGAGAACCGGGCATAAGAGGGAGAGGTAGTTGTGTCATTCTCGTCTCATCATGGGTCGCGGCAACGAATGTGATCCACAATGGAAAGGCAACCATTACCACGCCGGAAATCAGAATGAGATGAGAAAGGATTTTCAGAAGAGGTCTGTTTTCAATCATCAGTATGACACCTTCTTCTCGACAAAGCGGAACTGGATCACTGTCAAGCCAATGACAATCCCCATAAGAATAACCGACTGGGCTGCCGATCCCCCAAGGTCCAACCCGACAAAACCGTCATTGTAAACCTTGTACACCAAAATGTTTGTCGCATTTGAGGGCCCGCCGGATGTCACGGCATCGATAATGCCAAAGGTCTCGAAAAAGGCATAAACAACATTGATCACCAGGAGGAAGAAAGTTGTCGGAGACAGAAGGGGGAAAATGATTGTCAGAAACCTGCGGGTCGGCCCCGCCCCATCAATTGCCGCCGCTTCAATCAGTGATTTTGGAATCGACTGCAAGCCTGCCAGAAAGAACAGAAAATTATAAGCAATCTGTTTCCAGGCGGATGCCAGAATCACAAGGGCCATTGCTTCATTGCCGTTCAATTTATGATTCCATTCATATTCAATGAACTGAAGCATGTAGGGAATAATCCCAATTGTCGGATCAAAGATAAAAAACCACAAAGCCCCTGCAGCAGCTGGCGCAACGGCATAAGGCCAGATCAACAGAGTTCTGTATATCCCCGACCCCTTGATCACTCGATCCGCCATTGTGGCCAGTATCAACGCAGCCCCCATGGAAACAGACGCAACCAAAAACGAAAACACGAATGTACGTTGAAACGATCCCCAGTAATGAGGGTCCTCAAAAAGTTCCTCAAAATTCTGAAACCAGACAAATTCCGAGCTGAGTCCGAAGGCGTCCTCAACGAGAAGAGACTGGTACAGGGCCTGACTGGCTGGCCAGATAAAGAAGATCACAGTGACCAAAATCTGCGGCGCGACGAGCAAGTACGGCAGCACTGAGGGTTGGAAATGAACACGTTTCAACATAAAAATTTACCTGAAGGATGCAAAAACCTGCCGCGTATCTTCAAAGACACGCGGCAGAATATGTATCAGAAAAAACTACTTGTTCGCTTTTTCAAACTTGCGAAGAAGCTTGTTTCCGCGTTCAGCAGCCGCATCGATCCCTGCTTCAGGTGATTTGTCACCGGACCAGATCGCTTCCATTTCTTCGTTGATGATGTCCCGGATCTGAACAAAATTGCCAAACCGGATACCGCGGGAAGCAGGTGTTGGCGTATTCAGGCTCAGCTGTTTGATTGCTGTGTCTGTGCCTGGGCTGGTTTTATAAAAGCCCTGCTTTTTGGATAATTCATAAGCCGCAGTTGTAATTGGCACATAACCGGTTCCCTGGTGCCACCACGCCTGGACTTCCGGAGAAGACATATATGTCATGAATTGAGCAACGCCCTTATAGTCGCCTTTGTCACGGCCTTTAAGAACCCAAAGAGTCGCTCCGCCAATGATGGAGTTTTGAGGTTTGGCAATCACATCTTTATAATAAGGCAGCATGGACTGACCAAATTCGAATTTGGCCTGCTTCTTGATTGAACCATAATAGGCCGAGGAATTCATCCACATGGCGCATTCCTGGTTGATGAACATCGGCAGGCTGTCACCGCGACGACCACCATATTTGAAAGTGCCATCTTTCGTCCAGGCAGCCAGGTTTTTGAAATGACGTTTCACTTTGTCATTATTGAATGTGAATTCGGTGTCAGTGCCGGAGAAACCGTTTTCCTTTGTGCCCATAGGCAGGTTGTGCCAGGCACTGAAATTTTCCGCCATAACCCAAGACTGCCAGCCGAATGAAAAGCCGCATTTATAACCTGCTGCACGCAGCTTGTCTGATGCGCTCTTCATATCTTCCCAAGTTGCAGGAACTTTTGTAACACCAGCTTTCTTGAAAGCGTCTTTATTATACCATAAAACAGGCGTTGAGCTGTTGAAAGGCATGGACAGCAATTCACCTTCCGGTGTCTGATAATAGCTGATCACGGCTGGCAAGAAGTCGGATTTATCAAATTTTTCGCCGCCATCTTTCATAACTTGCTCAACAGGATAGATAGCGCCTTTGGCGGCCATCATTGTCGCAGTGCCAACTTCAAAAACCTGAACAATATGAGGCTGCTTTTTCGCGCGAAACGCTGCGATTGATGCCGTCATTGTTTCCGTATAATTTCCTTTAAAAGTCGGTACGACCTTGTATTCTGACTGTGATTTGTTGAAATCACTGGCAATTTTATTGACCCGTTCGCCATTGTCTCCGCCCATTGCATGCCACCACTGAATTTCAGTTGCAGCAGAGGCCAAAGCAGTGCTTCCGGCAAGCGTTGCCAGCGTCGCTGGCACGATAAATTTTTTCAAAATTGACATTGTTCTTCCCTATCGGTTGATAGCTCCGGGTCCGAAGAATTCGAAACCGGAATCATTCATTTTTTAACGGAGACAACCATCCTCCCTCCGTTAACAGTATAGGGATTTATGCTGCCATCAATGACCGTTTGATGACAAAGTCTCCTGCTTGCGGTTTCACCTTCATTTTTCTTCGCTTGCTATAGCTTTAAGGAATGGATACATAATATCATGTTATGGGTGTTTAATTTTCTGTTGGAGATTCGGCATGATTCGCTTACGACAGCTGGAGGCTTTTCGAGCCGTTATGATAACCCGGGGCGTAACCCCCGCTGCGAACATGCTCAACATTTCACAACCAGCGGTTAGCCGGTTGATTGCCAGCCTTGAAGCGGGAATGGGTATTCCGCTGTTTGAACGCAAACAAGGCCGCCTGCATCCTACATATGAAGCTAATTTCCTTTACGGAGAAGTCGAGCGGGCAATTGTGAATCTCGAACATATCTCCCAACTTTCTGATGATATTCGAAACCAAAAGGCCGGACATTTGCGCATTGCCTGCCTACCCGGCTTTGCCACGTCGCTTATGCCAACGGTTATGGCTGAATTTCTGGCAGACAGAGAGGATGTCACCCTCGCCATCCAAACCCGCTCCTCCAAGCGGGTGAGAGAATGGATCGCGGCACAGCAATATGATATTGGCGTCGCAGACGAGTTTGAGGGCCATAGTGCCGTTATGCACGAATCTGTCGACATCCGAACGGTTTGCGCCATGTCACCGCAACATCCGCTGGCGGCTCAGAAAGTAGTTACAGCAGCAGACCTGAGCGGAAAACCGATGATCATTCAGGATCGAGGCAATCGATTTTACCATCAGGTCAAAGAAGTCTTCGATCAAGCAGGGTCCGACCTGGTTGCCCGTGTTGAGGTTCGTCAGTTCGCAACAGCATGCCTCTTGGCACGGCAGGGTGTCGGGGCAGCCATTGTCAGTTCTATTGATGCTGCTGAGTATGTCGGTCATGGCCTGATTACACGCCCGTTCGAGCCTTCGATACCGTTCCGGCTGGATATCCTCTATCCGAAATACCATCCACGATCCCTGCTCTTGCAGGATTTTATCAAACATTTCAGGGAAAGGCTTGAGCCTTTCACTCTTAAGCCATAGTCTCTGCGACGAGCGAAATCACGGGCATATCACCAATTGTTGAGCTGATGTCATCAGCTGTGCGTTTCATTCGGATCTCAGCCGGCTTACCTGTAATCTATCAGGACGCAGGGTTGTTCCTAGCCGCGTATTGTAGCGTCCTGAGAGATGCCTGGTGTTCAGTATGTCCAGTAAAGCGTTCCCCCAACGCGCTTTACCAGGTATCGACAAAAGTTCGCTTCCTGCCCCTTCCCCGGGCAGGAAGCGCGACTGCTTTAAGGGCCTGGATCAGCCGATCCCGTGTCTCTGCCGGATCAATAACATCATCGATTTCCATAAACGCGGCGGCATTGACCGCCTTGCCCCGACGATAGGATTCTTCAACCATTTTATTGAAAACCTGTTGCCGCTCTGTCTCATCCTCAATCGCCGCCAGTTCCTTCTTATATCCAAGCCTCACAGCCCCTTCGAGACCCATAGGACCCATTTCGCCAGTTGGCCAGGAAAGGCTAACAAACGGTGCATGCATGGAGCCGCCGCCCATCGCCTGAGCGCCCAACCCATACCCTTTTCTCAAGATAACCGTCAGAAAGGGGATGGTTGAGCTTCCTGCAGCAGAGAAAAGCCGGGCCGTCTTCCGAACCAGTGCCGTCTTTTCCGCATCCGGCCCAACCATGAAGCCCGGCGTGTCACAAAGCGTCAAAACAGGAATATCAAATGCATCACAAAGCTGGATATGGCGAGCCGCCTTTTCTGATCCATCTGCATCAATTGCACCTCCCAAATACAAAGGGTTATTGGCGATCAACCCGACGGGGCGTCCTTCCAGCCGAATAAAAGCCGTAATCATTCCTTTAGCAAATTCCGGGCGCAGCTCCAGAACGGAATCTCTGTCGGCAAGTGTTTGAATAACGGTGCGAATATCATAAACGCGAAGACGGTTTTCAGGAATGACAGATCGCAGAGACCGTTGATCCGGTGTTTCCCATGTCGCCAGCCGCCCCTGAAAATACGACAGTGTTTTTTTGGCAAGATCCGTCGCCTCGATTTCATCTTTTGCCACGACATCGATGACACCGTTCGGGGATTGCATGGAGACAGGTCCCACCTCTTCGGGTTTGTATATCCCCAATCCTCCGCCTTCGATCATCGCGGGGCCTCCCATGCCAATGGAGGTATCTTCGGTAGCAATCAGAATATCACTGCAGCCCATCAAAGCTGCATTGCCTGCAAAGCACCGTCCTGACGCGATGGCAATTCTGGGGACAAGACCGGAAAGGCGGGCATATGTCTGGAATGTCGGCACATCGAGCGTGGAGGCTGCGGTCACATCAACATCGCCAGGACGCCCACCCCCGCCTTCGCCATAGAAAATAATGGGTAACTGCCGCGCTTCTGCCAAATGCAGAAGACGGTCCGTTTTCTTGTGGTTCATAACACCTTGCGTGCCTGCGAAAACCATATAGTCATAACCCAGAACAATCGCCGCAGAGCGGTCTTCATCAAAATGCTCCCCATTGACGCGGGCTGTTCCGGCAACCATGCCGTCCGCCGGGCTGATTTTCTCCAGTGTCTCAACACTGTGTCGGGATCGTTGGGCCGCGATATTCAGGCCGCCATATTCTGACAGGCTTCCAGGATCAACCAGCTGTTCGATATTTTCCCGAATAGTGCGTTTATCTTTGGCATGGCGTTTAGCGACAGCCTCGCTGCGCGCCGGGTCAAGAATGGCCTGTTTTTTCTCCAGCAGAACCGCCAGATCGGGGCGAATGTGATCGAGATCGACAATGTCTTCTTCATGCGCGCCACCATCAGATATGGCACGTGGCTCCAAATACAGAAGAGAGGCCTCCTCGGTCAGAGTCTGACCGATGCTTGCAACAATTTCGGTGATGATACCACTTTGTGACGCCTTGATCTGGTGCTCCATCTTCATGGCTTCAAGGATGGCAATCACCTTGCCCTCACCAATCTCGTCACCGGCCTCAACCAGAATATCAACAACGGTTCCCATCAATCCTGAACGCAGAGCAACAATGCCATCCGGTACCTGTTCAGCAGGGTTTTCCGCCGCTGATTGTTGCTCAGGCAAGACGGTGTTTTCTTCTGGTCGCGCTGCCAGCAAGGCCTGCATATTCTGATCAACATATCTTGTTGTAAATTTTGCGGCCTGAACCTGCTCATCTCGCAATAATGCCTGCAGAAACGAGAGATTTGTCTGTATCCCACCGATGCGATAATCCTCAAGCGCCTTGTCAGTCGCGGACAGGATCTGCGTAAATTCAGCCCGCGGATCCCAAACAATCAGTTTCGCAATCAGGCTGTCATAACGCGGATTGGGCTGCCATCCCGGATAAGCGGCTCCGTCGATCCGCACACCTCTACCTTCCGGGGTTTCATAGTGACCGATACGCCCACCTGACGGCCTGACGGTACCATCGTCGTCTTGAACTTCTGCATTAACCCGTGCCTGCACCGCAAAACCAGTCGGTTTCAAATCAGATTGCCGGATCCCAATATCGCGCAAGGACTTACCGTCTGATACCTGCAGCTGCAGCGCAACAAGATCAAGGCCCAGAATTTCTTCGGTAATTGTGTGTTCTACCTGTACTCGTGGATTGGCTTCCATAAAAGCGATGCTGTTATCCGTCGCAGACACAAGAAATTCGAACGTTCCCAAACCCCGATAGTCAACACGGCGCGCCATTTTGAGAGCGGCATCAAACAAAGTCTGGCGCACCTCTTCGCGTAGGTCCGGGGCAGGCGCTATTTCAAGAATTTTCTGATGGCGGCGCTGCAGGGAACAATCCCGTTCGAAAAGATGAAGAACCTCTTCTCCATCGCCAAGGATCTGGATTTCGATATGGCGCGCTTCGGGCATAAACCGCTCCACATACAGGCGATCATCCCCAAAGGCCGCTTTCGCCTCCGCCGCCGCAGCAGCATATGCAGCCTCAATCTCCGCCGCCTGTTTGACCAAACGCATACCGCGGCCGCCGCCGCCAGCAATTGCCTTGACAAACATCTGGCTACCCGGCGTCAGTTCATTAAAAAATGCTGTCGCTTCCTCCAAACCGGTTGCCTCGTTGGTCCCGGCCAGAACAGGAATACCGGCCTCAAGAGCCAGTGCACGGGCCGCACTCTTGTCTGCCAGCACTTCCAATGCTTCTGCACCGGGGCCGATCAAAACAAGGCCTTCAGCACGACATCTTTTTTCAAAATCCGGATTCTCACTTAAAAATCCGTATCCCGGATGAACAGCATCTGCGTGGCTACGCTTTGCGGCCGCAATCACCTCCTCAATATCGAGATAGGCTGCCGGCCCTGATCCGGGCAGAAGTTCCCCGTGATCGAGCCGACTGGCATGCAGGGATGTTTCGTCATCCTCAGGATATATTCCGATTGTCGTCATTCCCAGTGAGCGGGCAGCGCGGGCGATCCGCAAGGCAATTTCCCCGCGATTGGCAATCATCAGACGTTGAATAGACATATTCCTCCAAGGCGGCTTGGCCGCTTATTCTTGATTTTGGAGGCTATGCTACACTGCCTTTATCCAATTAGAAAGACAGTCCATGCACTCATTCTGCGGCCTTGGTTTTCGCCGCAGCCATGATATGCTTCACCATGGAATGAAGCCCATTGCTTCTTGACGGAGACAGATGTTGATTGAGACCAAGCTCTTCCAGAAAAGCAGGGTCGGTCGCGAGGATTTCTGCAGGTGTCCGATTGCTATAGACGCTTAACAACAAGCCAATCAGCCCGCTGACAATCATGGCATCACTGGTCGCCAGAAATTCAATTTTTTCACCGTTCATATGCGAAATCAGCCAAACTTGAGACTGACACCCCTGCATCAGATTTTCGTCAACCTTCAAGGCTTCAGGAAATTCAGGCAACTTACGACCAAGATCAATCAAATACCCATATCGATCCGTCCATTCTTCAAGAAATGTAAATGCTTCTTTAAGTTCCTCAATGGTTTCAGCGGCAGTTGAAAGCTGTTCAGACATAAATTTCCTGTATAAAATCTGTGAAGAGTTGCCCTGCCTTAACAGTTTTATGCGGGGGATAAAACTGATTTTACCTGGAAACCCCCATTAGAACACAAAAAAAGGCCGGGAAAATCCCGGCCTTTCTTCTTCTGAATAGCATTCAGATTATTTCTGCCAGCTTTTCACAAGCTCATCATAGTTGACGGTAACCGGCTTAGGCTTTTCATTCGCCAATTTAGCTTTCGGAGCGCCAGGCTGGCTCAGCCAGTAACCCGGATCTTTTTTCTCGTTCAGCTTTGGACCAAGATCCCCCTGAACACCTGCGCGCTCAAGACGTGCCAACACTTTTTCCTGTGCGGCACAAAGGGCATCCATTGCTTCCTGAGGTGTTTTGGCGCCGGAAGACGCATCCCCGATATTCTGCCACCAAAGCTGCGCCAGTTTTGGGTAATCCGGAACATTGGTTCCTGTTGGAGACCACTGAACCCGCGCTGGCGAACGATAGAATTCAATCAGACCGCCCAATTTCGGCGCGCGTTTTGTGAAGCTTTCATGCTGGATGGTGGATTCGCGAATGAACGTCAAACCAACATGGGATTTCTTCACATCAACTGTTTTGGAAGTCACAAACTGGGCATAGAGCCAAGCTGCTTTCGCCCGGTCAACCGGTGTGGATTTCATGAGTGTCCATGAACCCGCATCCTGATAGCCAAGTTTCTGGCCTTCTTCCCAATAAGCGCCCCGTGGTGATGGTGCCATCCGCCATTTTGGCGAACCATCCTTATTCACAACAGGAATTCCGTCTTCCACCATATTGGCAGTGAAAGCTGTGTACCAGAACATCTGCTGGGCAATTGCACCCTGGGCAGGAACCGGACCCGCTTCACCAAAGACCATACCAGCAGCTTCAGGTGGGGCGTACTTAGTCAGCCATTCAATGTATTTGGTAATGGCGTAAACAGAAGCAGGACCATTTGTGTCGCCGCCGCGATCAACGCAGGAACCAACTGGCTGGCTTTTCTCATTAACGCGGATACCCCATTCATCGACGGGCAGACCATTTGGCTCACCTTTGTCACCGTTGCCAGCCATGGAAAGCCAAGCATCCGTAAAGCGCCAACCCAAGGATGGATCTTTTTTACCATAGTCCATGTGGCCATAGACTTTCTGGCCATCAATTTCGCGGCCTGTGAAGAACTCTGCGATATCTTCATATGCAGACCAGTTCACAGGAACGCCGAGGTCGTAACCATATTTGGCTTTAAAGTCGGCTTTGTTTTTCGCGTCATTGAACCAGTCGTAACGGAACCAGTACAAGTTCGCGAACTGCTGGTCAGGAAGCTGATACAGCTTTCCATCCGGGCCTGTTGTAAAGGAGCTGCCGACAAAGTCTTTCAGATCCAGTGTTGGAGAGGTAACATCTTTACCCTCTCCTGCCATCCAGTCTGTCAGATTACGGGCCTGCTGATAGCGCCAATGCGTTCCGATCAAGTCAGAATCGTTGATATAACCATCATAGATGTTTTCACCGGACTGCATCTGTGTCTGAAGTTTTTCGACAACATCGCCTTCACCGATCAGATCATGTGTAACCTTGATACCTGTGATGGCTGTAAAAGCAGGCGCCAGAACTTTGGATTCATATTCATGAGTTCCGATGGTCTCAGACACGACCTTGATTTCCATGCCCTTCATTGGCGCAGATGCGTCGATGAACCATTGCATTTCAGCTTTTTGGTCGGCTTCAGACAGCGCTGAAAGCCCTTTAATTTCATCTTTCAGAAATTTCTCGGCCGCCGCCATATCGGCCTGAGCGGACGCAGAGGCCAGAACAAGCGCGACTGCCGTTGTGGTCGCCAGTACATAATTTCGCATTTTAAATCCTCCCTGGAGTTAATGCGTGTGAAAGAAACTCTCGTCAAAGAGTTCCGTAAAACCCCGGCCTCACACCCACCTGAATACGCCAACGGCGTATGCGAGTGAGAGACCAAGTGCCCACCAGAGGTCCGGACCAACCAGTCCCAACCAGGCAAGGTGAATAAAGGCGCTGCCAAGCAGCGATAAAAACAATCGATCTCCGCGGGTCGTTTCAAACCGTAGGATACCAACTCTCGGATGCCCTCCAGGACGCGCATATTCCCATATGCCCATACCGATCAGAAGGCAGATAATCGTTCCAAAAAAGAGGGCGGTTGGTAATGTCCATGCCATCCAGGAAAAAGCCATTTTTCTCCTCCTTATTGTTATACACGTCCGAGGGCAAAGCCCTTGGCGATGTAGTTACGAACGAAATAGATAACCAAAGCACCCGGGATAATCGTAAGCACACCGGCCGCTGCCAGAACACCCCAATCAAGGCCAGATGCAGACACCGTCCGGGTCATTGTCGCGGTAATCGGTTTTGCGTCTGTCACAGTCAATGTCCGCGCCAAAAGAAGCTCGACCCAGGAGAACATGAAACAGAAGAAGGCGGCCACACCGATGCCGGAGGCTGTGAGTGGCATAAAGATCTTCACGAAGAATCTGGGGAAAGAGTAGCCATCGATATAGGCGGTTTCGTCAATTTCCCGCGGAACACCGGACATAAAGCCTTCCAAAATCCAAACGGCCAGCGGCACGTTAAACAGGCAATGGGCCAAAGCAACGGCGATATGAGTGTCAATCAATCCAAACGCAGAATAGAGCTGGAAAAAAGGTAAAGCAAAGACCGCAGGTGGTGCCATCCGGTTTGTCAGCAGCCAAAAGAACAGATGTTTGTCGCCAAGGAATTTATAGCGGGAAAATGCGTAAGCCGCGGGCAAGGCAACCGCCACTGCAATCACGGTATTCAGCCCCACATAGATCATGGAGTTGATATAACCGCTATACCAGCTTGGATCTGTCAGGATCACTTCATAGTTACGCAAAGTCGGCGCTTCCGGAAGCAGCGTAAAAGTCGACAGAATTTCCTGATTGGTCTTGAAGCTCATATTGATCAGCCAGTAAACCGGAAGCATCAGGAAAGTGATATAGAAAGTGGGAATGAGCCACTTCATGTTTCTAGTATTTTGCATCAGTCCTGCACTCCTTTTTCAGGGGCATCCGCGCCATAATTTGTCATCACTGTATAAAAGACCCAGGACAGCAGCAGGATGATCAGGAAGTAAACGATAGACATGGCGGCAGCGGGACCAAGGTCGAACTGACCGATCGCCATTTTCACCAGATCAATAGACAGGAACGTTGTGGAATTACCCGGCCCTCCGCCTGTCAGAACAAACGGCTCCGTATAGATCATGAAGCTATCCATGAAGCGCAGGAGGACGGCAATCAACAGGACCCGGTTCATTTTGGGCAGCTGGATATAGCGAAACACTTTCCATTTCGATGCACCATCAATGCGCGCTGCCTGATAATAAGCCTCAGGGATGGAAACAAGACCGGCATA
The DNA here is from genome assembly GCA_039975135.1 of Sneathiella sp. Lineage (GTDB taxonomy): Bacteria > Pseudomonadota > Alphaproteobacteria > Sneathiellales > Sneathiellaceae > Sneathiella. Next base: position 561 of record JBDWHS010000001.1, on the reverse strand, counting down.
GCTGAGCAAAACCACCAGACTTGTCCAATGCCAGACATCCATGATGACAATGGTAATCCAGGCATCAACGGCGTTGCTCGCATAGTTATAGTCAATACCCAGGCTTGCCAGGGAATATCCCAGCAACCCGATATCGGCCCGGCCGAAAACCTGCCAGATTGTACCCACAACATTCCACGGGATCAGCAATGGCAAGGCCATGAGAACCAGGCACACCGGCACCCAGATCCCTCGTTTCGGCATGGAAAGGGCAATCACAATCCCGAGCGGGATTTCAATCAACAGAATGATGAGGGAGAAAGACAGGTTACGACCCAGCGCATTCCAGAACCGGTCCGAATTCAGAACTTCAGCAAACCATTCCGTCCCGGCCCAGAAGAACTGGTTATTGCCGAACGTATCCTGAACCGAATAATTGACGACCGTCATCAACGGAATAATCGCACTGATCGCAACCAAGGCAAAAACCGGCACGACCAGGAACCAGGCTTTATTATTGAGGGGTTTATCCATGATCAGCCCTCCCCTTTGACGAGATGAGACTCTTTGTAAACGTTAATT